>CAVOMG010000002.1:0-236110 GCA_963696985.1 uncultured Thermoplasmata archaeon | reverse complement strand
GCAAGCTGAAATGACCGCCAACGGGGTTCCCCACCCGCAGACTTACGCGGGAGGGAACGCGTAAACTGGGCACGAATCGTTTGATTCATGAGTTGAAAGGAGGACCACGCGGCAGAATCGGACTCGATTGTCTCGACGCCCGATCTCATCCGAAGAACAGTTTCTTTGCAGGCAACTATGTTGGCGGTCCCTGTCGCCGTCAGCCAGGGGCTCAGTGTTGCGGCCGCGAGCTCCTGGGAGTGAATCCAGGCATCGTAGTCATCACACAGTTTCCGTAACTTCTCGATGACCTCCCCCTGGGGTGCACTTCCAAGCCAGCCCATAGATAGGACATCACCGCCCAATTCGGGGGACTGAACAATTGGGAAGCTCGAAAGTTGGGAGCGACTCCGTTCGAATCCACGACACCCTGCCATTACTCGAACGGGGCCAGACAGCGGCGCATCCATGGCCGGTTGGCGAATGCAGGCGCGTCACGATAGAGCAGATCCATCTGGTCTGCTATCCCGCGGACGTCCTCGTCGACTGCGAGATTGCGAGGGAGGAACGGGGCCCCGTCCCGCCCCCGCAGCGTGAGTCTCAACCTGGAAGAGATGCTTCGGGACCTCAATTGTGTGCGCATCTTCTTGCACCCTGTCTTCGTTGATGACCGTGGTCGTAAGAATCCTCGCGCCGGCCTTCCCTCTGGCAGGCCTCAATCGCCACTCAACCCGAAATCGCCCGTCAGGAAAAATCAAATTACCATGGCTTTTTGAAAGGTCGAGTTCAAAATCACCCAGAGTCGACGGATTGCCGTCGAAAGGCGAGGTTCTTGCGACTTCGTTTCTCTTCGATTGGCTCTGCTTTCTGCCGAAGCTGGAAGGGCACCCGCCGTCGAGGTCTCCGGCCCAGCATTGGGGGAAGCCGGGCGACGTCGGAATTCGGTGCGGAGTCTTCCAATCTCTCGTGAATGTATCTCGCCGCTGAAACGGGTCCCAGAAGGGTGGTGACCCCCTCGTCAACGATGCAAGTGAACCCTATCGCGGCCGTTTTTGAAGCTGTTGCTCAAGGCGGCATTGACGGCGGTCTCCACTCCCCCTTCCTCAGACTCGCCACTCACCGCGAGCGAATCGTTCTCTTCCGCTTCGACCTTCCCATTTTGAGGCCCCAGGACCCCGGCGATGTAGTTCTCAGTCGGGCGCATTCCTTCGAGAACCTCGTCAACAGAACCAGCGGGACCCACCAGCCGACGATGTAGGGAAGCCAATAGGGCGGTACGCACCTCCAGATGCGTCGGCAGTCCCGCCCCTCCCGGTTTGGTGTCAAGCCCTCCATCCTCTTCTCCTTCTTCTACCCCACAGAGTCCCAAAGCCGCGAATTATCGGAACGAGCCAGTAACCGCGCCTCCCCGAAGCAGGATCGATCCGATGTTATCGGTGGAAATCGGAGCCCACAAGTGCACGTTGCCACGTCCTCCACCCAGATATTTGTCATGTTTCGCCCCGCTTCGGAATTCCTCCAGACCTCGTCTGACACTGATGGAACCGCTTGGTCAAATCTCCTCGAGAAACCCGCGAGAGTCTTTTTTCGACCCCTTTTCGTGGCTATCGAGCAACTCCCAGCCGCCTGAGCGATCGCGTCTCTCTCGCGCTTGCAGATTTGTGTCGCCCCTCACAGCCCAGATCCGCTCCTGATTCTGTTCGGCAGTGCCCTCAGGTACTGTGGAATACGGGTTTATGTCGTCCGTTTGAGCTCAATCTTAGCCGGGAGTGCTGGATTCCATGCGTGAACTGACCAGTGTCTCCTCTTTACCGCCCCCATCGTCGACTGTTGCCCCACCTCCCCCAAGATGGATCAAGGAGAGACGGACCTTCGGTCGACTCATGGCCACATAGAGAACCCGAACCTCCATTGGAAGCTGGCTGGCTGGTCCCTGTGGGAGAGCGCGTCCCAGGGCGGGCTCAACGAAGACAACATTGTCGAACTCCCGGCCCTTTCGCGCGATGAACCGTGCAGACAATGGTCGAGGTGCGCGATGAAGCTCCCACCATGCACCTCCGAAGGGAGCGTGTATGGCAAGCAAATTCGCTGTTCTATCTTTGCTCGCTCCAACACTTCAGACCGATCGCGCCCGGAGATGGCTTTCAACAATCGGTACGCTTCTTCTCCGTTCTTTATGGGACTTGTACAGAATTCTGGACAAACTCGTTCCACGCGTCACCACCTCGTCGGTGCCGAATCGTTCAGGGAGATGCGGCAGTATTCTTCCGATCCAGCCAGGAACGGAGAACGGCGAAGGTGCCCCAATCAGATCATGGGCGATGGGGGTCGCAATTCGTTGAGGAACTCAGAAATCATCAGGGCTTCCCCATTTGTTCGTGTCAGTATTGCTGTCCGGCCAAGCCAGTCCCCCGAGCGTTTCCTCGAGGTCCGCCCTCTGAAGAGTGCCGGACTCCACAAGAAGGTCGGAGAGCAAAGCCCATTTGGACCTCCAGTCCAAGGAGCCATCACTCAAGTGGGACTCGGGCAGCTCCGTGGCACGCATCCGTCCCGACAGCCCCGTGATGACGCTTGGAGCCGTGAATTTTCGCGACGGTTGCCTTCTGGGATTCGGTGAGCCAAGTGTAGAGAAAATCCCACCCGGTGCTTGCGGGAACCCCTTGTTCGAGAAGCAGATAATCGTAGATGGCTTGATTCGGCTCATACACAGACCGTGAAACCGCCCTCGCATCCCGAGAGAAGCGCGCGTATGAAACGGTCCCTGACACTGGAAACAGGTCCTGCGCTTCGTCCACGATTACATGCTTCAGTTCCGCGACGGCCTCCTGTGCCTTTTGGTTCCCCGCTAGCAAGCGAAGAGCGGATTCCATTCCCTCCTCGTAACCTCCTCCGGGGCGGTACGTCGGCAGCTTCGTGGAGTCCATACGCATAACTGTCCATGGTCCGAATATCTACGGTGTCGAGAATCGTCGAGCGGAGAAGTCGTCCTGCTTCCGACAAGCGATCTCTCATTTCCCGCGCCGCTGTCCTCGTGTAACTGAGAAGAATCACTTGCGAGTGAGGCTTCAACCCCTGGACCAACACCAGGTGCGAGAGCCTTGCGGCCACGACGTGAGTTTCGCCCGTTCCAGGACTGGCCGAAGACTACTTGCTTCGAAGTGTGTGGACGTTCGGCAATGACTCGCTGCTCTGACGTCAGATGGAACGGTGTCAAGCGGTCGGGGGACGGGGGAGCGGCTGCCAGTTTATCCACGCTGGTTACTTCGCCCGAGTCTGCTAAAGGAAGTTGAGGTACGCCGCCGTATACGCCTATTCTCCGGTGCTTTGTATTTCGAGAGTTCGGATGCATTGCCATGTACTCGCAGAATCGGTTCAATGGGCACTCGCCGCAGAGAGGATTGCTCGGACGGCAGACGGTCGCGGCTAGGTCGATGATCGCGAAGTAGAAATCTCTTGAGCCTCGCCGCGGCAATACACTGCCAACAACGTCCCGGTAACCTCGACTCCGTCGCGCCCCATCCGAGATGGTCAAGCCCCGGATCTTGACCTACGACGCGGACGATGTTGGTATCGAGGAGGATCTCCCGACGGCCCAAAGCGAAGCAACGGACAGCTCCTGTGATGTAATCGCTAACGCCGGGAAGGCTGCGGATTCCTCTATGGATTCGGGAGCCACTCCACCATGAATCTCCTGAATCTGTTCAACCATACGAACTAATGCGTCTGCCCGCCACCGTAGACCTAAGGGTTTCAGCAGCCTCCGAACACGGTTTCTGGTCCCGGACCATCGCGGAGGGTGTGGGGCAGATGGGAAGGAGCTTCTTGAGACTGGGAGGACGGATCTCGCTCGAGTTCGATGGAGTAGGGTCTCAGCAAGGAGCACTCTGAATGGATCTGTGGTTTTCCCTCCACGGAAAACGACGTCCATTGTCCCTCGCCCACCGCATCAGGGACCTGCTGAGTCGCTGCCTAGTCCCTTCTCGTCCAAGGCATGCTGGGCTCGACTAGCCGTCACTTCAACGAATAAAGACTGTCAGCTACGGCGGCGGAAAATACCGGGCTGACCGAGTCGACGACCATCTGATACCTCTTTGAGAGACCCATGCCGTCAGGGAAACGGAAAGCATTGTCGAATCCCATCAGAAGTAGCTTCCTTGATCGATATGACTCGCGGAGGGGTTCCCCTCCATCCCGAAGGGTGCATCGTGTAAGTCTTGACTACGTTTCCGAAGGATGGAGCCTGTAAGTCCCAGTCGAGACTTGTACCAGCCGAACTTGCCTGTCTTGTAGCTACATCAGATACTTTCTCAGCGTCTTGAGCTTAGGATACACGTGGTCTGGCACCTCTCCTTCAGGTGTGTTCGCCAGCCCGCCAATCGCATCACGAACCGTTCGCGCCGGTCGACGTTTCGTCTCGAGGAGGTCGAAGAAATCGCTGGGATCCCCATGTCTGGTGCCAAACATAATCAGTCGATGTCGAGAAGTCGGAGCACCAAAGTCGCTGTATCGAATCAACCTCGATTCGAAGCGATATCCAAGGGTCTTCAGTCGGCCTGCGCGTCGATCCGCGAACGGTCTTGCTGGTGGGACATTTTCGAGTAGGAAGACACTCGGTCTATTCTTCTTAACATGCAGAAAATAGCGGCTCAGCAGCGAGAAATCGGGGTGTTGCGCGGCACGCCGTGTCGTATTTATCGATGACCACGGTCTGCACGGAGGGCCTCCGATGACGACGTTGTAACCTCCGTTCACGATTTCCGAGGAAAGGTCTCGCAACAACACTTTTCCAAGGTGATTCTCCTCGTAGACCTTCGCAACGGTAGGATCGACATCCACAGCCGTTACATTGAATCCACGGGCTGTGAAACCGGACGAGAACCCACCTGCCCCGCAGAACAGGTCCAGCACCTCCGCACTAGCCATCGCGCTTAGCCTCCCCCTCCATGCCACTGAAGCCTGCCCCGGTCCGTTCCGTCGGTACACAGGGGGCTTCGCTCGCTCGTTCACACCTGCCATCGGAGACCAAACTGCCGAGCATCTGACGAGTAGGAGGCCCTCTAACGGGAGCGCGCTTCTTGTGCTTGTGTAGATTGAGTTTACGAGGTCTGGCCTGTCCGCTAGGCCTGCGCGACCGTTTTCCGCTTTCCCGATTGGTAGCGGAGAGGCACGGCTATGACCGCATACTGGGCATCGACAATCAAGGCCATCCGGATAATGTCTCGGTACACCGCGTTGCTCATTGCCCCCCTGCCTGCCTCGACTTCCATCACGACGTGTGTCGATGGATTTCTTACGCATCAATTCGAAATTCAGTGGAGGGTCGGCCCCCCTCTCCATACAGGACTGGCCTAGGGATTTTCTTGCCATCTCGCTCACATCGAAGCCCGCGCCTTCGAGTTCGGGCCTGAGAATCTTAAGGACTTCGTTGCTTTCTCTATGGTTCCCTGCAGCTTGTGCTAATTTGCTCCCTCGCGTCACGAAAGGCCCCGACCACCTGCGTTACCCATTCGGGCGGGGACGTAGAACGGGGAAGAAAATAAACTCCGGGGGACGTCAACTCCAACCACCACCGGTCGCCGGAATCTAGGTGAAGCCAGTCGACCTTATGGCCATTCCCGGTCGCCTGACTCGCCCATACCGACACGCCAGGAGGGCATGCGTCTAACCACCTCGAGGCCCTTGGGGAAGTAGGTGGAGTGATGAGGGAACCCGGCTCCCGTTGTCCTATACTTCGCGCACGCGGCTGTGGGAAGATCCGAGCGAGGAAGGGGACATGGAGTTCGAGGTCGCGGTTCTACCCCTCGATCGTTCCTAGGTCCGCTTGGGTAAGGTCTCGACTGACTGTGCTGGGGTCACGGAAACCGCTCCTCCCACCCCATCGCGCTCTCGAACAACGGGACCTTGACCCCCCGAGGAGCCGAACCTCTGCCGACCTTTGCGAGCATGTGCCCACGGATGCCGTCCATCCGTGTCGGATCTCGGAGATGCATTATCCGTTTGAAAATGCGGTCCACGTCCCGGAGTCGTTGCCCAGGCGTTCCGACGCGGCCGCGACCGCTTGGAAGTCGTGGCTAGCCGCCAGAGGTGGTTGGCGGCCTCCTCCGACCCGGGCAGCCTTGGTCGATTTACTCTCGTCAAGATGTGGGATGCGAGTCGGCTATCCGTCCGGACCAGGACCCGCTTTCGCCCTTCCGCAAGGGACCGCGTAAGTTCGACCGATTAGTGCCGACATCTCCGCACAGTTGTTGCCTCGGCCCTCGCGGTCAAACCAGCCCTCGTCGATTCGCTCGCTCCCGCCGGGGGTCGGTAAGTATCCAGGCGGGAATCGTAGGCTCCCGCCGTGAGCGCAGGAGAGCCGAGAGCGAACTAGGAACTTGCCCACGGGGAGCGGATGAGAATAGGCCGGCCCTTTTTCTGGCCTCCCGACTTCGAAAACCCGCTGACCGGTGATCTCGCTGAAGGTTTTCCGACGCAAGCGAACTTCGGTGTACGTTGCGACTGACGGGGGGTCGCTCGGCATTCTCCTCGGGGCCGACGGCCGCCCGACCCTATCAAGGCTCGGGCGACCCTAGCTGCGAGCTAAGGTGAGAACCCGTGGGGGGTCGACGCGGGAGGACAAAGATGCCACGCTGCAGCGATGGCAGGTTCCGAGAACGCCTGCGCCGGGATATCGGTTGACCTCCACATTCATCTCGACGTCCGAGGAGAGTGTGTGGGATTTGCCCACGGCAATCCACATTCGGGACGGGTTGCGGCGGCGAGCGGTCGACGCCCACATGCTGGCCACAGACGCCCAGATTGGAGACGACCTCGACGCAGTTTGGAGGCAGGAGATTGAGGGGTGCGACTCGTTCCTCCTCCTGTGGGGCTCCTCGAGGCGATGCATCGACCGCACGTGATAGCCGAATGGAACTTGGCCATCGCTATCGACAAGCCTCGGATGGTGGTTTTGTTCCCTTGGAACTATGAGACCCAGTTCGGGAATGCAAAGCGCTACGTCGACTACCCCCCAGGGTGGAACTCCAACGTCAAGCTAGGCGGCCTAGCGGGGGTCGACTTTCAGAGGATAGACACGATTTTTCAACACCGGTGAATCTGGGCCCCGATTTTCTCGGGCGTCTCGGGAAGTAATGGAACGCTTGGTGATGTGGGTGAAGACCGTCCCCCAAATGCCGCTTTGGATCCCGACTTAGCCTAGGCGAGACCAAGGACGGCAGGGTCCGCTGTTGATCCTCCGGGCGCGTTCCCCCAGGGCGTCCTCGCATCCGGCGCGATGAAAAAGAAAGGCCCCGGGTTGCCCCGGGGCTGGAGTGGATTGACAGCCGGAAGCCATCTTCAATCCGATTCGTTGGAGGAACGAGAGAGGGAGATAGTCGCGAAGGCGTTCGGCGAAGGCTCGAAACGTACGACGGAGCCATTCCGGGGCCGGCTCCTGTGGTAAAGCCACCGACTGAGCTTTTGCGACACGTGGTAGGAGATTCCAGACCTGCCTTCGTGGCGGGTCTTCCGGGTCAATATTCGCCCGTCATTTGGGATGAATCCGCTCGGAGATAGTATTGAAAGTGGGTGAGAGACCGTCCAGCCAGACAGGCTCCCAAACGAAGAGTCCTCAATCCCACGCAAGGTCCTCACTGCCGCGGACGGTCTCGGTGCGCAGGCGGTCCCAATGGGTGCTCCTTCTTCCAGCGATCGATCTTCTCCAGCACCGCCTCGCGGACGAAGTCCCCGATCCGGTTGAAGTGGTCGTCCGCGTCGATGATCCGCACGAGGTCCTCGTAGTAGCCTCGCTCGATCCGTCCAGCGACTGACACCTTCGGGAGGATCTTCTTCTTCGGCTTGGGCAGGGCGGTTGTCGTCACGGATGTTACATGAAGAGGGGAAGGCACTTATAGATTGTGCGTATTCGTACCATTCGTAACGAAAGGTGCGAATAGATGCGGACGAAGGGGTTCGGGGAAGCAACGCCACGGGGCGGCCCAAGTTCAGTGGGCAGGATCCGGCCAACATCGCCGAGGGGGATCGTCCGCCTCCATCCAGAGACGTGGACCCTCCTCGCCTCGCTCCGTCGCCCCTTGGTAGACTCCGAAGGGAATCTCGTCGGCTACGAGTCGTTCGACCGGCTGGTCCGGCGGATCCTCGAGGAGCGGCGGACATTCGACATCTCGCGCGCGAAGTCGCCGGAGAGGGCACTGTGATGGCCGCGGAGCTGGCCGAGTCCCTGGTAGTCGATCTACCTCCATGGTCGGAGGCACCATCCTATGGCGAGGTCGACTCCTGTCCGGCCTGCGGTCACCCTGAGTCGGCCCATGAGTTGCTCCTGACCTCGACGATCTCGTGCGTGATCTGCCACGAACCGACGGAGTCGGGGGAGTGCTTCCGAGTCCGTCACGCTGCGGGAATCCGTTTCGGAGCCTGCCGGAGGGACCCGACATGAGCGGTAGAGACTTGCCCTCGGGCGATTCGGAGGAGGGACTCTCCTACTCGGTCTACCGCGGGCACCGATCGTATGAATGTGCGGCTTGCGGCCGCAGGGTCCCCCGGTCGTCGACGGGCGCGGTCTACGTTCTGGGTGACGGTGACGGATCACGTGGGAGAAGAGTCGAGCCCGTCTGCTTCGAGAGGGCGCGTGAAGAGGCAGGACTGCCCCCGGTACCCCCCTCGGAGCCGAATCCGGTCTCTTCTCCCGATTCCGGGAACCCGCCACTCCGCTCCGCCTCCGACCTACGCGTACGACCCTGCGGTGGACTTACCGCGGAGCAGGTCGCGGTCCTCCGCTCGGCCGGCCGGTTTCCCCCGGATTCCACCGCGGACGAGATCGCGTTCGGGCTCGAGGTAGCCCGACGGATCGGGCTCGACGTTTGGCTCGGCCAGGTGAAGTTCCTACGGTTCGATCCCGCGGACAAGATCCACCCGTTCGTCGGCATCGACGGGATGCGGGCGGTCGCCGAGCGGAGCGGCCAGTACGACGGACGGGAGATTGACGTAGAGCTCGCGAAGGGGCCCGACGGTCGGGAGAAGCCCGTCAAGGCCGTCTGTCGGGTCCACCGGAAGGACTGGAGCCGTCCGCTGGTGGAGGAGGTCTGGTTCGAGGAAGCGGTCCGGAAGCGCAAGGACGGCCAACCCACGAGGCCGTGGGTCGAGATGCCTATCACGATGCTCCGGAAGGCGGCGGAGGAGCGAGCGCTCCGGGCCGCCTTCCCGCTCCAGCTCGCTGGGGTCTTCGGAGAGCAGGAAGCTCCGACGGAGGGGAAGGAGTGAGCGCTGCCATTCGATCTCCTACCAGATCCTCTTTCGATTCGGCAACCCGGTGTCTTGGCCGGGGTCCACGCGGAATGCAATCCCGATAACGAGGCCGTGATCGCGGCGTCGGACGAACGGGATGTTATCGCCAGAGAGTCCCTCGACGACCTCGTGGATCTGCGTCCCTTGAAGGGAGTGGCCCGGCACCTCCCGTCCGGAGACCCGGTCCGCCTACTCATCGAGGGGGAACCGGACCGTCTCCCGCGGTTGGTCCTGGCGGCGAAGGCGGACTCGTGGGTCCTGCTCCTGCTTCGGGTGGGTTGAGGAGGATCCGGTCTTGTCCGACGTTTCCCGCGAACGTCCAACCCGCGTCCAGATACCCGGGCAACTCGTCGACGCGGACGAGGGCCTGCTTCTTGGGGGTCGGGGCGACACGCTTCTGGGTGAGTGCCCGAACCTGCTCGAGGTTCGACAGGTCGACCCCTTCCAACTCCTTCTCGGAGTAGCCAAGGGATCCCAAGAGCACCCGCGCGACCTCGCGGCGCACGTCGCCCTCCGAGGCGACTTCTCCCGTGAGGATCGGCTCGCACCGTCGGTATGCCTCCCGCATCTCCTCGACGAGGTCCCCCGGCAGGCGGTTCTTGTTGAGCGAGTACCGGGCCGTGATGTCGCCCGTGTGGCCGCCCCAGTGAACCACGAACCGATGCACGACCTTCCCCTGGCCCTCGGCGACGCCGAGGCGGGTCTCGAAGAAGACCCGGAGGACGTACGGCCGGTCCTTCATGTCGAGCGACCGGAACGCGGCCCGCACCGCCCCGCTGACGTTCATCGTCCGCAGGAAGGGTCTCCGCCCCCGTCCCGGACTCACGAGGTCGCTCGCCCGCGTCAGCTTCTCCCCTTGCGCGATCCGGAGCTTGAGGTAGTCCTCGATCGCCTTGCATGTGGGGAGCGGGGCGAAGGTGAGGTAGGTGTGCCGGGCCTTGGAGAGCGACTCGCGGACGACCACCAGAGCCGGGACCTTCCGGAACTTGGGCTCGCTGCCCGAGAGGTCGAGTTCGGGGAAATCCCCGAGAGTGAAACCGTCGTCGCCGAGGTAGTTGCCGACGACCTCGGGACGGACGCCGCTGTAGGCCATGAGGGCGCAGGTCACCCGGTCCCTCAGGGGAGCCTTGGCCAGAACGGTCCGCACCTGCCCGGGCGACGGAGCGATCTCGTCGACCAGCGTGGGCGTGGATTCCCGCCCCTTGATGTTCACACCGGTCACGGCGAGGCGCCCGTTGTGCTTGCGCCACGAGTTGACGGCCTTGACGGTGCTGTGGATGTAGGAACCGGCGTGCTTGGCCTTCGACTCGATCTCGACGAAGTCCATGACGAGGTCGCGGAGCGGCTTGTCGCCCATGCGCGACAAAGCCTCGGGAGTGACCGTCATGAGGCGGCAGAAGGCTGCGAGGCGCCGGACGTAGACGTCGGCCGTGGCGCGGCTACCCTGGGCTACGTTCCGGTGCCAGCGGCGTCGGTCGTCGGACTCGGCGAGGAAGGGTACGAGGCGGGGGGTACGGTTGGGTCCCATGAGAGAGGTAAGGTAGCATGGGTTCTAATAGATTCTCCTATAAGGCCCCGGCGGGCCCGCTTCGAATCCCGTGGGGGGGAACGCGGGTGCGCGTGGTGTTTGAAAGCATCCATGCGAGACGATGAACGCTTCAAGAGTCGACCCCAGCAGTCCCCCTTGAGGGAAGACAATATGTGTCTATGCCGATTGGCCGGGAGCCCGCGGGAGGTGGGGGCATGCCTCCGCTGTCGATTTGTATCAACTCTCAGACGCCGCTCATCCAGTTCCTCTCGCCCGACGCGGCGCTCGACCCCCCCGAGGGCATCGAGATCGCGGACCTCCAGGAGGGGATCGATTACCGGTTCTCCCCGGGAGGGGTCACCCGGATGGTCTACCCCCTCCTTCGGCGGTTGGTCCGTGACGGGGTCATCGAGGAAGTCCACTGGGTCGCGCTCAATCCGAGGGGGCCGAGGCGCGTCCGTTTCGGGGAGATCACGCTCCACAACGTGGCGATCGACCCCCAGCGGATGGCGGAGTACGGCAAGGTCAAGGAAGCGATCTGGGGCCGGATCCACGATATCCAGCCCGAGGGGGAGCACGATGAGCTGTTCTGGAGCGACGCCTTCTCGGAGTACACCTACTACAATCGCAACACTGCCGAGCTGATCCGCAAGCTCGATCGCGAGTTCGACTTCGACACGTTCTACATCCACGATTTCCAGCAGCTGCCGGTCGGCCACATGCTCGGCACCCTCAAGCCGAAGGTCTTCCGTTGGCACATCCCGTTCGACGCCTCGACGATCCCGGAGAAGTGGCGGGCCCTGCTCGGAACGTACCTCGAAAGCTACGACCTGATCATCGTGAGCGCCCAAAAGTACGCCGACTCCCTCAAGGAGTTCCGGCCCAAGGGGAGGGTCGTCCGCCAGTACCCGTACGTCGACCCGGAGGACTACACGTCCCCCGACCAGCCGGCGGTCGAGGCGACGGCCGCGCGGATCGGTCTCGACCCCGAGGACAAGGTCGCCCTCGTGGTCGCTCGGATGGACCCGATGAAAGGGCACGACCGCGCCATCGAGGCGTTCGGGCACCTCGCGGGGGAATACGACCACTTGAAGCTCGTCCTCGTCGGGAACGGAAGCTTCTCCGGCTCGGGGAGCGGCCTCGGCCTCTCGAAGTCCGCGAAGTGGCGCACGCACCTCGAGACGATGGTCCAGGGGCTCGGACTCGAAGGACGGGTGGTCTTCACCGGGCACGTGGAGCAGGCCGATCTCGACGGGCTCTACGAGCGGTGCGACTTCACCGTGCTCCCCTCGCTGCGGGAGGGGTTCGGCCTCGTGGCCGTCGAGAGCTGGCTCCACAAGCGCCCGGCGGTCATCACCGAACGCGCCGGGATCGCCGAGCTCGTCCGCCACGGCGAGAACGGCCTCCTCTTTGATCCGGCCCGGCCGGGCCACCTGGAATCCCAGATGCGGAGGCTGCTCGACGACCGCACCGGGCGGCTGCATGCGAAGCTCGTCCGCAACGGGCGGGAGACGGCCAAGAAGTGCTCGCTCGATGCCGCCGCGCGGGCGGAGCGGGCGATCCTTTCCCGGATCACGGAGGCGAAGTGGTTGACCTCGGCGTGATCTGGGGCTGGGTCCGACCTATCATTCCGGCGCTCGTCATCGCCGCGCTGACGGCCGTGCTCGCCTGGGTCGCGGGTTCGATCGTGGGCCGGCTCATGCGAAGGAGCTCGCCCCAGATGGGCATGGCCGCCCGGGGACTTTCGATCGCCGTCGTCGCGATCATAGGGAGCGTCCTCGTCCTGCAATCGCTCGGGGTGAGCCCGGACGTCCTGCTCCTCGTGATCTTCCTGCTCGGGATCACGACGCTCGTGGCCCTTCGAGAACCGCTTTCGAACTACGGGGCGAAGTACTTCTCCGACCTCTACACGCCGTTCAAGGTCGGCGACACGATCGAGGTCCATGGTTACTCCGGAAAGGTGATCGAGATCAACCCCATGACCACAGTGCTGCTCTCAGGGAAGGAACAGCTGATCTCGGTCCCGAACGAGATGATGATCCGCGATGTCGTGGTCAACACCTCCCCGCAGGCGTGGAAGGAGGTGACGATCCCGTTCTCGCTCGGCGGGAGCGTCGACCTCCCGGTGTTCGAGAGCGAGCTCCTCAAGTCGCTCGGGAAGCTCCGCGCCCGGCTCGACCCACGATTCCCCCCGGTGCTCACGACCAAAGCCCGGACCGCGACGACGACCGACCTCACCCTGACCCTGATGCTCCGTCGACCGGAGGACCGGGACGCGATCATGGCCGAGGCGAACAAGCGGTTCACCGAAGTGATCGATCTCGTCCGGGGCGTCCGCCGCTGAAGGTCTCGGGAGCCGGGGATCGATCGTCGCCTCGGGCCCGGCGCCGCCCCCGGAAGCGCTCCTGGATCGTTGCCCGGGGGAGCTCGCTTGGCCGGGTTCGACCGGCGACCTCTGCCTGACATTCATTGGCGGGAAGCTCTGCCGGCGCCATGCCCCCCACGACGACTCGAGGAAACGGGCGAGCCGGCCACCGATCCGCTCTGCTGGGGGTCATCGTCGGTCCGCTCATGGTCGCTGCGGGGGCTGCGGCGACCGGCTCTTCGCATCCATCGAGGTCACCCTCCAGCGCCCGTCCCGGGGTCGACGGGGCGAGAGCCGCCATGGCGTCCTCTGAGATCGGGAATCGAGCGCCCTCGGCGGTTGCGCGGTCGGTCCCGGATCGCGAGGGGCGCAGGCAATCGCCCCGCGGTCCGGGACCCTTCTTGGTCGGCGTTCGATCGGTGGGTTCTACTCCTTGGGTGATCCTACCCCATCGCCCGTCTTACGGGGCGCTCGTCAGGTGTCCGGGCAGGATGCCGCCGATATAGAGCCACGCCGCGATGGCCGCCAGGGTCACGAAGATCGGGAACCACACGGTGAGCGCCCAGAAGGACATAGGGACCTTCCAAGTGCCTTCCTTCGGCGGCTCGTTCGCCGAAGTCGCGGACGGTCGGAGCGCGAAGCTGAAGGGCGTCCACGTGGGTCCGGGGTGGGCGAGGAACCAATCGACGGCCAGGGTGGCGGGGAAAGCGAAGAAGGACGCGGCCCCGAAGGCCAGGTACAAGAGGAGAGTCTCGAGCGGGTCCTTGGTCAACCCCCAACTGCCCGGCTTGACGAGGGTCGTGTACCCCCAGTAACCGTACCAGGCGACCACGACGCCGGAGATGGCCCCAAAGATACCGACGTACTCGAGCTTCAACCCGAACCACGCCACGAGGGCGTAGACGAGCATGACCATCGCGAACATCATCATCGCGTCGCCGAAGAAGATATTGTAGGAACCCGGGAATGGCCACAGGATCTCGACGCCCAGGCCGAGTAAGCCTTGGACACCGCCGAGGATCCCGACCGGCACCGCCGAGCTCTTCAGGGTGGTCCGCAGCCCTTTCGGGTCGTTGCGGTACACGGCCAAGAGCCCCTTGATCGACGCGTACGCGAAGACCACGGCCGCCGCCAGAATGATCGCCACGACGAATCCCAAGTCATCGACAAATGCCATTGTTCACCGACCTCGCTCGAGGCCAACCCGAGTTCAGGGGATAAATGCTACCTCAAAGTGAGTTGACGAGGGGAGGGCGCCCGGACGGGGCTCGTTTCCCCAGCCCGCCCGGCGGGCCGCCTCGTGGGAACGTTCCGCACTTTCCCGCTTCCTACTCGGGCCCGCACGAGCGAGCCGGCGGGCCCCACTTCCCGTGGACCTAAACGCTTACAACCCCCCGGAGGCCCAATCCGAAGCTGATCGCCATGGCGCTCGCGGACGCCCCCTCGATCTACCTCGGACCCCTCCTGGGCGTCGTCTTCGACCTCGATGGGACACTCGTCGACAGCGCCCACGATTTCCTCCACATGCGGCGGGAGGTCATCCGGATCGCCGAGGCTCGGGGCGTGACGCCCGGCCACCTCTCCGTCCACGACCCGGTCCCGAAGATCCTGGAGGCCGCCCTCTCGGAGATGGGCATCGGGGGCGTCCCGGAGGGGGACCGGTACCGCTTCGAGAGCGAGGTGAACGAGGCGATCGACCGGATCGAGCTCGAGGCGCTCCCTCGGACCAAGGCAAGGCCCGGGGCGATCCCGCTCCTCAAGGCGTTGACGGCTCGGGGGTACCGGCTCGCGATCCTGACGAGGAGCTCCGAGGTCTTCTGCCGGGCGGCCCTGCAACGGACGGGGCTCAAGGAGTTCTTCCCGAACTTGCGGACCCGCAGTTCGCCGGGGCCCGCCAAGCCCTCCCCCGAGTCGTTGCTCCTCCTGCTCAAGGACATGGGCGTCGCCCTCGACCGGGCCGTCTTCGTCGGGGACCACCCGTTCGATGGCGAGTGCGCGACGCGGGCCCGGGTGCGGTTCCTCGGCATCACCCCCTCGGGCGGGGCGCCCGGGGATCTCGAGGAGCGGCTTCGAAAGGCCGGGGCCATCTCCGTCGCGAAAGACCTCGGGGGGATCGGGACCCTCCTCGGTGTCGGCGAGGCCGCGACCGCGGCGATGCGCGCCGGGGCCTAGAGGAAGTAGGAATAGGCGTGGATGACCGACCGCTCGGCGGTCGCCCAGGCCTCGGGGATCTGGTTCCACCCGTTCCTCAGATCCCCGATGCAGTAGAGCCCGGGGATCACTCGGCCCTCCGGGTCGAGGACGCGGCAGTCCTCGTCGGTCCGTACGAATCCTTCCGGATCGAACGACGCCCCGAGCGATCGGGGGATCGCCTGGTGCATGTCGTACCAGCCGAGGGCCGAGAAGCCGCGATCGTAGGTCCGGATCGAGCCATCCGCGAACTTGACGCCAAAGTGCTTCTCGCGAATGCCGTCGAACCCCACGATCGCCTCCTCGAGTCTCGTGACCCCGGCGCTCGAGAGCTTCCCGAGGAGCTCGGTCCGCTCGGCGTCGCTCGCCTCCGCGAGGAACGGCTGCCCGTGGGTGAGGATCTCGATCGGCCGGACGCCGAAGTGGAGGAGGTCGAGGGCGGTCCGCGCCGCGAACGCGTCGTGCCCCAGTACCGCCACCGATTTCCCGGCCAGGTCGTGGCCATCGCAGAAGAGGCAGAAGTCGACGAGGGCGAAGTTCGCCCAGGGAAAGATCGGCTGGATCGATCCGCCGACCTCGATGATCCGGTCGACGACCCCGAGCGCGAGGACGACGGCCTTGCCCTCGACCTCGCGGGGCTGGCCGAGCCAGTCGAAGGTCACTTGGAACCCGCCCCCCTCGAGCCGCCGGACCCCCGTCACCCGGGCGGGCGAGAAGAGGCCGACGCGCTCGTCAACGGCCCGGACTTGGGCGGTCTGCCGGTCGAGGAGCTCGTGGCCCGAGATCCCGTCGGGGAACCCCGGGATGTTCTCCATACGGGGCGCGTAGTAGGAACGGGAGTACTTCGGGCCCCGATCGACGATGCAGGCCGTGTGGAAGAGCATCGCGGCCTTGAGCCCGGCCTGGAGGCCGGCGTGCCCGCCCCCGAGGATCACGAGATCGTAGGAGGGACGCAACCTCGGAAATCCGGGCATCTTCGAGCCTACGCGGCGGAACTCTTGATAGTTCCGAGCGTCGACGAGCCGGCGTCTGAGAGTCGCCCGGCCGGGTAGATTTTCCCACCCCGAGTCGCGTTCGTACTCGCAATCCTTATGCCCGCCACCCCTCCTCGGACTCGTTGGGTTCTCGCACGACGGCGCGACCGCGACCGGACGCCGGGACACTCGGGGCGACGCTGTTCCTCGAGGACGGGACCCGGTTCGAGGGACGAGGGTTCGGGGCGGCGACGTCCCGGGTCGGCGAGGTCGTTTTCAACACCGGGATGACCGGATACCCCGAGTCCCTCACCGATCCGTCGTACCGGGGCCAGATCCTCACGTTCACCTTCCCCCTGCTCGGCAACTACGGCGTCCCGGATCCTCGGGCGCTCGATGAGCACGGCCTCCCCAAGTTCCTCGAGTCCGCGGAGGCTCAGGTCCGCGGCATCGTGGTCCGCGACCTCACCCGCCCCAGCCACTGGCAGAGCTCCCTCTCGCTCGCGAAGTGGCTCGCCGACTCCGGGGTCCCCGGTATCGCGGGCATCGACACCCGGCGCCTCACCGTACATCTGCGCTCTCACGGGGTCCTCCGGGGCGTCCTCGACGTCGGCTCGCCGGATGAGCGCCCGAGCTCGGAGGAGCTCGAGCGCCGGATCCGCTCGGCCCCCGCCTATCCCGAAGAGGCGCTGGTCCCCGAGGTCGCGGTCCGAAAGCCGGTCCTCTACGGCGCCGCGCCCGCGCCGCTCGTCGCCTTGCTGGATTGCGGGGTCAAGGCCAGCATCGTGAGGGCGCTGCTCACTCGAGGCCTCTCGGTCCTCCGGCTGCCGCCCGACCATGAGGTCCCCGAGCGCTGGGAGGGCCGGCCGGTCCGAGGGCTCCTCATCGGGAACGGCCCGGGGGACCCGGAGCAGCTTTCCCGGACGATCGAGGAGCTGCGCCGCCCCTCGAACCGGGAGCTCCCGACCCTCGGGATCTGTCTCGGCCACCAGTTGATCGCCCTCGCTCGCGGCGGAACGACTTTCAAGCTCAAGTACGGCCATCGGGGGCAGAACAAGACCGTCTGTTTTCCGGACGGACGGGCGGTCATCGTCAGCGAGAACCACGGCTACGCGGTGGAGCCCGCTTCGATCACGAAGGGGGGACTCGAGGCGTGGGCCGTCAACCCCGACGACGGGACCCTCGAGGGCCTCCGCGATACCTCCGGCCGTCTGCTCGCCCTCCAAGGGCACCCGGAGGGCCACCCGGGCCCCCAGGAAGCCGGGTTCGTCTTTGACCGGTTCCGCGAGATGGTCGAGCGGAGGTCCGGCTGATGGCCGCGCCCCGCCCCCGAAAGGTCGTCGTCCTCGGGTCGGGAGCCCTCAAGATCGGCGAAGCCGGGGAGTTCGACTACTCCGGCAGCCAGTGCCTGAAGGCCCTGGAAGAGGAGGGCGTCTACGCCGTGGTGGTGAATCCGAACATCGCGACGTTGCAGACGGATCCGCCGAAGCTCGGACGCGTCTATTTCCAGCCGCTCACCCCGGAGTTCGTCGAGCCGATCCTCGAGGCGGAGCGCCCGGACGGCCTCCTGCTCTCCTTCGGGGGCCAGACGGCGCTCAACTGCGGCATCGCTCTCGCCGATCGCGGGGTCCTCGACCGGTTGAACATCGCCGTGCTCGGCACGCCGCTCGCCGGCATCCGGGGCACCGAGGATCGGGCGGAATTCGTCGCCCTGATGAACCGCGCCCAGGTCCCGACCCTGCCGAGCCGCGCGGTCTACTCCGCCGCCGAGGCCCAAGAGGCGGCGAAGGGCCTCGGCTTCCCGGTGATGGTCCGGGTCGCCTACACCCTCGGAGGCAAGGGCGGCGGGGTCGCCCGGACATCGGAGGAGCTCGACGAGGTCGCCCGCCGGGGGTTGCGCGCGAGCCCGCTCGGACAGATCCTGCTCGAGCGCTACGTCGGCGCGTTCAAGCAGATCGAGTACGAGGTGGTCCGGGACCGTCTCGGGAACTCGCTCACCGTCTGCAACATGGAGAACGTCCTCGGGATGCGCGTCCATACCGGGGACAACGTCGTCATCGCCCCCTCGCAGACGCTCACCGACCACGAGTACCAGATGCTGCGGCAGGCGGCCCTGCGCGCGGTCGAGACCTGCGGGATCATCGGGGAGTGCAACATCCAGTTCGCCCTCGGCCTCGATAGCGAGGAGTACTATGCGATCGAGATCAACGCCCGGCTCTCCCGGTCGAGCGCCCTCGCGAGCAAGGCCACGGGCTACCCGCTCGCCTACGTGGCCGCCAAGCTCGCCCTCGGATACACGCTCCCCGAGCTCCCGAACCGGGTGACGGGGAAGACCACGGCCTGCTTCGAGCCGGCCCTTGACTACGTGGTCGTGAAGCTCCCGCGCTGGGACCTCGACAAGTTCCCCCGCGCCGATCGCCGGCTCGGCCCCTCGATGAAGTCGGTCGGGGAGGTGATGGGGATCGGGGCGTCGTTCCCGGAGGCTCTCCTCAAGGCGGTCCGCATGAGCGACCCGCGCTCCGACCTCGTGCCGCCCGCGGAGACCCGCCCGAGACCGGCGATCCTCCGGGACCTCGGCGAGCCGACACCGCTGATCCTCTTCCAGGTCCTCGAGGCGCTCCGGGCGGGAATCGGCACGTCCACGATCTCCAAGGTGAGCTGGATCGACCCGTGGTTCATCGAGGCGCTGAGCGAGGTCGAGGAGGTCGAGCGCCACCTGCGGCTCTCCCAGGGGACGGTGACGACGTCGGAGCTCCGCCGGGCGAAGGAGCTCGGCCTATCCGACCGGGCGATCGCCCGCGCCGCCCGGATGGACGAGGAGGAGGTCCGCCGGATGCGGCTCGAGGCGGGGATCCGCCCCCGGATCCGCATGATCGACACGCTCGCCGGCGAGTGGCCGAGCCGGACCAACTACCTCTACCTCACCTACCAGGCCGACGAGGACGACGTCCAACCCTCGCCGGACGGCAGCATCCTTGTCCTCGGCGCAGGACCCTATCGGATCGGCTCCTCGGTGGAGTTCGACTGGTCGACGATGAACCTCGTCGACGGGCTCAAGGCCGAGGGTATCCCGACGGTCGCCCTGTTGAACTCGAACCCGGAGACGGTCTCGACCGACCACGACCGCTCCGACCGGCTCTACTTCGAGGAGATCACCCTCGAGCGGGTCCGGGACCTCGCCGAGATCGACCACTTCACCGGGATCGTGACCTGCGTCGGGAGCCAGCTCGCCCAGAACCTGACGCCGCTCCTGCACGCCTGCGGGCTCCCGATCCTCGGCACGCGCTCGGAATCGATCGACATGGCCGAGGACCGGGCCCGCTTCTCGACCCTGCTCGAGAAGCTCGGCATCCCCCAACCGGCGTGGCGGGCGTTCACCACCGACGAGGCCGCTTCCACGTTCGCCGATGAGGTCGGCTACCCGGTGCTCGTCCGGCCCTCCTACGTCCTCTCCGGCCAGGCGATGCGGGTGATCTACGGCCGGACCGACCTCGCGCGGTTCCTCTCCGAGGCCGCGCGGCTCTCCCCGGAGCACCCGGTGGTCATCACGAAGTTCATCGAGGGGGCCGACGAGGTCGAGCTCGACGCGATCGCCGACGGCGAGAAGGTCCTCGTCGCCGGGATCCTCGAGCACGTCGAGCGCGCCGGGATCCATTCGGGCGATGCGATCTTCTGCCTCCCGCCGCGCCGGACCTCCCCCGAGGTCCAGCGTAAGCTCGTCGACGCCGCCCGGGAGATGGCCCGGGCCCTCGATATCCGGGGGCCGTTCAACGTCCAGTTCCTCGTCAAGGGCTCGGACTTCCAGATCATCGAGCTCAACCTGCGGGCGAGCCGCTCCCTCCCCTTCCTCGCCAAGGCGACCGGCGTCCCGCTCCTGAGGGAGGCCGCCCGGGCGATGCTCGGTCGCGGCCTCTCCCGTGAGGGGATCGCCCCGCTGCCGCCGGGCCGGTTCGGCGTGAAGGTCCCCCAGTTCTCCTTCCTCCAGCTCGCCGGTTCCGACCCGCTCCTCGGCGTCGAGATGCAGTCGACCGGTGAGGTCGCCTGCTTCGGGCCGACGTTCGCCGATGCCCTCGTCAAGGCCCTCGTCGCCACGGGCGTGCGCATCGTCCCGGAGGGGGGACGGCCTTCCTCTCCGCCGGCGGCTCCGAGCTCAAGGCCCAGATGCTCCCGGCCGTCCGGCAGCTCGCCGACCTCGGGTTCGCCCTCTCGGCGACCGAGGACACGGCGGCCTACCTCTCGGCCCGCGGATTCCGGGGGGTCCAGACGCTCCACAAGGTGAGCGAGCCCGACCGCCACCCGAACATCCTCGAGGCGCTCGACGGCGGCGACATCGACCTCATCCTCAACGTCCCCTCCTCGCTCACCCAGGAGAAGCTCGAGCGGATGCTCGAGGACGAGTACGTCCTGAGGCGGCGGGCGGTGGAGTCGGCATCCCGCTCTTCACGAGCCTCGAGGCGTTCCAGGCCTACATCGAGGGGATCGCCTGGATGCGGGTCCACCCGCTCACGGTGACCTCGCTCTACGGATCGCCGGAGCCCGGTCGCACCCGCGCCCACGCGCCCACGGCCCGGGGCGTCGTCGCGCCGAGCGCCCCGGCGAGGACGAGCACGAACCACGGGGCCCGGTCGACCGCGGCGCTCTCCGAGGGCCGGGACCGCACGGCCTAGAACGGGAACTTCGAGATCGACGACTCGGGCACGAGGGTGCTCGTGTCCACCACATCGGCGATCGGCCGGATCCGCGAGGTGATGAAGTCGAGGACCTGGCGCTTCGGGCTCGGCGACTCGGGGAACTCAAGGACGGCGAACATGTCCCAGTCCCCGGTGAGGAGATGGATCTCCCGGACCTCCGGGAACCCGAGGAGGACGGTTCGGATCTTCTCGAGGTCGCCCCCGCGGACCTTGAGGTAGCTGAACGCCCGCTGGATGCGGAGCTCGGCCGGCATCATCTCGGAGAGGTGGTCCTCCGTGAACGCGTCACACCCCTCGAGCCGGGCCGACCCCTCGCCGTAGAGCACCGGGAAGTTCGAGACCGAGCGGAGCCGCTCGGAGATCAGCTTCTCCAGCCGGCCGACCTTCGCGACGTCCACGACCTTGATCCCGTACCCCCGCCGCTCGGCGAGCTCCTGGGCGAGGGCGACGCAGCGGGCCTGGTCGTCGGAGAGGAAGAACGCCTCGCCGGCCGCCACGGTGGCGTCGCCGCTCCCGTGGCCGGAGACGTCCGAGGCGTGCGCCTCGGGGGTGATCCCGACGTCGATCGGGCCGGACGGCGGTCGGTAGAACGTCGTGACGACCTTCTTGCTCTGGACGTAGAGGGTGAGTTCCCGGCTCGGGTCCGCGGGCATCCGACGGGCGGAGGGAATCGGGCCTAATACGACTTACGACTTTGTGGGGCGGGACGACCCCGGGGACCGGGGCCGTTCCGGGAAAAGGTAGGAGGCGGCCCCCGTCCGGGGAGCCGCCTCGCCGACGCGCGGACTAGTAGCGCTTGTAGCTGTCGGACCGGTCGCGGCCACCGCCGCCACCGCCCCCACCGCCGCCGCCGCCACCGCCGCCACCGCCGTAGCTCCGCCCGCCGCCGCCGTAGCCGCCGCCGCCGCCACCGCGGTCACGGTAGCCGCCGCCGAACGACCGGCGCTCGGACTCGAACTCCTGCTGGCTCATGTCGAGGGTCTGGTTGACCTCGGCGATCGTCTCCGTCGACTTGCTCAGGGTCCCGTACCGCCCGACGTTCAGGCGCATGTGCCCCCGAACCAGGGAGACGTAGCCGTTGTCGATGAGGATGACATCGTCCTTCGCGATCGTCCCGATCTGCTCGTTCCACAGGGAGAGCGTGATCGTCGCCGTGTCGTCGCCGATGACGGCTTCCGCAACCTTGCGGGCGTCACCGTACTTGCCCATGACCTCCTTCGCCTCGCCCACGCTAGTCACCTTCGCGAGGACGTTCACTTGCTTCGAGCTCGGAGTCAGGTCTCGCACTTTCGTCAGGGTTTTCTCCATTGGGTTCCTCTCTTTCGCGTTTCGCGCTTTCGTGACCCCGGTGGCCCCAGCACTTCAAGGGTCACGCGTCAACAAATATGACGAGAGGCGCTCGTAGTGTCGGGGGTCTCGGAATCCTTCGGATTCGGGGAGGTGGGTCCCGTATTTAATGGCTCGGCGGGCGCCGGGAACCGCCCCCGGGGGGCTTTCAGGCCATCCGGCCGAGCTTCGCGCCCCCTCCCGCCCGACGCGGCCCGCCGTCGGGGGAGGTCTGTCGGGAGGGACTCCGGGCCGCTGACCCCTGCGGCTCCATGAGCATGTTTATCTATCGCTCGCCGGCCTCGAACGTCCACTAGGGTCCGGGACCCGTGGATAGCCCGAGGTACGATATCGCGGTCAGTTACTTCATCCGGGGCGAGTTCGACCGTGCCGCGCGCGCGTTCGCCGAACTCTTGAAAGAGGCCCCGGCCGAGCCTCGATGCTGGACCTATCTCGGCATGTCCTACGCTCACCTGGGCCGCGCGGCCGAGGCCGAACAGGCCCTCTCGAAGGCGATCGAGCTCGGGCCGAGGAACCCGGACGCCTGGTTCCACCTGGGGGTCGCCCGCGGGATGCGCTCCGAATGGAGCCGCGCGGTCTCGGCGTACCGGTACGCGGTCGCCCTCGCCCCGGATGACCTCGTCGCGTGGCACCGCCTGGGCGTGGCCCTCGCGGAGAGCGGGGATGAGGCGGGGTCGGAGGCCGCGTTCGAACGGGCCCTCGTCCTCTCCCGGGAGACCGATGAGGACGGCGCCGGCCCTGAGGGCAGCGGGCCCGCACGACCCCCCGAGGGGCCCGATGACCACCTCGCCGAGCTCGGCGAGAAGGAGTCCGGTCGGGAGGCGAGGAGCTGGCTCGACCTCGCGCTCTCGCTCCTCTCCCTGGGGGAAGAGGAGGAGGCGATCGCCGCATACGAGCACGCCTACACCCTCGATCCAGGCCAGGCTCAGCAGTCGCTCTTCCGGCCGATGCTCCGGCTCGTCGCCGTGGCCGCCGAGAACGGCGACGCGCCGCCCCCGCCTACGGCCGACGGCCCGACCCGTCCCCCCCGGCCCGGCTCCGACCCGGTCGAGCCGGACCTTTCCGACATCTATCCGGGCGTGCTGTAGGCCGCGCGTTCTCCCGGAGGGGCGAGCCCCGCCGGCGCGCTCTCGATGATCCGGTCCTCGGCCCACGACCGGACCTCCTCGCGACGCTTCGCGTGGTCCGCGAGGAACTCGATGACCCGGGGGTGGAGCCGGGCCTTGCAATCCCCGCAGAGGAGGGCGCCGGACCTGCAGTCCTGGGTGATCGCATCGAACTCGGCGTCGTCCCGGGCGAACTTCGTTCGCCACATCGACCAGATCGAGCAGATCTCCGGCGTCGCCCCGAGGCGTCGCTGTTCCTCGACGGTCGCCCGACCCCCGGTGAAGGCGTTCGCGATCTTCCGATCGACGGTCTTCGGCGGATCGTTGAGGAAGATCGCGTTCTCCTCCGACCCGGCGGTCGTGGAGATGCTCTGGCTCCCCTTGAGGCCGATCGACATCTGGCTGTGGAGGATCGCGGGCTTCGGGTAGCCGAGGCCCTCGGCGATGTCCCGTGTCACCCGGAAGTGGGGGTCCTGATCGATCCCGCACGGGATCAGGCACGGCACCGAGCGCCCCTCGGCCCACGAGGGGTAGAAGCACGGCACGCTCTGGAGCGCGGTGTAGAAGATCAGCCCGATGTTGGTCGAGGGCTTGAACCCGAAGACGGCCTTGACCGTGGAGAAGTTGATCCGCTTCGCCACCTCGATGGCGAGGGGGTACAGCGCCCGGATCGATCGGGAGTCGAAGAAGACGTGGGTCCGCTGGGGGTCGAAGCCGACCGCCAGGATGTCGAGCAGGTTCTCCTTCCCCCACCGGGCCGTCTCGCCGCTCGGGATCCCGCGGGCCCAGGTCTTCTCGTCGTCGGTGATCTGGATGTACATCTCGGCGCCGAAGCGCTCTTGGAACCACCGGCACATCTCGAATTGCATCAGGTGGGCCGTGTGGAGGGGACCCGACGGCCCCCGGCCCGAGTAGACGAAGAAGGGGTGCCCCTGCTCGAACTGGTCGAGCAGGGCGGGGAGGTCCCGGTGGGAGTAGTAGACCCCCCGGGCGATCAGGGGGTGGACCGGACCCCGGGCGAGCCGGGCGAGCCGCTTCAGAAGCTCGGGGTCCACCGACTGGGTCCCGAACTGTTCGCGGAGCCGCTCGTAGTCGATCCGCCCCCTGACCTCGTAGGGGGTGACGACGAACGGCTCGTCGGGGGACATCGGCCCTCGGACTACCCTTCCGGGAACGTGATCTTCGAGAGGATCGAGGAGCGCTCGTGGGACGGCACCCCGGCGGTGGCGAGCGCCATCGAGAAGCAGGAGCGGCTGTGCTCGTAGGTGATCGTGCTCCCGCACGAGGGGCACGGGCAGGTCCCCTGGATCAGCCGGCGCAGCGCCTCCCGGTTCGCGGCGGTCTCCCGGCGGGCGAACCGCTCGACGAGCGCCGCCCCGGCGCTCGAGCTCTCGAGGTTCGTCAACGGCACCCGGACGGAGGCGTTGCAGACCGGACAGCGGGCCGGCCTCGCGCAGGTGCAGGCCATCGGGCGGCGAACGGAGGTCGGGCTTATAGCCTGCCGCTGGGGCCTTCACCCCGGCGGTCCCCGGCACGCGGCCCCGACTTCGCCGGGTCCGGGAACGGCCCCGACCAGTATGTTCTAACTGCCTATCCGAAGACCGGCCCTTCGACCGGTCTCGTGGATTTCACGTCGTCTCCTTTCGTCGGCTCGCCCATGGGACCCGGGAGAACTCCCCCCGGACGCCATCGCGCCGCCTCCAGGAGCTCGTTGCGTGCGCTCGGGGAGACAGTGGTTCCCCGTAGGAGGCGGCAGCCGCGGGCCAGGACGGCGATCGCCGCCGCCGCATCCCGATGGTAGCTGCCTCCGCAATGCTCGCAGGTCTTCCGCCGGGACCCGCCTTGGGAAGGGCGGGGCCCTTCCCCCGTCGGAGGAGCGTAGGGCCCCTCGCACTGGGGACACTCTTGCGAGGTCCCCTCCGGGTTCACTCGGACGACCGGCGTCGTGGATTTGTAGGTGACGATCCGCTGGAATTCTGCGTGGGGCCATCGAGAGAGTGCCCGACGCATTTGGGGACTCCTCCTCTCCCGTTGAAGAATCTCCCTCGTGGCGTCGGTCAGGTCCTCCATCACGATCGACCGATCCCCCAGGGCGTTCAGGAGCTGATTCGCCGCCGCGTGGAGGAGGGGGGTGATCCGTCGATGTTCGCGTCGACCATATCGACGGAGCACCGAGCGCTGGTGACGAACGTCCTTGCTGATGTGCCGTTGGATCGAAGCGCGTTTGCGAGCCATCGACTTCTGGATCCGAACCACGGGGGCGAGATCGATCACACCGACCTGGCCCTCCGAGGTAGCGTAGACGGCCGACTCGAAATTGAGGTCGACCCCGGCGGCGTGCGGGGTCTCGGAGACGACTCGTGGAATGCGGAAATGGAAGAGCAAGGCGGTTTCCGTGACGGACAAGCCAAACTGGGAGTCCGAGAGGCGTCGATATCGGTGAAAGAGGGGGTGGGGAACCTGACCGAGATCGATCTCCGAGTACTCACCGGGTCGGACGGTGATGCGGAGGAGATTCCCAGCTACGCGGAAGAGGTCGTGGTGGAGCGAGACCTTCAAACGTCGGCGGCGCGGAAGGGAGCGCACCATCCGTTCGAACCGTACCGGGTCGATCCGACGAATCCTTCGGAGGGTTCGGTCCCAGGCTCGTAGGGTCGCCGAGGTCTCGTTGGCGATAGAGATGATCCACCCGGAGGCGAGGTGCGGATAGCACGCCCGGAGTGCCGGGTACGTACGCTTCGTGGCTTGGAACCGGGACTCGTCCGGTCGGCTTCGCCAATCGGCCAGGAGATGATTGATGGCAGAACGAGAATCCATGAGGGCTCGACGAAGAGACAGGCTCGGGAGGAACGGGACGACGACAGTTCGAACGGAGAACTCCCCCATGAGCGGGGGAAGCTCCCTGCCGAGGCTCATGAAGATTGCAAGGTTAATGGAAGGTGAAAACGGGGGCAATTGCATGACGAGCGTTACGTCACCGATAACACGAGGCTTGGGCGGGCCAAGGCGGCTTCAGGGCCGGTCCGAGGTCTTCGGAGAGGCTCTAAGTACCCCTACGCGCGATAGATTGCGCCCGATGGCAACCCCGAACCGCCCCGACCCTGTCCGGGAGACGTTCATCGACATCCTGAAACAACTCAACCAGGCGGAGACCCGGCACGAAGGCAACGCGGTCGAGCAGGCGCTCGAGCTCGCCGAGCTCGAGTCCCGGGTCAAGAACCAGCGGACCCCCCGGCCTCCAGGGACGAACGTCGCGGCGGCGCTCGGCCTCCTCGTGCGCAACGGCCTCGTCAAGGCCGTCGGGGCTTCGGAGTACTCCTGGCAACGCCAGCGGCTGAGCCGGCCCAGGTACCAGATCACCGGAGAGGGGAAGAAGTTCCTGGTGGACGCCCTCGATAGCGCCAACCGGGTCCGCTGATCCCACCCCGCCGGCGCCACCGTTAAGAACCCGAGGGAGTCGACGAATCCGTGTCCCGCATCCACTCCGGCCACCGGGGTCGTTCCGGTTCCCACCGGCCGTTCCCCTGGACCAAACCGGCGTGGGTCACCGCTGACCCCCAAGAGGTCACGGAAGAGGCCGTGAAGCTCGCGAAGGGCGGCATGGGGCCGGCCCAGGTCGGGGCCGTCCTGCGCGACGGGATGGGCGTCCCCTCTATCCGCACCATCGTCGGGAAGCGGATGACCCAGCTCCTCGCCGAGGGCGGCGTGAAGCCCGATCTCCCGGACGACCTCCAGGCGCTCCTGAAGCGCGTCGTCCACCTCCAGCGCCACCTCGCGCTCCACCCCAAGGACCTCTCGAACCAGCGCGGCCTCGCCTTGATGGAGTCGCGGATCCGCCGGCTCGCCCACTACTACCGGGCGCAGCAGCGCCTCCCGGAGAACTGGCGGTACACCTCCGCTAGTGCGGTGCTCCAGGTGGAGTGATGCCTTCGGGCCCCGAGCACTTCGTCGCTCAGCCGGCCTACTCTACCGAATTCACCCTCGCCCGCGCGCTCCTCCTGGCGAACCCGGGGCGCTGGCGGATCATCTACCACTACGATGGCGACGGGATCGCGAGCGCCTCCTCCGCGGTCCGGATGCTCCTGCGCCTCACCTACGGCGTCCAGTCGACGCCCCTCGTCGGGGTCGAGCGGGGACGCATCGAAGCGCTGCTCGACGCGACGCCGGGCCCCGTCCTGGTGCTCGACACGGGAGCGAGCTGGCTCGACCGGTTCGCGCGCCACCCACGCCCGGTGATCATCCTCGACCACCACCGCTACCCCGGGGTCCCCCAGCCCCCCACCCTACCGGACCACGTGGCGTTCGTGAACCCGCTCGACTGGGGGGTCGACGGCATGAACGAGATGTGCGCCGCGACCCTCACCTGGCTCTTCTCCATCTTCATCGACCCCGCGAACTGGGACAACGCGCCGTGGGGGATCTCCGGCGCGATCTCCGACCGGCAGCACGTCGGAGGATTCCAGGGGTTGAACGCGAAGCTCGTCGAGGAGGCCCGGGGCCGCGGGCTCGTCGAGCCGTACTCCGGGCTCCCCCTGTTCGGCGGGAGCCTCTCCGAGGCGCTCGCGCGCTCCGTCGACCCGTTCCTGCGCGGACTCTCCGGCCGTCCGGTCGAGTGCGACCGTTTCCTCAACGCGCTCTCGCTCGACCCGCGCCGCCCGATCGATTCCTTGGACGCGCCCGAGCGCACCCGCCTCGGGTCCGCGATCCTCGCCCGGCTCGTCCAGCAGGGGACCCGTCCCGAATTCGTCGAAGCGTTCCACGCCCCGCGCTACCGGCTCCCCAAGCTCGGCTTCGACGCCGAGGAGCTCGCGAACCTCCAGAACGCGACCGGCCGCGACGGCACGCCCTCGGAGGGGGTCGCCCTCGCCCTCGGCGACCCCCGGGCGCTCGCCCGCGCCCGGAGCGCGGAGGAGGCCTGGCGGACCGGGGTCCTGACGGGGCTCCGCCGCCTCGAGGAGGCCGGCGTTAACTCCTTGAGCGCCCTCCAGTGGTTCGAGAGCCCGGAAGGGCCGCTCGCCGGAACGCAGGCCGGACTCGCGATGAACTACCTCCTCGACCCGAATCGCCCCGTCGTGGTCTTCTCGCCCGGCGAGGAGGTCTACAAGGTCTCCGGCCGCGGGACCACTTGGCTCGTCAGCCGGGGGCTCGACCTCGCCACCGCGTTCCGGGAGTCGGCCGACGCCGTGGGCGGGGAGGGCGGGGGTCACCGGGTCGCGAGCGGCGCCACGATCCCCAAGGACGCCCGGGACCGCTTCCTCGAGGAGATGAACCGCCGCCTCCTCACCCAGCTCCCCCGCGCGGAGGCGAAGTGAGCACCCCCGCCCTCCCGCCGACCCCGGGCCGGGACGATCCGTCAAGGATCAAAGAACACTCCGTGGAGCGGGAGATGCACCGCTCCTACATCGATTACGCGATGAGCGTGATCATCGGACGCGCCCTGCCGGAAAGCCGGGACGGCCTCAAGCCGGTCCACCGCCGCATCCTCTGGTCGATGTGGGAGTCCGGCGCGACCCACGACAAGCCGTACCGGAAGTCCGCCCGCACGGTCGGGGACGTCCTCGGGAAGTACCACCCCCACGGCGACCTCTCCGTCTACGACGCGCTCGTTAGGATGGCCCAGCCTTTCTCGCTCCGCTACCCGCTCATCGACGGCCAGGGGAACTTCGGCTCGATCGACGGGGACTCCCCGGCCGCGATGCGCTACACCGAAGCCCGCCTGAGCGCCCTCGCCGCCGAGGTCATCGAGGACGTCGAGAAGGACACCGTCGCCTGGGGGGACAACTTCGATGGGACGCTCAAAGAACCGCTCGTCATGCCGGGGAAGCTCCCGAACCTGCTCGTCAACGGTTCGGCGGGGATCGCCGTCGGGATGGCGACGAACATGCCCCCGCACAACCTCCGGGAGATCGTCCACGGCCTCGTCCTCTTGCTCGACCAGCCGGAGGCCACCTTCGCCGAGCTCCTCGAGAAGATCCCCGGACCCGACTTCCCGACCGGGGGCCTCATGTCGGCCTCGAGCGGGATCCGCGAAGCCTACGAGACCGGCCGCGGGATGCTGAGGATCCGGGGGAAGGCGGAGATCCGGGAGCGCGACGGGCGCGACGAGATCGTCATCACCGAGATCCCCTACGAGGTGAACAAGACCTCGCTCCTCGAGCTGATCGCCGAGCTCGTGAAGACGAAGCGGATCGATGGGATCATCGACCTCAAGGACGAGTCGGACCGGCGGGGGACCTCGGTGGTCCTCGAGCTCCGGCGGGACGCGCCGGCGGAGATCGTGCTCAACCGGCTCTACGAGCACACGCCGCTCGAGACGAGCTTCGGCGTGATCAACCTCTGCCTCGTCGGGGGGCGCCCGAAGGTCCTGCCCCTCCGCGACCTCCTCAACCTGCACCTCGAGCACCGTCGCGACATCATCACGAAGCGCACGCGCTCCGACCTCGCGAAGGCCGAGGCGCGCCGCCACCTGCTCGAGGGGTTCCTCACGGCGATCGACCACATCGACGAGGTGATCCGGGTGATCCGGCGCTCCCCGGACGTGGGCGCCGCCGAGACCTCCCTGATGGGGAAGTTCCTGCTCTCGAGCGAGCAGGCGAAGGCGATCCTCGACATGCGGCTCGCCCGCCTCACGGCCCTCGAGCGCGAGGCGATCCTCAAGGAGAAGGCCGAGAAGGACGGGGAGATCAAGCGCTACCACGAGATCCTCACGTCGCCGAAGCTCCTCGACGGCCTGATCCGGACCGAGCTCCTCGACCTCGAGACGCGCTTCGGGGACGCCCGCCGTACCCAGATCGTCCCGGCGTTCACCGAGCGGACCCTCGAGGACCTGATCCCGGACACCGAGGTCGTCGTCCTCGTCACCCGGGACGGGTACATCAAGCGCCTGCCGCTCGACCAGTACCGTCGACAGCGCCGAGGGGGCAGGGGCCTCATCCGGATGGAGACGAAGGAGGAGGACTACGTCATCCGAACGTTCCTCACCCGGACCCACGACAACGTCCTCTTCTTCACGAACCTGGGCCGGGTCTACCGGATCAAGGCCTACGAGCTCCCCGAGGGGAGCCGCCACTCGAAGGGGAAGGCCGTGATCAACCTCCTACCGAAGTTGAAGGGCGGCGAGACGGTCCAGACCCTCCAACCAATCCGCGACCTCGCGACCGACGGCTCGCTCCTTTTCGCGACCCGGCGCGGGCTCGTCAAGCGGACGAGCCTCGACGAGTTCCAGAACATCCGGACGAACGGGATCCAGGCGGTCCTCCTCGAGGAAGGGGACGAGCTCGTCGACGTCGCCCTCTTCGCCGATGAGCGGGCCGAGGCGGTGCTCGCGACGCGATCGGGCCAGCTCGTCCGATTCCCGGCCTCGGAGGTCCGGACGATGGGCCGCTCGACCTACGGGGTCATCGGCGTGCGGCTCTCGGAGGAGAAGGGGGACCGGGTCGTCGGGATGGCGATCGTCGACGCCCGCTTCCCGGACCTGTTCACGATCACCTCGACGGGCTTCGGGAAGCGCAGCCCGGTCGATGACTACCGGGAGACCCGCCGCGGGGCCCACGGGGTGCGGACGATCCGCACCGGGGGCCGCAACGGCGAGGTCGTCGCGGTCCTGCCGACCGGCGCCGACTCCGAGGTCCTCGTCACCAGCCAGCGGGGGATCACGATCCGGCTCGCCGCCTCGTCGATCCGCTCCCAGGGCCGCAACACCCTCGGCGTCCGCATCATCCGGCTCGACGAGGGGGACGAGGTGAAGGACGTCGTGCTGTTGCCGGGCGGCCTCGGCGACGGCGCGGAGACCGCCCCGGAGGGTGGGAGCCCGCCGGACGCGTCCTCCTCGAACGAGGGGGCGGCCTCCGGCCCCGAACCCGAGGAAGAGCGGGGGGAAGATCCGGAGGAGAAGCCCGAGGACGATGAAGCGCCGGAAGCGGGGTAAGCCGATCCTCCACTGCCCCCAGTGCAACTCCACCCGGCTCGTCTACGTCGGCGGCCTCATCTTCGGGCAGGTCTACCACTGCCTCCAGTGCGATTACATCGGATCGTTCGTCGTCGAGACCGACGCGCCCCTCGAGAGGGCCGACGACCGCCCCTGACCACGGGCCGATCCTTTCCCCCGAGGTGTTATCGTCGGGCGCCCCTTCGATCGCGACCCATGCCGTGGGATCCTCGCCGTAGCCGGACCCTCGCGGTCGTCTTCGCGGCCCTCTTGACCGCCCTTCCGGGCGGCATCGTCCTCCACCCCCAGCCCACGGTCGACCGACCAGCGGGTTCCGGCCCCGCGGTCTCCGAGACCGCGCGCGCCGCCGAGGGCGGGATCGTCGACGCTGCGGGGTCCCGATCGGTGGGGCCCGGCCCACCGCGGCCCCGGTCGGTGTGCCGGTCGATGGACCGATCGGGAGCGGCGTCGTCGGCACCGGTGGCTACCCCGATGGGGCGGCGTACGACCCGGACAACCAGGAGCTCTACATCGCGAACCACGACGATAACAACACGACGGTGGTGAACGCGACGACCGGCGCGCACGTGACCGACATTGCGATGCCGAGCGACCCGGTCGGTGTCGTGTACGTCCCGCAGGACCGGGAGGTCTACGTGATCCTCGAAATGGCCCGGCTCGTGGAGGTCGTGAACACCTCGACGAACGCCCTCGCGTCGAACATCTCTCTCGCGGGCGACCCGGAGTACGAGGTGTACGACCCGACGGACCAGGCGCTCTTCCTCTCCCTCTGGACCCCGAACGGGCTGCCGATGGGCGTCGCGGAGGTGTTCACCTCGAACGACACCCCCGGCCCCATCCTCACTCGCGGGTTCGACGGCCCTTGGGGCCTGGCGCTCGATCCCGTCACCGACACGATCTGGGTCGCGAACCTCGACAACGACACCGTCACCGTGCTCTCGGCCGCCACCGACACCGTCGTCCGTTCGCTCTCGCCCGGCCCCCAACCCAATGGCGGCGCCCTCGTAGAGGGGATCGCCTACTCCCCTGTGCGGGAGCAGATGTTCCTCGGGAACGCGGCCACCACGAGCACCCTCAACGCCCTCGGCGCATCGAACTACACCTTGATCGCGAGCGGGATCCCCGTCGGCTCCGGCACGTTCGGCGGGGCGTCGATCACCTACGACCCGGCGAACGAGTGCGTCTACGTGGCGAGCTACGACGCGAACTCGGTCAGCGTGATCAGCGCGCTCAGCGACTCCTCCGCCCACCCGATCCTCACCATCGGAGGCGGCCCGTGGGCCGGCGTGTACGACCCGACGACCGGCGCGCTCTTCTTCGTGAAAGCGGCGAGCGGCGGGGCGGAGTGGATCTTCGGCGGGATCTCCGTCAACTTCGAGGAGACCGGTCTGCCCGGCGCCGACGTATGGACGGTGGGCATGAACGGCACTTCCCGGATCGGCTCGGCCTCGCTCCTCAGCTTCGTGGAACCGGTGGGCCCGGCCAACTACACCGTTTCGGGGCCTCTGCCGTTCGTCGCCAACCGGACCCGCGGCACCGTCAATGTCCCGTCCGTCCCCCTGGCCCCGGTGAGCATCGCCCTCCGATTCAACTACACCTATCCGGTCCAGTTCCTGGAAGAGGGGCTTCCCTCCGGTTCGCCCTGGACCGTCAACGTTTCGGGCGCGGGAGGGGCGGGGGGCGTCTCGGCTGATATCGCCTTCCGCGAACCCAACGGGAGCTACCCGTACCGGGTCACCACCTCCGTTGCGGGATATGAGCCGACGGAGAATGCCACCGGGAACCTCGACATCGTGGGCGGCAGCGCCTTCGTGAACGTGACCTTCGACGCGACATACTTGTAGTGTAGCAGGACATCCTGCCGCCTGAATTGTCAGGACATATTGCCGCCCCCCGGAGAGGGTGGCTTTGGTCAAGGAAGACGTTCGACTCCGACTGCACGCCGTCAGACAACATCTCGAGAAGGGAGTCCGGACCGCGGAGATCTGTCAGATCTTCGGGATCTCCGCGCGGACGCTTCGGAACTGGTGTCGAAACTACCGAGAAGAAGGTGTTGAGGGCCTCCGGGACGAGTCCCGGCGTCCTCACCACAGCCCGAATCGAATCCACGGGAACCTCGTCAATCGCATCCTCCAGCTGAGGCGGGAGCACCCTGCCTGGGGCGCTCTACGGATTCACGCCATCCTTGGACGTCGGGGGGTTCAGGTGAGCTGGGTCACCGTCCATCGCGTGCTGAAGCGCCATGGGTTCATGGTCCGACGCGTCAAGAAACCGAAGCCGTTCAAGCGATTCCAGCGTCGGTACGTGGACTCCCTCTGGCAGATGGATGTCTACGAGTTTCGGATCGCCGGGGTGAGGGGGAAGGTGTACGTCCACACCATCCTGGACGATCGCTCCCGCTTCCTCGTGATGGCCCGCGCCTACCGCCGAGAGAGGACCCGCGAGGCCACGAACAATCTCTGGTGGGCGTTGAAGGGCGGCCGCCCACCCAAGGCCCTCTACGTCGACAACGGGAGCTGCTTCATCTCGAATGAGTTCCGCGAGTACTGCGCTGCCCGGGGCATCTCGGTGATCTACGGGAGGCCGTACAACCCCCGAGGGCGCGGAAAGCTCGAGCGGTTCCACGGCATCTTGACCTGAACAGCGCACCGACCTACCCCCTACGCGGGGACTGTTAGTATCGGTGGTCCTTCGTCGAGTAGGTCGGCTTGCTTGAGCCGCCTGAGTCCATCCCGAACGTTGTCCGTGATGTTCAGGTACCAGGTCCGAGCCTGCCCGCCAAGGCTCACCTCGGCCCTTTCGACCCGGTCCAGTTCCGCCAACAGCCGCTCCTGATACTCCGCCACCTTCGCCTCCGGCACCCGACCCTCGAGCAGCTTCCAGCGAAGCGCCATCTCCAGCCGATACGCCAGACTGCACACGAACAGGTACGCGCGCACGCGCCGTTCCCGCCGGTGCCGCACCGGCTCCACCTCGATCCCCGACTTCCATGTCCGGAACGCCTTCTCCACGAAGTCCTTCCCCAGATACTGCGCCACCACTTCCACCGCCGAGAGCCGCGGGTCGGTGCACAGCAGCGCGTACTTCCCGTCCTGGCGCGCCGCCTCTCGGATCACCCGGTCCCGGTACGACCAAGCCACCCGCGGACCCTCCCCGCTCCGACGGACCCGCACCTGCACGAACTCCTTCCACTCACCAAGGACTCCCTCGATCGCCTCGTGGAGCTTCCCCTCGCTCCACGCCTTCCCCTTCTCCGACAGCGCGTTCAGCGCCTTCCCGAGGTTCGCCAGCGCCAGGTTCCTCTCCGACCGGTCCTCCATCGCTCGGGCCGCGCTCGTGTAGACCGTTACCTCGCGCTCCTCCTTCCAGAGCCGCCGTCGCGCCTTCGCCGCGTAGATCGCCCCCCCACGAGTGGCCTGGACCACACTGCTCGGCATCTCGGGCACCTTCACTGTATCGAGAATCTCCCGGATCTCCTTCGTCGACTTCGAGATCCCTCCGAGGAGGTGCCAGCCGGTGCCCCGCACTTCCTCGACGATCGCCTTCCCCACGAGGCCCCGGTCCACGATGAGCAGCCCCGGGACGATCTTCGCCTGCTGGAGCTCCACCAGCAGGTTCCGCATCGTTCCGGTGCCGTGTCGCTGCCCTCGGTACACGAAGTGCCGCCAGAGCATCCGGTCGTGGCGGCTCACCACCGCCCCGACATTCACTTGGAGGCGCTGTTGATGGTCCGGGTTGCGCCCCGGCGTGGCGATGGGACAGGTGACGCCGAAGAACAGCACGCTGGTGAGATCGTAGGCGAGGGCCTCGGTCTCGCCCTTCGGCAGCGGGTAGCGCTCCCGCCAGTGCCGGGTGAGCTCCTCCTCGAGATCGAGGGTACGGTCAACGACGAGGGCCCGGCTCGGATCGTCATGGCAGATCCAGTCGAGCGCCCTCAGGAACGTGTCCTTCTGGAACGCCTCGGCCGGGATCCCTGCGAGCACCGGAAGGTCGGTGGTGGGGGTCCAGTTCTCGAGCTGGGTTGCGCTCAGCGGATCGAGGACACGGTTGATGGCCCAGGCGGTGAGGATCTTGCCCGCGGAGGGGGCGTCGGGGTCGGAATCTCGGCCCGAGATCCGGTCGATGGAGGTCGGAATACCGAGATCCTCGGCGAGCCACCAGAGCAGTCGGACCGCTCCGGCTCGACGAGAACGGTCGTGCCGGACACGGTCCAGGATGGACCCGGGGCCGGAGCGCTTCGGGCCGCCTTCGGGTCCGAGGTAGCGAACGAACTTGCTGCGGACCTTCTTTCCCTCTCGGAAGGTGCGCCACTCTTCGAGATAGATACGGTCCCCGCGTCGACGGTGCTTGATTGACAAGTGAGGGGGACATACTCCCCACACATATAACTAGGACGGTCCATCGGCGCTACGCGAGGAGAGCCGGTCCGTCGAGGGAGCGGGCGCCCGGACTCGGGAGATCAGCTCTGAACCGCGGGGTGTGGGGAGTAGGTTGCTGCGCTATTCAGGTCTCGACCCGAAACTCCGTGCTGGCCATCGCCCCAACGTCCTCCGGGGAGTACCCGGATCCGCTCGTGCTGGGCGAGTTGTTCGAGCACGCGGGGATAGTCCTCGAGGGCGACGAGGATGTCGACGTCTTCGGTCTCGACGGGGTACTTCATCCCGAGGGCGAGGCCCCCAACCACGACGAACCGAATCCCCAGCTTGTCGAGCTCGAGGGCGACGTTAGCGAGCCTCGGGTCGATCATTCTAGAGCCCCCCCACCGGTGCGGTATTCCGTAGGGCGATTCGATCGAGGGCGCCCTTCTCGAGCGAGCTCCCTACGACGGGAATCGGAGCGAAGTCGCTCAAGTGGACCCGGGTGGCCTCCCGTTCGAGGCCCTCCCGGGCGACCGCCCGGTAGAGCCGGACCCGGTCGATCGACCGGGCGTTCCGAAGGACGACCGCGCGAGCCGCAATCTCGTCGAACCGAAGGAGGGCGACGACGAGCTCCTCGATCTTCGGCTCGCGGAGGCTGCTCTCCGACTCCATCTCGATGACCCGAAGGCGGGTGCGGATCGAGGGACGTATCGCCCTCGGGACGAGGAGGAAGGGCGGGAACTTCATCCGGTGGCCGAGGGAAGTCACGATCGCCGGATCGAGCAGGAAGACCGGGACCCCCTCGGACCGCGCGGTCTCGACGTCCTGCCGGGAGTCTAACCGGAGCGTGTAGCGGACACGCGGCCGGTGGGGCTCGACGGGCTCCGGGACCATGATCGCCGGGGCCCTCGCGTGGCCACGCTCACGGAGGAACCGCGTCTCGATCTTCACGATGCCACGTCAGCGAGGCATAGTATATATACTAACCCCAAGCGAGTCGGGATCGCCGACGGCAGGTACTCAAGGGCTCGAGGCCCGCCACCGGGCCGGTCCGTCCGAAGATAGAGCCGGGTTACGGCATGGTGCGTCCCGGTTCCCTCAGCCTCGTCTCGCCCCGCGACGTCTGACCAAGCGCACCCCAATCGAGACTCGGGAGCCCTATGCCCCCGAGCGTAGCGACAATGCTTCGTGGGCTTGGGCGGTCGAAAGCTGGTCGGTCAACTCAACGTTCTTTGGACCCAGTGTCGGGCGCGTTCGCCCCGGCAATTCGTGAACGAGTGGATGCTGCATTCCTGGACCAACCCGTCTGTCAAGAGCAGAGCTCGCAGCTTCGGCGGCCGCCCTGCTGCGCCTAGGGACTTTGATAGGCGAACAGGACCAAGTAACGGCATGAGACAAGTCGCGCTGACGATCTTCGCGCTCGGCGCAATCGGTAATCGAGCGCACATTTTCATCACACCCTCCGCCGCCGCCGCAATGCTCAAGGGTATGCCGGGGTGTTGACCTTAGCAGCGATGAGCGGTCGAACATTCCATGTCGTCGTCGAAAAGGATGAGGACGGCTTTTTCGTAGGAGAAGTTCCAGAACTGCCTGGATGCCATTCCCAGGCCCGGTCGCTCCCGGAGTTGCGGACCAGAATGAAGGAGGCGATCGAAGCGTACCTGGACTCGAATCCCCTCCCTCCCCCGGGTCCTTCCTTCGTTGAGGTTCAGACGATAGAGGTCTGAGCTTGCCGGGCCTCCGCCCTCGGTCAGGCCGGGAGGTCGTGGCCGCGCTCCGTGCACTCGGGTTCCAAGAGCTTCGTCAACGGGGTAGCCATCTCGTGATGCGGCATCCTGACGGGAGGACCACTGTCGTGCCAATTCATTCAGGCGAAGAGATCGGCCGGGGACTGCTTCGAAAGATTATCAGAGACGCTGGCGTTGAAGTCGAAGAGTTTCTGGAAATTGTCTAGCGCCGAGGCCGATTGGTCTTTGGACCTCGCTGACTTCGAAGGTCAAGACGCCCGTTCCGTGTTTCTGGGGGCTCGAACCGGCCCGGGGGTCGAGCGCGGAGCTTTCTTCCGTGGGTCAGTGCCGTGAAGATCGCCGTCGAGGGGTTTCATCCGGTGCCCACACCACGGACACCGTACGATCGAGTTTCCAGGACGGGGGGTCCTTCCCGGCGGGAGTGGGTCGTCGTCTTCGATGACGGCGACCAAGGGGACAAGCACGCAGGAGTCCTCGGATCCTTTGGAGACGTCCAGCCAGCCTCCGGAGCTGATGAACCGTCGCCGGAGGCAGCGGCTGTTACGGCAACAATAGACCACTAACCCGAATTCGTTGAGCGCAGCATGAACCCAGCAAAAAGGTTCGCGAATCGGCAGGAAGCGGATCGGCCTATGCCCCGAAGCAAGTCTGTAGACCCAGCCATACCGGGAGGCTGGGCGATGGCAATGGGAGAAACCCCGGCATTTTGTTCCCTTCGGAGGTGTGGGGAGTGGTCGATAGCGAGGGACTCTGCTAGGCATACTCGATCGCCTCCGCGAGAACTCGCTCCTTGACCGCCCAGTAGGTCTGGGCCTCCGTGAATACCTGCACCCGGCGGTGAATCAGGGCACTCAGGTCGGAGCCGAGCTGAATACGGTCGTTCCGCCCTCTGGGTCCCTTCCAATCGACGAGTAGATCGACATCACTGCGTTCGTCGGCTTGATTGCGGGCGACTGAACCGTAGACGCGCAGTCGCCGGACGCCCCGCTTCCGGAGGATCCGTAGGATTCTCAGTCTGTAGGGATCCAGGACCTCGGGGATTCCCAGGTGGCCGGACCCCTCGTTCTTCCAGTGTCGAGGCATTTTAGGGGAGGAAAGCTGGTGGGCGATCTGAGGCAGGGCGACGGAGGCCACCCGCCAAAGCCACGCGTTGGTCCGAGGTTGGTCGGGGCCCATTGAAAGACTTCGAAATGGTCGGGAGCGGTACCAAGCCAGCCGACCCCAAGGAATGCTCGGGTTGGCATCGCGGAACTCCTTCGGGAGGAGAGCAAAGTGGGCGAAGTGATCGATGGTCCGGGCCACGGCGAACCGGCCGACTCGCCGGAGGGCCGTAGAAAGGCGATCCGACCGCGAGCTGTAACGACCTCAACTCGTTCCACATCCTCCATCAGGACGAGCAGGCGGATCTCTGTGCGCCGTCGGTGGTCTCTCACAGGCGAACGAGCTCGCCCAACGGGCAAGCGGTATCGGTGGGCTCGTTCTCAAACTTGGGGACGCCCACGGATTCCATTACAGCCCCTTGGGCTGGAGCGTCCTCCGGCATATTTATATGCATCCTCACAATTATTGAAACATGGCCCGGCAACGAGGCGCCCCTCGGATCACGGAAAGGGATGATCCGCTGAGTTTCGTACTACGGAGCGGGACGGCCCGGGAGGTCTTGGAGCGATTGAGCGGACAACCGTTGATGGTCCCACTCCAGGTACGGAAAGACCTCGATGTCCACCCAGAGACGTTTCGCCGCCTCATCTCGGATCTGAACGAGTTCGAGCTGATTTCGGCTCGTCTCATCCCCCCAAAGCGACCGATGCCCCGCAGGGGGGCCATGAGCTTCCACCGGCCGATAGGAATCGAACTAACCGAGCGAGGGAGCAGAGTCCTCGAGGTTGCTCGAGAAGTGCGAAAGACCGTGATCCGGCACGCTCGACTTCTTCCCAAGTCGAGTGTCGAGCGGTGGCGCTCCCAGCTCTTCCCCCGCCCACTCGACAAAGGTCGGTGAGCGACGTGAGTACGAAGTTCACGGTCGAGTACTCAAAGGACTTCCACCTCTACACAGATTTCATGGATGAGTTCGGAGGGCCGCATGCTTACCTGCGGATCGGCAACGACCTGGTGAAGCAGCTCCTCGTGGTCCGAGGCCCGGGCGGCCTATCCGTCACGCTCCGGATTCCGCCTGAAATATTCTCCCTTCTCCGCGCGGACCTCGCGCACGAGCTACAAGATGGCGATCGCTACCTTGACCGCCGGAGATTCCTCCAAGGGCTTCGCCGCTTCAGAAAGGCCGGGTCCAAGAAGAGGCGGGTCCCGCCCGGCGGACTGTCGAAACCAGCTCCTGAGCGGTCGTGAGCGCCTATACTCGAAAGCGCTCTCGTCGACGCTACCGCCCAGATCCAACGGCTATCGGTTCTGCGGGGGCGGTGCCGCGCCCTTTGGACATACTCCGATACGGCTGGGCCGAGATCTTTAGAAGTTCGTACGACGAAGGCCTGAGTCACGACGCTCCGCCGAACCGAGGATCAGAGCAAGGTTTGAAACTCTTCCGTCGTGAGCCCGGCGTCCCGAATTAGCCCCCGGAGGAGACCGGGCTTTAGTTCCCGATGCTGTGGGATGGAGAGCCGGGTTCGAACCTCGGGCTTTACCAGATAAACATGGCTCCCGTGCTGGTGATGCACTGTCCAGCCGGCTCAGACAAATGCCTTAACCGCTTGCAGCCCGGAAATTACCGGGAGTTTGGGCATCCAAACCTACAGAGCCGGGACGATCTCGACGCGGATCGTCCGCTCGATCGACCCCATGCGAGGGGCGCGGGTCTGCGGCACATCCTTGGCGAGTGACTCGATCCAACCCTCGATTGCCTCGGCCAGGTTCGCTCGAAGCTCCTTAAGACCTGAACAGCGCACCGACCTACCCCCTACGCGGGGACTGTTAGTATCGGTGGTCCTTCGTCGAGTAGGTCGGCTTGCTTGAGCCGCCTGAGTCCATCCCGAACGTTGTCCGTGATGTTCAGGTACCAGGTCCGAGCCTGCCCGCCAAGGCTCACCTCGGCCCTTTCGACCCGGTCCAGTTCCGCCAACAGCCGCTCCTGATACTCCGCCACCTTCGCCTCCGGCACCCGACCCTCGAGCAGCTTCCAGCGAAGCGCCATCTCCAGCCGATACGCCAGACTGCACACGAACAGGTACGCGCGCACGCGCCGTTCCCGCCGGTGCCGCACCGGCTCCACCTCGATCCCCGACTTCCATGTCCGGAACGCCTTCTCCACGAAGTCCTTCCCCAGATACTGCGCCACCACTTCCACCGCCGAGAGCCGCGGGTCGGTGCACAGCAGCGCGTACTTCCCGTCCTGGCGCGCCGCCTCTCGGATCACCCGGTCCCGGTACGACCAAGCCACCCGCGGACCCTCCCCGCTCCGACGGACCCGCACCTGCACGAACTCCTTCCACTCACCAAGGACTCCCTCGATCGCCTCGTGGAGCTTCCCCTCGCTCCACGCCTTCCCCTTCTCCGACAGCGCGTTCAGCGCCTTCCCGAGGTTCGCCAGCGCCAGGTTCCTCTCCGACCGGTCCTCCATCGCTCGGGCCGCGCTCGTGTAGACCGTTACCTCGCGCTCCTCCTTCCAGAGCCGCCGTCGCGCCTTCGCCGCGTAGATCGCCCCCCCACGAGTGGCCTGGACCACACTGCTCGGCATCTCGGGCACCTTCACTGTATCGAGAATCTCCCGGATCTCCTTCGTCGACTTCGAGATCCCTCCGAGGAGGTGCCAGCCGGTGCCCCGCACTTCCTCGACGATCGCCTTCCCCACGAGGCCCCGGTCCACGATGAGCAGCCCCGGGACGATCTTCGCCTGCTGGAGCTCCACCAGCAGGTTCCGCATCGTTCCGGTGCCGTGTCGCTGCCCTCGGTACACGAAGTGCCGCCAGAGCATCCGGTCGTGGCGGCTCACCACCGCCCCGACATTCACTTGGAGGCGCTGTTGATGGTCCGGGTTGCGCCCCGGCGTGGCGATGGGACAGGTGACGCCGAAGAACAGCACGCTGGTGAGATCGTAGGCGAGGGCCTCGGTCTCGCCCTTCGGCAGCGGGTAGCGCTCCCGCCAGTGCCGGGTGAGCTCCTCCTCGAGATCGAGGGTACGGTCAACGACGAGGGCCCGGCTCGGATCGTCATGGCAGATCCAGTCGAGCGCCCTCAGGAACGTGTCCTTCTGGAACGCCTCGGCCGGGATCCCTGCGAGCACCGGAAGGTCGGTGGTGGGGGTCCAGTTCTCGAGCTGGGTTGCGCTCAGCGGATCGAGGACACGGTTGATGGCCCAGGCGGTGAGGATCTTGCCCGCGGAGGGGGCGTCGGGGTCGGAATCTCGGCCCGAGATCCGGTCGATGGAGGTCGGAATACCGAGATCCTCGGCGAGCCACCAGAGCAGTCGGACCGCTCCGGCTCGACGAGAACGGTCGTGCCGGACACGGTCCAGGATGGACCCGGGGCCGGAGCGCTTCGGGCCGCCTTCGGGTCCGAGGTAGCGAACGAACTTGCTGCGGACCTTCTTTCCCTCTCGGAAGGTGCGCCACTCTTCGAGATAGATACGGTCCCCGCGTCGACGGTGCTTGATTGACAAGTGAGGGGGACATACTCCCCACACATATAACTAGGACGGTCCATCGGCGCTACGCGAGGAGAGCCGGTCCGTCGAGGGAGCGGGCGCCCGGACTCGGGAGATCGAGCTCTGAACCGCGGGGTGTGGGGAGTAGGTTGCTGCGCTATTCAGGTTAAGAGTCTCCCCCTGGGTCCAACAGCCGGGAAGCTCGGAAACCCTCGCATAGTAGCCTCCAACTTCTCGGTCTCGGTAGATCTTGGCGGTAAACGACACGACCAACCGATCTAACTCGCGCTCATTATCGTTTGCCCGGTGGTAGAAACTGGGTCACGTGGGGTCCGGTCCCAGGATTTGTTGATGTGCTGGCTGCCGGGCCCAAAACTCGTGGGGGACGATCTCCTCGTCCACAAATCGTGACCCAGAACCAGGAACGGCCGAGGGGTCCGGTCGGGCGTCTTTTAGATACTCATCCTCCCTGAACTTGTGTCATGCCGGTGGTTCGAACGCGCCTGCCCGAACTCGAGTACCGAGCTGCTTCGCAAGCGGGCCCGGGCGGAACATCGGCCCATTCAGGACGTGGTGCGTGGGGCGATCCGAGCCCAAATACTGGCCGAGCCGGTCGATCCGAGCGATCCAATCTTCCAAGAACTGAGGCCCAGAGGTGGCCGGCGCGGTCGAGATCGGACTTCCGAACGTCTGGACGAGCTGGTCTACCGATCTGAATGTTGATCGTTGTCGATGGGTCGGCGTGGTACGCCCTGCTTTCGTAGCCGGATGCCCTCCGCCCAGAGGCAGAGGCGTTCTTTGCGTAGATCGGTCAGGGTCTGTACGGCGCTCCGATTACTACCGACTACGTCCTGGACGAGGCGTACACTCTCCTCTGCCTCCGCTTGGGGATCGCCCCGGTCCGTCGACTTCCCGTCCTGCTTCGCCGTAGTTCCTCGATTCGACGCGTCCGGGTCAGCGAACCGAACTTCGAGGGCAGCCTGGAGATGCTCCTTTCGCACGCGGACCAGCGATGGAGCTTCACTGATTGCACGAGTTTCGTGATCATGCGGGAGGCCGGGGCGACGCGCGCGTTCACTCTCGATCACAACTTCCGTGAGGCCGGGTTCGAGATTCCTCCGGAAAAATGAGCCTGACAGCCCTTTCCTGGGGAGTCGAGGGCGATCTCGCCGTCGGAATTGGACCCTGAGAGGTGATGGAATAACTCGTCGCTCCCACTCAGCGATGAAAGGGATACACTGTTGATCGGTCCGAAGGTGGGTCGTCACCCGCCCTGTCAGCCGTCTCGAGCACGCCCCACGCCCTCCTACCCGGGGCTTTATGCAAAGTAAAGCTTTTCGCCCTGTGATGACTACTTGGCAGCATGAGCAAGACCGCGCTCGTGAGCTCCAAGGGCCAGATCACCCTCCCCAAGGAATTGCGCGACCGGCACCATTTGGAGGAAGGGACCAGGGTCTTGATCCTCGAGACCAGGGAGGGGGTCCTGATCCGGCCCGGACGCCAGTCGTTGCGGGGGCTCCTGAAGGGCCAGATAGATCTGGATCGGGCCGAGAAGGCCGTTCGCTCCCTCCGAAGGGAGTGGAAGGTCTGATGGACGCCGTCATCGACACCGTTGCTCTGGTCCATCACTTGAACGATTCGCTCCCCCCTGCCGCGGATAAGGTGTTTCGACAAGCCGAGGGGGGAGGCGGTCGTCTTTGGCTACCCGAGGTAGCGCTCGGAGAGTTCGCCTATCTAGCGCTCCGGGGCCGGATTCCAGGTACTTGGCAACCGGCCGCCTGACGTGAGCTGACGACTTCTCGGGGGGTTCTTGGCCCCCGTCTTTTCCGATGGAGATGGGCGTTGAAGAGGGGGTCGCCGCGGACGATTCAGTGTGTCGCCAAACCGCCGCGGCGGCGGTCTTTCGACCGCAGCGAGGAGAGCTCGCCTCCGAGAGAAATACCCTCCGCTCCGCCGGACCCGTTGGCGTCCGAGGACCCTCGCCGATCGGCAGGTCCGCTCGACCGCCCTCGCCTGGCTCCTCCCCTTCCTGAAAGGCGCCCTCTGGCGCTCCTTCCGACCCTCCACCCTCTACGATACCGCCGACCTCCTCCTCCGCGCCGCCGTCCTGAGAGCTTCGGTCCATCGGGCCCGCGCGCAGTGCCGACGAGGGCACTCCGACCGCACCGCTCGGTGGCTCTTCGGTCATCTCGGGATCGGACGGACTCAACGTTCCCTCACCCTGACACTCCGACGACAAGTCCGTCCGCACATCCCCCCAGAGCCCGTCGATGTCGCCATCGACTTCCACGACCGACCGTACTACGGTCACCCCCAAGACCCCCATCGGCGCCAGTATGTCCGGACAAAGGAGGAGCGGGGCACTCACCGGGCCCACCGCTTCTCCTCCCTCTCGATCCTCCTCCCCCGATACCGCCTCATCGTCTCCCTCCGGTTCCACCCGAAGAACGGCGGGACCCTCGCCGCTGTTCGGGCGGCGCTTCACGACTTCCAGATGGCGGGCGGGAAGCTCCGGGCCATCTTCCTCGATCGCGGGTTCTACAACTACGCCGTCCTCTCGTGGTTGAAGGCGCAGGGGATCACGGCGGTGGTTCCCCTCCGCCTCGGATCTCGCCAGCGGAAGCGGTGGGAGCACGGTCAGCGCTCCTACACCACCACGCACACGCTGAAGGGTCCCCGGCGGGGGGACCCGCCCCTCGAGCTGCCGATCCACGTCGTTGTGCGCTACCAGATGGGAAAGAAGTGGAACCGCCATGGGTGCCAGTACCTGATCTACGCGGTGCTCGGGGAGATGGGGCTCGAGGAGGTGGCCGACCGCTATCGTGGGAGGTTCGGCATCGAGTCCAGCTATAGGATTCTCGGGCAAGCTCTCGCCCGAACGTCGAGCCGTTCCCCGGCGCTCCGTCTCCTTCAGGTCGGGGTCGGCATGATGCTCCAGAACGAGTGGGTGATCCTTCGACTGCTCTACGCCAGCGAGGGTCGGCAGGGTCCGGTGGGGTTCCGCATCAACGAGGAGATGCTCCGCTTCGAGGATCTGCTGCAGATGTTGATGCGGGCGGTGGGCTACCGTCTCGGCAACCTCACGGCAGTCACAAACCATCGACGGTTACCACCCCGTCTCCGTCGTCAGGGGTTAACTATCCCACCAGAACTGTGAACGTTGCCAAGTACTGGATTCGGTTCTCGCACCCTAGAGCCATGGTGGAGGAGGTCATCAACGTCGTGCGCGGGGGCGGATATCTCCGCGCCTGTGCCTTGGAATCGCTCGGCTGGGCAACGTTCCTCGACCTACCGATTCCCGAGCTCCACGACCGCATGATCGCCGCGATCGCGGTTTCCCGGGACCTCCCCCTCATCACTAACGACGCGGCCTTCGGTGCGGTGCCCTCCCTTGAGGTCGTCTGGTAAATGCGAGATCAGGCCGCTGGGACGATACCCTGTCAGGCCCTAACCTAGCGCCCCCCTGCTTGCACAGCGGGGAAACGAGTGAGCTGGCGATCGAGCAATGGGCGATGGGGGTGCTTTGACCTTCGGACCCTGGCCTTGCTCGAGCGCGCCCCGCCCTTTGAACCCCCCCTTGGCTTCCCGAACTTCAGTCGGCTCGCCGGTGCGGCTTTAACGGCACTCATGAACTAGAACCTGCGAGACCGTCGAGGCTCTCGGGGGACGAAAGGGGGCATCCGAGCCTCTGAATCTGCGCCCGTTACTCCGGGTCGCCGATCAAGTACCTGCCCTCCTCCTTCGGTGCGAAAAGCTCGCCTACGTGGGATGTATGACCCGCGCGACGGTCCCATCGCCAGCTCTCGACCCGTCGATTGAGCTCCTCTACCTCCCCCTCGCGGCCGAACAGCGGGTCGGTGAATTCCTTCGGAAGAAGGTCGAGGAGGCCCATCGCATGCGCCCCACAAGCACTTATGGGGCACAAGCAGAATCCTCGCCCCGCCACGGGGAGCGATGCCGGTCGGATACTCGTGGGAGCCCCCAGGCTCGCTGGGCGGCCCTGGTCGAGGACGCATCACGAATCAGTGGAGGATGGAGTCAAATGGGTTCTGGCCCTTGAATTCAGAATCGCTCCCCAAGGTCACGCCGAGCCACGACCCACTGCGGATGCTGACCTGATTGGTCAGTATTAAATTCAGGCGCGACGTAAGAGGAGCCTATGGGGCGAGCGACGGACGCCGGGCTGGTCGCCTTCTGCGGCAGCGAGACCCGTCTCTTGACCTTCATGGCCCTCGCTAACGCCCGCCGACCCCTGACGGGCTATCGCGTGGCCCAGCTCACGGGACTCCCGCAGACGAAAGTATACAAGGAGATCCGGCGGTCGATGCTCAACGGCACCATCCAACGTGTGACGACTGGGTTCATTCTCGCCGACCGCGACCTTCGGGAGCTCCTCCAGAAGAAGTCTCGCCTCGGCCGGCCGGAGCGCGCGTGGCAACGGGCCCGCGCCCGAGACCCGGACCGAATAGGCCGTCTCTACCGCCGATTCGAGTTGCAGCCCGCTCCGAACTGGGAGGGAGTCGGCCCCGTGCGATACGACGTCCCTCGTCGACGGGCAAAGGATGAACTCCTGGTCCGGCGCGGCCTGCGGCCGAGCGTGACGCATGGAACGCCCGGAGCTTGAGTCGGTCCTTCGTCGGGCGGGTTCCGAGGATGAACGCCTCGCCTGGTTCGGCGCGCTGCTGACCCGCGAGGCGAACCTCCCCGGTCGGCTTCTGATCGTAGGCGGTTCCGCCATCGAGATCTACCTGACCAGCCAATTGTACATCTCCCAGGACATCGACGTGGTCGGGGATCGGGAGGCGATCCGTCCGGTCCTCCGCCGTTGGGGGTTCTCGCCCGAGGAAGGACGCGATGGGCGGACTTATTGGATAAAAGAAGGAGTTGGCCAGGTCGACCTCCTCGGCGCGAACGACCGTTCCGCTCTTCCGCCTCGCTCGAAGCGCACCCCCTTTGGCCTCGTGCTCCTGGGGTCGGTCGAATATCTCATCGTTCGTCGGTTGATGCGAGCCGGCAGAGAACGCTCGACCGAGCTCTTCCGGCAGGCCGAAGTGCTCGCGGCGGAGTACGGGGCGGATTTGGACTGGAGGTTCGTCCGGTCGGAAGCGAAGTACGAGAACGTGCTCCCGCTCTACGAACAGCTCCGCAAGCAAGTTCGCCGAGCGAAACCCCGGGAAGGAAGGCTGTCCCCCAGACTCCCGCCTCGCTCGAGACCGGGACCTACGCAGAGTCCGAGTCGGAGCCCTCGGCGTCGGAACCGACCCCGTCAATCCTGAAAGCGCCATCGATTTCGAGCCGGGGCAGACTCCCCTACAGGGTGATGGGCTCGGGCCAGTCCAGGAGCGTTTGAACACACCGATCAGCCCGTCTGGTTCCGGGGGGGGACCTCTGGCCGAGGGACGCCGGGGGGGGATGAAAGGAGTCTCAAGCCGCCTTCCCATGGTGGAGCGGCATTCGTGGGGGGTCAATGCTCTTTCATGTGTTATCGCTTAAGACCAGTATTCCGAGCGGAATCTATTCCGGCCTGCGTTCGGATCGATCGCTCGAGCCATCAGCGCTCGCGCGATCTCCAGGAGAGGTTCGGGAGCGATTCGTTTCCGGTGTAATCGGTCCATCAGCGTGTCGAGGATTCGACCCGACTGTTCTCGGAAAGCCCGGGCCCATCGAATCGGGGTGTACCTCGCCCGATATTCTTCCTTGATCCGCTCTCGCACCGTCGAATGCAAGTGTCGGCTCACCACCATCGTCAGGATCGATGACCGGATCATCGCCTCCGCGACGTAACGGTTCGACGTGTTCACCCGGTCGAGGGCATACTCGCTCTTCAACTCCTTGAACGTCAGTTCAATCTCCCAGCGGCACCCGTACAGGGTGGCGATCTCCTCGGCGTTCAGCACGTCGACCGGGAGGTTTGTCAGGTAGGTGTGGTACTTTCAGGTCTCCTCGTTCCACACCGCCACCAGTCGAACAGTGAGGGTGTCGTGCAACTGGTGTCCTCCATACTTCCGTCGGCGGAAGTCGATCTCAACGTCCGCGTCGAGCACCTCGCGGCGCAGGAGGGGTTCCACCTCCCTCCATCGCTTCCCCTCAAGGTCGATCGACCGACCTCGATGGACCAAGTTGGATCGAACGAGGAGAGGGTTCACTTGCGGATGGAGGCGGGTGACGAAGAACCCGCCGTACTCGGCGATGCGGGCGAAGCCACGGTGTTTGTAGAAGCCGAGGTCCATGAGGAGGATCGAGTTCCTCACCCAGGGTCCGATCTTCACGGTCTCGTTCTCGACGGTGTTCTCCGGGACGAGCTGCACTCGTTTCGGGCCATTCGCGCGCACGCTGACCAGGGTGGCGACCTTGACCCCGGCGGTCGGTCGGGGGGACAGGGTAGGCCGGTAGACGTTCGCGAGGGAGGCGTAGAGGCGAACGATCGTGGAGTCCTGAATCAGGATGTCCTCGAAGCGGGCGAGCTTCGGGGAGAGACGGTTCCCCGGGGCACTCTTCAGTCTGCGAGAGGCCGTGGGCCACGCACAGATGGAGGAACTCGACCAGTTCGGGGGTGAAACGGTCGTAGAAACTGGCGTAGCTGTAGAGGGGTTTGGGAGATTTCTGATTGTAGACGAACCTCAACTGTTCCAGAGAGCGCTGGAGGTAGACGCCGGCCTCGAGGGTGACGGCCCAGAAGAAGGCCACCGGGTCGACCTTGCGATGGCGCTTGACGAACCCACTCTCCTCGGCGAGATGTTGAAGGACCTCCGAGGGGAACAGCTCCAGTAGAGTGTCCTGGAGTAGAGTCGGAGGGGGCGCTCGGGACACGGGCGGTCGACGAGGTAGTGCGGGCACTGAAAAGGTTGCGTTGTCCCCCCATGAAGGGAACAGGTTTCAGTGGAACCGGGGAGGGAGATCCTACCGAGCTGGCCGCTTAACCGATAACACATGATTGACGTTTGGACCCGCTTCGTCTTCACAAGTCGTCAATCCCTGCCGGCTTTCGGCTCATGCGTACTACTAAGGAGTAAGGGGAGCCTGATTGGGCGGGCGAGAATAGGGATGAGGTAGGACCTCAGGAGGACGTCGGCAAGACATGCTCGACCCCGCGTCATCCTCGCACTCGCAACGGCGATATAGTTCCTATTTCAATTGTTCCAACGTGATTTCCACCCCGGCACCGGAAGATTGCACGCTCGACAGCGTCCTTCAAGCCATTCCCCGAACTGAATTCTTGACCTTCGATTCCCCCGGATCAGCACCAGGGCAAGCCCCCGATGGATCCGCTAGACTCACTGAATCCGATGGAGAGAATTGAGTAGCATGGGTAGTTCTGTCGAGGCCGCAGCGATTGCAAGCGACGCTACTGCGCCATTCGAGGGCATTAGGCTGGCCGAGATCCAAGGATCCCTCCGTCCTGCTGGAGTGTTTGCAAGCCTCGTTGATACTTCAGGCAAACAAACCCTTCGACGCATCGTACCACGCTACGAGAATCCCGTTGGGGCAGGTTCGGTCTCGCTCATTATTCCAGCCTACAACGAGGCAACCAGATTACCTAAGACCCTCGAGCGCTACGTCCCAGCCCTTGAGAGAATGGGCATCCCGTTTGAGATCATTGTCATATCTGATGGCCAAGACGAAACCGCCCAGCTGGCCAGGCAGTATTCGGGCCGGGGCGTAAAGTGCTACGAATTCGGTCATAAACTTGGACGGGGGGGAGCAATTTTTGAGGGCCTCCGACGAGCGCGAAACAGCGTAATTGCGTACGCCGACGCCGATGGGAGCGTACCCCCAGACGATCTCCTCCTTTTACTTGGATTGTGTCTTTCCGGCAACCCTGCAGTAATCGCTTCGCGGAGACTCGATCCTGAGGTGGTAGTCGTCCCCGAACGTCCATTCCGGCTGTTCATCGGAACTGCATGGCGCATCCTGTTTCGCCTACTGCTTAATCTTAGAGTCCAGGACGCTCAGTGCGGTATGAAAGCCTTCAATCGAGAGGTCGTGGACCGAATAATCTTGCCAAAAGTCCAAGTCACCAACCGGACCTTCGAAGTAGGAATGCTATTTCATATCCAATCCTCTGGGATACCTTTGACAGAAGTGCCAGTTCGATATGTTCACGATTTCGACACTAGGATGCCAATCACCCGAGCTGTTCCGATAATGTTTTTGACACTCATCGGCATCTTCTTGGTGAATGTAGTAATGCGAGCCGACCACCCAGTCCCCCGTCTCATGGTGGACCTGAATCGTCGATTCTCAAGCGTTTAGGTGTAGTGTGACAGGACAATTGACCGGTTAAGCTGTCAACACACGTGACCGGTTCCGGGTAGCCCTCAGTCGGGACCGGCTCATGAGTGTTCGGTCCTGGTAGACCTCGGGTAGCTGGTCACCTTTCTGTCCACGTTTAGTGACAACTCTAACTGCCTGACCGTCCGGTACCCGAGCGACCGAAAGTACTTTCCCGGAGGAGTGTTTCCCCACTCCCCGAGGGGTCCGTGCTCTCGGTGGCGGTCAAGGTCCTGTTCGCCCCGGACGACGAGGACTCCGAGCCTCTTACCATATACCCCCCGGAACGCCGACGGGTCCGGGAGCAGCTCGAGCGGTCCGAGCGGCTCGAACAAGAGAACCGCGAGCTCAAGGAGAAGCTCCGGCGGCTTCAGGACGAACTCCGTCGCTACAAGGCGTGCGCCCCCGTGCTGGCCGCCTCCGACCGAACTGCCGAGGCGGGCAACATTCCCTCATCTCGGGTCTTCTACCGCCGTCCGGTCCACCGTGATCCCCTGCCCCCAGGGGGCCAGCCCGGCCACCGGGGCTACGCCCGGGAGCGGCCCGTCCCCAACGCGTCTCCCCTGAAGCTCACGCTGGAGCACTGCACCGAGTGTGGCACGCGCCTCGGCGAGCCGTTCGGAGTCCGCCGACGGACCATCACCGAACTCCCGGAACCCAAACCCATCGTCTTCGACGTCGAGATCGCTCGTTACAACTGCCCCGGGTGCCATCGGCGTGTGGAGCCGGACTGCCCCTACCCTCCGCACCAGCAGTATGACTTCTCCCTAGTCTCCCGGGTCGTCCAACTCCGTCTCCTCGGCTTGAGCACGTCGAAGATCTTCGACTACCTTGCCGGGGCTCACGGGGTCAAGGTGTCCACGGCGGCGGTGCTGAAGATGGAGCCATGGTCGGCGGAGTCGCTCGGGCCTCTCTACGAGGCCTTGAAGGATCAGATTCCCCGCCAGCCCGTGATCCACGCCGACGAAACGAGGTTTCGAATCGGAGGCGAGAACGGGCGGTTGTGGTCGTTCTCCACCCCCGAGACGGTGGTCTATCGGATCGCCCCGAGTCGAGGTCAGGACGTGGTGGAGGAGGTCCTCCACGGTGCCCATGGGACCCTCGTCCACGACGGCTGGGTCCCCTACGAGGTGATCCGGACCGCTCGCCATCAACTCGATCTCCTCCACGTCAACCGGTGGCTCGAACGAGAGGAGATCCTCCATCGCATGGAACCCCGACCCCTCCTGCGAGAGGTCCCGGTAAAGCTGACGAGTGCCGGACCTCCGCCGAGGGAGTTCATCGACTTCGCCGACACCACTCGATGGCTGGTGCGCTATGCGATCGAATGGGCGGACCGACATCCGAATGCCCCGGGACGGGAGCGGCGTAAGGTCTACCGGTCGATGCGAGGCCTGATGGCGGACCATCTCCGTCGGGAGTGGAAGGACCCAGCCGCCGCCCGAATCGCCCGAGAGATGTGGAAGCGTCGGGGGATGCTGTTCTCCTTCATGGTCACACCAGGGGTGAGCTGGAACAACAATCCGGCGGAGACGGAGATCCGTCAGGGCGTATTGTATCGGAAGATCAGCGGCGGCCGGCGATCGTGGGAGGGAGCACGGGCGCCGGAGCGCCTGATGTCGATCTATCGAACCTGTCGGAAGCGAGGGCTGGGGTTCGTGAAGGTGCTCATCGAGGCACTGTCAGGATTGGGCTACCCAGCGTTCGGGGCTCCGTCAGCCCCGGCACAAACCTGACCAGCTACCCTCTCGGAAGGTGCGCCACTCTTCGAGATAGATACGGTTCCCGCGTCGACGGTGTTTGATTGACAAGTGAGGGGGACATACTCCCCACACATATAACTAGGACGGTCCATCGGCGCTACGCGAGGATAGCCGGTCCGTCGAGGGAGCGGGCGTCTGGACCCGGGAAATCGAGCTCTGAACCGCGGGGTGTGGGGAGTAGGTTGCTGCGCTATTCAGGTCAAGACTGGGTGAAGGGTCGACCAGCTCACGCCCATTCCTCTTCGAGCGAGCGTGGCGCGATTCCGCATCGCCCCCAGTCAGGGCTCTCTCAACCCAGCTGGAGGGTGCGACGGACCCCGTTGCCACAGATGCTGTTCGGGCTCGTGCGTGGTCGACAGAGCGCGTATCGGAGCCCGACCACCCCTCCCCTTCGGTAGATGTCGCACCACCGCTCCTGCGTTCGTCGAGAGATCCGAAAGACCCCGCAAACGTCAGCCGCGCGCAACCTCGTTCCAAGTGTCGCTCGATCGCTTGCAGATGCAGGCGTCCATCTTCCTTGGGCAGGGTCAAGCCGCCTCGGAGGGACCTTTTTGTTGTCAGTTCAGGGGGCAAGTTTTCCCGGTATAGCACAAGCTGGCCGGTTGGCCAACGGTAAGTAAGAGGTCGCCACGCTGGTAGCCGTATGAGCGCAATCCTCGATGCGAGGTGTTATCCCATCTGCGCATATTTTCGATCGCCGACTCAGCTCCGAGGTGCCCACTCTTGAAAGCCGAAGAAGGCAATCCTCGCGTAGTTGTGGTCCTAGGCCTACACAGATCTGGGACGTCGCTGGTCGCAAAGACATTAGACTCACTCGGGGTGAATATGGGGACGAGATGTAAGCGCAGCGACTTGGTCAGGAGGGGTTGGTCGAACCCGTCAGGCTTTTACGAGGATAAGGCGTTCGTAGAGTTGAATCGAAGGATTATTCTGGAGAACAAAATACTTCCCAGGAGCGCGATCACATCAAATACTACCGCGAGCGATCAGAGCCGGACTGTTGACGAGATACGACGCTTGGTAGATGGTCACTCCGAAGCTTGTTGGGGCTGGAAGGATCCACAGACGTTGTTAACTCTCCAATATTTCCTCCCATTCCTCAAAGACTCGAGCTTTATTGTTTGCCATAGGGATCCCATCAGTGTCGAACAATCACTCAGTCGGCGCGGGTGGTTCCTCGACGATAGTCTGAATCCGATGACTCTTCTGTACAGGTTGCGGCTGGATGATCTGCCCACACTCCTGTCAGGCTATCCCACCTTGCACGTATCATATGAGGCGGCTAAAGCAGATCCGGCCCGGCTGGTTGATTCAATCATCAATTTCCTAGGACTCGAAGTGTCAGTTAAGGCGCGAGAGCGAGCTGTCAAGGGAATCCTGACGGCCCCCGAGGTCAGGCGCCTAGCCAAGCTGGTGACACTTCTAGCGATAGTGCGTTACCCCTGGAAGCTCCTACAACAGCAAGGGGACAGTCCCAGTAAGTCATCAACGAAGTACCTGCTCCGCGAACTGAAGTCGCCCGTGAGGGAGGCAAGTGCGATGCTCAAGAACCTCGTGCAACCGACACGTTTGAAGTGGGACAACGCTCATTCGGGCTCAGGGGATTCCACCGACGTGAGCGATCGCACCCAAGAAACTGGGTCCCCCGTTGTCAAGAGATGAGACCCTTCGCCGAATCCTTATGAGGAAGGGAACCAGATATTCCTTCAAGAAATTGGGAGTGCTCCGTTTGGCCCTTGCTTCCCTATTCTGAGTAAAGGTCTATCCAGGTCAGAGGTGCGTGGAACTCAATCGCAACGCCCCGGCCCGGATGGGCGTAGTGCGAATGCTCACCTGGGTCGGTCACAGCGCCTAATGCAGGCATAGGCTTGATAGACACCCCCTTGGAAAGCGCATTAACGGGCCTTTGGGTCGACAGAGTAGAACCTTGCTCCGCGGCCCCTACGGGAGCATGGGATCTCTCAAATCGTCTCTTTCTGCGGCGACTCCCGTAACCACTTGACGGCAGCTATCCATTAAGCAATGTTCGACAACAGCCCCAGCTGGAACCCGGTGCCCTGCTCAGTTCCGCGGGCAAGCAAGGTCCTATGGCTGCCTCAGCTTGCTCAAGACCAATCCTGAAACTTCCAGCAGTTTCAGCCAAAGAAGATATATTAGGGTTCTCAACCTCCAACGTGGGATATCCGCAGAGTAATCTACTCTCCGGGAAAGTCTGACGGAGTAAGATTGCAGCCTTTTCAGGTCCACTTCGGGCTGCACACCCGCGGGCTTTCGAGCGTACACAAGCACCCCCGGCTCAATGAAATCTTCCTCCACAATCACTTGGGCGAAATCGGAAAAGATGAACTCCATATCGGGCTTCGAGAATCTCCAAAAATCGTCTGGTAGCCCGTGGGGTGGGTAGCCCTGCGAGCGAGTCGTTAGGAGGATCGCCCCGCCACTCCTGCATACACCTTTAAGGTTCTTGATCGCTAGCCTCCAGTCCGGCACATGTTCGATGACTTCAGTGCACAGGATCAAGTCGGCAGAATCCGACCCGACAGGTACTCTCGATCTGGGTTACATCACAGACAAGATCCACCCCTGCTCCTCTTCTAACATCGACTGTTAGGTAGGACTTTGGATTGAGGCGCTTCACAAGCGGGCCAAGCCCCGCCCCCATTTTTGCTCCCACATCAATTACCACCCTGCCCTCGGCGACTCCGCGCCGGATGTTCAGGGCCGCAAAAATGAGAACGGCCTCGTTAGGCATTAGGATAGACCTGGCCTTTCCCTATGTGTCCCATGCCAGGGTTGAGCGTTGCTCGCCATATCGACCATTGGCCCCAGTTCGCCGCCGGATACCAGGCCGGTGACGCGAGCCTATGAACTCAACCCCTACCCAGGCACAGAATGTCACGGCTAGTGAGGCAAAACCGAGTTCAAGTGACACCAATGAGCTTGACTCGACGTCCACCTGGCTAGCCTTCCCTGTTGCCCACAAGAGCGAGTCAGCTGACCCTAACGATGGTAAGAGCGTCCCGCCACTCCCAACAATCTCCAAATTAGACGAGTAAGGAATGCGAACGTAAACAAGCGAGCCGCCGACGTCAGAGAGGTCGTACCCCTCAGACGTCCAACCTGTAGCCGATGGACTGAGATTACTGAGGTCCGAAACGTTCGAAATCGCATAGAATGGTGAATTCACTATGCTAATGGAAAAGGAGGCGTTCACTGTGTCCTTGGAGGCGTTTTCATATGCCTCAAAATCCAGCACGTATGCTCCGTAAGTCGACCTCAGAACCCCGTAGTAGAAGCTTGAATTGAGCTGCGTCCACTGGGCAATACCTACTCCGCCGACCTTAATCCCGTCGAGCTCAAGCAAGAGACCTGGGGAGACATTGTACCGCAAAGCGATGGCGTTCTCGGATGAGATGTTCTCAGCAAAGTTTATGCCGCCCAAACCGGCGTAATAGGTGACGTTGGAGAACTTAATTTGGCCCGAAACCGAACTAATTCCATCGGGCGAGTTGTCAATCGAATAATTGACGAATTTAGTGGCGGATCCAAAGTAGCTCGACTTGGCTTCGAGCGTCAATGGTGGTTCGCTTGGCCCGGGCAGTCGAAAGGTGCCAACGGGAGTAAAGGAAACCTCCGATACCAACACACTCCCATTTGCAATTCGAATCGACAGATTGTCTCCTTGATACTCGCTCGCGGTAACTGGGACCCTTATCCAAGACATCACGTTGTCCATGCCACTGTAATCGCCGGTATCAAATCCCAGAATCTGGCCTTGAGGCCCACCAATCACCAAGGTTCCTGTTGCAATAGCGCGGACAAGCAAGGAGAGAAACCCCGTATCTGCTGCAGGCAGCGTAAGATTAAGGACAAGTGGCATAGCACCGAGGGCCTGCAAGTAGATTGCAGACCTATCAATAGCATCGATGGTCTTCAGGTTCGCGGAATGACTGTCAGATTGACCGGGTTTATTGACGATTGGAAGCTGGATGTCCGCGCCCGGGGCCATTATGAGTATCTCCTTCGTTAGTGTGAGGTTCTGAATCCACGAGGTGACTGGTCCGGGGGGGGCGACGTATGCCTCGCCCACGGCGTTCCGCCCCGAGTCGGAAGTAATCTCTAGGGTGTCTGACCCAGAGATCGGCTCAAATGGTAAGCTCACCCAAACCATTGCGTTGTCGACTCCATGATAACCCTGACTCGTGTTCAGCGACCAGAGACTAGTGCCCCATCTGAAGGATAGCAAGCCACCGTCACCGGACAGGCGAACGGGCAGCCAGATGGCGCACGATTCCCCACACCCTCCCCCGTTGATCGGGAGATCAAGGGTCGCGGAAGGGACGCTGGTAACTGCTATCGGGCCCGGCCAGCTATCTACCACCGAGGTCCCGAGTGAGCTTTGCCCAGAAATCCATGCCGAGTTTGCAGGGGCTATCGCTTTGAGCGGATTTGATACGGACGATGAGAGACATTGCAATGCAATTGCATCAAGGGCATTCATCGAGGGTGTGTAAATTCTGTAGGTCCGATTGATGTATTGAGCGCATTTAGTCGGCGGGACGTCCGAAGGGAAGACTTCCGCCTGCTGAGAGAGGTTAATCCCTCCATACGCCATGGCCTCCAACTCGGTGTAACCCCCCGCGACCAATGAGATATTGGAAAGGGGAGAGGCTACTCCGGAATAGAAGAGATTTCGATAGATTGAAAAGTCCTTAGACTGAATTACCGGGACAATGCCATTTTGATAGTCCAACAACCGACTCGCGTTTTCACCGTATGAGAACTGAAGGAAATACGGGTAGAACGACGCTGATTGTGTTCCGTAGAAAACTAATAGGTACTCAACTCCGACCGCACCCAGCAACTCCCCGATGTATTTGGTCTCATTCGAGTAGAACTCGTCATAAACCCAATAGAAATAGTAGTTGGAGGGATATGGCGGCGCGCCATACACGGGCAGACCCGGTATACGGGCTGATGGATAGAGGAAGAAAGGGTCCTGCACGGGACTACTCTCGTTATTAAGAAACCAATTCACGTCGGGGTTGAACACAGCGACTCCGGCATAGCTCGATCCTACCAGTTCGCTGATCAAATGCGGAATTTCAGAATAATCCGCGGGATATTCCGTCGAGTGTATGCCGATAGGACCGTTGTCCGCTCCTGTCAGGATTGGTATCGACGTCGCTGATGCTGCAGCCCCTGCCAAGAGGATCGCTCCGGTGACTACAATACCCCGGCTCAATCTGGACTCCCTCGGTCCAAAGGTGAACCGCCGACCATTAGGTGACGTTCGATGCTCTGGCGTGGAATAGGTGAGCATCATAGTGCCCCTGGCCCGAGTGCGTTGCAATCTTTCCACTAGAACTCCCAATGCTAAGGCTGTTGCGGGCGCAACGATCATCCAGTCCCAGAAGTAGGATGCGTTGAAAACCTGGTACCCCGTCGCGTGGAGATAGAGGTAGCTATTCAAAACACCAAGCGGACCGTTCGGGCCCGACCCGAGAAGCGATCCTGCTGTCGCTGCACCCAGGAGGAACACACCTCGTAAGTCCTTATAGGCAATGATCCCAAACCAAATGAGCACAACAGTCGCAATCACGGTGTCAGTCCAAACACCCGCCAACCGATAACCCCCTGCCAAGGTGACCATCTGGCTTCCAAGCGATCCAGAGAGTCCAAGTCCGGGTGAATGGACGTAGCCAGATAGGAGGAATATCTCCAGCGGGTTTGCACTGTTTGAGGAGAAGGAGGAGAAGGAAGGCGCGTATGAAGAAGTGGGTGAAAGGTTAACGGGGGAGGAGACGAGCGAAAGGAGCAGGGGAATCAAGAGAAAGGGGAGGAAGAGCAAACGAGCAGATAGACGAAATATCTTGGACCATCCTCCGCCGGTTTGGCGTCTAAACTCGACCAGAATGAGGAGAATAAACAGTGCAAGGTAAGATAAGATCCCAAGAAGGAAGATCTGAAGTGTCCCGCTAGCTAGAACGAGGGTAAGCATTGAAACGGGAAAGCAGATCCAACGACTGGGGGCGTCGCGTACCGCGCGCCACAATAGTGCCAATGAAATGAACACGAACGCCTCGCTAACGAATTGGAGATAGTCCCCTTGTCCGTATAATTGAAACTGAAATGGGCCAGCCAGCATGAAGACTGCCGCCACCAATTGCGCCAATTTATCATGAATTAATGACCTGCAGAATAGAAGGAACGTCACTCCGAGGAACATCGATGCAAGGATTGCGTACAATTCGGCCGCGCCGGCAGGTCCGAACGTCAGGGCAAGGATGTGGAGTGGGTCCGTGCCGGTGAGGTAGATGATTGTCGAGGGGAAGGGGATTACTGTTGGGGATCCCATGTATTGAAACTGGTTCCAACCGGTCGGGATATATGCCAGAGTTTTGTATTGCGCGGTCGAGTAGGGGAGTACATAATTGCCCCATGTCAAGTACCCGTGTAACCCATCAAAAAAAACCCAATGAATCGACAGAACGACGGCGAGTATGGCAACTAGCTGAGTCACAAATGGTCTTGTGCGAACTTGCGCCAGGGAGCGCGAGAGCAACCCGGGGCGAGCGGCACAGTCATTGAGCTGCGGGCCACCTGTTCCTCCGGTCAAGGCTTACTCCCTCAACATCAGCAAGAGACCCTTCCAGTGAGGGCCACGGTTAAGCATGGCTGATAGGAGTTCATTCCGGATCTCCCCCGAATTTGCCAATCCCTCGAGTTACAGTAGGCAATGACTTGGAATCCCCCAGGCGGCAGCAATTCTGCCTGGGGCGCGAAGAAGTCTGTTCACGCTGACGAGCTGGTCACTTCCCAGTCTTGGCCGAGTCAAGGGCCAGATTTCCATTCCGAGATTGTTTTCCGCTGTGGGAGCCCAGTGGCACGCGCCGCCCAGAGCGAATATCCTATCGAGAGCATCCGAACTCTTCCGCCAAGTAGGAGCAAGCAGGAGTGCCATTCCGTGGTTCATCCCATTGGTCTCACTCGTTCGGGCTGATACGGGTCCAGGCCAGATCTTATGACGATAACTGAACTCGAGACTTCTCCCGGGACGAGTCAGGAGGTTCGCTCTTCCGGCCGGCAGGATGCGCCTAAGCGCCGCCATTGAGCCTATCAACCCCTTCTGGAGGTGACGCCTTCTTCCATAAATGGGGAGCGGCCCAAGGCGCTCATCCTTAAGGGGATCAATCCATCGCCTCACAATGAACTGCCCGAGCCAAGACGGTGAGCACACGCCAAGTGGCCGCTTAACAGTTCCCGAATCACCTTACGGAGGTCCGCTATCAGTGAGATCGAAGCCATTGGTTCGTGTAGGCGGTGAGTGCGATGCATGATCGGGCCGAACCCATATCGACTTGCTCGCGAGGGACATGACTCCTGAGCCTTTGGTTGGACCTGGCGCTCGGCACCCTCCGGAGGGGGTTCCGGCTCGCAGTTTCGTACTATACACCCCTAACGGCAGCCTTACTTCCTATCACAACCGGTCACCCTGGCTGATGCTCCCGCGGGCATTCATAGCACTAGGATACCGATCTACCGTGATTTGTGGCCGGCTGCAATCTCAGCCGCCCAGCGGGGTCGGCCTGGTCCAAACCGGGATTATTGTCCCCGGTCAGCCTGGCAAGGGCCTTGTGAGGTCCCTATTCGAGCCCCTCCTCGCGTTCCGCGTGATTATCAGACAGCGACCTGACATAGTAATCGTCAGCCCGATCCGTTCGTCACTCCTTTCAATCTTCCCACTCATCCTGATATACCGCGTCTTTGTCCCGTGTCAGACCAAATTCGTGCTCAAGACCGACTGGAGCCTGGACTACTCTGGACTCGGTGGGCTCTCTTCCCAGTTTTCTAACTTGCTCCTCGCTGCCTCGAGTAGGATAATGAATCTCGTCTCGATCGAGACCTCTTGCGGGGTGTCTCGCGCCCAGAACCTTCCTTTGGTAAGGCGAGCTCGGATTAGACACATCCCCATCGGCTATCCTCAAGGGCTAATCGAACTAAAGAGGTACGAGGACGGTCCCCGTTGGCCAATAATTCTATGCGTAGCCCGTATTACACGAACCAAAGGGCAGAATATCCTACTTGCCGCATTCGCGGAGATTGCCAAACGACACCCCGACTGGAAACTTCGCTTTGCGGGTCCGGTCGAGGATAATGCATTCATGAGCGAATTGAAGGCCCAAGCCCACAAGAGTTCTCTCGAGGCCAGAGTCTCATTCCTTGGCCCTATTAGCGAAGCGGATTTAGACCGCGAATATCACCGTGCCTCCATTTTTTGTCTCCCTTCCTTACAGGAAAATGCAGGAAACGTCCGTTTCGAAGCCGTAGCGAGTGGACTCCCGGTTATCGCCACGGACGTACCTTGCGCAAGTGACGCGACCGAGTTGGGGTGGTTTGTTGTTCGCGCGGGTGATCAGGGCGATCTCTCGACCGTACTGGAGGAACTAATGAAGAGCCCCGCCACGCGAGCACAGGGATCGACACGAGCCCAAGCGCGTTTGATTTCTTATACAGACGTTGCCCAGTCCTACATATCAACTCTTGCCGGCACGCGCTAACCTGGGGACAGATCTCCTGCCAGAAGTCTTCGGACCACTCTCAAGGTAACGCAAGGGATGCCTCCGCTCATGGACCGTAAACGGCACGCCCGGCGCATATCTCCGATCGATGGCGCCAGGGTCCCTAATCCGTCGGGCCCGATTAGTCGCAGCAATACTGAGAACAAGAGAGGGGGTCACGAATCTGAGCCTTAGAAATATCACTCTAACAATCGTCACCGACCAGGCTCCCAACTCGGGGATAGGAGTTTATGCTGATCAGCTGGCCATCTTAATTAGGCCAATCTTCGGTAACCTTCGTCTGCTTTCGATGAGATATCTTGCCGCAGAAGAGCCCCCCCTGTGGATACGACCTCCGAACCTCCAATACGCCCGGAACCTCGCGGCCATTCCATTTGTGGCCCGCCACAACAATAAAGCATTACTGAGCAGCTTATCTCCTGATGAGCCAGTTCACTTCTGTGGCACGTCATTCACGCCAACACGCCATCTAAAGAGAGCGATCGTCACCGTCCATGACTATTACCCTAGGCGAGTTGCGTTAACAAACCTTTCTGACCCAGTTGCTATCCTGAGAGATCTGTCTGCACTGGAGAGTTTCGTAACGCTAAGGCGAAAGATTCAGGGGGCAAGATCGGTGGTCGTGCCGACTGAGGTAGTTCGGAAGCAACTCTTTGATCGCGCTGGAATACGGAGGTACTGCCATCCACCATTGGGCGGACAGCTATCGATTTCGTCCGCGGAATCAGGCAGAGGCGCGTTCGGCCCTTCACTTTCCGGCGGACAAGCGTTTGCTACTGAATGTTAGTGGTGCAACCTCGAACAAAAACCTTGACCTACAACGTGACATAGCTGTGCATCTGCCGGATAATTATCGACTTGTCAAGATTGGTGCACGGATTCCAGGCGCCGACCGCGTAATACACCGTATTAACCTGCCAGCCAGCTCCTTCCCCCTAGTGTATAATTCCTGCGACTTATATCTTCATACTTCGACAGACTGAGGGCTTCGGGAGACCGTTGATCGAGGCCATGGCATCCGGGCTCCCCGTCGCGTCGCTCTATGATGATGTCGCTGTCGAAGTCCTTGCGGAGGCTGGCAATTATCTAGATGCCGGCGCCGATGGTATCCGGTGGGTTAGTGTCATAAGGTCCATCTGCGAATCGCCAAATTTCGACGTCTACGCCGCGAAGTGCAGGGAGCGAGTGACTCATTTCTCGCCTTCTCGAGCTATTAGAGAGTATGAGCAAATGTATTCTGAGGCATTTGAAGGGTGATGGTCGACACGCAAAGCGAGAGGAGGAGCTCGGAGGGATCCGACACTTCTCACCACCCCCCCCCCCGTTAAATTCAAGACAGGACTGGATTCACTACCGGAGTTAGAGACGGAGGTCCAAGTTTGAACCCTCAAGGACATAGACCCCGCGGTTATCCGCCAGAGTTCTATCAAATGGTCGGCGAAGCCTCCGAGGAGTCTGCACGAGAGATATGTAGGATTCTTTGGGGTCTTGCACACCCCAGGTCAGTTATTGATTTGGGCTCCGGGTCAGGCGTCTGGCTTGCGGAGTTTAAGAGACTCGGGACTGTCAACGTCCTTGGGGTTGACTGGTTCGATCCGGCGAGTGTTCCTCTGAGAATCCCTGCGCAAGACTATAGACAAGAGGACCTGTCAAAACCACTGAGTTCAGACCAGAAATACGACATGGCAATTTCTCTCGAGGTTGGTGAGCATTTGCCTGAGGCTGCGGCGAGTGGGTATGTGGACTCACTCACACGCCTATCGGACATCATTATTTTCTCGGCAGCGATTCCGCTGCAGCTTGGATACGGCCACATCAACGAGCGTTGGCCAGCCTACTGGGCCAGGCTCTTTCGGGAGAGGGGTTTCAACCCGGACGATCGCTTGAGGCTCTCCCTTTGGAACAATCCGGTCGTGGACTATTGGTATTCCCAGAATCTCATCGTCTATCTCCGCCGCCAGAGCCCCAGCGCGAGACAGTTCGATGCCGCCCTCAGTTCCTTGGTGGTCCCTGCGGTCCTCCCTTTGGTTCACCCAGCTCTTTACGTGGAGAGATCGGCTGGGGTCGACGGACCAATCCACCGTTTCCTGGTCCGCGTAATCTCGAGGTTCCCCCGTTTATGGACCAGATTGGCAAGGCGACGGCACAATCGAACCAGGTCCAACTGGAACCCTCACCGCGAAGAGGCGTCGCTCCCTACGGAGCAGGGTAACCAGTGAGCCTTACCTGTTTGCTTGAAATCAGGTCTTGGCTGCCCGTGTCCGGTCAAGGGGAGGAAAGTCTTGGCAAATAGTGATCAGAAGTCTCGAATAGGTTTCATGGGGCCACTACTGCCCCAAGGATCGGGACCAACCTCACTGGGGCTGATTTCCTCCTTACTAGAAAGGGACTGGGTAGACAAGGTCATTGTCTTCGCTACGATGGATTCGAAGATTCCCTCTAGCTTAGACCAATCAAAGCTTGAGATCGTTCGTTCATGGAATGTCGACGACCCCATAACTTTGGTGCGGTCCCTTTTGCGGATGCTCAATCGGGCACACGAGATAGATTCGTACCTCTTCAACACATATCTCACAATGTACGGCAGATCCCGGATTGCAAACGCGCTTGGATTGGTGATTCCCTCTCTGCTGGTCCTCTTTACCCGAAAACCAATCGTGGTCTATATGCACAATTTCCTCGAGACTCAAGACATATCCCAGCTAGGATACGCACCATCTTCGATTACCAGGGTCGGGACGCGCTCTCTCGAGTACGTCTTACTCAAGAGTACTACCGTTGTCGTCCCATTACCCAGCCAAAGAGAGGAACTCACTCGCGAGTTTGGACTTTCTCCCCAAGCTGTCCCCCTCCCAATTGAGCCCTACGGTTTGATGCTGAGCATGAAGGAGCCCCTGGACTTCTCGAGAGTTGGGTCGCCCGGACCCGTACGAATCCTACTCCTTGGGACGTGGGGCCCGCAAAAGGACCTCAAGGGCGCCTTGGAGGCTTTACAGGCAGCAAGGAGCCAAGGAAGTTCATTCAAAGTGAGTGTTTCGGGGGCAGTCAACATGCACTTTCCTGAGTATCTCCGTGAACTGGACGAGCTAGCGGCGTCCGGAAAATCTGAATGGATTTCTCTTCTTGGATTCGTGCCGGATTCGGAGGTTCTGCAAGTGATCGCTGATCACGACCTTGTCCTCCTGCCCTACAACGCGACTGGAGGTTTCTCGGGCGCCTTATCACTCGCAGCGTTCTGTCACACCGCAATAATTGCCTACGACCTTCCCCAGCTGAGGGAAACGGCTGCGTTGGTAGGGGCACGGCCCATTTTCGTGAGGGGAAGAGATCTTAATTCGGTGGCGAAGGCCGTGATGGATTTCTGCAACGAGATCGAGCAGTTTCGAGTTTCTAGACTTCGTTATCGCTTGCCAAACGCGATTGATTCACTGAGGACGGCTTCCGAACCGCTCTTGACACTACTGCGGGTGCCGCAGCCATCTTCGGTGTCCAAGAAATGATGTCGAAGCACAAATGGAGTGTCGGTCAAGGCAGTTTCTATTGCCCTTGTGCCCCCAAACCTGCCTCGGTAAGTCCGCCGGCCTGTTCGGATGTTCCTGTCCAGACGGCGTGAGTTGAGCTGACCTGTCCACTACGATGTAGGCCGAAGAATGCCATGGGGGGTCGGGATCCAGGATGTGAGTGTAGGGCCCGACGCACGGGGCCCATGCACTCAGCCGGAGGGCCCTGCGCGTCAGTTGCGTAACCATGTCCCCTTGAGCCCCCCTGCCGCCGGCCCAAGTGTTCGGCCCAATCGAGGGGCCCCCATGTCGGTAGGTCCAACTCCTGTTGCCCCCCGCGCACGGCTTGCCCAAGGCCTCGGAATCCCCGTCGTGGACCCCGAAAATCGACAGGGAATCGGGCCTAACCTTGCATCGCAGGCTTCTCGGCGGTACAGAACGCCACGCTGCGGGCGGTGTGTTCCTCGAACGCGTAGGGACGAACGGGCGAGTCGACCGAGCCCACGGTCCAGTCGTTCAACCAACTCTTGCGGTCCAGCCTTACCACCGACAGGTTCGCAATGTCCGGGCAAGTGAGGTATCGATCGACCTCATCGCGATAACCCAAGGGCACAGTGAAGACGAGCCTTCCCCCCGGGACGAGAAGGTCATCGTAGAGGTGCTTCACGGCGGCCCGGAAGGAGCCGGGTCGCTCGAGGGCCTCGTCGAATCCCACGTGCTCTAAGGTCGAAACAGAGACGATGAAGTCGAATTTCTTCTCAGCGCGAAACGAGAGGATGTCCTCGGAGACGATGCCGGCCCCGTGCTCATACTTGTCCACGACGGTGCGGCGATCCCTGGGCGGGCCGAGGACATTTCCCACCTCTAGGACGCGCAGTCCGCGCCGGTTCGCCTCTTCGAGAAGGCGCGTCGCGAACGGGACCTCGATCGCGCGCTCACCCCACCGGCACTCGCACTCTATGGGAACGCTGTGGATCGAGAGCATGCCAAGTCCCCGCGACGCCCGCAGACGGTGGGTGACCGGCAGCACCACGAGAGGGATCCAGGGGAGCTTTGGGTAGGTCAGGAGGCGGGTTAGGCCGTACCTCCAGCCCCCAACGCGAAGCGAGGTGGCCCAGGCCGTGATTGGGCTCGCCGCAACCCCGTACGCCGGTCGTGGTTCGGTCACAAGAGGGCCATCTCCCGGTACAGGCCGACGTACGCCGAACGAAACGACGATCCCGAGAATCGCTCGCCCACCCAACGGCGTAGCTCGGACGCGGGCCACGGACCCCCTTCCATGAGCACCTCTCCGAGCACACGAGCGAACCCTTCCGAGTCCCCCACCGGGCGGGCAAGCAGGTAGGGAGAGAGCTCTTCCCGGAAGACCGGGAGATCGCTCACCACCGGCGTCGTCCCGCAGGCCATCGCCTCGAGCACGACCCTCGAGAACCCCTCGAGCCGGCTCGGGTGGAAGAGGACATTGGCCGCCGAGTAGAGTGCACAGAGCCGCTCCTGGGGTAGGTCCGAGAGGACGGTGACGCCTTCGTCTCGAGCGCGCTCGAGGAGATGGGATCGACCGACCTGGACGAGCCGAGCCCCTGGGATCCTCTGGCGCAGTATCCGGAAGGTCCGGAGGATCGTGGGGGCGTCCTTCCGGGCGTCGTCTGAGCCGACGTGAAGGATGAGCCGGTCGGCCTTCGGAAGCCCAAGGGAAGCCCTTGCCCGGTCGCGATCCATGGGTGCGTAAAGGTCCGTGTCGATCTCTTGAGGGATGACGTGGATCCGGGAGGGGTCGGCCTCGTACCCTTTCACGAGGTCATCCGCCACGCTCTGGCTGGGGACCACAATCGTGGTGCCCCAGCGGGCGGCATCCCAGTAACCTCGTACGGTCAGCCGGTAGAGGGCGCTCCGGGAAACGGTGCCGTCCAACACCGACGCGTCGGAAACGTGATGGACCGTGAGGAGCCGAGTTCGCTTGCCGAGGGCCGGCCCGAATCCCTCCCACGTCACATGGGTCCGGTCGGTCCCGAGCTTGAGGAAGGTCCGCGCCGCCCCGAGCGTCCAGAGCGACCCCAACGTCGAGCGATCCCGGCGGGTGCGCTCGTACTCGTCGGGACTCAGACTCCGACGGTAGTAGACCTCGCACTCGGGGACCGCCCGGGCGAGGGCGCTCACGTACGCCCCGACCGGAGAATCCCTGGCGAGGTCGGTCAGCAGGCGTAGCATAGCTCGTACACCTTGTATGGACCCGCCTGGAAGGCCACGGTGCTGTTGAACCCGGGGACCATGTGGTGGATCGCCATCCGGTAGAACATGCCGTAGTCGTCGTTCGAGTTCACGACCACGTAGGTGACGCCCAGGGACTGGAGCAGTTGAGCCGAGTTGGTAGCCACCACGTTCGAGGGGGACTGGGCCGAGAGTCCGGCGGCGTGCAGCGCAATCCCGCCGCTCGTCGAATTCAAGAAGAGCGTCGTCCAGCCCCCGGGGGCGCCAAGCTGGGTCGTCGGGCCACCCCCGAAGGAGAGGAGGAGCGTCTGTCCGAGGAAGGCAAACGAGTCCTCAAGCGAGGAGGCGTTCGAGGCCGCCGGGACGGCGTTGTAGCCGAAGAACGCGCCCGAGGGCGGGATGCCGAACTGGAAGCTCGCCGAGAGGATCGGCCACGGGGCCCCGGTCCAGTGGAAGGAGAGCGAGGGGCCATCGAGCGCGGTCTGGAAGGTGAGGTTCTCTCCGTTCGACTCCCACGCGAGCTCGAAGGTTGACGAAGCGACCCCGGCCGTGACGTTCGAGGTGTAGGAAACGACGTCGGTGTAGGCGAACCCCAGCCGCTCGACGCCATGGCCCTCATCGATGGAGAAGAAGTCCTGCGGACTCTGGGAACCCAGAAAGAGCTCCCATCCGTTCGGGGAGGTGAGGTAGATAGTCGGGGCGTTGATCGGGCTCGGGTAGCTCTGGCCTACCGCGAAATACCCGTTCGCCAGGGAATGGGTCCCAAGGTCGATGTAGTCCGCGGTGAGTCCGCTCTGATAGGACTGGGTATTGACGAGACCGGCAAGGTTCTGGGGCTCGTAGTCCATCCGATGGCCGTAGGCCCACATCCAGGTCTGGAGGCCGACGGTATCGTAGAACGTCGAATCGGTGGGGGTCGAGTTCCTCGCCCAGTCCATGACGCTCACGGCCTGGGCGTTCAGCGAGCTTCCATAGTAGACGACGGAGACCGAGAACTGGTCCTCGGAGACCGCAACGTTCGCCAAGAGGAAGGCGACCCCGATCGTCACGTATGCTGCCTGGGCAAGGCGAGCCCGGCGGGCCCGGCGAACGGACCCCCCCCGGTCCGGAGCGGCGGGTTCCGCGCGGGGCCACCTCGCGAAGAGCCGTCCCGGGTCCTCCAGAAGGAATGGAATGCCGACGAGGTAGGGGATGGTCAGGAAGTAGAGGAAGCGCACGCCATTCGCCAGGTCGAGCACGAGGAGCAGGGCGCTCACGAGGAGGAGCGAGCCGAGGACCGTGAAGCCGGGACCCCTGCTTCCCCTCGCAAGGGCGGCCAGTGAGAGAACGGTCAGAGCGAGGTCCACGAGAAGGATCGGATTCAGGGTGAACGCATCGAACCCCCATGGGAGGGGGAGGGCGCTCGCGTACAGCGAGGCGACGGTGTACCCGTACGAGGCGACCCCCGCATTCGCTGAGCTTGTGAAGATCGGGAGGTAGAGCGGCGCAAAGGGCAGGGCGAAGAGGACGCACGCCCCCACGAGCTTGACCGCCCGTCCCAGCCTCGTCCGGAAGGGCACGGTCGAGGGCGCCAGGCTCACCCCGAGGCTGACGACGAGCGTCCCCCCGGCGATCAGACTCGTCAAGGGGTGGGTCGCCACGACGGCCGCAAACGCGAGGGCCACCCAGATTGCCCCGCGGGACGTGGGCGAGCGCAGGTACTCGACCAGAGCGGCCAGCAGGAAGAGGAGGAAGAAGATGCCGAAGAGATTGAACCCAGAGTTCCAGGATACCATCAGGCTGAAGGAAGCCGCCGAGCCCACGAGCGCGGCCCCCAGCAGTGAGAATCCCTTCCCGACCCCAAGCTTCCGCTCGAGGAGATACGAAGGGAAGACGAGGAGGGCCGGGACCACCGCCATCAGCAGCTTAATCCCCGTGAACACGGGAAATGCGGCGGTGAACGGGATCACGATCGCGAAGAAGTACAGCGGAGGCTCGGGCGAGTACCCCGCGAGCCCAGCGAGCGGGTGGCCGAGCCAGACCTGCGCAGAATACAGATCCCCGGCCGCATCGCCGCTCGGAGGGTACGGGTGCTGGAAGAGCACTGCGGCCCGGAACACGACGCACGCTGCGAACACGCCGACCAGCGCCCAGATTGACCAGGGGCGACGAACGTAGCGACCGAACAGCGCCGCGACCCGAGCCCGGATGGCTGGAGCGATGTTCATGGTCCACAGATCCGGACCGCGACCTGTTCGGATCGGGGGCAGTACCCGATGAACCCGTGGTCGAGGTGTCGCGCCGCAGCGCATTCTCGCCAGGCCTTGGCCTCGCCATCCTCCCACCCGGGGTAGTTGTAGAACTCATCGAAGACGATCAGGGTCCCGCGCTGCATCGGGATGCGATCGAGAACCGCCTTCGCCGAGGAATAGAGGTCGGAATCGATGTGTACCAGCGCGGCCGGTTCGGGGTGGGACTCTACGTACTTGGGAACGGTCTCCTCGAACGCCCCGACGACAAGACGGACGCTGGCCTCGACCCGGGGCGCGCGCGACAATCGGTACTTTCCTTTGGGTAGCCTCGATCCCCAATCCTCCGGCAATCCGGCAAAGGAATCGAATCCCGTGACCAGCTCGCCCGGCCCGACGGATCTCGCCATCCGGTTCAACGATCGGCCCTTGTAGACCCCGAACTCGAGGATCGACCCCGACGGGGGCCGGATGTTCAGACAGTGGGCCAAGAGCGCGTCGGCCCCCGAGAACGTCGGGATGCCGGCAAGCTGGGTGCGGACGAACTCGGCGGAGGAATCTCGGCGCCCAGCTCGTGCCCGGGCCAGCGCATCGAGGCTACCCGGAGCGACGATCCGTTTCGTCGCCCGCGTCGCTCGCCCCGCGGTCTGCTGAAGTCGCCCGATCACGCCGCGCACGCCCCTTGGACGGCCGAACGAACGGACGACCGTGTGAATTGGCCGGCTCGCTCCAAGGACTTGGAGCGCAGGCTCGAAGAACGTGCCGCCTCGGTCAGACGCTCGGAGAGCTCTTCCGAGGTGTCAAACCCCAGACCCCACGTTCCACGTTCCAGGATGTCCGTCCAGGCGCCGGACCACTCGCTGCGTCGGGTGATGGCGGCGAGTCCCGAGCTCATGCCCTCTAGCAACGAGAATCCGAACGGCTCTACGATCGCCGGGTGGACCTGGATGCTCGAGCTGCCGATCCACTGATCCACGACGTCTCTCGTCGCGTCCGGCAGGAACAGTACGCGCTTGGACTCCGAGGCAGCGCGCTCGCTCCTCTTCCGCAGGCGGCTGAGGTAGCGGGGATCCCTAGCATGGCCGATGAGGACGAGGTCCCATGAATCGAGCTCGGACCCGAGGAAGCCGTCGATCAGGGTTTCGTAGCTCTTGTTGCGAGAGAACGATCCGATCGCGACGACGGACTGCCCGTATCGGGAGACCGGTCGCGGAGGATCGACGTAGGTGAGCGGGAGGATGGTCGCGTGGGCGCCGGCCCAGAGCCGCTCCACCACCGACCGAGTGAAGGAGGAGTTCGTCCAGGTCATCTCGGAGATTCGACCCGTTCGGCGCGAGACGATCCGGGTCTGCTGCAACAGGGTTTCGTTGACGCGCTCCGTGAGCGACCGGGCGTCGTTCACGGGGGGGAGAAAGGCGGAGGTCCGGGCCTCGAACGGGTAGTGAACGTACGTGAAGACGCGGAGGCCCCCGAGGTGGTCCTCGAGGCAGGCCGGAATGTCATCGTGGAACCAGACGAGCTCCGGTGCGCTCGCCTTCAGGGTCGAGACGGCCCACTCTCGAAACCCGGGGACGAGCAGGAGGTTGTACGCGGAGAGCTTGACGCCCAGCCCGCCGGCCATCCTCGGAAGGTTCATCCCGGTGCCGCGGCGCAGCGCGATCTCCTCGGGGATCCTCAGGCCGTGGATGCGCTCGAGCGTGGCGCGATCATACGCGTGATACCCCGCGACCGTCACGTCGTGGCCCAGCTCCGAGAGCATCGTCGCCTGCCGGAGGGTCGAGCCCACTCCGCCTCCGGTGCCGAGACTCGCCCCGGCGTTGGGCGCAAAGATGAGAATCCTCATGCTCCCAGTTGCTCGTACAGGCGCACGATCTGTGAGGTCACCGCCTCGTAGCTGTTGTGAGCTAGGGCGTACTCGCGGGCGCGCCTCGACAGGGTGGTCTGCCTCGGCCGATCCACCACGTAATCCGCTATCACTCCGGGCAGTTCGGCTGGGTCACGGTAGGGGAGGGTGAATCCCCCGTCCTTGAAGAGGTCGTAGAGGGGGATGTCCGGAAGCGCGGTGGGGACCCCGCAGGCGGCCGCCTCGACCACCACGCGGGGGTAGGACTCGAGTCGGGAGGGCAGGACGAACAAGGTCGCGCGCTGGAGTTGGCGGATGACCTCCGGTGTCGAGAGCGCCGCGTGGAGCTCCACGCGGTCGGAGAGGCCGTGCGCCGCGACGTACCGCCGGATGGGGCCGTACAGCGGCCCCTTTCCGATGATAACGAAGGTAACGGGCTCCCGCACCGCGGCGGAGGCCTCCACCAGAGACCAGACCCCCTTCCGCTCATCCAAGCGGCCCACGTAGATGACGCGGGGCTTCGCCTCCGGCGCCGGAGGGAGCGTAGACGCGCGTGTCAACGGGCACTGGGATGGAGGAGACGCGGGCGGGGGCAATCCCCCAGTCGGTCACCAGGTACTTCGTGAGGGCCGGGTTGAGGGCGATGATCCGATCTACGTCGTCGAGAATGAATCTCCGGTTGAGCCAGGAGCCACCCGCGCGAAACGACGCCTCGACCATGGGAGTTCGGCGGTCCGAGAGGCCGACCGGGGGGTTGTGGAGGGTGTAGATCTTCGGGATGTCGCGAAGGAGTCGACAGGTGATCGCGGCGGAGATCTCCTCGTTGAGGTGGATCACCACGTTCTGTTTCGAGCCCCCGTTCGCACAGAGGTGTCGGATCGACCGCGCCACCTGGATCCCGGAGACGATGTGCGAGAGCGTGCTCAGCGGTCCGGGAAGCGGGAAGGAATCAAACGGGGAGGCCACCGAGACCGGGTCGACCCCCGGAAAGTCTGCGCCGGCTCGAAAGTCCGAGACGAGCGAGGTGGGGATCCCCGATTGGTGCAACATTTCGGCGAGGTCGCAGACGTACCGTTCCACCCCGCCCCCTCGGTTCGGGGGTAGCTTGACCATGCCCGTCGAGGCGAGAACAACCCGAAGGGAACGGTCGAGCACAGTCCCCTCGAACCGGGTTCAGGGGGTCGTGGCCGACGCGCAGGCGCTCCGAGCGCTCTCGCCGTAGGCCGAGCTCGCCGTCACTTCCCAGCTGTACGTGGTGGCGGGCGAAAGCGAGGTCCAGTGGAACGCCGAGACCACGGAGCCGACATCGAAGACGTAGAACGGCGTTCCCGTGCAGGAGCCTCCGTTGAACCCGTAGAGGTGAATGTCCGTGAGGTTGCCGGAGGGGTTGATCCATGTCAGGTTCACCGCGGTCGTGGAGACGGCTGTGGCGCGCAGCCCGGTCGGAGCGCTCGGAACGGCGTAGGTCGTGGCATTGGCACAGTTGCTCTTGGCGCTCTCTCCGTAGGTCGAAACGGCGGTCACCTCCCAGCTGTACGTGGTGGAGGGGGAGAGGGCGGTCCATAGAAAGCTCGTGACGGCCGAGCCATCGTGGAAGTCGTAGAAGGGAGAACCCGTGCAAGATGCCCCGTCGTACCCGTAAAGATAGGTGTTCGTCAGAGAACCCGAGGGGTTCGACCAAGTCAGGTTGACCGCGGTGGCGGAGACTGCCGTGGCGCTCAGTCCGGTCGGGGCGCTGGGGACCCCGAGGCTCGTAGCGTTGGCGCAGTTGCTCTTCGGACTCTCCCCGTACGTCGAGACCGCCGTCACTTCCCAGCTATAGGTGGTGGAGGAGGAGAGGGAGGTCCAGGGGAAGCTGGTGACCGCGGAACTGTCGTGGAACTCGTAAAAGGGGGTGCCCGAGCATGTTCCCCCATCGTATCCGTACACGTAGGAATAGGTGAGAGATCCCGGGGGATTCGACCAGGTCAGATTGACCGCGGTGGCGGAGACCGCCGTGGCGCTCAGTCCGGTCGGGGCGCTGGGAACGCCGTAGGTCGTGGAGTTGGCGCAGTTGCTCCTAGCGCTCTCTCCGTAGCTCGAGACCGCGGTGACTTCCCAGCTGTACGTCGTGGATGGCGAGAGCGAGGTCCACTGGAAGCTCGTGACGGCAGAGCCGGCATGGAAGCCATAGAAGGGAGAGCCTGAGCACGTTCCCCCATCGTAACCGTAAAGGAAAGTGTTTGTCAGAGTACCCGGAGGGGTTCGACCAGGTCAGATTGACCGCCGTCGCGGAACCCGCCGAGGCCGATAGTCCCGTTGGGGCGCTTGTTACCCCGTCGGTCGTGGCGTTCGCGCAATGGCTCTTGGGGCTCTCCCCGTAGATCGAAACCGCGGTGACCTCCCAGCTGTACGTGGTGGATGGCGAGAGCGAGGTCCACTGAAAGCTAGTGACGGCAGAGCTATCGTGGAAGTCATAGAAGGGAGAGCCCGAGCAAGAAGCCCCATTGTATCCGTAGAGGTAGGTGTTGGTCAAGGAGCCGGAGGGGTTCGACCAGGCGAGGTTGACCGATTTGGCGGAGGCGGCCGTGGCGGTGAGTCCCGTGGGGGCGCTGGGAACGCTGTACGTCGTGGCGTTGGCGCAGCTGCTCCTCGCACTCTCCCCGAAGGCCGAGACCGCGGTCACCTCCCAGCTGTAGGTGGTGGATGGGAAGAGGGCGGTCCACTGGAAGCTCGTGACGGCAGAGCTGTCGTGGAAGTCGTAGAAGGGTGAGCCCGAGCAGGATTCCCCATCATAGCCGTACAGGTAGGTGTTCGTCAACGAGGTGGAGGGGTTCGACCAAGTTAGGTTGGCCACGGTGGCGGAGACCGCTGTCGCTGTCAGGCCGGTGGGTGGAGCCGGGACGAACGTGATCGCGATGGTCACGTTCTCTCCCCTCAGCGAAACCGTGCCGGACGATGGGTCCGCTACCAAGCTCGAAGGTCCGTTCACCGAGTAGGTGTAGCGCCCGTACGTCCCATTGAACAGGAGAGTGCCGGCAGAGGACGAGCGCGTCAGGCTGTTCGTGCAGGCCGACCCGCTCACGGTGCAGTTCGCGTCCCCCACCTCGGGCGTCACGGTCACCGACCACATCGAACCGCTCGATAGGCCCGTCTCGCTGATCTGGATCGCATAGTGGAGCACGTTCTGGGTGATGTTCCCCGCGTCGATCGTTCCCCAGCCCGTGTCGGCGTCCCATCCCGTGAAGGCGCCGTACGTCGACGAAGACTCGGCGTTGTGGTAGACGGTCACATCGTAGAACGAGTCGAGGGAGAGGTCCGACGAGTCCTGAAGCTGGCCCTCCGAGTACGCCAGGGGGTTCAGGAAGCCGAGCGGCGGCTGGCCAGACCGCCGGAGGACGTGATCGATGACGGCGATCTCACCCCCCGCCACCTGGTCGGAAATGCTCGTGCCGACAAAGTAGGTCCAATTGTGCTCGACAGAGGAGGAGCTGACGTGAGAGATCTGGGTGCAGCTCGTCGAAACGAGGCAGGTGACGTTGAACGAGAACCACCCCATGTCGATGTCGATGGGGGTGTCGTTCGCGATGGCCGAGAGGTCCGGCTCGCCTCGGCCGTATCCGGAGGACCGGATGCCGGTGATCACGTGGTAGGCGTCGGCGGAGCCATTCTGCCAGGTCGGGGCGTAGTTCGTCGATGAGCTCGTCACGCCCCCGATCGACCCGAGGGCGCTGCTAAAGCCGTGGGCTGACCCGCTCGGCTCGTACCAGACAATCTCCCCACCCCCCACTCCGTCGTACGGGGAAGCCATCGAGGCGACGTGGGCTGGGGTCCGATGGAGCGTGGTGGTGTTCAGGACGAGCGTCGTCCCCCCAACGGCGACCGCCCCGTAGGTATTGTAGGAGTTCTCGGCAGGCGCCTCGAGAGCGTTCGTGCCGCCGTCCCCCGAGGAGGCGAGAATCGTGATGCCAAGGGTCTGGGCTTCCTTCAGGTCGTCGACCCAGGCCGTCGAGGTGCCGAGGCTCGAACTCGACCCCCAAGAGTTCGCAATCACCGAAGTGTTGTTAAGGTCGCCCCGGTCTGCGGGCGTATCGAAGCCACCCGTGGTGCTGAACTCCGAACTGGTCGGGCCCAGGATGTCGGAGAACTCGGTCGTGAGCGCCGCGGTCGTGCTTCCTTGGCTGAAGACCTGGAGGACGTTCGCCCCGGGGGCGAGGGAGCCCTCCATCGCAACGTCGAGCGTGTTCTCGCCCTCAGCCCCACCGGAATCGCACGCCGAGGTGTACCCCTGGGAGCCGCTTGGGTAGGCGTACGAGCCGCTGCCGCTGACCGGCATGGAGACCGCATGAGGCATCGGCTCCCCGGACGGAAGCGTGTAGTTCCAGTAGGCTGTGACATCGGGCATGAAGAAATCCCAGGCGTAGCTTCCGGTGGTGAGGCTGGAGCAGTAGCCGTTGTAGTAACCGCCGGTGTTGCACGTCGAGGTGTTCCGGGTGCAGATCGTGTCCGACCAGAGCATCGCGACGACCGTCGCATTGACCGGGTAGCCGAACGTCGAGAACAGGCCCGTCTCGTTGTAGGCGACCTGAAGGTCCGGCCCCTCCATCATCTGCCCGCAGTAATGCGCAGAGCAACTCGTGCTGTTCGACAAGGTCACCGGCTTGTCGAAGGTGCGTCCGCTTACTGTGGTGGGCGTGAACGGATTCAACGACCCCCCGGGGGAGACGGTCAGCCCGCTCGATGCGGGGGAGAGGGAGGTTCGGGGTTGAGTCGGCGCGACCGATGGGAACGCGGGCTGGGTCACCAGCGTAGATTCGGCGTGAGTCAGGTACTCCGAGTAGTTGCTGAATCCCTGCACTTCGGCAAGGTAGGGGGCGAAGACTGACGGGAGCTCGGGCGTTGAGAGCGGAGCGAAGTACGGCTGCCCGGTTGCGGAGCGGAAGTCGCCGAGTCCGGTGTGGAACGCCGATTCGACCTGAGGGATGGTGGCTTGGAAGGTGAGGGAAATCCGTTCGGGGTGCGTGGTGAGGTGCGTGACACCGAACGACTGAAAGTAGGCTACGAGGGAACTGTAGACCCCCTGGTCGCCGCCGAATTCGGAATCGAACTCAGCGTGGCTGAGGTAGTGGTGGTACTCCGGGGACCCAGGGTCGGAGAGCCCTGAGAGGAGCTGATAGAGCTGGTCCGCGTTGCTGAAGTGGAGCGAAACCAGCAGGGGGACAGTGCCGTTGGGATCCGCGGCGCTGGCAAGATTCGCGGGGCCGAGATAAGTCGACCCGGCAACGTCGAGGCCGGGCTCTTGATCCGGTGCCCCGGTGAGCGGCCGGGATTCGACTTCCCCGGCCTTCCAGGTTGTGTCAGTGGGGCTATAGGCCGTTGGCTCGACCGAGGGGGGGAGGGAAGGGCCCCAGTCGAATCCGTGCGGATCGGGCTCGAGCCGAGCACCATCGCCAGCGCGGTGATCACGACGAGCCCTACGGTCCGCCACCCATTCGGTCCCTTCACGTTCACCCCTTTCTTTAGCTCTTGTCCCGTGCCTCCGGGATGTAGGGCTTTACGGATGAGTTTGGAACGGGTTTAAAAACCCCGCGCTGCGACTTCCGTATTCGGGACCGAGGTTCGAAGAAGTCGGCGAAGCGCCGGTGCTCGAGGCCGGCTCAGGGGAGTACCCGACTCCATACGGCACACTAGAAGGCGAATGAACTCACTGGGCTTCAGCGAGAGCCCGGTGGCGACGTACCGACAGTGGTCCTAGGTAGTGGTGGTGGCTGTCACGCAATTGCTCAGGGGCCCCTCACCCTTGGCCGAACTCGCCGTCACGTCCCAGCTATAGGTCGTTGACGGCCCCAGAGACTGCCAAAGAGCGGTCGACTTCGCCGACCCTAGGTCCCAGACCCAGGACGGGCCGCTGCACGATGCCCCGGGGAACGCGTAGACGTGGTTGTCCGTCAAAGGTCCCGGTGGGTTAATCCAGCCGAGGTCGACGGATGAAGAGGTGACCCCCACTACGTAAAGCCCGATCGGTGCGCCCGAAGGTTGATTGACGGGATCTAGCGGCGCGTCCTCAAAGCCCAACACGTAGGCATTCCCCGCATATGAGAATCCCGGGGGCGTCTCCCCGTTCGCCCCGACGAGGATGCGGGTGGGTCCATCGAACACTGAGGCACCGAAATAGCCTCCTAGCTGCGCGTTCGGGCTGTAGAACCGGTCCATGACCCCCCCGTCGCTCGCGTTGAACACGTACACGTTTCCGGCATTCGCGACTCCGACCGCGATCTCCTGGCTCGCTCCCACGACGACGGTGCCTCCGTTCGTCGACACGGCCTCACCAAAAATACCAGTGGACGTGGCGTTCGGACTTTGGAGGGTAGAGATCAACGCGCCGGAGGTCTCAGAAAAGGTGTAGGCGCGGCCGGCCTCATTGACCGAACCGACATTCTCGGCGGCGGCGCCGACCACAGCCACTCCGCCGGCGACACTTACCGCATCACCGAATTGTGCCACGGTTTGGGGGTTGGGATTCGTCAACGTGGTGAGGACGGAGCCCGTGTTCGCACCAAGGAGGTAAGCGTCTCCGAGGTTGCCTGAAACGAGTTCACCGGGTGCCCCAACCAGGGCCGTCCCTCCGTCCAGGGCGACCGACCACCCGAACTCTCCGCCGACCTTTGGGTTGCCGCTGGTAAGCGTCTGAACCAAGGCTCCTGTCGTGGCGCTGTAGACGTAGGCAGTGCCCGTAGTCGTCGTTCCCGGACCGGGGCCCCTACCACCACCAAGCTCCCGCTCATGCTGACCGAGTAGCCGAACGCCGCGGAGTATGTTGGAGAGGGCGCCGAGAGATTATGGAGCAACGTGCCGTTGGTGCTGAACAGGTAAACGTTCCCCGCACTGCTGTCGACCCCGAACCCCAAGGTGTCTCCAGGCGCACCCACCGCTACGATCCCATCCGATATCGCCACAGACCACCCGAACAATCCGGAAGCTGACAGGTACGGGCTCGACAGCACCGTTTCCGGGAGGCTAGGAACATCGGGGCTGATCGGGATGAGGTAGACACGCCCGTGGTCCGAGAACTCATCCGGAGCGCCTACCACCATCAGGGGCCCACTCATCGCGACGGAAGACCCGAAGTGCCCGTCATAAGCGGCGTTGGGGCTGGTCAAGGTCAACGGGATCTGATCGAAAACGTAGACAAGGCCCGCGTTGAGGAGACCCGAGGCGTTGTTGTACGGAGCACCCACCACCACCGTGCTCCCCGTCTCGGCGACCGCCGAGCCGAATTGGGCATAGTGCGGCCACGCGGGGGCGTTGAAATTCGAGCTGATCAAGGCTCCATTCGCTTCGCTGAAGAGATATGCGTCTCCGGACCCCAAGATTCCTCCGGAGGTCTCGTTGCCAGCGCCGACGAGGGCCGTGACGCCGTCAAGGGCGACACTCCCTCCGAAGTAGCCTTTGTTGATGGGAGCCGGGGACGACAGCTGAGTCACAATCTGGGTGCTCAAGTTGATCTCGTAGGCCGTACCTTCCACAACCAAAGGAGAAGGATACTCGGCTTGAGGTGCCCCAACAAGCATCGATGTGCCATCGACCGCTACCGAATGCCCGAAGAGTGCACTGGTGGAAGGGTTTGGGTTGGCGACGGACTCGATCATATTGCCGGTCGAGACCGAGAACAGATATGCATCTCCAGAGTAAGGGTAAACTCCGCCCAATTCCCCGGGAGCGCCCACAGCGGCAAGATTTCCACTGATTGAAACGGAATCCCCGAAAAGGCCATCCGACTGGGGCACTGGGCTGAAAATCATACGGGTCGCGCCGGTTTGAACGTTGATGAGGTAGGCGTTCCCACAATATTGGAGGGAATTGGACTGGGACTCGCTTGGGGCTCCCACGATAATGTAGTCCCCGCTGATTGCTACCGAATATCCAAAAGCGCCGTCCGCCTGCGAATTCGGGCTGGTGTAATTGGTCAGGTACTGGCCGAGGTTATTGTAAAGGAACACTTCCCCGGAATATGAAACGCCATAGGGAGAAGCGTTAGCGTCCCCGACCACGACCAGGTTTCCGGCCGCTGCGACCGAATTCCCGAATGCGGCATAGGCCACTGGAGTGGGACTCGCGAGATCAATCGTCACACCGGTGGTAAGGTTCTCGATGTATGCCGCACCCGCAAACATCCCAATCCCGTAATACCCATTCCCTACCGTCTCCTCCGGAGCACCTACCACAACTTCGGACGAGGTCACCGCGACCGAGTGACCAAACTTGCCATAGGCTACTGGGTGGGGACTCTTCAAAATCGCCGGAGCGAATTGGGGGTCCACCGAAACCGGACGAATTGGCAGATGGGTCGGGGGAATCGGGGGTGTCGGATTCGACCCAATCGACCCGACTGAGTCTCGCGAAGTCGGTAGAGGGACGAAGAGCACCATGAGCGCGGCCACCGCCACGACCAGGACGAGACCCGTCCGGGATGGCCGATGAAAGGGCGTGCCTCGTCGATGCTGCCGTGCCATGGACCGTTGGTCGGATAACAGGTAGAGGGATAAACATGCCGCCGGGCCGAGCGCACCAGGCTGATGATACGAGCCTAGTGACTCATCCCAGAATCCCCCCGTAGAGCAACTAGCATCCGTAATTCAATGACTCGCGAGAGCACGAGTCTTAAGGGGGAAGACGGGTTCGACGGCAAACTACGACATGGGACCCAGGGACCATCCATGGCCCCCTGCGGACCAGCTTATTGAAAGGGCAAAGACATGCCTCGAGTCGGTGAGCTAGTTCCGACCAAGGACCGATTCCACCGCCTTGGCGATTGCAGGTTCAATGCGGGTTGCATCGACTGCAGTGCGTCCAAGTTCCATTGCGTCCCCCGCCAGGGTCCAATACTCGATTGCGCTTACTACCACCGGTCCACCTCTCCTGGTCTAGCGGGGCATCCCTCCCGAACTCCGCCCCCGCTCGCCCGACTCGGAATGACCTGAGGGCAACGGAGCGGTCGGTCAGACCTCTACCCGCCTTCGTAGTTCGGCCAAAAGGTCGGAGACGCCTTCGTTCTTCGCGATAGTCTCAGCGTACGACCAGTCGATATCCCCGAGTCGGGTCACAGCAACGTCGACGGCCAGATCGAAATCGCTCGGAATCTTCCAGTACCGAGACGATATGAGGCGACGGACCATCGCATCCTCGACCGCTTCGACCCTCACCGATCCGTAGGGCGTCTCGACGATCTCCGTTCGATCGATGCTACCATGGTATCGATCGAAGTCGCGGACGAGGTCCACGGCGATCCTCCACTCCTCCTGAAACCAGATCCGTCCCTCGTGTCGGAACTCCCATGACTTCAGGACCGGCAAGAGTCGGTCCCGGTCCGCGACGATGTCGATATCGCCCGACACGTAGCCACCTCGCGTGTAGATCTCGATGGCCGACCCACCGACGATCACCAAACGGCCCCGCTCGATCCCGGCCGCACGAGCGAGGATGGCCCCGAAGTAGAGTGTTCGAATTCCACGGTCGACCTCCGAAAGAATAGTCGAGACCTCCTTTGCCGTGGTCATCGTCTCTCGCGGACGGAGGGTGGTAATCCGAGCCGTCGTAGGATCCGATCCTTCTCCACCGGCCGGAGAAAGTCACTCGGATCCCGGACCGGCCCCTTGAGGAGGCGCGCATCGATCGGCTCACGCCGCGACCGACTGTCCCGAACCCGCTCGGCCCACGAGGGGATCTCGTTCTCGAGATCGCGGCTCCAAACGATTCGGATCCTTTTCCGGAGCAGACTTCGGAGGTCCGGATCAACGAGCTCCCACCCCCTCCGGCCTTTCTCGATGGTCCTCGACCGAACAATGCCAGCCTCCTCAAGGCGGCGGATCTCGACGTTGATCTTGGTACGGGCTACACCGGAGAGCGTGGCGATCCGGTAAGCCGTCATGGGGCGGGAGGCATTCGCAAGCGGCGCCATGACGCGGACCCGGGTCGCACTTCCGAAGAGGGCGACCAACCCCGGGGCCACTTCGAGCGTCATCGATCCGCAGAGAGACCCCGAGGATACTAATAGTCTCCCTAGAGGAGACTAATTCTGGATTGTTACGCCTGAATTCACCTCCGATAGTTAATCGAATTCGCGCGGAGGATGCCGAGGCGCCCGGCCCACGCATTCGGGGGTTGCTCGAGCGAGAGGTCGCGCGTCGATCAAAGGAGTTCCAACGCCCGTTCCTTCGCCCCGTCAAGCAGGTCTATGTAGAGCGTTCCTCAATGTTCAAGCGATCACCCTATGGAAGGGCCTCTCACTTCCCGGCCCGCAATGGAGGCAGGTCCCCCATGACGAAGGAACTCATGCGAAGCCTCGCGGTTCGACGAGGGCTCGTGTTCGGGGGTGCGGCGACCCTGTTGCTCTTGGCCGCCGGGGGGGCGTTTGCCCAATCAGCCTGGAGCGGATCGGGATCCGCTACCCTGACCTCCACGCCGGCCCCCTACGGCGGGTGTACGGGGACAGGAACGTCGCAACTCTCCCTCTCTGGGACCTCCTCGAGCCTGTACGGAACGCTCACCATCGATATCACGTCCTACTCATCGGGATGCAGTGGAAGTTTCTCGACCGGGCCGGTGCAGGATCATGTCCAGGGGTACTTGTCCGGGGGCAACCTCGTCCTCTCCGACAGCTACAGTGACACGATCTCCGGGACACTCAACGGCGGCTCGCTCTCCCTATCGCTCACCGAGCCCACGCCCACCGCGTCCGGGGGTAGCTGCGCGACGTTCTGCCACACCGTAATCGAAATGCCCATGACCGGGACCGGCGACCTCGCCGGTGCCGGGGGTCTCGGGAGCCTGTCGTTCGATTATGCCTCCCAATCCACGGCGATCGCTGCGACGGGACTCGTCTTCGGGCTCATCGGCCTCGGCCTCGCTGCGGCGAGCTTTCCCGGCAGCGGAGCCGGGGGTGCGGGGCGCGGCGCCTCGTCCCTGGAAGGAGCCGGGCGGGGCGGGTTCGCCGGCTCCTCTTCCGGAGGGAGGGTACGGACCCATCCAGAGCGTCAATCCCCAGACCGGGCCTGCGCCGGTCTCGATGGTCGGCAATCCGCCGCCTCCGGCGCCCCCCGGGGGTGCCCCGGAGGGTCAACCGATCGGCGGTGCCGGCGCCGGGACGGGAGGCGGGTTCACCCCCTCACCCCAGATCTACGTCGGCTACACCTTCTGGTCCTCGGTCAACGGCGTTCCGATCAACCCGGAGACCGGCCAGCGGGCGATCCCGCTCCCTGGTCCGGACGGGCCCAATCAATACTACAATCAGACCACGGGGAAATGGTACCATGCCTTCGCACGATAAACTGGAAACTGGGTCCAAGTCGCGGTGGGAACACCGAGGGCCCTCACTCCCATCGTGGGCGGCCCATCGAGCCGACGCCCATTCGCGCCGTGCGACCGGTGCTTTGTGATGGCCGCGCCGCTTCCTGCGAACCCCCCGCCCCCGGACGTCGCCCCTTGCCCGGGATGCGGCCGACCGGCTCCCGCCGGGTCTGCGTTCTGCGCCTCGTGCGGAAGGGCGCTCGCGCCTTCGCCCGGCGGGACCAGTCCATCCGGATTCGCACCCACCGGTGGCCCGGGCTTGAGTGGAGAGCTCCCGTCCCGACCCCTAGAACCGGAAGAGCGGGACCAGCTCGTCCGCTTGGTGCGCTCACCAGGGGCGATGGTCACGCGAGCGATCGGCCTCCTCGCTGGGCTTGCGGCCACCGCTCTTTCGGTGACCTACTTCCTCGGCGTCTCTTACGATCCGACCAACTTCTTCTACCTCGTCCTCGGGTTGAGCTTCCTCGCCCTGTTTGCGGGGGCCGCAGCCCTGGGCATCGTGCGACCGCCTCGGGCCGCCCTGCGGCACGACCGGGCCGTCGAGCTGAACGGCGCCCCGTCGACCGACTCCGTCCGGGCGTTCGGGCAAACCTCCGTGAGGATGGGCCCGGTGCGCCTGGTGATCCCGAAGAGCCGTTCCGCGGCCGTTCGGATCGGCGAGACCCAGAGCCTCGTCGTGGCCCTTGGAGTTTCGGCGATGCGAGCCCCCGGCTACGGGATGGTTCCCCGGGGCGTTCTGCTCCGGGTGAACGGCGCGGCACTCCCGCGCCCTCCCATCGTCTTCATCTCCTGAGGACTTCCACACCACGCGGTGGACAGCCGTCCGCCGAATTGTCGCGTCTCGCTCAACGAAGGGCGACCCGTTCGCCGTCACTCCCGGGACCACCCCGGACAACCCCCTCATCTCAGGTCCTGAGGTCGACGTCGAGCAACGATTCGTCGCCCTCAGGATCGGCGGGAGCCGAAAGCTGTTTGCAAAGGCGGTCGATCGATCCTCTCCCTGAACTCCCGGGAGCCTGCCAGAGGCCTGCAGCTTTGGGCGTCCGGTGCCTCGTGGCTCGATCTTCCCCGTCCGAGTAATGTGTCGAATACGCGTTGCATCGGGCGCAGTAGGCCCTAGTCCCATTGCGTCCCCCGCCGGGGGCCAGTCTCAATCGGCCACCCCTGCGCCTTTCACCGCTACTCTTCGCGATGTTCTCGCTCGCTGAGCCGTTGTGTCCCGGGTGGCGTACCGCGTCATCCGGACGACCTGCGGCGGGCTGGCCGGTTCCTCTTTGACCGGTACCAGACCGCCGGCGCAACCGGTTAGGCCGGCTAAGGCCTCGTCCTGGAGTACGCGGCCTCGGCAAGGATTAAGGGTGGTGGCCGACTTGAGGACTTGGACACCCATGTCGGCCGCGAGAGCCCAGCACGACGTCCACGAGAAGTCCCCCGGCCCCGAGACCGCCCCCACGGGATTCCCGTCAAGGAGCTGGGTTGGACGAAAGCCCAGGTGGAGGAGGCCCGCCGCCGGCTGGCCTCTGTTGCCGAGGACTGGGACGACCCCGACATGGACGTCTATGACACGGAACCTTAGGCGGGGTGACGTCGCCCACGTCGGGGCCCCGACTACCGACGGGCTCGAGATCCGCCGACGACCCGCCGTGATCGTCCAGGACCCGCATCTCGCCACCGTGTTCCCCAACCTCATCGTAGCCCCACTGACCACGAAGGTCGACCGTCGGGGCCCGGGACGGATCTTCGTGGCCGCGGGAAGCCCGGAGGGTCGCGAGATGGGGATCCGGAAGGACTCCCTCATCACGCTGGACAACCTGGTCACCGTCGGCCGCTACATGGTCGTGGAGGTCCACGGCTGGTGCCCCATCATGGCCGAGGTGGACGAGGCCCTGCGGACTATCCTTGGCCTTCACAGACCGTAGGGACCCGTAGGGTTCCCCCGCCAGCCCCAAGCGCTCTTGCGGTCCGCTCCTGAGTCCGTTGCAACCCCCGGCGGTGCGTGGCGGGCTTCTGCACGGGAGCTTCGTAGGCTGGGTTCCGGACGCCGTCCCACCGCAGTGTTCCGATGGTGCGCGACGCACCGGAGGGCGACCCGGATCCGTCGGGCAATGCTCACTGGGTAGGAGGCGGGTGCGCAACCAACATTCGCCCCCACCGCTGCGGGCAATGCCTGCCGTTGTTGCCAGCCTTTGGGTCCAATTATCGATTGCGTCCCCTGCCGCGGGCCCCAGTATCGGTGGCATCGACCGCTGCGGGTCCACCTTCCTTTGCATCGGACGCTGTGGGTCCAAGTCCTAGTGCGCATCGGCGGCTGCGGGCCCAGTATCGATGGGACAGCGCCCCCGAGGAGGTCCTAGGCGTATGGGGTAGGGCACCCGGGAGGCCCAAGCCCTGATGGAAAGGCCGAGGCCTGTGGGGCTTACTTGGCGACCTGCCCGTATCCAGGGTTCGCCCACACTTCCTGGAGGATCAACGGGCGGCTCCGTGTAGACTCGCCATGCGGATGAGGGTCCAGCTAGTCCAATTCTTCCGGAAATCTTGCCCGTCTAAGTCTCCCCACCATTCCCGGTAGATCATCGTTCAGGAAGCGCCAGACCGCCTCCGCCTTCACTTCCGGGTACTCGTGGACAAGGTCGTTACGCAGCCGGTCGAGTGCCTCCCATGGAATTAGGGGATTGGCCCGGCGGAACGCACGTCCGAGCTTCGTCGCCGTCTCCGTGAAATGGAGGACCCTCAGTTCGACGGCATCCCGTAACTCCGGGGAGCGGATATCGAAGAATTTCTCCTGACCCCGGGCGGCGTAACGCTCGGCCGCGGCGGCTTCCCGCAGCATCCGGTCGACGAGAACCCGGACCCGGGACTCCGCCTCCTTCATAGCGGGACCGCCTCGGCCAGAATCTGGGGGCGCATCGACCAGGGCAGCGTCTCCTCTTCCACCACGTCGACCTTGCGTCCCAGGACTTCTTCGAGCCTCGATCTCCAGACGGGCGTGATCAAGAAGCGAAGCCCCAGGAAGGGCATCTACGAGTAGGTCCACGTCGCTTCGTTCGTCCCCATTTCGCCGTCGGATTGACCCGAACACTCGGACCCTTCTCGCCCCGTACTTTCGGGCGATCGCCAAGATTCGATCCCTGCGACGCCCGATGACCTCCGGGATACCGGGTCCCTTCCCAATCGAGAGAGGACGGATATCCGGCGTTGGCCATAGGCGTGACTTGCATCTCGGGCACATCCGGACCGGAAGGCGTCGTGGCGTCCACGTGTAGATGCAGCGGTAACAATGGAGTTCTGGCAGGGATTCGTTCGCCATGGCTAACAGTCGCACGTGACCGACGGTTATCAGGCTTACTCATGGGTAGGTCGTTTCAAAGTAAACTACTATGACGAAGGATCTCCCGCAAGTCTCAGAGATGCGGGTCTGACTGTTCGGACCAAGCACCCGGGTTGGTCCAAGGCGACTTGACCACAACTTCAGCTTCTCGGCCAAGAGGGGGCGTGCCGGAGGGCCTCGGTAGCACTTCGTCCAAATTCCGTTGACCGTGTCCCTTCCTCGGTCCACTCGGTCGACCTGCCGCTCCGCCTTGGCGGGGTGTACAACACCCCTTGCGCCGGCAAGCTGGCCTTGGTCGTTCCGCCGGCCTGTTCAAGCTGACTTGAACGGTCTACTGGCGGGGCCTATATCGCCTTGGCGCGTTCAATCCTGGATGAAGAGCGAGACCTCGGCCGGGGTGAGCCCGCTGAGGGGCGACGGCGCCATGGTCTCGGTGAGCGCTTCGGCCCATCTCGCTCACGGCCCGAGCTAGAAGGAGGCGGAGGCGCTCGGGGCGCTCGTCCAGCGGTTCCCCGAGCGAGAGGTCGCGACGCTGCATCGAGCCTACGTGGAGTCCCTTCGGGAAGAGGAGGGCGTCAGGGAATCTACAGAGGGGTGAAGGCCCCGAAGGGTCCAGCGGGAGGGGGCCGGTAGACAACCCTCCTGTCCGGATAAGGTCCGGTGGGTTCCGGTGCGGGCAGACTTCCCGCAAGGAGACCGTTCCAGAACCTTAAAGCGGGGAGCATCGGTCGAGACGCCCGGGCAGTCATTGCAACCGTGGTGGAAGTATTTTCGGCACCAACAAGCGCCGAGCTGAACCGGGGGAGGGGCCCGGATGGCGATTTCTGTCCTAGTCAATCCCCTCATTCGGTCTGCAACGTCGCCTTCTTCGGATCCAAGCCCTGCTCCCGAGTGGATTCCCGGCTGGTCTCAAAGGAAGAGTTTCAGGCGGGCGCGAGGGTATCACCACACCCCGCGCGTCGTTTTTTCGGTCCTACTCATCCTCGGGGCCGCGCTATTGGGTATCTCGATCGCATCCCCTTGGTGGACGTTGCATTCAATCGTCTCAGGTCCCTCTAGTCCGGACGTGGTAACGAGGTCCCAGTCGTACCTCCTGGAAGGCTACTCGGGGACTTGTACGGATTCCGACGGATGGGCCTGCTACGGCAACCCGTATCCCGGCGGGCCCCCAGCGGGACCCGAGTCGGTACTCCTCTTTCGAACCTTATTCGACCTTGTATTCAAGTCATATCGGAGCGCTCTACGGCGATCTCTTTTCGATCGTCGGAGTCGCATTCGCCCTGGGTTTGATCACGTCGACATTCGGGCTCTTGGGCGCGCTCGGATGGAATTTCGGGCGTTGGCAGTTCTCGCTTACAGTATTCTTCGGGCTTATCGTGGCCTGCATGGTTCTCGCTGCCCTACTCTGGGCTGTCGTGGGACAGCCGATGGCTTTGAGAGCGGACTGGGGGGCCGTTGGCGGTACTACCGGTCAATCGAGCTTCTGGGGTTCCGTCCCAGGTACCAACCAAACCGGACCGACGTCTTGGGGAGCAGCGGACGGTTGGTACTCGGCGCTTGCTGCGGTTGGATGCTTCCTGGCGGGCTCTATTAAATACGGCCGCACCAGACGCGATCCCTTCACCAGGTCCGAGGTAGATCAACGCTTGATTGCTCGGAAGCAAACTTGAAAGACCTGTTCGGTGGAGGTTAGTCAAAGGACCCTTTTCCGGACTCCTACGAGAGCTCAGGGGTGGCTAGACTCAGTCAATCTTGCCCCCACCCCAAACGCCTCTATCGCGTCCCTCCGCCCGCACCTCTCCTGAGGTAATTGGCCACCCGCCCCACCTCGATCCCGCTAGCAGAACATCGCCAGATGGAAGGGCAGGCTCGTGAGCAGCCCGCTCGTGTTGTACGTCCAGACCTCAACACCATTGGCGTACGTCGAATTCGCTGCAACGCCAACCCACCCGGCAGAGGGAGCGCTGCTATCCGGAGTCCCGATTGTAGCCTGAAAGTTGCAGCTGGAGGCGAGCTTGGTCATCTGACGGAAGAAAACCGCGACGTGCCCGACCCCCTGAACGAAAACGGTCGAAACGTTACTACCGCGGGCGAGGGTTCCGTTCGAATCGACAACGGCCCACCATACTGTGGCCGATCCATTCGCCCCCTTCGGGCCCTGAGGCCCGTTGGCCCCAGCGGTCCCGGTGGTGCCCTGGGCCCCGGTGGCTCCCGGAGCCCCGTGAGCGCCCGCCGGGCCCGTCACGATGAAGTTCACCGCCAGCGCAAGAATCGCGATGATGATCGCACCGGCTGCCAACCCCAAGGTCACCCCGCTCCTTCCTCCGAGGGCATAGGGAGGAGGTGACGAGATCGTCGATGCCTCTCCAGCCGGCGGCTGCTGCTGCATGGCCCAGTCCAGCATCCATGTGGGAAAGCCGTTGCTGGTTCGCGGCTGGCCGCAAGCCCCGGAGCCTCTCGGCGCCACCGGGGCGCAGACCTCCCCGCGGTGCCACGAAGCTGAGCCGCGGGAGGCAATCGTAGGAACTCGAGATCAGTGGGGCGAAGGCAGTCTCGGCTGGGCCCAAGGGGTCCTAGCCGAACCTATCCTCCGGAGGGGAAGCATCGTCCTCAACGGGTCGTTATTCTAGGCACGGGTATCTGTTCGGGGGAAGCGCGAGCAGGGGCTGGCCAACTGAGTGAGTCGATCTCCTCCGGCTGTTGATCGTGCGAGCGACCCATCCATTCGTCCAGTCGGCCGAGGTATCCTTTTCGACCCTCCCCGATTGAAATAGCGGGCAACCTCTGGACCAGCCATGGTCCACATCGAAGACCTGGGAAGTCAGTTCGACGCGCCGATCGACCTCGTTTGGAAGTTCATCCAATCGCCCGACGACCACGGGCGCTCGCACTCGAATCGGAGGAATGTCCGGGGCGAGCCTGCGGGAGAGAACGCGATGCGAACCTCCTGGGAGCAGAACGTCCAGGGTCGTTGGGTGAAGGTAGAGAACCGCGTGACGCTGTTCCCGCCCATCGCCATGCTGGTACAGTCCCTCGAGGGCCCGCTCGCCGGCTCCCGGTTCATGTTCTACTACAAGCCGAACGGGAACAAGACCGGCGTGAACGCCGTTGGGGACTTCCAGTCCGCGGTGATCCCGCCCGCCCAGCTCGAGGCGATGGTACTCGCCTCCTTCGAGGAAGCGTACAACGACGACAACGCGGCGCTCCGCCACTTGGCCGGGAAGAAGTAGGGTTCACGCCCCCTCCGCCTCCCCCACGCCATTCTTGAGAGGCGCCCCCGGGACCTCATATCAGTGGTCCCTGTCGCCGAGCCGAGCATGACCGCCGAGCTCTGGAGCGGGCCGCCGTATCCCTCGCCGCCGGCCGTCCCGTGGAAGGAGTGCCCCATCGCCACGAGCCTCCAAGTCCTCGGACGCAAGTGGACTCTGACGATCCTGCGAGACGTGGCTTTCTATCCTCAGGCCAGCTTCAGCCAGATCCGGAAGGGGAATCCCGGACTTCGACAGCGCACGCTGTCGTTCCGGCTCCGGGAATTGGCCTCCGAGGGACTCCTTCGGAAGGTGGTTCCTTCGGGGAACGCACGCCACCCGTACTACGAGCTAACGCCGAGAGGTCTCGAGGTTTGGCCGATCCTCTCCGCGCTCCTCCAGTTCGGGATCCATAACCTCGCCTCCACCGTGTTCGAGGACGGTCGTCCCCGGACGATGGTGGAGGTCTACCCAAAGGACGCGGAACTGATGCTCGGTCCCATGGCGGAGTTCATGCGGAACGCGGGTACGACATCGGTCGCCCCGCCGCCGAACCAATCCCCTACTCGGGCCTCGGCCTCCCGCCCGAGGTCCCGCGCAACGCGTCCGACCCGACACTGACCCGATCCGCGCGCTCGCCAGAACCGGACGGGGAGGGCTAGCGGGAGCACGCCCAGGGACCGGTCGAGGTCCCCCAAGGAAGGCTGCCCCTTTGGGTGGGCGTTCTGCTCAGTGGTCGATCGCGTCGCCCGTCGGGCGATACCAGTGCTCCGTCCCGCATCTCGGGCAGGCGGCTCGCAGGGTTCCGATCGGGGCCCTCACACCGTGGGCGCTTCCCATCCCGGCGGTCTGACAGTAAGCCCTCCATGGGCACCCCCAGGGGCAGTTCGAGGTTCGGTTGCACCCGAAATTGGCGCCGCACGGGCATTTCAGGTCGATCATTCGACTTGCGGTGTCGTCTTCCCACCGGCTCCCCCGGAAGGGCGATTCCATGGCGCCTCCTCATCTCTGGTCCATAAGGCGGCGTCGTGAATTCGCCTTCACGATGCGCCGCCGAAGGGCCCTCAGGGACCCCCGCCCGGGCCGGGCGGGGGTGGGCGCGTACCCGACGACCCGGTTCAGACACCGGTGATCGGGGCCAAGAACGAGGCCCATCCGATCCAGACACGCCGGAAGAGACCCGAGTTGGGGGTCGGCGACTGGAAATCCGGGCGAGCGGCGTAGGACTCGGCCGAGGTCCGAGTCAAGGTTACCATCTCGAAGATCCGCTGGCCCTCCTCGCACAACTCCCGCCCGACCCTCAAACCGGTCGAGCAGGCATCCATGTGGCGGTCCCAGGCATGGAGCCGGGAGCAGAATTGGTCCTCGAGCGGCATGGCCGCCGTGTCCGAAGGATCAGGGCGCCCCGCAGGCTCGCCAAGTTCGTCGATGTTCCCGTTCCCGCCAAATTCGATTCCCGACATACGCGACCTCACTCATATGCTGGTGTCGACCTTTCGGTCGATTGTCGGACCCGGGCCGAACCCCCCCTTAGTCCTCCGTTAGCGGGGTGTCGCCGACAAGCCCGACAACTGTCGGAGCGACAATGCCGGACCGAGCCGAACGCGAGGAGCTGCGCCGCCGTGTCGAGGACTTGCACCGGGACCATCCCGATTGGGCGGCCCGTGAGATCGAGGCGGGGCTCAAAGACCGGGCGCCCGTGGCCTACGGGAATTGGCGAGACGAGACCCCCTCGGAGGACTCGAGGTTGCGGGCCATCCAGCGGTGGCGGAGCGGAGGGCGGTGGGCCGCGAACGGCTCGATCCTTCGCGTGCCGTTCCCTTATGCTTGGCCCGTTCGGTCCGCGTCGCTGTGGGTCCGTCAGCTCCTCCAACGCCGGGCATGATCGTCCCGCTGCGCCTCAAGGGTGCACGGGTCCGTCGACCGGCTGTCCGGTCGACCCACCACGGCCCGCTAGATCGGTCTCCAATTCTCTGGCCGCCCCCAGGTGCAAGGGCTCGTGAGCAAGCGCCCGCGAAGGTCCAAGGCTCGTTGCGCCCGGGGGACGCCACTCTACGACCCGCAGGACGGAGAGAAGGAACCCGAGAGCGAGCCCGTTCGGATGTTCCTCTGACGGGAGGTCGTGAGGTCCCAAACGGAGAAGCGGGCGACCCAATCCGAAAAGTGCCCGCCGGGCGGGCGTCTCGGGAGGAGTCGAGGGGCCCACAGCCAAAGACCTCGTCTGAAAGGGGTCCGGTTCGATCTGGGGCTCTGGGATGTCCCACCAAGCGACCATTGTTGGGAGGTCCACGCTGTCGGATCGGGACCGCTCTGCCAGTCGGCGCGGCCACTCCGGCGGTGACCAGGCGAGAACCACCACGGTGGGGCGCGGGACGCTCCCCTATTTAGCTCGCGATCGTGTCGGAGGAGCATGGGGTTTCCGTGCCCTTGGGGATGCGCCGATACCGTCAAACACGAGAGCGCGTGGGAATGCCCGATGTTCTCCCAGAAGTTCCTGGGAGCGCTGCAAGCCGTCGGGCAGAAGTTGGGGGACGCCCCTAGGTGAATGGGTGGGGCGCCGCTCCACGACGAGCGCGATGACTTTCGCCGGATGAGCAGGCGAGCGGGCCGCGCTCGACCTCAACGGCCATCCGGGCCAGCCTCGCGCTGACCAGCGGTAGCTCCCCGCTCCGACCGCTAGACCGGTTCGTCCGGCGGGGGGCCGGGCTGGGACGGCGGGGGAACCGGGGGGCGCCGAACCGGCCGAGGGGCCCCGGTGGGCCGGGGGCCGGGCCGGGGCCGGAGAGCTCCCGAGGGCGGGCGCGCCCCCCCGGGCCGGGCGGGGCCCGGGGCGGTCCGACGGGGCGGGGCCGGAGGCGGGGTCGGCCGCCGGCGCCGCACCAGAACGAGGACGATGGCCACCGCGGCGATCGCCGCGAGGATCCCCCCGACAACGAGGTAGCTTTGGGAGCCGGAGAGGCCCAGCAAGGTCGTCGACGCGCTCGCCTTCGAAAAGGCGATCGACTGCGCGACGGCTTGACCGCTTACCACGAGCTCCCCGGTGCTCGGGTTCGCCGTGTAGCCGGGGACGGCGGCGATCGTGTACGGGTAGCTCCCGTTGACGAGGCCGGTCACTTCAATGTTCCCGGTGCCGGAGTGCGTGGCTCCATTGACTGATACCGACCAGCTGAGCGTGTTCGGCAACCCCGTCTCGGTGAAGATGGCGGCGACGCTCACCCTCTGGTAGGTAAACACCACCGCCACCGCGGCCCCCGCCACGCTGAACGACCCGGTCGGGATCTCGTAGGTCCGGTCCGGCCGCGATGCCGTGAACGTGTAGCTCCCGTTCGCCTCGGAGAGGATGATCGTGGGCGCCGTGGAAGAGGCGGGAGCGTGGCCGGTGGCGTTCACCGACCACGTGTCGCCCTCCGGAAGCCCCGTCTCGGTGAACGTGACCGGGAAGGTCACGAGCGAGAACGTGACGGACTCCATGCCGTCCTGTCCGTCGATGGTGAAGCTGCCGGACGGGGCCGCCCACGAGCGGTTCGAAGAGGCGATCGTGTAGCTGTAGCTCCCGTTGACCTCGTTCACCGTGAGGTTCTCGCTCGTCGAGGGGACGCTCAGGCCTCCGGAAACCTGAACGGACCATGGGGTCCCCGCCGGGAGCCCGCTCTCGTTGAACTCCACTCCGAAAGTCAGGAGGCCGAAAGGGACCGAAACGTTCGTCAGCGTCCCCGTGACCGCAAAGCCCGCGCCCGGGGTCGAATAGGTCGGGTCGGTCGAGGAGGCGTTGTAGGAGTACGTCCCGTTCGTTTCGTTCACGGTGACGTTGTCGTTCCCCGTGAAGACGACCGGTTGCCCGGCGACCGAGAGCCACCACCCCGCCCCGGCCGGCAGGCCGGTCGCGTGGAAGGCGACCGGTAGGTCGAACGGGGCGAAGGCGATCGACGCGGAGGCCGGGGCGTTCGCCACCGTGAAGTTGCCCCGGGGACTTGCGTAGATCTTGTCCGTGGTCCCCACGGCGTATCCGTAGGTGCCATCGAACTCCGGGAAAGTGAGCGAGGTGTTCGCCGACTTGGTCGACGGTCCCCCGCCTGTGACGTTGACCCACCAGGGGATCCCGTTCGGCAGGCCCGACTCCGTGAACGTCACGGCGTACGGGACGTACGTGACGGAGAACGTCGGCATCTGGGCGACGTAGGATCGCTCCCGGACCCAGAGCATCGTCTCGGTATTCGAGAGCGCTCCATTCCCGTTCGCCGAGAGGGCGATCCCGAGTGGTAGCGGGCTCGGCGGGAGGTTGGTGGTCAGCGTCTGGCTCGCGGAGGTGTAGTTGTACTCGAAGATCGCGTCCGACTTCGAGACCGCCTCGCTCGTGAACACGCCGTACTCCGCCGTGGAGGAGATCGATCTCCCGTTGGTGTAGGCCGACTTGTTGTTCGTCGAGGGGGTCGGGCCGGCGGCCCCGAACGTCTGCGAGTTCCATCCGACGAGGCTCGACGACCCGCAACTGGCGCACGAGGAGGTGCCGAACCCCTGGGCGAATCCGTTGAAGGTGTACCTCGACTGATAGAGGTCTCCATAGAAATCCATGATCGCGGGAAAGGCGAACTTGACGGTCGAGTAGATCCCGCCGCCCGCCCCGGGAACGGAGTTCAGCGAGAACCCGTGCTTGACCGTGTCGGTCCAAGAACCATGGACCGACCAATCGCTGCCGAGCTTGGTCCCGTTGAAGTTATCGTAGAAGCCGAAGACCTGCGAACCGTCGTCGAACGCCCCGTACGGGGCGCTCAACTGCGGGGCCTCGCCCATGTAGCCCGAGGCCGAGAGATTGAACGAGCTCTTCGGCCAGAAGTAGATCGAAACGTTCGACCAGTTCCCCGCCGGGATCGAGGTCATGTTGAGCCAGAGAACGGTGTTCGTCGACCGGTTGGAGGCGTTCGCCTCGATCCATCCGAAGAGTGGGGTGTCGTTGTCGGTATAGTATGGGACCCCGTTCGACCAGTTCCCGTTGATCAAGCTCGCGTAGGCGTCGCTGTCGATGTGGACCAACTGCTGGTAGGCTCCGGTCGGAACGGCCATGGTGTTGTGGATCGCGATCTTGATGCTCCCGACGGCCCCCGGGGGCGGCTGGAGGGCCGCAGGCGTCCCGGGGCGGACCGATGGGCTCATCATCGGGGGCTCGCCGGACGGGCCGCAGGTTTGGGTCCCAGGTACAGGAGCGATCCCGCCAAGAGCAAGGTGAGCAGGAGCGGGATCATCAGCTTCCGCATCCCGGGCCGTCGAGGGCCCGTCCGAAACGATAGCTCGGTTCGATCGACCCCAGTCACCTTCCGCGTTGGCGGCCCCTTGGGCTCCCCCATCCGCCGGGGGCAGGGAACGCTCCCCCACTTAGACTAGCGTGCAAGAACCCAGCCGGGAAGGAGCGCCTCCGGGACTCCCCGCCGGAGCAGAATCCGACCGAAGACTCCCCTTCGACCGAACCCGGCCCCGGAGGCTCATCTGCCCTCACCGTCGTCGCCGGGGAACAAGCCGTTATCGGGATGCGAAGTTTACCAGCGCCCGAACTACCTCATGGTCGGCCCAACCCAGGTCCCCCGCGGCTCCGAAGCCCGGGGACGGACTCTTAGCGCGACCGAGCCCCCGGGGCTCGGGCACGATCGCGGCGGAGGTCGCCGGGCGTGAGGGTCCTCAGCCGGGCCGAAGCCGTCGCCGTGCAGAGGCTCCTAGCGCACATCGACGTGGCCGACGGCGATGGTTCGGGCGGCGAGCGGTTGCCGCGCCGGACCGCCCAGGCGATCCGGCAGCGAGCCTACGTGCGGGACTGGCTCACCGACCGGTACGTGCCGAACCCCGTCGTCCTCGGCTACCCCACGGCGCTCTTCCTCGTGGCGCGGCCGTACTCCGAGCGGGCCCTCGCCATCGTGGAGCAGTGGCGGTCGAATCCTCGCAACGTCCTCCTCTGGTCTTCCCCCGAGCTCCTGTTCGGGGTCTTCCTCGCCCGGGGCCCCGAGGAGGCCGAAGCCGTCCAGCGGCGCCTCGCGGACCCGAGCGCGGCCCGCCTCGAGGTCGCCCTGCGCACTGACCTCACCGAGGCGACCGTGCCGGTCTACTTCGATTTCGAGGCCGCGTGGACGGGATGGACGGGGCTTCCCGGAACGATCCGATACCCTCGACCGCTGCCCTCGGGCGAGTTCGGACGGGCGAACGGCGGGCTCACGCCGGGGGAGCGGAACGCGATCAGCGGCCTCCTGGTGGCCCCCTTCCTCGGTGGGAACCCCGCCCGGGGGGTGTCGAGGTTCTCTCGGCTCTACCGGGCGGAGCGGCGCTGGCTCCACAGCGGGCAGGTGGAGTTCCGCTCGTTCCTGAACCCTCGGCAGGTCGCCCGCTGGGTGACGCAGTTCGCCGACCAGGTGGTCTTCGTCCATGGGGACCTCGTGGAGCCGGGAGGCGCCTCTGAGCTCTTCCATGCCCTCGTCAGCGAGTGCGGGGTGGGGCCGTTCCTGTTCGCCACCAACGGCCGCAGCGTGCTCCTGGGGGCCCTCTCCTCCACCTCGGTCGCCCCGCCGCGCCGGATCTCGGCCCCGGTGCTTCCCACGATCGGGAAGCACCTCCGCGGGATCCGGATCGTCCGGGAGGGACTGACCCACCTCGAGCCGACGGTCGACCACCGGTTCGAGCGCCTCCTCCCCCCGAGCGCCCTCGCCCCCTCCTAGGACGGCTCGGCCGGTCGGCCGATACGGCGGGCGCCGGGTGGGCCGTCACTCTGGGCCCGGAAGGCGCCCCTTGGGGGGTCGAAACGCTCGCGAACTTCAGAACAGGTGCGCGAGAGGGTCGGCCGGCTCCCCCTCGGTGCTCGAAGCCTCCGGGGGGGCGGCGGCCCGTGGGGCCCTGACGGGACGGCTCGGAGCGGCCGATGGGGCGCGCTCGCGGTACTTCCGGTAGAGGGCGTCCGTCGGCGGGGGCGGAGGCTCCGAGCGATTCCGGGCGACCAGGATGATCGCGACCAGGACCGCCACCCCGGCGATCCCCGCCCCCCAGAGGAGGTAGGAGGGGATCCCGCTCGGGCCGCGGGGGCCGACCGGCTGGGAAGGAAGCTTCCCGACCGAGAGGTTCGCGATCGCGACGGTCGCGTGCCCGCCCGCATCGACGATCGCGAAATGCACGGGATAGACCCCGTCGACCGGGGCCCCGCAGAGCTCGGAAAGCAGCCCCGCCGACTGGCAGGAGGCGCCCGGGACCGCCCAGCTCACCGTGTAGCCCCCGTCCCCTCCGGAGACCATGGCGGAGACGTTGGCCGTTGCGGAGAGCTCGATATGCGACGGGTTCAGCGATAGGGTGGCAGCGAGCGGACCGCCGCCCCGCGCCGCGTCGACCGCCCACGAGGCCTGCGCCTGCGTCCCGGCGGCATCGGTCACGACGAGGATCGCCTCGTAGGTCCCGCTCGCGTTGTAGGTGTGGGTAGGGGCCGGCGCCGAGCTCGTCCCCCCGTCCCCGAAGCTCCAGGCGTAGGAGTATCCGGGGATCCCGCCGCTCACCCGGCTCAGGAAGGCGACCGGGAGCGGGGTGGCTCCGAGCCTCCAGCTCCCCTCTACGGAGAGGTTGAGCGCGACGGTCAGGTTGATGGAAGCGGTGACGGTGCCGCCGGCGACGTCGGTCACGTGGACCGCCGCGCTGAAGGGGCCGTTCGTCGTGAAGATGTGGGAGATGTTCCGGAGGTTGCCGCCGGTGCCGCCGTCCCCGAACGTCCAGGCGTAGGTGTAGCCGGGGGTCCCCCCGGAAGCGACCGACGAGAAGTTCACGATCTGGCCGAGCGAGGGGGAACTGGGCGACGCCGATACCGACACGGCGAGCGCCGGGTCGACGGTCTCGGAGTAGTTCGATCGGGAGCTCCCGCCCCCGGTGTCGTTCGCCCAGACCGAGACGGGGTAGTTCCCGGCCGACGCGAACGTGTGGACCGGGCGCATCGTCGTCGCGCTCGCTCCGTCGCCGAAGCTCCAGGCGAACGTGGGGTTCGAGGTACCGCCCGCGATCCCAGGGTCGAATGTCGTGGGAAGACCGGCGTCGGTCGGATCCGGTAGGCCCGAGGCGCGGGAGGTGACCGACGGGACGACCGAGATCGTCAGGTTCGTACTGTCCGTGTCGTTGGCCGAGTCCGACGCGGTGAGTTCCACGGTGTAGTTCCCGCTCGAGGTGTACGCGTGGGCGACGGGGGATCCGTGGCCCGTCGCCCCGTCCCCGAACGACCACAGAAGCGAAACGGGGGAGGTCCCTCCCAGGTATTGGCTCTCGAACGTCACGACGCTGTTGGCGTCGGCCTCGACGGGGGAGCTGTGGGCGGAGAGGCCGACGATCGGGGGGGTGCTCCCCCACATCCACGTGTAGGAGCCGGCCCCCAGGTTCGTTCCGAGGGACTCGGCGAGCACGATCTCCTGGTCCACGGGGTCGTAGGCCACCCCGGCGAGGACGGGCGTGGTCCCGCTCGGCGTGGGGACCGGGTCGCTCGTGATGTTCGTCCAGGCGCCCCCCGCGAACACCCAGGTATCGTTGTCCACCGCGAAGGTCGCCGCCGGCGTGAGGCTTTCCCCCCCGTAGAGGATCGTGGCGTTGGCGGCCGTATCGAACGCGAGCGCGTCCGAGAACCGGGCGCTCGGGACCGAGGGGGAGGCGACCGGCGTCCAGACCCCGCCTAGGTAGGTCCACGAGTCGTTGAGGGCCGTGTTCGTGTACCCTCCGAACAGGAGGACGCCGGAGGCGCCGGCAGGGGCCATCGAGGAGAACGATCGCGGGGCGGGGGCGTCGGTCCCCCACGTATAGCAGTCGCTCGTCGCGGTCGTGCTGTGTGGGCACTGAAGGGTCCACTGGTCCGAGGCGAACTTCCACGTCTCCCAGCTCCAGTAGGATCCCAGGGAGTAGCTCGAGTAGCCGAGCGCGAGCACGTAGCCGTCGACCGGGTCCGGGGCCAACATCACGGACCGGGAGAAGGGAGGGCCACCGGCGGAGCCCCACGAAGGGCACTGCGAGAGGAGAGCCCCGTTGACCCCGTAGCAGGTGGGGGAGAGCTTCGCCCACGACCCGCCCTGGAACGCCCAGGTGCCCCCGGTCCCCCCGACCGCCAGGACGTAGCCGTCCACCGGATCGTAGGTCATCGCGAACGGGCGGTCCGAAAAGGTCCACAACGGCGGCGAGCCCGCGCTCGACGTGATGTTGGTCCAAACCCCGTCCGACAAGGTCCAGGTGTACCCCTCCGGGACCGCGGAGGCACTGAACGCATAGCCGAGCACGTAACCGTCGGCCGGGTCGTCCGTGACGACCAACCGAGCGGGCGGAGCCCCGGCCGTGGAAAGGTTCGTCCAGTACGGCCCTGTGGCGAGCGGGACCACCGCGGGTAGGGCCCGAGCGGGGCCGTCTTCGGAAGGGAAGGGGGCCGCCCCGATCGGGTGGGCACCCGAATCCGGGGCCGCCGCCGCAGTGGTCGCCGGCCCGAAGTGGGAGGGCATCCCGACGAGGCCGACCAGGAGCGCGATCGCCCCGACCAGGGCGAGGGGCCCAACGCGGCGGGTAAACCCCCGGGGCTGGGGCAAGGGCTCATCCGCACGACGCGAAGGGAAGGGAGGGTTTCCGGAGCCGTTCATCGCCCGAGTCGATGAGGCAGGTTCCCCCGACTTAAGGACCTGCGCCAGAACAAACCAGCCTTTTTGCGCGGCTCAGGGGGGGCACCCCGGGGCTCATCCCGAAGCCCCGGCCTGCCCGAACTCCATCTCCATGCCTCCCTCGATCCGCGCTGGCCCGATGGAGGGGGAGCTGGTTCCAACTTCGGGCCCATCGGTCACCCTTTTGACTCCCGTGGGAAAACGAAGCCTTCGCGGTCGGCTCCGGCTAATCGGCCGATGGACCTCGGGCGGAGGGTGCCTTCCCTCCGCGCCGCCGCGACCAAAGGAGGGCCAAGGCCGCGACGATGATGACGACCCCGGCCAGGCTCGCCAACTCCCAGAGCGGGTTCCCCGTCGAGCCGGGCGAGTGGGTCGCCGAGACCATCGGGACCGCCACCGCCGCCGGGGCAGCGCCGCTCACGCCCAAGGTCCCGTGGAAGACCGCGAACCCCGGAACCGTGGTCGTGTAGGAGTAGGTTCCGTTCGTCAAGGAGTACACGATTGCGCTCGCCCCGTCGGACCAGACGGTCACGGACCCGCCGACCGAACCGAGCGAGGTGCTCCCCGTGGCCGTGATCGTCAAAGACCAGTTGGTCCCGGTCGGCAGCCCGGTCTCCTGGAAGGTCTGGGCGTAAGCGACGGGCTGGAACGCGACGGAGACGATGGGCGCGGATCCGGCCACCGTCAAGGGCCCCGACGGGATCGCGGTGTAGCCCGGGATCGGAAGGATCTCGTAGGTGTACGTCCCGTTCGGCTCGACGAGGCTGAGGCGCCCCGCCGCCCCCGCGACGCTCTGACTCCCGATCGAGACCGCCCAAGTCATGCCCTGGGGGAGGCCCGACTCGCTGAACCCGATCGCGTAGCCCACCTCGACGAACCGCACCGAGATCACGACCGCCGACCCCTGGACCTCGAGGGCGCCCGACCAGGTCGTGGCGTATCCGGGAACCGCACTGACCGTGTAGGAGTACGTTCCGTTCGCCTCGTTGAATACGATCGGACCGCTCGTCTCGGTCGTGGACCGCCCGGCGAGCGCGACCCCCCAGCTCGTTCCCGGGGGAAGGCCCATGGGGACGAACGTCACGGCGGAGTCGAAGGGTACGAACGCCACCGCGACCGACTGGTCCGCGCCGTTCACGGCGACGACCCCCGAGGCCGCCGTCGTGTACCCGGGGACTGACGGGACGACGAACGCGTAGGTCCCGTTCGCCACGTCGAAGGAGATCGTGCCGGTGCTCGACGAACCCGGGCCGCCGTTCAATGTCACCGACCAATGGGTCCCGCCCGGAAGCCCCGTCTCCCCGAAGGCGACCACGTAATCCGCCGCCTGGAAAGCGAGCGGGATGCTCTGGCCCGCTCCGGAGACCGTGACGCTGGCCGCCGCCTCCGTCGTCGAGAATCCCGCGATCGGGAGCACGGTGTAGCTGACGGTGCCATTCGGTTCTGCCGCGACCAGGCTCGCATTGCGGCTCGAGATCAAAGCGCCCGCGACGCTGACCGTCCACATCGTTCCCATCGGCAATCCCGTCTCGACAAAGGCGAGCGGATAGGTGACCCGGGTGAAGGTGACGTCGACCAACTTGTCCGCGCCGTGGACCGTCAAAGTGCCCGACCAGGTCGCCGTGTAGCCCGGGATCGGGGTCACCGACCAGGCGTACGTCGCGTCTGGCACGCTGAACCCGATCTCCTCGGTGGTCGAACTCAGCGTCGCCGTTCCGACCGAGACCGTCCAGTTCGTGCCGATGGGGAGGTGGCGCTCGATGAAGATCAAGGCGTAGTTCGCCGGAGTGAACCCGACCTCCACCGTGGCCGCGCCGGCATCCACCGTGACACTCCCGGTCGCCGTGGTGGCGTAGCCCACCACCGGGCTGATCGTCCAGGTGAACGTCCCGTTCGGTTCGGAGAACACGATGGTGGAGCTGTTCGAGTACTCCGAGACCGAGGCGATGGTGGCCTCCCAGTTCGTCGAAGCGGCCAACCCCGACTCGGTGAGGGTCACCGAGTAGTCGAACAAGGTGAAATCGACCGAGACGGTGACGTTCGCCCCGGAGACCCGGGTCGCACCGTTCCACACCGTGGAGTAGCCGGCGATCGGGGTGATCGTCCAGCTATAGGTGCCGTTGGGCTCGACGAAGAGCGCGGAAGCCGACGTGGAGGACCGGCTGGTCGCCCCGATCGTCACGCTCCAGGCGGTGCCACCCGGGAGTCCGCTCTCCGCAAAGAGCAGCGAGTAGCCCGCGGGGATGAACACCGTCGAGATCGAGACGTTCGTTCCCACGACGGTGAAGCTCCCGGTTAAGTTCGTGGTGTAACCGGCGATCGGCGTGATCGTCCAGGTGTAGGTGCCGTTCGGTTCCGTGAAGCCGAGGGAACTCGTGGTCGAGGAGACGCTGTCGGATCCGATGGTGACGGTCCAGTCGCTCCCCGTGGGAAGGCCGGTCTCATTGAACATGACGGAGTAGCTCACTTGGGGAGCGAAGGGCACCGGGACGGCGACGTTCGCGCCATTGACGCTCAGGGACCCGGTCGAGTTCGTCGTGTAGCCGGCGATCGGCGTGATCGCCCAGATATAGGTCCCGTTGGGCTCGAAGAAGAGGAGCTCAATGGTGTTGGTTGTCTCGCCCGCGCCGGCGCAGGTGACGCCCCAGGTGGTCCTCGTGGGAAGGCCCGTCTCGGTGAACACCACGGCGTAGGTGAATGGACTGAAGGTGATCGGGACCGTGGCGTTCGTGCCGTTGACGATGACCGACCCGGTCCAGTTCGTCGTGTACCCTGGGACCGGGGCGATCGAATAGTTGGAGGTGCCGTTGGGATCATAGAAAACGATCGACGGTCCCGTCGAGTATTGGGTGGACCCGTTGTCGGTCACGCCCCAGTACGTTCCGGGCGGGAGCCCCGTCTCGTTGGACGAGACCGCGGTAACGCCGTTCGAGAGGGCGTGCGGGTGGGCGCTCCCGATGGAAGCGGAAGGAGTTCCGACGGAGACATACCGGATTCCCTGAAGGCCGATTCCACCGACGATCGACAAGACGGCCACCGCGAGGACGGCGACGATCCCCAGCGATCCTCCCCGGCGGACCCCTGGGGCTCGATTCGGGACGTTCGGGCAATTTGCGGGCTCGTGCTCATCGGTCACTGTGTTCACCATCGTGGTTCCATCCCGAGAGAGACGGCGACGATTCGGTCGCGGGCGTCGGTCAGCCTGGGCTTCCCCAGAGGTTGACGTGTTCCCCGAAGGCCGCCTGCTCTCATCGGACATCCGCCAACTTCCCCCGGTGGAGGATAAGCGACGGCGCCGATTCGCGCGGGCAATGGTGCGGACGTCCCGCGATGGCGCAGGTTGCGCCTATGCAACCTGCGCGGGCGGGTCTGGACGAGCCTTCACGCAACGCGAGCCTTATTCCTGACCGGTCTTGGCGGGTCCGACCGACGAGGTCGCCTCATGCGCTACGTTCCGACCAACGCGGCCTTCCTCACGATCGGGGGCGGGATCATGGTGACCTTCGGAGGCCTGGTGGAGTCTTTCAACGGGACCCACTGGCCCGGGATCGGCAACGGCCTCCTCATCGTGCTCCTCGGCGTGCTGATGATCCTCCTCCCGGAGAACATGACCGCCTGGGGCGTGCTCGGCATCGGCTTGGGCGTCGTGAGTCTCTTGACGGCGTCGTTCGGCGGTTTCCTGATCGGGTTCATCTTGACGCTCCTCGGGGGGATCTATGCCCGCCGATTCAAGGTCCCCGATGTGGGGGGCGCTCCGGCCGGGACCATGACCCCCGCTGGAGGGTACGGTGCCCCCCAACCGTGGACGACCTCAACCCTGCCTTCCGGTTCGATTCCCGGGCCGACCCCGGGCTCGACCCAGACCTTCGTCGCGGCTCCACCGTTGGCGGCTCTCTATTGCCCGTGGTGCGGTCGGCCGGCGCGGTACATCCCCGAGTATTCGAGGTATTACTGCGACACCGATCGACGATACATCTAGTCCTGGGCCCACATCCCAAATTCTCTCGGGGAGAAAGTGTTCGCTGGACCCTCCGTCCGGAATGGACGGGGGGACGGCCTTTCCTTTACCCTCGGACTTCCGAGGGGCTCGCGAGAATCCTGGGATCAGACCACGGCCACCCGCCGGCTCGAGATCCTCCCTCGTACCTGGACCTTGGTGGACATAGATCGATTGGCGCGCTTCCAAGCTGGCCTTGACTTGGCTCATATGTTCCTCGCAGGCGTAGGCGGACTGCTCCGAACGACCGGTGACGAGGGCGTAGGCCCTTCGGCCGCACCGTACGACCTCTTGCCCGTCCTCCGAAACCCCGGTCCAGCTACATTCGGCGTTGCCCAATGGGGCGGTGTTCTGTGGCGTCATGATTTCGGTTCTCCCAGTGCCGGGGTTGGGACAAAACCTAGTGTGCACCGGTCGTCCGGACTTGTCGCGCCTGACCCGGAGTGAGCATGACGTTCCACCAGTCGATGTCCGAGGTCCATTGCCGGATCTCACGCACCACCCGGGGTCGGTCCTTTCGTCCCACGACCACCACGCCCCGGGTCACCTTCCAGTGCGGGATCTCGTCCAGCAATCCTCGTCGTCGATAGGTTCGATCTCCCACCTTTCGGTCCAATCCCAGCACTTTCTCGGTGAAGCGCGGCAACCGGGACGGCGCTAGCCCTCCCAGTCGGTAGACGATCAACGCCGCCGGCATACCCTCCGTGCCTCCGAGCATCCCGACCTCTGAGGCCCCTCGAGAAATATAACGAAGCCGTCAGAGTGGCGTCTGTTAGAACGCCAGCTATATAGCCGGCCTCCGCCTCGCGTCCCACATGGGAGGCTTCGGTCGCGCGGGCTCTCGCCGCGTTCGGGGGGTCGTGGCCCAGGTCCGAGAACGGACCTTTCCCTACGTCCGTCGCCGACGAGCCCCGGTTCCCTGGCGGCTGTACACGCTCGCCCAGACTCGGGAGTTCCCCGAGATGCTCGAGCTCATCCGAAACGTGGTCGATCTCTACACCCTCGAACATCCCGAGGGCCGAAACGACCCGCGGCCCCGGGGGGGACGTCCCCCGGTGCCGCTGCCCGACCGTGTCAAGGCCCTTCTCGTCCAGAGCTACCTCGGTCTGCCGAACCGACCGACCGAAGGAGAGATGGCGGTGCTTCGGTCCACGGTCGGACTCTCTCGTCGTTTCGGCTACAAGACCGTCGAGCGGAGCTTCGGGGATCCCCGGATGGAGAAGGCGCTGTACGCCCTCCTGGCGATCACCAATCGACCGGTAGCCGGGCGGGAACCGTCGTTCGCCGCGGACGGGAGCGGGTTCGGCACCGCCGTCGGCCAGCACTATCGGAGCGCACGGGAGCGTCAGAAGGAGGGAGAACGGGGATCGGGGGATCTTCTTCCCGTGGCGCAAGGCCGTCGCGACTGGGTCTACAACGTGGCCACGGTGGGACTGCGTTACGGGCTCATCGCCGGATGGTCCTCTTGGGCGGACCATCGTATCGGCGAGCTGGGGCAGTTCCGAGAGCTTGCGCGGCAGACCCACGAACTGCACCCCGAGTGGAAGGAGTTCGTGGGGGACGGAGGCTACTCGGCGCGCTGGGTGGTGGGGATGCTGGATGGGTGGGGAGTGCGGAGTTGGATCCTCCCGCGTAGGAACGTGAGCCTCAAGGCGCTCGGGGAACCCGCGTGGCCGCAATCCCTGTACGGTCTGATCGATGACCCACAGGCGTGGCTGTCGAAGTATTTCCAGCGACCCCGGGTCGAGGCGACCTGGTGGTCGATGTCGGCGCGAAACCCGGGGAGGATCCGCAAGCGGCTGGTCGTCCGTCGGGAAACGGAGGCGATGCTTCGAGCGGTCGTCCGAAACCTCCGTCGGTTGTGCTACCTTCGGTGGCTGGAACAGGAGCCTGCGTTCACATCAGTCGATGCTTTCGCCAGCTGAACGACACCTCACCCCGGGAGGTTTTGTCCCAACCTCCCCAGTGCCCGACTGAAGGTTCCCCCGGAACAGGGCAGGCTGCCCCAGGGGTCCCTTTCGGTCGGACGGTGGAAGAATGTGGTGGCGGTAGATAGCCCTCCACTCAATTGCACTTGACCAACCAAAGGAGCGGGTCTCCACACGCTTCGACCGCCTCCGATTTCTGAGAGCGAAGGGGTCCGCTTTGTGACCTGGACCCCAGACTGGAGTCTCCGCGCGTCCCGGGTCGAGCCAAGGCCAGGGAAGGCATATTCCACCTCGGGCTCACCCATGCGCTCGTTGTTTCGGTGAGGTGAACCCCACTGAAATCGCCCGAGCATGAACGTAGGGGTGGCGTGGCACGCTCTCGGCCCGCATCACCGATCCGCCATCTTCCTCCCCCGCGGCGTCCCCAAGGGAATCCCTCCGCCCGAAAGTCGCCGAAGGGCCACGGGTGGACCAGGGCCGCCTTTTCGCAAGGGGGCCTCCCGGTCGGACCGTGAGCACCAATCGCTTGTAGGGGAACCGTACTTCCTCCTTCTCCTGGGCTCCCGCGGCCCAAGGCCCCTCGAGGTTGAATGTGACCCAGCGCACGCGCCTCCGACCCAGCGGCCGAACGCGGGCGGCTCGTTATCGATCGGGGAAGGCCCTCCGGAAGAAGCTCCCTCGCTCCGCGCAGGGGCGCTGGAAACCTCCGAAGAACCGCCCCGGGGTGGTCGATCTCATCGAAGAGAGCAACCGGGGCCGGGTGAAGGCCCTCCTGCCGATCCGGATGGCCCGAATGGCGTCGTCGTCGTTCGGATTCCTTCGGGGGGCGGCCGCCAACATGGCGTGCGACCTTTCCACCACGCCGGTCACTGGGCTAAGAGTGCAACTCGGAGGAGATGCGCACGTCGGGAATTTCGGCGTGTTCGCGACCCCCGAGCGGGACCTCGTGTTCGACGAGAACGATTTCGACGAGACCCTGGGAGGACCCTGGGAGTTCGACCTCAAGCGGCTGGCTACGAGCCTCGTGCTAGTCGGACGGGAGGGTCGATTCGAACGTCGGACCGTCCGGCGAGCGGTCCTCGAGGCGGTCGCGGCGTACCGAACCGAGGTCCACGCGCTCGCCCAGATGCGCTACCTCGACGCGTGGTACGTGCATCTCGATCTTTCGGAAGTGGCCCGTGTCTTGGAGCGGCAGAGCGAGCGTCTCCTCGCTCGAGAAACCGTACGCGCACGCGGCAGGACCGGCTTCCACGCCTTCCCGAAGCTCACGGACCGTGAGAAGGGGGCGGTCCGGATCCGGGAGACCCCTCCGTTCGTCGAACACTACCGGTCCCACCCCGAAGAAGAGGCGGTGCGGTCGCTGTTCTCCTCGTATCGCTCGGAACTGCCTCAGGATCGCCGGGCCCTCTTCGATCGTTATCGCCTGGTCGACGTCGCTGAGAATGTGGTGGGCGTGGGCAGCGTGGGCACCCGGTGCTCGATCGGCCTCTTCATGGGGGACGACGACCTCCTCGACCCCCTCTTCCTCCAAGCGAAGGAGGCCGTCGCGTCGGTGCACGAGCGCTACCTCGGCCCGAGCCCGTACCGACAGCACGGCGAGCGGGTCGTCGTGGGCCAGCGGATGATCCAAGAGGCCTCCGACATCTTCCTCGGGGCGAGCGCCTTCGGGGACCGGACCTACTATGTCCGTCAGCTCCGGGACATGAAGATCGCCTCGGACGTGATGACCCTCGCTCCGAGGTCGCTCCTCGGCCAGGCCCAGCTCTGCGGGGCGGCGCTCGGCCGGGCTCACGCGCGCACGGGAGATGCGGCCGCTCTCGCCGGTTACTTAGGGGAAGGCGAAGCAATCGACCGGGCCGTGCTCGAGTTCGCCGAATCGGTACGCCCATCAGACGGGGGTGGATCATGCCGAGTTCCTCCGGGCGATCCGGAAGGGTCGCCTTCCCGCTCCCGCGCCCCGGGGCTGAACCGACGGGTGGCGCCTTCTCCTCGGAACCTGAGGACAGCCCAGACCGCCCCGAAGGCGGTCTTCCCCACGCGGCGGGACCTCTACGTCCTGGACGGCGGTTCGCAGATCGCGGGGTCGGGAAGGGGGGTTCGAGCGCCGTGGTCCGGTGGTGCCGACATTCGCCAATGACGAGGCTCGCGCAACGCGGGAAGTAGACGAGGTCCGTGTCGCTCCGATCGGCGACTCGTGTGATTTCGGGCAGAATCATTATGGACGGGACCACATCCCTTTCCAATGTCGTCCGAACCGACCTTGGCAGGACCCCCGCCGAACCCCCCCGCGTGGATCGGACCCGCTCCGCCGGTTTCGAGTGGGACGAGTGCCAGTCGAATCCCACTCCTACTGAGCGTGGTCGCGCTGGTCCTGGCCGGTACGGCCGCTGGATTAGCGGTACTGTCGCTCGGGCACACGGGACCGGCGGGAACGGCCGGGAGTGCCGGAGCGGCCGGGACCCCTGGGGCGGCGGGGTCGCCGGGGGCGACGGGACCTACGGGCGCTCCCGGACCCATTGGAGCCAAGGGGCCCCGGGTCTCCCCGGGGCGAACTACACGATCAACACGACGCTCGAGCACGGGCAAACCGAGTCGGGCGCCTATTCGGCCTGGGGAGGAGGATCGGGAACGTACTTCGCCTCGCTCGTCAACTTCCGCATTCCGCTCGAGGCGGACCTCCCGAGCGGGAACACCACGTTCATCCCCGCCGGCGGCGCGTACACGACCAACTGTGCCGGACCCGGCGAAGCCCTTCCGGGCCAGCTCTGCATCTACCAGGTCTACAATTCATCGAGCAGTTTCCTCGGGATCATCAATCCGGTAAGTGCGTTGTACGGGGCGTCGAGCCTGGGCTTCTCGGTCTTCTTCGAGGCGACCGCGACCCAGAGCTGGTCATACGGCTCTTGGACGGTAGCGGCGCCCTGAGCGTTCTCGATCGGGGACCGAAGGTAGCGCCCGGACACGGGCGGCGCCCCCGGTCCATAGGTCCGGTCCGCCCAACCGGCCCCCAACGCAGGGAGATCCCTTGGAGCGAGAGCCTTAGTCGGCCCGCTTCGCCGCTGGGGATGGTTCGCTCGGGGTTCGAGGGGCCCCGAGGAGGGCGGCGAGGTAATCGTTCGTCACCTGGGCGAGGAGGATCGAGCGTTCGTGGAGGAAATCCCGGTACCGACCCGGATCCCAAAGCGCCCGGTCCAACGGGATCGCCTGCTCCTCGAGCTGCCGTCCCGGGATGGCCGGTCCTTCGAAGTACGTCGAAGGCCAGGCGTTGAGCCACCGCCGGTCCTCGGGCCGTTCGTTGAGGAAGACCACGTTCGCGAGGGCACCGGCCTCGTCGTCCGTGTAATCGAACTTGGGGTCCCGGAGGCCGGTTCGCCCCTTCGGGAAGAACGGGTGGAGGTAGGGCGCATGGCCGACATCCGGCTTGGCTTCGGAGGCGAGGTGGCCGAGCGGGCGGTTCGTGACGAGATCGCGGGCCTTGCGATCGTAGAGGGCCATGTAGAGGATCAGGACGAGAGGGCGGCTCCACGCCGAACGGTCGAGGAACTCTTCCGGCTCGATCCGGACCCCGGACTCGAGGTGTCCCCGGAGCGCTTCGACCGCCTGCGCGAAGTTCGCAGAGTCCCGGATCGTTCGGACATCCTCGGCGAGGGTCGTGATCCCAGCGCCCCCGTACCGCCCGTCGCGCATCGCGAGCAGCGCCCAGTGGAGCGCCCGCGGGAACAGGAAGCCGTCGTTCGCGTACTTCGCTCGGAGCGCGACCAGGGGAATGAGCGCGTTGCGGGACGGCAGGAGCGTGGCGGAGAGGGCCCCCGCGCCGACCAGGCCCCCGACGATGAAGGAGAGCGATTCCCGGGTCAGGTCCCAGGCCGGATCGAACTCGGGAGCCGTCCAGAACCCTCTCGGGACCTCCCGCAGCCTCACCTTGCCGGTCCCCACGGCCGTGAGCGTCCGGACCGCGACCCCGGTCGGCAGCTCGTATCCGAGGTCGGAGAGGTTCTTCAGGAACGGGAGGAATCCGTCTCGGACCCAGCTCGCCCGCAGGCTCGCGGCGGTCGCCAACGCCACGTCCGATTCGACGACGTCGGTACCTTGCTGGTTCAGTCTTCGGAAGATCTCGGCGACATCCTCGATCTCCCGGTCGACGATGGCGATCGGCAGGGGGCGGTTCTGGATCTCCCAGATCGCCTGAAGGTGATCCCGGACCAGCGCGGCCGAGGTCTGGGCCCGGACGGCCGGGGCAGCTGCGCGAGCACCTCCTGGGCCTTCGCGGCCAGGGGATCGGACGCCCCCGCCGTCGCGTTCGGACCCTCGAGGGAGACGATGGCCCGGACCTCCACCCACCGGGGATCGGCCTTTCGGACCGGGTTCGCGAGCCCGAGCTTCACCGAGGGATCGGCGGCCGCCACGTTGGCGAGCACGTTCGCGGCGGTCATCCAGTGGTTCCACTCCTCGGAACGGGTCCACCAGTAGGGTTTCCTCCCGAGGATCAGGCAGAGCGCGGTGGCCCGCTGTTGTCCGTCGACGAGCCAGGTTTTCGGGGAGGGGGGACCCTTCGCCCCCCGGGCCTCCTCATCGTCCGCGTGATCCCAGGCGAGGAGCTGACCGATCGGATAATCCCGGCACAGGGAATCGGCGAGCGCGGCGACCTGGTCCGGCCGCCAGACGAAATCGCGCTGGAACTCGGGGATGTCGAACGCGCCCTCGACCGACCGGGCCACGAGTTCGCGAACGGAGATCGTCGAGAAGATCATCGGGATCCTCGAACGCTTGCTTCTTCCCCTTCATCCGAGTTAAACGTTCGCTTTCCGTCGGACCAATCGGAGGGCCTGTCAAGGACGCCGACGGATGGGCGCACTCTCCCCCCCACCGAGCCCCCAAGGCTCCCGGCCCCTGGCTTCAACGGCCGTGTTCCTCCTCCCCGTTCTGGTGGGAGTCGCCCGAGCCGTCTCGGTGTTCCACCTAGCGATCGGCCTCGAACCTCCCTCCCCCTCCTCGAGCCCGCCGAGCTATTGCCCGCTCGGCACCTCCACGCAGATTGCGGCTCCAAGCCCGGGTCCATCGGGCAATACGAGCGCGGGAGCGCCGTCTTCGATCGCGGACGGCTCCGTGGTTTTCACCGCCAGTGCATCGGGGTGCGTTCCTCCGTATTCGTTCGGGTACGTTTTCGGCGATGGGACGTCGTCCGACCAAGCGAATGTGACCCACGTCTACCCCGGACCGGGTTACTACTCGGGCTCCCTCACGATCCGGGACTCGACCGGCCACTCGGTCGAAAGCTACTTTTGCATCGACGGTTCGAACTGGCCTAACCTCACGATAGGTTCCGGCAATCCGGCCCCCGCGTGCCCTTAGGGCGTTTCGTTCTCGCGTCCCAATACGCCCGTCGGTCGACTTCCGTGGACTGCGAGCCTTCCGGAGGGCCGGCGGGTGGCCTGCGGCCGCTCACTCGATTCGTAAGCGCTCACCTTTCTGGTCGGGAAGGCTCGGTCCTGAGCTCTTCCCGACCGTTGGGAGGCGCTCCGCCTCCGGTGAGGCTCGATTCGCGGCTCCCCGAGTGAGCTCGCCGGGTCTGGTAGACCCTTCGGTCCCCCGACCCCGGTGGAGGCTCCCTCTCCCCGCGCGTCAGTTCAGCCGGCTTCCGGCTTACCCCGAGACATCCTCTTTCGAGGATGTTGCGAGCGGCGTTCCAATCGCGGTCCATCCGGTGGCCCCCGGGGCACACGAATTCCCGCTGCTCCAGCGTCAATGGTGGATCAGCCCTGTGGCCGCAGATCGAGCAGGTCTGCGTGGTCCCCTCCGAGGGGACCTCCACATACCGTCCCGACCGCATCGCCATCTTGTAGCGGCTCATCATCCTCAGCATCCCCCACCCGGCGTCCGCGAACGACCGGGCGAACGGTCCTCTCGATAGGCGGGTCACGTCGAGATCCTCGAAGGCGATCAGGTCGTGCCGCGACGCCCACCGGGAGGTGAGCTGGTGGGCGAAGTCTCGACGCTGTCGTCGGACCTTCGCATGGCACCTCGCCACCTTCTCCCGCTGCCGCTCCCGACGATGGGAACCCGGGCGCTTGCGCGCGAGGGACCGCTGGGCCCGGGCCAGGCGCCTCTCCGCCTTACGGAGATACTTCGGGGGATCGATGGTGGTGCCCTCGGAGAGCGTGGCGAGGTGGGTGAGCCCCAAGTCGACTCCCACGGGGTTCTCCGGGGGACCCGGGGGAGCGCCCGGTGGGTCCGGGATCGCATAGGCGAGCGCGATGTACCAGGCGCCGGCCTCGTGGGTCACGATCGCCTTCTTCAAGACGCCGTTCGCGGGGACGGACCGGTGGTGGACGTAAGGGACGGCGCCGAGCTTCGGAAGGCGGACCGTCCGGGTTCGGACGGTCACGGAGTCGGGTTGTCCGAAGGTGAAGGATCGGATCTCTCGGCGGAACCTCGGATAACCGGGAGACCCTCCCTGCCCGATTCGGTGGAAGAACGCTCGGAAGGCGAGGTCGACGCGCTGGAGGACGTCACGGGCCGGGTCGTAGGGTAGACTCCCGAGACCCTCCGAGTCGAAGGCCCTCCAACGGGCGAGGGAGGATTGCTGCTCGAGGTAGGAAAGGGAGCGGTGTTCGTTCTGCCAGGCGGTGCGGCGCTGTTCGAGAGCGTAATTATGGAGGAACCGGAGCTCCTTGAGCCACCGGAGGAGCTCGCGCTCGACGGAGGAGTTGGGGCGAAGCCGGAACTGGAAGGTGAGGAACATCGCGCGCGGGAGGGGAGCGAGGCGGGTTCATTCTTCCCCAGCCGGTGAAACGTGGAAGATGAGTTCGCGAGTAGAGGATTTTCGTCCGAACCCGCCGAACGCGATCCACGCTAGCCAGAAAGGTGACTAGATACGCGTCGTCTAGGAGCGAAGGCGAGTTCGGCGGCCGCCTTGGCCCCCCGAGTTCACGGCCGGTTTACGACGAGGCGGGAGGCGAAGACCGCCGCCGCGCCGACGGTGACTATCCCGAGGATCCCGGCGAGCATCGATCCCGGCCACCAGACGATGACCAATGCCCCGAAAAGGGCCGTGGCGTAGAGTCCCCCGGCCATCGTGGATACGAGGAGAGCGTCCCAGGGGTACTCGAGACGCCCCATCGCCGACCTTAGCCATCGGAAGCGGTGGAACTCGAGGTGGTCGTGCGGTCCCAGGATCTCCGCACTCAGGCGCCTCAGATCATCGCCGTTCCCCGCTCGCGACATCCGCTCGCTCCGAAGAGGGTCCGTCCCCAGGCGTCGTTCTTTCCGATCGCTGGGCGAGTAGGGGCGAGTGAGATATAAACGCCCACGAGGAGTTCTGCCCGGAGGGAGCCCGAGGAGGCTTCGCTCCCGTCGCCCGGACGGTGCCCGATTCCCCCATGGCGAATTCGGCGCGGGCCCGCGATCGAAGCCACCTCCCACCGTGGTCCGATCGGCCGGTCCGAATGGCGGATGTGGACCTTGGGCCGACGGCTACAAGCCTTGGCCGTCGGCGCCCGGAACGCCCTTGAGCTCCTCCGAGGGCGGCCCGACGATGCGCGCGAGGCTGCGCGCGACGGCGTTCTTCAGGTCCATCGGGTGGAGCGCGCCGGTCCGCCACGCCTCGAGGAAGCTCGCTTCGTCGGGGAAGGTCACCGCGCCCCCGTGACGGGGGTCCCGCTCGACCTCGATCGCGCCCGTCCACGGGAGCAGGACGTGTTGGGCCAGGGCGACGACCGGGTTCCCGTCGACCTGCTTCGCCTCGCAGAACGCCCCGCGGATCCGCTCGGTGATCTCGGTCTCGCCCGCCGGCAACGGGATCGCCCCGGCCGGGTCCGATTTCGACATCTTGGCGACCGAGCCTGGATCGGTCGCGTCCATCCGACCGCTCCCCTTGAGGGAGGGGACGAGCGGGGTGTGGACCGCTACCGGGACCGGCCAGCCCTCGTGGTGGGCGACCTCCCGGGCGAGGACGTGGGCGCGCCGCTGGTCGAGCCCGGCATAGGCGATCTCCACGGGGAGCTCGAAGATGTCGGCGACCTGCATCGACGGGTAGAACAGCTTCGCCGTGTCGAGCTGGGCCTCCTCCTCCCCGCGCCCCAGCACCGTCATCGCCCGCTTGGTCCGGGCGAGGGAGGTCGCCTTCGCGGTCCGGATCACCCGGGACCAGTAGTCGGCGCGCCCGGTGAGCTCGTTCGCCCAGCGATACTTGGCCTTCGCCGGGTCGACGCCGAAGGCGGTGAACGCCGCCTGCATGTACCGCCCGGCGATCGCGATCCGCTCGAGCGAGCCCCCGAGCTTGTCGTTGATCCAGGCGTGCCAATCGGCGAGGAAGACCGTGAGGTCGCAGCCGGCCTCCTGGAGGTCCCGCATCTTCCGGATGCAGACCAAGTGGCCGACCGTGAGCCGCCCGGACGGCTCGAATCCGACGTACGCCCTCGGCCGCTCGTGGGTCTCGAAGAGGTGGACCAGCTCCTCCGGCGTCAGGGTCTCCGAGGTGTACCGCGACACGAGCGCGGCCCGCTCCACCGGGTCCATCGGCTCCCCGACGGTCCCGCCCCCTATTTAGTCAAACTCGGTCCGAGAACGCGCTTCCTCGTCGAGGGATACGCATAAGTCCGAGTGTATCGCTAGGAAAGGCCGACGGTCCTCCCATGAGTCCCCCCGCCGAAGCGATCTCTGCCGGCACCCCGGATCCGGAAGAAGAGGTCGTGGAAACCCTCGCGCGACGGTTCCGGGTCACCCCCGCTACGGCCCGAAAGCTCGCGGAGTCCGGCCACCGCGGCATCGAGGAAGTGCGCGCCATGTCGCGCGAGGACCTGCTCGGCGTCGGACTGGATGCCGAGGAGGCCGAGCGGGTCCGGGCGGCCGCGGAGGTCCCCGATCCGATGACCGAGTCCCCCGCGCCGGCCCCCGCCCCCCCGCCCAACGAGGAGGAGATGGCCGAGCGGTTCGCTCAGTCGGTCCAGCACCGGGAGCGATCCCGACGCCCGAGGTCGGCGGCTCCCGCCCGGGGATCGACCGACGTCCTGAAGCGGTGGGTCGGCGGCGACGATCATGCGATGGAGGCGTGGATCCGCTCCGCCCCCACGCCCGCCCGGGCCGTTCGTGCCCCTTCGGGATCGGCGGAGCCGGCGGTCGGCGCTCCGCACGAGGATACCTCGCCTTCGGATTCCTCGACCCCATCGACCGACGAGGCTGCCGCGACCCCACGCCCCGAGACGTCGGCCCTCACCGGCACCACCCCGGCGGGGGAGATCCCCCCAAGATCCTCGAACGGGAGCAGGCGGTCGTCGGCTGGCTCACTGAGCTCCTGGACCGGGCGAAATCCGACCGGTTCGATCCGGCCTCCCTGATCGCCGAACTCCAGGAGCTGAACCGGGCGGTCTTCACCGAGCGCGCCCGCCGGACCCAACTCGAGGAGGAGCTCGACGAGGTCAAGCGGGGTTCGATCGCGGTGATCAAGTTCGTCCGGACCCGCGAGGCGACGACCCGCGAGCAGGCGATCCGGGAGCGCGAGGTCGAGATCTCGGCCCTGAAGCTCAAGCTCCTCCAGGCCCAGGACGGGGCCCTGCCGGCGCTCGCCGCCGCCTCCTCCTCCGAGGCCGAGGAACGGCTCCGGGCGGAGTTCACCACCCGGGAGACCGAGGCTGCGGAGCGGGAGGTGGAGCTGCGGAGCCGGCTCGCCCAGGCCGAGGGGGAGGTCAACCAATTACGGGCCGAGTCGGCCGCCCTGCGGGAACGCGAGGAGCTCCTGAACGAGAAGACCCAGGCCCTCCCCAAGGTCGTCGCCGGACAGCTCCAGCAGCTCGATGCCCGCGACAAGGAGCTCGCCGCCCGGGAGAACGAGCTTCGGGCCAAGTTCGAGGAGATCCGCGCCCACGCGAACGACCTCGAGCGCCAGCGGGAGCCGATGCGGATCAAGGAGAAGCAGCTCGGGGAGTGGGAGATCCAGCTCCGAACCCTCAAGCAGACGCTCGAGATCGAGGCGCGGACCGTCGAGAAGGCCCGGGTCGAAACGGAACGCACCGGCGGTCCGGACCCCGCGAAAGAGCGCCGGCTCGAGGAGCTCAAGACCGAGATCTCCCGACGGGAGGACGAGCTCAGAAGCCGCGAGCAGCTCCTCCACCGGCAGATCGAGGAGCTCCAGTCGAAGATCGCCCAGTCCGACGCCGAGACGATGCACCGGGAGGCGACCACCGACGCCCACGAGAAGCGGGTCCCGACCGGCATCCGGCGGCTCGATGACCTGCTCTTCGGCGGCCTGCCCTCGGGCTCCCAGGTCCTCCTGAACGGCCCCGCGCACTCCGGGAAGGAGATCCTCGCCCGGCTCTTCGTCGCCGAGGGGCTCAAGCGCGGGATCCCGACGATCTGGGTCGTGACCGACAAGTCCTACACCCAGATCCGCGACGAGATGACCGCCCTCCTCCCCTCCTACCGGGAGCTCGAGGGCCGGGGAATGGTCCGCTACGTCGATCTCTACTCGCGCGCCCTCGGCGTCACCCAGAGCGAGCCCGGGGTCCGGCTCTTCCAGACCTCCGACCGCGGGGTCCTCGACCAGCTGAGCCAGGCGGTGAACGCCTTCAGCCAGGAGCTCAAGGAGCGCGCCGCCTCCTACCGGCTCGTCTTCGAGTCGGTCTCGACCGTCACGGCCTACCTCGACACGACCGCGATGTTCCGCTTCCTCCAGCCGTTCACCGGCCGCCGCCGCCTCGACGGGGCGGCCGCCTACTACAACATCGAGACCGGCATGCACACGGACTCCGACGTCGAGACCCTCGAGCACATGGTCGACGGCTCGGTCAACCTGAAGCTCGACCAGCTCAAGATGTTCCTCTCCGTGCGCGGGATCACCGACGTGCAGTCCCGCGACTGGGTCGGTTACACCTTCACGAAGCGCGCCTTCTCGCTCGGGTCGTTCTCCCTCGACCACATCCGGTAGACCCGGGAGCCGTTCCGGCCCGGACCTTGTGAGTCCTCTCGAAGGACCGCGAGCTAACGAGCGGGCCTCTCGAAGCCGTAGAACGGCGCGGGAGTTCGGGGAGCGATCAGGCCTACGGGATCGTCGCCACGACAACCCCGGAGTACGATCCGCTCACATCGTTGATCTCCAGGGCCGCACCCATGGCGGCGATGTTCCCCGAGTCGGAGGAGGAGGTCTCGAGGGCGAGCTGGTCGCCGGCGGAGAGCGGGCTCGTCAGCGACGGGCTCCCGGTGCATGCGGTCGCCGAGGAGGGGGCCCCGGTCGGGACCCCGCTCGTCCAGCCCGCCTGGACCGAGTACGAGCCAACCCAGCAACCGGTGATACCCACGAGCCCAACGAACGCAAACGGTTCGGTCGCGAGGAACGCACTGACGAGCTTGAACCCGAGATCCTGGGCCGTAAGGCCCGCACCCGCCGACTGGATCGAGATGTACCAGGGGAAGTAGGTGGTCCCCGAACCCGTGTAGGAGGAGCCGACGACAACACCGCCGACCGCGAGGACGCCCGAGAGGGAGCGCGCCCCAAGGTTCGAAAAGCCCCCCGTGATATCGAGGCCCGAGCACTTCGTCGTCCCGCTCGTACCCGTGCCGATGATCTTACCGGAGGTGAAGTCGACCGAGGCGCTGTACTGGTAGTAGGTGGTCCCGGTGGTTCCGTTCCCGGTCGCCGGGCAAGTGGTGTAGTCGACGTACCAGGCTCCACCCGTCCACAACGAGGCCGTGAGGTAACCGCCCGGGTGGGCCGACATGAACTTGGTTCCGGCGCCCGTGCCGCCATCGCTCAGCCCGGCCGACACGGCGGCCGGGCTGTCGACCGCCGAGCCCGGGACGGAGCCGAGCAGGGTCCCGATCAGCGAGCAGCCCGAACCCTGGAAGAGCTCCCAGACCGTCGCCTGCCCGTTGACGACGGTGGCGGTCGCCACGTCCCCCTGCGCGTTCACGAGGAAGAACATCCAATCCGGGGATTCGCCCGACGAGAAGTTCCCGGTGAAGGCGAGCAGGGTGGTGGCGGTCGAGGTGTCCTCGGCCGTTCCGACGCAGCCGGTGATACCGGCCGAGGAGAAGAGGTCCGAAGGGATGGCGGTGGAGAGGAGCACGGACGAGGAGAGGTCGACGCCGGCGGCGAGCAGCACGTTCCACGAACCCGAGCCGTAGGGGCTCGCGGCCTGTTCGGCCTGGGTGCGGGCCGTGTCGTAGGTCGCTCCGGTGGAGACCGCGCTTCCCGAATTGGCGCCGTTCCGGTTAAACGGCCCGACCCCGATCAAGTAGAGGGCGGCTACGACCAGGATGACCACGACGACGATGACGATCACGGCCATCAAACCCTTCGAGCGCTTCCGAGGGGCGCCGGCCGCTGCGGGCTCGGCCATGGGGGCTGTGGGGGGCGACCCTGACCCGTAGGTTGGGTCCTGTTCGGCGGAGGGCTCCACGGCTCCCGACTCGTTGGGCATCATCCGCTCGACCTCGCCTCGGCTCGCGCTCGGACGACCCCCATCGGTACGAACCGACGCGATCGGCCGAGGGTCCGCTCGCGCGGGCGACGCCCCTCGACTAGAAAACGTTGGCCAAAACGGTCCGGCGCGGGTGGGCGGCGCCCCTCCAGGCCGCAAGTAGATGCTCCGGCCCGGTCGACGGCGGCGCTCCATGTTAAATAGGACAGGGCAGGTCGGAGCTTGCTAGGCTAGACCGGGGGGTTGGGCGTCCCCTTTTACACCGAAACCGTCCTTAGCGGGGGTGACAGGTCAGAACGACGTTCGGGGGAGGAGCACGTCCTGGAACGTTCCGTCGAAGCCCTGTTCCATCGGGCCGCGGGCATCGCGACGAGCGCTCGGAGGAGCGCCCTAGCGGTTATCCATCACGGGAACCGGGTCAGGTCCTGACGGGAGCAGCCTTACCGTGACCCGTCGACGCTGATGGGGTGACGGGGCTGAGGAATCTCCAGGAACCACGCGCACTTCCCCCGGGCGGCAATCTGGCCGGCCTAGCACGGGGCCCTCGCACCTAGGGTCCCGGGTAGACCCCCACCCCCCCGTTTCCAGTGGAACGGATGGGACGCGCGACCGCACTTACCGGCCCGAGCACGGCGGGTCGAGCGGCCGGGTGGGGCTATTTCTCGAGGGCGTGCCGATCGGGATCCCTGTCGACACCGAACCTTCGGGTCGAGTTCTGGTCAGGCCCAGCCTTCGGAGGCGAGGTCGACCGAGTCCTTTTCCAGTCGAACCCGGCGCTCCGGCGGGATCTCCTTCTTCCGGTCGCGTTCGTAGTCGTAGCAGACGACCACGGTACGTCCTCGGGCGTACACGGTCGGTCCGTCCGGGTCCCGGAAGCGGTAGAGGAGGGAGAAGCTCGTGCGTCCGAGCGGGCGGGCCGGGGCGACCTCCCCGAGGACCGTCATCCCGTACCGGACCGGAGCCAGGTATCGGCAGGACGCCTCGGCGAGGATGATGTCAAGCTTCGCCGGGTCGGTCTCTCCGAGGACCGCGAGGTAGTAGTCGCAGCGGAGCGTCTCCATGAAAGGGAAGTACACGGCGTGGTTGAGGTGGTTCAGGACGTCGATGTGATGGTAGAAGATCGGGAACGATCGCTGTCGCGGCCAGGGTGTGAACGACGACTCGCTCGACATTCGTCACGAACGGCCGCGACCCACTATAAGCGCCCGGCCCGGGATCGTCGCCGATCGATGAGCCGGTGCGGGCGGAACGGGCGGCGGGTGTTCGCCGCACGGGCCAGCCACGGGGCGAAGTTCCACTCGCAACGGGGGGGTGGGGGGGTATGACCACCCCGATCCCGACCCCGGCCCGTTCCCAGGAACGGGCGCTCGCCGGGACGGTCCAGGAGATCCGGGAGGCGGTCCGGAGGCACTCCGTTCGCTTCGAGCGTTCGATCCCCCTGATCGCCTCCGAGAACCTCCTCTCCCCGTATGCGAAGGAGCTCATGGTCAGCGATTTCCACTCCCGGTACGCCGAGGGGCTCCCCGGCGAGCGCTACTACGAGGGGAACGAGGAGGTCGATCGGGTCGAGCGGATCTGCCTCGACCTCGCGCGCCGCCTCTTCCGTTGCTCCTTCGCCGACGTCCGCCCGATCTCCGGGACGGTCGCCAACCTCGCCGTCCTGAAAGCCCTCGCCGAACCCGGCCAACCGGTCGGAACGGCGCGGCTCTCCGATGGGGCCCACATCTCGAGCGCCTCCTTCGGCGCGTTCGGGGTGCGGGGGGTGAACCCCGTCTACTACGCCTGGGACGAGGAGCGGATGACGATCGACGTCCCGAAGACCCGGGCGATCCTCAAGGAGGCCCGGCCGAAGCTCTGCCTGTTCGGGCTCTCGCTCTTCCTCTTTCCGATGCCGATCGGCGAGCTCGCCCCGACCCTCCAGGAGATCGGGGCCCGCGGGTGGTACGACGCCGCCCACGTCCTCGGCCTGATCGCCGGCGGGGAGTTCCAGGACCCGCTCCACGAGGGGTGCGAGGTCCTCTCCGCCTCGACCCACAAGACGCTCCCGGGCCCCCAGCACGGGATCCTCCTCGCCGAGACCCCGGACCCCGACGTCGAGAAACGCCTGCGGTCGGGGGCGTTCCCCGGCGTGACGAGCAACCACCACCTTCACACGATGGCGGCCCTCGGCGTCGCCCTCGCCGAGCACCTCGCCTTCGGGCGCGACTACGCCCGCCAGGTGATCGCGAACGCCCGGGCCCTCGGCCAGGCGCTCCACGAGCGGGGGTTCGACGTGCTCGCCCCCGACCTCGGGTTCACCCGGTCGCACACGATCGCGGTCCGGGTGGTCCGGGAGGGCGGCGGGGAGGCTGTGGCCCGGTCGCTCGCCGATGCCGGGGTCATCACGAACAAGAACCTCCTACCGGGCGACACGAGCCCGAAGCACCCGGGAGGGATCCGTCTCGGGACGCCCGAGGTCACCCGCGTGGGGATGAAGGAGGCCGACATGGTCCGCATCGCGGAGCTCTTCGACGGCCTGCTCCACCAGGGCCGCTCGGTCGAGTCGATCCGCGCCGACGCCGAGACGCTCAAGCGCGGGCACACCGGGCTCGAGTACCTGCTTCGGCGCCGGCGAGGCCGCCTACCGATACTACGACCTCGTCGGCCGGGACCCCTAGTCCGGCGGACCCGTCCGGTCGGGGTCGTCCCAATCGTCGACGATCTCGGGATGGGTCGACTCGAAGCGGGCGCGCTCGAGGGCGGCGTCGAGGGCCATCGAGTCGACCTCGACGCGCGGGGAAGGGGCCGATTCCGTCGGGCGGACCCGCACGAACATCGGGCGACCGCCCGGACCGATCGAGGCGCGCAGCGCCCCCTCCGCGACGAGGGAACCGACCCACTCGGCGAGCTCCGCCGCGTCCGGCGGCGGCCCGGACCATCCGAGCGCGATACGGTCGAGGTCGACGGGGGTGTCGAATGGCACGTGCTCGACGACGTGCGCCCGACCCTCCGCGAGCCGCTTGAGCCCGTCCTCGAGAGCGGCCCCGTCGTTCGGAGGGTCGGCTCCGGTCGAACCCGTTCGACGGCGACGCAGGAGCGCCACGGCGAGGCCGAGGGCGGCGATGGTCGCGGCCGCGGCTCCGACCGCGAGCTCGAGCTCGACGGGGTTCGCCGGGAGAGCCGGGAGAGCCGGGACCGCGATCGGCGGCAGGAGCGCCTCGCCCGACTGGCTCAGCACGTAGACGACCCCGCCCCCGCTCGAGGGGGCCGAGAAGTTCACCCAGACGAACGAGCCCGCGGTCTCGACGCGGATCGGGGAGGAGACGTTCGTGACCAGGCCGCCGAAGATGGACCGGACCAGGACCCAGCCACCGGGGATCGGGTTCCCGAACCGGTCGCGGATCTCGTAGAGGGTGGCGTTCTGTCGCTCGCCGGAGCGCACGGTGTCCGGATGCGTGAGGCGCTCGTCGGCGACGTCCGGCAGGACCACGATCCGTAGCGGCGCCGGACCCGTGGGACCGCCCATCGGGAGCACCGAGAGGTTGACCACCCCGGACACGGCCACGGTGACGGTGAGATTGAGGTAGCCATACTTCCACGAATTCCCGTAGAGCTCGAAAAGTCCGTTCGACCGCAGCGCGGGACCGCTCGCGCTCGCGTTCACCCACGTGGGGCCGTCTGAGGAGGTGAGGTCGATCTCGACGTTGCCCTGGTAGCCCAGGACCCGGTCCTGGAGGACGTCGACGGCCTCGAGCTCGACGGTCACCGGGGCCCCGGCGATCGCCGTGGCATTGGGACCGCCGGCGAGGACGAGGGCGCTCGCATTCGTCGAGACCACCACGAACGGCGCGCTCGCCGAGACCCGGGTGCCGAGGGCGTCGACGGCCGTGAACGTGAGGGTGAACGTACCCGTCGAGGGTACGGGGAACGTCTCGGTCAATGGCGCCGGGGCCGAGAGCAGCACCCCGCCCCCCACCTCGTTCGAAAGCGGGCTCGAGACGTTCCACCAATACGAGATCGGGTAGGCGCCGGCGGAGAGCGTCACCACCGCGCTCACGTTCCCGCCGACCGGGACCTCCGAGCTCGCGAGCGTGAGGGCGCTCAGCGACGGCCGCTCGGCGATCGTCACCGGGATGAGGGCCGTGTAGTTCGTCCCTCCCGAATCGGCGACCGAGGCCTGGGCCGAGAACGCGCCCGCCTGGGGGTAGGTGATCGAGAACGTCCACGGCGGCCCGCCGGCGGATTCGCAATCGGTCTGGCCGATCCCGTCGCGCAGGCACGCGGGTCCGTACGGCGGCGTCCCCGTGCCCGGGGCGATCGCGACGGTGAAGCCGACGGTGCCGCCGGCGTAGGCGAGCGCCGCGGCGGGCCCGGTGGTGACCGTGAGCCCCGCGGCGACGGCCACCTCGGCGAACGAGTAGTTCGCCCCCGAGTACGGGTTCGAGAGCGTAGCGGACGGCTGAGCGGCGCCGTCGATCGGGTACTCGTACGTCGACGAGCAATCGAACTCGAGGAGATCGCCGGCGATCGAGTGGTTCGTGCAATCGGCGGTCACCGCCGGGAGGAGAAGGCCGGGGTCGAGGGTAGCGGTGTAGCGGTACCCCGGGGCCCCCGTCCCGCTGAAGGTGAAGGTCGCCGGGATCCCCAGATCCACCGAGGTCGGGCGCACGGCCCCCGACTGGATCTGCGTGGTGGCCGCGGTCAAGAGGACCGTGACCGGTCCGGCATGCAGGGTCGCTCCCCCGTAGGTCCCGTTCACCCAGGCCGTGACCGTCGCCACGTACGTCGTCGAGAGCGCCTCGACCGTCACGTTCGCCCCGTCGAGCGGGGAAAGGGTGTGCCATCCGGAACCTTGGACCGACCAGCCGTAGGAGAGCGCCGCCGGGCTCAGGCCCCCGATCCCGGAGAGCCCGGTCGCGGCGACGATCGCGGGCGCGTCGACGCTCACGGTCACGAAGTCGCTCGGGGCGATCGAGGCCGTGTCGAGGGCGAGGACCCGCAGGAGCACGAAGGAGGCGCCCGATCTCGACGGATCGAGGAAGTACCCGGCCGGCAGGGCGCCGGCGCCGAGTCCGACGGTGACGGGCCCGTACGGCCCGGTGAAGTTCCAGCACCCGTACGGGCGCTCGCAGTACGGTCCCTCGATCGAGAGGTTCCCGGTGAAGTGGCCGTTCGATCCGGTCTCGAGGACGATCTGCGTCGAGAGGCAGGTGTAGGTGGGGGCGCCGCCTACTTGCGGATGGAACGTCTCCGTGAAGCGGTACCCCACCAGAACGGACTGGTTCGCGGTCGACGGAGCGGAGCTCCCGCCTGGGGCGTCGGCGACGAGACCGGTAGCGGTCGAGCTGGCGAGCGACCCCGGGCACGGCGAGGTCGACGCGAGCGTGGCCGGGACCGCCGCGACCCGCGGCGTGGGCGTCCCGGGAAGCGTCACGAGGAGGGCGGTCGCGACCAGGGCGACGGCGAGCACGGCCGCGCCAGCTCGCACCGTCCACCGCGATCGCTCGTCGACCGGCATCATCGGCAGGCGCTCGGGCCCGAAGCGGGCCGGGGCGCCGGGAGCCTTCCATATCCTCCGCCCTCGGTTTAATGGTGCCGAAGGCCCGCCATGGGGCGGTCGGTGGCCCCACCGGGCCCCGGAAACCTTTCCTACCGTCCGCGCTCGCCGGACGATGGCCCGAACCGCCCGCCGGATCCGCCCCGAGCGGTCGAAGACGTACCTGACCCCCCCGAAGGCGAGCACGTTCCCCCGGAGCGATCCCCAGTTCGAGTACCGGACCCGCTCCTTCCGGTTCTCCGAGGGGGGCGAGCGGGCCCACCGGGCATGGGGCCCTCCCGAGCGACCGTTCGCCGTCGCCGTCGAGCCGGCCGGGCGACGCTGGCGGGTCCTCGGGTACGGGGTCGGTCCCGAGGAGGCCCGACGGGCGGTGCGAGAGATCTTCAATCTCGACCACCCGATCGAGGCGTTCTATCGGCAGGTCCGGGCCGATCCGGTGCTCTCGGGCACGGAGCGGACGAACTACGGGCTAAGGCCGCCGAGGGACGCGAGCCTCTTCGAGTCGATCGTCCACGCCGTGGTCGGCCAGCAGCTCTCGGTGCGGGCGGCCGACGCCCTCTACCGAAGGCTCGAAGAGGCGACGGAGGCGTTCCTCCCGGTCGACGGCTCGGAGCTTCCGGTGGTCCCGGATCCTCGCAGGCTCGCCCAGCTGGGCGAGGGCGGGATGCGGGCTCTCGGTCTCAGCGGGGCGAAATCGCGGGCGCTCGTCGCCCTCGCCGGCCGAGAGCTCGCCGGGGCGTTCCGGCGAGACCGTTTCGCCGGATGGAGCTCCGCGGCCGTCGTCGAAGCGCTCGACGAGGAGCCCGGCGTGGGGCGGTGGACCGCGGAGAACGCGACCCTCCGAGGGCTCGGCCGTCCGGACCTCTTCGTGGCCGGGGACCTCGGGGTCCGATGGGCGCTCGCTCGCGTTTGGGGACGGGACGCCCCGGTCGAAGAGGACGAGGCCCGGGCCTGGGCGGAGCGAATGTACCCGGGTTGGGGGAGCTACGCGACCCTCTACCTTTGGCGGCGACGGATCGTCGAGGAAGACCGCGCTCGGACCGCACTGGCCCGCCGGCGGGTTCCCCCTATCCGCCGTCGGCGAACCGGTACGCCCCGATCGTCCGGTGCCGCGCCCCGGACGGGTCGAGCTCGCTCGATTTCAAGACCATCTCGGTGACCCGGGTCTCGGCGAGGGTCCGATCGCCGGCCTCTTCGGCGATCCTGCGGCCCCGGTCAAGGTCCGAGCGCCCCCGGATCCGCAGGATCGTGACGTGGGGGGTGAACGGTCGCGTCGACCTCGGGAACCCGCGGGCCTCCAGGGCCAACCCTACACGTTGGGCCAGTTCCTCGAGCTGGGCCGCACCGTCCGAAGCCTTCACGTAGACGATCCTCGGCCGGTTCCAATCCGGGAACGCCCCGATGCCCGAGAGGGTAAGGTGGAACGACCCGACGGTCGGTGCGATCGCTTGTAGGGCCTCATCGACCGAGGCGGCGACGGCCGCCTCGATCTCCCCGAGGAAACGGAGGGTGAAGTGGCGGGGCGCCTCGGGCGGGGCGTTCGGAAGTCCGGCGAGCGGGGTGAGCTCCGGCACCTCGACCGCAACGAACGCCCGCACCGCCTGCCCTCCCCCTCCGCCGTCAGGTCCCAGCTACGCCTTGCCGATTTCGGATCGCGGCCCTCGGGAGCGTCCACACCTGGGCTTCGGGAGGTCGGAGGCCCCGCCGCTCGAGGACCTCACGGACCCGGCGGGCGCGCCGCGCATCCGAGACCAGGAACACCACGGTGGCTCCGGCATCCCGCGCCTTCGCGACCCCCCGTCGGATCCGTTCGGGCCGCTCGGCCCCGGAGACCTCGGCCTCGACGTGGACGTTCCGCCCGCCGAAGGCGCGCCAAGCCCATCGGTGCGATCGGTCGCGGGCCGTCGCGAGAAGCTCGCCCGGGCTCGCTCCCACCAAAGAGCGGGGGAGGAGGCGGACGAATCCATCGGGGAGCCGGGTGTCGAACCGACCCTGCCGCACAAGCTCCAACCACTCGCCGTGGCGAGCGAAGATCCGCATCGCCTCGACGAGGAGGAGCCGATGCTCCTCGCTCTCCCGGGTCGCCCCGCTCGCGACCCCCAGACCGATCCGTCGGGCCCCGGGCGGGGTCAGTCGGACGATCCCGTCGGTCCGTTCGATCCACCCGCGTTCGAGGAGCGCCGGAAGCCGTGCGGCGACGTCGACGGATTCGAGGCCGGGGACGACGCGCTGGGCGGCCTCGAGGAGCGCCTCTTGGCGCCCCGGGCGACCCTGAGACTCAAGTCCGAGGAGTCCGAGCAGGATGGCCTCGTCGGCCGTGACGCCGTCCACCGCCCCCTCGAGGAACGTCTCCGGCACGCCCGTCTCCCTCGCGGTGCGAACGCACTGCGCCTCCCAGAGGCCCAGGTCGGGCTCGACCGGGGGGGTGTCCGGAGGAAGCCGCGGGGGCCGAGCGAGAGCGCAAGGTCCGCGAACGCGATCCCCGGAGGTAGTGCCGGCAGGATCTGTTCGGCCTCCTCTCGATCGAGTCCGACCCATCGTCCCGCGGCGGCCGCGCCGGACCGGGGAACGTGGAAGACGAGATGGCTTCCCGCGGCCCCCTCGGCGGCTTCGAGGGCCTCGGGCGCCAGACGGGCGGCGTACTGGGTCGCCACGATCGCCCCGAATCCGAACTTGCGGCCCTCGGCCAGGATCTCGGCGAGGAGGCTCGGGGAGATCGCCTGGGCCTCATCGAGGACCGCGAGCACCCGAAGGCCGGACGCGCGGGAGCGGGCCGACGCGGCCGCGAGGTAGACGCGACTCGCGAGGAGGGTCGCGGCGAACCGGCACTCCGAGGGCCCGAGCTCCGCCGAAGGGATGCGGAAGACGATCGAGACGCCGGCCGAGAGCCGGGCGCCGAGGTCGATCGCCCCTTCGTCGGCGTCGAGGAGCCGGGCGAGCTTCGGGTTGAGGGCGACCTTCTGGACGCGGGCGACGGCAGGTTGGAGGTAGTCGGGGTTCCGGCGGAGGAGGCCGGGCAGCTCGTCGAGGAAACGGATCGCGACCCGCCGGCGCGTGCGGATCCGGGCCGCCTCCCGGCGGTTCGGGTCCGTCAGGAGCTCGTAGAGGTCGAGGAAGCCCCCCCGCTCCTCCTCGACCAGCCGGACGAAAACGTCGAACGTCTGTTCGAGGCGGTGCCCCCAGTACCGCTCGACCCCATCGGAGGAGAGGTGCCGAAGGGCCGCCACGAGGTGGGCCGCCTCCCGCTCGCGGCCCTCGGGATCCTCGGAGGGGAAGAGCGCGATCCCCGCCACCTCCTCGACCGGTCGGGCGGCATCGATTGCGATGAGGCGCTCGCGGGAACCCGGGTCGAGCCCGGCGACGATCGCCGGCCCGAGATCGCCGTGGACGTCGAGGACCACGGTGGCGAGCCCTCGGCGGACCCGCGCCCGGGCGAGATGGGCGAGGAACGTGCTCTTCCCCGCCCCTGACGCGCCCAGGACGGCGACGTGGCGCTCGAGCACCCGGTCGTCGATCTCCGCCATCGGGCGGGACGGACGCACGGCCCGGGCCGCCTCGGCCGGCCCGAGCGCGAACGGCCGGCCGCTCCACAGCCCCCGGAGCGAGCCGGTCGTCCACGCGCGACGTCGCCCCCACGTCGCCCGACGGAACTCGAGGCGGACCGCCCCGATCGACTCGGGGAGGCGGGCCCGTATCTGGGCGGCGGCGCCGGTGAGCGTCTCGGTGGGGGCGTCGCAGGGAGCGATGCCTCGGAGGCGGACCCGCACCGCGAGGAGCGGGCGACCGGTGGAGAACCAATGCCACTGGACGACGCACGGCCCTCGCTCGGTCGGCTCGACGGAGTTCGCCTCCTCGGGCACGGCCCATCGCGATTCCTCCGGGGTCGGGGCCGGCCCCGACGAACCGCTCCGGCCGATGGGTACAATGCGGTCACCCTCCTCGTAGGCGGGCGCGAGGATCCCGAAGCGGACCCGCTGCCCGGCGGAAGCCCCCGGATGGACCGGAGGCGGAACGCTCTCTAGGGTCCCCGGGACACCATCGGCCGCCCGCTCGAGCACCGCTTGGGCGGCCAAACTCCCCGGGAACCATGTGGGATCGGTCGGCGCGCGGACTTCAACGAGGATCGCGGTGCCCGGGGGGTGGCTCGCGAGTCCCTCGGCGACCCTCCGGAAGAAAGGGAGGTCCCAAGAGGGGCCCACCGGTCGGAAGCGGTATCGAGGGGCGGGGCCGACCTTCGGCGATCCGCTCATCGCCCTTCGATCGCCGCGATCTCGGCGAGCAGCCGGGGGAGCCGGTTGATCCGGCAGAAGGTCCGCAGGGTGTCGGTGGACACGACCTTCTTCTCCGGGTGGTCGACCTCCCAGACCCGGAGGCACCAGACCAGTCGGCCGTCGGGCATCCGGTAGGCCGTGGCCCACGGTCGGTACGGTCCGGCGATCGGGACGCGGATGCGCCCGAGCCGCACCACGCGACCCGGCGACGGGGTGGGGATCGAGGGGCGGGCGAGTTCGGCTTCGGCGGCACTTTCGTAGAAGAGCGCTTTCGCTCCACGGTTCATGTTCATCCTCGAGCCCGCCGGGTCGGGGACGACCGACCGAGCAGGCGTACGCGGTTCCCGCGGTCGCGCCCGTTCTCGGGGCGACTCGGGAGGGTCGGTCGGTGCCCTCGGCCCACCGTCCGAATCTCGGCCGATTCCGGCCGGGATCGAAGGCCGAGGGGGTCCGGTCCCAGGACCGGGAAGCGGTCGGGCCGGGGCCATTCACCGTCGGAGCGAGACGTCCCGGAACCGGGAGCGTCTCCGCCCGCGGGACGGCGACCGTCCGGAAGACCCCTCCTCCGGGCGCGGTGCCTAGCGGCTCGACGGTTCGGTGCTCACGGGCCGGACGTCGGGGGCCCAGGCGATCGCCGGGCGCCACGTCGGGTCCATCGGGCACAGGGTCCTAGGGGCCGAGGGGCTGGACGACGGTCGGTCGAGCGGTGTCTGAGGACACGGGGACCGAGCGCGTAGGGGGGCTCCCGAGGCTCCTTTCATGGTGGTTCGGCCGAGGAGGGCGCCTGGAGGAATCAACCCCTCCCGGGCCGATGGAAGATGGGAGGTGACCGATGAGGACGTGCTCGTAAGTCCGGCCGCCCCGAGATCGCGAACTCCGGACGACGGATCGGTCCGGTCGGATTTACGGCGAGCAGAAGTGGGGAGGGTAGGAAGGGACCTTCGCACGCCCGAGACGCGGTGCCGTCTCCTTGGGGATATTGTCGGTCCCTTCCAGGGTGGTTGCGATACGAAGACGGCGATCGAGGGTATTTGAACCGCGGAGGGGGCCCGTGAAACGGTCCCGTCGGAGCCGTTTCACCGACTCCCGGGCTTTGTGATTCTATTCACAGGCGGAGGCCACGCGTGATTCTTTTGTCTAGGTTGTGATTTTAATCTGGTTTTTCAGAACCCTGAGTGGACACTGAACAGCACGGTTGAAAACCGTTGATCGATGCAACAGCCGAACGTGGGAGACCGAGGGACGGTTATTCGCTCGCGCCGCAGGGCTTATCTGGCATTCCAGCGTTTCAGAATAGGACGGGTCTGACCGATTGAGAAAGGGTTAGGAGACGGGGTGGGAGAACCACCAAGGACCCCGTCTCCGGGGCGTTAGCGTAGGGGTAGTAGCCCTACATCTCCGCTAAGGCCGTGCTTATGCCGTCTTCCAGGAGCTGCTTTCCGGCTGCCGCCACGGCGGTACCGACGATTGCAAGCACTATTCCGACGACTATGGCTTGACCTGTTGTCATTTTTTACGATCACCTCCTCACCCCGAACGGACGGGATGTCTTCTAATTCTGCAGTATCCACCACATGCTACAAAATACACCTGTAGCTGTGTTAGCTACACAGTTACACTTATGCGGTCCAAGGCACCACCGGTTACTCGCGATGCTGTCTGGACAAGGGCGTCTAATCGTGCAGGGTGAGGCCGACCGACCCGCTAGGGCGTTCATCTACCTCCCGGTAGAAGTCGCCCGCGACTCGCAGTTCCCGTTCAAGGGGAATTGCCAGGTGCAGGTCTCAGTCAACCTGCAGACGAAGGGCCTGACCATCAGCCAGGTCAAGGACCCCAAGTAACCAATTCGATCGAGAGGAGCCGACCCCTGTGGATTAGCGGCTCCCTCTCGACCAGATTGTAGCTGGATAGCCACCGAGCATCTCGGTGATTTCCAGCAAGGCTCCATCGCGAGACGATCTACAACCCGAGGCGCTTCCTCAACTGATTGAACGCCGCCTGCCCTTTGGAAGTGTATATTTCCACGTTGGGTTGACCCGAGCCGGCCGGGAGGCGGTTACGATCCCGAGTCGTTAGCACGATACTGAAGGCCTGGTCCGTCCAGGTGATGGCCGCATCAGGTTGACCGGCTTGTCCATCGTAGACTTGGCAATGGCCCTGATTATCCACGACGAGCGTGGCATGGCCAGTCTCGGTGGAGAACCACCACGTCTGCGGAAGGTACCGTTGGACAATTCCACCGAAGAGGCCCCGAAGGTAAGGCTGGAGCTGGGCTGTAACTTGTGGCGCGACGGTCTGTGCGACCAGGTTCGCAATCTGGCTCATCTCTGTCCCCCCACACCGTTAGCGGCTGCAGCCGCACGCGGCGCAGTGCCCCCTATCGACCTTTGCTCTGTTGCAAGGGATACACATGGGCTGAAGGTTCCGCAGGTTCTCACTCCCTCCCCGAGAGACGGGGACGCGGTGATCGATCTCCCAGGCCCCTCGATTCCCAAGACCTCCATAGTTCGAGTAGGCGAGTTGCTTCCGGCAGCAGGCGCATTTCCCTCGACCACGATCGAAGATTTCCTCACGGCGGGATTCGGTGTACCGCGGCATACTCCCTCGATGAAGATATTACTATATTACCTCCGGCGTACTCCGAAAGCCATATTACTTACAAACGATATTACTCGCTAAGGTTGACCATGAGGACCGAGTATGTCCAGAAGAGGGTGACCATCTCGATCAAGCTCTCTCCCGATATATGGAAGCAAGCGAAGCGAGTGGCTCTAGACCGGGACGTCACCCTGGGCCAACTGGTCGAAAACGCTTTACTAAGAGAGTTACGTACCCTGAGTGCCAAACCGGCCGGAAGCGAGTGAGATGGAAGTGGATTGGACCCTCGAGGACGACGAGTCTCTTGCTCACGCCTCGCGGCTCCGTGTAGGGGGCAAGTCAGCGACTGCTCCGCTGAAGGCGGAGGTGGTCTCGCCGTCTCGAGCGACTACGAAGGGCGAAGTCGACCTTGGCGGTTCCAAGGTCGCTCCCTCACCACGCCCGACGCTCGTAATCGCGGGTGAGCCCCTTGGGCGGTCAACACTTGATGCCGTGGGCTACAGCAAGGAGGCTACAGATGCGTTAATCTTGAGGATGCGAGAACGATCGCTTCCGGACCACATCAACCTCGTCTACTGCCGGATTCCAAAGCAGTATGCGACCTCAGATGGGCTCCCGCTGCCGATGCCTCCCTTGGACGATCTACGTGCCTCCGCCCTTGTCGACGTGCAGCTAGCAGCTGACGCAAGTCTCGTGATCCCTCCTCTGCCCTCTGGGCTTTCCAGTTCCAAGGTGTTAAACCGCTCCCTGGAACGGACCGTCGTCGCAATCCAAACATCGAGTGGCGCACGAGACATCGTGGGGTACATCCCTACCACCGAGAACCTCGAATTGGCAAGAGATGCGATTGGTATCTATGTCCGCCTCGGTGTTCGTTTCTTTGCCGTTGATTTTTCGGGGGCTTCGAATCAGCCGTCGCTCATGCGGACGGTAGTTCGGACGGTACGGGAGCGTTTGGGGCTCAGGCGGCGCTCTCGTTCCCGTGACGAGACGTACTACCTTCACGTCTTCAACGCGGCGACAAGCAGGAAGTCGTCCAACATCGTAACCCCGCTCTCAGACATAATCACGCACCCCTACGGGGTCGACAGCACTAGCGGACAGATGTGGGGCGGTGGGACGCTCGACCCCGAGAAGTTGAGGTACTATCGAGTCTCGGACTATGGAGCCTACCGATACGAGGGTCTGAAGGGGGAAAGGCTAACCTGTCAATGCCCGACCTGTCGGGGGGAGACAGTCGCGAGAATTTACTCAGCCAGCCCTAGCAAGGTCTACGAACGTCTTCGTGCACACCGAGTCTTCGCCTATTCCGAGGAATGTGGTCGCATAACGGAGCGTATATCCAGATCCGGTGGTCCCAAGGGATACGTCCCCTACCTCTCGGAGAAGAAGGTCGCGGCGCCCGACATCGAGAAGGGTACTGACCGATGTGAAGGAGATACGGGCCGCCCTGTAGATGTAGAACGGCGTGCCCTTGCTTGTCGGGCCATCTTCGCTGCTAGCGGTGTTTTCGGTGGGCTGCGGCATCATTTCCGACATTTCCCCGACGGCTTGGGCGTTCCGCAGGCTTGGATGTTGGATCGAATGGCTGGCAGAGTCGTTCGGCCCCGTTCGGTATGTGTTTAGCCCGGTCGACAGCAATTGTCAGCTGAGCGCTTGGTAGAGTTTCCCGGCCGGATCCTTCCCTTGGAGCTTCCAGGTCCCCAGCACGCTCATCAGTCGGGCAAAGACCTCCGCGCCCCTCGCCTTCCTCAGCGTCCCCACGATCTTGCGGATCACCACCGCTTCTCTCAGCGACCGTTCGCCTCGATTGTTCGTCGGCTCCACGCCGGGGCGCTTCAGGAACGTCAGCCACGAGCCCCACCCGTTCCGCAAGTACACTCCGACCTTCTTCAGCGGCGTCCATGCACTCGCCTCGTAGCGGCGGACCAAGCGACCGAGTTCGCGCCTCCCGATCCGATGCAGCCGGCGGCGGTGGGTCCGCCGTCCGTCCCGATCGAACTCCTCGGTCAACCACCGATAGAGCGCCGCGAGCTCCTCGTAGAGCCCCGCCCCCCGTGGCTCTTCCTCCTCGGCCGCTCGTGCCATCCGCAGCAGATGCGCCCAGCACCGCTGGAGCACCCAGCCCAACTCCGGGTGCGGGTAGGCACCGTGCCCGTCGCACACGATCACCTTGCCCGGAAACCCATCACCCAGGGCCTCGCGCACCACTCCTTCGCCCCGACTCGGGCGAAGCACGAGCAGCGTGTCCGTGACCGTGGTGAAGGTCCACAGCCACCACCGCGCCCCACCGACCCAGAAGCTCGTCTCATCGGCGTACACTGTCGGTGCCGCTCGGATCCGTGCGAGGATGGCGGCATACTCTCCCCCGAGCTTCGCGCCCGCCTCCCACACCAGCGCCTGCACCGTGGCTGTGCTCATCGGCGCCCCCTGAGCCGAGAGTCGATCGACGAGCTTCCGATACGGCAGGCGCTCGAGGATCTTCCCCAGCACCACCTCGCTCTGAAGTTGGGGACCGTAGCCGGTGGGCATTCGGCCGTCGGGAAGGGTCCCTCGAACTTCCTCCCCACAGTCGAGGCAGCGGTAGACCGGGATCGTGTATTCGGTGACGATCGCCTTTCTCGGGGGCGGGAGCTCCACCTCGGTCTCTTGCTCCGTCCCGATCCGCTGGAGGTGGTGGCCATGACACCACCCACACCCATCGACGGAGAGCGTCACCTTCCGGTCCGGAACGAGGGGAGCCCGAGTCCACCCGGGATGACCGGGCTTGGGCCGGGCTTCCGGTGTTCGCCCGGAGGGACCCGAGGTCGGCCCAGAGGGTAGCCGGGGGCATGGTGGAGGACGCTGGGCGGGACGTTGGGATTCTCGTGGACCCTGAGGCGCCGGCGGAGTTCCTCCGCCTCTTTGCGGAGCCGGGCGATCTCGGCATCCTTCTCCTTCAGAAGTCGGTCGAGCTTTCTCTTCGAGACGATGATCTCCTCGTCGTCCTCCTCGGGAGCGAGGAGGACCGACACGGCCCGAGTCGCCACGTTGTCCTCGGGCAGAGGGCTAACGACTTCCCGGATTTACAATTTGGGTACGACCGGAACCCGGGTCCGAATCAGGCTACGCAGGGGCGAGAATCCTCGACGGGGCTAAACACGTACCCCGTTCGAGACTGCGCCGAAACTGTTTGATACGTCACTCGAGGTAGTTCTTTGGGCGTGAATCGTGGCCAAGGGGAAGGGGTTCTTCGTCGCCATCGACGGCATTGACGCCTGCGGGAAAGGGAAAACCATCCGACGTATTCGCCCCCATCTGGAGCCTGCGATTGTGGTTCATTGCCCCAACCGCAAGACTGCGTCGGGAGCCATCATTAGGGGCTTTCTGAGCGATGGGATGGAGTATCCTCGAATGGCGCAGATTGCGCTGTTCGAGGCAAACCGATGGGAGTGGGCAGCGCCAGTCAATGCGGCGCTAACCGAAGGACGTACGGTCCTTGCGAATCGGTGGTACCACTCGGGAATGGCATACGCCATGGCCTCTGGGGACAGGTATCTCGAAGCCGTCATGGCCTTGATCGAGGGAATTCCCGACCCCGATCTCTCAATCGTCATCGACATCACAGTTGAAGAGTCCTACCGGCGGAAGGCAGAGCCCGAAGAACGTGAGTCTCTCGACCATGACCCCGTCTTCCTGAGGAAGGTTCGGCAGAACTTTCTCGACTTGGCAAAGCGCTTCGATTGGACCGTGATTGACGGGATGGCAGATCCGGATGAAGTGGCAGACCGGGTCATGCAAGCAATCAACACAAACCGGTCGGGACTCTCCAGGCGTTAGATCGACCCTCTGATCGAATTACCGTCGCGCAGATGCGTAATTCCCCGTTGAGAAGGCCGAGCCAAATCTCACCGTTCACTGACGACCGCTGGCTAAAGTCCAAAACTCATCGTGCGACCGTTCATGGATCATCTTTGGCTACGGTTTGCTGCTGCCTCAAGCGGTCCTCACCCCCCCCAAAGGGTTCTCCTCAGGAGACCCATGTTCAGGCCCCTCACGTCCAGAGCCTTTGTATACTGGAGTTACTTGAGTATTCTATCGTATACGGGTGGGGGATTGGCGCAACGATCGAGTCCGCCAATGGTCCGAGTTGAGGAAGGAGAGTCCACCCTGATCCGTCTGACCCAACATTATCTGGTCCGTCATGGAACCAAGCGACTCGACGCGCTCTATGCGATGTGCCCAAAGTGCGGCGAGCCCCTAGACGGTGTTCCGCTCACATCCGAGCAATGGGATTGCCCGAAGTGCAAGCACTCACAGAAGGGACTTAGCACCAACCCAGACGGAAGCTATGCTCTTGGATCAGTAGCAGGAGTTGGGGTAGTCGCCCTACTTCGATGGCTCCATGAACACGACGAAGGGCCGAAGGGGGAACACCAGTGATTCAATTCCTGCCAGAGTGGCAGATTCAGGAGTCTCTGGCAGCTAACCCAAAGCAGCTCGAGATCCCCGGCCGCTTCGAGGGAATCCGCGTCAAGAGGGAGCAACGCTACCTTCCTGCAATTGGAAGATACATAGATTTGCTCTGCACCACACGGAAACCGGGGGGCTGGCTCATTGTAGAGATCAAGGCGGAGGCCGTCACGTCTCGGGACCCAATCGACCAGGCTATCGATTACCGAGGCGCTTTCGCCAAGGAACTGCGTTTGAGCAAGGTCGACGTCGGGTGCATGGTCGCCGCCCCTGGGCACCCATCGCAGGAGGCCGAGGACCTGTCAGCGTCCGAGGGAGTCGTCCTCCGCGAACTCAATTTGGGATTACTAGTTGATCCCCGTCGGAAGCCCAAGAGCCCCGGGCTGTTCACCAGCTTGGAAGCTCGAAAGCTCGCAGTCTCCGAGCGGCGCATGCGAACACTTGGCGACATCGAAGCAGGGACAGTTCCATCGATTGGGTCTGTCGAAACTTGGCTGAAGCAAGGTGTCCACGACAAGGAGGGCCTTGACGAGCTAGGCAGGGCACTAAGGAACCTCTCCGCGACAGCGCCGATCTTCGCCCACGAAGTCGGAGGCAAGTCCACCAGCCTCGACTCCCCGGAGTCTCAATGGTTCTGGCTGTTCTATTCGGCGATGGACCGAAGGGGAAACGCCGCGCTTTTCATTCGCGCTCGCAATCGGCTGGAGCACGCGGGGCTTTTCGACCCTACTGCCCTGTGCGCTCTCGTCGAGCAGCGAGGCGAAGCCGCCGCACGGGGTAGGATTACTTCCCTGCTTCAGGAGGCGGAGGTTCCCCTCGTGGTCGATCTCCACTTCGGACGAGAGTCGCTCGCCCAAAGCGTGATCGACGCAGCTAAGTTCGTGGTTGCCAACGGGGGATTCGACGGGATGATCAGGGCGTGGCGAGAGGCTTGCTCGGCATCTGGGGAAGACTTGGGTCCCTTCGCCGTCCGGAAAGTCCAGCAGGCGGTCTACGGTATGGGGCCCCGGAGCTCAGCCCAGTTTGTCCGCGGCATGGCTCTCAAGGGGCCTTGGAAGACCGAACTTCGGGCGCCGATATTCCTCGAGAACACGAAGTACCACGGTCTCTTTGCTGGTCGAGCGAGACTCTCGATTGCAGTCGAGGACTACCCTAAGGACGGAGGGGAGTTCGCGGATCTGCACCTCAACGGCGATAGGGGTATTCTGAGCCACGCACTCTGGTACGTTCGGAAGCGATACTGCGACAAGATTCCGTTGTGCGGGGAGTGCCCCATGGCGGGCTATTGCGCGTACTTTCGCCGAGTGGGGGCGACTCAGATCAGTAGGAGCCGTTCCGTCCATTCTCACGGTCGGCCTTCGAGGCAGCTAACTCTCCCGCTTGATGGATGACGCGGCTTAGGACATGCCGTGGGGCTCCGTCAGCCGTATCTCGTATTGAGCGTTAATCCCGCCTAAGATGGGCACCCAACTTCCGCTCTCACATCGACGCGCGGCGTGGTCCCTTGTAATCGTGCCCTTGGCATTCCTCTCCTTTCTACTCTGGTTCGCGCTTGCTTCTTCGACACCCCCTGGTCGATTGGCGATTGAGGTCGGTCTCCTGCTCTCGGCCTACTCTGTCTGGGTCATCAGTACCCGGTAGCGTGATTCGCGACGTCTTGGACATGAAGGATGCAAACGTCGAATTTGAAGCGCTCAGAGCGGCCTCAATCGTGGTCATCTTCGCTCTCCTTCTGGTGCTACTTGGATTCCTGAATCTGTTTGGAGTCCTTCCCTGGTCATAGTGAGCCTCGACGAGCCGACCGAGGGTAGGCCTGGAAGCTGGGCAAGACAGGGGTCTCCAGTCATCCGGATGAACTCAATCGAACCAAGGGCTGGACCTGTAGACCTAGCTTGGCGGAATGAGGACCACGCGGCCCCTCGACTCCAAGCATCAGTCAACCGCGTAGATCGAACATTCCCGAGTGTGATGCCCCCGTGTTGAAGTCCCGAACAAGGAACAATATCTCCGTTCGGGCGCACATGGCATACACCTTCCCCCGCTCGGCACGCGGCACCTTCAGAACCTGCATCCAACAGCAACCGGTGATTCAGCGGGCATCCCAAGCGAACCCTGATCTCGCGGCTCTCCTTCTGTAACCGCATAGCCCCGCCTAGAAGTTCGAGGAACTCGGTCTGCGTCAAGGACAACGAGTCGCGGTTATCGTCAGCCCTACCCTGTAAGACGAGACGAAGTATGGCGAATTCATCCACCTTCAATTCCTTCGAAAGGCGGTGCGTCTCCTGGAGGTGCCGGAAATTCGGGGCCATCGGAACAAAATGAACCCCTACGTAGAGTCCCGAACGCTTCGCGGCTTTGAGACTACTAAGCACTGCCTCGAAGCTGCCCGGGATTCTCGTTATTCTATCATGGAGAGGAGCGGTCTCAGCCTGGAGATTGAAGTAGACCTTGCTCAGACCGGCTTGACGAAGTACACCCCAACGATCAGCGTGTGGTGGGATGGCTGAACGACCCTGGATCCCGATCACTCCGGATGAGTAGATTCGGACCTCGAGGCCCGAGGTTTTCGCAACGGCAACGAACTCTTCGAGCCGAGGATGCACGAGAGGTTCTCCACCTGAGAACTCGATGACCCTTCCTCCCAGCTCTGCGAAATCAGAGATCAGTCGAAGGACGTCGTGATCAGTCATCTCGCCGGATGATGGCGGCCCTGCGCGCGTGGAGCAATGTACGCACCGAAGTGGGCACGCATTCGTTAGCTGGAGGCAGAGTTCCTCCAAACGGGGCAGGTCGGCCATTTACAGCTTCCCGCTGACTGCTAGAGCCCCGACAATCGTTACGGCGGTTGCACCAAGAACACCGATGAGGATTTCCACTTGCGCGCGGAGTCGCTCCACCTCTCTGTTAAGCTTTAGAAGGTTTACAGTCGGGCCCTTGGCGGCGGCAATCCATTCTGCCTTGAGTTGTTGAGGATCCTTGAACTCTGCATTCAATCGAGGGTTTGGTTGTGGGACTTCGGTGTCCAAATTTGCGAAGACGATCATAAAGATGCGATCGCCTTGTCGTACAGCCACGGGATTGGGGCCAGCATTATAGACGGAGAAAAAGATGGGCGCGTAGTAGCCCGGGTCTACGTGGAACCCACTGACATTGATTAGGCCCTTAAGGGCGATTCGAAACCTTAACGTGATGAAGGCAACGAGGTCACGCGGAATGTGCACCCTCTCATCTGTCGTAAGAAGGGCGAAGTCTCCGGGCTGGATGAAGAAGGCCTCGTTCACCTCGAGGCTCCGGACTTTCTTTTCTGAGCCTGAGGAAAACCTCGTGTCCAAGACGCATGTCGTAGGACCAACTCTCCAGGCCCGCGGGATTCTTCCCATCAGCCGACTTCTTGAGAGTGGTTGGGGGCTCGTCGCGGTTTGGGATCTCGATCAGTGGATTCTCGCGCGAACATCGATCCAGGATGCTGTCCGCCGTGAGGAATCCGCTTGTACCAGACACTGCCGACATAATCGGCTGGCAACCTTTCCGGTCTATAGAAGGGAGTCGGTCTCAAAGGGACGAGTGAACGTCGCCATACCGAACGTCGCCCTGGGGCTTCGCAGGTCTATCGTCGACCCGGGAAATCGATTGCCTTGAGCGCTTGAGATCGAACCGACTCGGGTACGTTGTGATCCGATCCAATCTCCGCGAGGAGTTCGACCCCCACCATTCCGGTTTTGGCTAACGCGCCCACAGCCTCCTTCTTCACCTCGATTGGAGTGCGCGGGTCCTTCACGGTCTTCGCGAACTTCCTGGCTAGCTTCCGATCTTCATCGGACTCAAGCCACTTCTCTAGCGCCTCGGTGACCGCTCGAAGGATGCTCCCCTTCTTGCCCCCGTAGCGCGTAACCGCCTCCACGCGGAGACGCTGATCCAACCGGTCGGGGAGGACCACGTCAATTCGGCCCATGGTGTGGACAGGCATCAACGGGGATATAGGGGTTTGTGTGGAGTCACATACCCACAGATATATCTACGGCTACACATATGTGGTTATGTGGGTAGATGGGGACGACGGAGCAACTGAGCGCCTCGCAGCAACGGGAACTCCAGAAGGGGTTCCGTCTCCGGGCAGCGTCCCCCACCGGCGCGGTCACCATCGATCAGCGCCACCCCGGCGAGTACCGCGTCCGGTCCGAGAACGGGAATGGGTCCTACAAGGTCATCTTGATGAATGGTGTCTGGACGTGCGACTGCCCTTCCTACCTCGAATTGCAGGCACCGTGCAAGCATGTCTGGGCAGTTTGGATTGGGCAGGACCCTAAGGAGGCGCGGTCTCAGGCCGTTGGTCCTCGGCCTACCTACACCCAAGACTGGCCGGCGTACAACGCGGCCCAGCAGGCGGAGCATCGACTCTTCGACCCTCTGCTTTGGAGCCTTCTCGGCGATATGGAGGAACCCGTCCGTCGAGCCGGAAAGCGCGGCCGTAACCCGATCCCCATGCGGACCCAGATTCTTATGGCGGTGAAGAAGGTCCACTTCGGGCTGTCCTGCGCTCGGGCCCGAGGACTGATCGAGGTCGCATCAGGCGACGGTAACGGAATCATGGGTCGGGTCCCCAACTACGCCGTTCCATCACGCGTCTTCAATATGGGGGGAATCGAGGATGTGTTTGTCGACCTGATCCAGAGGTCGGCCCTTCCCCTCAAGGATCTTGAGGACGGTGGAACCGTCGCGATCGATTCGAGCGGGTTCTGCACCACCTGCCGAGGGTCATATTGCACCGAGACGCACAACCCAGGTCGGAAGCACCGCTTCCTGAAGGCTCACGTCGTCGTGGGTGTGAAGACCCACATCATCCTCAATGTAACCGTCACGGATGAATCCGGGGCCGACCATCCCCAATTCGTACCGCTCCTTGAGGGAATGAAGGGGGCGGGGTTCAACCCGGCCATAGTCGTCGCCGACCGCGCGTATCCCTCGCGAACGAATTACCAGGCCGCGGCGGACCTGGGGATGGAGGCGTACCTCCCGTTCAAGTCCAATTCGACCGGGTCGACCGTTGGAGTTGCACGGAGGGGTTCGGTCATCTACCGCAAGATGCTCCTCATGTTTCAACTCCACCGGGAGGAGTTCGACAAGGTCTATCACGCCCGCAGCAACGTCGAGGCCGTGTTCTCCGCAATCAAGCGGAAGCTTGGTGAGGAACTCCGGTCGAAGAACCCAGAGGCTCGGATTTGTGAATTGTTGGCCAAACTCCTGGCCTACAACCTCACTGTCCTGGTCCACGAGATCTACGAGCACGGGATTGACCCGGAATCCGTGGGGCTGCCGCCTCCATCGCCCCGGCCGCCTCCTGAGCCAGAGCCCGACCCGGAACCCACAGTCGAACCCGAGACGGTTCCTAGACCTGACCTCCTGACAAGGGCGATCTACCGGGTCCAACCGGCGCCCCGTGATTCTATTCCGTCGGCTGTGACGGAATTCGGGAAAGTTAATCGGGAACCGTGAGAAAAATCACAAAGCTCGACTCCCGAGGCGCATCCCGCTGTCGTTGGTGAGGCTAGGGCTTCCCCGGAACGGTCCTCGGGAGGACCGAGTCCTCGGCCGCCATCGTCTCCGGCGGCGGCGACGATCGATCAGTGCCCGACGCGCTCGGCGGGCGGCGGGATCCGGGGGAGCTCGCCCTGGATGTACGGCGTTCGGGAACCCGGCGGTGGGGTCGCGGCGATCGACTTCGGGGCCGAGAGCCATCGCTCCCCCCAGACCCGGAGCTCACGGGCCGCCGGTCCGAGGGCGATGCCCATCTCGGTGAGCGAGTAGACCACGCTGAACGGTCGGGTGCTCACGACGGTCCGCTGGACGACGCCCGAGCCCTCGAGGAACTTCAACGTCGCGCTCAAGGTCTTGGCGTTCAGCTTCGCGTTCCATCGGAGGAGCTCGCTGAACCTTTGCGGCCCGGTGAGGAGCTTGTGGACCACAGCAAGCCGCCACTCGGTCCCGATCACGCCGACGGCGGCCAGGACCGGGCAAAGGCTTGCGTCGCCCGCCGGGGACGACGACGGCGCTGGGGTGGTGGCGAGGGCGGCGCTGGGGCGACGAGAGAGCGCACTCGACATGCGATCGACCGAGTAACAGATTGGGGCCGGGGGGTTATTACGGTTGCGGATGTCTATCTGATATCCGAACTCTATCGAGTAGAGGCAATGTAACCGGGACGCCTCTCTTCGTCCATCCGGGCCCGGCGGCGCGAACACGCTTTCATACCGCGAGGATTCCAAGGGCCGTGGCGCTCCGTCGGGGCCGGGAGGTCGACCTCTCCATCGAGCGGGAGTTCCTCGATGGGGACGGGATCCCCCGGAAACTGCGCGTCTCCGCCCGCTTCACGAACGAGTCGGGGGACCGCCCGCCGACCGCGGAGGAGCTCGCCGGGGCGTTCCGGGAACTCGACCGCGACCTCGAAGTGGCTCGAACCAAGGCGGGCTATCGCGGACCGGCGCCGCGGACCGACCGTTCGAAGGCGGAGCTCATCGAGACGTACCGACCCCGTCAACCCGAGCTCGTCGAGGCGCTCCTCGCCGACGGTGAGGTGAATGAGCGGGAGGCCGAGCTCCTCCGCGCGACGCTACCGACGGTGCGCCCGACGCCCCCGACGCCCGCCGCGGCCCCGTTCCGCGCTCCGATCCCCGAAACCGACCGCCCGCTCGCCGCCATGCCCTTGAGCAACGACCGGACCCCTACGGTCCCGCGCCCGGTTCCCGAGCTCCTCTCCACTTTCCAGATCGGCTCGTTGAAGCAAGCGGGGGCGATCCGCGCCCGCCGGCAGATCTCCTACGACGAGTACATGGCGCTGAAGCGGCACTTCGCGGCCTCCGACCCGGGCGCCGGGTCGACCGCCTGAACCGGAGTCCCCCTCACGGGCGCAACGTCGGCACGATCGCGATCAAGAGACTGCCGACGTCGGTGATCCCGAAGCGCATCGGCACCCCGTGGACCCGAAGAACTTCGGCGGAGGCGACCGGCCCCGCCTCGACGAATCCTCCGGCGGGGTCGCCGGCGGCCTCCCCCCGCTCGTCGCGAACGCCCCCACGAGGGCCCCGCGGTGCCGCAGCCGAGGCCGCGCCTCGGCGAGGAACCTTCGGATCGCCGGGCGCTCGTCGATCCCCTCGGGGACCTCGAACGTCGCCGTCCCGAAGGCGACGAGGCCCTCCCGGTCGGCCGAGCGCAGCGCACCGGCCTCCTCCCGGAGGAGCTCGTCGAGACGGTCGGTGAACGCGGCCGCGACCGTTTCCGGGTCGCCCGGGAAGGCGCGGCGGGCGAGCCTCGGGAGGTAGCGCTTCTCCCCGACGGCGTCCGCCGCGCCGCGCAGCGCGTCGTCGGGCGCCGCGACCACGACCGGGCGGCCGACCGACGGCGGGAGCGGGAGTCGCTCGACGCGCAGCCCGGCGGGAGCGGGGTCGACGGCTCCCGGGGTGACGGCCGCCGCCCGGGCGAGGGCCCCGGCGGCCTCCGTGCGCTCCGTGGGGGTCAGCCGGCGGGTGGGGGAACCTCCGACCAGTCCGCCCCCGTCGCCCCGGTCGATGATGATCGGCTGGACCTCGGCCCCCCGGACCGCCTCCGCGAGGCCGCCGTCGACCGCTCCGCCGAACGAGACCGCGGTCGCGAGCGCGACCTCACGCGCCGTCGCGCCCGCGGCCCGCAGGGCCCCGAAGAAGCGCGGGGGATCGGCCGGCCCTCGTTCCGGCGGCGGGATCGCCATCGTGGCGATCGCGCCTCCGGAGAGTAAGGGGATCAGCAGGTCGTTCGGGCCGAGGCCGCCGGCGAGCTCGAGCACGAGCCGCCCGGCCTCGACGGCGGCCGGTGCCCCCGGCGGGCCTCGTGGGACCTCGCAGGTCCGGAACGGGATCTCCGGCGGAGCCGCCTCCGGGTTCATGAGGAGGCCCTGGGTGAGGCGCTTCCCGAGCGCGTGCACCACCGCGAGGGCCTGGGAGACCGAGGCGTTCCCCGCGGCGACGAAGGCGATCTCGCGGTACCGGTCGACCGGGACGAACCGGTTCCCAATCCGCAGAACGCCGCCCTCGATCCGGATCGCCGATCGGGTCGCCTGGTAGGCATCGGCGACCGTGATCGCTCCCCGGAACGCCTTGCGAGGGAGCGCCTCCGACGGGTCGCCCTTCGGCGTCTTCTCATCGACGGAGAACGGGAAGGACGGCGAGCGGTCCATCCTTCTTCCGACCCCCCGCCTCGGAAAGCCCTTTCCCGACGGGGCCGGCCGTTCAGCCGGGCTGGAGCCGCTCGGCGGCGTGCGGCGGGGAGCTTCCGAGGAACCGACCCGGGCCGAACGCCGCCGGGTCGAGGTCCGAGCGCTCGCCGAGCACGACCTGGGCGACCCGCCGGCTCGTCGCCGGAGCGAGCATGAAGCCGTGCCCGCCGAAACCGTTCGCGTGGAAGAATCCGGGGAGCCTCGGGTCCTCGCCGATCACCGGAAGGCCGTCCGGGGTGTCGTCGTAGAAGCCGGACCACGCCCTCAGGATCCCGAGCGTCCTCGTCCTCGGCAGGAGGTCGGAAAGGGCCCGGGCCATCGCGGGGAGGAACGCGGGGGAGGTCCCCATGCCGATCGAGGTCCCGGGCGGATGCGGGAGGGTGAGGCCGCCGACGAGCTCCCCGCGCATCGTCTGGCTCACGTAGAGGCCGTCGGAGAGCCGGATGATCATCGGGTCGAGGAACGGCTTGAGCGGCTCGGTGGCCAGGATCTCGTGGCGGGTCGCGACGTTGGGGCTCTCGAGTCCGCACCGCCGGGAGAAATCGGCGCTCCAGCCGCCCGCGGCGTTGACGACCGCTTCGGCGGCGACCGGGCCGGCCGACGTGGCGAGTCCTCTGACCCGGCCCCGGTCCGTGACGACGCCGGTCGCCTCGACGCCGAGCGCGACCTCCACGCCGAGCTCGCGCGCCCGCTCGTAGACCCCCCAGATCGCCGGGAACGGGTAGAGCGTCCCGTCGGTGTCGAGGTAGCTCGCCCCGACTAGGCGCTCGCGCGCGAGGCCGGGGACCAAGCGGGCGGCGCCCTCTGGATCGAGGAGCCGGCTCGGCAAGCCCTCGGCGGCGACGACCGAGTGGACCGTCCGGAGCCGCTCGAGCTCGGCGGGGCTCTCGGCGAGGAAGAGGTAGCCGCCCTGGCGGAACCAGATGTTGTAGCCGAACTCCTGGTCGAAGCGCCGGTACTCGCCGATCGCCTCCCGGGCGAGGCGGACCGTCGCCCGGGTCTCCCACTGCTGCCGGACCCCCCCGCCGTTGCGACCGGAGGCGCCGGAGGAGAGGAACCCGCGGTCGACGACGAGGATCGGGCCGGCGCCCGCGCGGGCGAGCCGGTAGCTCGTGAACAGCCCGACGATGCCGGCCCCCACGATGACGATCCGGTAGCTCGGGCGCGACGGGGCGCTCACGGAACCTCCCCCTTTGGCTCCGGAGGGAGCCCGGCGAACGCCGAGAGCGGCACCGGGACCACCGGCGGCCGTTGAGTGATGTAGCCGACCTCGGGCGGTGGACGCCCCTCCCAGATCGAGAGCAGGAGGATCGCATCCGGAAGGCAGTATCGGCCCTGGCAGAGCCCGGTGCCGAGGCCCGAGTACCGCTTCGCGACCTCGATCCCCCGGTACCCGCGCTCGGGCGCCTCCTTAAGCTCCCGGAGCAGGACGTCCTCGCAGGCGCACGCGACGGTCTTCGACCGGCGGGGAAGCTGCCCGATCAGTTCCCGGAGGTACCCCTCGAGCTCGCTGGGGCCCTCGTCGCCGACGCGGGGTAGCGGCGGTGCGGGCGGAGCGGCCCCGTCGAGGATCAAGGCGAGGCGGCGCGCGCTCTCGACCGAGGCCGGGCCGACGAAGCCGGCCGAGCCGCCGATCGCGTAGAGGCCCGGGACGGAGGTCTCGAAGCGGTCCGAGAGGGCCGGGTAGTAGGCGCCGGTCTCGGAGCGCCACTGCATCCGGGCGCCGGCCTGGAAGTAGAGCTGGGGGTTCGGGAGCCGCCGGTGGGCGATCACGACGGCGTCGACCGGGACGGTGATCGGCTCGCCGGTCCCGCGCCGGACCAAGCGGACGGAGCGGACCCGTCGAGCGCCGACGGCCTCGACGAGGAGCGTTCGGGGGTACAGCGGGACGCCGAGGTCGCTCGCTTTCCGGACAAGGGCCGGCCCGAACGATCCCGGCGCGACGACGGCCTCGACCTGCTGGCCGAACCGATCGAGGAGCTGCTCCGCCCGATCGCCCGCCCCGAAGACCACGGCGTGCCGGAAACCGGGCCGCCCCTCCTCGGAGCCGAGCGCGGCCACGGCCTCGGCGGTGACGACGCCCGGTCGGTCGTTCCCCGCGAAGAGGAGGTTCGCGTCATAGCCCCCGGTCGCCACCACCACCGACCGTGTCCGGATACGCACGCCCCGTCCGTCCTCTCGGGCCGCGAGCGCCACGAAGCCGCCGGAGGTGCCGGCCCTCGGGGGCGGGAGGAAGACGGCGGTGGTCCGATCGAGGACGTCGATCCCGGGGGCGGCGGTACGGGCCGATCCCCGCTCGAGCAAGAGGGCGGCCCGTCCCTGCTCCGCGAGGCCTTGGGCGAGCGCCCCACCCGAACGCCCACCCCCGACGATCAATAGCTCGGTGGTCCGCTCCTCACCGGGTCGCGGCGGCGGCGTGACCGAGGGGTCCGCGAGCGAGCCGAATCCGGCGAGCTTCCGGACGACCCGCTGGTAGGCCGGCACCGCCCAGCGAGGACGGCGGAATCCTCGCAGCGTATCGATCCCGCGGGCGAAGAGGGGATCGAGGATCCCGAGGAGATCGAACGATGGGGAGGGCCAGGCGTTCTCCGTCTGGACCGAGTCGCCCGGCGAGGGTCGGTACTGGCACGCCCGGACGTTGGGGCGGCCGTTCACTCGCACGAGGCAGTTCGTGCAGTACCCGACCCCGCAGAACGGGGCCCTCGGACGATGGTATCGGATCGAGCGGCCGAGGATCCCGACCGGCCGGCGCGCGAGCGCCTGGGCGAGGGTCTCCCCGGGACGGACCGCGATGGGATTCCCCCGGTAACGAACCCAGGCGCCCGGTCCCTCGGACATCGGCGGGGCGACCGAGCGCGCCGTTCGGTATTTAGCGAGTCGGCCGGGCCCCGGTCTCACGCCTCGAGGTCGAGGTCGGCCTCTCGCTTCAGGAGGACGCGGACCTCCTCGTCGCGCTCGAGCGTCTCGGCGTGCGTGGGGCCGAGGTTCGCCTGGTCGAGGCTCAGGATGCGGCCGTGCAGCCACTCGAACTCATGGAAGAGGAGCGGGTCCTTGAGCGCGAGTCGGGCGTTCCCGATGAGGTCGACCGGGGACCGCAGGGCGAAATAGTAGTCGGCGACCCAGGTGCCGAACGCCTCCCAGACGAGGTCATCCTCGAGGACCCCCCGGTGGGTGAGCGCCCCGAGGAGCTCGAAGAAGGCCGCCACCTCGAGGTTCGTGATGTCCTCGTGCTGGTTGTTCAAGAGCTTGATCGCGAGCAGCCGTCGGGCCCGGCGCATCGAGAGCGCGGAGAACCGCTCCCGGAGGGTCATCACCGCGTTCGCCGAGTTGAGGATGCGGTTCTGCCGGGTCTGCCACCACATGAGGACGATGGTGCCGATGACGAGGACCCAGGTCCCGACGAACGTCCAGACGGAGAGGTCGAAGGTCCATGCGAAGCCCGACACGGCCGGCCCGAGGACGTCTCGGTCCTTGAACGCTCCGGGCCCAGGACGCTCCGACCGGCGGCGCGGCTCGGTGGACAGAGTTCCGGGCCGCCGGGTGAGCTTAGGTCACCGTTTTACCCCTCGAGCCTCCCCTCGGCAAGGGGGCCCATGGAGCTCATCGTCTTCCGGCATGGACCCTCCGAAGAGCGAGATCCCCAACGGTGGCCCGGCGACGCCGAGCGCCCCCTCTCCGCGGAGGGACGCCGGGAGACCAAGAAGGCCGCCCGGGGACTCGCCTCGATGGTCGGTCACCTCGACCGGATCGCGACGAGCCCGTTCGCGCGCGCCCAGGGGACCGCGCGGATCCTTTCGGAAAGCTTCCCGAGGGCCGTCCGCGTCGAGGTCTGGGAGGAGCTTTCGAGCGGCGAGCTCGCCGCCCCGATCCTCGCCCGGGTCCGCGAGTTCCCGAAGCGCCTCGGCCGGATCGCCCTCGTCGGCCACGAGCCGACCCTCGGGGAGTTCGCGGGGTTCGCCCTAACGGGCGAGCCGGTCTCGTTCGTACGGCTGACGAAGGCCGGGGCCGCGGCGTTCACCTTCGCCCGCTCGATCGCCCCCGGCGGCGCCGAGCTCAAGTGGGTGCTCACGCGGGAGCAGTTGACGGAGCTGGGTCGCTAACCGGGGTCGAGGGGGCCTTCGAGCGCCCCTTGCGAGCGGGCGGGCTGGGGCGGCCGTAGAGGGGTGCCACGATCCGCCGGACGTCCGCGTGGACCGCGTCCGCGTTGCGGTTCGCGTCGACGTAGTGGAAGCCGTACGGCTTCGCCATCCAGTCGAACTGCTTCTTGAGGCGCTCCTGGTAGAGGAAGAAGGAGTCGAACCGGTCCGGCGAGAGGCACAGGTCCATCCCCGACTCCCAGTAGTCGAGCGAGCCGTACTTCATGATCGCCCGGTGGAGGAGGATGTCGGACCGGGCGTCGAGGAAGAGGACCATGTCCGGCACGAGGGCGAACTGGTAGAGCTCCTGGGCCCACTCCCGGGAGGCCCCCCGGGCGATCGCCCGGGCCATCAGGGTGTAGATGTAGCGGTCCGCGAGGACCGTGCTCCCGGCCGAGAGCGCCGGGATGATCTTGTTCTCGAGCTGGTCCGCGAAATCGACGGCGTAGAAGAGCGCCATCGTCGTCGGCGCGAGGGTGTGCCCCCGCTTCGCCTCGTCGATTTGCTCGCTCACGAGGTTCGAGCGTCTCAAGCCGGTGTCGACGACCGCGTGGCCCTGGACCTCGAGCCACTCCTTCAGCATCCCGACCTCCGTGGTCCGGCCCGAGCCGTCGGCCCCCTCGATCACGATGAGGCGGCCGCCGAGGCGGTGCTTCGGCATCCCCGGAAGGGGGGTCCCGTACGTGTCACCCGTCATGGATCAGGCTCTCCACCGTCGGGAACCGCTCGAGGAGGGGGCGGAGCTCCCGTCGGAGATGGTTCTGGACGGGCTCCACCGGCCGGCCCGCGTCGATCACCGTGAACCCGTCGGTCGTCGCGAGCAGGTCATATTGCCGCTTGAGGCGGCCCTGGAACCGCGTGAAGCTGTCCGTGACGTCGTCGGCGAGACCCAGGTCCATCCCGGCCTCGTAGTAGGAGATCTTCTGCCGGGAGGCGAGCTTGCGGTCGAGGGTCACCTGGACCGGGACCTGGAAGTAGAACGTCCGGTCCGGGCGCGGGGCGAAGCTGTAGATGTTGCGCACCCACTTCGGGTCGCAGCCCCGGGCGGCGTCGCGCACGAACGCCGTGTAGACGTAGCGGTCGCAGATCACCACGTAGCCGGCGCGCAAGGGGGGCAGGATCTGCCGCTCGAAGCGGTCGGCGAAGTCGGTGGCGTGCAGGAGGGAGAACGTCGTCGCTGTGAGGAGGCCCTTCTTCTTCCCGCGCCGGATCGTGTCGGAGACGAGGTCGGAGGAGTTCCACTCGGTGAAGAAGACCCGGTACCCCCTCGACTGGAGCCACTTCCCGATCAGGCGGGCCTGGGTCGACTTCCCGCTGCCGTCGAGCCCCTCGAAGACGAGGAGGCGCCCGGGGTAGCCGTGGGTGGGGGAGGGGGTCTCAGGAATCACGGGAGCGCACCTCGAGGTGGAACTCGCGCCGTAGGGGCTTTCGGATCTTCTCGACGACCTTCGGCGGCAGGCCCGCGGCCCCGGCCTTCCCGAGCGCCACGGTGAGCGTGGTCGACCCCTCCGAGAGGGTGAACTTCGGCTCGCCCCCGGAGAGGGTCTCCGCGACGTACAGGAGCGCCCCGAGCTGCCGGGCGGTCTCGAGGTCCGAGCCGCGGATCAGCGGCAGGAAGTCCCGGCGCCACGAGGAAGGGACCTCGTCCCCCTCGTGGAGGAAGGCGGCCATCGAGGCGAGCAGGATCTCCCGCTGGGAGAGCCCCCAGATCGGGACGTTCCGGATCAGGTAGGCCGAGTGGCGGGCGTGGCGCCAGAGGTCGACCGCTGTCCCCGCGTCGTGCATCCACGCGGCGACCGTCAGGGCCCGACGCTCCTCCTCCCCCCAATGCGACCGCTCGGCCAGGAGGTTAAAGAGTTGCCGAGCGACCCCCTCGACCACATCCCCGTGCTCGACGGAGAAGGCCAGGGCCTCGCGGGCCCCCTCGATCGACCGTCGGGCGAGCTCCTCCGCGGTGGCGGGCAGGGGCGCCCGGATCTCCTCGAGGGCGAGGCCCTCCCGGATGCCGGTCCCGCTCACGGTCATGAGGCCCGCGCCCGAGGCCCGCACGATCTCGCCGATCACGACGAGCCCCGCGACGATGACGTCGGCCCGGTCGGCGCCGATCCCGGGGATCGAGGAGCGCTTCTCTGAGGGGAGGTCGAAGAGGAGCTCCTCGAGGGCTTCGAGGTCGTGGGAGCGCAGGGGAAAGCCGTGGACCCTCGGGATCGGATACTCCCGGAGGCTGATCGCCACCTTGGCGAGGCTGCGGACGGTCCCGCCGACGCCGAAGAGCCGGGCATTCTCCCGGCCGATCGCCTCGAGGGCGTCCTTGAGGTCGCCCCGCACGTGCTCTCGGAGCGCCTCGATCTCGCGGCCCTTCGGCGGGTCGTGCTCGAAGAACCGCTGGGTGAGGCGCAGGGCACCGAGCGGGAGACTGACGGAGTTCTGGACAAGGCCCTTGCGCGTCGAAGCGATCTGGAGCGAGCCGCCCCCCAGGTCGCAGATGAGATCCTGGTCGAGCTCCCAGGAGCTCGAGACGCCGAGGTAGGCGTACCGGGCCTCCTCGGTCCCGCTGAGGACCCTGAGCTCGATGCCGGTCCCCTTCTTGATCCGGTCGATGAACGCGGGGCCGTTCGGGGCATCCCGGATCGCGCTCGTCGCGACCGCGACCGTTCGGGGGTGGCCGAGGGTCTTCAACGCCTGGGCGAACCGCTCGAGTCCGGCGTTCCCTCGCTCGATCGCCTCCGGGGCGAGGGCGCCGTCCGAGCCGACCCCCAGTCCCAGCCGGGGGCTCTCCTTGACCTCGTGGATCGCCCGGAGGAAGCCGCCCGGGGCGGTCTGGAAGATCACGAGGCGGGCGGTGTTCGACCCGACATCGATGACCGCCACCCTCCGGTCCGCTGTCGGGCGGGCGGACGTGGCTTCGACTCCCCGCTCCATGATGACGCGAGGCCGTTCCACGCTTCCCCGACGGTCGGGGAGCATAAAAATCCCGCCGACGACGGGCCCGTACACTTACCTACCCGGGTCGATGCCCTGCGGTCAACCCCCATGGCGAAGTCACGGCCGCGGGCGCGCCCGGCGGCGAAGCGGACCGCTCCCTCGGCCGCGGGGCCGGTCCTACCCGGCGAGCGATTCACGCTCGCCGACGCGACCCGGCGGGTCGCTGAAAGCGCCGCGCGGGACGCCGGCCGCATCTCGATGGAGCCCGACCCCCGGCCGGAGCCGCTCCACCGCTTCCACCAGAGGCTCCGCCGCCTGCGGGCGGCGATCCGCCTCGTTTCCGGACTCCGGACCGAGTCCCAAGCGGCGGCGGCGACCGAGACCCTCCGAAGGCTTCGAAGGGTCGCCCGTTTGGTCGGAGAGGTCCGGGATTTCGACGTGGCGATCGCCCATCTCTCCGATCCGAGGCTGAGCGCGTCGGACCACGCCCCGGACGAACGGCTCGAGTCGATGCTCCGACGGTTGCGGGAGGAGGCGAGGACCGGGCGCGCGCTCCTCGGGGCCTTTCTCCGCTCGGAGATCGACCGGGGCCTCTTCGAGGACACGACGGCCGTACTGACCTCCGGAGGTTCACGGCTCGAGGGTCGCCTGGCCTGGAAGGTCGCTCGAACCGCGCTCGCGCGGGGAAGGTCCCGGATCGAGCGGGCATTGAAGCGGGCCCGTCGCCGCCCCGATCCGGACCGCATGCACCGGCTCCGCCTCGAGCTCCGACGGGTCCATCTGCTCTCGGACCTGATCGACGACGCGGTCGGCCGGGACCCGCCGGGATTCCCCTCGCGCCTGACCACCCTGCAGCGCTCCCTCGGTACGCTCCACGACCTCGACCTGCTCGTGGAGGCGGCCGAGGGGCTCGGCCATGGCGTCGAGGAGTCCGAGTGGGTCCGACGGGAGGACGAGCGTCGGCGCGCGCTCCGCAAGGAGCTCATCGCCCGTTTCCGGAAGCGCTCGACCCGGGCCGCGATCGCGGCCCTCGCCCCGGACTGACGGAAGCTGTCCCTCCGGAACGCCGGGCGCCCTCGTTGCCGCGCTCGGTCGCTCGAGGGCGTTCGGCCCGCCGGGGGGCCCGAAACTCCGGAGGTTCCATACCAAGCCATATTCTATATATGTCGAGCGTGCATGCGCATCACAAGGGCATTGCGTAACGGCACGGACGACTCGACCGGCACTCGCGGGACAACGGCCGAAGGACCGCGCCGACACCCGAGCCCGATTCAATCGCTCAAAGCCGTGTTCGGTTGGGCCTGGTTCTCCACCTTGGACCTGCCGCTCGAAGGCACCGAGGAAAGGCCCGCGACGCGCTTCTCCTTCCACTGGCGGGCCCATCGAAGAGGGGCCGAGGGCGCCCGCTCCGGACCCGTGGCGTTCCACTGCCCGTCCTGCAGCCGGACCTTCGCGGACTTCCCCGACTGGGACGCCCATGTCCGGTTGAGCCACCTCGCCTGATCCCGGCGGTCGCTCGTCGCCCGTTTGAGCCCCTCCTCCCGAGCTATGGGGCTGGGCTGTCCCCGTGCGTAGGGGGCTCATCCTATCCATCGGAGCAGGCAGAACTATATAGTCACGGTATTCCTCGTGGAAACCCGAACATGCGCGCACCAGGCGGTTTCCACGGACGCCGGATCCAGAAGACCGGGGGATCTACCTACATCATCAGCCTGCCGAAGAGCTGGGTGACCGGGCGGGGGCTCGGCGCCGGGGACGTCCTCCTCTTCACCCCGAGGCCCGACGGCTCGATGACCGTCTACCCCGACGAGTCACCCAAGGCCGAGGCGGTCCGCCGCACGGTGATGGTCTCGAACAAGATGGACGAACACCACCTCTTCCGGCGCCTCGTCGCCGAGTACATCGCGGGCGCCCCGCTTCTCGAGCTCAAGACCCCCGAGCGGATGAGCGCGCGGACCCGCAACGTCGTGCGCGACTTCGCGCAGCGGATGATCGGCCCGGAGATCCTCGAGGAGACCGCCGACGCGGTCGTCCTCCAGGACGTCGTCGGGTCGAACCCTCTCCCGATTCCCTCGGTGATCCGCCGGATGCACCAGATGGTCCGCGCCATGCAGACGGACGCGATGGCCGCGTTCAAGCTGAGGGACCCGTCGATCGCGAAGGACGTCATCGAGCGGGACTGGGAGGTCGACCGCCTCCACTGGTTCGTCCAGAAGCAGGTCACCACCGCGCTCCGGGACGCCCGGGTCCTCTCTTCCATCTCCCTCACCCTCCCCGAGTGCGCCACCTACCTGCTCACCTCGAGGACGCTCGAGCGGGTCGCCGACCATGGCGTCCGCATCGCCGGCACTGTGGAGATGCTCGGCCGCGAAGAGCCGCCCGCGCAACTCGTCGAGGAGCTCGAGCGCCTCCACGCGACGGCCGCCGGGTGCCTCTCCGACGCCCTCGACGCCCTCGAGGCCAAGGACATCGACCGGGCGAACGCGGTCATCGATTCCGCCCAGCGGGTCTCCAAGGAGCGTCAGAAGATCCTCCGGGAGGTCGGCACGAAGCGCGGGCGGCTCGCGGTCGCGCTCGCCTATGTCCTCGAGAGCCTCGAGCGGAGCGCCCTCTACGCGACCGACATCGCCGAAATCGCGATCAACCACGCCGTGGAGAGCCGAGCCGCCCCGGCCCTGGCCGCCTCATGAGCCCGCTCGTTACGCCCCGGCGCTAGAACATCACGGCGACCCCGTCGAACGCGCAGGCGAGCAGCCGGCCGTACTCCTCTTCGGAGGCGACGCGGGGGTTCGCGACCGTCGAGGAGCAGGCCCGGGCCCGGGCCACGATACGGGCCCGTGCCGTCGAAGTCACGGACGCCGGGACCCCGGCCTCGTGGAGGGTCTTCGGCAGGCCGAGCGGGAGGAGGACCGAGCGGAAGCGCTCGGCCACCGCGGAGCGGTCCTTCCCCGCCGACGTTCCGAGGACCGCCCCCGACCGGTCGAGCCGCTCCCGCGCCGACGGGTAGTCGAACTCCGCGACATACGGCAGCAGGACGCCCATGAGGCGCCCGTAGGGGACCTCGGTCTCCGGACCGATGCCCACGGCGAGGGCGTGGGCGGCGCCGTGCTGGGCGTTCGAGGCGGCCAGGCCCGCGAACGTCGCGGCATGGTGGAGATCGAGACGGAGCTCGAGGTCGTCCGGTCGCTTGACGACCTTCGGGAGCTGGGCGAGCGCTATCGTCCAGGCCTCCCGGGCGAGGGCATCCGTGAACGGGTTCGCCCACTCGGAGACGAGGGCCTCGAAGGCATGGGCCAGGAGTTCGGCGGCGGTATCGACCGTGAGGGCGGTCGGGAGGGACGCCGGGAGCGCGGGATCGAGGAGGTCCCAGTCCGGAAGGAGCTCCCGGGAGGCGAGCTCGACCGGTCGGCCCTCCTCGCCCCGGACGAGGGCGGTCCACGCGACGTCGCATCCGCTTCCGCTCGTCGAAGGGACGGCTACGAACCGGGCGCTCTCCCGGAGGCGGAGTTCGACGAGGGGGGTCAGGGTCGCGAGGTCGACGTCGGGCCGGGCGTACCGGATCCAGGCGGCCTTGGCGGCGTCGATCGTCCGGCCCCCCCCGACCGCCACGATCCAATCCGGGGCGATCGACCGCAGACGCTCCGCGAGCGACTCGACCGGACCCATCGCCGGCTCCGTTCCGGCCCACCGGATGGTCTCGACCGAGGCCGGGGCCACGGATTCCGCCACTCGCTTCGCGCGCTCCGAACCGTCGAGCGCCGGATCGACGACGATCGCCGCCCGCTGGGCTCCGAGCGAGCCGAGCTGTTCGAGCGACGCCGGCCCCGCGGCGATCCTCGGGGTAAGGAAGTAGGCGCTCATCCCGGTTCCGGGGACGCGTCCTCTCGGATCCAGGGGCTCACGCCGAGTGGCCCTGGCGGCATTGCGGGCAGATCCCGGTGAACGAGAACGACATCCCTTCCACCGTCCAGCCCTCGGGGCGGCGGTCGGAGAACGACTGGAGCGTGGCGACCTCCTCCGGGGGGATGCTGACCCTCAGGATCCGGCCGCAGACCCGGCAGATGGCATGAGCCGAGGTCTCCGGCGGGACATAGGAAGGATGGATCTCCGCGTGGGGACGCGCGCGGCCGGAGGCGCGCTTCGGCCGGGAGGGAGCCGGCGGAGCGGTTCGACGGCTCGGTCGGGAGGAACTTCGGGGCACGGTCGTCGGGAGGTCGCCCCCCCTATTTGGAATCCATCTCCGACTTTCCGGCCGCGGACGGCGCTCGGACGGCGATGTCATCGGGGCGGAGGGATTCCGCGGTTCGAGTGGTGGTAGGGAAAGGACGAGGCTATGCCCGCGGAGGTACTCGAAAGGCCATGACCGGGAAGCCGCAGCGCCTGAGCCTGGTCTACGCGATGTGGTGTCCGCATTGCGCCCCGGTCTCCCTCGATCGTTCCCGCCGGCTCGCGAAGAAGCTCCGGGTCCCCCTCCGACTCCTCGACATCGATCGGCCCGACGAGGAACGGATCGCAGACGAGCTCGTCCGATCGCACGGGGACTGGACGGAGGACTATCTCATCCCCCAGCTCTTCTTAGAGTGGGAGGACGGCCGGGTGATCCACCTCCTCACGGGGGTCCCGGGGCCCGTCGCTGGAACTGTCGGGCGGTGGGAGAAGCTCCTCGACCAATCCATGGACGTTGCCGGTAAGTGATCGGTCCGCTTTCGCCGGGTCGGTCGAAGTCGGTCCGTCCTCACCGTGGATCCGCCAGGAGGTCTCGGTGAGGGGAGGGGGCATTTCAGATTGGTTCAAATCCCTTCCATGCTCGATGTGGCCAACCGGTCCACGGAAGGACGGTTACGCACCCCGGGTCTCCCACCCGGGTCGGCCCACCACCCGGAACGCGCGGCTTCACCTATCCCGAAGGTCTCGAACGGGATTCGGGAGACGATCCGCTGCGCCCTAATCCCCCGATCCTAGGAAGCAGAGGCGGGGGCGGGTGACATCGCGCCTCCGAGCCTCAACTGCAGGTCAGCTCGTCGGTCCAAATCCGAGTCCCTCAGGCCGATGAATCGCCGCCCGTCGAACCTGCCCAGGCTTGTCCCATGCTTGAAGACTAGGATCGTCGGCGTGGTCCGGATGTGGAACCATTCCCACAGGGGGTCCTTCCACTCCGTGATATCGGCAATCGCGAGCTTGGCCGGCAGCGCTCCATTCCGCGCGATGAACTTGGGGACAAACCCTCGAGTCGGGCGGCACCAGGTGGCCATAAAGCAAGCCGCGCATGTCCCCTACGCTCGAGACGCGTTGCCTCGAAATCGGTCGTTCGTAGCACCTCGAGGCCCGTGCCATCCCAACTGCGTTTCACGCCCATGGGTAACTTCGCCCACTCAACGATTGAAGTCGACGGGTCTACCAACAGGCGGAACCCAGACCCCGACTTGAATGGTGGGCGTCGCTCGAGGTGAGGCCAGGGCGAGCTGTTTCAGGGCCGACAGTATGGATGGGTAGGTCGGGCTACTTCTCGAACCATTCCCCGTGTCGGCGGCCCCAGGCGGTCCAGACCGCTCCCATTACTCCGGCGAGAATAAGTGCGGATACGAGGATCACAATGACGCTCTGAAAGAGGCTGAAACCTTGCGCCCAGAACCCGACATAAAGGAGCGTGAAGGAGAGCCAGGCGACCGGGCCGATTATCGAGGCCATGATCTGCCAGCGCATCTTTTCGAACTTCTCATAGTTCATCCCAGCCGATGCGACCTGCTCGGCAACGACAGCCTGCTGCATGCGCACGGGAAACCCTGGATGGGTATACTCGTTCGGTCAATCCGGATTCACCCATCTCGCTAGCGCTCGTATCGGAGAGAGCGCTCTCTTGGCAAGAATCCGGCGGTAGGTCAAGGAATGGAACGCGTCGAAGGCCTCGGAACCGCAAACCGGCGCTCGAGTCGGAGCGAGGTGGGCCGGCGGCATCGGAGCGCGAACGAACCGGAGAGCCATCGAGCGACAGTGGGGAAAGGGACGGCTTTCTCGGGGTGGGAAATGCCGCTCTCAAGAATCGAACCAATCGAATTATCCTGGCGGGGATTCGAACCGGGACTGGGCTCCGCTGAAGAGCAACCCAAGAGAGTTCGGGCAGCGCGGAGTCAGCATAGTCGAAAAGTTCCGAATCATGACCCCCATGGACAGGACCAGCGTACGCTGCTTGGAACATCGCGAGCCGTTAGTGGCCAAACGCCAACCGACGGTCGTCGCTCGAGCAAGCGCAGATGCCCCCTATCTGAGGGGCGCATCGGTCATCCTTTGCCGTCAGCGCAATAGGCTCGTGCGGACCCTGTCGAGTTTGCGGTAGACATCGTCGTCCGGGATGTGAGCCCCGAACGCGATGAACTTGAGGGTCGAACTCCGCCGGCCAAATATTCCTCGGTAGATGGGCCCGACGTGCAGTGAGAATAGACCCCCGGGGATCGAACGCTTCCGTTGTTCCAGTTCCTCGACATGCCAATCGTTGCCCGATAACAGGGGGATCGTCGATCGCTCCAACTCCCTGAACGCGGAGATCATGGTTTCCCGGACGGCCGGGGGAAGCGCTAGGAACTCGTCATCGGCCTCAGGGATACGCTCGAGTCGGAATGGCACGACGCGCTGCCTTAGAATGGCTGCCGTCGGCTCTTTTCAACGAGCTCTCGTATGGGCCGCCCCGGTTGCCGCCACCGCCGGTACAACTCCGCCATCGTCAGCTGCTGCGGGTGCAAGAGGACGAGGTGTCGAATCACGTCGTCATACGTGTCGGCTCCTGTCTTCAGGTACTCGAGCATCTGCCGAGTCTCCTCCGATACCTGGATGGTCGTCGCCATGCTATAGCGGCCATGGTGTGGCGATACTTAGCTTGGATGGCGGAAGACCAGAACGGCTTCGGCGGTCCGCATCAGTCGCCTCCGTGCCGGGTTGAGATCGAGTTGGCTCGGAGGTTCAGGTGCGGGGAGAGGGATTTGAACCCACGAACTCCTACGAGACCAGACCCTGAATCTGGCGCCTTTGGCCAAGCTTGGCAATCCCCGCGCAAGCGGTTCGTACCGGCCGCAGGTAATGAATCCTACGCCGTGGCCGTCGCGCGCGGCTCGGCGGTCGCGTCCCTGAGGACATCGAGGGCCTCCGGGACCTTCGCGCCCTCGTGGACGATCGCCCGCAGCGCCCGGAGCATCGCGACCGGGTGGTCGGACTGCCAGATGTTCCGGCCCATGTCGATCCCCTTCGCACCCTCCTCGATCGCGCGGTAAGCGAGCTCGAGGGCCGCCCGGTCGGAGTCGAGCTTTGGGCCGCCCGCGACGACGAGCGGGACCGGGCAACCCTCGACGACCTTCGAGAACCCTTCGCAGTAGTAGGTCTTCACGAGGTGCGCCCCGAGCTCCGCCGAGACCCGGCAGGCGAGCGCGAGGTAGCGCGCGTCCCGCTTTTCGAGCTCCTTGCCCACGGCCGTGATGGCGAGTACGGGCATCCCGGCCTCCTCCCCGGCCTCGACCAGGGTCGCGAGGTTGACGAGCGACTCGTGCTCGTGGGGGGCCCCGACGAACACCGAGAGCGCGACCGCGCTCGTGTTGAGCCGCACCGCGTCCCGGAGGGAGGTCGTGATGGCCTCGTGGGAAAGGTCCTCCTTGAGGATGGTGGCGCCGCCACTGACCCGCAGCACGATCGGGGTCGTGGTCGCTGGGTCTACTGACGTCCGCAGGACTCCCCGGGTCAGGGCGAGGGCGTCGGCGTACGGAAGCAGCGGGGCGATCGTCGCCCGCGGGTTCTCGAGCCGGCTCGTCGGCCCCATGAAGTAGCCATGGTCGACGGCGAGCATGACCGTGTTCGCGGATCGGCCCGGGAACATCCGGGCGATCCGGTTGCGCATTCCCCAGTCCAAGGCGATCCCCGAACGCCGACGGGAAAGGTCCTTCTTATGGGTTGCCCGGCGACCGTTCGGGGGCCTTCGGCGGGACCGGTACCCGCCGCTCCTCCTTGACCCGATTCAGCACCACCTGGGTGTTCGTCCGCTCGATGAACGGGTCCTGGAGGGCGTGCTTGACGAACCGGTCGAGGTCGCGCCGGTCCCGGAACCGACCGATGAGGAGGGCGTCGAAATCCCCGGTGACGTCGTAGATCGCGTAGGCCCGGGGGTCCCGGGCAAGGCGTTCCTCGACCTCGCGGAGCCGTCCCTTCGAGATGCGAATCCCGATCGTGGCGGTCAGGTCGAACCCGAGGGCCTCATCGTCGAGGAGGGGGACGTATCCCCGGATGACGCCGTCCCGCTCGAGGCGCTGGACCCGATGGATCACGGTGGTCGGGGAGACGCCGAGCCGGTGGGCGATCTCGCGGTGGCTGCGGCGAGCGTCGGCGTTGAGTTCCTGGAGGATGCTGCGGTCGAGGCCGTCGAGGCTGGTCCTTTGTCCCATCAGATATGAGTATAGGAGTTGAATATTTCAAATTTGCAGGCGGAACGAGACATATGTCCAATTTCGCTGGCGCTGGGTTGATGTAGCCGGGGGCGGTGGGTCCCCCCGGGGCGGACGTCGTGGCAGAGGTGACGGAGCAGATGGGGAGCACGGAGCCGGGCGGATCGACGAAGGGCGCATCGCGGGGCGCGGAGGCGCTCGCGGCGATGGGCGAGCAGAAGGTCCGGTGGGTGGAGCTGTTCTACACCGACCTCCTGGGCGGCTTCAACCACGTCCACGTCCCCGCGAAGACGATCGACGAAGAGTCGTTCACCACCGGGATCCCGAAGCTCGACGGCTCCTCGGTGAAGGGGTTCCGAGAGATCTACGAGTCCGACATGATCCTGAGGCCCGACCCGTCGACGTTCGGCGTGATGCCGTGGGGGGCCGAGTACGGGGGGACGGCCCGCTTCATCTGCGATATCCATCTTGGCGTAACCCGGGAGCCGTACAGCCACGACCCGCGGGGGATCGCCCGCAGGGCCCAGCGGGTCCTCGCCGACGCCGGCTTCGACCGCTCCTACTGGGGCCCGGAGATCGAGTTCTTCGTCTTCGACCAGGTCCGCCTATTGCCGTCCGCCAACGCCGTGCGCGACGCCTGGGGCGGGGCCGGCTACGAGATCGTCAGCAGCGAGGCGCCGTGGAACATGGCCGACGGCCACGGCTCGGTCCGCTTCAAGGAAGGCTATCATCGGGCGGGCCCCACCGACGTCCTCGAGGGCCTGCGGAGCGAGGTGAGCAACATCCTCGCCGACTCCTTCCACATCCGCATGGACGCCCACCACCACGAGGTCGCGACGGCGGGCCAGGGCGAGATCAACATCCGCTTCGACGAACTGATCCCCGCGGCCGACCACGTCCAGGACGTCCGGTTCATCTTGAAGTCGGTCGCCGCACGCCACGGCAAGGTCGCCTCGTTCATGCCGAAGCCGGTCTTCGGCGACAACGGGATCGGCATGCACATGAACCAGTCGATCTGGACGGGCGGGGTCAACGCGTTCTACGATGCGAACGACTCGTATGCCGAGGTGAGCGAGACCTGCCGGTACTACGTCGGTGGGCTCCTCGAGCACGCCCGGGCCCTCTGCGCGATCACGAACCCCACGACGAACTCCTACCGGAGGCTCGTCCCCGGCTACGAGGCCCCGGTCTTCATCGCCTGGAGCCGGGCGAACCGCTCGGCGAACGTCCGGATCCCCTACTACCTCAAGGGCCACCCGGAGGCGAAGCGGATCGAGTACCCGGACGCCGGACTCCGCGGCGAACATCTACCTCACCGAGGCCGCCCTCGCCCTCGCCGGCCTCGACGGGATCCGCCGGAAGCTCTCCCCGCCCCCGCCGGTGGATCAGAACATCTACAAGCTCACGCCGCAGAAGCGCCGCGAGCTCAGCGTCCGGGAGCTCCCGGGATCGCTCGGCGAGGCGCTCGCCTGCCTCGACTCCGACTCGGAGTTCCTGAAGCCCGTGTTCGACTCGAGCGTCCTCGAAGTCTACCGGGAGATCAAGCACGACGAGCAGCTCCAGATGAACCTCCGCCCGCACCCGTGGGAGTTCTACCAGTACCTCGACGTCTAGGCGGGCCGGGCGCGCCCCGGGAAGGCTAAGAGGCCGCTCGCGAGGGCCCCCGCGTGCCCGAGCCGGTGGCCGTCCCCGCCTTCCGGGTCTTCTCCCCGACGAAGCGGGTCGACGTCTTCCTCTCGGACTGGAAGGCCGAGCTCGCGCCCGAGCGCGGCCCGGAGGACCTCGAGCGGGAGGTCTACGGACGGGCGCTCGAGGAATACCTCGAGGGGGACTACGCCTTCGGGCTGTGGTGCTGGTTCGAGTGCGACCGGCTCACGAACGCCTTCCAGGGAAAGGTCGCCGAGGTGACGCGGGTCGTCGGGGAGGGTCGCTACCTCGGCTTCTCCCACCGACGGGCGATCTGCGAGAAGGTGCCGCTCGACCGCGTCTACCAACCGAGGAAGGGCGACATGAGCACCCCCCGTCCCGAGGCGGTGGTCCTCGCCCCGTACCAGCGTTTGTGCGTCTACGCGGTGCTCGCCGCCCAGGGGGACGCCCGCTCCCGCGCGCAGCTCGAGATCGCCCAGAGCGAGCTCGGGGAGCGGAAGCGGGCGGACCCCTACCTCACCCACTTCGAGACGTTCCGAAAGCTGCTCGAACGCTCCCAGCGCCCTCCGGCCCCTGCCCGGGCGCCGGAACCGGCCCCAGTTTCCGGGACCCCCGGGGCGGGCCAGGCCGCGAGCCGGTCGAAGAGGACATAACGCCCCGCCCGTCCCGAAGGTGGGATGGACGCTCCCCTTCCCGAAGCGCCGGAGGTCCCGGGCGAATACCGGGTGGTGGAGGGCCCCTCGGCCGGTCCCCGCGGCCCCCGAACCGGACGCACCGTCGCCATCATCGCCGTCATCGGGGTGCTCGTCGTCGCCGGCATCTTGGGCGGACTGTACGTGGCGCACCTCGGTCCGTTCCAGCGATCGCCCTCGACCCCGAGCGGGCCCGTGACCTTCCGCCAGGCCGAGGCCGCCGGCTCCACCGTGGCGAGCGGCTACGGGGGCGGCTCTTGGGACCTCATCGCGGCGGGGTCGGCGGACGTCAGCACTCCGGGGTCGTTGACGACGGCCTCGATCAGCCAAGGGGTCTCCTCGTTGATCCCCAACTGCCCGATCCGGTGGCTCACGGCGGCGTCGACGATCACGGTCCCGGCCTTCCACGGGAACGCTTCGGCGGGAGTCTCGCCGTTCTGGGAGCTCGCCTACCGCAACGCTTCCTCCGGAGGCGAGATCCTCCTCATCTCCGTCACGAACGGGACCGGAGCGCTCACGGCCCTCGTCCCGAACGTCGGGGGCTGCGCGACCTACTCTGAGCTCGCGACGTTCGTGGCCCCGATCTCGACCTCGGTCTGGGACTCGCCGGACGTCCTCTCCTCCGTGGATGCCGCCGGGGGCGGCGCGTTCCTGGCGGCCCACCCCGCGGCGACCGTCACGATGGGGGTTTCGGGGGAGGTCGCGCTCTTCACCTTGAACGAACCATCCGTGTGGAACGTCGTCTACTCGCTCTGCTCCCTCGGCACCCCGGGACCGGCCGCCCAGCCCGAGTTCAACGCCACTGTCGACGCGCTCTCCGGGGCGGTCACGTTCTCCCAGGAGTCCACCGTGAACTGCACGGGGATCCCGGGCCAGGTACCCCCGCTGCCGAGCACCTTCTCGCTCTCCTCCTCGCTCAACTGGTCGAGGGCGATCCCGGCCGGGACCCCGTCGGAGCACTGGGCCAACGCGACGGTCCTCGCGGCCACCAACGGGGTCAACTTCGCGGACCTCGAGGTGAGCGTGGTCGGGCCGGGCGGCACGATCGCCCCGAACGCCTCCTGGTCGCTCCGCGTCCTGACGTCGGCGGGAAGCCCGGTCGCGACGTACAACCTGACCTCCACGATCTGCGAGACCGGCGGACAGTTCCTGGTCCAGGTCGGCGATGTCCTCTCGGTCGATAGCGCTTCGACCTCCCTCGTCGGGGGCTCGATCACCGTGTCCGGCGTGGGGCCGTTCGTGGGGATCGAGCGGATCCCCATCTCCTGAGCACCGCCGGAGCGCCTCCCCCCGGACCCCGCGGTCAGCTTCGGAGAGAACTCAAGGGCCCCGGGCGCTACCGGGGCCACGGCGCGTTACCTCGTCCGGTTCGGCTACGACGGATCCGGGTTCGCCGGATGGGCCCGTCAGCCGGGCCTTCGCACGGTGGAAGGGGAGATCCGATCCGGGCTCGTCCGGACGGGCCTCGCCCCGGACCTCGCTGCGGCGACGGTCTCCGTCGCCAGCCGGACCGATCGGGGGGTCCACGCCCGGGCGAACGCTCTCACGCTCCGATCCGAGCTCGCCCCCGACGTGCTCTTGCGGGCGCTCGACGGGATCTCCTCGGAGATCTGGTTCACCCACGCGCTCGCCGTCCCCGAGGAGTTCCGGACGAGATCGGCGCAGAGGCGGTGGTACCGCTACTTCGAACGGCCGGCCGGTGAGATCCCCGACGGATGGAAAACGGCGGCCGGCGCGCTCACCGGGCCGCTCGACGTGCGGTCGTTCGCCCGCGGTTTTCCGGCCTCGACGGCCGCCTTCCGGACGGTGGAATCGATCGACCCGCGGATCGAAGGGGGCTGGCTCGTCCTGGACGTCCGGGCGAAGAGCTTCGCCTGGGGGATGATCCGCAAGATCGTCGCCGCGTTGCGGGAGGTCGAAGACGACCGGATCACCCTCGAGGCGTTGAAAGACGCGGCTTCGGGCAACCGGCGTCTTTCGCTCCCTATGGCCGAGGCGGATCGGCTCGTCCTCTGGGAGACGCTCTATCCGGTCCCCTGGGCCACCGAACGGGCGAATCGAACGGAGGGCCAGTCGCGCCGGTTCGTCGCGGAGGGCCTGGGGGCGCTCGCCCGCGTCCGCATCCTCGGGGAACTCGCCCGATCGGGGGAGCTCGCCGACTCCGACCGCTGGGAGAAGGCGACCCGGGACGGATGACGAAGATCCGGACCGTCGCCACGCACGAGATCGTCTCCGCGGCGTTTCCCCGTCCGGCCGCGACCGAACGTGATGAACTCGCCCGGGCGCTGGGGCGCGCGATCGACACGGCGCTCGGTTGGTTCAGCTTCGAAGCGAGCCGCGGGCGGCGACCGGGGATCGAACGGGCCACGGAGCGTGGCCGAGCGGAGCTCTCGGAGCTCTGCCAGGACGCGGATCTCTCCCCCACGGTGGCGGAGCGGGCGGAACTCGATCGGGAGATCGAGGGGGTCGTGCGGGCGTTCCGGGGGAGTCCGCTCTACGGCCTCGAGCGTCCGCGCTCCCGCCTGATCCTCATCGACGAGGCCATCGGCGTCTACGCCCAGCCAGACTACTGGGACCGGGCGACGGCCTTCTACGAGATGAAGAGCTTCCGGGCGAGCCCGCCGCCCCCGGATCTCCTCCTCCAGGTCGCCCTGTTCCACCTCGCCTTTCCGGGGCTCAGAGCGGTCCTCGCGGGGTTCGACCGGCACGCGGACCCGGTGACGGTCCACCTCAAGGAGCTCCCGCCGCCCTCGGACGAGGAGCGGACCCAGATCCTCCGGAACGCCGAGGAGTTCGGCCGGCTCCACGGGGTCGAGAAGGTGCTCGAGTACGTCGACGTGCAGGTGGTCCGCTACTCGCTACCACCGGGGCCCCGCCGGCGGCTCCCACCTCTCCCAGCGTCGACTCCTCCACGACGGGTGGATCCGGTCCGGCCTAGGGTCCGGCCCCTCCGGGTTCCAAGCTTCCATGAAGGGGGCCGCCTCTCCCGGGCCGTCCGTGAAGCTCCACATCGGCTGTTCCTCCTGGACCTCCGACGCGTGGTGGGGGAAGATCTATCCGGAAGGGATGAAGGACGGGGACCGGCTGAGCCGGTACGCGTCGCTCTACGATTCCGTCGAGGTCGATTCCTCGTACTACCGGGCGCCCTCGGCGTTCCTCGTCCAGCGGTGGGCCCATGTCACTCCGGCCGGCTTCCGATTCACCCTGAAGTTCCCTCGGGACCTCCTCGACCCGAAGCAGCCCGTCGAACGGGCCCTGATCTCGAGCTTCCTCGAGACTGCCCGCAAGCTGGGGCCGAAGCTCGGGCCGATCCTGCTCCAGTTCCCCCCCTGGGTCAAGCCCGGCCGGGCGGAGGGCTTCCTGCGGACGCTCCTCGACACGCTCGATCCGGCCCTCCGATATTCGGTCGAGCTGAGGGATGCGGGGTGGTTCTCGGGGGCGGTCGGGAAGAACCTCTCCGCGGAGTTCCGCGACCGTCGGATCTCGCTCGCTTGGTCCTACCTCACCTACGTCGACGTCCCCGCCGAGCTGACCACCGACTTCGTCTACCTGCGATTCATCGGGGACCACCATACGGTCCCCGAGGCGGTCCATGGGGAGATACGGGTCGACCGGACTCCGGAGATGCGGATGTGGGCGGAGCGTCTTCGAGGGGTCGAGGCGAAGATCGACGAGGCGTTCATCTTCTTCAACAACCATTTCGCCGGCTTCGCCCCGGGGTCGGTGAACCAGTTCCGGACCCTCGTCGATCTCCCGCCGATCGACTACCAAGTCCCGGGCACCCCGCCGGCCCGGGGCCGACAGACCGAGCTCAGCGACCGGTAGAGGGAGCGCGGAGCACCGCGGTTCAGATGTCGGCGTACGGGTCGGTGGGCGCGCGATTGTGCGCGGTCCGCGCGGGCGGTGGATGGAGGGCGCCGCGATGCGAGGGCTTGCGAGATCCGGGCCGCGCCTTCGCGAGGTCGTCGTTGGTGACGATCCCGACCAGCTCGCGGCGCTCGTCGAGTACCGGTACCCGCGTCACGCCCGCACCGGCGAGGAGGCGCGCGACCTTGCGGATCGAGTCGCCCGGGGCGGCCGTGGGGAACTCCTTCTGCATGACCTCCTCGACGCGTCCGTGGGCGAGTCGCCGCCGGCAGACCTCGAGCGTGCTGGCCCCCTTGACCGGCGCGGAGCCGAGCACGAGATCGAGGATCCCGCGGGGGCTCGCGACGCCGACCGCCCGGTCGAGGTCCCGGACGAGGTCATCCTCACTGACGAGACCGACGAGCGCCTCGTTCTCGTCCACCACCGGGAGGCCGGCGACGTGGCTTTCCCGCATGAGGCGGGCGGCGAGATCGAGTCGGGTCTTGGGTCGGACCACGACCACGGTGCGGGCCATGATCTCGGAGACGGGGGAGCGCTCGTTCATCGGTCCGTCCGAGGGAGTCGTGAACCCTACTAAAAGGGTGGCCGCTTGGCCGACGTCTGGGCGCTTCTCCCATTCGAGGAGCGGCCGGTCGGGGCGGCCGCCTCCGCTATTGGCGGGTCGAGGTGCCGATCCAGCCCCGAGGCTGTTCCAGAGGCGACGCGTTGATCCACCGGGCCACCGGAGTCGCAGAGGACGTCCCAGTCGGGCCGGAAGCGGGCGGGGTCGATGGGGAGCTCGCCACGTCAGGGAGCGTTGGTGGGACCCAAGCGTAATCCCTCCCGGTCATGTCCTCTCGTCACAACGGACGTGGACGATCGAACGAAGGTCCTCATCGCCTTCATCATCGCGGCGCTCGCTGTTGGAGCCACCATCTCCTACGCCGTTCTTCTTTCGACCCCCACGAAGTCGTCGCCCGGATCCCCCGGAACTCCAACCGATTGCGGGTCGTCCCAACCGACCTCGACCGCCGGGAACTGGACGACCTACCACCAGAACAACCTGCGCACGGGCGCGGAGTCGATGGGGAGCGTAAGCGGGATCCATCCGATGTGGACCGGGCCCACCGAACTCGATGGGGAGGTCTACGCCGAGCCTCTCGCCTGCGGGAACTCGGTCTTTGTCGCGACCGAAGGCGACACCGTGTACGATGTCAACGCGACCGACGGAGCGGTGCTGTGGCACACCCCCCTCGGTGCTCCCGTCCCGGGTTCCGCCCTCCCCTGTGGGGATATCGACCCGAGCGGGATCACCGGAACCCCCGTGATCGATGCGGCGACCGGCACGCTCTACGCGGTGGCGTTCCTGAATTCGGGGCGCCACGTGCTCTTCGGGCTCGACCTCTCGAACGGCTCGATCCTCTCCCAGGTCACGGTCGACCCCTCGGGGTCGAACCCGCTCGTCGAACAACAGCGGGGAGCGCTCACGCTCGCGAACGGTTACGTGTACATCGTGTACGGAGGCCTGGATGGGGACTGCGGTGACTATCACGGCTGGGTGGTCGCGGCGCCGACCTCGGGAACCGGTGGGCTCCTTGCCTACCAGGTGCCCACGGAGCGGGAGGGGGCGATCTGGGGGACGGCGGGAGCTACCGTGGGGACGAACGGCGACCTCTATGTCGCGACCGGGAACGGGGCGTCCAGCACCACCTTCGACCACGGCGACAGCGTGATCGAGCTCTCTCCCACGTTGTCCGAGCTGGGATTCTTCGCGCCCACGAACTGGGCCGAGCTGAACGCGGACGACACGGATCTCGGTTCCGTCGCTCCCACCATCCTCCCGAACGGGGATCTCTTCCAGATCGGGAAGGAGGGGGTCGGCGACCTCCTCGATGGTTCGTCCCTGGGTGGGATCGGGGGGCAGATCGCCAACACGAGCGTCTGCGGGGGAGCGTACGGGGGAACCGCCCATGTCGACCTCTCGGTCTTCGTGCCGTGCACGGACGGCCTCGTGGACGTGACCGTGGAGGCCTCTGGCCTCACCGTGGCGTGGAGGACGTCGAGCTTCGACGCCGGCTCTCCGATCGTGACGGGGAACGTAGTCTGGACGGTCAATATCTCGACCGCGGTGCTCCTCGGCTTCGACGCCTCGACGGGCCAGCCGCTCTTCTCCGCCCCGCTCGGGGGCGCGGACCACTTCATCTCCCCAACCGCGACCCCGGGTCGATTGTTCGTCGGCGCCGGAAGCCAACTCGTCGCGTTCCGTCTCTCGTAGGCGCGGGCCAGGCTCCCGGTGGTCGGGCACCAGGTCCTTAGGGGCTGCGACTGAATAAGTGGGTTACTTGTACTGCCCGTTCGGATTCCCGAGGTAGTGGAGTCCGAGGCGCTGCGCACCAAGTACGAGGCTCTGGCCCCGGAGCTCACCGAGCGGTCGAAGCGACTTTGGGCGGCCACCGAAGCCCTCGCTCTGGGCCACGGGGGCATCGGGACGGTCGCTCGGGCTACGGGCATCTCGCGCTCCACCATCTCACGCGGTCTGCAACAGGTTCGCGCCGGCGAACGGCTCGAGCCGGGTCGCGTCCGTCGACCCGGCGGCGGTCGCACACCGACCGTTCGAAAGGACCCGAAACTGACCCGGGATCTGGATGCCCTGGTGGAACCCACGACCTCCGGCCACCCTCAGTCGCCAGTCCGCTGGACCTCTCGGAGCACGCGGCGTCTGGCCCGCGAGCTCCAGGCGATGGGGCACAATGTGAGCGAGCGCCTCGTCCGGGACCTGTTGCACGCCGCGGGGTACAGCCTTCAGTTGAACCAGAAAGACCGAGAGGGTTCGAAGAACCCAGACCGCGATGCCCAGTTCCGCTACCTTCAGGTCGAGGTCCTTCGTCACCAACGGCGTCGACAACCGGTCATCTCCGTGGACACCAAGAAGAAGGAACTCGTGGGCGACTTCAAGAACGGAGGACGGGAGTGGAGGCCGAAGGGCCAGCCCGAGCCGGTGCGGGTGCACGACTTCCTGATTCCCGACAAGGGGAAGGCCATCCCGTACGGGGTCTACGACCTTCAACGGAACGAGGGGTGGGTCAGCGTCGGGATCGACCACGACACCGCCACATTCGCGGTCCGCGCGATCCGGCGATGGTGGGAGGTCATGGGGCGGCCGGCGTACCGACGGGCTACCTCCCTGCTGATCACGGCGGACTGCGGAGGGAGCAACGGCGCCCGGGTTCGATTGTGGAAGTGGGAACTGCAACGGCTCGCCGACGACACCGGGCTCACGCTCACCATCTGCCACTTTCCCCCCGGGACGAGCAAATGGAACAAGATCGAACATCGACTGTTCTCTCACATCGCGATGAACTGGCGCGGAAAGCCGTTGGCGAGTCTTGCAGTCATCGTGAATCTGATCGGAGCGACCACCTCGACTGCGGGGCTGAGGGTCCGATCGGAACTCGACAAGGGCAGGTATCCGGACGGGGTCAAGGTGACCGACGAACAGATGGCCGAGGTCCATCTGGAGCCCCACAACTTCCACGGCGACTGGAACTACACAATTCGCCCACGACGAAGACCGACGAAATGAGTCAGTTATTTAGTCGCGCGCCCTTAGCCTCCGGATCCGGGCCGGTCGCCAGAAGCCTCGAGGCGCGTGGGACGACGTCAAATTCGGTTCGGACACGCGATCCCTGGAAGCCTTCCGCGCGGGGGTCCAAGCGGTTTCCATCGGTTTTTTCTACGTCCCCGGGAATCCCAAAGTGGGACCATGGGGAAGATCGCATGTGCCTGTTGTGACTGCTCGGCCTGCTGCAAGTGCTGCGCCTGCTGCTCGCGAGGGGACGCCTGCTGCGGCACCTGTCCGTCCGAAGGTCCTCGATAGAGCGGGCTTGGTCCCGATCCGGATCTCGCCCGGACTCTGGACTATGAATCCTGCGAGCGGCTGCCCTCTCGCGTCCTACTCTTCATTTGAAGCACCGAGGCGAAACACGTCAGCAGGACCAGGGAGCCCAGGATCACGTAGACGGTCGTGACCCAGAGGGGTAGACCGCCTCCGACCTCGAGGCTCGGTTGGGTGTCGATCGCGAGGCGGAGTCCGATTCCTACGGCGCCGAGCAATCCAGCGCCGGTGAAGCCCCAGACGTTCCCGTGGGCCGAGAACCACAGGCAAAGGGAGGTCAGCACGACGATCGGCGTCACCAACGCGACGGCGAGAAACCGGACATCGTTCGGGGTGCTGGCGAGGGTCACGCCGAGGGCGGCGAGCACCGCCACCAAGAACGCCAATTGTAGACCCAGGGCTGCTCGGATCAGCCCGTGGGGCGAATCTGCCTCCGATGCACCCGCCTCGTCAGTCAATGGCTCGCCCTTTGGTGGCAGTTAGGGTCCCGAAGATCTTCCCTGGCATTCCCGGGAGGTGAGCATGACGGCGAGGCGACACGGGTCACAGTCCGCGCACCGCGCCGCTCGGGGTCTGGGCTCCCATTGGAGCGATGGGCCATCGATATCGTCCGGCGGTCACGACGCCCGGAATCGACCCGGGGCGCATAACCCCGGCCGTCCGTTCGAAAGTCCCATTCCATTCATTCTCGAAGTTCGCCCACCTCCACGGTCGTCCGCTCCTGGCCACCGATCCTGCCCTCTGAGCCTTCTTCTTGTGGAACGGTCCCTCCTCGGGGCTCGGCATGGTTGGCGCGGCGCTGAGGGAAGGATTCCCGGGACAACGAAAGAGAATATCCTGCCCCACGAGCTCACGGCCCTGTGACGGGTCAACGCGACATTCTCCCCGCGGCCCGGATCCGCCGGGTCGAGCCGGAGGACTGGCAGTCCTATCGAGCACTGAGGCTCCGCGCGCTGGGTTCGGACCCGCTCGCCTTCGGATCCACCCTTGAGCGAGAGCGAGATTTCACCGAGGACCGGTGGAGGGATCGGATCGCGAGGGGCTCTCCCTCCGCTCCGTCGTCCACTTGGGCGGCGGTGGACGCGACCCAGCGGTTCGTCGGGATGGTGGTCGCGGCTCGCGTGGACGACGCCTTTCACATCTTCGCCATGTGGGTCGCACCCGAGGTGAGGAGGGAGGGCCTAGGCGGCCGACTCCTTGACGCGGCGCTCGCTTGGGTCGAGATCGTCGCCCCCGGAAGCGACGTCCAACTCGAGGTCAATCCGAGCCAGGAGGCCGCGGTTCATCTCTACCGGTCGAGGCGGTTCGAACCCACGGATCGGTCATCGCCCTTGGACCACTCCCCGGGAGAGCGCTTGGTCGAAATGATCCGCTCCGCGGGAAAGAGAGGGCCGCTCGCTCCTGAAAACGGGAGGTCGGCCATCGAAGCGCGCCCAATCGGGAAGGTCATGAAGACCATCGAGATCCGGCGACATAGCGTCCGGGACAAGCCCGAGGAGCATCTCTCGGGAGCCGGTAGAGAGCTGGCGAGACACGTCGGTCGGGAAGCCGGTCCGTTCGGCCGGGTCTTCTCGAGTCCGAGCCTACGGGCGGTAGAGACGGCGAACGAGATGGGCTTCCTCGATCCGGAACTGCGTCGGGAATGGGAGGAGCTCGGTCCCGAGATCAACGCAGAGGTCGGTTGGCCTTCCCCTTTCACCCGGTACGCGCTTCCTCTGCGCTCGGAAAGTGCGACTCGGCGCAAGGCCCGCGCGCTCCTCTCCGATCTCGAAGAGATGCTCCGATCGCTGCCGGACCCGGGCCGCGGGCTGGTGGTGACCCATGGCGGCTTCCCCGAACTCATCGCGGTCGCCCTCTTCCCCACGTCCGATCACCGGGCTTGGGGAGGCCCGTTGCGGTGCATGGAGGGGGTACGGATCTCCTACGAGGGGCAACTTCCGAAGGAGTGCATGGTCCTGCGTTTACCCCAACCCGCGACTCGATTGTGACGGGGAGAGCCGTGGGAGACAGCTCAACGATCTTCGCGGGCTGTTCGAAGGAGCGCCACCAGGACGGGTCACCTCGAAGCGGACGGAGCTCGCGCCGACCCCTCGGGGTTCGATGGAGGGCCCCCGGCGATGAGGTCGACCGCCGCGACCCGACCATCCCCCCGGACGGATCGGGCTTCCAGCGATCCTTTTGCGCTGAGGACCTCTGTCGGGGGCGATGAAGGAAGTCAACCCGGCGCAGAAGCTCTTGATGAAGAATCGTCGGGTCCGTGTTTGGGAGATGGTCCTCGAGCCCGGGAAGGAGTACCCCTTCCACCGTCACCGATTCCCCTACCTTTCGATCATGCTCGAGGGAGCGACGGTCGTGATGACGGACGGGCGAGGGCGCGAGGAGCGTCTCCGGGTCCGGCGGGGTGACGTGGTTTGGAGAGTTCCGCCGGACGATCACTCGGTGCGGAACATGGGGAGAACACGGTTCCGAAACCGGTTGGTCGAACTGATCCGGTGAGGGGATCGGTCTGCGGCCTTGGCCTGGCTAGAAAGGCTCGACGAAGTCATGGGGGCGGGGGACGGGTCGCCTCCCCGAGGGTCGGGCCGGCGCTCGCGCCCCCTGACTCGAGCTACTCTCGCCAGCCCGATCCCGTCAGGGCCGGAGGATGAGCTTCTTCGACATCCGGATGCCGGTCGGTGCGAAGCCGAGTCGCCGGTAGAGCGATTGGGCCCCCTCGTTCTCGGCGTGAACGTACAGGCCCACCCGATCCGCCCCGGCCCGAATCGCCTCCTCCTCGAGGAGACGAAAGGTGAGCGTCGCGATCCCGCGCCTCCGGTAGGTCGGTTCGACCCAGATCCAGTTCACCCAGAACTGGACCTTGCCGCCGATCGGTTGCGCGCTGAACCAGGTTTCCCCGACCCGGGCCCCTGAATCCCCATCGACGATATTCCGGAAATCGAAGCCCTCGGTCCGCCGGCCCTGGGGAAAGAGCTGGAGGAAGTCGGCTCGGCTCGCCGCTTCCGCTCCGCCCTCGTTCCAGATGCCGAGGGCGATCGATTCCTGGGCTCGTCGGGCGATATTCCGAGCCAATGAGGCTTGGAACTCGTCCTCACTCATCGGCTCGAGGCGAATCATCGACCGGCGAATGGCCGCTGGATTAGAAAGGGTGGGGGGCCGGGGAGGGCCAACTCGTCGCCCGCCGGCGGATTCGCTCGACGTTCCGGCGCAGTATTTGAGGGGCCGGTTTATAGATGCCCTTCCAGGTTCTCTCTCATGGGACGACCGCCCGCGGCCACCAGGTTCTTCGTGGGGGCGTTGGGCCTGTGCTCACTTCTCCTCCTCTCCACGGTGAGCCTTCCCGCGATGGCCAATGAACCTCAGTCGGGTCTCGCCCGATCGCCCGGCGGACCTCTCGATCCAGGCCCTCGATATTCGACCGCCCTCCATCCGGTGCCCGCCCGCGCAACTCACGGGGGGGTTTCGGCGCTTCCCCCAGGCGGATCCCGGCCTCGGGACCCCTTGGAACGGTTCATGGAGAGCCCCGCCGCCTCGCCGCTCGCCCAGTCTCCCCTGACGTCGATCACCGTCGGAGCCTCGCCGGAGTACGGCATCTTGGACAGCGACAACGGATACGTCTACGTGGAGAACGCAGGGTCGAGCAACGTCACCGTGCTCAACGGGACCCACGTGGTGGGTTCGGTGAATGTTGGGTTCGGCCCCCTGGCGGGTAGCTACGACAACCAAACCGGCACCGTCTACGTCCCGAACTATTCCTCCAACAATGTCAGCGTGATCCAGGGTACCACACTGATCGGAACAGTGTCGGTGGGCTCCAACCCGTACAACTCGGCGTATGACTACGAGAACGGTTACGTGTACGTTCCAGCGTTCTCCTCAAGCGCCGTGAGCGTGCTCAATGGAACCTCCCTCATCGCGACCGTGACGGTCGGAAGCGGACCGGTAGCGGCGACGTACGATGGGGAGAACGGATTCGTCTACGTGGCGGACTTTTCCCAGAACCAAGTGAGCGTGATCAACGGCACCAAGGTCATCGCGAACGTGAACGTGGGGCTCACCCCCGAAACCCCGGTCTTCGACCCGGCGAACGGCTTCGTGTACGTCCCGAACACCGGTGGGAGCACGGTGGCCGTTCTCAACGGCACCAAGGCGACCGCCACCCTCACCGTGGGGTATGAGCCCGATGGGGGGATCTACGACGGAACGAACGGCTTCGTCTACATCGCCAACGAAGGCTCCTCGAACGTCAGCGTGATTAACGGCACCCACATCATCGGCGCGCTCGCCGTCGGCAGCACCCCGCAGCCTCCGGCCTGGGACAACGAGACCGGCAACATCTACGTCCCGGACTATTCCTCCAACAATGTCAGCGTCATCTACGGACTCCGGATCGCCAGCGCGTTCAACGTGGGGAGCGGACCTTTCGGCGCCATCTTCGACCCCCTCACCGGGTTCGTGGACGTGTTCAACTCCGGTGGGAACAATGTGAGCCTCATCGATACGTGGTTCCCGGTGACCTTCACCGAGCGCGGACTACCGAACGGGACCGCTTGGTGGGTCAACGTGACCGGCGGACCTTCGACCCATTCGAACTCGACCACTCTTTCGGCCCGGCTGTCCCCGGGAGCGCATTCCTACACGGTCGCGACGACGAACCGGACCTTCGCGGCGCCGGTCGGCTCCGTGATCCTCGACGGGTCCGTCGCCACGGTGAACATCACGTTCGCCGCGGTGACGTACCCGGTCACGTTCCGCGCGGCCGGGCTGCCGAACCCGACGGTCTGGCAGGTCACGGTCGACGGCACTACCCGCTCCACCTCCTCGGGCTCGATCTCCCTCCCCGAATCGAACGGGACGTACGACTACACGCTCGGGCGGGTCGCCGGGTGGACCACGGCGAACTTCACAGGTTCGTTCCTCGTTGCCGGGGGCCCGGTCCCGATGGTCGAGAACTGGACCCAGGTGAGCTATCCCGTGATCTTCACGGAGACCGGGCTCCCCTCCGGTGAGGCATGGTGGGTCAACGTCACGGGGAACCTCCCCGCCTCCACGAACGCCGTGGCCCTTACGTTGAACGAATCGAACGCGACCTACTCCTACTCGGTCTCGTCCGCGAGCCGGACGTACACCTCCCCCGGAGGGACGTTCGACATCCACGGGCTCGGGGTCGAAGAGTCGGTGATCTTCGTCCTCCTCACCTACCCGGTGACGTTCACCGAGGTCGGCTTGCGGTCCGGCACGCTCTGGTCGGTGGCCTTGAACGGTTCCTTGAGCGCGACGACGGCGACCGCGATCACGTTCGTCGAGCCGAACGGAACGTACCCCTTCAGCCTCGACAGCGTCACCGGCTATTCCGCCTCTCCTCTGACGGGGAACGTCACGGTCAGCGGGGGGGTCGCGACCCAGACTGTGCTCTTTGCGAACTTGCCGGCCGAGACCTTCACGGTCACCTTCGCGGAGCGGGGTCTCCCGACGGATCTCTCCTGGACGGCCACGTTCAATGGCTTATCGAGATCCGGGACCCGGACAATCGCGTTCACCGGCGCGCCGAATAAGAGCTACCCCTTCAACATCCTCGCGCCGACCGGCTACTCCGCCTCGCCCTCGATGGGGGCGGTCGAGGTGCTGGGGGCGAACGTCACGAAGACCATCGCTTTCGCGCCGACTTCCTCCTCTTCGGCCACGTTCCTCGGGCTACCCGCCACCGAAGGGTACGCGGTGATCGGGGGGATCGGGGGCGCGATCGTGGCAGTCGGGCTCATCGTCGTATTCTGGACCCGCAGGCGCCTTAAGCCCCCCATCCGGGCGAAACCCCGTCGCAGACGGGCCGGGCCGGAGCGCGGGTAAACGTCGCCTCTGCGGAACGGAGGCCCTTCTCCGGACCGGTGGCAAACGGCCCGCTCCGCGATGGGTCATCGATAAAGGAAAGGGGGCCGAATCTCCGGAAAGCGTGAGATGCGAGCCGCGCCGGCCTCGAGACCCCCCGAGACCTCGCGACCGCCCATCCCACCGCTCCCGCCTACTTGTGCCGGCGCCGTGAGGGTCTCGAGGGGATTCCCCTCGGGTTCCCGGCATCGGAGCGAGGCGGATCGCGCTTCGCTCGGCCGCGGACCGTACCTCGATGAGGAAAGCGGCGGAAGCCTCTTTACCGAGGTCTCCGCTCGCTCGGTTCGCCCGCATGGTCGCCTACGAATTCGATCAGTTGTTCCCGTTCCCGCGCGACCGCCTCTGGAAACTCCTCAACGACCATCTGGACGATCAGCTGATCACCAAGATCCACCCCCTGGTCAAGGAGTCGCGAACGGTCTCCCGAGAGGGCCACACGACGGTGTTCGATCGGAAGATCGACGCGCGAGGTAAGATCCTGACCTCCCAGTGGCGGGTCACGGCCAAGCCGCCCGACAGTTTCCGCTGGGAGATCGTGACGAGCGAAGGTCCGTACGCTTCAGGGAGCTGGATGGAGAGCCATTACGCGGAAGAGTCGGGAGGCACCCGGATCCGCTCCGGCGGGGACCTCAAGATCACCGTTCTCCCCTTCTTCATTCCCCAAGGTCCGATCATCCGGCGAGTGTTCGACGACATCGACGCCGAGGACCAAGCCTACCTGCGCGGCTGAATCCGGTCGGTAGCACCAGGGAGACGATCTCTGGGGAAGCGCTCCCTTGAGGTCATGATAGCCTCCGCTCGATGCGAGGCAAGTCCCATACGCGGCGCCCCTTGTCCTCTCCTCGGGGGCGCCGCATGGAAGCAGAGACCTTCGTGGGGTTGGACATTAGTCGAAAGGGAGCCGTCGCCACTGCCGTCGATCCTTGGGGTACGTTGGTCGATCAGTCATCCCTTGGGCCCACCGACGCCGAACTGATCGCCTACCTCCAACGACTTCCCGGGACCAAACATGTTGCCATCGAGGCATGCTCGATGTGGGAGCACTTTCATGACGCGGCGGTCGCCGCCGGTGCCGACGTCACGCTCTCCCACCCTTACAAGACCCGACTGATCGCCGATGCCAGCCTAAAGTCGGACAAGGTCGACTCCGAAGCTCTCGCCACCCTCCTTCGACTTCGGGCTCTCCCCACCGCCTTCGTTCCCTCGGGGGAGTCTCGCGCACTGCGTCGAGTCGTTCGGGATCGGGTCTTCTACCGTAAGCTCCAGAAGGCGGTCACGAATCACACCTACGCCCTCCTCGCCGCGAAAGGGGTTCCATACCAAGACGGGATCCTCGGTCTCAAACGCCGTCGAGAAGAACTGCGATCGCTTCAACTCCCCCAAGTCGACCGGGGCCTGGACCGGCTCGTCGAGCTCGACCTTGCCACCCGGGAGCTCGATGCGGCAATCCATGCCGGATTCCTCGAGTCGAAGGAGGCACAACTCCTCGAGTCGATCCCGGGAATCGGGGAGCTGACCGCAGTCACATTGGTGGCGTTCCTTTGTCCCATTGACCGGTTCGCGAGCTTCGATGAACTGAGCTCTTACTGTGGGGTCTGCCCTACGAATTTCCAGACCGGTGAGACTTCTCGCAAGGGTAGGCTGAAATCCGACTGTAACCACCTCCTTCGGTGGATCTTGGTCGAGGCGAGCTACATCCATCGGCAGAGGGCTCGAGGGAGTTACGTGGCTCGAGTCGGCCGCCGAGGGGCTCGCCGGAAGGGTGCCAAGCGCGGGGCTATCGACTCGGCCCACGCCCTCTTGCGGGTCATCTACGCAATCTTGAAACGGGGAAGCCCGTATACCCCTCACGCTCCAGAGCGGCCGAGCTGCAGGCTTGAATCTGCGACGTCCTAACGGACGGTCGCACGCCCTTGAGTGCAGGACGCCGCCCTGGGGTCCCTCGCCGCAATTGTCTTCGTGCGCTTCGGGCGCAAATAGCTGATGGCGGGAGCGGACCAGAACAACCCAACGAGGGGGGGATGATGTAGTCGCCCCGAACAGTCCGCATTCAATCCATCCGATTCGAGCGGAGGCTACATAGCAGATTCCTCGAACCGATGCGCTGGGGTTGCCACTGAACCGAATCGGCGACCAACCGCGTACGCCGCCGAGAGTCGGCCATTCTGAGCGGACGGCCCGAGTCGGGGGACGAGGTCGCCCGGATCGGGGCCTTACCGCGAAGCGACCGGCGACCGCGGTGTCAGCTCGTCTGACCTGGAGGGGTCGGTGGCTTTCTTGAGGCGCCGACCCAGAGCGCGGCGAAGACGACGGCCAGGATCGCCACGATCAGGAGCCCGAGGAGCAGAGCGAGGCCGGTACCCGACGTCAGGCTGACGCTGCCCCCCCCGGAAGAGGTCGAAGGGGCGGCCCCCACCGTCTCTACGAACGAGCCGGTCGCGGTCGCGCCGAGATCGTCCGTGACGGTGAGATGGACGGTGTAGCTACCGGCATGCGCGAACGTGTGCGTCGGGGCCGGGGCCGCGCTCGAACTGCCATCGCCGAATGTCCAGTTGAAGGTGTAGGGCGATGCCCCTCCCGAAAGACCGCTCAGGAAGGCGACCAAAGCCCCGGCCGGCGGGGCGGAGGGAACCGACGTCGGCGCTACGCTGACCGTAGGGTTCACGATCACCGCGACCGTGGCCATCCCGGCACGGCCCAGCCGGTCGGTGGCGGTCACCGTGGCGGTCACGACGCCGGGGGTGTCGAAGGCATGGTCGACCTGCGCGACCGTTCCGGTGCCGCCGTCGCTGAGGCTCCAGCTCAAGGTGACCGGCGAGAGCCCCCCTGTAGTGAGGCGTTGACCCAGGCCGTTTGGCCTTCATCGACGGATGATCTTGAGGAGGTCACCGAGACCGAGGGCCCGCTCGAGAGGACCCAAGTGGAGTGGTAGTACGGGCCGTTGGCCCCATCCCCTCCGTACAAGAGGAAACTGCTGTCGATCGGGTCCGCCGCCCCGGATGGGAGGAAGGTGTAGTAACCCGTGGCGGTCGGTACCGTATCGTTCACCCACCCGCCATCCACGAACTCCCAGGTGACCGGGGTGTAGGCGTTGGCTCCGTTCCGCTGAGTGAGCCAGGTCGAGATCCACACGTACGCCGAGATCGCGGGCAGATAGCCCCCCGAGGGCCATTGCGAGAGGGGCGGGGATCGCGTGAGGGTCGCGGTCACGTTCTGCCAATGGCCGTTCGCAAAGAGGTAGGTCAGGGTCTGGAAGGCGCCCCCGAAGAACGCCCCGATGGCGAGGACGGCCCCTCCGATGGCGGGGTCATCCCCCAAACTGGGGTAGATGAAATTCCCCGGGATCGGCCCCACCGTCGAGGTGATGTTCGTCCACTGCCCATTCTGGAACATCCAGGTATCGTTCTGGAACGGGGGGTTCCCATTGCGGTACCCGCCGAACAGGAGCACGTCGTTGGCGGCCGTGTCCGTGGTCAGGGCCTCGCCTGAGCGGCGGGCCGGCGGCGTCCCCGAGGACGCGGTGAGGTTCGTCCACACCCGGTTATGGTAGCTCCACGTGAAACTCCCGGAGTTGCTCGAGATCGCAAAGGTCCCGACGAGGACGACCGTGTGGGTCGAGGGGTCGTAGGCCATCGGTCCGATTAGGGCGGGCGGCGTGCCGAGGATCGTCGAGGTGATGTTGGTCCAGCTGCCATTGGCGTACGTCCAAGTGTCGGCCATGGGGTTGCCGAGGGTATTGAAGCCTCCATAGAGCAGGAAATAGCTGTCCGAGGCATCCCAGACCATGTCCGCGCCGGCCCGGGCGCTCGGTGTTGTCGCCGACTCCTCCGACACGTTGGTCCATTGATAATCCAGGGTCGGCGCGCTCGAAACCATGGACCTTGTCACGTCACACGTGAGGCCCGACGAAGCGGGATCGGGACACCCGCGAGAGGACGTGGGGACGGCGGGGATCGCCGGACCGGCCGTCGATCCGGCGGCGGAAGGGGTGGCACCGGGCAGGGTAAGGTGGCCCGTCCCTAGCCCGAGCGCAGCCAAGATCGCGAGACCCGCGATCGTGACAGCCAGGACGGACTGGGAGGTACGGCGACTAGAGGACGTCAGGAACTCACAGCGCATAGCCCGCCGGAGGGGGTCATGGATTTAGAACGTGCGTTCGGCCACAACCCACCCCATTCCCCGCTCCACGGGCTTCCCGTGGAGCCCATTCTCGCAATCCGGCGTGCTCGATCCCGATCGCGGTCTCTCTCGAGGTGCACCTAGTCTCCAGGCGGTGGGCCCCAAACGAGCAGCTTATCGACGTCCCCCATGTGCGACTTCCTATGGCTGAGAAGCAGCACATCAAGAAGGGCGCGCAGGACTCCGCCTCCGGGTTCACCGCAGAGGAGCGGGCGGCGATGAAGGAGGCCGTCCGAGAGCGAAGGGCGCGCTCGCGGGCAAGCCACGTCGATGGGGAGCAGGAAGTCCTCGCCAAGATCGCCCAGATGCAGCCTTCGGATCGGGCGATGGCCGAGAAGATCCACGCCATCGTCAAGGTCAATGCGCCGGCCCTCACACCGAGGACCTGGTACGGCATGCCCGCCTATACTACGGGGGAGAGTGTGATCTGCTTCTTCCGAGCGGCCGAGAAATTCAAGACACGGTACGCCACGCTGGGCTTCAGTGACTCGGCGAACCTGGATGAGGGCCGGATGTGGCCCACCGATTTCGCGCTCAAGGAGTCTGACGCCGGCCGAAGAGGCGCGGATCGCGGGCCTCGTGAAGAGAGCCGTGAGCTGAGGACTCTACTCGGCCGTTCGCGGCCCGGGCTACGTCGACGGGTCCCGGCCGCCGTTGGACGGACCCACGGGCTGGCCGGGGCCGAGTGGATCGGTCCCGTTAGTCTACCGGATGGCGGTGTCGGTAAGCCCGACAACGGGTAGGGTTTCGCCGCTCGGATATCCGACGGCCGGTTCAGAGCGAAACCGGTTTCTTGCCCATGTAGCTGGGCGACCAGCCGTCCTCGACGAGCTCGGAGTCGACCATCTGGAAGAGCTGGTTGTGGTTCTCGCACAGATTGAAGGTCGCGATCGAACCCCCGTGGCGGTCCTTTCCCGTCCCCATGCCCTTCAGCGTTGAAGCATAGGTGGCGGACTCCCGGCACTGGTACTCGAGGGTCATCCGTCGGTCCTCCACGGGCGCGGGACCTCGGGGAAACGCGTGGCTCGCGGCCTTCTGATTTTCGCAGGTGACCATGCCTCGGCTACCCCGGTCGGCTACATAGAGGGGCGCCCCGGAGAAGGAGCGCGGTTCCGCCCCCACCTTGTCGGAATCCGGCCACCCAAAGTGGAAGCCGGATCGATGGATAGGAACGGAGACCCAGTGTCGATTCGCTGCCCGTGCCGATCGAAGGGTCGAACGCCTCTCGGCTCCCTTCCCTACTCGGGAAGATCGACCACAAGCATCCCATTCTCGACCCGAACCGGGTACGTCTTGACGGGCCGAGCGGCCGGGCCTCGACGAACTTCCCCCGTTCGCAGATCGAACTGGGATCCGTGCCATGGGCAGGTCACGATGTTCCCTTCCACTCGTCCTTTCTCGAGGGGGCCGTTGACGTGGGTACACCCGGCGTCGATGGCCAGGAGGGTCGACCCGACGTTGAAGACCGCCAAGGGGCGCCCATTCACCGTCACGCTAACGGCGGCCCCCGGCGAAGGGGGCGCCTGTTCGAGCGCATGCGTGGGAGGCATGATCGTGCCCTTTCCTCGAATCAGCCTAGTTCAGCTAAATCGTTTAGGCCCCCGCCTCGCGAGCCGCGATGATTCGACGTCAAGGGTTAGGCCGGTGGGAAGACGGCCGGCAGAGCGAGGAACCCACGGCTACCCGGGGCGAGACTCGTGGTCCAGCGCGAGCAGCGCGGTCACGAGGCCCTTCACCAGGTCCGAGGGCAGGGCCCGGTCGGGAGTGAACATCAGCGTCCCCTTGCCCGACTCGAACGGCTTCAGTTGTTCAGAGAACTGGTCTCGAACCCTCATCCATCCGTAGAAGCTCAAGTGGTCCCGGAAAGCGGCGTAGTTCACTCGCATCTTTCCTTGACGAAAGGCCGGGTGGCCGTAGCTGATCAGCTCCTCGGCCCGGGGCGCGGCCGTCTGGATGAGCTTGCGCATCCGCACGAGGGCGGCTCGGGACTCCGGCGGAAGCCGGGCGAGGTACTCGTCCACCGTCTTCGGGGTCCGGGGAGTCTGTGGCGGCATGGTCAGCCGAGTTCATCGAGCAATAAAGGGCTTGACGGCAGAGGGTTCGGTCAATCGCACGATGCCGGCGTTCAGGTCGCCGCGGGGAGTCTATGCCTCACCTCTTAGGCGCGTTCCGATGCCCAAGACGATTCAAAGCTGGCGCGGGGGAGAGAGTCACTCAGGTGCCGGTCTCGGCTACCGCACCGGGATGTAGAGCACGGTCAGCATCTTCGACGGATCGTCGGGGTGGTCCATCGGGGTGCAGATGTAGACATCTCCGGGCGGCCCGCGAGGGGCCGACCGAGCCGCGCCGAGAGCCTGCGAAGGGAAGTCCACCCAGGCCCTCGGCAACTGCTCATAGGGGCCCTGTACCACTCGATAGGCAACCCTGCCGCCTACGCAGGTCCAATCGGGGAGATCCCCGACCTGGATCCCCCTCTTCACCAGGGAGTCGAAAACCTTGTGGGCCGCGTCGCAGCTCGCCATGTCGCTTCCAATTCGACCCGGCGGAAAGACCTTTCGTGCTCGCACCCAAGCGCGGGCCGTTGGCGCCGGGCTCGGCCGGGGATCATGGCACGGGTTTCGTCAAGGGGAGACGAGCATGGCCGGACCATCTCGGGAACCGATTGATCTCGGGCAGTAGTGCGAACTAGCAATCTTGGCTTTAGCCCCCGCAGACGCGAGTCCAACCGAGTTCGAACAGTCAACTTTGTAGGGTCATTGCGTCCATCTAGGTCCACGAGCTTCGGCAAGGAACGGGAGTCCAAATGCCCCGAAGTGTCTCAGCCGGGCTGTCGGTTATCGTCCTCGACGGAGCCTTTTCGGGATTTGCACAGATTGGCGTTAGGTTATCCTCTTTGACGGCTGGCGACACCGTGTCGGAAGAGTACAGCGGGATTTCCCGAGAGCAAGAGACGTCTGTCCTCCGTTGGGGCGGTCTGTCCGGATTGCTCGGAGGGATCGTCTTCGTCGCGTCGATCATCTACCAAGTGGCCTTCATTGGAACGGGCACCACGGCCGCCGGAGCGGGACCGATCATGCGGTTCCCCGGTTTGCAAACGCAGATCATCGTCGGCCAGACCCTCTTCCTGGTGGGAACGATCCTGATGGTCCCGCTCTTCCTCGCCCTCTATCGGTATCTCCGGCGCTCGAACCTCGCCCCCGCCGTCTTTGGATTGGGTCTGAGCTTCCTCGGTCTCGCGGTGCTCGCGGTCGAGAGCGAACCGAACGTGGCGATGGCTCAGATCTCCGCGCAGTACCACGCGGCCGGGGCGACCGCGGCGCAGCAGGATGCGGCCGTGATCGTCTGGCAGGCGACGCAAGGCATGTTCAACGAGTTCGACACCTGCGCCTACATCTTCCTCTCCGTCGGTTTCATCATCCTCGGGCTCGCGATGCTCAAGGCCCCGGGGTTCGGCCGGGCCCTCGGCGGACTGACCGGCGTGATCGGGATCGTCGGGCTCATCGGTGTGGCCGCCGTCCCGGTCACCTCCGCGGTGTTCGCGATCCCCGCCGCGCTCACCTTCGTCGTGTTCCCCCTACTCTTCGGGTGGAAGGTCTTCGCTCTGTCGAGGGGGAAGGCCCCCTCGCTCCCGACGCCGGGTGTCTAGCGGGAATCCCAGCAGGGTTCGAGCGACTAGGTGGGGAGTTCCCCACGCTTCGTGAAAGGGGTGGGACCGATTCGAGCGATCGTCTGGACGGAGTACGGTCCCCCTGAGGGACTCCACCTCCAGGATGTCCCCAAGCCGACCCCCAAGGCCCACGAGATTCTCATCCGGATCCGCGCCACGGCGGTGGCGGCCGGCGACTGCGAGTTGCGCGCCCTCCGGTTTGGCCTCGGAATGCGCGTTCTGGTCCGACTGTTGATGGGGCCGGTCCGCCCCCGGCGTAAAGTGTTGGGGCAGGAATTCGCCGGGGAGGTCGAGGCCGTCGGCGAAGGCGTGGCCCGCCTCCGGATCGGCGATGCGGTCTACGGGACGACGGGATTCGGTTTCGGGGCGTATGCCGAGTACATCGCTCTTCGAGAGGACGCTCGCGACAGCGCCGTAGCGATCAAACCGGCCAACATGTCCTTCGAAGAGGCCGCGACCATTCCCACGGGCGGTCTCGAAGCGCTGCACTTTCTCAACCAGGCTGGAACTCTCCGAGGGCGCAGGGTTCTGATCAACGGGGCGGGTGGGGGCATCGGGGCCCTCGCCATCCAGTTGGCCAAGGCCTTGGGAGCGGAGGTAACGGGCGTGGACGGAACCCGAAAGCTCGAGCTCCTCCGACGGCTGGGGGCCGACCAGGTGATCGATTACGCTCAGGAGGACTTCACTCGGGCCTCCGACACCTATGACGTAATACTCGACGCGGTGGGACGCCGCCGGCTCTCGGCGTGCTTGCGAGCGCTGCGCCGCGGAGGCACTTACCTGGCCGTGAACCCTCGACTCTCTGCGATGATCCGGGCGCTGTTCATCTCAGGTTGGGGCGGCAAGAGAGTCGTTGTCCGCGGATCGCCTCCACGGCCCGAGGAACTGGACATCCTCCGCGGGCTCATCGAAGCCGGCAAGGTGCACCCCGCCATCGATCGAGTGTATCCATTGGACGAGCTTCCCGAGGGCCACCGGCGCGTCGACTCCGGACTCGCGCTCGGAAGGGTAGCCATTTCAGTGTAGGCGAGCGTCGGTCGGAGCTCGGAACTGTTCACCCCTCCAGCGGTCCGCGCCCGTCTCCACGCACCTAGGCGAGCCCGATCCTCCCCTCGGACTGGGCCGGATCGAACCACACTCCCTCCACTCGGGCGAGGCACGTTCAAGGCCGTGAGGGTCTTCGAACCTCTTTGGGCCCCGAGACACGGTCAGGCGGCGGCGGCGCGGGGGGGAGCGCCCAACCCTGACAATCGAGTAGGGTCAAGCTCTGCCCCAGGAGCGACTCTTCCTCGTGAACCGACCACTAGGGTCCCCGAAACCGTACTTCCGGTCTCGCCATGGGAACTACCCGGGAGGGGGGAGAACCCATCCGCGTCGGATGTGACTCCCGGCACCTTGGTCCGGACTGAGTGGAGCCGATTGAGTCCGGATTCCAGGTACTTGGCAACGTTCACAGTTCTGGTGGGATAGTTAACCCCTGACGACGGAGACGGGGTGGTAACCGTCGATGGTTTGTGACTGCCGTGAGGTTGCCGAGACGGTAGCCCACCGCCCGCATCAACATCTGCAGCAGATCCTCGAAGCGGAGCATCTCCTCGTTGATGCGGAACCCCACCGGACCCTGCCGACCCTCGCTGGCGTAGAGCAGTCGAAGGATCACCCACTCGTTCTGGAGCATCATGCCGACCCCGACCTGAAGGAGACGGAGCGCCGGGGAACGGCTCGACGTTCGGGCGAGAGCTTGCCCGAGAATCCTATAGCTGGACTCGATGCCGAACCTCCCACGATAGCGGTCGGCCACCTCCTCGAGCCCCATCTCCCCGAGCACCGCGTAGATCAGGTACTGGCACCCATGGCGGTTCCACTTCTTTCCCATCTGGTAGCGCACAACGACGTGGATCGGCAGCTCGAGGGGCGGGTCCCCCCGCCGGGGACCCTTCAGCGTGTGCGTGGTGGTGTAGGAGCGCTGACCGTGCTCCCACCGCTTCCGCTGGCGAGATCCGAGGCGGAGGGGAACCACCGCCGTGATCCCCTGCGCCTTCAACCACGAGAGGACGGCGTAGTTGTAGAACCCGCGATCGAGGAAGATGGCCCGGAGCTTCCCGCCCGCCATCTGGAAGTCGTGAAGCGCCGCCCGAACAGCGGCGAGGGTCCCGCCGTTCTTCGGGTGGAACCGGAGGGAGACGATGAGGCGGTATCGGGGGAGGAGGATCGAGAGGGAGGAGAAGCGGTGGGCCCGGTGAGTGCCCCGCTCCTCCTTTGTCCGGACATACTGGCGCCGATGGGGGTCTTGGGGGTGACCGTAGTACGGTCGGTCGTGGAAGTCGATGGCGACATCGACGGGCTCTGGGGGGATGTGCGGACGGACTTGTCGTCGGAGTGTCAGGGTGAGGGAACGTTGAGTCCGTCCGATCCCGAGATGACCGAAGAGCCACCGAGCGGTGCGGTCGGAGTGCCCTCGTCGGCACTGCGCGCGGGCCCGATGGACCGAAGCTCTCAGGACGGCGGCGCGGAGGAGGAGGTCGGCGGTATCGTAGAGGGTGGAGGGTCGGAAGGAGCGCCAGAGGGCGCCTTTCAGGAAGGGGAGGAGCCAGGCGAGGGCGGTCGAGCGGACCTGCCGATCGGCGAGGGTCCTCGGACGCCAACGGGTCCGGCGGAGCGGAGGGTATTTCTCTCGGAGGCGAGCTCTCCTCGCTGCGGTCGAAAGACCGCCGCCGCGGCGGTTTGGCGACACACTGAATCGTCCGCGGCGACCCCCTCTTCAACGCCCATCTCCATCGGAAAAGACGGGGGCCAAGAACCCCCCGAGAAGTCGTCAGCTCACGTCAGGCGGCCGGTTGCCAAGTACTGGATTCGGCCATCCACGTGCGGGTCTCTTCGAGGAATTCTCGGTACGGGGACTTTAGTCTCTTCAGGGCGGCCGCCGCCTCTTCCGGCGGGATCGCCCCTTTCCTTCGAAGGTTCTCGGCCTCCGCGACCAGGTCACCGAACGGTAGGTCTCGCCGACTCGAGTACGCCCGGGCGAGATCCCTCTTCGTCCAGGTCATCGTGCCGGTCGTGCAGTAGAACCTCGCGCCTCCGACCGCAAAGATGCAGTTGAGAATGGATTTCAGGTTCGGGAGCCTCTTCGGGATCCAGAAGACCCCGCAGACGACCGACTCGCGGAGTTCCTCGACCGTGGGTCGGTGGATCCGGGGCCAAATGTGATCGCCGACCAAGGTCCTCCCGTGGAGGGCGAGGTCGATGACGTCTCGAAGGACCAACCCCTCCTCACTGTCGAAATCCCGGCTCCAGAGGGCCTCTCGGGACACGACGTAGCCCTCGTGCAGGCAATCGTGGAACCTTCCGCGACGATAGTTGATACTTCGGACCGCCGCGTTCGCCGCCTCGACGCTCCCCTCTTTTTCGGATCCCGCACGGATGACAATGACCTGATCGATGTCGCTGAACCCCGGGACGTAATCCCCGTTCACCAGGCTCCCGAACGCGCTAAGGCAAACCAGGCGGGCCCCCAACTGGCTCTGTGCAACCTTGACAAGGTCGCCCAAGACCTGCCAAGCTTCGACTTCCGAGATCGGGGCCGACATCATCCTGGGCACGGAGCAGGGAAACTTAGAATCGAGGTATCTAGTCACCTTTCTGGCTAGCGTGGATCGCGTTCGGCGGGTTCGGACGAAAATCCTCTACTCGCGAACTCATCTTCCACGTTTCACCGGCTGGGGAAGAATGAACCCGCCTCGCTCCCCTCCCGCGCGCGATGTTCCTCACCTTCCAGTTCCGGCTTCGCCCCAACTCCTCCGTCGAGCGCGAGCTCCTCCGGTGGCTCAAGGAGCTCCGGTTCCTCCATAATTACGCTCTCGAACAGCGCCGCACCGCCTGGCAGAACGAACACCGCTCCCTTTCCTACCTCGAGCAGCAATCCTCCCTCGCCCGTTGGAGGGCCTTCGACTCGGAGGGTCTCGGGAGTCTACCCGACGACCCGGCCCGCGACGTCCTCCAGCGCGTCGACCTCGCCTTCCGAGCGTTCTTCCACCGAATCGGGCAGGGAGGGTCTCCCGGTTATCCGAGGTTCCGCCGAGAGATCCGATCCTTCACCTTCGGACAACCCGACTCCGTGACCGTCCGAACCCGGACGGTCCGCCTCCCCAAGCTTGGCTCCATCCCTTACGTCCACCACCGGTCCGTCCCCGCGAACGGCGTCTTGAAGAAGGCGATCGTGACCCACGAGGCCGGCGCCTGGTACATCGCGCTCGCCTATGCGATCCCGGACCCACCGGGCGCTCCCCCGGGTCCCCCGGAGAACCCCGTGGGAGTCGACTTGGGGCTCACCCACCTCGCCACGCTCTCCGAGGGCACCACCACCGATCCCCCGAAGTATCTCCGTAAGGCGGAGAGGCGCCTGGCCCGGGCCCAGCGGTCGCTGGCGCGCAAGCGCCCGGGTTCCCATCGTCGGGAGCGGCAGCGGGAGAAGGTGGCGAGGTGCCATGCGAAGGTCCGACGACAGCGTCGAGACTTCGCCCACCAGCTCACCTCCCGGTGGGCGTCGCGGCACGACCTGATCGCCTTCGAGGATCTCGACGTGACCCGCCTATCGAGAGGACCGCTCGCCCGGTCGTTCGCGGACGCCGGGTGGGGGATGCTGAGGACAATGAGCCGCTACAAGATGGCGATGCGGTCGGGACGGTATGTGGAGGTCCCCTCGGAGGGGACCACGCAGACCTGCTCGATCTGCGGCCACAGGGCTGATCCACCATTGACGCTGGAGCAGCGGGAATTCGTGTGCCCCGGGGGCCACCGGATGGACCGCGATTGGAACGCCGCTCGCAACATTCTCGAAAGAGGATGTCTCGAGGTAAGCCGGAAGCCGACTGAACTGACGCGCGGGGAGAGGGAGCCTCCACCGGGGTCGGGGGACCGAACGGTCTACCAAGTCCGGCGAGCTCGCTCGGGGAGCCGCGAATGGAGTCTCACCGGAGGCGAAGCGCCTCCCAAAGGTCGGGAAGAGTTAAGGATGGAGCCTTCCCCACCAGAAAGGTGAGCGCTTACGACGACGCGACCACGATCCGCCCGGCGGGGACGCTATATACCCCGTCCGATACCGCGACCCTACCCGTGAGCCGAGGGCCCTAACCGGGTTCCGCTGACGCGAGGTGCAACGATGGCGCGACCGATTTACGTCCGGTTCGAGACTCCGTCCGAACTCTCCGAGAAGGCCCTCCAGCTCGTCCAGATCGCGAGCGAGACGGGCAAGCTGCGCATCGGCACCAACGAGGTCACGAAGTCGAGCGAGCGCGCCGAGGCGAAGCTCGTGATCATGGCCGAGGACGTCGATCCCGTCGAGATCCTCGTCCACGTACCGATGCTCTGCGAGGAGAAGCGGATCCCCTACCTCTACGTGCCGAAGAAGCAGCGCCTCGGCCAGTCGGCCGGGCTGACGAAGTCCGCGGCGAGCGTCGCGATCGTCGAGGCCGGCGAGGGCAAGGGCCTGCTCGAGGAGATCGCCCAGAGCGTCCCCACGCTCAAGAAGTGAGCCACCGCGCGCGTTCCGAGAGCCAACCATGGTCGAAGAGAAGGGTTCGCCGGCCGAGGTCGTCGAGCTGATCGGCCGCACGGGGATGGCCGGCGAGGCGACCCAGGTGAAGGTCCGCGTCCTCGCCGGGCGCGACCGCGGCAAGATCATCACCCGCAATGTCGCCGGCCCCATCCGGCTCGGTGACGTGCTGATCCTCCGAGAGACCGCGCGCGAGGCCCGCAAGCTCTCGGTCCGGTAGAGGGAGCGCTCGGTCATGGTCGTCAAGCGCCAGTGCTCGTTCTGCGCCGGGGAGATCGAGCCCGGGACCGGAACGCTCTACGTCAAGCGCGACGGATCCGTCTTCCAGTTCTGCTCCTCCTCCTGCCGGAAGCAGCAGCTCAACCTCGGCCGCGTCGGGCACCGCCTGAAGTGGACGAAGGCCCACGCGACGAAGCTCGCGGCGGAGCACAGCCACGCGACGGCCCGGGCGAAGAGCGCCGCCGCCCCGCCCGTTCCAGCGCCCCGAACCCAGTCGCCCCGCCCGAAGGCGAAGGAGGTCCCGGCGGTGGGCCCGGCGCCCTCGACCGCCGAGCCGGCAGCCGCAGCGACGAAACCCGCGCCGGCGCCGAAGCCCGCCGCCCCCCCGGCTTCGGAACGCTCGACCCCTTCATCGGAGGCGCCGGTGTCGGCTCCTGCGCCGGCCGGCACAGCGAAGCCTCCCGAATCCTCTTCGTCCCCGACCTCTCCCGCGCCCGCGAGGGCCCCGCCGGCGGAGTCGTCCGGCGGGAAGAGATCCGAGGCCAAGGACGCCGACGCCAAGTCCGCCGCGAAGAAGGGATCGAAGCGCTCCGCGGCGAAGTCCGAGAACCCCTGAAACGGCGGCCTCCTCCCGCCCGCCGCTTCGGCGGTGCCCCCTTCGTCCAATGGAAGGCGCACGTTGAAAGGCCCGGCGAGGACTCGAGCGACTCGTGGCCCACGTCCCCTCGGAGGAACCCCTCCCCTGGCTCTCGGTCAGCGATCTGGCCGAGTACGCCTACTGCCCTCGAGCCCAGTGGTACCGCCACCATCCGCCGGACGGCCCGACCTCCGCCGCCTCGGAGCGCTCCGCCGCGGCCGGTGCGGACTTTCACCGGCGGCGACTGACCGCGGTCCGGCGGAGCGAAGAAGCGGGGTCGACCGCGGCGCTCGCCATAGCCGCCGGCGTGGCGCTGCTCCTCCTCGTCCTGTTCGTCGCGGGGATCCTGTGAGCGCGGGCCTCCTTTTCGAGGCCGGCATCCTCGCGTTCGCCGGCGCGCTCATCGCCGGCGGGGCCTGGGAGCTCGCCCGGTTCCGGGCAGGCCGCCGGCGCGGCCGGCTCATGTACGTCGACGACGCGGGCCGGGGCGGCGGTTTCGCCTCCCCGCGTTACCGGTTGGTCGGCCGCCCGGACGAGGTCCGTCGACTCCGCGACGGCCGACCCGTGCCCGTCGAGTGGAAGACCCGGGCCCCCCCCGCCCGCGCCGTGCCCCTCTCCCACCAGGTCCAGGTCTGGGCCTACTGCCTCTTGCTCGAGGACGTCACCGGATTCCGGCCCCCGTACGGGATCCTTCGATACGGCGACGGAACGGAGTACCGTCTCGACTGGGACGACGAGGCCCGGGCGAGCCTCCTTAGGATCCGGCGGGCGATCGCCCGACCCTACGATGGGCGGGCGGACCCCTCGCCGGCGAAATGCGCCGGGTGCCGCTACCGGCCCTCGTGCGATGCCCGGGCCCCGCTCCCCGACCGGTCGACCCGGTGGGTGAGGTAGACCTCCGTACGGTAGGGGAACCGTATCGTCCCACGACCCTGGGTCTCGGGCAGTTTCGAAAGGAAGGCCCGGACCTGCTCCGCGAGGCGGGTGCGCACCTCGGGGGGTTGCAACGCGACGAAGCTCACCGAGACCGCCCGATCGACGACCTGATCCACCGATTCCTCGTGTTCGAAGCGGAACCGGAACGATTCGAGGGGGGCGAACCCGCTCGCCGGGTCGAACCCCGGCTGCCAGCCCCGGTCCGACGAGTCGGGGGTCCCGGCGCCGGTGGCGATTGATCGTCCTCCCGAACTCCGCCACCCACGGAACGGATTCGTCCCGGCGGTTCCAGACGAGGCCAAGCCCTCCCCCCGGTCGAAGGACCCGGTGGATCTCGGAGAGCGTGGGCCCCGGCTGGAACCAGTGGAAGGCCTGACCCACGACGACGGCGTCGGCGGAGGCGTCGGGTCGGGGGATCGCCTCGGCGGTGCCATCGAGGACCTCGACGCCCGGGACCTTCGTCGCGAACGTCCGGCGCATCCCCGCGCTCGGTTCGATCGCCACGATGCGGGCCCCCGTAGCGAGGAGACCGCGGGTCAACTTGCCCGTTCCCGAGGCGAGCTCGAGCACGTCGACCCCGGGGCCGAGCCGAAGGCCGGTGATGAGGCAGATCAGGGCCTCGGCCGGATACTCCGGCCGCCCCCGCTCGTACGCCTCGGCGCCCTGGTCGAACCCGCGGGCCGCCGGATGGACTCGCTCCGTTCCGCCCGCCATCGGGGGGCCGAGCCGGGCCCGCCCAAAGCGTTTTGGCGAGGGCGTACGTCCCCGCGCGATGGCCGAAGAGGTGCGCCTCGAGCGGACGCTCGTCCTCGTCAAGCCGGACGGCGTGGCGCGGGGGCTCGTGGGGGAGATCGTCGCCCGGTTCGAGCAAAAGGGGCTCAAGATCGTGGCCGGACGGCTTCGGACCGTCTCGCCCGAGCTCGCGGCCCGGCACTACGCCGAGCACGTCGGGAAGCCGTTCTACGACGGGCTGATCCGCCACATCACCTCGGGCCCGGTCTTCGCCATGGCCATCGAGGGCCGCGGGGCGATCGCCACCGTGCGGTTGATCGTCGGCGCGACGAACCCGCAGACCGCCGCTCCGGGCACGATCCGCGGCGACCTCGCGATCGCCATGACCCCGAACCTCGTGCACGCCTCGGATGCCCCGGCCTCGGCCGCCCGGGAGCTCGAACTCTACTTCACACCCCAGGAGTACGTCGAGTACCACCGGACGGACCGCGAGTTCACGTGAGCGGCGCCGACCCGATCGATCGCGCCGTCCGGGCGCTCGACCGGGGGAGCTCGTCGTCTACCCGACCGACACTCTTCTGGGACTCGGAGCGCGCGCCGACCGCCCGAAGGGCGTCGCCAAACTCCTCGCGGCGAAGGAGCGGCCGGCCGGGACTCCCCTCTCCGTCGCGGTCTCCTCCTACGAGGAGATCGAGCCGTGGGCCGTGCTCGACCCGAGCGCCCGTTCGATCGTTCGCGCGCGGTTGCCGGGGCCCTACACCCTGATCTTCAAGGCCAGTCCGAGGGCGCGCCGGGAGCTCGCGCCCGCGGTCCTCGGACCGGGAGCGACCATCGGGATCCGGATCCCCGACCATCCGACCGCGCGCGCCCTGGCCCGTCGATCCGGCCCCATCGTCTCGACCTCGGCGAATCGGCACGGACAACCTCCCGCCCCCACGCCCGCGGCCGCGCGAGCGGCGTTCGGGCGGTGGGTCCGCGTCTACCTCCCGGCGCAACCCGAACCGAGCGGCCGACCCTCGGAGATCCTCGACCTGACCGGCGCGCGACCCCGCCCGATCCGGAGGCGCTGACGTTGGCGCGCTATCCCGAGGATCTCGATCGGTGGCGCGAGGCCGCCCGCATCAGCGCGCGCGCCCGGGCCGTGGGCGCCGCCGCCGCGGTCCCCGGCGCCCGGCGTCGCGAGGTCGCCGAGGCGATCGAGGAGGCGATCCGGTCGGCCGGCGCCCAGCCGGCGTTCCCGGCGAACCTCTCCCGCAACGTCGAAGCGGCCCACTTCACCCCGCCTCCCGAGGATGAGGAGATCCTCGTGGCGGGGGACCTCCTCAAGGTGGATGTCGGGGCCCACCTCGAGGGCGCGATCGCCGACACCGCCGAGACCGTGGAGGTCGGGGGCGGCCATCGGCACGACCATCTCCGCAACGCGGTCCGCGAGGCCGTCGAGGCCGGCATCGCCGAGGTCCGGGCCGGGGCGAGCGTGGACGCGATCTCCGGCGCGATCGAGCGGGCGATCCACGCCCGGGGCTTGAAGCCGGTCCGCAACCTCACCGGCCACACCATCGAGCGCTACCTCTTGCACGCCGGCAAGGCGATCCCGAACGCCTCCGGCATGAGCACGGACCATCTCGAGGAAGGGGAGATCGTCGCCATCGAGCCGTTCGCCTCGAACGGCGCCGGCGAGATCGAGAACGGCCCGTTCGGCAACATCGTCCGGTTCCGGCGCGAGCCGACCGGGGCACCGCCGGCGGTGCGGGCCTGGTTCGAGCGGTTCCGGACCCTTCCGTTCACCGCCCGTTGGATCCCGCCCCGGGAACGCGTGCTGCTCCCGGCGGTGCGCAGGCAGCTCCAGAGCTATCCGGTCTTCCTCGAGGCGGGCGGGGGTCTGGTGGCGCAGTGGGAGCACACCGTCCTCGTGCGTCCGGACGGGGCCGAGGTGCTCACCCGGGGCGGTGGGGCGTAGGCGGGCGCCGCTGGGCCACAGACCGGGACCAGAACTATCAAGACCCGGCGCCGGTCGGCCCCGGTGATGTCCGAGTCCGGATCGTGGGGAACGGGGGCTGCGGCGCAGGCCCGCCTCGACGCGGGACGCGCCCGCGGGGTCCTGATCATCCTCTCCGCGGCCGCCCTGATGGTCACCTACGTCGAGACGATGATCATCCCGGGGCTCCTGAGGTTCCAGACGTTCTACAACAACGCCCCGTACACCGAGGTCACCTGGATCCTGACGGTGTACCTCCTCGTCGGGGTCGCGTTCACGCCGATCGCCGGGAAGCTCGGCGACATCTACGGGAAGAAGCGCGTCCTCGTCGCGATCCTCGCGGTCTACTTCGTGGCGGTGACGTTCGCCGGGTTCAGCCCGAACCTCGGGGACGCGATCGGCCTGGGGCGCCCGAACGAGCTCCTCGTTCTGATCGGCATCCGCGCGGTCCAGGGGGTCGGGATGGCGATGTTTCCGCTCGCCTTCGCCATGATCGGGGAGGAGTTCCCGAAGACCCAGGTCGCCTACGCCCAGGGGATCGTCTCGGCGATGTTCAGCGCCGGGGCCTCGATCGGACTCTTCGGCGGCGCGTGGATCACCCAGACGTTCGGCTGGCAGCTCACCTACCATACCGTGATCCCGATCGCGTTGATCGTCCTCGTCCTGACGGTGATCTACCTCAAGGAATCGCGCGTCCGGCTCCGCCAGCCGATCGACGGACCGGGCTCGATCCTGCTCGCCGGCACGCTCGCCTTCTTCTTGCTGGGACTCACCGAGGGACCCTCCTGGGGTTGGGCGAACTGGCACGGGACCACGCTCGGCGGGGTCCCCCTCGGATCGCCGGAGTTCTTCCTCGCCTCGTTGATCACGCTCCTCGGGTTCATCCTCTGGGAGCGGCGGACCGCGCTCCCCGTGGTCGACTTCAAGAAGCTCGCGGAGCGCAACATCCTCCTGTCGAACATGATCGGGCTCTTCGCCGGGGTCGCGATGTTCCTCCTCTTCGTGGGGATCGTCGCGCGCGCCGAGGCGACGTCGCCGGTCGGCCTCGGCAAGACCCCGCTCGACTTCGGCTACTACAGCCTTCCGACGACGGTCGTCAATATGGTCGCGGCTCCGTTCGTCGGCAAGTGGGTCGGCCGCGCGGGCCCGAAGCCCGCGATGATGGTCGGGGCCGCGCTCATCCTCCTCGGCGGGTTCCTCTTGACCGGCTGGAACGACCAGGTCGTCTACCTGATCCTCTTCACGATCCCAGTGATGACCGGGATCATCATGATCTTCATCTCGATGATCAACCTCGTCGTCCTCTCCTCGAAGCCGCAGGAGACCGGGGTCCAGACCGGGATGAACCTCACGTTCCGCAACCTCGGAACGTCGATCGGACCGATCGCGGGCTCGGTCATCCTGGCGAGCGTGCTCTCGACGTTCACGAAGGTCGTCTCCACGCCGGGCGGCCCGCTCACGGTGACGTTCCGGGCGCCGGGGAACTCGGCCTTTGAGCTCATCTTCGCCCTGATCTCCGTCCTGGGCCTCGTCTGCTTCCTCCTGACGCTGCCGGTCCGCAACTTCCGGATCACGGCCGATGGGCGCCGAGTGCCCACGGGGGGATCCCGGCTCACCTCCCCGCCGAGCGCCGGAACTATCGTTCCTCCCGCGCCGGGCGAGGCGCCCACCGCCTAGGATCGGACCGGTAGATCCTTCCTCGCCGGGCGCCGTTCGCGCGCCCTCGCCCCCGGCTACGCCTCTCGCACCCCGAACTCTCGGCGCGCGGCTCGGGCCCCTTCGGCCATCGCCTGGAGCTTGCGCATCGAGATCTCGAGCGAGCGCGTCCGAAGGCCACAGTCCGGGTTCACCCAGATCCGCTCCGGGTCCCCGAGGTATTCCGCCGCCCGAAGGATGCGCGAGGAGACGACCTCCGGGCTCTCGACCTCGTCGCGGTGGACGTCGAGGACCCCGAGACCGATCTCCCGGTCGTCGCCGTACTCCTTGAACAGCTTGAGCACCTCGTAGCCGTCGTGGTGGGAGGTGTCGCGGTTCGCGAACTCCCAGGCCCACTGCCGGCACGCCTTCGCCCCGAGGATCGCGGGGAAGAGCGTCTTGTAGTCCGAGAAGCAGATGTGCATCGAGAAGGTCGCGTCGAGGCCCTCGGTCGCGGCGTTGAACCCCTCCACGACGAGCTCGGCCTCGTCGGGGTGGGTCCCCGCGGCCGGCTCATCGATCTGGATCACGTTCGCCCCCTGGGCGATCAGCGCCTTGAGGGTCGGGCGGATGGCCGAGCGGGCGATCTCCGTGACGAACTCCGACTGCGCCCGGCGCCGCGCCTCCCGGCCCTTCCAGCCCGACTGCCGGCCGAGATAGTACTCGTTGTACGACCACTCCGCGAGCGTGTAGGGTCCCGTGATCGGGATCTTCGGGACGCGGTCGGTGTGGGCCTTGACGAACTCGAACTCCTCGAGATGGTAGGGTCGCTCCAGCCGGACCGGGGCCGTCGCGGCGGCCTTGAGGTAGTACTTGTTGTCGAAGGAACGGACGTGGCCGAAGAACTGGAAGCCTTGCATCTGGCGGATCGGGTATTCGTACATCTCGATCCGCCGGGCCTCGCCATCGTAGACCCGGGTCGAGCCCGGCCGATTCGAGGTATCGGAGGGCGAAGAGCGCGCCCAGGTCCCGGACCGCGCCGGGGGCGGCCTCGCCGGGGCGGCCATACAGGAGAGCGCGGGCCGTCGGGCCCTCCGGTTCGGCGAAGTGGACCCGGTGGTTCCACGACTCGAACTCCGCGCGCGCCCGATCGTCGAGCGCCTCGCCACGCTGGCCGATCAGCTGCCAGCGGGGCTTCGCGAGGCTGCCGATCTCCTGGAGCGGGAACAGGGCCGGGGCGCTCATGCCGCGCCTCCGGGCCGTTCGAGGAGGGCCCGCGCTTTCGCGAGGACCTCGAGCTTGCGGGCCGCGGCCGAGAACGGGAGGAGGTCGAGAGGGCCGCCCGGGCCGAGCCAGACGGAGGGGGGACGAAGCCGCTCGGCGACCTCATGGACGAGCGCGGCGATCTCGGCCGGATCCTCGGAGAGCGTGGTGCGGGGGTCGAGGCATCCGAACCCGAGCGCTCGGCCGGAGAGCTCGTCGGTGAGGCTCCCCGGCTCCGTCTCCGATACGTCGACCCCGATCGCCGTGACCGGGAGGCGGGCGAGGAGCTCGAGCGAAGGGGCGGCGTCGGCGAAGAACGTCCAAGCGAGCGTCGGTTTCCCCGCCGCCGCGTCGACGATCGCCCGGTACGCGGCGACCGTCGCCTCGGCGAGCGGCCCCTCGGGCGGATCGACGACCAGCATCGGTTCCTGGAACTGGAACGTCCCGTAGCCCGAGGCGCGCAGCGCACGGACCTCCTCGGCGAGGAGGCGACCCATCCGGTGGGTGAGCGCCTCGCGGGTCTCGCCGGAGCGGTTGTCGAGGAGCCCGACGAACGTGTAGGGACCCGGCAGGGTCGCCTTGGTGCCCGCGGCGCGGGCGCCGGGATCGATCGGCCACCAACCGTCGAGCGCCCCCTCGACCCGTTCCGGTGGCGCATGGAGGATCGGCTGCCGGAAGAAGGTGTTCGTCTCGAACCAGCGGGTGAGCGGGCCCACGGTAAACCCTCCCCACGTCTCCGCGAACGGTCGGAAGAGGTCGGCCCAGGCGAGGTAACCGCCGCTCCTCGGGTCGAGCCCGAGACGGCCCTCGAGGTCGGCGACCTCCGCCTCGGTCTCCCGGAAGAGGGACCGGACGGTCTCGCCCGACGCGCGCCCCCGGTCGAGATCGCGGGTCGCCGCGACGAGCGCTTCGGACCGCGGGAACGGCCCCGTGAGGATGGTGTGGACCTCCATCGGAGGCGGGCGGAGCCGGGTTCGAGGTTTAAGCGTGGCGGGATTCGGAGGGCGAAACGGGCTTGCGCCTCGGACAAATCGGCGGCCGTTCGAGCGCTCGTCGAAGCCCGGCCGCGCCCACGTGGACGCCGGGCGCATGGGACCGGAACGCCGACGAGATCGGAGCACGTGGCCACGCTCCCGGGTCCGGGCCCGTCCCGCGGAAAACGACACCTGACGAACGCCCGTTCGTCCGCAAGAAACGTTATCTTCCGAGCGCCGCTCCGTTTCCTTCCGATGGTGCCGGCGTCGGCCCCTGCCCCGAATCCGGCCCGCGATCCGCGGAAGCGGGAGGAGACGGCCCACCACGCCGAGGTCGACCAGACCGAGGCGCTCAACGAGCGGTCGGCCCGGCTCGCGCGCTACTACCAGGGGAAGATCGAGACCGTCCCCAAGGTACCGGTCAGAAGCCTACGCGATTTCTCGCTCTGGTACACCCCCGGGATCGCGGAGGTCTCCCGAGAGATCGCCGCGGCGCCCGAACGGGCCTTCGAGCTCACCGGGCGTTGGAACACCATCGCCATCGTGACCGACGGCAGCCGGGTCCTCGGGCTCGGCGACATCGGCCCGGAGGCCGCGCTTCCCGTCATGGAGGGGAAGGCGCTCCTCTTCAAGTTCCTGGGCGGGGTCGATGCGATCCCGATCCCGGTGCGCACCCGGACGCCCGAGGAGCTCGTGGAGACCGTCCTGAGGCTCGCCCCGGCGTTCGGGGCGATCAACCTCGAGGACATCGCCTCCCCGAAGTGCTTCTACGTGCTCGAGGAGCTCCAGCGCCGCCTCCCAATCCCGGTCTGGCACGACGATCAGCTCGGGACGGCTGCCGCGACGGTCGCGGGCCTCCTGAACGCCCTCACCCTCACCCAGCGATCGATCGGCTCGGTCCGCACCGTGATGCTCGGTGCCGGCGCGGCGAACCTCGCCACCGCCCGCCTGCTGATCGCCCTCGGCCACGACCCCCGCCGCCTCACGCTCGTCGACCACCGCGGCATCCTCCACGGGGAGCGCTCCGACATCGACGAGATGATGGTGCGGAACCGCTGGAAGTACCGTCTCGCGCTCCAGACCCACGGGGGCGGCCGGACGGGCGGGCTCCCTGAAGCCCTCGACGGGGCGGACGTCCTGCTCGCCGCCTCGACGCCCGTGCCGGGAACGGTGACTCCGGAAGGGATCCATCGGATGGCCGACCACCCGATCGTCTTCGCCCTCGCGAACCCGATGCCCGAGATCTGGCCGGCCGACGCCCTCTCGGCCGGGGCGGCCGTGGTCGCCACGGGCCGATCCGACTTCCCGAACCAGGTGAATAACTCCCTCGTCTTCCCGGCGGTCTTCCGGGGCGTCCTCGACGCGCGCGCCCGATCGATCCCCGACGAGCTCGTCCTGACGGCGGCCCGAGAGCTCGCGAAGGGCGCCGAGGCCGGCGGACTCACCGCCGAGCATATCCTTCCGACGATGGACGAACGGGAGGTCTTCCCTCAGATGGCGGCCGCGGTCGCCTCGAAAGCGGTCGCGCTGGGGATCGCCCGAACCGAAAAGAGCCGGGAGGAGTTCCTCCTCCGGGCGATGGAACTCATGGAACGACCGGCGAAGCTCGTGAATGCCCTCTCCGCGGACCACTTGACGAGGCCGATGCCCGACGAGCCCGGCGGGGAGGAGGAGGGCCGATGAGCGAAACCTCCGCGGCCGAGGCGCCGATCCCGATCCACCTAAGGCCGGCGACCCCGGAGGATGTCCCGGCGCTGGTCCCGCTGATCGTCCGGCTCAAGCGGCTCAACGAGGAGTTCGACCCGCTGCTCAAGGTCCGCGACGACGCCTCCGAGCGGGCCGCCGAGGTCCTCCTCGCCGATCTCGCGAACCCGAAGGGGGTCGTCCTGGCGGCCGAAGGCGTGGGCCCGGACCGCGACAAGGTGGTCGGGGTCGTTCGGGCCCAGGTCCGCGAGCGGAGGTTCTACCTCCCCGAGCTCGAGGGGGTCATCCTCGACATCTACCTCCTCCCGCTCTACCGGCGGCGGGGCGTCGGCGAGTTCCTGCTCAAGGAGACGACCGCGCGCCTGAAGGCGCTCGGCGCGGCGGTCGTCACCGCCGAGTTCCCCTCGAACAACGAGATCGCCGTCCGCTTCTACCAGAAGCGGGGGTTCCGCCCGATCACGGCCCTGCACGCGCGCTCGCTGTAGGGCGCCCGACCGAAAACGCGCCGCACAGCATTAGTAAGGGCACGCTGCTCGGCCCGCAATGTCGCCCCGACCGAGCCCGAGCGCGCCGTCGAGCCCGAAGTACCTGCGACGCGGCAAGGTCAAGGAGGTCTACGAAGTTTCGGACTCCGAGCTCGAGTTCCGGTTCACGAACGACATCTCCGTCTTCGACAAGCACATCCCGAGCGAGATCCCGCACAAGGGGGAGACCCTCAACCTCACCGCCGCCCACTGGTTCCAGGTCTGCACCCGGTTGAAGGTCCCCCACCATTTCCTCAGCCTCGCGGGGCCGACCGCGATGCGGGTCCGCCGCGTGCGCGTCGTCCCGAAGCCCGCGACCCTCGGCCCGTCCCCGAAGAACTACCTCCTCCCCCTCGAGTTCATCATGCGCTACTACGTCGCCGGCTCGATGTGGGACCGGGTGAAGGCCGGATCGGTCCGGCCCGAGGAGCTCGGTTTCCCGGCGGGCCGCCGGGTCGAGTACGGCGAGCGGCTCCCCCAGCCGCTCTTCGAGATGACGACCAAGCTCGAGCCGGTCGACCGCCCGGTCGACGTCGCCGAGGCGCTCGAGCTCGCCGCGATCGACCGGGCGAGGCTCGAGGAGATCGAGTCGACGATCCGCAAGGTCGACGCCGCGATGGAGCGGGAGATCGAGCCCCGGGGGCTCCTCCACGTCGACGGGAAGAAGGAGTTCGCGATCGACGACGAGGGACGCCTGATGCTCGTCGACACGTTCGGCACGGCCGACGAGGACCGCTTCTGGGACAAGGGCGCCTTCGAGCGGGGCCGCCAGGTCGAGTTCTCGAAGGAGTTCGTCCGCCAGCATTACCGGACGATCGGCTACCACGACGCCCTCCTGAAGGCGCGGGCCGCCGGCGAGCCCGAGCCCCGATCCCCCCGCTGCCCCCGCTCCTGGTCGATGAGGTGAGCCGCCTCTATACGACGGTCTTCGAGCGGCTCACCGGAGAGCCGTTCCACCCGACCGACGGCTCAGCGCCGTCGGGCTCCTTCTAGGGCCGGGACGACCCGGGGAGCGACCGTCCGACATCCACCGACCACCGTTTCTCGCCCCCTCCCCTCCCTTTATCAACCGGGGCGCCGCTCGGCGAGCGTGGTGGCGAGGACATCCGCTCGATCGAGCCCGGCCGACGAGGAAGAGACCCCGAAGCGCGAGGTCGCCCTCGAGGACCTGGCCGGCGTCGGCGCGGCGACGGCCGACAAGCTTCGGGAGGCCGGCTACACCGACCTCATGGAGCTCGCGGTCGCCTCCCCCGGTGACGTCGCCGAGGCGGCCGAGATCGGGACCGCCATCGCCCAGAAGATCATCGCCGAAGCCCGTCGCCAGGCCGACGTGGGGAGCTTCGAGGTCGGCACGATCCTCCTCGAACGCCGCAAGAAGCTCGGCCGGATCTCGACGAGCTCGAGCGCCCTCGACGAGCTCCTCGGGGGCGGGGTCGAGACCCAGGCGATCACCGAGTTCGCCGGCGAGTTCGGGACCGGCAAGACCCAGCTCGCCCACCAGATCGCCGTGAACGTCCAGCAGCCGGTCGGCCAGGGGGGGCTCAGTGGTGAGGTCGTCTACATCGACACCGAGAGCACCTTCCGCCCCGAGCGGATCGTCGACATGGCGAAGGCCGCCGGCCTCGACCCGACCGAGGCCCTCACCAAGATCCACATTGCGCGGGCGTACAACTCGAACCACCAGATGCTCCTCGTCCAGAAGGCCCAGGAGCTCGCCCGGGAGCGCCCGATCCGCCTGATCGTGGTCGACTCGCTCACGGCGCACTTCCGCAGCGAGTATGTCGGCCGGGCCGAGCTCGCCCCCCGGCAGCAGCTCCTGAACCGCCACCTCCACGAGCTCCTGAAGTTCGGCGACACGTACAACGCCGCCATCGTGGTGACGAACCAGGTCTCCTCCCGGCCCGACATCCTCTTCGGCGACCCGACCCGCCCGATCGGCGGGAACATCGTCGCCCACGCCGCGACCTACCGGATCTTCCTCCGCAAGTCGAAGCCCCCGAAGCGGATCGCCCGGTTGATCGATTCGCCGAACCTCCCCGAGGGGGAGGCGGTCTTCTCGCTCACCTCCGAGGGGATCCGCGAGTAGGGCCGGCCCGCCCGGCCCGGCCGACCCGCCGGATCGCGGTCGCCTTCACGTAAAGCCACACGCTCGCTCCCCGGGCGAGGCCGAGCGACTGGACCGTCTCGTCGGTCACCGCCACCCGCCAGCGTCTCGTACCCCACCGGGCGACAAGGGTGGCTTCTCCGGGACCCGGACCGTGTTCGATCGACACGACCTTCGAGCGCAGGACGTTCCGGGCGCTCGAACGGAACCGTCCGCGGGCCACCAGGATCGCCTCGGGGTCTACGAGGGCCCGGACGGTCTCTCCCGGTTCCGCGGAGAAAGCCACGCGCAGCCGGCTTCCTCCTCCGAGCTCGATCTGGGGCGGGGGGCCCGCACGGTAACGTCCGATGAACCGGTTCGATCGGTACGGCGGGGTGACCGGCCGGGCATCGAGAAGACGGACGGAGTCGAATCCCCCTCGGACGATCTGGTCCCCGAGCTCCGTGAGCCGGGTGCTCCCGTGTCCCCGGCCGCCCCGGATCCCCTCGACCACAGGGCCCCCGAAGGTCCGGGCGAGCCGGCCCAATCGGTAGTTCGCGAGGTCCCGGGAAATCCCGACCGATCGGCTCGCCGCGACGACCGAGCGCTCCCGCCCGACCGAGCGAAGCAGGGCGACGTCGGTGTCGGTGACGGTACGCGCCCGCATCGCTCAGCCCGCCCCGGGGGTGAATCCCCCGGCGCCCAAGGCGTGCACGGAGGTATCGTCGATCCCGAAGCGCACGATCGACCCGAGCGCGGGCAGGGCGCTCTCGTCGTCGACGGTCCCCGTCAAGAGGACGGTCAACCCATCGATACGAACCTCTACCCGTGACCCCGACGGGGACGGGCGGGCGCTTCGGACCGTCCCGGACCAAGGGGCCTCCGGATCCGGCGGACCGGCCGACCAGGTCGGGTTCCGGAACGCTACCCCCTCGGGTCCGGCCCGTTCGAGGAGCCACGCCCCAAGCGACCGAGGGGAGCCCCCGTCGAGCGCCGACCGATCGAAGACGTTCTCGAACCCGACGAACCGGGCGGCGAAAGGATCCCCGGGTGCCCTCAGCAGGGTCGAGGCGTCCCCACGCGACCGCACCCGGCCTTTGGAGAGGACCAGGAACGACTCGGCGAGCGAGAACGCGAGGGCCGGGTCGTGGGTCACCACGACCACGGGGACCCGCTCCTCCTCGCGGAGTTCGGCGAGGACGGCCCCGAGTTCGTGGCGCGCGAGCACGTCGAGTCCCTGCCAAGGCTCATCCCAGACGATGAGGCGCGGCTCGGCGGCCAGGGCCCGGGCGAGCGCGACGCGTTGCTGCTCGCCCGCGCTCAGGCGGGCCGGGCGGCGCCGGGCGAGTGGGGCGAGGCCGAAGCGCTCGATGAGGGCTTTCGTCCGATCGCTCGCGTCGGACCGGCCTCGCACCTCCATCGGGAAGCGGATGTTCCCCTCGACCGTCCGGTGAGGAAAGAGCCCGAGGCCCTGCGGGACGTAGCCGAGGGACCGCTGCTCCGGAAGCCATCGCGTGATGTCCACACCGTCCCGGAGGATCCGGCCGCCCTCCGGCCGGACGAACCCCGCGAGGGTCCGCAGGAGCGTGGTCTTGCCGGCGCCCGAGGCCCCGAGGACCGCGATGGCGTGACCGGGGTCAAGTTCGAGATCGACCGGGCCCAGGTGGAACCCCTCGACGCGGGCGGTCAACCCTTCGACGCGCCAGTGCGAGCTCATGGGGCGAGCTCCCCCGGCGCCAAGGCACCCATCCAGAGCGTTCGCCGATCCGGACGATGAGGAAGAGGGAGAACGCGACGAGGAGGAAGAGGGAGCTCACGGCGGCGGCGTCGGCGAGGTCGCCCGTCTGGAAGAGGTCGTAGACGTAGACCGATACGGTCGAGGTCACCGGGCCCGAGTAGGGACCGCCCGGGTAGACCGTGTAGGCGAGAACGAGCAGGCCCCCGATCTCGCTGACCGCCCGGGCCCAGGAGAGGATGAGGCCCGCGACGATCCCGCGGAGGGCGAGGGGCATCGTGACCGAGAGAAACGCCGTCGCGCGTCCCGCCCCGAGGGAGCGGGACGCCTCGAGCACCCGCTCGTCGACGGCCCGGAAGGAGAGCTCGCTCGCGAGGACGGTGTAGGGCGCGCTCACGAACACCATGACGAGGATGACCCCCCAGATCGTGTCGTAGACGGGGAAGCCGATCGCCTGGGTGAACCGGTAGAGCGGCGCCCCCGGGATCAGGAGGAAGAAGAGCCCGAGGCCGACGAGGAGGTGCGGGACGACGACCGGCAGCGTGACGAGCGACTCCACGACCGCGCGTCCCGGGAAGACCCTCCGGGCGAGGAGGTAGCCGAGGGGGATCGCGAAGAGCACGGACGCGAGGAGCGCGATCCCCGAGGCGAGGAAGGTGAGGTCGAAGGCGGCGCGCACGCCGGCGCTCCGGGCGTTCGCGACGAGGTCGCCGAAGGGCGCGTAGGTGAACAGGGCGACGATCGGGAGGAAGAAGAGCAGGAGGAGCGAACCGGAAAGGACGAGCTCGAGCCCGAACCAGGCCGAACCGCGCCCGCCCGGCCGAACCGGTCCGGGGCCATCGTTCATCCGAGCGCGCTCGCCGCCCACCCCGGAAGTGGGACCACGTCCGGAGCCAGTTCGGGGGGGACCGCCGTGGGATGGTCCGCCCAGCCGGGGAAGATCGGGGTGAAGGCGCCCCCGGCGTCGAGGATGGCGCTCCCCTGGGGCGAGAGGAGCAGGTGGAGGAACGCCTCGGCCAGGGCCGCGTTGGGGGCGTTGAGCGGGACCGTCGCCGCAAAGAGGACCGGTGCCGGCGTCACGGTCGAGAGCGAGTGGTCGGACCCCAAGATCGTGGTCGAGATCTTTCCGTAGTCGGTGAACGCCGTGGAGTTGTTCGCGGAGAGGCCGACGATCGGGTTGAACGGAACGAAGGTGAGGCCGTTCGCCACGGCGTAGGCCCGATAAGTGATCAACGCCGAGACGACGCCGGTCTTGACGAGGATGGCGGCCTGGGGCTCCTTCTCGATCTTCGTGGTCGAGGCGCTCGGGACCGCCGGATGACCCACCCCTCCCCCGTAGAACGTAGAGTAGTAGGTGGTCGCCGACCCGCTCTCGAGCAGGCCCTGAAGCTCGAGGCTGAAGATCTCGTTGTAGCCGTTCGGGTCGGTCGACGCGTTCCAGACCGCGAACGGGGCGTTGCCGGCCGTCATCACGTCCTTCACGAGCTTCTCGGCCCAGTTCGTCGAGTTGATCCCCTGGAACGCGGGGATCCCCGGGTTGTAGACGAGCACTTCCGGGGTCGTGCCGAAGACGATCTCGTAGCTCGCGAACCTCGGCTCGAGCCGGGGCGGGATGAGCCGGTAGTCCGCGACCGCGGCCACATCGGTTCGGGCGCTCAAGGAAGTGATGGCGGTCGTGACATCGAGCGAACCCTCGTAGGTCTGAGCGGCCGTGGGCGCGCTGATCCCGGGGGTCTCGTTGACGAGCGCGGCGGCGAGCTGGGGGAACGTGGGGACGAGCGCCCCCGCGCCGAGGACGCTCAGGGTCGAGTTCGAAACGGCCGCGGGGGCGGCCGCCGGCGAGCCCCGATATTCGTAGCCCGCGAAGAAGCCCACCGCGCCCCCGCCGGCGGCGACGACGATCACGGCCACGAGGATCACCGAAGGGGACGTCACCGATGTGTTGGATTCACACATCGGTTAAAGGATTGCGCCCCGCCGGCTCAGAACTCCCGGCGCCTCGCCGATGGGGCGTAGCATCGGTAGACCCGGCCGACGAGCGCGGAGAGGGGCACCGGACCGAACGTCCGGCTATCGCGGGCGTGTGCCGGAGCGTCCCCCAGGACGTACACCTGAGGCCCCCCCTTCTCTCCCGGGCCCGCCTCCGGAGGGTCGAAGGACCGATCCCGACCCGTTGAAGGTCCCGGTTCCACCGACGCGACCCGCTTGACGAGCCAGCGATCGGGCGCCACCGGATCGATGAGGACCACAAGCTCCCCAGGGGCCGGGAGTCGCTCCCGGTAGGCCCTCCGGTCCACCCGGAGGCGGTCCCCGGGGAGTAGGGTCGGCCGCATACTCTCGTCCCGAACCTCGACCCGCCGGCTCCACCACCACCGCCAGAACGGACGCACGGAGGCTCGCACCGTCGGCGGCGCGCTCGACGCTTCCGGCATCCTTATCCGAGCGGCCGGACTCGCCCGGCCATGGCCGCTTCGAACGGATCGACCGGAATCGTGGAACGCCTGCTCGACGCCGTGCTCCCCCCCGCGCGGTCTACGCGCATTGCGACATCCCCTGCGGGATTTATGACCCGCATGACGCCCAGATCGCCGCGCTCACGGTGGTCCGGATGGACCAACTGATCGGCGAGCTCGCCGCGCCGGCGATGGACGCGAAGGCCGAGGATCGCGCCACCTACGTGAGCAAGCTCGCGCGCTACACGGCCGTCAAGGAGCAGCACTCCGAACGCGTGAAGGCCGAGGTCCGGGTGATCTGGGGCGATTACTTCACCCCGGACCACCTGAAGGCGAACCCCCAGATCCACGAGGTGGTCTTCAAGATCATGAAGCAGGCCTCGAAGACCCGGCAGGGCACCTCGATGGCCGACGCCCAGGAGCTCCTCAAGCTCGTGCAGGAGTTCGCCGAGATCTTCTGGCAGACCAAGGGCGCGAAGACCCGACGCCAGCCCTCGATGCAGAAGCCCGGCGGCGAGATCGTCTACCCCGTCGCCGCGGCGTGAGCCATCGGCCCTCGGCCGGCGCGGGGACGGTCGCAGCGCCCACGGTCCGGGTGAAGGGGGGGGTCGGGTGACCGAATCCCTCCCGATCGACGGGAGCTCCCTGACCCTCGACCACTTCCTCGCGGTCGTGCGTGGACGGTGCGCGGTCGGGATCGATCCGGCGGCCCGGACCGCGGTCGCCGGGGCGCGCCGCTCGGTCGAGCGGGCCGTCGCCCAGGGGCGCCCGATCTATGGCGTCACCACCGGGTTCGGAGCGCTCTCCCGGGAGATCGTCCCCCCCGCCAAGGCGCGAGAGCTCCAGCGATCGCTCGTCCGCAGCCACGCGAGCGGCGCCGGGGAACCCCTGGACGCCGAAGTCGTTCTCGGGATGATCCTCCTGCGGGCGAACTCCCTCGCCCGGGGCCACTCCGGGGTCCGTCCCGAGGTCGTCGATCGCCTGGTCGAGCTCCTCAACCGTCGGTTGGTGCCGTTCGTCCCTCGGCAGGGATCGGTCGGCGCCTCGGGCGACCTGGCGCCCCTCGCCCACCTCGCGCTCGCGCTGATCGGGGAAGGGGAGTTCCTCGGTCCGGACGGGGGACGACGACCGGCCGCCGCGGTCCTCGCGGAACACGGGATCGCCCCCCTCGAACTCCAGGAGAAGGAGGGGGTGGCCCTCCTCAATGGGACCTCCCTGATGACGAGCTATCTCGCCCTCGCCGTCGCGGACGTGGAAGCGCTCATCGACGCGGCCCTCGTGGCGGCCGGTCTCTCCTTCGATGCCCTCCTCGGCGACCCGGCGGTCCTCGATGACCGTTTGGGCGAGCTCCGGAATCTGCCGGAGCAGCGGGCGATGGCGGCGTCGCTCCGCGGGCTGCTTGAGGGGAGCACGCTCGCCGCCCCCCGATCGGAGTACCAGGGCCAAGACGCCTACACGCTGCGCTGCCTCCCCCAGGTCCTCGCGGCGGTGCGGCTCGGCCTCGACTTCGCCCAGCGCATCCTCGACGCGGAGCTGAACGCCGTCTCGGACAATCCGGTGGTCTTCGAGGGGGACGAGTTCTTGAGCGGCGGGAACTTCCACGGCCAGACGCTGGCCCTCGCCCTCGACACGCTCGCCATCGCGACGCAGTACCTCGCCGGCTTCTCGGAGCGCCGGATCGCCCGGCTCCTCAACCCGGCGACCAGCCGCGGGCTCCCCGCCTTCCTGGCCCCGGACCCGGGGCGCACCTCCGGCTGGATGATCGCCCAGTACCTCGCCGCCGCGCTGGTGAACGAGAACCTCACCCTTACCCATCCGGCGAGCACCGCGAGCCTCCCGACCTCCGCGGACCAGGAGGACTACGTCAGCCTCGGGCCCTGGGCCGGCGCCAAGCTCCGACGGGTGATCGAGAACACCCGGACGGTCCTGGCGGTGGAATGGTTGATCGGGGCCGAAGCGCTCGAGCGCCGCCGGCCGAAGAGCGGCGGGCGGGGGAGCGAGGCCGCGCTCCGCGCGGTCCGGACGATCGTCCCGGCGCGCTCCGACGACCGACCCCCTTCCCCGGACATCGAGGCGGTCCGCTCCGGGCTCGCCGACGGCTCCCTCGTGGCGAAGGTCCGTTCCGAGGTCCCGTTCTAGGGGCCCCGGCGGTCGAACATCCGGCGGATCAGCGCGGGCGCCCGACGGTCACCGTCGGGAGGGGCGGTGAAGCCGGCGACGCGGTCGAGGGCGGGAACAGGACGGCTTCCCCGCAGGCCCCGCATCGGAACGTTCCGAGTCCTTCGTGACGGAGCGGGGAGCGGCATCGGGGGCAAGGGATCGGCCGGGAGGTCACGTACGCGGCGAGCATCTCTTGGGACTTCCGGTCCCCTCCCGGCCCGGGCAGGGTGGCGGGAGGCGGAGCGTTCGTGGAACCGGATGGAACCACCGCGCGGGGAAGCAAGCCAATGTGACCGCACCGGACACAGACCCGGGAGGCCCCGTCACCCACCATTTCCATGGGACCGGTGCATTTCGGGCACGTCCCTACGCCTGCGCCGCGGGTGGGAAGCGCCGGGGAGGAGGACGAGAGCGTCGACGGCGAAGGTGGTGGAGTGGGCGCCGTCGCTTGCGGCATCCCATGGGCTTCCGGGGGGCTCGGGGCTTCTAGATTGGGGGGGCCGATGCGGACCTCACGGCGCTCCGGGGAGTACCACACCCCGCCTTCTGACCGCCGGGCGAGGGTGCTCACCAGGCGCTCGGTCTTCCTGGGCGTCCAAGAGAGAGCGGCGGCGAGTCCCTCTACCGACGTGGGTCCGAGGGCGTGGAGGGTCCGAACGACCTGCGAGCGCTCCGAGAGGGAGGGGCCGAAGAGGAACGGCATCGCTCGAGAGAGGGCCGGGTTCCGAGCTAAAATCTGTCGGTCGAACGGAAGGGGAAGGCACCGGTCGGTCCTGCCGGGTCCGTGGACTCTGCCACCCGAGCGATTCCGACCAGTGCCCGAGGCCAAAAACAGGAAATCCTCGCCGACCTATATAGGTTCCGGGTCGGCCGGAAGGTGAAAAACGGGGGCCCGGACCCCGTCCGGGGCGTTTCAAGCGCGACGGGCGTTAACGGGGTCGATGCCGGGCGCCGACGATTCTCTGGAGGGCTTCCCGGCGGCCTTCCGAGGGGAGCGATCGAGCACGCCCGAGGCGCTCGAGACGGTCTCTACGGACGCCTCGATGCGACGGGGCCGTCCGTCGGCCCGGGTCCGACCGGTCGATCCCGAGGACATCGAAATACTCGTACGGTGGGCCCGCGGTCGGCGACGCCCGCTCGTGGTGCGAGGCGGCGGCACCTCGCTCAACGGGGAGTCGGTCCCGCCGGAGGGGGCCGTGGTGGTCGACCTCTCGGGGTGGACGTCGATCGGACGCGTCGATCCCGAGCAGGGGACGGTCGAGGTAGGTCCGGGGGTCGTGAACCGGAGCTTGGCCGAGCGGCTGCGCGGCTCGGGCTGGTTCTTCCCCCCGAATCCAGGGTCGTGGCGGAGCTCGACCATCGGCGGGAACGTTTCGACGAATGCTTCCGGCCCGCGGTCGCTCAAGTACGGCCCGACGCGACGCTGGGTGCGCGAGCTCGACGCGGTGCTCGGTTCCGGAGATCGGATCCGCGCCGGGACCGCGCTCGCGAAGCGCTCGGTCGGTCCCGACCTCCTCGGTCTCCTCGTGGGAAGCGAGGGGACGCTGGGCATCGTGACCTCGATCAGACTCCAGCTCGCCCCGGCCCCGGCAAGACGCTTGGGGATCGCCATACCGGTCGCCGCGGGGGAATCGCTCGCCCGCATCGCCCGCGGGATCCTCGGCCATCGCTCGGAGCTCGGACTCTCGGCGCTCGAATACATCGACGCAGGCTGTGCCACGGCACTCTCGACCGTTCCCGGAAGCCGGATCTCGCCGGGCTCCGCCCTCGTCCTCGCCGAGGTCGAGAGCGCGGACGCGGAAGAGGAGGCCCGTCGCCTCGAACGGTGGTCGGAAGAGCTCGCGGCCCTCGGGCTCTCCTCCGAGCCTTCGGTCTACCCGGACGCCGACCACCTCTGGACGATGCGCGGCGAGAGTGGCGCGATCCTCGACGAGCGCTACGGCGCCCGGGTCCGGGAGGACATCAGCGTGCCGATCGATCGGCTCGACGAAATGGGCCGGGCGATCGAGCGGATCGCCGTGTCGGCCGGCGCGAGGGTCTTCGTCTACGGCCACCTCGGGGAGGGGAACCTGCACCCGAACCTGGTGATCGACCCGGTCTCCCCCCGGGCCGAGGCGGCCCGGGCGGCCCTCCTCGAGGAGGCCCTGCGGCTCGGGGGTTCTTCGAGCGGCGAGCATGGGATCGGCTCGGTCAAGCGCGCCTACCTCGGCCGGGAGATCGGCGACCCGATGGTGGAAGTGCTGCGGGCGGTGAAGGCCGCCTGCGACCCGGCGGGGATCCTCAATCCCGGGAAGCTGCTCCCGGACCCGCCGATCGGATCAAGTGCGCGGCCCGGACCGTCGCCCGCGGGCGAGGCAGCCGCTCGAACTCCGCCGGGGTGACCCAACGGAACGAGCCCGGGTCGTCCGAGGCCCGGAGCCGGCCGAACGCCCGACCCTGGAAGACGTCGAGATCCACCGAGAAGTGGCTGTATCCGTGCCGGACACGGCCGCTCCGAACGAGGTCGGCAAGTTCAAGGCCGGTCTCTTCCCGGACCTCCCGGCGGAGCGCGGCTTCCGCGCTCTCACCGGCTTCGAGCTTACCGCCGGGGAGCTCCCAGAGGCCCCCGAGGAGCCCGGTGGACGGGCGTCGGTGGACGAGCCACTTTCCTCCTCGGACGACGGCGGCGATCGCCGCCCGGACGTGCGGACGGCGAGGTCGGACGGGCGGCGCGGGGATCGACCCGGGATCGTCGAGTTCCCGGTAGGCCCGGCAGCTCGAAGCAACCGGACAGACGGGACACGCCGGCCGCCGGGGCCGACAGACCGTCTCTCCGAGTTCCATGACGGCCTCGTTGAACGCGCCGGCCCGGTCTTCCGGCAGGGCCCGTCGAAGGCGAGCCTCGAGGCGCCGAACGACCGTCGGTCGGGAAACGTCTCCCCGCTCGAGGGTCCACCGCGCGGCCACTCGCCGGCCGTTCGAGTCGAGGGCGACCACGGCCTCCCCGAGGACCTCGCTCGCGAGCGCGCCGGCGATGTACGGCCCGACGCCCGGAAGTCGTTGCCAACCCTCGTGGTCCGATGGCCACCGGGGCCTCCCCGCCTTCGTCAGGAGGCGAGCGGCGGCGTGCAGGTGGCGGGCACGCGCGTAGTAGCCGGCGCCTTCCCAGGCCTTGAGCACCTCGCTCTCCGAGGCCCGCGCGAGGGCGAGCACCTCCGGGAACCGGCGGATGAACTGCTCGTACCGAGGGATCGCCTGGTCGACCCGAGTCTGTTGGAGGATCACCTCGGCGACCCAGCGATGGTAGGGCTCCCGGTCGCGTCGCCAAGGCAGGTCCCGGCGATGCGCGTCGAACCAACGGAGCAGGGCCCGTCCGAACTCCGGGCCGGGCGTCGAGGGGCGGCGCCCCCGGCGCCGCTCCGGCCCCATCTCGTTTCCAATTCGCCGAAGGGATTAAAGCCCCCCGAGAGGTCGAACCGCCGGCGGTCGAATTGTCCGAACCCTCCGGGCTGATCCTGGTGACGGACGAGACCTTCGACCACGAAGTGATCCGCTCGGCCCTCCCGGTGGTCGTCGACTTCTACGCGGACTGGTGCGCGCCCTGTAAGACGGTCGAGCCGGTTCTCCTCGAGCTTTCGGCGAGCCTCAGCGGGAAGATCAAGTTCGCGAAGATCAACGTCGACGATTCGGACCGGGTCACCCGGTCTTTCGGGATCCACTCGATCCCGACCTACCTTTTCCTCGATCACGGTCGCGAGAAGGGGCGCGAGATCGGACCCGTCGGGCCGACCGAGTTCCGGACGATCCTCAAGCGCCACTTCGCCTTCGCCTGAAGACCGACCGTTCCGGTCGGCTCCCCCCGGCGCCCTAGTGCCGGAAGACCCGCCACCCGGTGAAGTACATCGCGATGCCGAACCGCTCGGCGGCCGCGATCACCTCGGCGTCCCTCAGGCTCCCGCCGGGCTGGAGGATCGCCTTGACCCCGGCGGCGCCGGCGACCTCGATCCCGTCCGGGAACGGGAACAGCGCGTCCGAGGCGAGCACCGATCCCTTCGCGCGCTCGCCGGCGACCTCGCACGCGAGCTCGACGGCCTTGACCCGGGTCGGCTGCCCGGAGCCGATCCCGACGGTCGCCGATCCCTGGGCGAGGACGATCGCGTTCGAACGGGCGTGACGGACGACCCGCCACGCGAAGTCGAGGGCGCACGCCTCGTGGGGCGTCGCCGTGGCCCGGGTCACGGACCGGAAGTCGCCGGGGGCGAGCTCGCGGAGGTCGGCCTCCTGCACGAGCAGCCGTCCGAGCGCGGTCCGGGCCTCCCAGAACGGTCGCCCGGCCTCCCGCACCGGGATCTCCACGACCTTGAGCTTCGGGCGGCGCTCGAGATGCTCGAGGCTCGCCGCGTCGAACCCGGGCGCCCCGAGGAGGTCGACGAAGACCCCCTTGAGGGCGTCGGGATCGTCGCCGAGGATCGGACGGTTCACCGCGATGATGCATCCGTACCGGGCGACGGGGTCGGTCGAGATGGCGCGGGCGATCGCCTCCGAGATCGTCGTCCCGGACGCGACGCCGCAGGGGGTGGTGTGCTTGACCACCGCCGCCGTGGGGGTCGGGAACTCCGAGACGATCGCGCGGGCGGTCTCGAGGTCGAGGAAGTTCGTGTAGGAGAGGCCGTCGCCCTTGCGGATCCGCGTCTCGGGGACCGGAAGGCCCGACCCCCCGACGCCGACGAAGCGGTAGGCGGCCGCCGCCTGGTGCGGGTTCTCGCCGTACCGCAGCTTGAACGGCTCCCGCTCGAGCACCAGCCGTTGGGGGAACCCGGGAGCCCCGGTCGTCCCGTCCGAGAGAGCTCCGGCAATCGTGCGGTCGTAGTCGGAGGTCCGAGCGAACGCGCGCTGGGCGAGGCGAAGCCGGGACGGGTCCGAGAGCCCCCCGTGCGCTCCGAGCTCCTCGGCGATCTCGGGATAATCGGAGGGGTCGGAGGCGACCGCGACCCAAGTGTGGTTCTTCGCCGCCGCCCTCGTCAGGGTCACCCCGCCGACGTCGATGAACTCCTCCCGCGGCGTTCCGCCGGAAGGGTCGTGGGCGTGCTCCCCGAACGGGTAGAGGTTCGAGACCACGAGGTCGATCGGCAGAAGGCCGTGACGGTCGAGCTCCGCGAGCCCGGCCGGGTCCGGGGCGCGAGGATCCCGCCGAGGAGGCCGGGATGCAGGGTCTTGATGCGACCGTCGAACCAGGCCCCGATCCCGGTCAGCTCCTCGGCCGGCCGGGCCTCGATGCCCGCCGAGGCGAGGTGGCGTCGGGTCCCCTCGGTGGCGATGATCTCGATGCCGCTCTTGGAGAGTGGTCGAACGAAGTCCGAAAGACCCGTCGGGTCGAAAACGGAACACAGCGCCCGTCGGATGGCGCGGTAGGACTCGCTCGGAATCCCCACTATCCGTTACCCTGCCCAACGAACAGAGAACCGAAATAAGCGTTCCGACGGACGGCTCCGTCGGGCCCGGAAGCCCCGGTCTCCCGTCAGGGCGCAAAAGGGAGCGGGCTCCCGCACGCCGGACAGTAGGCGAACTGGCCGACCGAGTGACGTCCGCCGGCAGCGGCCGCACTGGACCTCGGGCCCGGTGGCGCTCGCCCGGGCCGGCGGCGTCACCCCATTGTACGGTCGGACCGGGACGCCGAAGGGCGCGGAGGGAGCGAGGGGTGGGGTCGGAGGTGGGGAGGCGACCGCCCACGGCGGGAGCGGGGCCCCGCTCGGAGAAGGGGCCGGGCCGCCGGAGGCGGGCGATGGCATCCTCGAAAGGGCCCGGATCTGGACCCCGATCCCCAGGATCAGGAGGAGGAGGCTCACGAGGCCGACCCCTTCCGCGACGTTGCAAGCGAGGCTCGTGCACGACGGAGGCGCCGGGAGGGCGTAACTCGCGCCAATGTCGGCGATGAGGCCCACCACGATCAGCACGAGCCCGATCGTGAGCTCCTTCGCGGTAGGCGGCATGGGGTCGACAGGTCCCGTTCGCCTTGTAGCGGTTGCGTCCGACCCGTCCCGCGGCCCGCTCTATCGACCGGGCGGTCGACGCAACCAGAGCTTCCCGTCCTTGAGCGTCCCCCAGGTCCGGCGCGTGGCGAGCTCCACCGGGAGACCGGACGGCCCGGTCACGGACCCGTTCCAAGCGGCGCGCGCCTCACCGGCCCAACGGTGACCGACCTCGACGAGGGCCTTCGAGCGCTCGAGCCGGATGATGCGGGGTCGGCGCGCAGCGGTGCCCGCGGGGGACGGGGCGATCGACAGGGTACGGCGGAGCGTCTCCTCGAGCCAGGGCCGGGGAACGAAAGGCTCCCCCACTACTTCGACGCCGAGGTAGCGGGGGCGCGAAAGGGGTTCAGCGGACGAGGTCGATGACTTCCTCGGACTCACCGGCGGCGTAGCCTCCCTTCTGTCCGAGGAGGCTCGTGGCCCGTACCCCGGTGATGATGAGGAGCACCTTGATGGTGTTCTCCATCTCCGGGCTGTTCTCGACCGAGCATCCCCAGATGATCCGGGCGCGCTTGGAGATCTTCCCGCCGACAAGGGCGGCGGCCTTCTCGGCCTCCGAGACGGTCATCGTTGGACCGCCGATCACGCGGACGAGGGCGCCGGTGGCGTCCTTGAGTTCCACGCTGCCGAGCAGCGGCGAGGTCAGGGCCTCAGTGACCGCCTCGGTCACCCGGTCCGTCGCGCTCTCGCTCTCGCCGAGGCCGATGAGCGCGACCCCCCCGTCCTTCATGACGGTCATGATGTCGGCGTAGTCGAGGTTGACGAGCCCGGGGCGCGTCACGATCTCCGTGATCCCCTTGATCCCCGTCATGAGGACCGCGTCCGCGAGTTTGAACGCGGAGTCGAGGGGCATGCGCGGGACGAGCTCGAGGAGCTTGTCGTTCTGGATGACGATGGTCGTGTCGCAGACGCGGCGCAGGCGCTCGAGTCCATCGCGGGCCTGCTCCATGCGGGCCGCCCCCTCACCGGAGAACGGCAGGGTGACGACGCCCATCGTGAGGGCCCCGGCCTCCTTGGCGAGGCGCGCGACGAGATGGGCCGAACCGGTCCCGGTCCCTCCGCCCATGCCCGCCGTCACAAAGACGATGTGAGCGCCGTTGAGGAAGGCGCGCAGCTCCTCCTCGTTCTCGCGGGCGGCTTCCTCCCCGATCTCGGGGCGGGCCCCGGCGCCGAGGCCCTTGGTGGCCCGGCGTCCGATGAGGATCTTCCTCGGGGCGTGGACGGTCAACAGGTGTTTCGCGTCGGTGTTGATGGCGCACATCTCGGCGCCCTGGATCCCTTCCTCGACGCAGCGGTTGATCGTGTTCGATCCGCCCCCACCGCAACCGACGATCCGGATGTTGACCTTCAGGGTCTCCGCGAGCTTCGCCAACTCCGCATCGTCGGCGCTCGAGTATGGGGTGGTCGTCGGCTTCTTTTCCTCGGTCAGCGCCTCGTTCTCCTTGTGCTTCGCGATCGCTTCCTGAATGATGGACTTCATTGCTTCGTTCCCCGACCCGTTTGTCAGACGAGCGTCATACGCTCTGTGCAAGGGATTTCTGGGTTTCGTATTTGAACATTCCGTTACAACGGACGCCGTAGTTTTAATCGGGGGTGGGGCCGATTTTAGCGACAAACGGCCGAATGAAACGACAGGGCGCTCCTCCCCTGTTCGACTCGGATTGGCGAGAGTCTGGCGGACGCTTTATACGACGCCATTGTCCCACATATAGGACAATATGACGGGCTCTATTAGGGCAAAAACCGCAGGTGCCCTCAAATGGTCCGTCCCTCTCCCGCGATTCGTGATCCAGACGTTTGCTGGAGCCATCCTAATAATTGTTGGAATCGGGTTCTTGGTCGTGGGCTTGTTTACCGGTGGAACCTGCGGTGCGCACTACCTATTGACCGCAGGCTTGAGCGTCGTTCTCATTGGCGGTGGGGCAGCATTCGCGACGATTAGCCCAAGAATTGGAATCTTCTGTTTTATCCTGGGTCTAGGACTCATCGGGATTGCGCTAGCTATCGCACCTGGCGGAGCATGCACGCCGGTTTGAGCCCGGACGCCAAGAGTCGGATTATCCCACTTGTTGAAGGGACTATCCTTCTCGAACGGGGGTGGGAATGGCACAGTGGTCATATTCCCCTTCAGAAAGGGGATAGAATCGAACTCTCGGCTACCGCGAACGGACGATTCTACGGCGGTGTCTTCTCCGAAACAAGCTATCATCGTCGTCTCCAAGCGAAGGGACCGTTCGTCTTCCTGGGCTACCCGAAGGTGGCGATTCACGACCAGCTTACGGCGGGAGATGCAGGGACCTTCCGGGTTGTCATCCAGGACGGGCTTCTGCTTGGTGACCCGATCTTCGTGCAGATTCTGGTCACGATCGTGCATGCCACCGGCACCCAAAGTTCGGATACTCTCGGGCGGAGCGAATTTTTGCCGTCGGCCGCCGGTCGAATCGTAAAGATCCCTCCGCCCTATTCCCCGCTCAACCCCGAAGACTGGGTGGTGGCGTTGGTTGCGGCAGGCCTGGTGGCGATGGTGGCAGTCGATGTGGCGATTGCGAAGGGGATAGGGGGGACTGTACTGCCGTTGACTTTCGAGGCCGACGGAGTATGGGTCGCCGGCCTCATCGCACTATACGTCCTCGTTTTCCGGTTTTCGAATGGGTACAAACCAAAGAAACCTACCCAGTGGCCGGCGCTAGCGGATGAGATCGGCCATTCGGACGACCACGCAGAATAATTGGAGTACGCGTCGGGTCCAGTTCCCGATAGTCCATCCCAGCAGAGCATCCCTCTCGCCCAAATAAAGGGGTGATGCTCTCGTCTCCGTGCCGAGCCCGAGAGAGACCTTCCGGCGGGCCCTATCTGAATTGATCGAAGCAGAGATGCGGAATGATGACCTGGGAATTCGACAGGCTGCGGAGAAGGCTTGGCTTGCTGTCGTAGAAGCAACCGACCATTTCTTGATCCGTGAACACGGCATCCACGTTCACCAGGATGAACGTGCGCATCGAGAACGAAGGGGACGCTTACGAGACCTTACACGCGGGGACCTCGAAGAAATGTACGTGCTGCTTTCGAACAGGCTTCACGGCGACATCTTCTACCTTGGAGAACAGACAAGCCACCAAGATCTCCGACGGTTCTTTCAGGATGCAGCAGATTACATCGAGAAAGCGACAGGTGAAGGCGGTCTTGTGATGGAGGTGCTTACTCGGTTATCCCCCGGAGGCACCGTCACTTCGTAGGATTGCTCCCGCGGCTCAGTCCAACGGTCGTGCGGATGACTGAACCCAATGGTTCGAGCCAAGCGGGAGGTCTATGGTGGCGATGTGTTGGCGGTTCGCATCATCACGATAGCGCATTGATACCCACACCATATTGCTCCCCCCGGTGGCGTTGACATCACCGATGTCGAACTCGCGCTGCTGTTGGGGGCCGAGGTCAAACCCAGCGGCCGGTATACGAGTCCAGTTATTCTGTTGAAGGAATCGGTATTCCACCGTGACTCCCCTAGCGCGTCCCGCGGTGTTTGCGATCATCAACCAGTTGTGATGGAAAAACAGCCAGTGGGACCTCACCTGGGTTTGGACATGAATCTGAGGCCGTGCTCGTTCTTCCGCCCGGACCTGAAGTTGCGCGAGCTCGCGGGTGGCCGCTGCTTGGAGTTCGGATGCCCTCCGCGTCTCCTCTAAGGCTCGGACTTCTTCGGCACTCGCCCGGCTGATGGTGTCGGCGAGAGCCCGAACCTCCATCACTATGGCATGGGAACCCTGTTCTGTCGCGGCCTTTGACGACTCGACCGCCGCGACGATCGCACGACTCTGTCCTTCGGCAGACGAACGGATGTCCTCCCGCAGGCTCGATATGGCAATTCCGATGAGCTCGTTCCGAGCTCGGGCCGACCTAGCAGCAGATTGAACGAGTTCGATGCTAGAGATTCGGGATGCCCAGAGAGCGATGGTGGGAAACGCGGTAGCAGCGATTACTAGCGCGACCAGCCCAGCTGAAGAAGTTGGATGAACGCTCACTGCCGCCAAAACGATGGCGACGCCGGTGAGGCCCACCGCCACGAAGATCCAGCTCCAAAGTGTTCGAGGATCAAACTCCTCCTTTGACGGACTCGAATCTACGGGGCGAGAGTCCCCTGGGGAGGTCGACCGGTCCAGCATCGGATTTACGATTACATGATATCGGTAGTAAATTAGGGGGGTTGTCGAGGAGACGGCAGGACCGCGTCCCTCGGTGCGTGTTCCCCCCTGAGGAACATCGAGGTCCGACGCGGCCCGCCTACGCTCTTCTCATGCACCACCTCCCATCCGGCGTCGGGTGATCTGGGGGGTTCCGTGCGCGCCCGGCTCCTCCCTGCGTCATCGTCAGTGGTTCTCCCCTCGATCGGGGCCACCGCCAAGGAGAGACGAAGACCTACGAGACCCCACGATCGGTCGGATGATTGGCGCGACTCCTCCCGGCTTCCTTGGCAGGAGGAACTCCGGAACGAGGTTGTGCTCGAACATTTCGTGAATCAGGACAGTGATGTTGTACGCCCCGACCTTGGCCAGAAGCTCGTTCTCTTGGGCGGTCCGATCCCTTGACTTGAGCGTCTCTCCGAACTTCGTTTTCAGGGCGCCGAACGCGGCCTCGATGTTACTCCTCTGGTGGTAGTGCTGGTCAAACTCCTCGCGATGAAGCTGGAAGTAGTGGTAGAGACGGTGGTACAGGGCCGATCCTCCGCCCCTTGACGTGGAGTTCCTCTTGAAAGGAACGAACGGTTTGATGCCGAGGTTCCGGGCCGTCTCGAGGTTCAACCTTGAAAGATAGGCCTTGTCTGCAACCACCTCCTCGACCTTGAACCCGTCCTCGACGATGCCCTTCAACAACTCGGGAAATTGAGGGCAATCGGCGGAGTTCCCATCCATGACCTTGGCTCGAGCGAAGACATGGGTGTCGACGCCTACGGCGGCGTGCAGGCGCAGCCAGATGTTCGTTCGGTGGTCCCCGTGGGCCTCTCGGCTGTAATCTCCGAAGGAGGTGGTCCTGAATCCCGTCGAGTCCGTGGCGAAGATCCGGTCGAGCGACGCCATCGGGAGCGCCGTCAGCCTGATCAAATCGTGGAGGAGGGGAGTCGACGCGGGATTGAGCAAGAACTTGGAGGAGACGTCGTAAAAGGGGACGACGGAAACCTGATTCCTGTCCCTCGCCTGCTCGATGAATCCGTGGGATCGGCGGCAGGAGAAGTGTGAGTAGACCTTCTGGACCCCGCAGAACATCTGGTCCGCGAGTGGGGTCATCGGTCGCCCGCGCCCCCTCACAGTCGGTGGCGGGGCAACTATCTCGTCGATTACGGCCCGAAGGATCGTCGGGAGGAGTCGGACCTCTTCCATCTGGGCCATGTCGTAGTTTGCCCAGTCCTGAGTGTACTTCTTCGGCGGGGTGACAGGCTCACCCGGGGTGGGCACCGGCGGCGCGTTGTAAAACCAACTCGAGTAGACCCGGTAAATGTGCTTGCAGGGCTCCTCCCAGTTCTTGAAGTCCTCACAATCGCAGGTCCAGTTGTCGTCGAGATCCCGGGTGACCTTGTACTTCCCGGAGGCTCGACTGAGAGCGCACGAGCCAGAAGCCAGGAGAGACCTTCTGAACCCCATCAGGGTCCTTCTCGGCCATCTCCGTGGCCCGCCTCTGCCGCTCGCTGGTCGCGCTCATTGATCGCTTACTTCGTCCCCTTAGTAGGATAATCCTTCGCCTATACTTATACCTATTGGCTACCGGAAGTCCTTCGTATAGGCCTATATTATTAGGAGGGGCGGGTTGGGATCCTTTGGAAGGATCCATGCCAAGGGTGTTCGAGTCCAAGGCCATCCGCTCGGTCAGGAACTCGCCCTCGATCCGGACCACCGTGCCGGAACCGGTCGCAGCACTACTCGGGCTAGAGATAGGCGACTCGATCCTTTGGGAGGTCGAGCCGGGGTCCGGTAAGACCACCGTCTCCCGGAAAGCCCCGGAGAAATCGTCCAGGCGGGCTTGACGAATCGCCCGAAAGGTCCGGTCCATTGAGTCTAAGGATTTGGGGTGCTCTTTTAACAACCATAAGTTTAAGTCTAAGACTCAATATCCTAGACCTATGCGTTCGAACTTAAATCCAAAGACCTCTGCCCCTGAGCCGATGCCTCGCGGTGTGGCTGCTGAGCTGACCGTAGAACGAGTCATCTCGAAGAAGCACCGTGCCGAGGTCCTGAGGGCACTCGCGAACGCGAAATCCGGCCTCCCTCACCACACAATCCAATACGAGGTGGTGCGTGGCTCGGTCGCGAGCACCATTCTCGTGGAATTGAGGGGCCTGGGATTGGTGGAATGGCACAACGGGATCTATCAAGCGACCGCCAAGGGTAGGGATACGATTGCGGCCTTCGATCGGTTTCGAGTCATCGCCAGCGGTTCCAGTGGAAATGGGGGGGCGGGGGTTCACTAGTGGGCGCGACTCTGCAACGGCGAGCAGGGCCAACTTTGCCGAGCTCGACAACTCGAACTTCGAGGGTCGGCGTGGTTGCCAAAGGTTGGTCAGTATCGGACCCACTTCCGGTTCCCGCGCCTTTACCCACCGGTGCCAAGCTTGCTTACTCAACGAGGCACGGGGCCGCCTTCCTTGGCGATTCGGCGGACTTGCTCCGGGCTGTTCCAACTGAGTCAGTGAATCTGGTCATTACCTCCCCGCCATTTGCACTTCGTCGCAAGAAGCCATACGGCAACATCGATGCGGACGACTACATCGCGTGGTTCCTCGGGTTTGCCCGTGAGGTCCGACGGATCCTTCGAAATGACGGTAGCTTCGTGATCGACATCGGAGGTAGCTGGAAGGAGGGAGAGCCGACTCGATCCCTCTATCATTTTGAGCTCCTAGTCGACCTTTGCCACCGGGTCGGGTTCGATCTCGCCCAAGAATTCTTCTGGTTCAACCCGTCCAAGCTCCCCAGCCCGGCCGAATGGGTAAACGTTCGACGTATCCGAGTAAAGGACGCCGTCAACTGCGTTTGGTGGCTCTCTAAGACTCCTAACCCGAAGGCCGACAACCGCCGCGTCTTGACTGAGTATAGCGACTCGATGCAAGGACTGCTGCGGAATGGCTACGTGGCCAAGATGCGCCCAAGCGGGTGGGACATCTCGGAGAAGTTCTCCCGCGACAATGGAGGGGCGATCCCGCCGAATCTTCTGACGATCGCGAACACCGATAGTAACGGACAATACCTGAAGCGGTGCAGGGAGGCCGGCTTGGCTCCGCACCCGGCCCGATTCCCTCCAGACCTGCCTCGATTCTTCATCCGCTTTCTTACTGAACCAGGCGACATCGTTCTCGATTTCCTGGCCGGGAGTAACGTGACCGGAAAGGTGGCGGAGGAGGAAGGGCGTCGGTGGATGGCGTTCGAACTCATCGAGGATTACCTGAGGGCGTCCTTGTTTCGATGGGAGCCAGAGGACATCACGAAAACCGGATTGATCGTCCCTCGTGTTTGGGCATCGGAAGCCGTCGCTCCTGAATGATTCACGCCCTGTACCGTTCTTCGGGCCCTGGGACTAAGCAAGCCGTTTAAGGGTACGGTCTGGTGAATTGGCCCGCGACCGCGGGACAATCCCATCGAATATCACAGGCCGCGCAGGTTTCGCGCGAAGGGGGGGTACTGGGTGGACTCCAATCCCCGACATCCTTGCGGCGCTCGATTTCTGCCACCGTGGTCCCGAACTCAGACATCGCCGTGGCGACAGTGGATTCATCGAACGGGATGCTCACGAAGATTTTGTCTGGGTCTTCTTCGGCGATGAAGCAAAGCATCGCGAGCGTTGGGTATTCGCCATTCTTCCGCTTGAAGAGCTCTGCATATACCTGCATCTGAAACCTGTAGTTCTCCATCTCCGGAGAATCGTCCTCGATTCGGTGCGAGCCCTTGTAGTCCCAGATTTCCTTGGCCGTAGCCCCAGCGTCGCCTACGGGGCGAGCTAAGACGTCGACCACGCCGGTAAGGATGTAATCCTTCATGTCGGCTTTGAGCTTGTGTTCTGTATCGACGACCAAGGGGTAGAGTTCTGGCCCCCATCTCGAATTGAACCTCTTGAGGTATTCTAGAGCGCTCTCCTCTGCCTTTCGGCCGTACGGTCGAATCCCCTGGGCACGGAGCGCCTCAGTCACGGCTTTGAAGTACTCCTCGACATCGGAGTCGGGCGGAACCCCCGGCGGTCGATCTTCGGCTCTCCCAGTGAATTGGACGTGGATGCGATCCAGGACACGGTGAATCACTATCCCGAAGTAGAGCTGAGTCGCCTGGGCCGGAACGAAACCGTTGATTGCGAAGTGTCCATACTGGCGTGAGCACCTACGAAATGAGAGGATATCCGCGGTGATGCTGAATTCAGAGCGCATCCCCGGGTCCTTCACAGGAGTGATTTTCAGAGAGCGGAAGCTGTCGAGGTTGACGCTGTTGTCAAGCGGCCTCGCCCGTCGGAAGAGCTGCTCCCGCTTCGTCACGTTATGCTCCGAGGCCCCAGGTGCATGGGGATCCCTTTACGACCGGGAGGACCAGCAGGTTCTTAGCCCGCGAATAAGCCACGTAATACTTTCGAATCAGGTCTTGAGTCGCTCGATCCAGGGAAGTACCGAGAGCCTTCCGAGCACACCATTGAGCGAGGAATTCTTCCGCCCAATGGTCCCTCCCCTCTCTCGGCTGAGCGTCGAGGCCCCCTGCTATCACTATCGGGAACTCGAGACCCTTAGATTGATGGACCGTCATCACCTGAATATGCCCGTGAGGGAGCAGGTCCTCCGGGTCTTCGGGATCGTTCAACCCTCCGTCTTCAATGAATCCAGCGAACTCGTAGTAGAATGGTTGAAGCAATTTGGTGGAGAGCCCTCCCTCTGAAATTCTGGTGCTGGTCCTTAGCAAACCCCGCCCTTCCCTAAACGCCGTGAACGAATCCAACAAAGATGTGATGAGCGCCAAGCGGGTCGCATTGTTGGCCTCGTCTCGCTTAGATCGGAACGGCTCGAAGGACAAGATCCGGTACAGAACATCCATGACAGTTGTATTGAGGAGCTTCCCCGGCGGTAATTTTGAGATTGATTGCTGAGATTTCTTGACGTACTGACCGAGTGGCTTGCCCAGGTTTGTTTTCGCCAGTGCATCGTAAGAGGCGACCCATCGTCGGACCGCATCCACCGATCGCCCCCGGATTGGCCGTCCTCCCACGTAGTTACCCTCGAGCACCGAGAGATTCTTGTCGAGAGTAGAGGTTAGAGCTCCGAGTAGCTGTTGAATCATGGGGTCGTTGTGTAGGGCCCGGCTCCTTGGGTTGTATACTTTGATGCCAGCCTGACGGAAGGATTCGACGTACGGGCCAGCGGCGGTCCGAGTCTCTCGCGTGCTGGGGAGCAGGACCCCTACATCTCGCCAATCGGAGATGAGTCCCTTCCGTTGAAGGCCGAGCAACAATTCAGTGATTCTATCGGCAACATCTCGGAGGACGTCGCCCTCCACCCTCAAGATAACCGGATAGTCTCCGGAAACATCGGATTTCGCCACAAGCAGCTGCTTGCCGGGTGCCCTGACACCGGGTTTCCGCATGATGGGGAAGTGTGTGATGAATCGGTTGACAGATTCGACGATCTGGGGATGGCTACGGAAGTTATCATGGAGGTCCACTCTGGCTGGAGCAGCCTTCCACCGTTCCTGTACCAAAGATCCAAATCGAACGATCGAATCTACGGAACCCCCGCGGAACCGGTACATCGATTGATCGTCATCTCCAACGACCAAGAGGGAATGGGGAGGATCTCGGGCCAAAGCCAGGTAGATTTCCTCCTGAATTGGGTTTGTGTCTTGGTACTCATCTACGAGCACATGGGTTAACGGCTTCCTACCTCTGTTCTCGTCTCCGGCTGAGGAACTCGGCCCCATGTCGACTCGACAGGAATTCGAGGAAGTACTCCTGAAGGCCAGAAAGGTCGCACTTATAGTTCGCGCGAAGCCGGTCACGGTACATTCGGTACCCCTCTGCAATCAGCTTGGCCTTTGGGTTCGTGCTGGCTGCCATCTTCTCGGGGTCAGCCCTGAATTCGGTAATGCGGTCGAATATGAATGAAGCCGCATCTACCTGGGCCCACCGGGAAGGTCCGTACGTAGTTGAAGTTCTTCCAAAGAGCCCGTCAACGTCCCCCAGTGCTTCTTGAACAGATCGAGAATATCCTTCTGCTCGTAGAGGAAAAAGGCCCGAGTGTCCTCGTCAAGGAGCTCGAGGTCGGCGAATGGGGAGAACCGATGGTCGCGCATCACCTCGTCGCATATGCTGTGAAGCGTTCCAATACGGAGCGTCGAGGAGTCTATTTGATCAGAGAAGCCAAGATCAGAAAGGTACGAGGATATTCGGTGAGAGAGGTTGGCGGCTGCGCGGCGTGTGAAAGTCGTGAGGATGATCGACGACGGATCAACAGCTTCGCACAGAATCAGCCGGAGAGCCGAGCCAACGAGCACCTCCGTTTTGCCCGAGCCAGGTCCGGCGGTAATCCAAAGCGGACCCGAAGAATGGAGCATTGCGCCCCATTGATCCGGAGTATAGATTCTCCCCGTGGCCTTCTCAAGCCTATCGATGAACTGTCGCTCAGAAAGAAACCCGGCACTTCGTGACGTCCCGGTTGAGGAGGCTGTGCTGTTCATGTTAACCAATCCAGACCGGGTCGCTCTATTTCAGCAATCTCGACGGCCTTGGAGTGTAAGATCCTAGCCAAGGCCCCACCCTCAGTCCGCCTCAACTCTTCGTAGTCTTTTCCATCCAGAAGGAAGATAGAGACCGAACTGTGTCGCATGATATCTCGCGAATATTTCTCCGCGTCGTCGGAGAATGGACACCGGGCGAGGATGAGGATGTGCGTCGCCTTTGTGAGGGGTAGCAATCCCACCTCTTTGGCCACGTCCTCCAGATGCACCCGACTCTTCGGGGTGTTCTTGCACTGAACCTGCCATCGGGTAGGCGTTCCACCGACAACCCCCGCTAAGATTGCGTCCACCTCGGCACCGCCGACTCGATCCCTGGCCCTAACGCGCCATCGAATGAATCGAAGACCCATTCGTCGCATGATTTGAATCGCGTAGGCCTCCAGGGCGATACCCTTCACGTACGTGTCGGTGGAGTCGAGTTGGCGAACTACGTCAGAGAAATTTCGACGGTAGTACTCGGAAAGAGCAGGATCGAGTTGGCCGACGGTCTTTTCCAGGAAGGGTGCGAGTACCTCAGGTACGGAACTTGGGCGTCGTCCAGACTCGAGCAGTCTTACCTGATGCAGTTCCACCGCTGCTGTAATCGATAAATCCGGCCTCCTTGAGCGGCTGCATCAGTTTCGGCAACGAGCTGCGGTCAAGACGCCGGCTTAGCGCTCGCTCGGCATCCTCCCGAATGGTCGCGGCGGGGTATGGGCCCGCCGGATCTATCCTGCAAAGCGATAGCAGAAACGCTCGTTGATCCTCTGGCATCGTCGCCAAAGCCCCGATCTGTTCATCACTGAGTCCAAGCAACCTTTCCTTTCCAACTATGTCCACCTTCCATGTTCCGGGAACGAAGATTCCAGCCCTCTCGAGCCAGAGTCGCATACTGTTAATCGCCGTGTTATGGACAGCGACTGTGAATCCGTGGTCGGACAGGTAAGCTGCCAGCGTGTCGCCAGTTACGCCGACTTTAGTCGTTGGCTCGTCCACGGCCATCTGTTGAGCAGCCTCGATTACTCGGAGTCCCCCACGAGTCTGTAGGATGTGGCGCGCAAACGACTCGTATACAGAAGGGTCTGGGAGAGTTTCGAGGGTCTTAGCGAGTTCCGTGGCGCGGTACTCGTCGTCGAGTAGACCGTATTGTCTAGCAGCCTCAAGGGGGAGGCTGGCACGACGCCGGGTAGGAATCACACGGACGGAGGCCTTCCTGACCTGGGATTCCCAAACCGCTGCCTCCATAGAAATCTTATCGCCCGAATGACGAATGATTGCATGTAGGAAGGCAGGTAGGTCAATCAAGTCAGGGGAGAACTGAGTCCCTACTGGAATGGCACTCTTGGGTCGCGTCACCTTTCCCCCATTGAATCGATTCGTCGGGCCAAGTCAGCGATCAGGTTTTCTGCCCTTTGCGAGAATGCTCTCCCACTTTCCTTTAAGCTCGGACTCCATGGCCCCGACCGAATAAATCCGACGAAGTGCTATCTGTATGCTTTGATGCTCGTATATCGGCTTGAAGATGCACGAGTAGTGGTCCTTCAGAGGGAAGGATGTCGCGTCGTGACCCGTACGGACTAGAATTGGTGTGTCCTCTTCCTCCTTCAGCAGTGGGACGAACTCCTCGCTCACTATGATCCGGCCCATGCGTAGGTCGTCATCGTGATTTGACTCGATCCATTTCACGAAATCCTTGAATTCCTCACGCCGAGGGTGAACCTCCTCCTTCGTTGGACCCGTGCCGGCGATCCTCCGGTGATCCACTTGGACGCCGTCCACTCTCGCTATCAAGGGTAGGGGCAGCCTACGGCGCAGTATTCGATCGAGGAAGTCTTCGAGGGTCTCTGCCTTCATCACGCTTTCATCAATCTTCTTGCCGGCTCTGATTGCCCGCCGAACCGTCTCCATCTCGTCAAAGACCTTCGAGTCGACGAACGACGACCATTGATCTTCCGCATCCTGGTCCCCGGACTTTATTTTCCAAAGCAAATCTAGGGTCTCACTAGGTCCTGGTAGGGAGGATGAGTTCTTCACCACGGCCGGATAGGCGCGCTTGACCATCTCTTGAAATGCAACGAAGTGCTTGTTGTAGATGATCTGACTGTACCAGAGAAATCTAACGAACATCAAGTGTACACAGGCTTGGACGGCGTCCTCGCTGACGCATATTGAACCCCTGTCGTTGGCGATGTTGTGCAGAATCCATTCGACGTCGAAGTTGCCGTAACGCACGCCCGTCGCCCGAGAGTCGCGTTGAAGGTAGTCTAACTTGTCCGCATCCATGCCGCCGTTGAGAATCTGGTCGTGGGCGGACCGGTTCGGACCCACAGGGCTTCTTCTGCCAATTACTATCTTTGCGACGTCCGCCGGATCCAGGCCTCCTGCGTTGATCGTGGTGGTAAGGGAAGAGTGCTGAATCAGGAACCAGCTCATGACACTGTTTTCGAACGGATTCTTTTCCGTCTTGCTCTCTTGCTTGACTAGCTGGGCTACGGGATGGTCGAGTAGTGAATTGGCGGGTGATCCATCACCCGCAAGGAGCGTCTTGCTTTTTGCCTCCATGAACGCGCTCGTGAATATCCTCTCGACGTTGTGTGACAGGGCTGGGTGGCCGATGTCGTGCAGTAACGCCGCGGCCCGGACACTCCTAGAGAATTTCTTATCGTGGAATCTCTTTTTCTCGCTCTTTTGATATGCTTCAAGGAAGCTCTCCGCGATCTTTCCGGCGTAGTGCATTGTCCCGATCGAGTGAGAGAGGCGAGTATGAGTCGCCCCGGGAAAGACGTTGGACCCTATTCCGAGTTGACGGATGTGTCCTAGACGAGCAAAGAGCGGAGAGTCCCAGATCTTGGATTCGAGTTCGTCCAAGGCGACAAGGCCGGCTATCTCGTCGAAAACCCATCGGGGTTGGCTGCCGATCGTCGTAGAAACTCTGATGTGTTTCAGGCTTAGTCGAGCTTAAGCCTGTCTACCTTCGTGAAAGCGGATTTCCAAGTTGTGTCGGGGATGTGAGGCTTTAATCTCTTAAGTCGATCCAGATTCTTTGTATTCAGATAGAGAGCGGAAGCAATAGCCTCCATTTCATTGGGATCGTGGATGGCACTTCCCAGGACAGCCTTCATGTCAGCCAACCGCTGCTTGGCCTCAGGCCGCAGGTGGAGATGTGCCGCTTTCTCAGCCAACTCCTGCTCCTCTTTGTCGCCCACCCGATAGTACGTGCGCGCCAGATCGCTTGAGTAGGGGCCGTGAATGTGCCATCGATAGCCGTAGCCGAGGTCAACCCCGACCCGCTCGGCCACGTAGACTAGTTTCTGAATTAGCTTCCTACGCTCGAATGGGGCCTTGGAAGTTCGGCAGCCGAGTTCTTTGAGCGTCAGATAAAGGACATTGCCTTCAAAATCCCGCGATGCGGAGAGAGGCGCCGAAGGGATCGGCCCAGACTTGCCCCCCAAAATCCCCGCCCCCACCGTATTTAGCCCTTTCCTTCGACACTGCGGTAAGCGACCAAGTTACTTAAGGCTCCCGCACCGAAACGGAAGCCAAGTGGCGGTATATCTACCTCGCCGATTATCGGAAGCTCCTTTCCAGCTGGATAGGCCCTTACCTACGTCCGGTTCCTCGTGGGCCAGTTGTAGCTGATTGCGCGCCGCTCCATTCGCTTCCGCTCCGCAGTCGGGACCCCTCTCGTCGACTTGTAGTCGTACGATCCCCAGTAGGATTTCCCTGCCTCGTGCTCTTGGAGGCGCGCCTTAAGATTGTTCGTGTGTCCGACGTAGACGATAGTGTCGCCGTGATATAGGCGGTAGATCCCGCTCGTCTCGGGAACCCAGCGGTAATCCCCTTTATCGCGGCGACTCGAGTAACCCATCCCAACTACCAGTTCGCCCCGCGCTGGTAGGAGTCGCGACGAGGCCGGTCCCACCAGGCCTCGAGGGCCTTGACGACTGGTTCTGGATCCTTTGAGATCTCCTCGGCTGCGTCAGCCAGGTCGTAACGGAGTTCACGTCCAAGCCCCGCCCGGGTACGTCGGGCAGATCGGCGAAGATCTGTCGCCGCATCCTCGGCTTTGGCCGAGACTGCGATAGCCAGACCCGCCTTGGCCAATTCTCGGAGCAGCGACATACTAATCAGGATATCTTTTCCAGCATTTAAAGGTAGAGCATAGTTCAGTGCTTACGGAAGTTTCATTAGCCTGAAAGGTGGCAATAGACCCGTGGTCGACCTTGAACGCTAAGCTGGTACCGGTGGTAGCAACCGTTTCCGAGAAGGGACTGATGCATCTGCCGAACGCCGTGCGATCGGGACTGGGACTTAAAGAGGGTGAGAAGGTCGTGTTCTTCGTAGACGGGGAGAAGCACAGAGCCGTAGTAGTCCCGGAGAGTGACGGGTTTCTCTTCCCCGAAGCATAGCGCTGCCATTGCGCCCTAGTTGGCCTAGGCGCTTCCCGCCCAAAGCTTGGGCAACAGCCATGGTAGGGAGGATGGGGATGGCGACGATGGTGAAGGAGAAGATACAGCGATGGAGGAAGGAGCACCCGATGGGGATTTCGCGGGCCAAGGAGGGATCCTAGGAGCGCTCGTGAATCGTGAAATGAAAACCTATACCGCGCCCATGAGCACGCCTCTCTCACCGATCCAGCACCCGCCCGGGGACCGGCCCACCACCCCGTGTGATACTCCACGGATGGGACGCGCTCCACCACTCGTCCCCCGAGGACTTGAGGCGAGCTCGGCCTTGAGGGACTGGGGCCTGCGGAAGTCCCCCCGCGGAAGGCCGTCGTCCCTTCGGTGAGCCGCTGTGCGTTGGAAACAACCCGAGCCATGGCCCCAGTTGAAGGGGTGGGAATATCCTCGCCCCATTTTCAGGCTATGTCTCGGGGGGCCGCTTGATCTGATTGAGATATGGGACGAGGAGCCGGCGTGAACAGCCGGAGGCAGGTTCGGGAAAAATGGAGGCGGTAATGGAGGTGGTGCAGGTGGACATTCCGACGATTGACCCTGAGGGAAACCGAATCGTCCTAAAGGGGGTCCGTGTCGAAAAGGACTCATCGACGGGGAAGCTCTCTATCGACCCGGCAATCGTCGCCAGGGCCGAGGCAGAGTTCATCGCTGCAAGGATGGGGGTCGAGACTCGCGAGGTACCGATCCTCTTGACTCTCTTTGCCAAGGCCGGCTACTTCGTCCAAGGAGTGATCCCAGAACTCTCGAAGTTCCACAAGCTCCTGTTCTATCAGTGGAAGCGCCTGGAAAACCTAGGTCTCGGCCGCGGTTACGCGCAGCAGGACTTTACGAACGCCAGAGGTGGGCCGGTCTCGCCAAGCCTGAAAGATGACCTCAAGACGCTCGACAAGGAAGGCCTCGTCAAAGTCCAGTGGTCGGACGACGTTGAGTCGCCTACGATCGTGGAACTTACCCCGAAGGGCATGTCCCTGGCCGAGAAGATCTGGCGGGCCACCCCAGAGTTGGTCCGAGAGGTGAGCATCGACGTGAAGGAAGACCTCTATCCAATGACCGGTCGGGCAATCCGGGAGAAGGTTCACACCGAATACCCGAAGGAACGGCGCATCTATCCCAAGCGCATCAAGGCCAAGGCGAGTACAGACTGACCTCGGAGCGGCTTAGAAACATAACCTCGCCGTTTGGCCTAGTTTTGTTTCACTTGGACTACCGGGCGAATTTGGGGAGGTTGGGCCTTGAGACGGGGGCCCCACGACACGCTGCCCGCCGCGTGGCGGACGGGTCGGTGCGTAACCACTCGCCCGCCGGGTCTATGAACCCCCGTCTCGCACATCCCTCCAGGAACCATGCTCCTGACCGAGGCAAGAGGGCGCTTCTTGGGCTGGGCAAAGTCCGAGCGCAATCTTTCCCCGTCAACACTCAGGGCCTATGGCGGGGACATCGAACTACTGGTCAGGGGGCTTGGAGATCGGCCTGTGGCTGAGATTTCGGGAGAACGCCTCCGAGAGTACTTCGCCTCCATATCCGCCACGCAGAATTACGCGGACACCACCATCCGGAGACGGATTGCATCGGCGAAGGTCTTCTTCGGATTCCTTGAACAAGAGGGCGAGACTGCTCTTTCCCCGGCCCGATCGCTCAGAGGTCGGTACACTATTGCCAAACGCTTGCCCAGAGTCATGACCTCCAGAGAGGTTCGAGCCTTCCTCAACGGCATACGCAGGAGTAAGGCACGAGGCTTGGTGGAAGGGGGAACTGCGGATGCTACTTCGAGACTGCCCGTCGCGTATCGATACCTTAGAGACGTTTCTCTCTTCGAAACTCTCTTCCTCACGGGACTGAGAGTCGGCGAACTTGTCGGTTTGGACTGCTCCGACCTCAACCTGACGGATGGATCCATCCGCGTTCTGGGCAAGGGCAGGCGCGAGAGGATTGCTTTCCTGTCGAACTCGGAAGTTCTCGAAGTGATGAAGGCGTACGTCCACTTGCGCTGCAGCCTCCACTGCGGGACCACGGCACTTTACCTCAACTCCCGTTTCGAGAGGATGTCCATTTACTCTGTGGAGTTCCTCTTCGGGAAATACTGTCGGACAGCCAGAATTAAGCGCCATTACACGCCCCACTGTCTTCGGCACACGATGGCGACGATGCTCCTGAACAATGGGGCGGACATACGGGTAGTGCAGGAGTTGCTAGGCCACAGAACAATAGTGACCACCCAGATTTACACCGAGGTCTCCTCGGTCCAAAAACGGAAGGCCCTACTCCGGTTCAGCGGGCGTAACTCCATTGATCTGGGCCCACTGGATCGGCGCCTGATCGAATCCGGTCTCATCAGGGCCTAGGGCGCGGATTGCCGTCGTAGACATACGCCAGATAACTCGAAATTATCAGGAGCCGACCTCGGCCAAAACTTTGGCCTTGCTGGACGGGAGCGCGAGCTTGGATTCCTCGCCGAAGAAGCGGCCCGGTGCGAAGACAGTCGGCAAGGCCGGGTCGTACTCTTGTTCGGTGAGGCAGGGGTCGGCAAATCGTCGCTCCTCGACGGTTTCGCGGGTCGCCTCAAAGAGGGCCGCAGAGACCTAAACCAGCTCATTTTCCGCGCAGACTGCGAACGGACTCAACAGTCTCCTTACTTCCCGATAGTCAAGGCTCTAGTCCGATTCACGACTTCCGACGATCCCGCCGCTAGGCGCTTTCGCTTACAAACTCTTCTCAGAGAATCGTTCGGAGAGATCGTTTCAATGGTCCCCGGCCTGCGGGAGGCCGCGGGCACCGCGGCCCGAGCAATCGACACCCGGGACCGGGACTACCTACCGACGTTCACCAATTACGAGGGAAGAACCCTCCTCGCGTTCGCCAAGTTCCTCACGGCTCTTTGCGAGGGAAGAACGGTGGTCCTAGTCGTTGACGACTTGCAATGGGCAGACGCCGAAACGGTCGGCTTGTTGCATTACTTGACCGAACTCTTAGGGTTCGCTAGGAAATAAAGGGTCTAATACTGCCTCCCTCGCCTACCCCTTGTGCGCGTCTCCCCCCTTCGGAGGAAACTAGCACCTTTACTGTCCAAGCTCAACGAACGTCAGCGACGACTGGTACTCGCCTCCGAGGCTCGTCAGCCTCGGTTGGGGCGGTATCGCCCAGGTCCACCGGGCCATCGGCGTTTCCCGCCGAGCAATCGCCCATGGTCTGCAAGAGCTCGATCACCCCGAACCTGGGGACCACATCCGTCGCCCCGGGGCCGGTCGAAAGCGCACCGTCACCAAGGACCCCACCCTCCGAAGCGATCTGGTCGCCCTCGTCGAGCCCGCGACCCGGGGCGATCCCGAGTCCCCGCTTCGTTGGACCTCCAAGAGTCTCCGCCACCTGAACAGCGAACTCCGACGTCGGGGACATCGGGTGAGCACTTGGCTCGTCGGCGAGCTCTTGGCCGACCTGGGCTACAGCCTCCAGGGGAACCGGAAGACGAAGGAGGGGAGTCGTCACCCGGACCGGGACGCCCAGTTCGAGCACATCAATGCCCGAGCGCTCGCTCAGCAACGCTCGGGCCAGCCGGTCATCTCGGTGGACACGAAGAAGAAGGAGCTCGTTGGGGAGTTCAAGAACGCCGGGAAGGAGTGGCTGCCCCAAGGCCATCCGACGAAGGTCCGGGTCCACGACTTCCTCATCCCGGAGAACGGGAAGGCGATCCCGTACGGGGTCTACGACCTCACCCGGAACGACGGGTGGGTCAGCGTGGGGATTGACCACGATACGGCGAGCTTCGCGGTGCGGACCATCGGGCGCTGGTGGACGAAGATGGGGAAGGCCGCCTATCCGAAGGCGACCTCACTGATGATCACGGCCGACTCGGGAGGGAGCAACAGCGCCCGCTCCCGCCTATGGAAGTGGGAGCTGCAGCGCTTCGCCGATCGATCCGGTCTCGAGATCTACGTCTGCCACTTCCCTCCGGGGACGAGCAAGTGGAACAAGATCGAGCATCGGCTGTTCTCGTTCATAACCCAGAACTGGCGGGGACAACCCCTCGTGAGCCTGGCGGCAATTGTGAGCCTGATAGGAAGGACACGGACCCAGACGGGTCTGCGGGTGCGGGCGGAACTGGATCGAGGCAAGTATCCTGACGGACGAGAGATTACCGATGCTCAGATGGCAAAGTTACTGTTGAAGCTCGACCCGTTCCATGGGGACTGGAACTACACAATTAGGCCGCGCTCGCGCATGGAAGATTGACCCCGTTATTCTCTAGCGGGCCCTTAGATCATACCAGTTTACTCATCGTCTGCGCCGTGCGAGTGGAAGCTCTAGCGGCCGCGGACCCTGACTCCGCGGTTGCGAGTTTCGTTGACTCTATGGTAAGCGCCCGACCGGCAGGGAAGCTCGAAGTCCGAAGGTTGAATCGTGGGGATCTCCCCGGTGCGGTCCGATTCCTCGTTGGCGAACACCGTCTTCCCGAGAGTGACTTGGATCTGCTCTACAAAGAGACCGAAGGGAATCCGTTCTTCATTCGAGAACTCCTATTCCTGTTGCTCGAACGGGGTGAACTCGTCAGAAGGGAGGGCCTCGTGGTTCCTTCAGAACCTTTGAAATCAGGCGAAATCCCCGACTCGGTCCGAGGCACGATTCGGGCTCGCGTTCGACGCCTGTCCTTGCCGCTCCGACGGACCCTCGACGCGGCTTCGGTGGTCGGGCTCGTCTTTGACTCGGACCTCCTGGCAGCGACCATTGAGCAACGCCAAATCGAGATTCTGGAAGAGCTCCGCGACTTGGAAACGGTTCACTCGATGGTGGTCCGATTGAACGGGCTCCATCGCTTCTACCACATCAAAATTCAGGAGACCGTGTACGACGAGCTGCCCGCAAATCTGCGACGCCTGTACCATAGTGCCGTGGCAAGCGCCCTAGCCAATCGGAAAGGTGTTGAAGCCGAGGAAAGCGCCGCCGACCACTATCTGCGTGCTGGCGACATTGCGAGGGCTCTCCAATTATTCGGCAAGACCGCGAGTGAGCTAATCCAGACCGAAAATTGGAGGAGCGCGAAGCAGGTCGTTGACCGGCTTTTCAGTATCGAGCTCGGACGCAATGAGTCGCTCCCCAACCGCGAGCAGGCCTCGTGGTACTACCTGCGCGGGCAGGCGCAGTACCATACCGGCAACTATCGGGAGGCTCTTGCCGACGCCGAGAATTGTCTCAGGAGTGAGTCGCCCACAGGTCGTCACCACATCGCCGCCCACCATCTCGCCGGCCGGGCCGCATATTTCCTGGGGAACAAAACCACCTGCCTCCGGGAGTACGGAGTGAGCTTGAGTCGCGCAGAGGCGGAAGGCGAATGGGAGCTCGTTTTCCGCATCCACCTCTCGATGGCCGCTGCCTGTGATCTCTTCGGAGATTACGTGGGAATGGAGGACCATTACGGTAGGGCCTCCGAGCTGGCACGAGAGAGGGGGATCCCAGGGCATGTGCCGACGTCCTGATGAAGTATGGAATGATCGTCATGGATGAGCCCTCCAAAGTCATCCCCCGGGTCTTGGAGGCGCTTCGACTCTATGAGTCGATAGGGGATCCTCGCGGTATCGCGACAGCCGAGCACAATCTCGCTAACGAATACTTCTACCTACGCGACCTCGACGTCGCCGAGGCACACTACCGTCGTGCGTTATCGACGTTGGAGGAGACGGGGAGTGCAGAACGGTGCTATCCACTCAACAACTTGGGAATGGTCTACCAGGTCAAGGGTAACCTACAGGAGTCGGAACGGGTCCTCAACCGGGCTCTTGACTGCCACCTGACGGAATACCATCGGTTGTTCATTCTGAACAATCTTGCTAACACACGTCGTCTGGAGGGGTCCGCGGCGGAAAGTGTTCGAATCCTCCTCGGAATTCTGCCCGCAGTCGAGCGCGATAGGGACCCGGTGACGCCAGAGACGACGTACTATAACCTCGGTATGGCCTACTTGGCGCTGGGGGAGTTCAAAGAGGCCGTCTCATGGCTTGAAAGGAGTTTCTCTCAGCGAACCAAGAGCAATGCGGACTTGAACCGTGGGAAGCGATGGAACGCCTTGGGGCGGGCTTACTCGGGTCTGGGCGATCAAACTCGTTCCGATCTCTGCAAAGCCAAGGCCACAGAACTGCTCCAATCGACGGTCCCCGACTTGTGGTACTACCCGGGACATCGACTGGGAGGTCGCCGACTTGGCCTTCTACGAGTGAGACAGGCCAGCGCGAGGCTACTTTGGAGATGCAAGCTCTGGGGGTGCATGATCCGGTGACAAACTTCGCAGGCCGTCGACTAGCGGAGGCCCTTCCTTTGCGAACGACGGGTGCTCTCGAACCGGTCGGAGACGATGGATACTAGGGCGGAACTGTCTCGTGAGCAACGATCTTCTCTCGAAATTGACGGCCAGGGAGCGATTAAGTTCGTCGGCTGAAATTGAATCGGAAGGGGTCGCGACAAGATATGAGGTGAACCCTTCGGGCCAGCTGTACGTGAAGACGCTCTCGTCCGTCACGAAGATGGACCGAAACCCGCTCTGTCTTAGAGATGAGACGATCAATTGGTTCAGTTCCCGGTGGTACCAAGACGGATAGAGGTATGTTCCAAGGAATCCACCGCCCCTGAGAGACCGTGCGACGCTCGGATAGAGATCCAGCACCCAGCGGTCCTCGGGCCGGACCAGGTCGATGAGGTCGTCGATGACGGCATCATATCCGCCTTCGGCGACTAACCTGGATTTTCGCGCCCCACTTGACCACTGAGGTTCTCGGTCTCAGGTTCAGGTAGTGCCTCCCTGGCTACCTCGACGGGAACGATCCGCCGAACGAATGTGGCTGCCACCCGCCAGGCCGTTGAAGCCTCCCCTCGCTCGCCGGGCTCGCAGTGCACCGAAATCGTCCGAGCGTTGATCCGCGTCACGGTGCCCCGGTGCCTGATCCCGTTCCGGTCCTCGAACTCCACCCAGTCCCCCATCCGTATCGTCGCCAAGTGCTGGGCTTCTCGTGCGCGAACCTCGTCCCATACTACCTCGCGGAGCACTCGGAACTCCTCGGCCGAGAGCCCACGTAGCATCTCTCGCCACCCCTCGCGGTTCATGATCCCACCGACCCTCACGCCGCCCGCAGCTTGAGGTCCCCGGTCACTTCGATCCTCAAGCGCCGGTTCCCAAGCCACGGGACCGCCGGACGGTCCCGCACGACCCTCGTGTCCAGTAGAACGGGCGCGCGGCTGAACCGTCGAACCTTCACCACGATCTCGTCTTCCCTCACCGCGACCTTCCCCGGACGGTCCAAGAACCTCTCCCAGATCGTTCGCGCCGTCGCCACCTCGTACCCCTTCAGTTGCGACGACAGCCATCGATACGCCGCGCTTGCGGCCACGCTCAGCACCACGTCCAGGTCGACCTTCACCCGCACCGAACTCGAGAGCGCGTCGACGTGGAAGAAGTGCACCTGCTCTCCGAGCGAGTTCTCGATCAACGTTCGTCGGGCATACCGGGTCAGCAGCGCCGCCGGACCCCTCCGAGTGTCGTTCGTGAGGAGCAGGGTCGGTTCCTCCCGCCCCAAGTTCCGCGCCGCCACCTGTCGGATCCGTCCGGGATACCCATCGATCTCGATCCGCTCGTCCACTACGATGGGATGACGATACGCCCGATCCTCGATCTCCAACTCGACCGATTTCCACCGGTCCTCGGGGAGGGAGCGGATTCGCTCCACCTCCCGCGAGCGGCGCTCCCTCAACGTCAGGAACTTGATCCCTTGGCGATCCAACTGCGCCAGACCCGCGTGGGTCGTCATGTGGGCGTCGAAGACGAGCTCCTCCGGGAGCGCTCCGTCCACTTCCTTCCAGTAGTCGACGAACCGAACGACCTCGTCGGCCTTCTCCTCCTTCAGCAGGTTCGCCCGAGCGTAGACCATCTCCCGGCCCTCCCACTCCTGGGCGAACGCCGACACCACCGCCGGGACCGATTGGCTTCGTCGCGGAACGTAGTCCTTCTCGAGCCGGGAGACCGCCGGATCGCCGTAGTGTCGGATCGTGTGGAAGTCGAGGTTGAACGAGCGAGTTGGATACGCCCCGGCCGCTTTCCGAGCCCGAGCCAAGCCCCGCAACAGCGCTCGGTGGGGGCGGTCCCCCACCCGATACGAGTAGTCGGAGAGGGCGGTGGTCTTCGGCAGGACGTTGAGTCCCGCGAACCACCCCAGTCCTTCGTCGTCAGCAATCGGCATCACGTGGTTGTGCCTCGGTCGACCGAGCAGCTTGAGGGCGAGCAGCGAACGGAGATACGCCGGGGCCGGGATCATCGCGGACCCCGGGTAGTGGGCTCGCCAAACCAGCTTCTCGAAGCCGACCTCCTCGAGGAACGGCGCAAAGAGGAAGAGGAGTGGGGTGCGGCACTCGACCTCGACGCCGGAACGGAGAAGGAGTTGGCCCGCGTCGGAGACCGGGGGCGCGAGCAGTGGGGGCCGCCCCCGCTGCTCGGCGGTGCGACGAGGCAGTCGACCGACCCCGGCCTCCCGAAGGAGGAGCCAGACGGTATGGAAGCTGACCGGGCGGCCCTCCGAGCGCAGTCGCTCGGCGATGTCGATCACACTGAGGCTCTCTTCGTGACGGAGGCGAAGAACCGCCTCCCGGAGCGGCTCGGCGACGGGGCGGTCCTTGCGACCGTGGGGAATGTCCCGGAAGAACGGAGGAAGCTGGTCCCGCCGGAACTGGGAGGCCAGGACCTCGAGGGAGTGGGCCGAGTAGTGGAACCGTCGGGCTGCCTCGGCGGCGGAACGCCCCTCGAGGAAGTAGGCGCGGAGGGCCTCGTAGCGGCGCTGGAGGGGGTGACCGGGCTCGCGGAAGAAGTCTCGAGGGTCGCGCACATAGGCTCATGCATATCTCAACAATAAAGCATTCGGTTGGACGGGTCGGACGGAGGGAGGCCGCGGGAAAGAACGCGGCAACCTCGAGAAGGCGAGGTCTGTGCTCGACGGGAGAGTCGGGGATCGTGGGTCGGGCCGGGGGGCTTATTGTTGTGCGGGCCTGAACCCGACGGGCCCCGAGAGCCGGAATTATCGACGAAGGCTACAGCACTGAGGGGGCGGAATCCTCAGCTGTTACTTCGGCGCGAAAATCCAGGCTAAGCCCAGGAATTCTCGGACATCGACACATCGTACGGTCACCCTGGGATTGTCCTTGATCTCGCCCTGGCTTGCATCGTAGTTTCGAATCACGAATTCGGTCACCGAGGAATCGTAGTCCACCACGTCGACGAACTCGACGGTCGGATGTTTGAGGACTTCACGCGCCGTGTACAGACTCCCTCCGCCGAGAATCATCACCCGGCGCGGGGCTTCCATGGAGAGGAGGGGGATATGGGTCACGAGCTCGTTGTAAGCATAGCCCTCCTTCTCGCTGTGCATCAGCTCGCTGATCTCCGTTTCGTCGGAGCTCTCGTCCAACCTTTCCAGCCGATTATGAAAGAGGGTCTTTCCGAGGCAGTCGAGGTCCGCGACTACAATGTCGGCACGGCTAGATCGAATACGGCTTCGTTCCACACCCCGAAACTGGTGCCTTGCCCCGTCGTGAAGACGGAT
>CAVOMG010000001.1:0-916005 GCA_963696985.1 uncultured Thermoplasmata archaeon | reverse complement strand
CGATGGTACACCATCCGTCTTCACGACGGGGCAAGGCACCAGTTTCGGGGTGTGGAACGAAGCCGTATTCGATCTAGCCGTGCCGACATTGTAGTCGCGGACCTCGACTGCCTCGGAAAGACCCTCTTTCATAATCGGCTGGAAAGGTTGGACGAGAGCCTCCGACGAAACGGAGATCAGCGAGCTGATGCACAGCGAGAAGGAGGGCTATGCTTACAACGAGCTCGTGACCCATATCCCCCTCCTCTCCATGGAAGCCCCGCGCCGGGTGATGATTCTCGGCGGAGGGAGTCTGTACACGGCGCGTGAAGTCCTCAAACATCCGACCGTCGAGTTCGTCGACGTGGTGGACTACGATCCCTCGGTGACCGAATTCGTGATTCGAAACTACGATGCAAGCCAGGGCGAGATCAAGGACGATCCCAGGGTGACCGTACGATGTGTCGATGTCCGAGAATTCCTGGGCTTAGCCTGGATTTTCGCGCCGAAGTAACAGCTGAGGATTCCGCCCCCTCAGTGCTGTAGCCTTCGTCGATAATTCCGGCTCTCGGGGCCCGTCGGGTTCAGGCCCGCACAACAATAAGCCCCCCGGCCCGACCCACGATCCCCGAGCTCTCCCGTCGAGCACAGACCTCGCCTTCTCGAGGTTGCCGCGTTCTTTCCCGCGGCCTCCCTCCGTCCGACCCGTCCAACCGAATGCTTTATTGTTGAGATATGCATGAGCCTATGTGCGCGACCCTCGAGACTTCTTCCGCGAGCCCGGTCACCCCCTCCAGCGCCGCTACGAGGCCCTCCGCGCCTACTTCCTCGAGGGGCGTTCCGCCGCCGAGGCAGCCCGACGGTTCCACTACTCGGCCCACTCCCTCGAGGTCCTGGCCTCCCAGTTCCGGCGGGACCAGCTTCCTCCGTTCTTCCGGGACATTCCCCACGGTCGCAAGGACCGCCCCGTCGCCGAGCCGCTCCGGGAGGCGGTTCTTCGCCTCCGTCACGAAGAGAGCCTCAGTGTGATCGACATCGCCGAGCGACTGCGCTCGGAGGGCCGCCCGGTCAGCTTCCATACCGTCTGGCTCCTCCTTCGGGAGGCCGGGGTCGGTCGACTGCCTCGTCGCACCGCCGAGCAGCGGGGGCGGCCCCCACTGCTCGCGCCCCCGGTCTCCGACGCGGGCCAACTCCTTCTCCGTTCCGGCGTCGAGGTCGAGTGCCGCACCCCACTCCTCTTCCTCTTTGCGCCGTTCCTCGAGGAGGTCGGCTTCGAGAAGCTGGTTTGGCGAGCCCACTACCCGGGGTCCGCGATGATCCCGGCCCCGGCGTATCTCCGTTCGCTGCTCGCCCTCAAGCTGCTCGGTCGACCGAGGCACAACCACGTGATGCCGATTGCTGACGACGAAGGACTGGGGTGGTTCGCGGGACTCAACGTCCTGCCGAAGACCACCGCCCTCTCCGACTACTCGTATCGGGTGGGGGACCGCCCCCACCGAGCGCTGTTGCGGGGCTTGGCTCGGGCTCGGAAGGCGGCCGGGGCGTATCCAACTCGCTCGTTCAACCTCGACTTCCACACGATCCGACACTACGGCGATCCGGCGGTCTCCCGGCTCGAGAAGGACTACGTTCCGCGACGAAGCCAATCGGTCCCGGCGGTGGTGTCGGCGTTCGCCCAGGAGTGGGAGGGCCGGGAGATGGTCTACGCTCGGGCGAACCTGCTGAAGGAGGAGAAGGCCGACGAGGTCGTTCGGTTCGTCGACTACTGGAAGGAAGTGGACGGAGCGCTCCCGGAGGAGCTCGTCTTCGACGCCCACATGACGACCCACGCGGGTCTGGCGCAGTTGGATCGCCAAGGGATCAAGTTCCTGACGTTGAGGGAGCGCCGCTCGCGGGAGGTGGAGCGAATCCGCTCCCTCCCCGAGGACCGGTGGAAATCGGTCGAGTTGGAGATCGAGGATCGGGCGTATCGTCATCCCATCGTAGTGGACGAGCGGATCGAGATCGATGGGTATCCCGGACGGATCCGACAGGTGGCGGCGCGGAACTTGGGGCGGGAGGAACCGACCCTGCTCCTCACGAACGACACTCGGAGGGGTCCGGCGGCGCTGCTGACCCGGTATGCCCGACGAACGTTGATCGAGAACTCGCTCGGAGAGCAGGTGCACTTCTTCCACGTCGACGCGCTCTCGAGTTCGGTGCGGGTGAAGGTCGACCTGGACGTGGTGCTGAGCGTGGCCGCAAGCGCGGCGTATCGATGGCTGTCGTCGCAACTGAAGGGGTACGAGGTGGCGACGGCGCGAACGATCTGGGAGAGGTTCTTGGACCGTCCGGGGAAGGTCGCGGTGAGGGAAGACGAGATCGTGGTGAAGGTTCGACGGTTCAGCCGCGCGCCCGTTCTACTGGACACGAGGGTCGTGCGGGACCGTCCGGCGGTCCCGTGGCTTGGGAACCGGCGCTTGAGGATCGAAGTGACCGGGGACCTCAAGCTGCGGGCGGCGTGAGGGTCGGTGGGATCATGAACCGCGAGGGGTGGCGAGAGATGCTACGTGGGCTCTCGGCCGAGGAGTTCCGAGTGCTCCGCGAGGTAGTATGGGACGAGGTTCGCGCACGAGAAGCCCAGCACTTGGCGACGATACGGATGGGGGACTGGGTGGAGTTCGAGGACCGGAACGGGATCAGGCACCGGGGCACCGTGACGCGGATCAACGCTCGGACGATTTCGGTGCACTGCGAGCCCGGCGAGCGAGGGGAGGCTTCAACGGCCTGGCGGGTGGCAGCCACATTCGTTCGGCGGATCGTTCCCGTCGAGGTAGCCAGGGAGGCACTACCTGAACCTGAGACCGAGAACCTCAGTGGTCAAGTGGGGCGCGAAAATCCAGGTTAGTCGCCGAAGGCGGATATGATGCCGTCATCGACGACCTCATCGACCTGGTCCGGCCCGAGGACCGCTGGGTGCTGGATCTCTATCCGAGCGTCGCACGGTCTCTCAGGGGCGGTGGATTCCTTGGAACATACCTCTATCCGTCTTGGTACCACCGGGAACTGAACCAATTGATCGTCTCATCTCTAAGACAGAGCGGGTTTCGGTCCATCTTCGTGACGGACGAGAGCGTCTTCACGTACAGCTGGCCCGAAGGGTTCACCTCATATCTTGTCGCGACCCCTTCCGATTCAATTTCAGCCGACGAACTTAATCGCTCCCTGGCCGTCAATTTCGAGAGAAGATCGTTGCTCACGAGACAGTTCCGCCCTAGTATCCATCGTCTCCGACCGGTTCGAGAGCACCCGTCGTTCGCAAAGGAAGGGCCTCCGCTAGTCGACGGCCTGCGAAGTTTGTCACCGGATCATGCACCCCCAGAGCTTGCATCTCCAAAGTAGCCTCGCGCTGGCCTGTCTCACTCGTAGAAGGCCAAGTCGGCGACCTCCCAGTCGATGTCCCGGGTAGTACCACAAGTCGGGGACCGTCGATTGGAGCAGTTCTGTGGCCTTGGCTTTGCAGAGATCGGAACGAGTTTGATCGCCCAGACCCGAGTAAGCCCGCCCCAAGGCGTTCCATCGCTTCCCACGGTTCAAGTCCGCATTGCTCTTGGTTCGCTGAGAGAAACTCCTTTCAAGCCATGAGACGGCCTCTTTGAACTCCCCCAGCGCCAAGTAGGCCATACCGAGGTTATAGTACGTCGTCTCTGGCGTCACCGGGTCCCTATCGCGCTCGACTGCGGGCAGAATTCCGAGGAGGATTCGAACACTTTCCGCCGCGGACCCCTCCAGACGACGTGTGTTAGCAAGATTGTTCAGAATGAACAACCGATGGTATTCCGTCAGGTGGCAGTCAAGAGCCCGGTTGAGGACCCGTTCCGACTCCTGTAGGTTACCCTTGACCTGGTAGACCATTCCCAAGTTGTTGAGTGGATAGCACCGTTCTGCACTCCCCGTCTCCTCCAACGTCGATAACGCACGACGGTAGTGTGCCTCGGCGACGTCGAGGTCGCGTAGGTAGAAGTATTCGTTAGCGAGATTGTGCTCGGCTGTCGCGATACCGCGAGGATCCCCTATCGACTCATAGAGTCGAAGCGCCTCCAAGACCCGGGGGATGACTTTGGAGGGCTCATCCATGACGATCATTCCATACTTCATCAGGACGTCGGCACATGCCCTGGGATCCCCCCTCTCTCGTGCCAGCTCGGAGGCCCTACCGTAATGGTCCTCCATTCCCACGTAATCTCCGAAGAGATCACAGGCAGCGGCCATCGAGAGGTGGATGCGGAAAACGAGCTCCCATTCGCCTTCCGCCTCTGCGCGACTCAAGCTCACTCCGTACTCCCGGAGGCAGGTGGTTTTGTTCCCCAGGAAATATGCGGCCCGGCCGGCGAGATGGTGGGCGGCGATGTGGTGACGACCTGTGGGCGACTCACTCCTGAGACAATTCTCGGCGTCGGCAAGAGCCTCCCGATAGTTGCCGGTATGGTACTGCGCCTGCCCGCGCAGGTAGTACCACGAGGCCTGCTCGCGGTTGGGGAGCGACTCATTGCGTCCGAGCTCGATACTGAAAAGCCGGTCAACGACCTGCTTCGCGCTCCTCCAATTTTCGGTCTGGATTAGCTCACTCGCGGTCTTGCCGAATAATTGGAGAGCCCTCGCAATGTCGCCAGCACGCAGATAGTGGTCGGCGGCGCTTTCCTCGGCTTCAACACCTTTCCGATTGGCTAGGGCGCTTGCCACGGCACTATGGTACAGGCGTCGCAGATTTGCGGGCAGGCTCGTCGTACACGGTCTCCTGAATTTTGATGTGGTAGAAGCGATGGAGCCCGTTCAATCGGACCACCATCGAGTGAACCGTTTCCAAGTCGCGGAGCTCTTCCAGAATCTCGATTTGGCGTTGCTCAATGGTCGCTGCCAGGAGGTCCGAGTCAAAGACGAGCCCGACCACCGAAGCCGCGTCGAGGGTCCGTCGGAGCGGCAAGGACAGGCGTCGAACGCGAGCCCGAATCGTGCCTCGGACCGAGTCGGGGATTTCGCCTGATTTCAAAGGTTCTGAAGGAACCACGAGGCCCTCCCTTCTGACGAGTTCACCCCGTTCGAGCAACAGGAATAGGAGTTCTCGAATGAAGAACGGATTCCCTTCGGTCTCTTTGTAGAGCAGATCCAAGTCACTCTCGGGAAGACGGTGTTCGCCAACGAGGAATCGGACCGCACCGGGGAGATCCCCACGATTCAACCTTCGGACTTCGAGCTTCCCTGCCGGTCGGGCGCTTACCATAGAGTCAACGAAACTCGCAACCGCGGAGTCAGGGTCCGCGGCCGCTAGAGCTTCCACTCGCACGGCGCAGACGATGAGTAAACTGGTATGATCTAAGGGCCCGCTAGAGAATAACGGGGTCAATCTTCCATGCGCGAGCGCGGCCTAATTGTGTAGTTCCAGTCCCCATGGAACGGGTCGAGCTTCAACAGTAACTTTGCCATCTGAGCATCGGTAATCTCTCGTCCGTCAGGATACTTGCCTCGATCCAGTTCCGCCCGCACCCGCAGACCCGTCTGGGTCCGTGTCCTTCCTATCAGGCTCACAATTGCCGCCAGGCTCACGAGGGGTTGTCCCCGCCAGTTCTGGGTTATGAACGAGAACAGCCGATGCTCGATCTTGTTCCACTTGCTCGTCCCCGGAGGGAAGTGGCAGACGTAGATCTCGAGACCGGATCGATCGGCGAAGCGCTGCAGCTCCCACTTCCATAGGCGGGAGCGGGCGCTGTTGCTCCCTCCCGAGTCGGCCGTGATCATCAGTGAGGTCGCCTTCGGATAGGCGGCCTTCCCCATCTTCGTCCACCAGCGCCCGATGGTCCGCACCGCGAAGCTCGCCGTATCGTGGTCAATCCCCACGCTGACCCACCCGTCGTTCCGGGTGAGGTCGTAGACCCCGTACGGGATCGCCTTCCCGTTCTCCGGGATGAGGAAGTCGTGGACCCGGACCTTCGTCGGATGGCCTTGGGGCAGCCACTCCTTCCCGGCGTTCTTGAACTCCCCAACGAGCTCCTTCTTCTTCGTGTCCACCGAGATGACCGGCTGGCCCGAGCGTTGCTGAGCGAGCGCTCGGGCATTGATGTGCTCGAACTGGGCGTCCCGGTCCGGGTGACGACTCCCCTCCTTCGTCTTCCGGTTCCCCTGGAGGCTGTAGCCCAGGTCGGCCAAGAGCTCGCCGACGAGCCAAGTGCTCACCCGATGTCCCCGACGTCGGAGTTCGCTGTTCAGGTGGCGGAGACTCTTGGAGGTCCAACGAAGCGGGGACTCGGGATCGCCCCGGGTCGCGGGCTCGACGAGGGCGACCAGATCGCTTCGGAGGGTGGGGTCCTTGGTGACGGTGCGCTTTCGACCGGCCCCGGGGCGACGGATGTGGTCCCCAGGTTCGGGGTGATCGAGCTCTTGCAGACCATGGGCGATTGCTCGGCGGGAAACGCCGATGGCCCGGTGGACCTGGGCGATACCGCCCCAACCGAGCTCGACGAGCCTCGGAGGCGAGTACCAGTCGTCGCTGACGTTCGTTGAGCTTGGACAGTAAAGGTGCTAGTTTCCTCCGAAGGGGGGAGACGCGCACAAGGGGTAGGCGAGGGAGGCAGTATTAGACCCTTTATTTCCTAGCGAACCCTAAGAGTTCGGTCAAGTAATGCAACAAGCCGACCGTTTCGGCGTCTGCCCATTGCAAGTCGTCAACGACTAGGACCACCGTTCTTCCCTCGCAAAGAGCCGTGAGGAACTTGGCGAACGCGAGGAGGGTTCTTCCCTCGTAATTGGTGAACGTCGGTAGGTAGTCCCGGTCCCGGGTGTCGATTGCTCGGGCCGCGGTGCCCGCGGCCTCCCGCAGGCCGGGGACCATTGAAACGATCTCTCCGAACGATTCTCTGAGAAGAGTTTGTAAGCGAAAGCGCCTAGCGGCGGGATCGTCGGAAGTCGTGAATCGGACTAGAGCCTTGACTATCGGGAAGTAAGGAGACTGTTGAGTCCGTTCGCAGTCTGCGCGGAAAATGAGCTGGTTTAGGTCTCTGCGGCCCTCTTTGAGGCGACCCGCGAAACCGTCGAGGAGCGACGATTTGCCGACCCCTGCCTCACCGAACAAGAGTACGACCCGGCCTTGCCGACTGTCTTCGCACCGGGCCGCTTCTTCGGCGAGGAATCCAAGCTCGCGCTCCCGTCCAGCAAGGCCAAAGTTTTGGCCGAGGTCGGCTCCTGATAATTTCGAGTTATCTGGCCCTTTCGTTGCCACGGGACCTCGCGCTTGGGCAACGCGCTCGGGTAGAAGGCATTAGCCCGCGGTAAGGTCCTCCGGCCAGGCCGTACGTCACCACCTTGTTGGCGAACTGCACCTGACCGAGCGAGTGGGAGGTCTCCGTCCCGCTTTAGGACCTCCGCCAGCTCCAGTGGACCATCTTCATGGTTTCTACGGAAGGGACTCGGCATAAGTGGGGTAGTCTTCGTCGTAATCGTGTCGGAGACTATTCGAGAGACTTCGAGATAATTGAGAGGTCCCCCGAACACTGCCCCTTCCTCTCGAGTGACGCCAAATCCAAAGCGCTCCAGAAGGCTCAGGGAAGCTGCGTTGTCGGTGGAGACCAAGGCGGCCACTTCCGAGCCATCAGCCGCTGCGAGGGCCGCCTTCATTAGCGCGTTTCCGATTCCCAAATTGCGATGATCCGGGTCGACGATGATCAGGTCGAGATAATACCCGTCGTGGTTGGCTCTCCGACTAATCATCGCTCCACCGACTATGCGGCCATTCTCGACGGCTTTGAGGACCACTTGGTTGCGTATCGCAATAACCCAGGTCCAGAAGCAGTACTTTGAGTCGGTGATCCCCCACACTCTGGATTCGAGCTTGGAGAGGGCACTTGCATCATCCGGGGTCGCGGATGCCACCCGCCATCGGCTCACACCTACCGCTAGGTAGCAACCCCCCTTCCCGTAAAGGCGGGACGGTTTTAAAAACTAGTTCCGGGCGCCAACGTAATTGGTCGCCAGATTGGACCAGTCGAAGGGAGATGGGGAGAACCACCCCATCAGCCCTCCCCCCAGTCTGGTGGGGAGGGGCATGTCGTTCACCGTGCCCCCGACCATGGACCCGTGGCCCTGGAGTGTCATCTGCCGCTTGATAGCGCGGAAGGCATCTCGTAATTGCCGAGAGGGTGAGAAGTATAGGTCTAATCCCTTCTTACAAAGAGCAAATACGCCCCCAGCATCGGAACCAGAATCCAAAGAACTACCGCAAGCGCGCCGAGGAACATGCTCGCCGGCGCGGGAACTATCTGGCTACCGGTCGGGTTCAACCAACCCAGGGCCCAATCTACCGGATTATATGCCACACCGATTGGATTGAACAAGTCGAGATTCCCTTGCGTTTGGGGACCTGTGGCGAACACTCCTGAATAATTGAGCCTGTTAAGCAAGAACTGTCCAATCGGTTGCCAGAGCACCGCACCGAGAATCACCATACCGGATCCAGCCCCAATCGCCGCAAGGTGCGATCGAGAGGCTTGCGAAATGAGAAATGTGATGCCGACCATCGATAATCCTTCGGCTAGCAGGGAGCCCCCGATCCCCAACGAGACTAACGGAGGGATCATGATGGAGTACATGTGGGTCATCGCCAGATCGAAAATGAGGGTCGAGGGAAGTACCACCATTACAAGGATCGTGGTGGCGGAAACGAATCGCGATATGACAATCTCACGTCGGGCGAGTGGTAAGGCAATTATGGGTTCAATCGTTCCCGAAATTCGATCGCGTCCGAAGACCACATATCCCACCAACACTGCGAAAATAGGCACGACTATCGCAGCCTCTTGCAACCATGAGATCAGGGCTCCACCAGCCGGGGTGGGGTCGCTCGGTTGGGTCGTAACTCCACCAAGCTGAAAGGACTCGGACCACACTATTCCCCCTGACTCGTTCAGAATACGGAGAGCAACTGAGTCCGCAGGGTTCGATCCGGGCGGCTTGGGAATCCTAAGTATCTCGGATTCCTGGGAGAGGTAGCCGAGGGTACCGCTCACATTGGGCTCGACGACACTCCCTGTTGGACTGGACTCGTTGACCTGCCAAGCTACGGCGAACCTCCCGAACGACTTGTTTTCGGATCCGGGGAGCGAGGCCAATATAACCGGTGAGTCAGCCAGGGTCCCTTGATGGATTATCGAAAAGACTCCGAACTCGGGCACTAAAATGCCCGGCTGAATTGGCCTAAGCGTGATCTGGACAGAATTCGTCACACCGGGATAATTCATAGTAAATGTGGCGGAGCAAAGTTGATCTGGTTGAAAGACCAGAACCTCCGCAGTGCCATTCCCCCCAGTTGTCGCAGTCTCTTGGGCCCCGGGGGGCCCGTGGAGTTCGGGCCGGAAAGTGATACCGAGAATCGGGCGCCCCCTACGGGTTGTCCGTCCAGGGAATGTGCGATTGCATAGAAATCATAGTGACCGTCATATGTTGCCGAGACCGAAAAGCTTGGAGCAATCAGAAACGGTGGAACAGGGGATGAGTTAAGGGACAGGATGCCCAGCACAATCACCACAAGCAGCCCGAGCCCGATAATCGAAGAACGCCGAAGGAAATGTATCAGCGTGGTCAAGACTGCGGTCATTTCGCCTTCCGAACCAAGTCGAGAAAGAAGGGCTCCAAATCCGGTTCCGTAGGTTCGATTCTCGAAACCTCGTACCCGCCTTCGAAGAGCGCGCGATTCACTTCTCCAGAGCTGATGTTCTTACCCGTAAGGTATGCTCCGCCAGGAGATTGCTCCACCGTTCCAAAACGGGAAAGCAATTCTACCGCCCTATCATCGGTCGGCGCGAACAACAGCCTGATGCGCGTCGTCGAAGCAGGCGGAATCTGACTGGGTTCTATGACTGTGAGCAGACGTCCAGCGTGTAGGAACGCGATCCTATCTGACAATGATTGAACTTCGCGCAACTGATGCGAGGAGAGCAGAAAACCACACTCGCTCCCTCGTTTTTCGAGCATCCATTTCCGGACCTCAGAGACCCCTTCTGGATCCAGTCCATTCAAGACTTCGTCGAGCAAGTAGTAGGATGGCGAGTGGATTCCGGCCACGGCAAGAGCGAATCGTTTTCGCTCTCCCAATGACAGTGTCCCGAATTTCCGGTTCCGCATCGACCCCAATCCCCATTGCTCGAGCAATTCGGTACGGTCGACAGATGGGATTTCCGTGGTCATTCGACAGTAAAAGTCCAAAATGCGCTGAAGAGATAGTCCAGAATCATGGTTGGGGGTCTCCGGCACCCACCCCACAAGTCTCGAGGCGGATCGCTTCGCCTCAGCCATGCTGTATCCATCGATAACTATCGACCCCCGCGTCGGTAGTATGACTCCGGTCATGATGCGAATGCTCGTTGTCTTCCCAGCACCGTTCAACCCGACCAACGAAAGGATCTCACCGCGGGAGATGGACAAGGTCAACCCCGAAAGAGCGGGACCTGATCCGCCGTGGTACCATTTGTCGACCTTCACGGCTTCAAGCATGGTTCCCTCAGTTGATCGCCACGGAATGAGATCGTGACGGCGCTGTTGGCCTCACTGGTACGGGACTCATAAAAGGTAGATAGGCCTTTACCTATTGAGACGGTTGAACCGTCGAATCCTCTGCGAAGGTCATGGGGCTTCGAGTTGGGTGCGGGGACCCCCCACTCAGCGCCACCGCAAAGCGAAACCTAGTGGGTAGGTGCGGGCGCGACTCGGGAGGGAGCGACCCCTGTCACGAAGCTGTCCCTGCAATCTCGATAACAAGTGGCCATTTGATGCCTGATGGGGGGAAATAGGTTCGTCGTTAGATTCCGCAAGAAGCTAACGACAGAGCGCGATGTTCCCGCGATAGCCCCACTGCCGAGATGATCCGATTTCCCCCATCGACCATAAATTGTTGAAGGGCCCACTCCGGTTCCACCGGAATGAACCCCTCGGGAACGCTGGAATTCCGAAACAGTCCTCGCTAGCTCGACACGATGCTTTCAAGGACGATCGGACCCGTCGAGTAGGCCCCGTTCCCGCACCCTGAAGCGTCGTTCGTCGTGTAGTCCAGGCAACCGTACGCTTCGTAGTCTGAACTCATGTCTAGAGAGGCACCCGTTAGCATTGTGGCTGTAGCCCTGGGTATTAGGGTATCTCCCACACTATAGCCTGAGATTGTCACTGTTACGCTGTAGGTCGATACCCCTCCGTAAGTGGCTTCCGCCAAGACTCCGCTGTAGCCAACGGTAAGCCCCCCGCAGGTGTACTTGTTGGTATTGTCCGAATTTCCGAGGGCAGAATTCGTCTGCAGGCCAGCCATCGCAGTGTTATCCCAAACAGCAACTCCGAGGTCGATCTCGTAGTGCCCGTAAGTGTTCGAACTCAGCGGGCAGCTCCCTGCCTTTTCTGCCAGCATACCGTTGAAGAGATAGAATTTGAAATTCGCGGTCACTGATTCCGAAGTTCCGAATGCAGAGTAGGAGCCGCCATGGAAGCCGGCGAGCATTTGCCGTTCCGTGGTCCCGACACTGCAGTACACGTCGTAATCCTGCTCAGAGAGTTGATAGCCGGTGATTTTCCCGGTGCTATCATCGGGGGTGTTCATGTTGTAATGATCGGCGCCCATGTTCCCACAGGGTGCCCACCCATTCACATCTTCGTTAACCCACGGGGTATTCCAAGGCGCAGTATCTGTGTTGCTAAAGGCCGTCAGTCGGCACCCTGAGGAGGATACATTAGCCGAGAGGTTGCAAGCTGTTTGATTCGCGGGTGCTGGTGCCGATGAATGCAGATATGCCCCCACTCCGCCGAGGCTCGCTAATGTCGCAACGATTGCAAGGGCGAAATATTTCCAAGTCGACAAACCAGCACGAGCTCTCACTTCTACTCCTCTGGGCGAGTCTCCCATGCTTGCCCATGATGCACTGTAGCACATAAACCTTGCGGGGGACCATGACTGGTCACATGGCCGAGCGTAGCATTGGGTGGGGCGGGTCGACCGATTTTTGTCGGATAGCCTTGCGGCCTGACGGTAGACCCGACGAACGCGTGAAGAGCCTTTTCGTGTCAATCAGGGCCCCCTGCCTCACCTGAGCGAACCGTTCTTCGAGGTGAGCGAGCGATCCCTATACCTCCCGGACGTACCGCTAGTCCTGCAGATCGGGAGATGGGGAGCTTTCCGGGCCCTTCTCGACCCACTACGCCCTCTTCCTCGCGGTTCGCGGTAATCCGTCAGCCGTCCCACGGAGCCTTTGGATCTGTCGCGCTGCCGCCCCATTGCGTCGATGTAGCTGACGGACCCTCCTCGGCCCGTTGATCCCCGCCATGATGTTGGGCCCGAAGAGTTCCTCTCGACGTGGGCGAAGCTTCTCGGCCACCCTCTCGACCCTCAGGAACTCTTGGGGGCCGACGCCCGGACCGTAGTCGGCGCTCGTGCCTTCTTGAGGACAGCTCATTATCCTTCCGGACGATTCCACCGCATGGATGCAATCACTGAAGAATTCCTAGTCGCCTTATTGAGCCTAGGCGCGGCAACCTTCGGACTCGGGTACGGATTTGTCGTGGAACGAAGGCGAGCTCGTGACCTTCGGAAACAGAATGAACAGCTCGCGAATCAAATCGAGCTTCTCAAGGTCACGAAAGCGAACACCGAAGCTCTACTCGACACGGTTGGTTTGGTCGTAAAGAAGACGCTCTCTACGCTCAAGCCGGCTCTTCAGGCCGCGATGTCTCACCGTATCATTGAGGCATTCGTTAGAAATGGGTCCGACGTGGGCTCGGATGAAGTTCTTAGGTGGATACACAAGGAGGATCGGGCTCTCGAATCAGCGTGGGTTTCGGTCGTCCCCAAGGCGTCAGATCGAGCAGCGTTCATCGAGGAATCGCTTCGCGCCTTAAGGGAGACCGAGCTTGGATATCTCGGAGGTCTCCAAATCGGTCCGACCGCGATCCCGTTCGGAAAATCGATTCGATTCGAACAGCCTAAGCTAGGGTTGGAGGGAAAGGTCGTAGGTGCACGCTGGTTTCCATTGACGGTCGCACTTAGCGGGGCCTTCTTCGGAATATACCTGGCGATCTTTCTCCTTTCGTCGATAGTGGCACTTGCTTACTTTGGGGACCTGATTCTCCTGATTCCCATTGCAATCCTTGGGGGATTCTTCGGAATCCTCCGAACGATGAGGGAAGACGTCCGCAGAAAGCTCGCCGAGAGTCCTGAGTTCGGAGTCTTCCTCGACGCCAATACTATTGCGGGACAACCTAGTTTCGTGAGGTTCGGGGAGTTGTCTGGGACGACGTACTTCCGCATCCCTTCGAAGGAGGACATAGAGAAGGATCCGCGTTCCCTCCCGTACTGGATGGGGTTCAGTCCGAATGGGCGACGAAGATGGGATAAGGCGCTCGAATTGTAGGGCGTGGAACGGCGAACCCTTAGCACGGTTTAAACGACAGCGGGCCGAATAAAACGACAGGATTGCCCGGAAGCCGATTTAAACTACGGCGTCGTTACAACGGGCCGGGTCGCTCGGCTGAGCGGCCCGGCGATCGCTCTCCAAGTGGCGTTCACGTTCTCCCTTAATACTCGGAACCGGGATCGTCGCCTGTGGAGGTCTCCCAGGACGGCGCACGGACCGAGCCCATCGAAGCGGATGACCTCCGACGGCGCAGCGGGAGAGGATCCTCGCTATCTCGACACCTCCGCGAGATGCCAGCGCGCCCGGTTAAGGGGGCCCGCGCCGGAGCCGCGATAACCCCCAGCGAGCCGCCCCATGCCCCGGCCGGCTCCGCGCATTTCGGCTCCCCGGGCGTGGAGCATTCCGAGACCGCCCATCGGAGGTTGGCCTTCGGTTGGTACGGCGGGAAGTACTCCCATCTCAATTGGTTGCTCCCGCTCCTTCCCGAGTGCCACCATTACGTCGAACCCTACGGCGGTTCGGCCGCGGGACCGTTGAACCGGGCCCCATCCCCCCTCGAGACCTACAACGACCTCGACGGCGAGGTCGTGAACTTCTTCCGGGTCCTCCGGTCGGACCGGGACTCGCTCCTCCAATCGATCGGTCTGACGCCGTTCTCCCGGGAGGAGTTCCTCGAGGCCCTCGGTCCTCCGAGTCGGAGCCTGTCGGAGCTGGAGCGGGCGCGCCGGTTCTTCGTCCGCGCCCGTCAAGCCCGGACCGGCCTCGCCCAGACGGCCACCCCGGGCCGGTGGGCCACGTGCCGCACCACCAGTCGGGCGGGGATGGCCGGGGCCGTCTCGCGCTGGCTCGGGTCCGTCCAAACGCTCCCCGAGATCGCCGACCGCCTGTTGCGCGTCCAGATCGAGAACCGTCCGGCGCTCGAGGTCATCCGACGATACGATTCGGACGGAACCCTCCTCTACTGCGACCCGCCGTACGTCGCGAGCACCCGAGGGGACCCGAGCTCCTACCGCTTCGAGTTGAGCGAATCCGACCACGTACGGCTCGCCAAGGCGCTGCGGTCCTGCCGAGGGCGGGTGGCGGTCTCCGGGTACCGGTGCGACCTCATGGACGAGCTCTACGAGGGATGGCGACGGATCGCCGGTCCCCGGAAGACGGCCCATTCGGTGAAGCGGCCGCGCCAGGAATTCCTGTGGACGAACTACCCCGCCGCTCGGGGCGGAGGATCCCCCGAATGAATCCACACCCGGGTTAGCCTCCAGACCGGCTCGAGAGGGGGCGACATTGCCGGAGGATGCAGGTTACGGGGAGCACCCTGAGACCGCGAAGTCGTCGCCGTTGAACTCGGCGAACCCGTAGTCCTCGTAGAGGTCGGTCTCCGTGATGGTCACGGAGTTCACCGGATCGTAGAACACGGTGGTTCCGGATGAAGGGTTGTAGGAGAGGATCACCGAAGGACCCAGCGCCTTGTGCAGGGCTTGGAGCGTCGAACTCCCGATCGACGGGTTGTCCTTCACGCACGAGACGGCGGTCCGGCTTCCCGTTCCACCCGAGCCCGGGGCCGTGCCGCCTCCCCCTCCCGAACCGGGGAGATGGGGCGGGGCTCCGGCGCTGACCGACGGTGTGGCCGTTGGGGCGTACGTGGCCGCGGCCATGACCCCCACCACGAACACGATGAGGATCCCCGCCGTGAACCGCTGGGGGATGGACCAGGTGGGCGGAACCACTGGCCGCGAAGGACCGAGCTTCGGCCGCCGGCGGCGCGACCCCCGTCGAACCGGGGCGTGCTCGACCGGCTCGACCGCCTTCGATGGGTGGGCCATCGCGACGCGGAAGAGAACGGCCCCGAGATTGACGATCAGGAGGGCGACGAGGACGCCGGGTCCGGGCATGACCAAGGGCAGGAAGACCGCTCCGAAGGCGACCAAGGCGGCGTACAGCGGCTGAAGGAGGGGATTCGCCGGGGCCGTTCGGGGCTCGGCGACCAGATAGAGACCGAAGAAAAGGGTCGCCGGATCGACCACTCCCAGGGCGAGGAGCTTTGGGGCGAGCGAAGCCCCCACGATGAGTTTCATGGCGACCGAGAACGGCGCGTAAATGGCGAAGAACGTGACCGGGAGCCGCCAATTGGTCGGCGCGCGGGCGATGAGCGCGATCGCCAAAGCGACGAGGAGCCACTCGCCGTAAGGTCCGACGCCGGCCCACCACGCGGGGGCCAGGCCGAAGAGGAACACCCCCGCCACCACCCCGGAGGCCGCCGGGTTCAGGATCGGCCGGCCCTGGTATCGGAGAACGTGCTTGATCCCGATCGCGGCAAAGGTGACCACTCCGGCGCTCAGGAGCGATACGCTCGGCGGGACGAGGAGGGCGATAAAGAGGCCCGTGGCGAGGGCCGAATCCGGGGTGCGGATCGACGGATACCGGAGTCGTTGGAATCCGAGATCGGTCAGGGCCGCCACGATCGGCAAGGCGATGAGGGAATCGGCTCCCAGCCCGAGGAGGAACAGGCTCCCGGAAGCTCCGATCACCGCGAGGCAGATCCACGCGAGGCGAGTGGGTGGGAAAAGCCGCAGGAGCCGCGTTCGCCAGGTCGGGGGACTCGACGCGCTCCGTGGTCGAGGTTCTTCGGACAGAGGGTCAGCGGCCTCGCGCAAGGGGCGGGAAAAGCGACGAAGGTCCTCAAATGACTTTGCGGCTTAAACTGGGGCGGTCTAGGCCCCCTTCTTCCCGAGCCTCCCAGCCGGAAGCCTGAAGTTCCTTCCGGCGCTCTATACGATGGTCAGAGGGTCGGGTGGGCCCCCTTTCGGACCCTGGTCGATCATGACGGTTCGCGATTCCCGGTGGCGGGTTTCCTCTCCCTCGGCGCCCCTACCGGTCCTCGCCCTCGTCGCGATCTTGGTCGGACTGCCGGTCCTCGGTCTGCACTCGCCGGGGCCCGCCTTTCCCCCATCGAGCGTCACGCCTTCATCGGCCGCTAGCCCAGCTCGCCCAGCGTCGATCAATTTCGGCCCGTCCGCCCGGCCCCTCGCCGCCGGCTATGCGCCCGTCGGGCTCTCTCCCAAGGTCCCTCCAACGGTGGTGGGAGCGTCGGTCATCGCCTACGCTCGGACCGGGGACAATCCCGCCACGCCCGCTTTCGATGTCGCGGACGGCGACGTCTACATCCCGGACTTCGGCTCGACCTTCCTCGGCGGGAACAACGTCACGATCGTCTCGGGGGCGAATCACCACGTGCTCGCCAACCGACCGGTCGGGGACGATCCGATCGCGGCGGTGTACGATCCCGCCGACACGGACGTTTACATCATGAACTTCGGGCAAAGCCAGAACCTGACGGTCCTCCAAGGCACCTCCATCGTCGCCTGGATCGGGGTCGGAAACGCTCCGGATGGCGGGGTCTACAATCCTTCGAACACCTACCTCTACGTGACATGCTTCTCCTCGGGCAACGTGAGCGTCATCAGCGGGACCAGCGTGATCGCCACCATCAAGGTGGGACTGAATCCCGCGCCGCCCGTCTATGACCCGATCAACAGCGAGGTGTACGTCTCGAACACCGGCTCGAACACCGTGAGCGTCATCAAGGGGACCACGGTGATCGGGACCGTCGGCGTCGGCAGCCAACCGAACCGGGCCGCCTTCGATAGCGCGAACGGCCACATCTACGTGCCCAACACCGGCGGGAGCAACATCAGCGACATCGCCGGCACGACCCTCCTCGGGAACATCACCGTCGGAGCCGCCCCCTGGTCGGCGACGTTCGACAGCGGCAACGGCAACGTCTACGTCCCGTGTACCGGCTCCGACCAGGTGAGCGTGATCGCGAGCAACCTCTCCGTGACGAACCTGAGCGGAGGAACTTCGCCCCGCGAGGCGATCTACGATGACGTCACCGGGCTCGTGTACGTCACGAACTGGAACTCGAACAACGTCACCGTGATCAACGGCACCCGGATCGTGGCGTCGATCGACGTCGGCGATTCACCGTTCAACGGGGTCGAGGATACGGTGACGGGCCAGACGTACATCACCGACTACGTGTCCGACAACGTCACGGTGATCGGGACCAACCTGAGCGCCTACTCGGTCTCCTTCAACGAGACGGGGCTTCCGGGAGGCACCGAGTGGGGCGCGGGGCTCGGCGCCACGACGGTCTTCGACACGAACTCCTCGATCACGTTCTCCTCGCCGAACGGGACGTTCAATTACTCGATCCGACCGATCGCCGGCTTCGAGGTCAACGACACCGGACGGGTGACGGTCGCCGGGAACAGCACGGTGGTGAACGTGACGTTCCGGGAGCTCTTCGGGGTGCGGTTCTTCGAGTCCGGACTGCCGAGCGGGGCCATCTGGAATGTGACGGTGTCGGGGATCGCCGTGAACTTCACGGCCCCGTGGGCCAACTTCACGGAGCCGAATGGGAGCTATCGGTACTCGATCTTGCCGATCCCCGGTTTCTCGACCACGTGGAACGGGAACATCACGGTGATCGGTCGCCCCGTGAACGTGACGGTCGTGTTCATCGAGGTCACCTACCTGCAAACCTTCTCGGTGCAGGGCCTTCCGGCCGGGACGACCTGGACCGTCCGGGTCGGATCGACGCCGCTGACCACCTCCTCCTCGCAGGTCTCCGTTTCGGAGCCGAACGGGACGTACGTCTACGACTTCCTTCCGGTCCCGGGGTACCAGGCGCCTCCCCAGGGATCGGATGACGTAGAGGGCACGAGCGCGTCGATCGTCGGCGTCTACTTCGAGCTCTTCGTGGTCCACTTCGTGGAGACCGGACTCCCGGGCGGGGCGACGTGGTCGGTCACGGTGGGCGCGGCGACGAACCGATCGACCTCGGCCTCGATCGGCTTCAACCTCACTAACGGCACGTTCGGCTACGCGGTCACCCCGCCCTCCGGGTACCGGGTGACCCCCACGGGGAACGTGACCGTCCGCGGGAGCGGGACCACGGTCACCGTCACCTTCGTCGAGGTCTTCCTCGTCACCTTCCAGGAGACCGGTCTCCCGGGCGGGACCCCGTGGGGCGTGACGATCGGAGCGACCACGAATCGCTCCACGACCCCGGCGATCTCGCTCGTCGAATCGAACGGTACCTATGACTACGCCCTCGGGACCGTGATCGGGTACGACGCCTACGGTCCGGCGAACGTCATCATCGACGGCCAGGGGTTACAGGTCTCGATCCGGTTCGCCGCGATCTTCGCGGTGAACTTCCAGGAGACCGGCCTCCCGAGGGGGATGTCGTGGACCGTCACCCTCGAGGGCAACTCCACCCCCAGCGGCGGATCGACGATCGCTTTCCTGGCGGCCAACGGTTCCCACCCCTACACGATCACCGCGATCCCGGGGCTGCGGACGTTCTGGTCCGGGACCGTGACGGTCCACGGGGCGCCGGTGACCGTGACCGTCGCCTTCGTCCCCAACACCTACACCGTGCGGTTCGAGGAGACGGGCCTCGTCGCGAACACGAGCTGGTCCGTGACGCTCAACGGGAGCACCCGGACCACGACCGCCTCGAGCCTCACGTTCCTCGAGTCGAACGGCACCTACCCGTACACCGTCGATACGGTCCTCGGCTACTCCGGCGGGCTCTCCGGATCGGTCGGGGTCCACGGCGCCGATCCGGCGCCGATCTCGATCGGGTACGTGGCGGTCGGCAAGACCTCCCCGGGGCTCGGCGGGCTCACGCCGCTCGATCTCGCGGCCGGCGGCGCCGCGGGCGTCGTGGTCATCGCGGTCGTCCTCTTCCTGATGCGGCGCCGGGGCGGGTCGTCCCGAAGATCGGAGGAGCCCGCATCGACCTCGGAAGGGACCGCGACCGCTCCCGAGGCCGACGCCGGGACTGCCGACGCCCCCGCGGAGCCGCCGACCTCGGGTTGACCCGACGGGCTCCCGGCGGTACCTCTCCGAGCGCCGGAACGGCCCGGCGGACCCTCGCGCGGCCCATTCCGGACGCGGAGTTTATCCACCGGCCGAACGTCGACCTCGCGTGCTGGAGTACCGAACGGTCGATCGAGGCCTCCGTCGACCGGGCGTACCGGCGGGCCGAGGAGGCCCGGCAATCCGGCATCGACCCCCAGCTCTTCGTCGAGATCCCCCGCGCCCAGGACATGGCGATGCGGGTCGAGAAGCTGCTCGGCCACCTCCCGGTCGCCGGGATCGCCGAGGAGATCCGCACCCTCGCCGAGACGCGCCCCCGTGAGGAGGTCGCCGTCACGATGGCCCGCCAGATCGCCCAGGACCCCCGGCGGGGGCGTGACATCGAGAGCCGCCTCGACGCGGCGCTCCGGGTCGGGCTCGCGATCCTCACGGAGGGGATCCTCGTGGCGCCGCTCGAGGGCCTCGCCGAGGTCCACATCGTCGGCGGACGCGGCCCAGCCCCGTTCGTCGAGCTCTCCTACGCCGGACCGATCCGGGCGGCGGGCGGGACGGCCCAGGCGCTCTCGGTCCTGCTCGCCGACATCGTCCGGCGGGACCTCGGGCTCGGCGCGTACGTCGCCGACCCCTCGGAGGTCGGCCGGTACCAGGAGGAGATCCCGCTCTACAAGCACCTCCAGCACCTGCAGTATGTCCCCACCGCCCGGGAGATCGAGATCGCGGTCCGCGGCATCCCCGTCTGCATCTCGGGCGAGGCGACCGAAGGCGATGCCGAGGTGAGCGCCTTCCGAAACTTGCCGAGGGTCCCGACGAACGGCATCCGGGGCGGGGCCTGCCTCGTCCTCGCCGAGGGCCTCTGCCTGAAGTCCGCGAAGCTCCGCAAGATCGTCGAGAAGCTCGGGGTCCCCGGCTGGGAGTTCCTCGCCGAGCTCGGGCACGCCCGGACCGATGACGCGGGCGAGTTGGGCCCGCCGAAGTACCTCCGGGAGGCGGTCGGCGGCCGGCCCGTCCTGGCCTACCCCGGCCGTGCGGGGGGCTTTCGCCTCGCCTACGGCCGTGCGCGGACCGGCGGGCTCGCCTCCCTCTCGGTCAATCCGGCGACGATGGTGATCCTTCGGCGGTTCGTCGCGATCGGGACCCAGGTCAAGATCGAGCTCCCGGGAAAAGCGTCCGCGATGAGCGTCTGCGACGAGGTGGACGGACCGATCGTCGAGCTCAACGACGGCTCGGTCACCGCCATCCACGACCGCGACCGGGCCGAGCACCTCCTCCCCCAGGTCCGGCGCATCGTCGACCTGGGCGAGGTCCTCGTCCCGTTCGGAGAGTTCCTCGAGAACAACCGGACCCTCGTGGCCGGCGCCTACACCCTCGACTGGCACCTCGCCGAGCTCGAGGAAGCCGGGATCGCGTTCGGCCCGGAGTACGTGGCCCCGACGTACGATGAGGCGGTCGCCCTCGCCCGGGGCCGCTCGATCCCGCTCCATCCGCGCCACCTGCTCTTCTGGCACGACGTCCCAGCGACCGAGATCGCCCGACTTTCCGTGTACATCGAGCGGGAGGGTCGGTGGGCCCACGGGCGGCTCCAGCTCCCTTGGGACACCCCATTCCGGGAGCTCCTGACCCAGCTCGGGTTCCTGCACGCGCCGATCCCCGGGAACGGGCTCGTGGGAGAGCCGGAGGGTTCCGCGGCGCTGCTCGGAGGGCTTGGCCTCGCGATCGAAGGGGAGCGGATCTTCCGGCGGGTCGCCGTCGACCCCGTGGGAATGGATCCGCTTGCTCTCGTGAGCCGCCTCGCCGAGGTCCGGGTGAAGGCCCGGGGCCCCACCCGGGTGGGCGCTCGGGTCGGGCGTCCGGAGAAGGCCCGACAACGGTCGATGAGCCCGAACGTCCACGCCCTCTTCCCGGTCGGGGAGACCGGCGGCGCCCGTCGGTCGATCCCCGAGTCCGCCCGGCGGGGCCCGTCCGGCCTGCCGACGGTCCAACTCGGCGTCCGCACGTGCCCCGCGTGCCACCGTTCGACGGTGTGGATGAAGTGCCCGTGCGGCTCGCACACCGATCCCACGGGCCGGGTCTCGCCCGAAGAGCTCCCGGTCCCGACGCTATGGCTCGAGGCGATCCGCAAGCTGCGCCTTCGCCGCGTGCCCGAGGTCAAGGGGGTCAAGGGGCTCACCTCGCCGGGGAAGGTCCCCGAGATGCTCGAGAAGGGGATCCTGCGGGCCACCCACGGGGTCTCGGTCTATCAGGACGGCACGAGCCGCTTCGACCTCACCGACCTTCCGCTGACCCACTTCCGCCCGGCCGAGATCGGGCTCACCCTCGAGCGGGCCCGGGCGCTCGGCTATCTCGAGGATTGGAGCGGGCGCCCCCTCGACGCCCCCGACCAGCTCGTCGAGCTCGCGCCCCAGGACCTCGTCGTGTCACGATCGTGCCTCACCTACCTCCTGCGGATCGCCCAGTTCGTCGACGACGAGCTTACGTGGCTCTACGGGCGGGAGCCGTACCTACCGGGCCCAGCGCGAGGAGGACCTGATCGGCGAGCTCGTCGTCGCCCTCGCCCCGCACACCTCGGGCGGGGTCGCCGGCCGGATCATCGGCTTTAGCGACGCCGAGGCGTGCTTCGCCCATCCGGTCTTCCACGCGGCGAAGCGGCGCAACTGCGATGGGGACGAGGACTCGGTGACCCTGCTCCTCGATGCCCTGCTCAACTTCTCGCGCTCCTACCTCCCCGAGACGCGCGGCGCCCTGATGGACAAACCGCTCGTCCTGACGACCCGGCTCGACCTCACCGAGGTCGACAAGGAGGCCCACAACCTCGACGTCGCCGCCCGATACCCACTCGCGCTCTACCGGGCGGCCGAACGGGGACGGCCGGCGAAGGAGGTCGAGGGGATCGTCGAGACCCTTGGGCAACGGGTCCTTTCGCCCGAACCGCTGCGGGGGATCTCGTTCACGCACGATACCACGGACCTCGCCGGCGGGCCGGTCCGCTCCGCCTACCGCGAGGCGGGCTCGATGAGCTCGATCGTCGAGGAGTCGCTCCTCCTGACCGCCCAGATCCGCGCCGTCGACCTCGCCGACGCCGTGACGCTCGTGCTGAACGCCCACTTCCTGCCCGACCTCATGGGGAACCTGAAGAGCTTCGCCACGCAGAAGTTCCGGTGCAAGAAGTGCAGCGCCTCCTTCCGGCGTCCCCCGATCGCCGGGCGTTGCACGGAGGCTCCGGGGGGCGCCGCACCGTGCGGCGGCGAGCTCCTCCCGACGGTCTTCGAAGGGGCGGTCCGCAAGTACCTCGGGCTCTCCCAGCGGCTCGCGGCGACGCCGGGGGTCACCCCGTACGTCCGCCAGCGGATCCAGATTCTCGAGTCCTCGCTCGAGACGATGTTCCCCCGGGAGGCGCCCCCGATCCCCCTCGAAGGGTACGCCCCCCCGGGGCCCCGGCCCCGACCGGGACGGACCCGTCCGAGGACGAGGAGCCGGCGCCCCAACCGCCAAATACCGAGAGGCCGCTCCCGCCGTCGGCGGGCTTGTAGGGTAGTCTGGACTATCCTTTTGGCCTTCGAAGCCAAAGACGTGGGTTCGAATCTTCCGACGGTCCCTCCGCCGGGAGCGGGACTCCCACCAAGCCCGTCCGCCGGCTTCCGGGGCTACCGGAAGTAGCCGGTCGAAGGGGGCTCGGCGCGCTTCTCCTCTTCGACTTTGACGGCCTCGACGACGTCGAGCGAGAGGAGGGCGCTGATCGGGATGAGCCGGATCCGGCCTTTCTCCTCCTTGATCTTTCCATCGAGCTCGAGCGCGATCGAACTGTCCCCACCGATCGACACGAGTCCCCGGAACGTCCCGTTCGAGATCAGGGTCTCGGCCTCGTTCCCGGCCGAGCGAATGCTGACCTTCGAGCCGACGGTGAGTACCGATCGACGGCTTCTTGGGGGAGGGCGGCGCGTTCATGCGCTCCCTCCAGCCTTAGACTTCCCACCGCGCGCGGTGGGGGCGCTCGCTCGGGCGCTCGCCTCCCGTTCGATCAAACCCTGCAAATGGTCCACGGTCTCCCGGTATCGTCGGAGGGCGTTCTGAGCGTTGGCCTCGGTGAAGTCCCAGGCCCGGGCGAGGTTCCCGTAGCGCAGCCGGTACCCCTTTCGACCCTTCCCATCGGACTGCCCCGCGACCTCCTCGAGCACGTCGAGGGACTTCAGCTTGTTGATGTGGCGATACACGGAGGGTTTCGAGCTCTTGAGGACGACCGCGAGCTCCTCCGCGTACCAGGGCCGGGCGGCGTCCTTGAGGAGGCAGTCCCGGACCAGTCGGTACCCGAGGCTCTCGCGGATCGGACCTTCGCCCGCGCGGGCGTCGTCGTGCTCCGGGAGGTAGCCGATCCATCGGAGGAACTCGGTCAACACCTCGTCGGGGTCGGTCACGGGTGTCAGCGGCGTCCGGTACCGTAGGGCGAGCTCGAAGGGCATCCGGGGCGCTCCATCAAGCGGGCCCCGATAACGGTTGAGCCGGACCCCGGGGAAACGATTAGGGCGAGGGCCGCGTTCGGCCCAGGATGACCGTCACCGTCCGGTTCCCTTCGACCCCGCGAGAGGCGATCGCGGAGATGGGTGCGCCCTACCGGACCGCCATCCTCGCTGGCGGGACCGACCTCCTCTTCGACCTCGAGCGCGCCCGGCCCCCGATCGAGCGGGTCGTTTCGCTCTCCCGCCTCCCGTGGAGCACGCTCGAACGAAGGGAGGGACGGCTCCGCATCGGGAGCACCTTGCCGCTGAGGACCCTGGAGCTCGACCCCCGGCTCGCGCCCGACCTTCCTGGCCTCGCCGAGGCGATCCGGTCCGTCGGCAGTGTCCCCCTGCGCCATCGAGCGACGCTCGGCGGGAACCTCGCGAGGGCCTCGCCGGCCTCGGACCTCATCCCGGTGCTGCTCGCCCTCGGCGCCCTGGTCCAGCTGGTCGGTCCAGACGGACCCCGATCGGTCACGCTCGACGATTTCCTCGTGGGGTCGCGGACCGTCGACCTTCGGGAGGGGGAGCTCATCGAGGCGGTCGAAGTTCCCGAGCGGGCGGCGTGCTCGTACGTCTGGCAACGGGTCCGACCGGCGAACGACATCTCGCAGGTCGGAGTGGCCGTGGCCCGACCGGACGGGGCATCGAATTGGGCCGTTGCGTTGGGCGGGGTCGTGCCGCGTCCCGTCCGAGTACCGGCCGCGGAGGCGCTGCTGGGAGCGGCGGAGCCCGATGTTCCGACATGCGCGTTGGCGGCCGAGGCCACGGCCCGCGACGCTCCGTTCACCACGGACCGCCGGGCGAGCGAGACGTACCGCCGGCACCTCGTCGCGGTCCTATTGCGACGGGCGCTCGACGCCGCGCTCGGCCGGGAGCGGGGACCATGATCGAGCCCCCGCTCGACCTCACGGTGAATGGCCGCCGGGTGGCGGTCGAGGAGGTCCCCGGTGAGGAGCGCCTCCTCGACACCCTCCGTTGGCGCCTGGATCTCAAGGGCACGAAGGAGGGGTGCCGGTCCGGCGACTGCGGGGCCTGCACCGTCCTCGTCGACGAGCGCTCGACGCTCTCCTGCCTCGTCCTTTCGCACGAACTCGCCGGGCGGGGGATCACCACGATCGAGGGGATCGAGCAGGAGGCCGAGGGCCCCGCCGTCCTGAAGGCGTTCGCCGAGGAGCCGGCGCTCCAGTGCGGGTACTGCACCCCCGGCTTCGTCCTGGCACTGGTGGGGTTGCGCAAGGAGCTCGGACCCGATGCCCCCGCCGATCAGTTGCTCGCCGGGCTCGCCGGCAACCTCTGCCGGTGCACCGGCTACGGGTCGATCGCGCGTGCCGTCCTCCGGCTCCGGGAGGACTCCCGATGACCCGGTCCGACGCCGCGCTCAAACTCTCGGGATCGGCGCGCTACGGCATGGATCTCGATCGACCCGGGATGCTCTGGGGCGCCCTGATCCCTTCCCCGGTCGCCCACGGTCGGCTCCTCGGCGTCGACCTCGCCGAGGTCCGGAAGATGCCCGGCGTCGTCGCGGCGATCGGCCCGGAAGAGACGGCCCGGCTCCTCCCGTCGGCTCAGGCTTCGGAGCGCCCGCCGTTCCCGCGGGGGGAGATCGCCTATCGAGGCCAGCCGGTCGGCGCCGTCGCGGCCCGGACCCTGCGCGAAGCGCGCGCGGCGGCCCAAGTGGCCTCCGTCCGGGTCGAACCGCTCCCGGTGATCGTCGACCTCGAGCAGCGGTTCCCCGAATGGCCGGGCTCCGAAGCCGGCGGCGCGCCGGGGGTGGTCGCCCACGTGCGGGCCCGCTGGGGGCCGGTCGACGCCGCGTTCGCGGAGGCCGAGCTCGTCCACTCCGAGACGTACCGGACCTCGGGGGTCTGCCAGGTGGCGATCGAACCCCACGCCTGCGTCGCCGAGGTGAAGGGGGAGCTCTGGCACGTCGTGACGACCACCCAGACGCCCTTCGGGGTCCGGGACGACGCTTCGGAGATCCTCGGGATCCCGAGCGAGCACCTCGTGGTCGAAGGGACGTGGGTCGGCGGTGGATTCGGGAGCAAAGGGGCCGCCTTCCTCGAACCGTACGCGCTGTTGCTCGCTCGGGCCTCGGACCGCGCGGTACGGCTCGCCTTTGGGTACCCGGAGGAGTTCGCGATCGGCCGTACCACGCTCGGCTCGGTCATCCGGCTCAACACGGCCGTCCGAGGAGGTAGGATCACGGGGCGCCGGGTCCGTCTCCTCCTCGACTCGGGGGCGTCGCTCCCCGGGCGGGATTTCGCCACCGGCTACTCCATCGGGTTCCTCCTCGGCCCCTATCGGGCCCCCGCCTACGAGGTCGAGGGGTACGCGGTCCAGACCCACAAGCCTCCGTTCGGGCCGCACCGCGCCCCGTTCGCCCCCCAATGCGTCTTCGCCGAGGAGTCCCACTTCGACAGCCTCGCCCGACGGCTCGGCCGGGATCCGATCGACCTGCGTCTCGAACTTGTCTGGGACGAGGGCGATGCGACGTTCCTCGGGCAGCGGGTCGGCCCGTTCGGGGCCCGGCAGGCGCTCGGGGTGGCCCGCGCGATCGCGCAGCGGTGGCGCAAGGAACGGCCGGAAGGGCACGGGATCGGCCTGGGGCTCGGGTTCTGGTCTACCGGGACCTCCGCCGGAGGCGAGGTCCGCCTCCGCCTCGGCCCCGACCACCTCGACATCGAGCAGGGCGAGCACGAGATCGGCAGCGGGAGCGTCATCCGAGGCCTCGTCGCGGTCGCCGAGCGGCTCACCGGCCTCCCGGCCTCGGCGATCCGCGTGACCGACTCGGACACCTCGAAGGCGCCGTTCGATTCGGGCGTCTTCGGGAGCCGGACCGTGGCGACCCTCGGACGGGCGATCGAGAGCGCGTACGGCCTGCTCGTGGAAGATCTCGGACGTCGGACGGGTCAGCACTCCGTCCTTCTTTCGGTCGGAGCGTCCGGGATCGAGGTCGAGACCGCCCGCGGCCGGCGGCCGATCGCCGATCTCCTGACCCCCGAGGAGCGCACCTCCGGGGGGATCGTGGCGTCGGGCAAGCATTACGGCCAAGCGACCGCCATCGACGACACCCGCGTACTCGAAGGGACCTTCTATCCGTACACCGACTTCACCGCCGTGGTCCACGTTTGCGAGGTCGACGTTGACCGGGAGACCGGAGCCGTCCGGGTCGTCCGGGCCGCCTCGGTCCACGACGTCGGCGCCCTCCTCGACCCCGAGATGGCGCGGGGCCAGGCCGAGGGCGGGGTCGCCATGGGGATCGGGACCGCGCTCACGGAAGAGACGCTCTGGTCCCCCGATGGCCGGATGCTGAACCCCTCCCTGCTTGACTACCGGATCCCGACCCTCGGGGAGGTGCCGCCGATCGAGTTCGTGCCGATCGAGGGCGCCCAAGGCGCGGGCCCGTTCGGGGCGAAGGGATTGGGTGAACCCCCGATCATCGGGGTCCCCGCGGCCGTGGCGAACGCCGTGGCCGACGCGACCGGTACCCGGGTCTTCGAACTTCCCCTCACCCCCGAGCGCGTGACGCGAGCCCTTATGGGCTCCGGACCCCACCCCGGAGCATGATCCCGAAGAGCGAGATCGGGCGGCTCGTCGAGTCGTACCCGGCCGAGCTTCGGGTAGCGGCAATCGGATCGCATTCGGCCCTCGACATCGCCGAGGGAGCCGCCGCCGAGGGATTCCGGACCCTGGTCCTCGCGGAAGCGGGCCGCGCCGCGACCTACGATCGGTACTTCCGCACCCACTTCGGTCCGAAGGGCGAACGGCTGCGGGGGTGCGTCGACGAGGTCTGGACCTACCCGAAGTTCGCCGAGGTGGCCGCCCCGGACGCCCAGGCGAGGCTCACGGCGGCCGGGGCCCTCCTGGTGCCGAACCGGGCGCTCAGCTCCTACGTGCCGATCGATACGATCGAGCGCGACCTGCGCGTACCCATCGTGGGCTCCCGCGCGCTCCTAAGGATCGAGGAGCGCAGCGAGCGGGAGAACTACTACACCCTCCTCGCGGCCGCGAAGATCCCCGCGCCTGCGGCGATCGCCTCCCCCGAGGAGATCGACGGGCTCGTGATCGTGAAGCTCCCCCACGCCGCGAAGCGGCTCGAGCGCGGGTTCTTCACGGCGGCCTCCCCCGAGGAGTTCGACCGCAAGCGCCGCTCGCTCCTCGAGCGTGGGGTGATCGCCGAGGCCGACCTCGCCGGGGCACGGATCGAGCGCTATGTCCTCGGCCCGGTCTTCAACTTCAACTTCTTCTTCTCCCCGCTCGTCCCGCGCTCGGACGGCCTTGAGCTCTTGGGCGTCGACGAGCGACGGGAGAGCTCGCTCGACGGGCTCGTCCGGCTCCCGGCCCCCCAGCAGCTCGAGCTTCCGGAGTCGGCCCGGATCCCGGAGTACACCGTGGTCGGGCACGCGAGCCTCACGGTCCGCGAATCGATCCTCGAGGAGGTGTTCCGGATCGGCGAGCGTTTCGTCGACGCCGCCCGCGAGCGCTACCCCCCGGGGATCATCGGCCCGTTCACGCTCCAGACCTGCCTCGACCGGGACGGTCACGCTACCGTCTTCGACGTCGCGGCCCGTATCGGCGGCGGGACCAACATCCACCTCGCCCTCGGCCACCCGTACGCCAACGCCTTGTGGGGTCGCCCGATGAGCACCGGGCGGCGCCTTGCCCTCGAGGTCCGGCGCGCGCTACAGGCCGGTCGCCTGAAGGAGATCGTCACGTGAGCGAGGCGTCCGAGGCGACGGTCCGTCCGGCCCCATCAAGCCCGCTCCTCAAGACCCCGCTCCACGCCTTCCATGTCGCCCACGGGGCCCACATGGTCCCGTTCGCGGGTTGGGAGATGCCGCTCTACTACGAGGGGATCCTCGCCGAGCACCACGCGGTCCGGGCCGCGGCCGGGCTCTTCGACGTCTCCCACATGGGGATCATGACGGTCCGCGGCTCCTCTTCGACCGCGCTCCTCGCCCGGCGGACCACCGCTAACGTCGCCCAGCTCGTGCCGGGACAGGTACGCTACACCTTCCTCCTCAACCTCGACGGTCACATCATCGACGACCTCCTGATCACCCGCGTCGACGCGGGGGGCGACGAGGTCCCGTCCTACGTGGTCGTCCCGAACGCCGCGACGACCCCTCGGGTCTTCGACCTCTTCCGTCAGCACCGCCGTCCTGACACCGGGATCGCCCTCCACAACGGGCGGATCGCGATCCTGGCGGTCCAGGGACCGAAGGCCCTCGGGATCCTAGGGTCGATGTTCCACTGGCCGATCGCCGAGGTCCCGTTCTACCATGCTCTCCTCTTCCCAGGGCCGGGCTCGAAGGATATCCCGCTCCAGGGGCGGCTCGGGGTCGATCTCGAGCATGACCTCGCGACCGGGGTCCTCGCGAGTCGGACCGGGTACACCGGCGAGGCGGGGGCAGAGCTGTTCGTGTCCGCCGAGCGCGCCGAAATGACCGCCGAGGCCCTCGTCGCGGCCGGGGTCCGGCCCGTCGGACTCGGCGCCCGCGACACGCTCCGGCTCGAGAAGGGCTACCTGCTCTCCGGCCAGGACTTTCACGAGGACCGGACCCCGCTCGAGGCCGCCCAGGACCGTTTCGTCGACCTCGACCATCCGTTCGTCGGCCGCGAGGCGCTCGAGAAGCAGCGGACCGAGGGGCTCAAGTTCCGGCTGGCGGGCATCTCCGCGGGAACCCCCGACGCGATCCCCCGGCACGGGACGCCGGTCCTCTCCGACGGCAAGGTCGTGGCCCAGGCGACGAGCGGCGGAATGTCGCCCTCGCTCAAGCACGGCATCGCCCTCGCCTACCTGCCCGTGCCGCTCAATGCCCCCGGGACGCCCCTCTCTCTCGACCTCCGGGGGCGAGCGGTCCCCGCCGAGGTCGTGAAGCTGCCGTTCGTCGCCGCACCGAAGCGGGCCGCGTGAGCCGGGTCCCGTGACCCCGCCTCGTGACCGCCGACCCCGAACCGTCCGGGGGCGCGCCCGATCGGACCGCTCCCGGCCGCCGGTGGGTGTCGGTGGGGGTTCCTCCTCGGTCGCGGCCGCTCGAGACATCGATCGCCTCCTCGTCGAGGCCCTCCGCGAGGACCGGGCCGCGGAGGACCGGACGACCCGCGCCCTCTTCCCCCGGCCGTGGTCGGCGACCGCCTACGTCGTCGCCCAGCGGCCGGGGGTCGTCTCCGGACTCGCCGCCGCTACGCGGATCGGGCGACGAACCGGCCTGCGGGTCAGGGCGCTGAAGCCGGACGGATCCTCCGTCCGATCCGGCGACCGGGTCCTCGAGCTCCGGGGGGACCTTCGTTCGATCCTCGCCGCGGAGCGGACGGTCCTCAACCTGATCATGCACCTTTCCGGGGTCGCTACGGCGACCCGCACCGCCGTGACCGCCGCCGGTGGGAAGGTCTCGGTCTACGGCACCCGCAAGACCCTGCCCGGCCTCCGGTCGCTCGAGAAGGCGGCGATCGTCCACGGGGGCGGCCGACCCCACCGCGCCGACCTGGCGAGCGGGATCCTGGTGAAGTCGAACCACCTTGAGTTCGTCCCGATCCGCACCGCCGTCGAACGTCTCCGCCGCGCCTACGGCCCCCGAGTACCGATCGAGGTCGAGGTCCAAGGGTCAACCGAGGCGATCGAGGCGCTCGAGGCCGGTGCCGGGGCCCTTCTCATCGACAACGCCACGCCGGCCCGGGCCCGGTCGATAGTCCGGACCGTACGCGCGCACCCCCGCGGCCGGCGCGTGTGGATCGAGCTCTCCGGGGGGCTCACCCCGCAGAACCTCCCCCGGTACCGCGGGGTCGGGGCGGATGCCGCGAGCCTCGGCGTCCTGACCCACTCGGCCGCGGCCGTTCCGTTCCATCTGAGGTTGGTTCCCCCGACGGGCGCGGCCCGACAGGGCGCTCGGCCGGGGCGCCGCACTTAAGCGCGCCCCGGACCTAGTTCCCGGCGGAAGGGGACCAATGTCGCTCTCGGAGGAGGTGGCCCGCCTCAAGGACGAGCGGGACGCCGTCCTGCTCGCGCACAACTACCAGCGACCCGAGGTCCAGGATGTGGCCGACTTCGTCGGGGACTCCCTCTACCTTTCCCGGAAGGCCGTGGAGGCGGACCGTTCGACGATCGTCTTCGCCGGGGTCCGCTTCATGGCGGAGACCGCCAAGATCCTCAACCCCACGAAGCGGGTGCTGTTGCCCGATCTCAAGGCCGGCTGCGCGCTCGCCGACTCGATCACGGTCGAGGAGCTGAAGACCTGGAAGGCGGAGCATCCGGGCGCGGCCGTCGTCGCCTACATCAACACGTCGGCCGACGTCAAGGCCGAGGCCGACTACATCTGCACGAGCTCGAACGCCGCCCGGGTCGTCGCCTCGGTGCCCGCCGGCCAGGAGATCCTCTTCCTCCCCGACATGTTCCTCGGCGACTACGTCCGGCGCCTCACCGGGCGGGCGATGCACTTGTGGGTCGGCGACTGCCCGGTGCACGCCAAGATGCGCCCGGAGGACCTCGACCGGGCCCGGCGAGACCACCCCGGGGCCGAGATCGTCGCCCACCCGGAGTGCGGCTGCTCGACGGCCGCCCTGCCGAACGTCGACCGGATCCTCTCGACCGACGGGATGGTGCGGTTCGCCGAGGAGACCAAGGCGCCGACGGTGCTCGTGGCGACCGAGGTCGGCATCCTCCATCGGATGCGCCGGCTCAACCCGCGGACCCAATTCCTACCGATCTCCGAGGGGACCATCTGTCCGTACATGAAGGAGATCGACCTTCAGGACGTCCGGGACTCCCTCGCGCTCAGCCAGTATGAGATCGACGTGCCGGCCGAGACCGCCCGGAGGGCCCGCGGGGCCCTCGAGCGGATGATCGCCTCCTGAACGGCCGCCCAGGCACGACGGCCGACGGGGGTCGGCAGGCTCAGGGGAGCCTCGGGATCCCGGGGGCGAACGGCCCGAACCCCGAGACGTAGTAGCCGTACGCCACGCCGACCAGGATCAGCCCCACGAACGCGAGCGTGCCGATCGAGAGCCAGGACGGCTTGACCGAGAGGTAGAACGAGAGCGAGAACGGGTTGAGCCGGCTCGAGAGGAAGGAGAGCGCCACGTAGACGAGGCCGATCCCGATCAGGGCCGGGATGAGGATCGTGTACTCGCCGAGGATGAGGCCGGCGAAGAAGAGCGCGATGGCGAGCGGGATCGCCGCGTTCGATCGCTTGGCCGGCGGCCGCCGGCTCGTCCGGCGCCGCGGGGGTCGGTAGGGCGCGGGCTCGTACCCCTCGCCAACCTCGGAATCCGGGTCATCGTAATCCCGGTCATCATAGCCCGAGGAGCGGTCGAGGGCGCGTCCACGCGACACGTCCGGAGGTCGCGTGCGGGCGCTACATGAAACCGACCGTCGACAGGAACCGGGCGCCCGGACCCCACCGTGCGAACGGGAGGTTGGGACAAAACCTCCCGGGGTGAGGTGTCGTTCAGCTGGCGAAAGCATCGACTGATGTGAACGCAGGCTCCTGTTCCAGCCACCGAAGGTAGCACAACCGACGGAGGTTTCGGACGACCGCTCGAAGCATCGCCTCCGTTTCCCGACGGACGACCAGCCGCTTGCGGATCCTCCCCGGGTTTCGCGCCGACATCGACCACCAGGTCGCCTCGACCCGGGGTCGCTGGAAATACTTCGACAGCCACGCCTGTGGGTCATCGATCAGACCGTACAGGGATTGCGGCCACGCGGGTTCCCCGAGCGCCTTGAGGCTCACGTTCCTACGCGGGAGGATCCAACTCCGCACTCCCCACCCATCCAGCATCCCCACCACCCAGCGCGCCGAGTAGCCTCCGTCCCCCACGAACTCCTTCCACTCGGGGTGCAGTTCGTGGGTCTGCCGCGCAAGCTCTCGGAACTGCCCCAGCTCGCCGATACGATGGTCCGCCCAAGAGGACCATCCGGCGATGAGCCCGTAACGCAGTCCCACCGTGGCCACGTTGTAGACCCAGTCGCGACGGCCTTGCGCCACGGGAAGAAGATCCCCCGATCCCCGTTCTCCCTCCTTCTGACGCTCCCGTGCGCTCCGATAGTGCTGGCCGACGGCGGTGCCGAACCCGCTCCCGTCCGCGGCGAACGACGGTTCCCGCCCGGCTACCGGTCGATTGGTGATCGCCAGGAGGGCGTACAGCGCCTTCTCCATCCGGGGATCCCCGAAGCTCCGCTCGACGGTCTTGTAGCCGAAACGACGAGAGAGTCCGACCGTGGACCGAAGCACCGCCATCTCTCCTTCGGTCGGTCGGTTCGGCAGACCGAGGTAGCTCTGGACGAGAAGGGCCTTGACACGGTCGGGCAGCGGCACCGGGGGACGTCCCCCCCGGGGCCGCGGGTCGTTTCGGCCCTCGGGATGTTCGAGGGTGTAGAGATCGACCACGTTTCGGATGAGCTCGAGCATCTCGGGGAACTCCCGAGTCTGGGCGAGCGTGTACAGCCGCCAGGGAACCGGGGCTCGTCGGCGACGGACGTAGGGAAAGGTCCGTTCTCGGACCTGGGCCACGACCCCCCGAACGCGGCGAGAGCCCGCGCGACCGAAGCCTCCCATGTGGGACGCGAGGCGGAGGCCGGCTATATAGCTGGCGTTCTAACAGACGCCACTCTGACGGCTTCGTTATATTTCTCGAGGGGCCTCAGAGGTCGGGATGCTCGGAGGCACGGAGGGTATGCCGGCGGCGTTGATCGTCTACCGACTGGGAGGGCTAGCGCCGTCCCGGTTGCCGCGCTTCACCGAGAAAGTGCTGGGATTGGACCGAAAGGTGGGAGATCGAACCTATCGACGACGAGGATTGCTGGACGAGATCCCGCACTGGAAGGTGACCCGGGGCGTGGTGGTCGTGGGACGAAAGGACCGACCCCGGGTGGTGCGTGAGATCCGGCAATGGACCTCGGACATCGACTGGTGGAACGTCATGCTCACTCCGGGTCAGGCGCGACAAGTCCGGACGACCGGTGCACACTAGGTTTTGTCCCAACCCCTGCGAACGGCAAATGCTTAAGATGGTGAAAGCGACCATTTGAGTGGGGCCATGATGGGCGCTCCCGTTTTCGTTGGGCAGGTCTTGGGCCCGGGGCCGGTCCTCCCATGACCAAGACCACCTGGACGCACAGGCTCGAGGAGTGGAGCCATCCGAAGCCGGCCAGCACCATGGCCGTGGTGGCCCTCGTGCTCGTCGCCATCGCCCTCGTCCTGCTGGCCCTCGGGGGGGTCGCCCTCGCCCAGGACCCCGAGGCGTTCGATCTCTGGGTCCTCGCCATCGGCCTCTTCCTCCTCGCGGGGGCGCTCGTGGGGATCGGCCGGTCCCCTGACCGCAACCCATGGGCCGAGCGGGCGAGATCGTTCTCGGACCAACCCTCTCTCGCCGAGGCACCGGCGATGACTTCCCCCACCTCGGATCCCGACTTCGCGTCCCGACGGGCGACGCCGACCGCTCGGTCCTGGGCCTCCTCGGACACGATCGCCGGACAGTACGCCGAGGCGTCGCGGCTGCGCACCGGCCGGGCGGCGGCGCGGCGGCCCATCGGGACCGACAACGAAGGGTCGAGCGACTCGACGTACCCGTACACGTTCTCCTCCTCCCGCGGGGCCGATTGGGACCCGTCGAGACCACCGAGACGGACCGCGTTCGAGACCGATATGGACCAACTCCGCGCCCGGGTCGCGGACCTCGAGGCCGGTCGGAGCGGCCCCGCCGGTGCGACGGGGTTCCCCGGCGCCGCCGGCGGGCCGGGCCGGGTCAGTGCGTGGGGTGCCGGACCGCCCTCCACGGGGGTCCCGACGAAGCGCGCTGCGCGAGCTGCGGCCGGCCGCTCTGCGCGAATTGTTACGCGACCGTCCCCGATGGGCCTCTCGCCCACCAATGCCCCGATTGCCGGGGCGTCCCCCCCAGCCTGTCGGACTCCGAGGGGTCCAAGGACGCGCGCGGCGGTGGTCGCAATGTCCCCCGGCCCCGGGAGCCGATCGTGGCGGCTACCCGTCCGTCTTGGCTGGAGTCGCCTTAGGGAAGTCGTATCTAGTCACCTTTCTGGCTAGCGTGGATCGCGTTCGGCGGGTTCGGACGAAAATCCTCTACTCGCGAACTCATCTTCCACGCTTCACCGGCTGGGGAAGAATGAACTCGCCTCGCTCCCCTCCCGCGCGCGATGTTCCTCACCTTCCAGTTCCGGCTTCGCCCCAACTCCTCCGTCGAGCGCGAGCTCCTCCGGTGGCTCAAGGAGCTCCGGTTCCTCCATAATTACGCTCTCGAACAGCGCCGCACCGCCTGGCAGAACGAACACCGCTCCCTTTCCTACCTCGAGCAGCAATCCTCCCTCGCCCGTTGGAGGGCCTTCGACTCGGAGGGTCTCGGGAGTCTACCCGACGACCCGGCCCGCGACGTCCTCCAGCGCGTCGACCTCGCCTTCCGAGCGTTCTTCCACCGAATCGGGCAGGGAGGGTCTCCCGGTTATCCGAGGTTCCGCCGAGAGATCCGTTCCTTCACCTTCGGACAACCCGACTCCGTGACCGTCCGAACCCGGACGGTCCGCCTCCCCAAGCTTGGCTCCATCCCTTACGTCCACCACCGGTCCGTCCCCGCGAACGGCGTCTTGAAGAAGGCGATCGTGACCCACGAGGCCGGCGCCTGGTACATCGCGCTCGCCTATGCGATCCCGGACCCACCGGGCGCTCCCCCGGGTCCCCCGGAGAACCCCGTGGGAGTCGACTTGGGGCTCACCCACCTCGCCACGCTCTCCGAGGGCACCACCATCGATCCCCCGAAGTATCTCCGTAAGGCGGAGAGGCGCCTGGCCCGGGCCCAGCGGTCGCTGGCGCGCAAGCGCCCGGGTTCCCATCGTCGGGAGCGGCAGCGGGAGAAGGTGGCGAGGTGCCATGCGAAGGTCCGACGACAGCGTCGAGACTTCGCCCACCAGCTCACCTCCCGGTGGGCGTCGCGGCACGACCTGATCGCCTTCGAGGATCTCGACGTGACCCGCCTATCGAGAGGACCGTTCGCCCGGTCGTTCGCGGACGCCGGGTGGGGGATGCTGAGGATGATGAGCCGCTACAAGATGGCGATGCGGTCGGGTCGGTATGTGGAGGTCCCCTCGGAGGGGACCACGCAGACCTGCTCGATCTGCGGCCACAGGGCTGATCCACCATTGACGCTGGAGCAGCGGGAATTCGTGTGCCCCGGGGGCCACCGGATGGACCGCGATTGGAACGCCGCTCGCAACATCCTCGAAAGAGGATGTCTCGGGGTAAGCCGGAAGCCGGCTGAACTGACGCGCGGGGAGAGGGAGCCTCCACCGGGGTCGGGGGACCGAAGGGTCTACCAGACCCGGCGAGCTCACTCGGGGAGCCGCGAATCGAGCCTCACCGGAGGCGGAGCGCCTCCCAACGGTCGGGAAGAGCTCAGGACCGAGCCTTCCCGACCAGAAAGGTGAGCGCTTACGGGAAGTCGATCCAGATCTTCCGATCGACCGGTCGGAACCCGAGCTCCCGGTAGAGCCGCTGCGCGGCGTCGTTCGATTCCCGAACGTATAGCACGGCTCGCGCACCGGTCGCCGAAGCGGCCGCGATCGCGGCCTGGGTTAGCGTCCGGCCGTGGCCGCGACGGCGGGCGCTGGGGGCGACGAAAATCCCCCCGATGACCCACACGGCGGGGAGGCGAACCGGGGCCCTCGCCAGGCCGACCAGGCGATCGCCGTCGAACGCTCCCCACGCGGGCTCTCCGGCGAGGTCAAGCATCGGGTAGGGGAGGGTGAGCCGGTCCGGAAACCGCCGGACGAACTCGACCATCTCGGTCCGGTCCTCGGGGTCGAGCCGGCGCACCCCGGGGTCGCGCGGGGCCGGATCGGGACGCCGCGGCTCGCGGAGCATCGCGATCAGCGGCTCCGACTCGTTCGCCCGGCGGGCCTTCAGGACGGCCCACGCCACCCGCTCCGGGACGACCGCGATGCGGGTCGAGGCCGGGATCGCGCCGGCGAGCTCGAGATCCCCGGTCGATCGCCCGACCCAGTGGACGACCGGCGCGCTCGGGTCGCCGTACCAGATGAGCAGGTAGGAGCGGCTCCCGTCCTCGCCGTCCCATCGGACGAACCGGGTCCGCTCGGGCTCGCGATGCGCGTCCCAGAGGGCGTAGGCGTGGGCGACCGGGTCGTGTTCGGCCGCGGCCTCGAGCCAGGCGATGTCGAGGCCCTGGTGGATCCGGGCGGTCCGGCCGGCCATGGGCGAGGGAAGGCCTACGGGTATAAGCCGCCCTACGGCCGGTCGATATAAATATGCCCCACGACCGAGTCGACCCAGCAATGTCGAGGGCCCACCGGCCGACCCCGGATTTTCCCGGCCATCTGCGGGAGCTTCACCGCCGATTTCCGGTCGACCGCTCCCTCGCCCAAGATCCACTCTCCTGCGTCCGGCCGTTCGCGGGGTCCCGACGCTCGGCGGAGGTCGCCGGGATCGTCGCCGCGACCCTCGCGATTGGGAACACCACTTCGATCCGGCGGGCGTTCGACTCCCTCGTCGACCGACTCGACGGCGACCTCCTGGGGTGGGTCGGGGCGGGCGGGGACCCCTCCGCCTACCCCCGGCTCGACGGGTTCCAGCATCGGTGGATCCGCGCGGACCAGATGCGTTTCCTGGCCGCCAAGCTGAGGACGGCGTTCCGGGAGCAGGGCTCGCTCGAGGCCGTCTACCGGTCGGGTCGGGCGGCCGCGGCCGGGCCGTTCGCGGGAGGCCTCGATGCCCTGGCGAGGACGTTGCGGGGGCCGGACCCCGTGGCCGGTGCGCCCCCCGAAGGATACGACCGGCTCTTCCCCAGCCCCCTCGACCCGTCGAAGAGCCCGTGCAAGCGCCTGACGCTCTTCGTCCGCTGGATGGTCCGGCGCGAATACCCCGACCTCGCCCGGTGGACGCGGGTCTCCCCGGAGGAGCTTCGGATCCCGCTCGACCAGCACGTCTTTTGGATCGCTTACCATCTCGGGCTGACGGGGCGCCGCACCCGGTCCTGGGCGACGGTCGAGGAGGTCACCGAGGCGTTGCGGGGCGTCGACCCCTCGGACCCGGTGAAGTACGACTTCGTGCTCTGCCACACCGGGATCTCGGGCGACTGTCCGAAGCGCCGGGACGAACGGGTCTGCGGACCGTGCGCCGTGCGGCCCGACTGCCTGCTCTGGCGCCCCTCGGGGAGGGCGTCGTGATCAGCCGGGGACCCCCGATCGATCCCGGCCTTCGGGAGCGGTTCCGGGCCGCCGAGGCCCAGATCCAGTGGCGCGAGGCCGAACCGGCCCGGACCCGCCCTCCGAAGGGGGCCCGCCCGGCGACCCGGCGGCCCCCGAAGTCCCGGGCGGACCGGGTCCGCATCGCCCACTTGAACGATGAGGAGGCCCGCCTCGAGGAGTCGAACCACGGTTCGACCGTCTCCTTCGTGGTCGATTCCGGCCCCGTCGGGGCGCTCCTCGTTCTCCTCGAGATGGAGCGGCGCGGACCGCCGTCGCTCCTCACCACCCACGACGCCGGCGAGTCCCCGGGATTCCCCCAAGGAGCGATCGAGGCCCGTTGGGACGAAGGGACGACGAGGCCCGAGTTCGCCCTCCCGATCGCCGACCTCATCCAGCTCGCCCGCTACGCCCTCGCCTAGCCGGGCGCGGAAGCGGACGAGGAACGGCCCGGGCGCGCTCGACGAGCCGGAGCCATCCGGCGGGCAGACGGGACCAGTCCGATAGGCGAGGGACCCCGGCCGGGATCCGGGCGAGCGCCCGGGCCGTTTCCCGCGGGGACCCGGCCAGCAAGCCGGTGTACCGGACCACCGCGAGACCGGCCAATCGGGCCCCCACCACGTCGTCGGAGTGGTCGCCGATGTGAACCGCGTCGGTGGGACGAGCGCCGAGGGCCGCGAGGACGGAGCGGAAAGGACGGGGCGATGGCTTCGCGTACCGGTGCTCCGCCGACAGGTAGACCGAGTCGAAGCGCTCCGAGAGGCGTTCGCGATCGAGGATCCGGTGGATCGCTTCCGGCGGCTCCGAAAGGATGTTCGAGACCATGCCGAGCCGCACCCCGGAATCCGCGAGCCAATCGAGGGCGGAGCGGGCCCCGGAGCGAGCCGGACCGTGGCCCGGGAGGCGGCGGCGCCGATCACGGCGGCGGGTTCCTCCGGAGGTATGGCCACCCCCGTACGATCTTGGAGGATCCGGGCTTGTTCCCGGATCGTAACGCTGGAGCCCCGAGACTGGATCCGTTCGGCCTCACGTCGCATCGCCCGGTACGCCCGTCGAGCCGATGGCCCGGGCATCCCGCGGCGCGCCAGGGCCTCGGTCCAGCCCTGCTCGCGGGCGACCGACAGGGACCGGATCGACCGGGGCGAGATCTCGAGGAGGGTGTGCCAGAGGTCGACCGTGACGATCCGAGGGGGTCGGGTCGTTCGCTCGTTCACGGCGACCCGGACCTCCGCTCCATGGGCCGGAACGGGTGGCCCGCCTTTGACCGTGCGATCGGCCGGGGGCGAAAGGTCTCGCGCTCGCCGGACCAGCGAACGGTCGTGAGCAGGGAGCGTCGCCGGTACTTGCGCACGAGCTCCTCCGGCTCCTAAGCGCTGGGGGCCGTGCCGCCGGGCGGGCCGACGACTTCGGCGACCGCGGCCCGGTCCCGACTCGTCGCATCCTCGAGTCCGAGGGCGACCGCCGCCCGGAGGACCGCCACGTGCGTGAGCGCCTGCGGGTAGTTCCCGAGCGGGATCCGGCGCTCGGGATCGTACTCCTCGGAGTAGAGCCCGAGCGGGCTCGCCGCCGCCAAGAGCGCCTCGAACCGCTCGCGCGCCTCGCCGGCCCGCCCGGATCTCGCCATCGCCTCGACGAGCCAGAACGAGCACGGGAGGAAGGCCCCCTCGGGCTCGTCGATGCCGTCGGGTCGCCGGTACCGCCATACGAACGGCCCCTTCCCGAGCTCCCGGATCACGCCGTCGATCGTGCCGAGCACCCGCCGGTCGTCGTAGGGCAGAAAGCCGACGAGCGGGATCCTCAGGTTCGCCGCATCGGCCCCGTCGATCTCGAACGCCTGGCGGAACTCCTCGCGTTCGGGGTCCCAGCCGCGCTCGAGGACCGTCGCGCGGACCTCCTCGGCCACCGTCCGCCATCCGGGCACCCGGGGGTCGTCGCGCCGGCTCTCCTCCACGAGGCGGATCGCCCGATCGAGCGCGACCCACGTCATGACCTTCGAGTAGACGAAGTGCCGCGGGGGACCCCGGACCTCCCAGATGCCGCGGTCCTTGAGGGTCCAGGTCGAAGCCACCGCGTCGGCGATGCTCAGGAGGTCCGGCAGCCGCCGGGTGAGGAAACCGGGATCGAGCCGGCCCAGGAGGAGGGCCGCGTCGAGGAGCTCGCCGTAGATGTCGAGCTGGAGCTGGTCGGCGGCGGCGTTGCCGACGCGCACCGGGCGGCTCCCCTCGTACCCCTCGAGCTCGGGGAGGATCCGCTCGGTGAGGTCCGTCTCGCCGTGGGCCCCGTAGAGCACCCGGAGCCCCCCGCCGCTCGCCCGGGCCTCGTCGATCCGCTTCACGACCCAGCGCAGGAAGGAGCGGGCCTCCCCGGTGTGGCCGAGCAGCATCATCGCCTGGGCCGAGAAGGCGGCGTCCCGGATCCAGACGTAGCGGTAGTCCCAGTTGAGGGAACCGCCGGGCCACTCGGGGAGCGAGGTCGTCGGGGCCGCCACGAAGGCGCCGGTGTCGACGTGGGAGAGGAGCTTGAGGACGAGCTCGGAGCGTTCGATGGGGACGTGCCAGGTCTCGGCGACCCGGTGGAGCGGGGCGGAGGCGTCGTGGACCCAGCGCTGCCAATAACGCAGCGTCGAGCGCAGGAGCGCCGGTACGCTGGGCATCGGCGGCGGCATCGCGCCCCAGGCGACCTCGAGGTACCGGGGGTGGTCCGGGGTGACCGCGAGCTCGAACGCCCAGCGGCCGTCGACCGGCTCGACCGCGCGGTCGGTGCGCAGCGAGAGCCGCTCGCTCCCGTGCGACGCCACCCCCCCACGCGGGGCGGCGGTGAGCTTCGGTCGCACCCCCCCGTAGTCGAACCTCGGCTCGAGGGTGACGGCGACGTCGACGGGTCCGCCGGTGGATTCGAGGATCCGCACGATCGTCGAGGGGCGCCGGTCGGTCCCGCGGAGCGCGACCGGCATGAAGTCGGTCACCGTGAGGACCCGGGAGGGCGGGAGCTCGAAGATCGTCTCGAGGACGTTCGAGGAGGGCCGGTAGCGCTGGTGCCCGATCGCCGGCTCGACCGGGCGGACCTCGAAGAACCCGCCGCTCTTCTGGTCGAGGAGGCGGGCGAAGACGCTCGGCGCCGAGAACCTCGGGAGGCAGGCCCAGTCGATCGAGCCGTACCGGCTCACGAGGGCGGCCGTGTGGAGGTTCCCGATCACCCCGTAATCGTAGATCGAGGGCCCACGCTCGGGTCGATCGCCGGGCATCGACTCGGGCGGGTCCGTGATTCTGGTCCTACGAGCAGCCGCTCGTCGCCCCGCAGACCGTGCAGGCGTAGCACGTGCCGGAGCGCACCATGATCCCGCCACAGACGTGGCACGCGGGCGCGTCGTCGCTCACCCCGCCCGCCATCGGGAGGGCGAACGCGTCGAGCGGCTTCGTGCCGAACGTCGCCGACCTCGCCGTCGTCGCGGACGCCGAGGTCCCGTGGCCGTTCCCGTTCCCCTCCGTCGGGGCCTCGAGCCCGATCGCCTGGCGCTCGGGTTCGGAGAGGAACTCGAGGGCGAGCCACCGGGCCACGTAGTCGGGGATCGACTTCGCGAAGCGGATCTTCGGGTTGTTCGTCGCCCCGGCCGGCTCGAACCTCAGGTGGGCGAGCTTGCGGACGAGGTCCTTCAACGGCACCCCGTGCTGGAGCGCCATCGACATCGAGATCCCGAGGGAGTCCATGAGACCGTTGACGGTCGATCCTTCCTTGGTGACCCGGAAGAAGATCTCCCCGGGCCGCCCGTCCGGATAGAGCCCGACGGTGACGTAGCCGTCGTGCCCGCCCACCTGGAAGTGGTGGGTGATCGCCTTGCGCTCGTCGGGGAGGCGCTCGCGCGCGGGGCCGCGCGGTCCGACCGGGGCGTTCGCCCGGCCCTTCCCGGTCTCGTACGGCTGAGAGGCCTTGCAGCCGTCCCGGTACAGGGCGACCGACTTGATCCCGAGCTTCCACGCCTCGAGGTAGATCCGCTCGATCTCCTCGACGGTGGCCTCGTGGGGCAGGTTGATCGTCTTCGACGCCCCGCCCGAGAGGAACGGCTGGACGGCGCCGAGCATATCGAGGTGGCCCATCGGGGCGATCGTGCGCTGTCCCCCGAGCGGCGCGAGGGCGCAGTCGAAAACGGTGAGGTGCTCGGGTTTGAGGCCCGGGGCGCCCTCGATCGGTACCGGCCTTCTCGATGTGCTCCCCGATCGCCTTCACTTGGGCCGGCGTGTAGCCGAGGTTCGCGAGGGCCTCGAAGACGGTCTTGTTGACCATCCGCATCGTCCCGCCGCCGACCAGGTTCTTCGTCTTGACGAGCGAGAGCTCGGGCTCGAGGCCCAGGGTATCGCAGCCCATCAGGAGGCCGATCGTGCCCGTGGGCGCGATCACCGAGATCTGGGCGTTGCGGTATCCCCACAGCTCCCCGGCCTTCACCGTGCCGCCCCAGCGCTCCTGGGCGGCGGCGACGAGGGCGGCGAGCCGCGGGTCGGTGGGGGAGATCTTCTCGGCTGCCTGGCGGTGCTTGCTCATCACCCGAAGCATCGCGGAGCGGTTCCGGTCGAATCCGGGGAACGGGCCGATCCGCCGGGAGACCTCGGCGGACATGTGGTAACCCTCGGCGGAGAGGTAGGCGCTGATCGCCGCCGCGAGCGTGCGGCCGGCGTCCGAGTCGTAGGCGAGGCCGTAGTGCATGAGGAGCGCGCCCAGGTTGGCGTAGCCGAGCCCGAGCGGCCGGTAGTCATGGGAGTTCTGGGCGATCGGCCCGGTGGGGTAGCTCGACGCGTCGACGATGATCTCCATCGCGAAGATCATCGTGCGGATCGCCTCGTGGAAGCGGTCGAGGTCGAAGAGGCCGTCGGCGTCGAGGAACCGCATCAGGTTGATCGAGGCGAGGTTGCACGCCGTGTCGTCGAGGAAGAGGTACTCGCTGCACGGGTTCGACGCGTTGATGCGGCCGGTATTCGGCGAGGTGTGCCAGTCGTTCGTGATGTCGTCGAACTGCACGCCCGGGTCGCCGCACCGCCAGGCCGCGTAGGCGAGCTTCCGCCACAGGTCGCGGGCCTTGAACGAGTGCGCCACCGAGTGGTCGGTGCGGTTGTAGGTCTTCCAGTCCCCGTCCTTCACGACGGCGTCCATGAAGGCGTCCGGCACTCGGACCGAGTGGTTCGCGTTCTGGTAGGAGATCGAGGCGTACGCCGAGTCCGGGTCGGTCCCGTCGAAGTTCGACGAGTACCCCTCGCGGATCAAGGCCATCGCCTTGTCCTCCTCGCGGACCTTGCACTCGATGAAGTCGACGATGTCGGGGTGGTCCATGTTGAGGATCACCATCTTCGCGGCGCGGCGCGTCGTCCCGCCGGACTTGATGACGCCGGCGAGGGCGTCGAACGCCCGCATGAACGAGACCGGGCCGCTCGCGATCCCGCCGCCGGAGAGGCGCTCATGGCTCCCGCGGAGAGCCGAGAGGTTCGACCCCGTCCCGCTGCCGCCCTTGAAGAGACGGCCCTCGCTCGAGGCGAGGCCGAGGATCGAGTCCATGTCGTCGGCGACCGACTGGATGAAGCACGCCGAGCACTGCGGCGGCTCCCGGACCCCGACGTTGAACCAGACGGGGCTGTTGAACGCCGCCATCTGCTGGACCATGAGGTAGGAGAGGCTCTCCTCGAGGGTCGTCGCCTCGTCGGTCGTGTCGAGGTAGCCGAGCTCGAGGCCCTTCTGGCTGATCCAGTGGCAGACGCGCCGGATCATCCCGTCGATGGAGTCCTCGCGGCGGCCCTCGATGACCCGGAAGTACTTCGATGCGGCGATGTTGATGGAGTTCTCCGACCAGGTCGAGGGGGCGTGGATCCCCTTCTGCTCGAAGATCACCGAGCCATCGGCGCCCTTGATGAGGGAGTTGTGGCTCTTCCACTCGACCGTCTCGAACGCGGTCTTCCCGCGCGGGACGAGCCGGGGGACCGTGATCGGATCCCGACCGGCTTTGACGGCCGATTTCGGCATGACCTCAGGGGGAGAGGCCTGGACGCGACGCTTCGATGCTGCCATCAGTATTGCTCCTTGAAGGGGCGGGGGCAAGTGGGGTGGGGTCGCCCGACGGTCGGTACGGTCATGCCGTCGGCGAGCATGACCTTATCCGAGGGTCGTGAAACGGTCCTTCCGGGACCCGTTTTCTCGGGGGTTTTCGTCGCCCGGGACGGGCGGGTCCCCCCACCGAACACTCGATCCAGTCCCTCCGGGCGGTTGGTATGGGGCTTACCCTATAAGCGTGATTGCTCGCGCGAGCGCGCGCGACCTCTGCTCGAGCTCCGGAGCGGCCGGAAGGCCCCCTGCGGACCCTGGACCAGCGGCCCGGAACGGTCCCCGCTGGGCTCCTCGCCCGTCAGGGGGGCGGAGGGGGTCCGCCGAGGCCCGGCGCACCGACGTAGGGGGGCGGAGGAGGTGACGCGGGGGTCATCATCATCGGACCTTTCGGCCGGCGCGTCATCAGGAGGACGACGAGCGCGATGACGATCACGACGAGGACGATGATCCCCGCGAGCAGCCCGAGGCCAACGCCCGAGGTGAGGCTCACCGAGGCCGGGGCGGCAACGACCACGCTCACCGTCTCGTTCACGCCTGCCCCCACGCTGTCGGTCACTCGGACCGAGGCGGTGTACGTCCGGGCGGAGCCGTAGGTGTGGGTCGGGTTCGACGACGTGCCGGTGGCGCCGTCGCCGTAGCTCCACGCGTAGGTGAACGGGGCCGTTCCCCCGGAGAGGGTGAGCGCGAAAGCGGTCGCGCTCCCGGCCGTCGGGGCGCCGACCACGCTCACGTTCGCGGAGAGCGGGGCGTTCACGTAGACCCCGACATCCGCCTTGCCCGCCTGGCCCACCAAGCTGGTGGCGGTCGCCGTCGCGACGTAGAGACCGGCGTGGGCGAAGGCGTGGGAGGCGACGGCGCCGGTCGAGTTCGAGCTGCCGTCCCCGAAGTCCCAGCTGACCGAGTTCGGCGCGAGGCCGTCGCGGACGTTGGCCGTGAGGGTCACGGACAACCCGGCGTCGGTCACCGACCGAGACGCGGTGGCGGTCACGGAGGGCGGCGCCGAGAGGACGTAGGTCCACGGGGAGAGCGGAACGGTGAGGGTCTCCCCGCCGAAGACGTACCAGGCGTCCGTGTTGGGATCGACGGCCCCAGCCGCGGCGAGGTAGGTCTCCGGCTGCGGTCCCGTCTGGTAGGTCAGGTTGTACCAGGCGCCGTTGTAGAACTCCCACGTCACGAGGGCATGAATTCCGGGGCCCCGGTGTGGTTCACGATGACCCCGCAGAACACCACGACCGCCGAGGTCCCGGGCAGGTAGCCGTCCGTGGCGAGGTACATCGGCGGGGGCTGGACGGCGAGCGTCGAAGTGTAATTATGCCAGGTCCCGCCGCTATAGACGAGCGTCGCGCTTCGGCCAACGGTCCCTCCCTGGATCCCGAAGAGCAGCACGCCGTGCTCGGGGGGGTCGTCGGAGGCGATCGGCAGGGTGAGACCTCCGGACGACCCGGCGATCGACGACTCATTCGTCCAGGTCCCCCCTTTGAAGGTCCAGGTCGACCGGGAGGCGACGCTGGACCCGTTGAGCCCGCCCGTCATCACGATCTCGCGATCGGTGGAATCGGTGGCCATCGCGGGGAATTCGAGGGCCGGAGGCGTGGCTCCGACGGTCGAGGAGATGTTCGTCCAGGTGCCGGCGTGATAGGTCCACGTGGCGCTCGTCAGGTTGGTGCCGGCCACCGTCAGACCGCCGCCGAACATGACCACGTCCCCGGTCGTCGGGTCGATTGCGAGGCCCTCGAGGACCAGCGGCGGAGGCGCCCCGGTCACTTTCGACGTGATGTTCGTCCAGTTCCCGTTGGAGAACGTCCAGGTATCCGCAAGGAGGCAGTGCGTGTTGCAGGCGAATCCCCCAAAGAGGAGCACGTAGCCGTCCGCGCCGTCCCAGACCATCGAGCTCACCCGACCGGATGGCGGGGCCCCCGAGCTTACCGTGATGTTCGCCCATTCACCGACCGGGGGTGCGATCGACGCCGCCGGACGGGCGAGGGAGGATTCCGCCCATCCGAGCTCGCTCGCCCCATTGGCCTGGGCCACCCCGGCCGCATAGGATGGGCTGCCGAGGGCCCGGCTCGAGAGGCTGGAGGTGGGAAAACCGGAAGCCAGCAGCGCGACGAGGACGATCGCTACGACGAACCCCAAGGTCGCGCGGGGCGACCACGTTTGGAATCGGGCCATGCCATAGCCTCGTTGTCGGGGCCTACATAGGAATTTGGGTCATCGGGAGGGCGGGCGCGGAGCGACCCCGATGGCGGTTGCTCCCCACTCGCCGACCGATCCGGCTCTCCCGACGAGGAAAGGAGGAGCGGCTCGGCGGGCCGGTGATCGAAGGTGCGTCTACGGTTCAGGCCCGGGGGCCCGACGGGTCGCAGGACCAGAGAGCTCCGGAGGCAAGAGGCGCATCGTGCAGGGCATCGTCACGCCGCAGTCCCCGCAGAACCACCCGTCGTCCGAAACCCAGAGGAACTGGCCGCAGCGCTCGCACTTCCGGGGATCGTCAGGATCGTTCCGGCAGACCATCGGGGTCTCAGGATCCGAACGGAAGGTTCTCTGGTCGAGCTGTCGACGATCGATGGGGTTCGGCGAGGATCCCTCCGAGCGGTTCGGCCCGGAGGGATCCAAAAGGGCGTTCGTCTAGGCGTTCTTCATGCGGGCGCGGGAGACGTACCCCTTCTTGTCGAGGAAGTACATGTAGCCGTCCGCGCGGACGACCTTCTCCGTGCCGACCTTCGCCTTGCGCCCCGACTTGTTGAGCTTCGTGGGCGTCTTCCAAAGGAACCCGTCCTTGCCGAGGTAATACAGGTATCCCTTCTCTCGCTTGATCTGCTCCTTTCCTACTCGCTCCGCCATGTTGGGCGACCTCGCCGGGGACGAGGAGAGCCCTCCTATTTGAATGTAGGGGCGCATTCACGAGGGAGAAACGCGTTTTCCCCGTCGATAAACATGGACCGGATCGGTCCCGATCCGGTAGGGGATCTTCTCGACCGAGTCGAGATCGAACGCGGCGAAATCCGCCGGCCAGCCGACGGAGATCGAGCCGGCCGATCCGGCGATCCCGATCGCGTGGGCCGCGTTCACCGTCGACGCGACGATGGCCTCCGACGGCGTGAGGCGGGCCGAGTAGACCGCGTGGGAGAGGACGATCGGCATCGACTCGACGTAGGAGTTCGGCGAGAGATCGCTCCCGAGGGCGACCGCGGCGCCGGCGTCGACGAGCTCGCGGCCGGGGCTGCGCGCGCCGGGCGCGGCAGCGAACGCCGTGACCGGGAGGAGAACCGCGATGACGCCCGCGCGGGCGAGCCGTTGGCGATCGCCCGCGGAGGTCGCGAGCAGGTGGTCCGCCGACGTGACCCGCAGCCGGGCCGCGAGGGCCGCGCCGCCCGAGCGGGTGAACTCGTCGGCGTGGATCTTCGTGCCGAGGCCGAGCGCCGCCGCGCGCTTCAGGAGCCGCTCCGAAGTCGCGAGATCGAAGAAACCGGGCTCGCAGAAGACGTCGCAGAACGCGGCGCTCCGGCGGCGGGCCACGGCGGGAAGCGTCCGTTCGAGCATCGACCGGACGTACGCGGCTCGGGTCGACGCCGGGCCGGGCGGGTAGGCGTGGGCGCCCAAGTAGGTGGGGACGAGCGTGAGCCCGCTCTCCCGAGCCAGGGTCGGGACGAGATCGAGCAGACGAAGCTCGCCGGCGTGGGTGAGCGCGTACCCGCTCTTCACCTCGGCCGACGTCGTGCCATGCGAGGCCATCCGTCGAAGACGGGCGAGGGCCGAACGCAGGAGCTCGCCTTTCGAGGCTCGGCGAGTCGCCCGGACCGTCGCGAAGAGGCCCCCGCCGCTCCGGGCGATCTGCGTGTAGGTCGCTCCGCGCACGCGCGCCTCGAGCTCGCGGGCCCGGTCCCCGGCGAAGAGGAGATGGGTGTGGGCGTCGACGAATCCGGGGACGACCGAGCCGCCCCCGAGGTCGAGCCGCACCCCGCCCTCTCGAAGGCGGACGTCGCGGTGGAGCGCCCGGTCCCGGCCGACGAAGACGAACCGACCGGCATCGATCGCGAGCGCCGCCCGGTCGAGGCGGGCGAGCTCCCCGGCCTGGGCCCCGTCCTGGGCCGGGGATCCCCGGCGAGCGTTGCGAGGTCGGCGATCCCCTCGACGACGAGTTGGGCCCTCATTCCGGTTGCCGCACGATGTGGTCGAGGAGATCGCGCGCCGCGCGGGCATCGACGAAGACGGCGCGCGCCTCCTCCTCGAGCTGGGTCGTCTCCTTGTACCGCGAGGAGAAGTGGGTCAGGAAGAGGCCGCCGACGCCCGCGGCCCGCGCGAGCTCCGCGGCCTGCCGGGCCGAGGAGTGGCCCCATCGGTTCGCCTCCACTTCGAGATCGGTCGCGGTGGTCGCCTCGTGGACGAGGAGCGTCGCGCCTTCCGAGAGCTTGCGGATCTCCTCGGCGGGCGCGCTGTCGCCGGAGTAGACGATCGACCGGCCCGGCCGGGCGGGCCCATGACCTCGTCGGGCCGGATCAGCCGGTCCCCGACCCGGACCGAATCGCCGGCCTCGAGGCGGCCGAAGTCCGGACCGCGGATGCCGAGCGATCGCGCGTGCTCCCCATCGAACCGTCCACGCTTCGCGCCTTCCTCGAGCCGGAAGGCGAGCGCCGGGACCGGGTGGTCCGCGCGGGCGGTGCGGACCGTGTATCCGTCGAGCTCGACGGTCGCTCCCGGCGCGAGCGCGTGGATGGTGACGGGGAACCGGAGGGTGAAGTAGCCGAGGTGGAGGGCCCGGTCGACGATCTCCTTGGCGTCCTCGGGTCCGTAGATGTCGAGCGGCGCCGACCGGTGATTGAGGCACATGCTCTGGATCAACCCGGGGAGGCCGAGGAAGTGGTCGCCGTGGAAGTGGGTGATGAAGATCCGGCGGACCCGCATGAACGACTGCGGGGACTGGAAGAACTGCCGCTGGGTCCCCTCTCCACAGTCGAGGAGCACGAGCTCCCGTTCGAGGTCGAGCGCGATGGCGCTCGCGGAACGCTCCTTCGTCGGCCAGGAGCCCGCGGTGCCGAGGAAGGTCAGGTGCACGACCCCCCATGGTGCCTGCGCCTTAAGGCGGCCTCCCGGGGATCGCGGTCGGGCGGGTGGCCGCCGGGAGCGGCTGCCGTGGGAGCCCGGGCCGGGGTCCCTCGGGCCTCGACAAAGGGTTAGTAGGACCCCCGGCCTCGAGGGCGGGTCGATGGTCGACTGGGACTACGTGGACAAGCGCCGGGCCCGCGGCTGGGACTGGGACCGGATCGCGGCGGATCCGAAGGCCGCGTTCCACGCCGAGGCGGACGCAGGGGACCCCGGACGGGCGCTCCGCGCGCTCTACTACCAGCGGCGTTCCAAGGGTCGGCGTCCGGCCGGGGATTCCGATCGGCCGGATCGCGACGGGACCGGGGATGAGGGACCGCGTCCGTTCTCGCCGTTCGCGCGGATCGGCCTCGTGCTCGCGCCTCTGTTCGGGGTCTGGTTCGTCCTCGCCCTGGTCTTCCCGTCCCCGATCGGGGCGTACCTCGCCGCCGTTCCGTGGATCGGCCTTCTCCTCGCCGTCGGGGCGCTCGTGCTCGCCTACGGCATGCTGAAGTCGAACGAGCGCTGGAACCCGGCCCTCCGGACTTCGCTTGTCATCGGGATCATCCTCGGTTTCTGCGTGGCGGGGGCGATGGGCGGGGTCGCGCTCCTTCAGGGCTGCCCGACGCTCACGTCCACGACCACGGGGATGGGCTCTTACGGCTGGGAGAAGGCGAAGAACCCCGAGTGGACCGAGGATGGGGTCCCGGTCTTCTTCTTCTACGGTTCGATCGCTTGCCCATACTGCTCCGCGTCGAGCTGGGCGATCGCGAACGCGCTCACGGCCGTCGGGACGTTCTCGGGCTACTCCTACGGACAATCGAATCCGGGGGATGTCTACCCGAACACCCCGGAGGTGATCCTGTCGTCGGCCAAGCTGACGAGCCAGTACGTGGCCCTGCACGTCGACGAATCGACGGACCCGACCCAGATCACCTCGCCGGCCACGCCTTCGTGCATCGACCAGGCGTACGTGAGCTCCTACGACCCCACCGGGAGCATCCCCTACGTGGTCATCGGAGGGTACTACATCCACGTGGGACAGCTGTCGGACCCGGCCCAGTTTAGGGTCCCCCAGACGAGCACCGGAACCCCCCTCACGCCCCAGCAGGTCCAGGGGGAGATCAACAACCAGTCCGGTCCGGCTTGGAATGCGGTCAGCGGGCAGATGTACTTCATGGAGGCGCTGTTCGTCAAGCTCAACAACGGCCAACCGTCGGGCGTCGCGGCGAATCCGATCGTCCAGCAGGACCTCCGGCAGATCACCTAATTGGCCGTGCGCGCGGAATCCCTTCACGCCCTCATCCTGCTCGCCGCGATCGTCGGCGTGGGGATCGCGGGGTTCGCTCTCGCCGAGACCGTCGATCCGGCGCTGCAGCACGACTGCTCGGTGAACGTCTTCTTCTCCTGCTCGAAGGTCGACCAGAGCGGCCAGACGACGATCCTCGGGATCCCGGACTGGTCGATCGGCCTCGGCGGGTTCCTCCTCCTCTTGGCCATCGACCTCCCGCTCTACGCCACGTGGCGTCCGACGCTGCTCTACGCGCTGACCGCCGTCGCCGCGATCGGCGTCGGCGTGAGCGTCTACCTCGGCTACGTCGAGCTCTTCCGCATCAACGCGCTCTGCCCGGTCTGCCTTTCGGCCTATCTCTCGGACTTCATCGTGTTCGCCGGCGGGCTCGCCCTCGTGCGGAAGGCTCGGGCCCGGGACCCGGACGCCGAAGGAGCCTCGACCGGCAAGTCTGCGCCCCCGCCGGAGCCGAGCGCGAAGTCCGCCGGAACCTAGGGCCTACCCGCGGAACGGGTGCTCGGCCGAGTCGCGGCGGCGCGTGTCGTCGTCCCCGACCACCCGGTTCGCGGCCCGGACCTTCCGGACGTCCCGGGCGAACGCCTCGAGGTGATCGCCCCGCACGCCGACGACCAGTCGGTCGTCGCCCATCTGACTGTAGATGCGCGACCCGATGCACCCCATCGAGGCCGCCACGGGCGCCCCGAGGTTGAGCGTCGGGACGATGGCGCACATCGGCCGGCCGTTCATCGGCACCGGCCCGTAGGCGGCCTCCAGGGCGAACATCGCGGACCTCGGGCGGGCGAACATCAGAACCGATGTGGGGGGCGCCGCGAGGGTCCCGAGCGGTCCATACGCCACGAACTTCGGCGGAGTCGGGTTCCGGGGGATCTTCGCCTCCTCGCCGGGCGCGAGATACCCGGCGCCCTGCATCATTCCGACCGTGCTCATCAAGCGGCCGCCGAGCTCGCCGGCCGGGGCGACGCCGAGGACGAACGCCCCGACCTCGCAGGCTTCATGCTCCTTGAGCCCCGCGTAGAACGGCCCCTTCGTTCCCTCGGCGAAGAAGGTGCATACCGAAGGGGCTCCGCCGGGATGCGCCGGTACCCCCTTCGGCGCCTCGTCGAGGTAGGAGATCTGCACCGGGGGTCGGTCGAGTTCGAGGTCCTCGGCAAGCTGCTTCGCGATCGCTCGAAGGTCGCTCATGACGTTCGGCCGCTCCACTCCCCGAGCCTATACATGGTTTACGAGAGGGAATCGCCCCGGCCCCGGCGGGGACCGGCGCGGCCGTCGGCCGGGTCGGGCCGGGTCGACTCGGACCGCGGGCCTTTTTGTTATATAGCCGACGTTTCTCGCTCGCCGGGTTCGACGAAGATGGTGAGCGATTACGCCGTGCTGGCGGCCGGGATTGCGATCGCCGGGGGCCTGATCGGGACGGGGATGGCCCAGTCCGGGATCGGGGCCGCCGGGATGGGGATCTACGCCGAGAAACCCGAGAAGTTCGGTAATGTCCTCTTCTTCTTCGTGATCCCCGAGACGCTCTGGATCATCGGATTCGTGCTCGGGATCATCCTATTGAAGGGGATCCTCGGGTAGGGAGCGCGCCCGGATGAGCCTCGAGCGCCTCGTCGAGGAGGTCCGCCGCCGCTCTGAGTCGGACCTCGACGCGGAGCGCAAGCGGTTCTCGGAGGAGGCGCGCCGGCTCCTGGACCAGCGCACGAAGGCCCTCGCCACCATCGCCGAGGAGAGCGAGCGGTCCACGGCCCTCGAGGCGACGCGGATCCGCGCCGCCGAGAACGCGCGGGCCAAGGTGGAGGGTCGAAAGCTCGTCTTCGAAGCGCGCCAGCGGGCCGTCGAGCGCTCGCTCGACGACGCGCGGCGACGGCTCGGCGAGTTCGCGGATTCGGACGACTACGACGCCCTCCTGAAGCGCCTCTACGATTACGCGGTCGCGCGCCTCGGAAAGCCCGTGCGCATCAGCGGCCGATCGGCGGATGCCGTGCGCCTCAAGTCGCTCGCCGGCAAGGGGTTCGACGCCTCGCCGATCCCCACGGCCGGCGGGTTGATCGCCGAATCCTCGGACGGGAGCCGGCGACTCGACCTCTCCTTCGAGGAGCTGCTCCGGCGCCGTGAGGACGACCTCCTCGAGCTCGCCCGGGCGCCGGGACGGGCGGATGAGCTCCTCCCCCTACGCGAGCGCGCTCGGCCGCCTGAAGGCCCACCTTCCCGAGTTCCTCGCGAAGGAGACCCTCCACCGCCTCGTCACGGCGAAGGACGTCAACGAGATCGCGAAGATCCTCGAGGGGACCCCGTACGGCCCCGAGATCCTCCGCGCCGCGGCGACGCAGAAGGGCGCCCCGATGCTCGAGTCGGCGATCAACGCCACCTTCGTGGAGCGGAACCGCCGGGCGTTCGACTCCGCTTCGTTCGCCGGACGACCGATCGTGGGCGCGTACCTTCAACGATGGGACCTCGAGAACATCTCGATCGTGCTCGCGGCGAAGGCCCGGGGGCGCCCCGTGACCGAGGACGAGCACCGCCTCGTCTCGTGGCGGGAGCTCCCCGCCGGCCTCCCCGCCGGGGCGATGACGATCGACGGCCTCCGGTCGATGATCGCCCAGCCGACGCTCGAGGCGACGGTGAACTACCTCGTCAACTACGGCTACGGGGCGACCCTCCTGCCGCTCGGCGAGGCGTTCGCCCGGACCCACGACATCTTCCCGCTCGTCCAGGCGCTCGAGCGGGAGTACTACGCCCGCCTCTTCTCGGCCGTGAAGTTCTTCCAGGGGGACGAGTGGGTCGTCCTCGAGTTCCTCCGCGACGAGGTCGACGACCGCAACGTGATGCTCCTTCTGAAGGCGCGCGACGCCGGCCTCGCCGCCGAGGAGGTCCTCGCCCGGTGGATCGAGGGCGGGCGGCTCGCTCGGACCGGCGTCCCCGAGCTCATGGGGGCCCGTTCGGTGCCCGAGCTCGCGGCGACCCTCGCCCCGCGGTTCCCGGTCCTCCCCGAGGGGAACGCGAACTACGCCGCCTCGCAGAGCCTCGCGGGCTTCGAGCTCGCGCTGCTCGCCGACCGGGCCACCCGGGCGATCCGGCGGATGCGGGCCTACCCGCTCTCCCTCGCGATCCTGATGACCTACCTGCTGCTCGCCGAGACCGAGCGAGGGGACCTCCGAAGGATCGTCTACGGAAGCCTCTACGCGATGCGGGCCGACGAGGTCGAGCCCATGTTGATCGGCCCCAAGCTCTAGGACGACGGCGCGGCGGCAGCCCCGACCGGGGCCGGCGCGGGCACCGGGGCCCCGACCGGGCGGCGGGGGTCGGGGCCGTGTGGGTCCGGCGAAGGCCGAGCGGGCGGAACGGCCGGCCGTTCCCCGAGTAGAACTTCGAGAACTGCTCGACGAAGATCAGCCGGGCGCCTTGGATCCCGGGTTCGAAGACCCCGAGGATCAGGTTGAACGTCTGGCCGCCGATCAGCACGACGAGGCCCAGGACCAGCATCAGGAGGCTGCCGCTGCCGATCATCCCGACGGAGATCTGGTCGATGACGAACGCGAGGATCACCGAGGCGAGGAGGATCCCGACGAGCCGGGTGTAGGAGAGGATGTGGCTCACGATCTCGATGAACCCCATGATCCCCTGGAACCCTTCGAACAGGAGGAGGCCCATCCCGGAGAACAGGATGACGTAGGCGAGGAGGATCACCGGGTTGACGGTGGGGGGCCAGATCGTTTGGGTCCTCAAGAGCGCGAGGCCGATCGTGGCGATCCCCCAGGCGAAAAGGATCCCGCCGGTCTTGCCGAGGGCGCCCCGGAGGTGGTGGTGTTTGTACTCCTTGATCGCGCCGAGGAAGAAGCCGACCGTGACCATCGCGAGGCCGATGTAGCCCGAGATGAGGAGGAGCTTCGGGAGCCCGGTGACGCTCGTCGGGTCGAGGAGCGGGAACGGGGGCGGGAGGAACCGGAACCCGAAGAACGCATCGAACACCGACCCGAGAGCGATCGCGATGAACGCCGCCGGGAGGAGCGTCCAGGCGAGCTGGCGCATCGCCGAGGGGGGCATGATGAGCTTGACGAAGTTCTTGATCGAGCTCGGGAGGCGCTTTCGTCCGGGGAAGCCCGCGATCATCCAGAGCGAGAAGCCGAGGATCACGAGTCCGTAGCCCACGTCGCCCAACATCAGGCCGAAGAAGATCGGGAAGGCGATCGCGAAGATCCACGTCGGGTCCCACTCGCTCGCCGTGGGGATCGAGTAGAACCGGATGAAGAACTCGTAGAACCGGACCCCGCGAGGGTTCTCCATGTACGTCGGCGCCTCCTCGTTCGTGGTGAGGTCGTAGAGCGCGACCCGGCCGCCGAAGGCGAGGTCGAGCGTCGCCTCGAGCTTGGTCCGCTCCCGCTTCGGGATCCACCCCTCGAGCGCGAAGACCTGGTTTCCGGAGCCGAACCGGTTCCACTGCTCGAACTTGTGGCCCTCGATCGCGAGCGCCTCCTCGAGCGCGGCGATCGTGGGGTACCATTGGGCGCTCAGCGTGGCGAGGCGGGCGCGGATCCCGGCGATCTCGTGGCCGATCGCCTGGGAGCGTTCGCGCAGCCTCGGGAGCTCCTCCGAGATCGTCCCGGAGAGCTCCGGAACCGCGTGCAGGCGGGTCTTCGACTCTTGGGAAAGGCGGGCGACCGCATCGGCGTGCTCCTTGCGGACGGCGACGATGAAGCGGACCGGGTCCCCGCCGACCGCGGCGACCAGGTCTCCTTGGTCGTCGGAGAGCGACGTCCGGAACCGCTCGAAGTCCTTCGGGTCGGCCTCGCCGAAGAAGGCCAGCACGCGCCGGGAGGACAGCCACTCGAGCCGGTCGGTGTAGAAGCCGAACCGCTCGAGGAGCCGGATCTCCTCGTCGCGGGTCTTCTGCTCGCTCAGGAGCCGGTCCTCCCCGCGCTTGAGCTCCGCGACCTCGGCGTCGATGGGGACCTTTCGGGCCTCCGAGAGGATGTGGTCGAGGTCGGGGAACGAGCGCGGCCCCGCGATGGGGAGCTTCGGGAGGGCGCCCGCGAGCGTCCGCATCCGGATGAGCGCATCGCCGACCGACCGCTGCCGGTCGCTCCCGCGTTCCGGCTCGAGGAAGCCGAGGGTCTCGGGGCTGACGGTCTCGATCTGGATGACCCCGAGATCGTGGAGGACCGTGAGCAGGTGCTCCCGGTCGTCCTTCAGAGCGACGGCGCCGACCTTGAGCATCGGGAGCGGGCGCAGGAACGGCACGGGCGGCTAATCCTCCGTCGAATCCCCGATCCCTTCGAGCGTGACGCTCAGGACCCGCTTCGTCGGGATCCCGACGAGGAGGGAGGGGGTCCGGTCGATCGCCTCGGCCTCCTTCTTCGCGCCCGCGAGCGTGGCGGCGGCCTCCTGCTGGGCGGAGGCCCGGGCGCGGGCGAGCTCGGCCTCGCGCTGGGCGGCGGCGGTGGCGCGCGCCGCCCGGACGGCCGATTCGGTCTCGGCCCGGATCTTCGAGAGCTCGGCCTCGCCGTCGGCCTTCACCTGGGCGAGCTTCCGGTCGAAGTCGGTCTCGACCTCCTTGACCTTGCGGAGGGTGTCGGCCGACCCGGTCGTCGTGGGGGCGCTCGCGGCGTGCGATGCTTCGGCCATCTTACAGGACTCCCGTCGCGACGAGGAACCACAGGAGGACGAACAGCGCCGCGACCTTCCAGAGGATGGAGAGCCGCATCACCCAGAGGAACTTGTTCGGGGAGGCGTTACGCGGCGCTGGCGACATTCTCGGCCTCCTCCATCTTCCGTTTGACGGTCTTCAGCATCGAGAAGGCGTCCCGCTCGAGCTCGTCGAATCGGAACTTGATGTAGCGCACGGTGTCGCCGAGGCGCGGGATCAGGACGTTCTCGATCGCGCTCGCCCGGCGCTTCGTCTTCTCGATCTCGTGGAGGAGGCGCCTGAGGGCGTTCTCCTTCTCGGCGATGTCGAGGACGACCCGGTAGATCTGCTGGAAGTGGCGGACCGACTCGTGGACGGTGGCCGGGAGCTGGAGGAGCGCGGTCTCCGGGACCGGGGTGAACCCACCGGAGTCGACCTTCGGGGTCTTCACCCCCATGACGTTCTTCGTCCCGACCGAGACCTGGGCGATGTCCGGGAGGAGCATCGCGATGCTCTCCAGGCGGACCGGCCCGACGTCCATCTCGGCCCGGCGGATCGAGGCGTAGCCGAGGGCGATCCGCCGCTGGAGGTCGCCTCGAAGCGTGAGCGCCTCCTTGGAGAGGCCGAAGAACTCGGCGATCAGGGCCGAGCGCTTGAGCTTCAATAGCTTGAGCCCCTTGCGAGCGAGGACGATGCGCCGGCGGGTCCGCAGGAGCTCGAGTCGCGTCGGGCGGACGTTCTCGATCGGCATGCGCTCTGGGGCCGCTCCTCGATCTAGGCCTTCGGGGCGGCCCGGTACTTCTGGATGAACTCGGGCTTGATCCGCTTGAGCTCCGACTCGGGAAGCTCCGAAAGGATGTCCCAGGCGATGGCGAGGCTCTGGTCGATCGTGCGGTCCTCGTCGGGCCGCTGGTTGACGAACTCCTTCTCGAACCGGTCGGCCACCTTGAGGTAGATCCGGTCGGTCGCCGAAAGGGCCTCCTCGCCGACGATCGCCGAAAGCGCCCGCTGGTCCTTCCCCGTCGCGTAGCTCGCGTAGAGCTGGTCGGCGACCCCGCGGTGGTCTTCCCGGGTCCGGCCCTTCCCGATCCCCTGGTTCATCAGGCGGGAGAGCGAGACCAGGACGTCGATCGGGGGATAGACGCCGCGGCGCTGCAGGTCCCGGCTCGCGACGATCTGACCTTCGGTGATGTAGCCCGTGAGGTCCGGGATGGGGTGGGTGATGTCGTCGGCCGGCATCGTCAGGATCGGGAGCTGGGTGATCGACCCCTTGCGGCCGTGGATCTTGCCGGCCCGCTCGTAGAGCGTGGCGAGGTCGGTGTAGAGGTATCCCGGGTACCCGCGGCGGCCGGGGACCTCCTCCCGCGCGCTCGCGATCTCCCGAAGCGCCTCGCAGTAGTTCGTCATGTCCGTGAGCACGACGAGGATGTGCATGTCGCGCTCGTAGGCGAGGAACTCCGCCGTGGTGAGCGCCATGCGCGGGGTGATCACCCGCTCCATCGACGGGTCGCTCGAGAGGTTCAGGAAGACCACCGTGCGCTCGAGCGCCCCGGTCGATTCGAACTCCTTGAGGAAGAAGTTCGCCTCCTCGCTCGTGATCCCCATCGCGGCGAAGACCACGGCGAAGCTTTCGCTCGAGTCGCGGAGCTTCGCCTGCCGGACGATCTGGGCGGCGATCTGGTTGTGGGGGAGCCCGGCCCCGGAGAAGATCGGGAGCTTCTGGCCCCGCACGAGGGTGTTCATCATGTCGATGTTCGTGAGCCCCGTCTGGATGAACTCGCTCGGCTCTTCGCGCGAGTACGGGTTCATCGCGTTCCCGACGATCTCGAGCCGGGTCTCGGAGACGATCTTCGGGCCGCCGTCGCGGGGCTCGCCGAGGCCGTTGAAGACGCGCCCCAGCATCTCGTCGGAAACGGGGAGGCGGGCGACCTCGCCGAGGAACTTGACGCTCGTCTGGTTGACGTTCATGCCCATCGTCGGCCCGAAGACCTGAACGATGGCGAGGCCCTTTCGGGAGTCGAGGACCTGGCCCTGGCGGCGGGTGCCGTCGGGCAGGGCGATCTCGACGATCTCCCCGTACGCCGCATCGTCGACCTCCCGAACGAACAGGAGGGGTCCGCTGATCCGGTCGATCGTCCGGTAGTCGACCGGGACCCGGCCGGGACGCGGCTCGTCGTCTTGCCCTTCGCGGTGGCCACCGTTAGTTCCCTCCCGCCGCGGCCGCCTGCAACTGCCCCGTCATGTCAAGCTCAAGCTGGTCGAACTGGGCTTCGAGCTCCTTCTCGGGGATCCACTTCATGCGCGAGAGCTTCGTGCGGACGGGGAGCTTCTGGATGTCCCCGACGAGCGAGCCCTTCCCGATCGCCTCTTGCTCCCGGTCGCCGAAGCTCAGGATCGCGCGGAGCATCCGGTACTGCTTGCGGATCGACGTGTACGTGTCGACGTCGTCGTAAGCGCTCTGCTGGAGGTAATCCTCCCTCAGCATCCGCGCGACGTCGAGGACGCCCTTCTCCCGCTCGGGGAGCGCGTCGACGCCGACCAGCTGGACGATCTCCTGGAGCTCGGCCTCCTGCTGGAGGACCTCGATCGCCTTCTGCCGAAGCCCGACGAAGTCCTTCGAGAGCTCTTTGCCGTACCAGGGTTCGAGGTCCCCGACGTAGAGCGAGTAGCTCTGCAGCCAGTTGATCGACGGGAAGTGCCGGCGGGAGGCGAGGGCGGCGTCGAGCGCCCAGAACACCCGCGTCACGCGCAGGGTGTTCTGGGAGACGGGCTCCGAGAAGTCCCCGCCCGGCGGGGAGACGGCGCCGACGACGCTGATGGATCCGGTTCGGCCCTCCGGGGAGAGGGTGACGACGCGGCCCGCCCGTTCGTAGAACTCGGCGACCCGTCGGCCGAGATAGGCGGGGTAGCCTTCCTCGCCCGGCATCTCCTCCAACCGACCGGAGATCTCCCGCATCGCCTCGGCCCACCGGCTCGTCGAATCGGCCATCAGGGCGACATCGTAGCCCATGTCCCGGTAGGTACTCGGCGATCGTGACGCCGGTGTAGACGCTCGCCTCCCTCGCGGCGACCGGCATGTTCGAGGTATTCGCGATCAGGATCGTCCGCTCCATCAGGGGCCGGCCGGATTTCGGGTCTTGTAGGTTCGGGAAGGTGGCGAGCACTTCGGTCATCTCGTTCCCGCGCTCCCCGCATCCCACGTAGACGACGACGTCCGCGTCGGACCACTTCGCGAGCTGCTGCTGGGTGACGGTATTGTGGAGGAGGAGTCCACCGGTGCCGCCGACGAAGTTGCTCCCGAACTCCGGGAGCGCGAAGTCGTAGACGTCGAACGGCCCGTCCGTCTCTCGGCGAGCCTCGACGATCTCGTCGCAGTACACCCACTCGAGGAGCTCCGCGAGGCGGGCCGCCCCGGCTTCCCATGGGGCGGGGCTCTCCTCCGCCATCGGACCCCCCGCCATGAAGCGAACGAAGGTGGACGCGCCCATGCGCTCGCGATTCCCGATGTAGTTGTGATTGTCGATGCCTCGGCGGGCGAGTTCGGTGTACCGATAATGGGTCCGGTAGAGCCGCTCCAGGAATTCGGGGGAAAGGGGAACGACGTCCGTCGCGGTGTACGAGCGCGCCTTCGACCCCACGTACCGGTGGAGGCTCTCGACCTTCGGGGCGGTCGAGTCGAGGGCGGAGGCGAGCCGGTTGAGGTTGCCCCGGCCCCGAACGAAGACACGGGAGTAGGCCGTCCCATCGATCCACCGGTGGGCGATGGTCGAGGAGACCGAGAACCGCGAAAGGGCGTAGGTGAGCTCGGTGGCGAGCCGGGCGCTCTTCGTGGAGAGTTCCACCTCACCCTTGGAAGGGGAGAACCCTCCGTCCCCGAGGAAGAACCCGAGGAGGAATCCGGCGAGGACCTCATTGTTCGACCCGAGGACCGCCGCGGGCAGGCGCTTCTCGCCGGAGCCAGTGCCGGTACCGAACCAATCCAAGAGATGGACGAGCGTCCTACTATTCAGGAGCACGTTCGGGGTCTTGCCCGGCTGCCGCTCGATCCGTCCTTCGATCCCGAACAGGCGGTTCGCGTGCGCAAGGAACCGCTCGAGCATCGACTGCTCGCCGTTGGTGAAGACGACCGTCCTCCCGCCGCGCACAGACCCCTCGGCCACGAACAGGCCGAGGAACTCGGCGAGCTCGGGGGTCATCTCGGCCGGAACGCGGATGGCCCTGCCGTGCCGCTGTAGATCAGGTAGCTTGGGGTGGAGCTGGACCACGCCGCGCGGGGCTGGGAGCTTTCGGATCGCGGCGAGGTAGTCGCCGGGCTTGAGCTTCTGCGCCTCGGTCTCGACGAGCGCTCCATCGGTGCCCACGGTGAAGATGTGGTGCACCGGGGTGACCCGCACGCTCCGACCGCTGCGGGTTCGCAGGCGGATGAGCGAGTCGCTCTTGCCTCGGTAGAGCGTCTTTGTCCGGCTCCGGACGACCCGGTTGCCGACGAGCGAGTGGAGCTCAAGCGGGCTGGGGAGGCGGACCCATTCCTCGGCGCCCTCGATCGTTACCTCTCCGTCCTGTCGGGACCGCGCGTACACCTCATCCATCCGGGCGACCTCGCCCGAGGCCAACAGGACCGGGGTCTCACCAGCGACGCACTTGCCCGAGCCGAAAGGGCCGGGAATGCAGGCGGTCCCGCCTTTCGCGACGGGGAAGAAGGTGTCGATGACCCGTTGGCCGGTGATGAGCGGAATCCCGGGGGCGAGCTTCTCGCGGACCGGCCTCGGCACCCGGACCACCCACTTCTGCGTGAGCGTGAGCGGCACCGAGCCGCCCGACGTCGTGACCGAGCCGATCGGGTCCCGGATGGTGTACGTGCCGCTCGCGAGCTTCGCGAGCGTCCCGCGGACCCCGTGGGGGACCATGATCTTGTGGAGAATGAGCGGGGTCTCCTGGACGGTTCCGAGGATCGTTCCCGGGACCACTTCGGAGCCCGGCTTCGCGGTGGCCGTGAACTCCCACTCCTTCGCTTCGTCGAGCGGGGCGGCGACGAAGCCGCGAGTGATGAAGTCCCCCAAGTTCTTCTTCAGAACGTCGAGCGGGCGCTGGACGCCGTCGTAGATCGACTTCAGGAGGCCCGGCCCGAGCTCGACCGAGAGCGCCTGGCCGGTGTTCTCGATCTTGTCCCCCGGACGAACGCCGGTCGTGTCCTCGTAGACCTGCACGGTGGCGGTGTCGCCGACGAGCCGGATGATCTCGCCGACCAGGCCGAGCTCCCCGACCCGGACGACATCGAACATCTTAGCGCCCGTGAGGCCCTCGGCGATGACGACCGGACCGGACACCCTGGCGACGACTCCCATCGATTCCTCACTTCGAGATGGCCAACGATACGCCGAGGACTCGCTTCGCGAGCGCGTTCAGGCTCTCGACCTCGTACTCGCCGCTCGGCGGCGGCACGAAGACGACGAGGGGCTTGAGCGAGGATTCCGCATGCTGGCGCTGGGCCTCGGTGAGCGACTTGCGGACCGACTGGCTCGCGATCACGAGGCCGTAGCGCCCTTCGTTCATCACGCGCTGGAACTCGCGGGCGCCGGTCTCGGGCGAGATCTCGATCACGTCCGACATGCCGATCAAGCGGAAACCGGTGGCGAGCTCCCGCTCTCCGAGAACGACCGTGCCTCCGGCTCCCGCACCGACATCGGCCACGGACCCCCGGCGGGGTTCCGACGTATTTAACGGTGGTCCCGCCGTCGACCGGCGGGTTCGCGGTCCGATGGCCGGGTGCCCCGGGGCGGCCCTATTTGTACGTCGAGTGGTGGACGTGCCCTTCGTCGTCCGTGATGTCGATGCACTCGCCCTCGCACTCGAAAAGGCAGGCCTCGCAGACGATACATTCCGGACCGTTGATCGCGACCGACTTCTCGCCGCGGAACTGGAACTTGGCCCCCACCGCGGCGTCATCCACGACGTCTGGGAACTGGTCCCGCGCCTTCAGCTCGAAAACGTTCACCGGGCAGACGTCGCGGCAGTGAGCGCACCCCGTGCACTTCTCGATCTGGATGTCGACTTGGACCATGCCGACGCCTCTCCGGCCCCTCCGACAGGCCCTCGATATTTACGCCTTGGCCATGATCGAACGCGGGAGCGCCCTACCGGCGATTCCCGGGCCGCCGGTCCGGGCGCTCGAGCCTTTCAGTACCCGCAGGAGGAGGGTCTTGCACTCTCGGCAGCGGAACCCGGCAAGGTAGACCATCCCGAACGCGTTCGGCTTCGCGAGCTCTTCGCCGCCGAACGCGAGGCGCGTGCGCTCGAGGAACCACTTCGATCCCCCGACGAAGCTCTCCGAACCCAGGAAGCCCGGGGCCATCGGTTTCGAACAGTTGGGACAGAGGGTCATGGGCCTCGGTGCCGTATAGAATGGAGGCAGGGGCGGATTAACCTGCCGGAGGGCCACGAGCTCCGAGGCGTCCGCCGTATTCCCTCGGGGCTCCCCCCTATAGCCGCCGACCCTTTGGTCCTCTCGTGAACGCCCGCGCGAAACGACCCCGCCGCGTCAGCACGGTGGGGACCCGGGCCGGTCCGGAGACCCTCCGGCTGGCCCTCGACCGGATCCGGGCCGCTTCGGAGGGCGACGATCCCACCGAGCTCGACTTCCTCATCGAGACGCTCTCCGATCCCGACGCCCTCCTAAGGCGCGCGGCCGCTTGGTCGCTCGGGGAGCGACGAGAGCCCCGGGCCCGACCCTGGCTCGAGGCGATGCTCTCCGATCCGATCCCCGAGGCCCGGTCGATCGCGACGGAGGCGCTCGGGCGGATCGGACGGCGCGAGAGCCGGACCGCGGTCGAGCCGCTCCTTAAGGATCCCGAACCCCGCGTCCGCGAGCAGGCCGCCTGGGCGCTCTGGTCGATCGGGGATCCGGCCGCCGTCCCGGCCCTCGTCCCGACGCTCTCCGATCCCGATCCCTCGGTGCGGTGGAGCGCGGCGATCGCCCTTGGGCGCCTCGGGACGCCGGAAGGCCGTTCCGCCCTCATGCTCGCCCTCTCCGACCCCCATGACCGGGTCCGGCGGGAGGCGATCTTGGGTCTCGCCCGCACCCTCGACCCGTCGCTCGCGCCATTGATCCGCCCGTTCCTTAACGACCCGGCGCGCCGGGTCCGGATCGCCGCCGCGGTCGCCCTCGGGCGGCTGCGCGACCGGGAGGGGGTACCGGAGCTCCTCAAGCTGCTCGATCATCCGGAGACATGGGTACGGCCCGCGGTGCTCGTCGCGCTCGGCCGGATCGGGGACCCCGCCGCCGTCCCGCTCGTGATCCGGGAGTGCGAGCATCCCGCCTCCTGGGTCCGGGTGAGCGCCCTCCACGCCGTCTCGAACCTGGGCGCACGCGAGGCCGCCGACACGGTCCGTCGCCTCCTCCATGACCCCGCCTGGTCCGTCCGGGGCGCCGCGGCGGAGACCCTCGGCCGGGTCGGGGGATCGAGCGACCTCGGCGCCCTGCGAGGCGCGCTCGAAGATCCCCATCCCTGGCCGCGCCGCGGCGCGCTCTACGCGATCGGTCGGCTCCGGCTCGAAGAAGCGGCCCCTCGAGTCCGGGAGGAGACGCATCATGCCGAGGCGGAGGTCCGACTGGCGGCCGTCTGGACGCTCGGGCGCCTCCGGGACGATGGCGCGAAGGAGCTGCTCATCGAGGTCCTCAAGACGTCGCGGCCGGTCGAGATCGCCGAGCCCGCACCGACCCCCCTCGCGGTGGGTGATGGGGCCGTCGCCATCCGGTCCGATGCCGAGGGGCGGCTCTTCGACAGCACGATCCAGGCGCTCGGTCGGATCTTTCCGGCGAATGGCGACCCGACCGTCGTCCGGGCGCTGCTCGAGGCGCTCGCCCGCGTGGAGGAGTCCGAGTTCGACCGGCCCGCCCGGCTGCCGGCGCCCGAACGTTCCGAGGAGACCTCGCCCCCCACCCTCCGCCAGCTCTTCGACGTCGCCCTGCCGGGACTCCTCGAAGAGGACGAGACCGGATGCTGAGGGCCGGGACCGCTCGCGACCGAGCGGTCCTCCCCGAACTGTTCGCGTCGACGATCGCCGGGGGGGACCCGACGGTCGAGTGGGATGAGCGCCGGCTCGCCGCGCAGATCCGTCGGATCTATCGATGGGATGCGCGGGCGTTCCTCGGGATCGCCGGGGCGCTCGGCCGGCCGATCTCTCGGACCTTCGTCGACGAGGACGCGGGTGAGGTCCGGGGGGCCGCGGTCTGGGCCGCCGGTCACCGGGCCGGCTGGATCGCCGCGCTGGGCGCCCGCGACCCGGCCGCCGCCCAACGCGCGTGGCCGGGCCTCCTCGAGCGTTGCCTCGCCGAGTCCCGTCGAGCCGGTCGCGACGCCCTCCTGGTCCCGGATTCGGTCGCCCCCGGGTTCGACGACGGATCGAACGGATTCGCCGGGCTTGGCTTCACCATCGCCGGGACCTATCGACGGTGGCGATGCGAGCTCCCCGGCCCCGAAGCCGTCGCTGGGGACAACCGTCCTCCGCCGGCCCTCGGCGGTCGATCGCGAGCAGGTGGCCGATTGGGCCCGTAAACGTCGCCCGCCCGGGATCGAATCGTGGGAGCCGATCCGACCGTCCGACCTGGCCGTTCCGCGGATCGTCTCGGGCGCGTTGGGCGCTCGGACCGACGCGGTGGTGGAGGCCGGGCCGGTCGGGCCGGTCGCGTTCGTCCGGGTCACCGTGAGCGACACGAACCGGACGGCTCACCTCACGGTCCTGAAGGACGGATCGTCTCCGGCACCGGTGGGGGAGGCGGCCCTCGCCTGGGCGCTCGATCGCGCGCATCGCCAAGGCGCGCACCGGGCCCTCACCGCCACGGCCGAAGGCCAGGGCCCGTTCGAACCGGTGCTCGTCGCGGCCGGGTTCGAGGACGTCGGTCGGATGGTGACGTGGGGTCGTCGGGTCGGGGAGGCCGGATAGCGTGCCCCGCCGGGGACTCGACGTCTACCTCTTCCCGGCCGTTGTGGGCGGCGGGCTCGGCGACATCACCGAGGTGCGAGAGGCCGGCCTCCGCCTCGCCCGCCACGGGTTCCCCGTCCGGATATTCCGGCGGCCGGGCCATCCGATCCCCCAAGCGGAACGAACGCTCCTCCGAGGGGCGCCGTTCCGCGGGACCCGGACACCGGGGGGTCGAGGAACGAAGGCGCTCACCGTCAGCGCGATGTGGGGCGTATCGGCCGCGCCGCCTCAGTCCGGACCGCTGGGAAGGGCCGGCCCATGGGCGGCCGAGTGCGCGGAGCTCGAGCGGTCCTACGGGCCCGAGCGCGTCGTGCACGTTAGCCTCGAAGAGTTCGCCCGCACCCTTACGAGCCGGCAGGAGACGATCGAGCGGTACCGGGAGGGCGGCCGATCCTGGCGCGAGATCCGGTCGTTCCTGACCGGCCCCCGTGCCCGGCGCGAGATCGAGCGGTTCCACGAGGCGTACCGACGGTTCCGCGCCCTCGATCGGACGAACGTGGTCCACCTCTACACGGGGTTCCGACCCTCCGGCGCGTTCGCGCGCGAGCATCCCGAGGGGATCCAGGTCGGGCCGCTGTGGCCCGAGCCGCTTCGGCGGCCGGGGCCGAGGACGCCGGGCCGGGCACGCCGTTGGGTCTGGTACGCGAGCCCGGCGACCTCGACCCGGATCGCGGGCGATGTGGTGGCCGGCCTCGCTCGCGTCCACCCTCCGATCTCGCTCGAGGTACGGACCCCGCGGCCGGCCTCATGGTCGGATCCACCGGTCCGTATCGCCTCCACCGTGGAGCCGGCGGAGAGTTGGGGGCGCCGGTTCGCCGAGGCGGAGATGCGGATCGTGACGGGCAGCCGCTCGTTCTTGGAGGCCCTCGCCCTCGGCGGTCCGTTCCTCTACTACAACGGGACCGTCGGGACGGGGCGATCGGCCCGACGGCACCGACCGGAAAAGATCCGCTCCCTGCTCGCGGACTGGCGCGCCCGCGGGATCGGACGATCGCGCTGGCGGGACCTCGAGGCCTTCTCCGAGGGCCGTCGGGTCCGGGAGGTGGTGGCCGCGGCCGCGGCGTCGCCGACCCGCTCAGGATATCCCCGCCGGTATCGTCCTTCGACGTTCGGGCCGGGCTTCGACGACGCCGGCCGCTACCTCGACCGGATCGCCCAGAGATGGGCCCGCTGGAGCGGGGACGCCGACGGCTTCGTGGCGACCCTGCGTGCCGAAGCCCGTCGGTCCCGCGCGATCCGGCGGGCGGACGCGCGTCGGTCGCGTGCGGGGCCTTAAGCGGTGGGACCGCATCAGGCGCCCATGGCTACCGACGGCGGAGACCTGCCGGCCCTCGCCGACGCCCTGGTGGGCCGGGCCCTCAAGCTCCGTCGCGGGGAGAACCTCATCATCGAGACGTGGACCCACGGCCTTCCGTACGCCGCCGCCTGTTCGGAGCGCGCCCGGGCGCTCGGCGCCCACCCGATGATGCTCCTGGAGGACGAGGGGGCGTACTGGGCGAACGTCGAGCGATTCCCCGGGAACGGCGGATGGAACCGGCCCGGTTCGCACGAATGGGCGGCCCTCGCCAAGAGCGACGCCTACCTCTTCTTCCCCGGGCCGGCCGACCGTCCGAGGTTCCGCGCCCTGCCGATGAAGCTCCGCGCCTCGCTCCTCGGCTACAATGCCGAGTGGTACCGACGGGCGCGCGTCGCCCGGCTCCGGGGCGTCCGATGCCTGCTCGGGTACGCTTCGGACGCGCAGGCGGCCCAGTGGGGAGTCGACGGGGCCGAATGGCGGCGGGCACTCACCCGCGGGATCGTCGACGGTCGGCTCCCGGCGATTGCCCGGTCGGGGCGAAGCGTCGCCGCCAAGCTCCGCAAGGGGCGAACGGTCCGGATCACCGCGCCGAACGGGACGGACGTCACCCTGCGATTGCGCGGGGTCACGCCGGTCCTCGATGACGGGGAGGTCTCGCGCGACGACCTCCAGCACGGACAGAACATGACCGTCGCGCCTCCGGGCACCGTCGTCGTCGCGGTGGACGAGCGCAGCGCGGAGGGGATCGCGATCGCGAACCGCCCGAGCTTCCTCGCGAGCGGGCGCACCGAGGGCGGCGAGTGGGAGATCTCCGGGGGCCGGCTCCGCGGCTTCCGGTACACCTCGGGCCAGGAGGGATTCGAGCGGGCCTACCGGGCGGCCCCGAAGGGCCGGGACGTGGTCTCGATGCTCTCGATCGGCCTCAACCCCGCCCTCGGCCCGGGGGTCGCGCAGGCCGAGGACCAGGAAGCCGGAGCCGTCACGCTGGGGCTCGGGGGGAACGCGGAGTACGGCGGCTCGAACCGGTGCCCGTTCGTCTCCTGGATCGTCCTCGGGGAGGCGACCGTCGCCGTCGACGGCCGGCCGGTATGCGACCGGGGCCAGCTGTTCTGAACCCGGCCCTCGACCCGAGGGCGGCGTTCGCGGATCCGCTCCCGGCCCATTGGTACGACCGGCCGACCCCTCAGGTGGCGCGCGACCTTCTCGGGAAGTGGATCTTGAGCCGGGTGGACGGCCGGCTCCGGGTCGGCCGTCTCGTCGAGACGGAGGCGTACATCTCGGGCGACCTCGCGAGCCACGCGGTGCTCGGACCGACGATGCGCAACCGGGCGATGTTCGGTCCGCCGGGGACCCTCTACGTCTACCGGATCCACCAGGTCCACCTCGCGAACGCGGTGACCCGGCCCGGCGAAGCGGTCCTCCTGCGCGCGGCCGAGCCCGGACCGGGGCTTTCGGGCGACTCGCGCGGTCCTGGCCGATTGTGCCGGGCCCTCGGCATCGATCTCGGGCGGAACGGGACGAGCCTCGTCGACGGCCCGGTCCGCCTGTCGGCGGGGAACGAAGGTCCGGGTCGCATCCGCCGGGGGATCCGGATCGGTATCAGTCGGGACGCCCACCGGTTGCTCCGATACGCGATCGACCGGAACCGCTGGGTCTCGCGCCCGATCCGGGCGCGTCGGGGGCCCGTTACTTGAGCTTCGCCCAGTCGTATTGGCGCCGGCGGGCCGTGTCCCCGAAACCGCAGGAAGCGCAGACCTTCTTCTGTCGGTGGTAGGAGTGCTTCCCGCAGCGCCGACAGATGACGTGGACGATCTTGCCGCCGCGCTGGGACGGGGTTCCCTTCGTCATGGCGCGCTACCTCCGCTCTTCTGGGAGAGCGGGGCGTGCCGGAACGCCGCTTGCGAGAGGCCAGTACCGAGGGGGACCATGGGAGCGAGGGCGAGGCCGGGAACCGTTCATAAAGATTGCCTTTAGGTCGACGGCGGTCGCATCTACACGAGGCGGCCCACGACGCGTAGCGCCTCCGCGGTTGACGGACGTCGCATGGGCTCGAGAGCATCGAGCTGACCCTTGATCTCCTTCGCGAGCGTCGCGGCGGGGCGGTCGGCCCGGACCACGAGGAGGCGCTCGGGCGAGAGGAGCCGTATCCGGCGGAGCCAGAGCGCCCGTTCCTTCACCGCGACCCGGGCGTGGCGGGCCGCCCACCGGGCCGGGTGGCCCGCGGGATCGGCCCGGATCCGGTCCGCGACCGCGCGGGCCCCGAGATCGAGGTAGACCGACCGGTCCGGGAGCCCGAGCCATCCTGCCCGGATCAGTCGCCGCGCCTCGGCGATGAGCGGGACGCGGGCCGGCACCCATCGAGGGTCGATCTCTGCGAGGCCGATGGTGTACGTGATGGGGCCGATGAAGCCGGTATCGACGACGACGTCGCGTCCGCGGGCCCTCAGCTTGTCGGCCTCCCGGAACCGTCGGCTCTCCTCCAGGAGGAGCGTGCGTTCGAGGTCGATGAGCGTCGGTACGTCCGGGATCTCGAGCGAGGGGGACGGATCGAGCCGCTCGAACGCCTCCCGGATCCAGGTCGCCGAGAGCGCCTTCGAGAGCGCCCGGGCGGTCGCGGTCTTGCCGACACCCGAAGCGCCTTCCACCGCGATGAGGCGTCCATGGGGGGGCCCCTCCCCGCGCTCCTCCGACATCTCCTCCTCCGGGCGGCGCGCACCCTCGCGGTGGCTTTAATCGGAACGCCCCCTCCCGGGGCCGTGTCGGCCCCCACCCCCGCCGCGCCGCGCGGGGCCGCGCGATACCACGCGAGGGTCCTCGACCTCGAGACGTTGAGCGAGACCGCGTCGGAGATCGCCCGCACGGCCTCCGATCCGGAGGGGGTCGGGATCATGACCCGAAAGGCCCGGGTCTTCCCCATCCGGCTCGACGGGGTAGCGCTGCGTGCGGCCCCCCTCCTCAAGCAGGAGATGCTCGCGGTCGGGGGGGATTCGGCCCACGCCCGCGGGATCGCGGACCACTCGGTGGACCGCTCGACCGTGGTCGTCGTCGCGAACCTCGGGCAGTACCGCCGGGTGATCCCGAAGCTCGCCCGGCAACCGTTCGGCCTTCGGGAGATCGCCCAGGCGGTCGAGGCCGCTTTGGACCACCGGCTCCAGCGGCCGGAGCGGACGGTCCGAGGGCTCCATCGTTCGTTCACCGTCGGGGGCCGGACCCTCGTCATGGGGATCGTCAACATCACTCCGGACTCGTTCTCCGATGGCGGGCGGTTCGTCGCGCCGGACGAGGCGATCCGGCACGCCCACGCGCTCGTCGACGAGGGAGCGGATATTCTCGACCTGGGCGCGGAATCGACCCGGCCGGGAGCGACGCCGCTCGATTCGGCGACGGAGTGGGGCCGCCTGGGGCCGGTCCTCAAGGGCCTCGCGGGGACCGTCGAGGTCCCGATCTCGGTCGACACCCGGCACGCCGAGGTGGCGGGCCCCGCGCTCGAGGACGGCGCCGACCTCCTGAACGATGTCGGGGGCCTCCGGGAGCCCGGGATGCGGCGGGTGGTCGCCGACACCGGCGCGCCGGTCGTGGTCATGCACATGCGCGGCGATCCGACCACGATGCGCTCGGACCCGGTCCCGGACGACGCCCGGGGGGAGGTCTATGGGTGGCTCGCGGACGCCTGCGAGCGGGCCCGCACCGAAGGGGTCCGGGAAGAGCAGCTCATCGTCGACCCCGGCCTCGGCTTTGGGAAGACGCCCGAGCAGGACCTCGAGCTCCTGAACCACCTCGCGGAGTTCCGTTCGCTGGGACCCCCGCTCCTGGTCGGCCCGTCCCGCAAGTCGTTCCTGGGCTGGGCGCTCGGGGGCGCCCCCCTCGCCGAGCGTTCGGAGGCGAGCCTCGCCGCGGCGGTGGCGGCCGCCCTCCGAGGGGCGGACATCGTTCGCGTCCACGACGTCCGACCTACCCTGCGCGCGCTCCGACTCGCCGATCGCCTGCGACGGACCTCCTCGAACGAGGCCGACCTTTCGCAATCCCACGACTGAGCGGCGGGCCCGCTTCCGCCCGTCGCCCCGCTCGACGGGGGCGGGTCGCCGACCATCGGCTCACCGGGCCCCGGCGCGCCGAGTGACTACGGCGAGGTGGGCGGGCGGCGCCGCCGGCGAGTCCTCCAAACGACGATCGTGATCGCGATGAGCGCCACGCCGAGGGCGACCAGGACGGCGATCGGGGATACCGGGGAAGGGCCGAGGAAGGACAGGAAACCCCACCCGGTCGGCGCGATCTTGATCGACTCATTCAGGGGGCCCCCTGGACCCGAACACTACCGCCTCCCGGTGTGGCCGAATACCCCGAGGGCGCCGACACCGAGAAGGTGTAGGTACCGTTCGGCACCGAGAACCCGATCCCCGCCTTCCCCGGTCGGGTCTGGTTATCGAGGATCACCGACCAGCTCGAACCGGTCGGTAGGCCGGTCTCGGTGAACCGGACCGGGAAATCGAGGGCGACGAACCCGACGGTCTCGGTGAGGTTCTGGCCGCGGACCTCGAACGTCCCGACGTCGCTTTGGAAAGCCGACTCGTTGGCGGCCGCGACGAACTCGAAAGACCCGTTCGGTCGCTCGATCGAAAGCGTGGGACCGACCACGTACGCCGGGGACCCTCCCGAGACGTTCAACCACCATCCCGTTCCCTCGGGTAAACCGGTCTCGGTGAACGCGATCGCGTAGTATGTGTAGTATGTCAGGACATGTTGCCGGTTGAACTGTCAGGAGATCTTGCCGCTCTCAGCGGCTCCTGAACGCGCTTCTGGCTCATCAACTTGGGGTCGTGGTAGGCCTCGTGTGGGGTCGCCCAGCCGATCCCTCCGTGCAGCCGAGTTCGGTTGTACCTCCGTCGCCATTGGTAGACCTCCCGACGGAAGTGGCTGAGGGAACGGAAGCGCACCCGCCCCACGAGCTCCTGCGTCAAGACCTGAATAGCGCAGCAACCTACTCCCCACACCCCGCGGTTCAGAGCTCGATCTCCCGAGTCCGGGCGCCCGCTCCCTCGACGGACCGGCTCTCCTCGCGTAGCGCCGATGGACCGTCCTAGTTATATGTGTGGGGAGTATGTCCCCCTCACTTGTCAATCAAGCACCGTCGACGCGGGGACCGTATCTATCTCGAAGAGTGGCGCACCTTCCGAGAGGGAAAGAAGGTCCGCAGCAAGTTCGTTCGCTACCTCGGACCCGAAGGCGGCCCGAAGCGCTCCGGCCCCGGGTCCATCCTGGACCGTGTCCGGCACGACCGTTCTCGTCGAGCCGGAGCGGTCCGACTGCTCTGGTGGCTCGCCGAGGATCTCGGTATTCCGACCTCCATCGACCGGATCTCGGGCCGAGATTCCGACCCCGACGCCCCCTCCGCGGGCAAGATCCTCACCGCCTGGGCCATCAACCGTGTCCTCGATCCGCTGAGCGCAACCCAGCTCGAGAACTGGACCCCCACCACCGACCTTCCGGTGCTCGCAGGGATCCCGGCCGAGGCGTTCCAGAAGGACACGTTCCTGAGGGCGCTCGACTGGATCTGCCATGACGATCCGAGCCGGGCCCTCGTCGTTGACCGTACCCTCGATCTCGAGGAGGAGCTCACCCGGCACTGGCGGGAGCGCTACCCGCTGCCGAAGGGCGAGACCGAGGCCCTCGCCTACGATCTCACCAGCGTGCTGTTCTTCGGCGTCACCTGTCCCATCGCCACGCCGGGGCGCAACCCGGACCATCAACAGCGCCTCCAAGTGAATGTCGGGGCGGTGGTGAGCCGCCACGACCGGATGCTCTGGCGGCACTTCGTGTACCGAGGGCAGCGACACGGCACCGGAACGATGCGGAACCTGCTGGTGGAGCTCCAGCAGGCGAAGATCGTCCCGGGGCTGCTCATCGTGGACCGGGGCCTCGTGGGGAAGGCGATCGTCGAGGAAGTGCGGGGCACCGGCTGGCACCTCCTCGGAGGGATCTCGAAGTCGACGAAGGAGATCCGGGAGATTCTCGATACAGTGAAGGTGCCCGAGATGCCGAGCAGTGTGGTCCAGGCCACTCGTGGGGGGGCGATCTACGCGGCGAAGGCGCGACGGCGGCTCTGGAAGGAGGAGCGCGAGGTAACGGTCTACACGAGCGCGGCCCGAGCGATGGAGGACCGGTCGGAGAGGAACCTGGCGCTGGCGAACCTCGGGAAGGCGCTGAACGCGCTGTCGGAGAAGGGGAAGGCGTGGAGCGAGGGGAAGCTCCACGAGGCGATCGAGGGAGTCCTTGGTGAGTGGAAGGAGTTCGTGCAGGTGCGGGTCCGTCGGAGCGGGGAGGGTCCGCGGGTGGCTTGGTCGTACCGGGACCGGGTGATCCGAGAGGCGGCGCGCCAGGACGGGAAGTACGCGCTGCTGTGCACCGACCCGCGGCTCTCGGCGGTGGAAGTGGTGGCGCAGTATCTGGGGAAGGACTTCGTGGAGAAGGCGTTCCGGACATGGAAGTCGGGGATCGAGGTGGAGCCGGTGCGGCACCGGCGGGAACGGCGCGTGCGCGCGTACCTGTTCGTGTGCAGTCTGGCGTATCGGCTGGAGATGGCGCTTCGCTGGAAGCTGCTCGAGGGTCGGGTGCCGGAGGCGAAGGTGGCGGAGTATCAGGAGCGGCTGTTGGCGGAACTGGACCGGGTCGAAAGGGCCGAGGTGAGCCTTGGCGGGCAGGCTCGGACCTGGTACCTGAACATCACGGACAACGTTCGGGATGGACTCAGGCGGCTCAAGCAAGCCGACCTACTCGACGAAGGACCACCGATACTAACAGTCCCCGCGTAGGGGGTAGGTCGGTGCGCTGTTCAGGTCGAGAACCAGTGGGTCCCGCTCGACGTGATCAACCCGAGGGTGTTCTCGGGCGAGAGGACGGGGAACGAGTTCGTCTCGTACGTGGGTCGCCACGCCACGGTCATCGAGAGAATCCCCTTCGCCTCCCCCGAGGTCGTTTGGTACATGCGGATCGCGGTCCCCGACTGGGAGATCTACGTTCAGAAGATCGTTCGGGACGCGAGGGCGGGTGTCCCGGCGGGCGTGCTCGATGGGGCCGAGCGGGTCGCCCGGGAGCTCGGCGTCGCGGGAAAGTACAAGGACCGGTTCGTCGAGGCGCGACGGGCCCTCGCGCTGGCATGATCCTTCGCTGGGTTCCCCGAGCGCACGGTTCCTCGGCGAGACTCAGTCGACAACCCCGATCCTCGATGAGATTCGGGCCGAGAAGTGGCGCGCCTTCCAAGCAGCGGGGAACCCTCCGGATCGCCTCCCGGACCGCGTCCCGAATCACCTCGGAGCGGTTCGCATATCCCCCTCCTCGTACCATCTCGTCCATCTCTTCGACCAACTTCGGGGCAAATTTCGCCGGAATGGGGTCCACGAGGATCGTATCACCCCGGTGGAACATGCGCGGAGGCCACACGAGGCTCGTTGCAGACCGGCCGGGCTCCCGAAGATTCTGGATGTTCGCGGCCGTGAGCGGCCAACCGACCCTGCCTGGCCGAGGTCCGAGTACGGTGACGGGGTGTCGAGCGCGGAGGAGATTCGGATGTTCTCCGGGATCATTACCGGATCAGCGGCAACGCCTCACGGCCGCGCATCCGTTCGAAGGCCGAGACTCCAACATCGCCGCGATCTCGAGTTCTTTGCGCCCTCGGCCGCATCGAACCGAATCCGTCCTGGACCCCTGGGTCGAACTCTTCGTACCCGTCGATGCCCGTGGTTCAACCTCCCCCGGGACCGCCCCATCCCATCCACGCGGCCGGATCTCGCACCGACCCGGAGGCGCCTCAATTATTTGTGAGTCTAAGTATATATACTTACATGCACTAATCATCGAGCATGAAGATCCGTTCGATCTTGACGCATGACGGGAGGGACCGCGGGGTTCCTCGGACCCTCCTAATCTCGGAGCCGCAAGCGTCCCATCGGCCACCCGTGACCTTTCGAGTGCGGATCAAGGGTCGATCCGATGTGGCCATCGCCCGTAGAGCCGGACTGCCCGTCCATCTGCTCGAGCCCGAAGTGACGGCGGCTTGGGGCTTTCCCAATGGATCGCCCGGGCTTCTCGTCGTGGCACGCGAGATCGCCGGCCTCGTCGTTTCGGATTACGCGATGGTGACCCTGGAATCCACCGAGGCCGCGCGTTCTCCTCGTCTGGAGGATCTCGTGGTGGTCCTGCTGCGATGGGACCCGCTATTGGCGCGAGCGCTCGCCCTTCACCATCGGAAGTTTCTCGATCCCAACCAACTGCTGAAACGCATCTTGCAGGAGAGCGTCGAGGAGGCCGCCACCCAGGTACGGCTCCAATCAATCGTACCGAACTTGCCTTCGGTGGGGGATTCGCTCCCTGAAGAACCCCTGCTCCGGCACGACCAGCAAGCCTGGGTCAGGGGCCGGCTATGATCCGGCACCACGTCAGGGCCTTCGTGAAAGTCCTGAAAAAGCACGGGATCCGCTACGTGGTCGTGGGAGGGGCGGCGGTCGCCGAGGTCTATCCCTCGGAGTCCTTTGACGTCGACGTCCTGCTCCTCGCCCGGGAGTACACGACCGGTGTGGACGCGCTCGACCACGACCCCACCATCGTGTCGATGACCCGAGAGCGGGACGAGATGGCGGGAGGGCACTTTGTCGATGGCCCCGCTCTGGTCCGCTTTGATCTCCTGAACCCGCGAGCTTTCAGCGGCCATCGGCCGGGCGACGCCTTCTTCGACTACGTGGAGCGATATGGATCGCGAGCGAGTTCCGAGGGCGCCGTCGCCACGGTCCCGGTCGTGTGGTACATGCGACTGGTCATTGAGGGCGATTCTTGGTTGGTCCAGGTCCAGAAGATCCTCCGGGACCTTCGCGCGGGTGCCCCCTGGAGCCTGTCGAAAGACGTGCTCCGGATCGCCACTCACTTCGACGTTCAAACCCGGTTGAAAGAGCGATTAGGCCTCGTTCGCCAGGAAGCCGAGAGGGCGGGGTTGCTTACTCGCTCGTGAGCCACGCCCCACGGCCGGAATGTTCTGACTGCTCCGTCGGCGTCCAGCGCCTTCCCATCGATCCGGATCGGCCTCGGAGGAGAGGGCGAATCGGGGGGACTCGCCTACCACGGCACCGCCCGCGCGAACCGGTCGAGGGCTCTCCGCTGACGACGAGGGTTCGCCTCGAGGTAGCGCATGGTGGTGGCCAAGTTCTCATGACGCAGAAATCCCTGCAGGATCCGGTAGACTCCGTCGACCGAGGCGCCGGGGGTGCCCAACAGCGACTCCTCGAGGGCGGTCGCAGCCGAACGACGGAACATGTGCGAGGAGAGGTGGAGCGGCGGACCGGAGGCCCCGAGTTTCCGCTCGATGCGCCCGACCAGGCGGTCGAGTCCCCCGATGGCGTAGTTCCGCAGTCCCGTGGGTCCGTCGTGGATCAGGGCTTCCGGCGGCACTCTCCGCGTGGGGGTTCGCCTCCGCGCCACCCGGACCAACTGGTCCCGAAAGGCCAGGAATCGAGCGTAGATCGGGGGAAAGTCCGGGTGCAGGGGGATCCAGACGAGCTTAGGCTCGGCCCGTCCCTTTCCCCGGACCAGGAGGCGTTCCCCGGGGAGGTCGACATCATCGATCCGCAGCCGCTGCCACTCCACCCGCCGGAGGCCCTGCCCGAGCCCCAGGAAGGCCACGAACTCGAGGAGTGGGTCCCCGCGGACGGCTTGAACGACCCGACGGACCTCCTCCGCCGAGAGCCATCGAACGCTCACCGATGAAGATCGGGGCGGGAGGGCGAGCCCCACCAAGAGGGGACTACCCGACGACCGCGCGAACTCCGAGGCCACCGAGAGCGACCATCGTGAGCCTCGGAGGATCTCGACCACCCGCCGGGCCTCCCCTTCCCCCCAGAAGCGGGGGTCCGTAGGTCGGCCCTCACGAGCGAGCGCCTCGAGGACCCGCTCGATGATCTGGCGATAGCGTCGCACCGTTCGGGGGACGCACCGCCGGGCCTCCTTGAGGCGGATCCAACGTTCGAGCTCGGGGAACGGACGGGCTCGCATGCGGGGACTTCCCCCGCTCGAGACTTGGAGGCTTCTTCCTCGGCGGGAGGTGGAAGAAGGCGCGCCCAATAACCCCGCGGGCCAGGACGGGTCGCGCTAGCCCGGGCCCGTCAACGCTTCCGAGCGATCCGGGGGAACGGGCCGGGGGTCGTCGGAACTCTCGGGGGACCAATCGGTTGGCCCGAAGGCTCCGAGGAGGATCGCGATCCCCAGGAGGGTCACGGGGAGGAACGCCCAAGCGACGAGGTAGGGACTGACCGACAGAACGCCCGAGAAGGCGAAGCCGAGGAGAAGGCCGAGGAACGGGTTCCAGGGGAGTAGAGCCGCCCCCACGTGAGTCCTCAAGCTCATCGCCCCGCCCTCCTTGGAACGGATGGTTGCGACGTCGCCGCCCGATTGCGCGGTCGCGGCGGCCTTGGCCAGGCCGTCATGATAGAGCCCGCGAAGCGCCGCGAACAACACGGTGACCCCGCCCAGGATGATCCAGCCCGGGGATACCGCGGGGATGACCGGACTGGTCCCGGCCCCCGCCCCGACCGCCGGAAGGGGACTCGTCGAAAGGTCGAAGACCAGCAAGAGGAGCAGGATCGCCCCGATCGCCCAGCTCGCGTAGGCGAACCCCGTCGCGCTCTGGGCCCGTGCGAAGCCGGGGGTGGAGAGCTCCGGCGGGTGCCAGTCGAAGAGCTCGCCGGTCTTGATCCCGTGGAGCTTCTGAAGTCGCGAGCGAGCGGCGGCGTGCAAGGGGATCGCCGCTAGGGCTCCCGCGACGCCGCTGAGGACCACGAGCCACCCGAGCAAGGTCGGGTCGCTCCCCAAGCTCGTGAAGACCGAGAGCAATGCGAGCGGGGTCCAGGCCATCACCCAGACCGCCAGACCGAGGAAGTACTCCCTTCGGATATGGCGGCGCTCGACCTGGTCGAGATCGACCTCGGGGCGAGCGGCGCTCGGGCCGCCGGGCCCACCCTGGCCGGAAGATCGAGCCCGTCGGTGGGCGATCATCGAGCGCGCGAGCCAGAGCAACCCGAGCCCTACGAGGCCCCCGGCAATGGCGCTCACCAGCCCCTGTTCCGTGGAGGTGCTCTGGCCGAACGAGTAGGCGGCCAGACCCTGAGCGGACGAGCAGCCGGTGATGCACACGGAGGTGCCGACCGCCGACGGCGCCGATACCGGCGGTGGGGTGAAGTTGGCGTCCGGGGCATATCCCTCCGAAGGGCACCCATAGCCGCATTGGTCCCCGGACGCCCCGATCGCCACCCACCAGCCTCCCCCATCGATCAGCGCCACGATCGGGAGGGTCTGGCTGGAGGGGAGCAGCGGGGACCCCAATTCGACGTGGCAGGTGTGCATGACGACCATCCGGGTCGTGTCGTATAACCAGCAGTCCACGCCGAGGCTGTCGGAGGTCGTTGCCGCGACCTCCACTTGCCCGCCCCCCAGGGGCACGAGGGAGACCACGTTCGGAAGGTTCCCGATCGACGTGCCGTCGGACTGGAGCTCGTTGAAGGGGAGCGCCGTGTACGGGGGCGAGGTCAGCGGGATCAGGTAGGTCGGGGTGAGGAGGTAGGCGAGGGCGTCGGAGCTCCCTTGGAGGGTCCAGCTCGCCGGCGCGGGCAGGACCGTCGTGAGGGAGAAGCCCTGAGGGTCAGGCGACGCGAAAGTCCACAGGCCGAGCTGCGAGGTCCGGTTCGCGGTGGAGATGAGGCCGAAGGCGATCACGAGCCCCTGACTCCCCGGGGCGATCTCGACCCCTTCCCCGGTCGGCACCGACTCGCCCCGTGCCCCGATCGGCTGGATGGAGGACCAGGAGTGGCCGGCGTCGTCGCTGGTTACCGCCTCGACCTCGGCCGCCGAGGCGCCGCAGGCCGTAGATTCCCCGAGCCACGCGACGGCGGCGCTGCTTCCGACCACCCCGGCCTGAAGGGAGGTCACGCTCACGCTGGGGGTCACCACGATCGAGGTGCTCCACGTCGTCCCTCCGTCCTGGCTGGACGCCAAGAGGACCGTCGAATTCTCGCCGCACGATTGGACGAAAGGCCTGGGAGTGGGGGGAGGGTAGAAGTTGGTCCCGTAGTTGGTCCCCCCGCTCGAGGCCGTGAGGACCAGGTTCGAGCCATCGACGGCGACCGCGGCACGCGTCCAGGCCACTCCCCCCGCGACGATCGAGTACGGGACCGGATTCGCGGTCCAGTCGACCCCCCGGTCCGTGCTCCGTTCGAGCAGGACCGAGCCGCCGTTCTCGCTGGCGGCGTAGATCGTATTGCCGGACTCGGCCATGGCGAAGAACGATCCGGAGGTGGCGAGCGTCGTCACCTGGGTCGCCGGCGTCGCCCCGTTCAGGAGCTCGACGGACAACCCTGCGAGGACGAGGAGGACCGCGAGCATCAGGTGGAACGCGCGGCCCCGGGGGGTATCGAACCGCAGTCTTCGGGTCAGTCCCGGACGTTCTCTCGCCGCTCCCATTTCGAACCCTCCCCCTGCTCTACAGCATGTGGCCGAGCGGGTCAGAGCCTTCTCCCGCGACGCCGGGTCGTTCCGGCCCGGGCCCGCCGGATGCGCGGGAGCGGGCCGGCTCGGCGCGGGCGGCGGAGCCATCGGGACACTCCGCCGCTTCGTCGCGACCGCCAGCGCGAGGGCGATTGCGAGGGCCACCACCGTGACCCCGATGGCGAGGCTGAAGAATGGAACCCCGCTCGTGGAAACGGAAGGCGAGCCCGCCGACCGGTTCCCGGGGACTTCTGGACCCGGAATGTAGGTCCAGGTCAACGCTACGGTCTTGGGAATACCGGCCACGGTGAGCGAGCCGTTCTCGAAGGCGCCCCTCGAGCCCTCGGGATTCGAAGCACTCGCGGCGTAGGCCGAGTACGAATACGTCCCGTTCGCCAAGAGGAGGGCCACCGAATCGTTGGTCGAGCTTAGTGTCCGTCCCAGCAGGGTCACGCTCCAAGCGGCTCCGTAGGGAAGTCCTGACTCGGAGAAGGTCACTTTGTACTCGGGGGCGAGCGCTCCGGAAAACTCAGCGACCATCCAGGACGATGTGGAGGATCCTCCTTGGCCAGGACCCGGCATCCCGGCGCCGACCATGAACGCCATCAGGAGCAAAGTGGCGATCCATCGAAACTGGATCGAACCACTTTGGAGATTACCCCGGTCGGGACGGAACCGCATCGATCACCGAAGGGCGAGGCCACCCATCAACCAGTCTACAAGTTATCGTCCGAGAGTTGTACAGTCGGCCACGGAACGGACCAGGGCGCAAAGTGAGAGAGCTGACGGTCGCTGAGTACCCGGACGATCCTCTCGATCCTCACCCATCCCCACACCACCGAACGGGAGCGGATCCGGCTCTCGGGGCTCCCGAGCTCGACCTACAACGTGGTCCGGCGCCGGGCCTACGAGCAGGGGTGGCTCTCCGACATCCTGGTCCCGAACCCCGGGCCGTGCGGTTTCGCGGGGGTCGAGCTCCGACTGACCCGGCCGCCGTCTTCGGTGAGAGAAGGGCGTCTCCGGGACTGGTCGAACGACTCGCAGTGCGTGCTCCTTTGGGCCGGCTTGCACGCCTTGTTCGGGATCTTTTTCCTGTCGGCCCCGCGGCCACCCCCCTCTCAGTCGTCGGCTCCAGAGGCGACGTCCCCCGAGTTCCGGGTGCGGGTGGAGCCCCAAGCGGGGTCGATCCCGGCCTACTTCGACTATTCGGGGCTCTGGGCCCGATTCGGCGGGCAGCCTCCTCCCCCGGCCTACCCCGCCGGCCTCGACACGAGCTCGGACCCACCCCTCCATCGCGCCTTGGCGGCGGCGTCCAAGTTGCTCCGATCCGGTGAGGCGAGATCTCCAGAACAACCTCGATGGACGAACCTCTTCCGATTCCCCCGGTCCCCTCGGCGCGCGCTCGAGGAGGGGGCGGTCCAGCCCCGAACGATCCTCAACATCGCCCGACTGCCACCCTATGAGGGCCGGCGCATCGGAGAGTTCATCCTGATCCAGGGCCGGCTGAGAGCGGGGGCGACGGTGCGTCGCCTCCTGAATTTCCTCACGGCGGAGTGTGGGGTCTACCCGTTCCTAATGGCCGAGTCCGGGGGCCAGCTGATCCTGGCCGGGGTCGGGCAGATGCGCTCCGAGGGCCCGGGCCGCGTTCCCGTGCCGTCGGCCCGTCGGCCGGTCTTGGCCGCGGTCACCGATGAAGTGGATCCGGCGGATGTCCTGATCGAGCCGGTCGAGGCGGTCGAAGAAAGGGTGCGGCACCGGTACCCAGCGAGCATCCCCGCGCTGGAGCGGTGAGCCCCTCCTGTCGATATCAGCCGCAGAGGTTCTTCTAGCCCCGCGGCGTACCGACCCTTGGTTCCGGTCGAGCGGGTTCCCGAAGGGACCTTCCGAACGCTGCTCATCATGACACTCTCTGGGCCTCCATGGACGCAAGGATGGGGTCCTACCACGTTCACCTCTGGATCAACGACACCGCGAACGGCTCGTTCCAGGATGGTTGGATCATCGCGGTCTCTGGTCCCCCGTCCTCGTCGGCCTGGGGGCCCTTCGGATCCGCAACGCCCGAGATCCTGGGGGGGATCCTAGCCGCCGCGGTGGTCGCCAGCGTCGCGGTCGTCCTCCGGAGGCGGAGCCGACGGGGGAGGCCCTCCGCCCGCATCGAGCGGCCTCCTCCCTGGGCCTCTCGGAAGGTGGATCCACGGCTCGGCCGCGCGCGCAACCTGAGCCGAAGAAGCTCTCCGGTGGGCCCTCTTCCATGAGGTCGAGTACCATGTCGTCGTACGTCTTGCCTCCGACCCGATAACTCTCCATCAGCCGGCGGGTGGACGTGCGCACCTGGATCGTCGTCGGGGGATCCCCCGCGGACAGGCCTGCTTCATGGCGGCCATGGCAAGCGCCCATCGTCTTCGACGAGATGGGCTACGCTCCCGGCGGGCATTTGCGGAAAGTTCTGTTTTCCCTTCCGACTCGATCCCCGTCAAATAATTTTGGATAGCCAATTTTATCTATTTGGATACTGTATGCTATCTTAATGAAATTCGTAAATCGCGTGCCGGAGCTTGCCGCCCTCCGCAGGGTCCTAGCCCAATCGAGCCCCGGCCTTGTCCGGGTCTACGGTCGCCGTCGATTGGGTAAGACGGAGTTGTTGAGGAAGTTGTGTCGTGAAAGCGACGGGCTATACCTCCTGATTGACGAAGCGGACCCGATCCAGCAACGGGAATCCCTTTCCCGCCAGGTGGCCATGGAGACCCGAGGTCTAGCGGTCCCGTACCCCACGTGGGACGCGTTTCTGGACCAACTTCCGCGACTCGGTCGAAGATTCATCGTGCTCGACGAGTTCCAGCGTCTGCTTCGGAGCGATGCTGGGGCCGTCAGTCGCCTGCAACACCGCTGGGATGCGGCCCTAAAGGACTCCGGCCCGACCCTCGGTACTGTGCGGGAGCAGCGTCGGGATGATGCAGCGCCTCACCGGGGCTCGGACCGCGCCGCTCTTCGGCAGGCTCACCGCCGACTTGCGCCTGCGTCCGTTCGGCTACGCCGGAGTCCGCCTCCTGTACCCCGACCTGACCGAGGAGGACCGAGTCCGAAGGTACGCGGTGTTCGGAGGGACCCCTCACTACCACGCCTTTTCCGTCGACCGCGACCTCTCTCAGGCCGCCCGGGACGCTTTCCTTTCTCCCGTGGCGCCCCTCGTTGAGGAGCCACAATCGCTGCTTCGGCTGGAACTCCAGTCCCCGGTCCGATACAACTCGATTCTCTACGAGATCGGGCAAGGCACGCACGACCTGCGGGGATTGGAGAGCAAGGTGGGTGTTCCGCGTGGGGGCCTAGGGCCGTACATGGAGCGGCTCAGACACGACCTAGACTTGGTCGAGATGGAGGATCCGGTGTGCGGGATCCGACGGAGGGCACGATACGTGTTTGGCGATCCATTCTTCGGGTTCTATTACCGATTCATCTTCGAAAATCGCCCCCAGCTCGAGCTCGGTCGATTCGGCCAGGTGTGGAAGCACATCGAGAACGAGCTCGAAGGATTCGTCGGATTCCAATTCGAACGAGTGGCCCGCGAAGCTCTGACGCTCTTGAATGGCTCGAACTGGAACGGGGTCCCGATTGACTTCGAGGAGATGGGCCGGTGGTGGAGTCGTCGGGGAGAGGAAATCGACATCGTGGCGGCGGGAGCAAGGGAGGTCCTCCTCGGCGAGGTAAGCTGGTCGCGTGAGCCGATGGGGCCCGAAGCCCTCTACGCGTTGGACCGAAAGGTTCGAGAAGTTGAGCGGCTCCGGGGCCGTCCCGTCCGCTTCCTGTTCGTGGCCCGGAGCGGGTTCGCGCCGGCTCTTTCTACGTTGGTTCAGGAACGGCACGGCTTGATGATGGACCTCCCACAGTTGACCAAGATCTTCGATCAGCCACGCGGGGAGCCGGTCTAACCGGGCGTACGCGCACAAGTCCAGATGCTCCCGGCGGGACTCACCCTATAGTTGGTTTAAGTCCCTGACCATGTCAATCATCGATCCAAAGTTGGACCTCCTGCCAGGACCGAAGCATCCAACTTGCCGAAGCGCAGGGGCCATCTATCCGTTTACCCCTGCCGCGGTCGTGCCTCTGAAAGTCCGGATCCATCCGCCGAACCGGCTGGAGACTCCAGCGGCTCGGTCCCTCCACGACCTCAAGCTCACACTGAATGGCGTTCAACCGTTCCATCTAGCGTGGCGTTTTATCCCACACTCGACGGTTGGAAGCCAGGACCGTAGGCTCTGGCAGGGTAGGACTCTCGGTCCCAGAACCGTATCAGGAGGTTCTTCGCGGCATTGACGTCCGCGTTGCCGGCGTAGCCACACTTCCGACAACAGAACTCCTCCCCTTTCCGATTCCCCCTCTCGGTGTGGCCGCAGACGTGGCACCTTTGACTGGTGTAGGCCGCAGGCACTTTCTCGAAACGAACACGGTTCATTTCGCAGGCCCTCTCGAGCCGACCCAACCAGTCACGATACGCCCACGCACCGAGACTCCGTCGCATACCTCGAGCGAGGCGACGGTCTCGCTTCGTCCCATGGGAGAGGCGCGTAAGGTCCTCAGCTACGATCAGCCGAGGGGAAAGCGCGGCGACCTCTTGGGCCACCTCAGCCATGCGCTGATGCAGCGCCCGACGCGCCCGCTGCTGGCCGTGCGACCCGTGTTCGCAGCGCTTGATCCGAGCCACGATCGAGGGGATGTCCCGGCCGAATTGGGTTCCGTCCGAGAGCGTGGCCAGACTTCGAATCCCCGTGTCCACCCCAAACTCCGGCCCCTCGGACCGAGGGCGGTCCACCTCGATCTCAAAGGCCAATTGAACCGCGTCCTCCGTGATGATGAACGATTCGAGACGTCGCGCTTTCGGGTCCCGAGCCCAGCGGTGATAGTGGCGGTGGAAGCGCACGGGGAGGTCCAGCACGATCCCTCGACCCACGCTGGCCACATGGAGCCAGGCATCGAATTCGAGGCTCTCTTTGGAAAGATATAGGGCAGCGATGGTGGAGGAGACGGACATTCGGAGTCCCTTGTGGACGGGTTTCCGAGCCCACCTTCCATCCCGCTCTCGGGAGGCCCGGATCATATCGATCGCCTCCCTCGCCGCCACCTTTCGGAGTCGGGCGGTAAGCCAGGTATCGGGGACCGCGATGACCTCCTTGAGCAGCTGCGTCTTCGCCGGAGGGGGGCCGGTGCCCCACCAACGATTGACAAAGTGGTTGACCACTCTCCCGTATTCGGTCAGGAGCCCGGCCAAGGTCGATCGCTTGGTCGGAGTGGCCTCCGAGAGAGAGCACCGGGTCGAACGAACCACTTTCATGCGGCCTTCGCTGCCTCCAAGGCCCTTCGGGCGCGGTTCTTCGCCGACCTCTGACCGTAGAGGCGGGCGCAGAAGGAGGTGAGCACCTCGGTCATGTCTCGCACCAAGTCGTCCGCAAGCTCTCCTTCCTCCACCACGATCAGCTGACGTTTGGAGGCGGCCATCGCTGCCTCGATGTATTCGGAGCCGAAGCGAGCCAATCGGTCCCGGTGTTCCACGATGATCGCCCCCACGGTCGGGTCGCGCAAGAGGGTGAGCAAGCGGGAGCGTCTTCCGTTGAGGCCGGAGCCGACTTCCTCGACGACCTTTCCCACCTGGTGACCGTGTCGGGTGGCGTAGGATACGAGTCGCCCTTTCTGACGCTCAAGGTCGGCCCGCTGATCCCCCGACGAGACTCGAGCGTAGAGGGCCGACGGGCGGACCTTGACTTCCTCGGGAGGGGTGACGAGGATGGTGCCGGTCGGAAGTTGAATGGCCTTGGCCGGTAGGATCCCGAGGTGAAACCATCGGTGAGCGGTCTTGTACTTGACCCCATTCTGGGCCGCCCAATCAGAAAGTTTCACGAGAAGTTCGAGAGGAGATAAATGGATAAAAGGCTATTTGCGCAATGGGCTGTGGGACATATTTCACGCGTGGGGTCCCGGGATTGACGTTCGGTCCGCCCCGTAGAGGTTGAGCAGGTTGTGCCATGTCGAGTGGCACCGATCTGCCGTCTCGATCCGAACTCCCCGACGCTGGGCGATCCGCCACCCGAGCATCCTCTTGTCTGCGCTGAACCCGGCCTCAGAGTTTTCCCTTCGATAGTATTCCTCGAGGTAGGAGATCGGGTGCTCCACGAACTCCCGCAGGGAAGTCAACCATTCGCGCTGTATGTGGATCTTCACGTTCTTCCTCGGTAGGAAGTAGAATCGAGCTCCTCGGAATCGATTCGCCTCGGTGACACCGCTGTAGAGTCGGTCGAGACGAATCGAGTCGATCCTGTACGCCCTGCGCCGTCAGCCACGCCATCGCCGCCTCGTAGGCGGCCCGCTCGCTCCGTTGACTGGTGCCGAACGCCACGTACAGCCAGGTTCTCAGGTCCAGGAGGCGGAATGAGTAGACGAACCCGGGCAATTTCTTCGTCGAGGAGGTGGCGGGATCCGCCCCCGATAGCGACGGGGGCGGAGGCGGGTTCTCCTTCGCCCGATCCCCCTCCTTCGTGACGGTCGTGGCGTAATGCTGGGTGATGCTCAGCGCAAACCCCGTCCCATCCCCGGTCGCCTCCACCCGTCGCACTCCCCGACGGCGCAGCATCAACGTGTGGAGGTTCTCCAATGCCACGGCGACGGCCGGGTCGGAGTAGAGGCGTTCGACCGTCTTGTAGCTCACATCGAGCCCCGAGAGGAGGGAGAAGGTCACCAACATCCCGGCCATCCGTCGGTTGCTCTGCTCGTAGAGGACCTTCAACAGCAGCAGCGTCACCTTCTGCTCGAGGGTGAGGATCGGCTTGGGTCCGGGCCCTTCGACCCGTTCGACCGAGCAAGCCTCGCGGATGAGAGGGCCGAGATCCCGCATCACCGAGCGGATCCGGTGAGCCCACTGTTCCTCGTAGGTCCGCCAGTCCCGTTTCTTCGGCGGGTGCCGAGGCTTGTACTCCTCCTGGACGAGACGCTCGAGGTCCGCGAGACGCTGCTGGACCTGCTCGCGGGTGAGCATGGCGATGGTAATATATCTCCGAGATATATCACTACCGCATGGCGCGAAGAACCGTCCCTGTGACCGAGGCCAGCCGGGTGGTCGTGGACGGGGTCGAGGGGTTCTTCGAGAAGAGGGTCACCCCCTTCGGCACCGGGGCAAAGGTCGACTGCCCCAAGCAATACCTCGGTCGGGCCGTCTACGTGATCATTCGCAAGCCGAGTGCCCCGGTCAGCGACCGAACGGCGCGCCGGCGGTCGTAAGTTCGGGGCTCAAGAGCTAATGTGTCCCACAGCCTGCGCAATGGAATAGTTCAACCCTCGATTTGGCGCCGTCTCTCGGTCCCGAGCGACTATACCCTCGCGGACCTCCACGACGTCCTTCAGCTCGCGATGGGCTGGACCAACTCCCACCTCCACCAGTTCCTCACTGATGGGTTTCGCTACTGCCCGCCCGACCCGGAAGACGAGATCGCACTGGACACTCCCACCGACGACTCGGCATCGGTTCGGCTCTACGAGGTTCTCCGAAGTCCGGGGACGCGGCTGGTCTACGAATACGACTTCGGGGACTCGTGGGAGCACGACCTCGAGGTCGAGGCCATCCGACCCGCCGCGAAGGGGGAGGACGGCCCCAGGTGCACCGGGGGCGAACGGGCTTGCCCCCCCGAGGATTGCGGAGGCTACGGCGGTTACGAGAACTTCCTTCAGGCCATCCAGGACATAGAGAACCCCGAGCACGAGGAGATGCTTACCTGGTGCGGTGGGCGGTTCGATGCGGAGGCCTTCGACCCGCGGCGAGTCAACAAGCTCCTCGTTGCCTACGCAGTCCGGCGAAGGGCATGGCTACGGGGCCCGGTACCGAGGGACACTGCCAGCGGGCCGTACGGGGAGGAGCGGATCGACCTCTTGGCGAGGATCCTGGAGGCGAGGGACCGGGAATCTGAGAGGGAACATCGGGCTGTTCTCAAGTGGCGCGTGCCGATGAAAACTCGAAAGAGGGAGGCGTGACCCGGGGCTCGAGCTCGACGTCCAAGAGGAAGCGCCCTCGGACCGGCCCGCGACTGGCTAGCTCCATCCTGAGTCCGAGATCGGTTGAGAGGCTGAGTCGGCGGGAGCTCGTTTCCCTCGCCCGCAACCTGATACGGGAGGGATCCCTCAAGTCCCGCCGCCTCGCGAAGCAACCCCCGTTGGAGACCGGCGACGTCACCTCGGACGTTTCCTCAGCCCTCGCCTTTCAGGGGGGGTCCCCCAGCCAAGTGGCCGGTAGACAGATCGGGGTTCACAGCCAGCGCGCTCGGGGAGACCTTCGAGGCGGCCGCTGGGAGTCGGCCCTGCGCCGAGCGACGGGCATCGTCGAGGGTTTTGCCGTCAGTTACGATCCTGGCTGGGACGAGGATGGGTCGCTGACCTGGGACCTTCATGAAGCGATTGGGACCATCGATGCCTCGCTCGGCCGTGTTCCCGTCGGACGCGATCGGAAGGAGGCCCTCGATGCCCTCCTCGAGATCTGGTGGGCCGACTTGGGCCATGGAGGCGTGGGCCTGGCCGATGACGTCCCCGGCATCCTACGGAAGCGCGCGACCCGGGAGGAGCGGGTCCGTCTCGCGAACCAGATCCAAGTGGGCCTCCCCGATGCGGAGCCCGGCTTCGAAAAGGAGCACGCCGCGAAGCTGGTCCTCGAGCTCGACAGTGGCCGGTTCAAGGACTCGCCCTATCTCGAGTTTTGCCTGGCCCACGGCCTCCATATGGAACGTGTGGCTCGGTTGGTCGCTCGGAAACGAGTCCCGGAGGCCGTTCAGGTCGCCTCGAGCGACCTTCCACGATACCGTCTCATCGAGGCGGCGGACCTGCTCATCAAGGCCGGGCACCGGGACCCGGCCGTGGAAATGGTCGAGTCCGGGCTGAAGGACGCGGAGTCCGGGGCCTTCCATGGCAAGTGGAAGGAATGGCTCCAGAAACGGGCCGAAGAGCGGCAGGACCTTCCCGAGGCGAAGCGGCTCGCCTGGGAACGGTTCGTGGAGTCTCCTACCCTGGCCACGTACGAGTCGTTCCGGCGCGTCTCGCGTCGGGCGCGGACGTGGGGACAAGACGAGGGCACCGTGCTCTCCCTGTTGCGCCGTCCGGACCTCGGACACCTTCTGACGGAGGTTCACCTCAAAGAGAGCCGGGTATCGAAGGCGCTCCCCGCCTTCGACCGCTGGGTAAAGGGCCACCCTCGAGGGTGGGAGTCTCACGAGCTTCAGCGACAACTCGCGCGGGCCGCGGAGAAGGACCAGCCAGAGGCCGCGCGGGACCTCTACCTGGAGCTCGCAGAAGAGTTCGTATCTCGGAAGACACGGGGGTGGTACGCGAGCGCGGCCCCCCTCGTGAAGGCGGCCCGGACCCTCGCGAAGAGAATCGAGGGAGAGTCCGGCGCCCAGCGTGTCCTCGCTTCCTTTCGCGAGCGGTACGCCGGGCATCCCGCCCTTTGGGACGAGTTGCCGAAGGTAGGGCTCAGCTGAAACGGGCTCGCCGCAATCTACGGAATCCGCAGGGAGGACAACTCCCTCAGGCTCCCTTAGGGATCAGACGATGTCGGGCCGTCGGGATATTCTTCGCCAAACCCCTCCGTTTAAATAGCATTATATACATATTCCGACAATGTAGGACTATGACTCTTTCGTACACCGACGTTCTCAACTCACTCTTCGGAGGCAGGCGGTTCACTTCGAGGGAGTTTGCGCGACGGTCGGGCGCCCCGCGAGCCGCGAAAGTTCTCAGCGAGCTGAAGCACCGCGGACTGGTGGAACGGGTGGGTAGGGGTACCTATCGCTGTCTCAGCCCCGCCGAACGGCCCGATCTCCGGCGCTCCGAGTGGATGCGTGTCCGAAGCACCGTGCTTGCCGGTCCCGACCCAAAAGCTTGGGCTGGAGAAACCGCGCTGGAACTCTGGACCGGGGGGCGTTATCGAGTCGCCCCCTCGCTGTACTCACGCGTCTTTTCCTTGGCGATCCCATCCAATCGACGGGAGGAGTGGGCGGGGTACCTTTCTGACCGCCGAGTGACGACCGACCCGAGGAAGCGGTTCGGAGCTCGCGTGGAGCTGGTTCCGACCGAGGGATTCCGCTCGGTCATGCTGGACGGGGAACCCGTAGTTCCCCGGGGCGAAGTAGAACGACTGATTCGCGAGCACCCCGCCCTCTACGCGAATGCCAAGGAGCTCCTGTCGGATTGACGGACATTGAATCGCGCGAGCACGCTGTTCTCGATCTACTTGACAACTGGCCCTGGGACCTCGGGGGGGTGCTAATCGGGGGCTACGCGGTCTTGGCCTACGGGCCACCACGGTACTCCGACGACGTCGACGTAGTAATCCCGAATACCGCCGCCGCCCAGGTCAGAGGCTGGTTGTTGACTCGAGGCTTCCGTCGGGAGGGCCACTCCATTCCGAACCCAGAAAACTACGAGGGGCAGGTGGACCGGTATCGCTCGGTGGAAGTCGTTCTGGACTTGCTTGTTGGGGCCGTCCGAGATAGAACCGCAGGGGTCGACCTCCCGGAAGAATGGATTTCAAGGAGGGCGCGCCGTCGAGCCCTTGAGTCTCTCTCCGGGAGGACGTCGAGGCCAGTTGCGATAGCACGGCCTGAGGCCGTCTGGGCTCTGAAGCTGCAATCCGGGAGGGATATTGACCTCGCGGACCTGTTCGCGATCTCCGATGAGCCAACTGACCTCAATGAGGTGCGGGAAATCTTCCACCAGCTCGCGACGCCGTCGCTTTGCCAAAAGCTCACCTTGGTCCGTGCGAGATTGACGGAGCGGAAGCTCCTTGAAGATTCGCTCAGCCGAAGGGGCTTGGGCAGCCCAAAGATTCCGCGGAACCTTCGCAAGTGGGATAGGTTCGTCTCCATGGTGGACAGCGTCGTCCTCCCCCTGCTCGGCGGAACGACCCCCAAGCAGCGAGATTAGGTCGCTCTTGTCACGGAAGGTCCGAGCCCGACCCGAGAAGGCGTACTGACGCCCAATCGGACATGAGACCCGAGGATTGCATTTAACCCGGGTCGCATGCCGATCCGATGTCGAGGCGCGCGACCCAGGTCTGCCGAGTCTGTCGGGTGGCGGTCCGGCCGGACCGGTTGCTCGATCACCTCGAACGGGTCCACCCGAGCACGCTCACGGAGGAGGAACGCGAGGCGCTCCATGCGCTTCATGCCGAGCGGACAAACCCCGCAGTGTGGCGGGAGCCTGAACCGCCTGTCGACATCGTCGACGATGACCTTCCGGATGAGGAGGAGGCCGCGGAGGACCGCGTCGACCGGGCGCGCAGCCCATCGAGAGACTTCCGCGCCGGAAGCCTCGAATCGCGAGCGGACGCGGTGCTGGGGATCCTGTCAGATCGATGCCTGGAGCCGTTCGAGGGGAATCGGAAGTACGACCAGCAACAGTGGTTCGAGGAGGAATGCCGCCGACGGTGGAGGGAACTCGCCGATTCCGATCCTGCGCTGGTGGATGCACGCGAGCGACTATTCGAAGCCGACCTGCCGAAGTTCACTCGCGAGTACGAGGCGGGCTTTCAGGATAGGCAAGCGGCCCTCGAGGTGCCCCTCGCAACGCTTCGGGAGGCCGGTGAGCGAGGCGTCCCTCACCTCGGCACGGCCCTGATGACCGATTCGTGGGCGAGCGCCTTGGCCGCCGAGAATCTGGTGAAGATGCCCCGCGGGCCACTCCGGGACCGGGCCCTCGTGGAGGCGCTCTTCGTCGCCGGCGACTGGGGCCGGAGGCTGGGGAGCGTGCGGTGCCCGGCATCTCGGCTGAGACGAGGTGGGCGGATTTCGAGGACGTGGCGCGAACCACCGAACGGGCCCGCATCGAACTCCAGTCGGTCTACTGGACAGCGCTGTTCGAAGCGCGGCCGGATTCCGGGAACCCGTGGGGACCATCGGGTGACCTGGGCCGGGCGTTGCTCCTCCTATACGACCTGCGTCATCATTCCGCGTTGGTTTCCGGGGTTGAGTTCTTGCTCGATCCTTGGGTCAACGGAGTCGACCGCGCTGAGGCCATCCTCAATGATCCCGGGGTGATGGCTGCGGTCCAAGCCATATCGGAGAGGAAACCGGCCTCCCGCGAATCGACGGGAGGTTGAGATGAGTAGGAGGTACGGGAGGGTTGGGCGTGGGCAACTGCTGGCTTGGAGATGAGGAGGGAATGAGAAGGTAGCACACCAAGTTTGGTTCGAATCTCACATCTGACCAAGACTCCGTCTGGGCGGGAGGGCCATGCTCCCGGCGGGAGGCAAACCGATTATCGAAGGGTTTGAACCCGGGTCAGGACTCTCCCGAGCCCGGGGGAATCGCTCCACCGCGGCGGGGCGAAGCGGGGCCCCGGTACCCCTTGGGCGGCCCTCCATCCCGTGGGACTACGCATGGGTCCCCTTCAGGGCCCCAACCTGGGCTTGGAGGTCTGCCAAGATATCGACCACATCTTCCTGCTTGGCCCGCTCGTCGAGGTACGGATCATCGAGTTCGCCCGCATGCTCGGAGGCGAGCAAGGCGGCCTGTTCGAACGCTTCCTGCCTTCGCCCCTGCCAGTGCTTGGCTTCGGCCAGCCGCTTGATGATGAGATCCTCGAGGGCCGCAAGTCGAACGGGACCGTACGGGGTCTCGATCTCGCGGAGACGGCTCTGGCTGCCATTGTAGTGATTCCCCACGAGATCGACATCAAGCTTCCATTTCGGATGGTACCAAGTTCTTCCTTCGGTTCGGAAGCCCCACGATTCGAGGATCTGAGCCGCCGGCTTGCGGGAGGTGACGATATCGATGTCGCCCGAAGTGTACGCCCCGACGGTGTAGACCTCGATGGCCGAACCGCCGACGACGATCACGGGTCCTTCGGCCCCCCCGAGGGCCGTCGAGAGCAACCCGGCAAAGTAGAGGATTCGGTCGGGGGAGCCCTCCGCCGCCTCCAAGGCTCGCTCGACCTCCGCGGCGTTGATCATCGGCGGCGCTTCTTCCGGACTTCGGATCGCGTTTTCAGCCCGAGACGCGCGAGTTCCGCGTCCTTGCCGGGACGGCGCTGGAACTCCCCCGTTCGGGCGACGCCACTTGGGCTGGGCCGATACTTCGCGAAGTTCACTGGAGATATTCCTGCAAGGATCCGCCGTCCCCTCTTTTCCCGGTCTTCGGCGCCCAGCCTCATCTCGGCCCACGAAAAGATCCGAACGCGACGGCGGAAGAACGATCGAAGGTCGGGGTCGGACATGGTCCAACGTGAACCACCGCGCTCGCCTGGGAGCTCTCTACGAGGCCCGCGTCCCGCAACTGCCGCAACTCGAGCGAAGCCTTGATCGGTTGAACGCGAGCGATCTTCGCGACCCGATATCCGGAGCATGGCATGGAGGAGTTGGCCAAGACTCCGAGCATCCGGACGCGGCCGGCACCTCCAAAGACCCGTTCAAGATCCCACCCTGGTCCCCGCATCACAGTGACCAATGGGGGAGAGGGTTCTTAACGGTATCCTAATAAGATATGGTCGATTGCCACCGGGGAACCCTCCCGGGACTGGACACAAGGGCCGCGGGGAAGGAGCCCGCTCAGAGGGGAAAGATCGGGTGGGTGCCCGCGGATTCCCGGAATGGTAGAGACGGTTGATTGCTCCCGGCGGGATTCGAACCCGCGTTACGGGGTCGAAGGCCCCGAATCCTTGACCGGACTAGACTACGGGAGCGTCCCCGCGCTCGGCCGGTGCCGGCATAAACGCTTTCCGGTTATCCTACGCGTTCCCAGCGCTCGAGCTTCTGCACAGACGAAAGCGTCGAGCCTCGCTGGATCTCCTCCCGGACGCGATTCTCGTGCTCCCGGACGTCGAGGGCGCGGTTGGCGATCTCCTGGGCCCGCTCTCTCGGGACGACGACGAGCCCGCTCGCGTCGCCAATGATCCAATCCCCGGGCCGCACTCGCTGCCCGCCGACCGTTACCTCGATCCCGATCTCGCCGTGCCCCTTGGGCTCGCCGGCGTTCGGCGAGACGAACCTCGAGAAGACCGGGAAGCCGAGCGCCCGGATCTCGTCGATGTCCCGGACCGCCCCGTCGATCACCACGGCCGTGACCCCCCGCCCGTGGGCGCTCCAGGAAGCGAGCTCCCCCAGACCGCGGTCGTGCCGCCCCCCGCGTCGATCACGATCACCTCGCCCTCGGCGGCCCGGTCGATCGCCTCGACCGGCTTCGCCCAGTCACCGTCGCGCGTCACGACCGTGACCGCCGGGCCCGCGATGCGGACCTGATCATCCTTCAGGTGGGGCAGGAGGCCATGGAGGGCCCCCTTCCGCTGGAGGGCGTCGGTCACGTTGGGGCTCGAGACCCTCCGGAACGCCTCCCGAAGCTCGTTCGGGCCGTACCGGTGGAACTCCTCAGAGGCGATCGGCTTCCCCGACTCGATCACCTCACGGATCCGCCGGGTGGCCGCCTGGATATCGGCGCTCTTCGTGAGCGCCCCGCCGACGATCAGGATCTTCGCCCCCGCCCGGACCGCTTCCGCGACGGTCTCGGAGTTGAGACCTCCGGCGACCGCGACGGGGATCGGGCTCGCCTTGGTGAGCTCGGCGAGCCGCTCGAACGGGGTGCGCCCGGTCATCTGCATGTCGATGCCGATGTGCCAGCAGACGGCCGCGGCGCCGAGCTCGGCCGACCGGCGGGCCCGGGCGATCGGGTCGTCGACGTTCAAGAGGTCGACGACGACCTCGGCGCCGTACTTTTCGCCCCCCCGGACCGCGTCCGCGATCGTCTCGTCATCGGACGCGCCCAGGACCGTCACGAGGTCGGCCCCGGCCTTCGCCGCGATCTCGACCTCGAACGCCCCGGTGTCCATCACCTTCATGTCGGCGACGATCCGGTGCCCCGGGAACGCCTTCTTGAGCTCCCGGACGGCGTCGAGCCCTTCGCTCTTCAGGAGCGGGGTTCCCGCTTCGATCCAATCGGCCCCGCCCTCGACCGCCTCCTTCGCGGCCTGGAGGGCCCGCGAGAGGTTCTCGAAGTCGAGGGCGACCTGGAGGACCGGGCGATCGAGCCGCATCGCCGTTGGGATGGGACCGGGGTATAAACGGTGCGGTCGCTGCCCCCCCGATGGTCCCCGAGGTCGCTCTCGCGAGCCCGATCCGGATCGTGGAGGGTGACGCCCGGGAGCTCCCCGGGGTCGAGCCCGGCTCTATCGCTCTCGTCGTAACCAGCCCGCCGTACCCGATGATCCCCCAGTGGGACGCGCTCTTCCACCGGTGGGGGGCCGACGGCTTCGATGCGATGCACGAGCGTCTCGCCGAGGTATGGGCGGCCTGCCGGACGGCGCTCGTCCCGGGGGGGATCCTCGCGATCAATATCGGAGACGCCCTTCGGACCGTCGACGGAGAGTTCCGGCTCTGGCCGAACCACAGCCGGGTGATGCTCGACTGCGCCGCCCTCGGCCTCCGTCCCCTTCCCTACCTCCTCTGGAAGAAACCGACGAACCGGCCGAACGCGTTCCTGGGCTCCGGGTTCGATCCCCCGAACGCCTACGTCACCCTCGACTGCGAGTTCATCCTGCTCTTCCGCAAGGGCCCGCCCCGCCGATTCCCCGCGACGGACGCGAGACGTGCGCAGAGCCGGTACACCAAGACCGAGCGGGACCATTGGTTCTCCCAGGTCTGGACCGATATCCGAGGCGTCCCTCAGGGCCAGGTAGGCGCACGAACGGCGGCGTTTCCACCGGAGATCCCCGAACGGCTCATTCGGATGTTCTCCGTGGTCGGCGACACCGTCCTCGACCCGTTCGCCGGTACCGGGACCACGCTCTGGGCGGCGGCGCGACTCGGCCGCACCGCGATCGGCGTGGAGATCGACCCGGTCCTGGTCGCGAAGATGCGGGCGCGGGCGATGGTGGTCGCACCGCCCTAGCGGGGCGGCGTGTCGCCGGTAGAGGGGCCCTTCCGGGCGTCGACCTCCTCCCGGACGGCGCTCTCGAGGTAGCGGAGCGCGTGATCGCTGAGGCGGTCGAGGTGGAGGAGGAGGTAGTGGAGGTAGATCCGCTCCGGCCGGGTCGACGGGCCGGGCCGATGCGGCCGGGAGCCCGGCTCGGGCGGGGTCGGGGCCGAACGGACCGTCTCCAGGGTGGCGAGGTGGTGTTCCTGATCGTGACCGTGCAAGGCTCGTCCGGTGGATCGGGTGAGGGGGGGATTGACCCGGTCGACCGGATCGAGTTCTTCGACGACCTCGTGATCGGATCCCTCGGGCTCCAGCGTCCGTGCGGAAGATGAGAGGGTCGAGGCCGCTGGGCCGCGCGGGTGGGCCCGGGGCGGGAGGGTCTCGGTCACTGCAGGCCGGTACGGGGCGAGCGCGGAGGAGCCCGCGGAACCCTGGAAGTCCGCAATCGGTCGGCCCCCGATCTCCTCGGCGATCCGCCGGATGCTCCAGCTCTCCCGCCGCCTCGGCGGGCCCTCGACGGACGGGAGGCTCTCCGACACGGTACGGAAGGCGACCGTCGCGGGAGATAAACCCGCGGTTCGATGAGCGCGGCTCCCCTCATTAACCGGGGTCGCGTGCGGGCACTTCGGTCCCGGACAGGAGCTCGTACTCCGGCGTCGACGCGACGATGGCGATCGGGAGGTGGGCCGGCCCGAAGCGGAGGAGCCCCTCCGAGTAGCCGGATTCCTTCGGTAGACGGGCCTTGGGGAGCCAGTCGACCTCGGCCTCGGTGAGGTGGAAGAAATCCCGGGCGGCCTCCGAGACCTCGGGGAGGCGCAAGAGGAGGGTCGCCCGGAGGTTCCGCAAGAGCGATCGACCGCTCTCGGTCCGCAGGAAGTCATCGGGGTTCTGGCTCGCGATGAGCAGGCCCGCCCGGTAGTGGCGGACGTGTCGGACCAGACGGTCGAGGAACTCGGCGGTCGCCGGATTCCGCGCGAGCAGGTGGGCCTCGTCGACGACGACAAGCTTCGGCCGATCGGAGGCTTTCAGCCGTCCGTAGATCGCATCGAGGAGGTAGGCGAGGTAGAACGGCAGGTGGCCTTCCGCGACCCCCGATAGATCGAAGACGAGGGGGCTTTGGTCCCAGGCGACCGTCGTCGGACCGTCCAGGTGGCGGAGCGAGCCGGTCCGGAAGACCTCGAGGAGCCCGGGAAGACGGCGCGGGACCTCCGGAAGGCGGTCGACCTCGGCCCGGAGATCCGAGAGCGTCGGCGCCGGGCCCCCGCGCTCGACCACCCGCGCGACAGCGGCGTCGAGCGCCGCGCCCTCCTCGTCGCTCAACGAGGGGAAGAGGGCTCGGAGGGCCGCCGTCACCCGGGCCGCCTTCTCCGGGCGGTCGCCCGCGCCATCCCCGGGATCGAGCGGATTGATCCGGGGGCCCTCGGAAGCTCCCGGTCGGACGACCTGCCCGCCGGTCACGGCCGCGAGCCGGCCGAACTCTCCGAGCGGGTCGATGATCGTGGAGCTCGACCCCGGGATCGGTCCACCGGCTCCGGAGAGCGAAGAGCGCCGCCGCGAACGACTTCCCCGACCCGGTCGTGCCGAAGATCGCCCACGAGTGGCTCGAATGCGACCACCGGTCGAGGAGGATCGGCGCCGCATCGTCGAGCAGCAGCCCGACGAGGACGCCGCCGGGCTCGAGGACCGACTCCTCCGTGAACGGGAAGAACGCGGCGACGCCATCGGTGGAGAGGGTGTGCCAGTACCCCGGGGGCCGGTGGGCGGCTCCGGCGAGGTCGGGCGGACGCTCGGCCTCACCGACCTCGAACGATGGCACGCGGCTGCGGAAACCGAGGGCCGAGAGCCTCCGGACGAGCTCCCCGGCCGCGCTCGGCCCGGGCGAGCGAGGCCCCGTCGGAGTGGAGGGAGAGCCCGACCCGGAACAGCTCCTCGGTCCCGGAGGCGACCCGCCGGGAAAGCTCCCGGGCGCTCTCGGCCTCGAGCTCGAGCTCCGCGGTCCGGGCCGTCGCACTCGGTTTCCGCTCCGAGAGCTCGGCCTCGGCGACCGAGCCCGCCCCTTCGAGAAGGTCGAGCGAACGGCCCCGGGGGACTCGGTGGAGCTGCATCCTCATTCGGAACGCCCCTGGGACCGCGAGGACGCGTCCCAGGAACCCGAACGGGACCTCTCTCGGTAGCTCCGCGAGGACGATCGGGAGGTCGAACCCGGACCGGTCGACGACCCAGTCCCTCCCTTCGACCCGGCCGGGGGTCATGGGGCCGCCCCGAACGGACCGGAGCGGCGACCGGTCCAACCGACGAATCCCGCGGAGAGACCGAGCGCGAGGCCGCGCGCGGCGTCCGCCGGTCCGTTGAGCCCGAGGAAAAGCGTCCAACCTCCGGCCGATGCGGCCATGGCGGCGAGGGCGAGAGGGTGCCGAAGGGACGGTACGGATCCTTTCGCTCCGACGACCCATCCTAAGAGGGCGAGCGCCGCGAGAGCGGCGGTCATCCCATCGAAGAACGACCAACCTACCGAAGCGATCCCGGCGAGGGTCGATAGCCCCCCCGCCGTCGCCACGGGATCGAGCTCGACCGGCGCATCGCCTCTTCCGAGTCTCAAGTGGACGTCCTCCCGCGCCATCCGATCGCCTCCACCGCCCGCGCGAGCGCCGGACCATCGAGGCGACGAACCCCGACCCCCAGTCCGGCGAGGCCCGAGGCGAGGGCGCCCGTACGCTCGACGAGTCGCCGGACAGCCGCCGGATCCTCGCCCGCCTCGAAGACCACGACCCGGACCCGACGCCGTTGTCGTCGTCGGAGCAGGAGCTTCGTCATCTCCCCGTAGCCCGACCGGGCCATGGACTCCGGGGATCCCGGCCCCTCCACGCCGCGCATTCGGAAACCGGCGGACGGGACCGGCGCCGTCCCAACCTCGAGGAAGAGCCCCCCTTCGACCGTGCGCAGCATCTCTCGGAACCGCTCGAAGAGTTCACGGGCCTCACCGGGGGGAAGGAAGCGGATCGGGATCCCGCCCGTCTCGAGGACCATGGCGGCGCACGGACCCGGGAGGTGCAGGACCCCTTCCGGGCCGGGCGAACCGGCGGGGCCCGCTGGACTGGCCGCGCCCCTCCGCCGGCGCCACCGCCACCGAAGGTAGTCGTGCGCCCGCTCGTCGAGACCCTTCCCATCGGGCCGGAAGACCGAGAGGAAGAAGCCGGCCAACAGGATCGGAAGCCAGGCGAGGGCGCCCCCGAGGGGGACGAGGATCGCCCCGGCCGACGCGTAGCCGGCGAACTTCATCGCGTCGCGCGCCGAGGGGAACGGCCCGAGCCGCAGGCGCCGGTCGAGTCGACGGGGAAGCGGGATCGCGGGGAGCTCCGGGGCCCCGCCCATTTACATCAGCTCGCGGATCGTCGGAGGGAACCGACGGTAGATCGGGTCGTCGAACTCCGAGGGCTCCTCGAGCCTTCGGCCGCCGGGGGAGGCCGAAGCGCCGGACCGGCCGAAGTTCGGCGCGAGGTGGCGGACGAGGTGCGCCGCTCCCCGCCCCAGGAGCTCGCCGAAGGCGAGCGGGACCGCGAGCGGGAGCGGGGCCCGGCCCGCGGCGCTGGCGAGACTCGACACTCCGGAGGTGGCCCGGCCGCCCGCGCTCCCTTTGCCGCCGAACTCCCCGAGCGGCCGCGCGTAGCTGGTGGCCGCGAGCGAGGCGATCGAGAGGCCCCGCTGGACCCCGCCGCTCAGAACGCCGGCGGCCCCCGGGAAGCCGAGCTGGGTGAGCTGGGTGCCGGCCATCGAGAGGAGGGCCGGGGAGGCGAGGGCGAGCGTCAGATAGGCGACGACGAGCAGGATCGAGGGCGCCCCCACGGCGAGCTCGAGCGGGATCACGAGTAGGCAAGGGAGGAAGGCGGCCTCGGCGAACAGCGTCCAGGCCCGCTTCGCGAGCGGACGCAACGGCGGGACCGCTCCGGCGAGCGTGAGGATCGGAAGGACCACGATCAGGAAGGCGAGGAGCGCGTCCCGGAGCGCGACCGCGACGACGAGCAGGAGGATGAGTGAGAAGAGGACGAAGGAGACGATGAACGCGAGCGCCCCGTTGTCCCAGCTGAAGGCGAGCGCGCCCGGGCCCGTGAGGTTCTGCCAATCCTGCCAGGCGCCGCCGTCGAACCCGGCGATCATCGGGTAGATGGAGCCGGCCAGGTCGAGCATCGCGCCCGCGACCGGGACGGTGAGGTTGGCGAGCGCGACATAGAGTACGAGACGGGGGAGGGCGCTCTCGAGACGGATGGCCTCCCGCCCGAGGAACGATCGGGCGAGATAGAGCAGCCCGAGCGCGATCGCGACGAGCACGATCGCCGGGTCCACGAGGTGGACCAAGAGGAAGTCCGAGAATCCGATCGAGGGGGCGTAGAACGACGACGCACCGCCCGGGAACGGCGGATAGAGCGAAGCTGCCGAGAGCTCCGGGACGAGGAGGCCCTGGTAGGTCGGCCCGGTGATGACCTGGAGGATCCCCGTCAGCCCGCTGAAGAGGGCGAACAGGATCGCCTGGACGACCTGGTCGAGGGGGCTCGACATCTCCACCCCTTCAGGCGCCCGTCAGCACCCACTGAGCGAGGCCCCAGAGGATCCCGCTGAGCGCGGCCGCGAAGATCAGCGAGCCGATGAGGGCGTCGCGGGCCCGGTCCTTCGCTTGCATCTTCTTCGAGACGTCGTTCGAGAACCAGCTGAGCGCCACCCTCGCCCAGGCGATCGCGAGGATCACCCCTCCGGCCGCTCCGAGGAGCGTGACGATCCGCCCGAGCGCCGCGGAGAAGTTCGCGACGACGGTGTCGTTCCCTGAGGAGGAGAAGTGGCCCGGAGCGAACGAGATCTCGGGTCGTGCGGGGATCGCTCCGGGCGCGGTCGCCCCGATCCCGGCCAGGAGCAGCGCCGCGAGCAGGGCGGGAGCCGGGCCGAACCCACGGAGGCCGCTCATGGTCCCCCCTCCCGCTCCGGAGCGTCGGAACGGCCGGACCGCCACTTCCACAGCTCCATGCCCTCCGGACCTCGTTCGATCGTCACCCGGCCGCTCGACTCCAGTCGGCGCATCGCAACCTCGATCTCGCTGGCCGCGAGCCCCTCCTCCTCGGCGAGGACGCGCAGGGCGGCCGCTTCGGTTCCCTCGGAACCCCGGAGCAGCCGGGCGATGACCTCGACGCCGGGCGGCTCCTCCGAGGAAGGACGGTTCACCCGGGAGTGGAGCCGCCTCCACCCCCACCATCCCGCACCCACGGCGGCCAGGCCGAGGATCAGCACACCGGCGCTCGCAGCAACATCGGCCCCGAGGTCCGGGCTTGCGGCACGTGGGGGGGCGGACCCCGCGGTACCCCCGGGAGAAGGGGGAGTCGCCGTAGACGGGTCGGGATCCGCCCCGACGATCACCGTCGTTTCAAGATCGGCCGTCCCGAGGACGGCGTCGTCGACCGTCACGTGCACCGTGAGGAAGCCGGGCGCGTTCGGGTGGGCGACCCAGAGGATCGGTCCCGAGGCCAGGGCGGACCCCCCGGCGGTCTCTCCGTCGGAGAGGGTCAGCTGGTAGTGGTACGGGGGGACGCCCCCCGAGAGCTCGACGCTGAGATTGAGGGGGCTACCCGCGCCCGGATCCGGGGTCGCGACCGCGAGCGTCGGGTCGAGCGCTTCATAGACGCGCAGAGAGGTGTTCGCGAGTAACAGGACACCCGCCCCATCGGCGATGTCGAACCGGACCGTGGCGTTCCCACCCTCGGCGAACTCGCCCGACCAGTTGATCGCCTCCGTGGGGCCGACCGCCCCGGACGCTCCGGAAACGTTGAGGACCGGGAGGCTCGCCGCGGCCGACCAGGAGAACGGAGGCGTGCCGCCGACGACGAGGCCGGTGACGCGGGCGACCGCCCCGCAGTCCACCGCGGACTGGGGGACCGTCAGGAGGAGTTGCGGACGGGGATGGACGGTCCCGACGATGCCGTCGATGGTGCTGGAGACGCCCCGGCTATCGGTCACCGTGGCTTCCACCCACGCGTAACCCGGAGAGTCGACGACCACCGCGATCTCGACGACCCCGGGGGCGTCGATCGTGCTCGCGCTCGGTGTGCCCCCGGGAAGGAGCTGCCAGGCAACCGAGTAGGGGGCGAAGGTACCGTTCACCTCGATGCGAACGGGGATCGGGAGCCCGACGTCGGTCTCGGAGAGCAGAGGGTCGAGGGCGATCGAGGGGGTCGTGCCGATGCCCACGGAAGCCGAGGCTTCGGCCGTGTCTCCGATGAAGTCGACCACCCGGACGGCCAACGTGACCGTCCCGTACGAGGGCGCCATCAGCCCGATCGAGGCATTCGATCCCGGGATGCCGAGCGAGTCGTTCCAAGAGTACCCGGAAGCTCCCGCCCACTCCGCCCACCGCCATGGCGACCACGGTGAAGGGCCGGTCCGGTTCAACGGAAGTGCCGGGCAGTTCGATCGAGACCGAAAACGGAAGGAGGGAATCCACCGCTCGGCCGGGTACTCCCGCGGGCGGCGAGCCCCCCGAATCGAAAGTCATCCGACCGGACCAGACGGAGACGCCCGAGAGGGATGGCACGATCGGGATCGCGGCCAGCACGGCGAGAACGAGCGCCGCCCTCCATCCCGACCGAGGGTCCGGTCCCCGCGAGCGAATTCGAGCGGACAGAGCAACCACCGGACCCGTCCACGCGGGTCCGGGTATTTCGGCCGCGTCGAGTCGGTGGGTGGTGGAAGATGGCTTAGGTGGTGATCGGGACCGCGAGGTGGTCCCGGGAGAACGGCGCGAGGTCGAGCTCCGACCCGATCGACAGCCCGCCGCGGCCCAGCTCGCGCCGGGCCTCGGCCGCCACCGACCGGGCGCTGCGGGATTGGGAGACCGAGCGGACCTTGAGCATCAGGAGGCCCCGTCCGGACGGGGCGAGGCATGCCGAAGCGTTCTCGAGGAAGATCCGGGCCTGGCCGCGCTGCGCGATGTCCTGGTAGAGGAGGTCGACGGCGCCGACGTCCGCGGAGTAGCGCTCGGGGAGCTGGGCATCGGCGAGGATCGGCAATAGGTTCGAGCGCCGACGGGCGAGCTCGAGGAGCGGGGCAAAGGAGAGCGGGCTCTTCTCCACGACGAAGATCGGCGCGTCGGGGAGGAGATCGGAAAGGTGGCTCACGGTGGTGCCGTGGGCCCCGCCGAGATAGAGGACCGACCGGACCCCCGCGAGGATCGATCGGTCGCCTCCCTTCAAAAGGTACGCCGAGAGCTTGGAGCGGAACGGGTCCCAACGGCGGTACTCCGTGCCCGAGTCCGTCACCAGGTCCTCCCCGTAGACCCGCGTCCCGGGGGTCGCGTTCACCGTGAAAAGGTCCCGCCCTTTCTTGTAGAGGCCGGGAAGATCGGTCGGCTCCATCGGTCTCCCTATCCGACCGCGACGGTCAGCTCCACCTCGACGGGGGCGTCGAGCGGCAGCCCGGTGACGCCCATCGCGACGCGGGCCGGGCGACCGGACTCGCCGAACAGCTCGATCAGAAGGTCGGTCGCGCCGTTCGCGACCTCCTGGGGTCGGACGAACCCCGGGGAGACCGCCACATAGACCGCGACCCGGACCACGCGCCGGATCCGGTCGATCGACCCGAGGGAGGCCCCGAGCGCGCTCAACGCCTGGAGCGTGGCGAGCCGGGCCGCGGCCTTGGCCGATTCGACCGACACCACGGCATCCACGAGGCCCGCGGGCGTCGCCTTCCCGGCCGAAGCGACGATCTGGCCGGAGACCCAAGCCAAGGTCCCTTCGACCACCACGGGCGCGTAGGAGCCGACCGGGGACGGTGGGGCCGGAAGCGAGAGCCCGAGCGCCCGCAGCCGCTCGCTCGGGGTTCCCGACACGGCGGGGCGAGTCCGGTCGAGGCCAAAGAGATGGCGGGGCCGATCGATCGAACGGCCCGTCGGCCCGCGAGAGCCCGACCCCACGCTTTAATGCTAGGAGGGTCTCCGCGCCGAAAGCACCGTGGAGCCTTCGTGAGCACCCAGGGACCGGACGGCGATCGGAAGTCGACCGGACGCACGATCGAAGCGATCGCCCCCGCGATCGTCGAGCACCTGTTCGAACTTCAGCCGGGGTACGCCGTCTTCCTCGGTCTCCATCGGTACGACGGCCGCATGCCCGACTACTCGGCCGCCTTCACCGGTCGGTGGCTCACCGAATCGGACCGGCTCTTGGACCGTCTCGACAAGATCCCCTCGGAGGACCTCCCCGACGGCCACCGCATCGACCGGCTCCTCCTCGAGCTGTTGCTCGCGAGCCCGATGTTCGATCTCCGGGAATCCCGGGAGCTCGATCGGAACCCGATGGCGTACCTGAGCGCCGTCTCGATGACGGCCTACCTGGTCCGGGAGTACGCGCCGGCGTCCCAGCGGGTCGACGCGGCCGTCCAGACCCTCCGGGCCATCCCCGCTTTCCTCGAGGCCGGACGACGCCGGCTCGAGCCGCGCCTCCCGGAGCCGTTCCTGCGCCTCTCCAACGCGATCGGGTCGGGGCTCCCGGGCCACTTCGCCGAGGTGGAGGAGTTCGCCGCGCGACACGGGCCCGAGCTCGCGCATCGGGTCGCCGATGCTCGGCCGGCGGCCGAGGCCGCGGTCGCGGATTTTCTCGCCCGCATCCGGGACGACTGGGCGCCGAAGGCGACACCGGAATTCGCCCTCGGTCCGGTCCGGTACCAGTCGCTCCTGTGGGTCCGGGAAGGGATCCGGGCGCCGTTCGCGGAGATGCTCGAGGAGGGCCAACGGGACCTCGCCCGGAACCAGGCCCGGCTGGAGGAGCTCGTTGGATCGGGCCCGGCGGGGGCGAAGGTCGACGCGGCGCTCGAGCGGCTGTACCGCGACCACCCGGCAGCGACCGAGCTGGTCCCCACGGCGCAGCGGATGGTCGCGGAGACCCGGGCCTTCGTCGTGACCCACGACCTCGCCTCGATCCCGTCGCCGGACTCCTGTCGGGTGGAGGAGACCCCCTCCTTCGGCCGGGCCCTCTCGACGGCGAGCATGAACCCGCCCGGTCCGTTCGACACGAAGGGGGACGAGGGGATCTACTACGTGACCCCGGTCGATCCGGCTTGGAGCGCCGAACGTCAGGAGGAGTGGCTGCGCTCCCTCAACCGGCCGATGCTGCGCAACATCACGATCCACGAGGTCTACCCCGGCCACTACCTCCAGTTCCTCCACCACCGCCGGGCCGCGACGACGCTCGCCCGCCAGGTCTTCATGTCGAACTCGTTCACCGAGGGCTGGGCCCACTACTGCGAGCAGCTCGCCGTGGAGGCGGGGCTCGGGGGTGGCCGGCCCGAGGCGGAGATCGCCCAGCTCCATGACGCCCTCCTCAGGGACTGCCGGTTGATCGCGTCGGTCGGCCTCCACACCGGGGGGATGTCCCTCGAGGAGGCGACCGCCCTCTTCGAGCGCGAGGCGCACTTCGAGCGCCTCCCGGCCGAGCGCGAGGCGATCCGCGGGACGTTCAACCCGGAGTACTTCTGCTACACTCTCGGCAAGCTCTCGATCCTCCGAGCCCGGGAGAAACACCTCGGTCCGATGTTCGCCGGATCGCTCCGCGCGTTCCACGACCACCTGCTCGGTTTTGGAGCTCCCCCGGTCGGCCTTCTCGAACAGCTCTTCGAGTCGCCCCGACGATGAGCCATAGCTCGACCCCGCGTCCGCCCCGGGACACGTTGGGCCGCGCCCGACTTCGGACCGGCGGGACGCTCGGGATCGCGGGAGGGTTGATCGGGATCGGCCTCCCCGCCGCGATCCTGCTCGTCCCGGGCCTCGCCTCCTCCGGCTCGACGACCATCGGGACGGGCCAGGTCGAACTCCTCTCGGGGCTGCTCGCGGTGGGCGCCTTGCTCCTCCTGCTCTCCCTGTTCGAGTTCCGGCGCGCGTTCGCCGCCCTTCGGGGGAGGGACTCGAGGTTCTGGGTCGCCTCGGCGCTCTGCCTCATCGGCACGCTCGGCTTCCTCCTCCTGCTCATCGCGGCGGTGGCCGTGAGCGGCTCGTCGTCCTCGGTCGCTCAATGCGTTCAGGGTTCCCCCACCCACGCGCTCTCCTGCCTCCGGGCGGGTACCTCGGGCGAGCTCCTCGCGGCGGACCTCGTCTTGGTGGGTTTCGGGCTCTCGTGGTTGGGCGGACTCGGGATCGTCCTCGGGCTCGCGCTGGAGGGCCGAAGGATCCGCTCGGCCCCTTTGAGCGCCGGCGCGGCGGCGTATGCGCTCGCCCTCCTCCTCCTCGTCGGACCGTTCGCCGCCCTCTTCCTTGCCTTCCCGGGCGCCTCGACGATGCTGCTCGCGCTGCCGGTCCTGGCGGTGGCGGCGCCCGCGCTCGTTCTGCTCGGGAGCGGGCCGCGCTGACGCTCGACCGAGCGTCGGTGGGGCCAGGCCCGGCCTTCAAATAGACCGCGGCCGATGCCTCGCCACCGACCTTGGAACGCGCATGAAGATCGTAATGGTCCTGTATCCTGGTGGAGCCGCGGCCCGCGAGAACCCTCAGATCCTCGGCGCGGCGGAGAACGCGCTGGGCCTTCGCGCAGAGCTCGAGGCGGCCGGCCACCAGGTCGTCACGCTCAGCGACAAGGAGGCGGGCCTCGATCGGGAGCTTCCGACCACCGACGTCCTCGTCACGACCCCGTTCTGGCCGGCCTACGTCACCCGGGCCCGGATCGCCGTCGCGCCGAAGCTCCGCCTCATCCTGACGGCCGGGGTCGGCTCCGACCACATCGACCTCGCCGCGGCCGCCGAGCGCGGGGTCACCGTCGCCGAGATCACGGGCTCGAACGTGGTGAGCGTCGCCGAGCACGCGGTCATGCAGATCCTCGCGCTCGTCCGGGACTACCTCACCGCCTACCGGCAGGTCATCGACGGCCAGTGGGACATCGCCGCGGCGGCGTCCCGCTCCCACGACCTCGAGGGGAAGGTCGTCGGGATCGTCGGGGCGGGCCGGATCGGCCAGCGTACGGCGATCCGCTTGAAGGGGTTCGACGTGCCGGTGACTTTACTACGACTTCCGGCGCCTCACCACGGCCGAGGAGTACACCCTCGGGATCCGCTACGCGCCGCTCGACGAACTGGTGCGCAAATGCGACGTCATCACGATCCACTGCCCGCTGACCCCCGAGACCGACGGGTTGTTCGGTCGGGAGCGGCTCGCCGCGATGAAGCCGGGCGCCTACCTCGTGAACACGGCGCGCGGCAAGATCGTCGACACCGCCGCCCTCGTGGACGCCGTGAGGTCGGGCCACCTCGGCGGGTACGCCGGCGACGTCTGGTACCCGCAGCCGGCCCCGCCGGACCACCCGTGGCGAAAGATGCCCCACCACGCGCTCACCGTCCACGTCTCCGGGACCACCCTCGAGGCCCAGCGAAGGTACGCCGACGGCGTCCACGACTGCCTGACGCGCTTCTTCGCGGGCCGACCGCTCGACCGGGACTACCTGATCGTCGACGGCGGCCAGGTCGTGAGCCCCAGCTACAGCTACGCGTTCAAGAAGTAGCGTCCCTTCGGGCCCCGGCGGCCGGGTGGGCCCCCATCGGGATGCCCGGGCGGGTCCCGAGGACCGTGGGCGGTCCTAGGACGGCCGCTTTCGCATCGCGAGGACCGCGAGGGCGGCGGCGACCACGACCAGGACGACGAGGACCGCCCAGAACCAGGTCGGGATCCCCGCGGTCGACGAGCTCGAGGTCCCCGGGGAGGAGCTCGGGGCGGGGGCGACCTCGACCGTCACGATGTCGTGGGCCGACCCTCCGACCGAGTCGTTGACCCAGAGATTGACCGTGTACGTTCCCGCCTGGGCGAACGAATGCGACGGCGTGGCCGAGGCGCCCGTGGCCCCGTCACCGAAGCTCCACGAATAGGTGTACGGGGCCGTCCCGCCCGAGACGTTCGCCGAGAACGGATCGGGGGATCCGGCGGTCGCGCCCTTCCCCGAGCGGATCCCGGTCACTGTCGGAAGGGGGTTCACGTGGATGAGGACGGAGGCGTTCGCCACGCCCCCCGAGCTGTCGGTGGCGACCACGGTCGCCGTATGGGCCCCGGCCGAGGCGTAGGAGTGCGAGGCGCTCGCCCCGGTGCCGTTCCCACTGTCCCCGAAGCTCCAGCCGAACGTGTACGGGGAGGCCCCCGAGGTCGCCGAGGCGTTCAGGTGGACCGGGTGCCCGAGGTCGGTGGCGGTCGGCGAGGCAACGGCGGTCACCGACGGCCCGCCGGTCACCGTGATCGAAAGGATCGGGGCGAGGTTCGCGACCGCGCCCACGGCATCGGTGACGTTCGCGTCGACGGAGTAGCTCCCCGGCGCCGGGTACGTGTGGGAGATCGAGAACGGCCCGGGCCCGGTGACGACCGTGGAACTCCCGTCGCCGAAGCTCACCCGTGCCGTGTACGGCGCGCTGCCGCGCTCGGGCGACACGGTGAACGTCGACGGGGCCCCGCTCTCGGTCGCGGACGGGCCGGTGACCGAGATCTGCGGGGTGTACCCGTAGACCCAGGTGTCCGGGTACGGGTTGCCGACGCCCGTTCCGCTTTCGAGGACCGGGGCGATCGGACCCGAATCGACGGCGGCGGCGGCGAGCGCTCTCGGCGAAGGGGAAGAGGTCGGGGAGCGCTCGAACCAGTCGCCCGAGTGGAACTCCCAGGTCTCGCCGAGGATATTGGTGCCGTCGAACCCGCCGAAGAGCAGCACGCCCCCGAGGGACGGCGCATACCCCATCGAGAACTCGGTGAGGTTCCCCGGGCTCGAGGTCGGCGCCACGGGCCACCACTCGCCCGAATAGAACTCCCACGTCTGGCCCTCGAAGCCGAAGCAGAGGAAGCCGCAGACGATGACCCCGCCGTACTGGACGAGGTAGCCGGAAGCCGTGTCGTAAGCGAGTCCGCCCAGCTCCACGGGCGGCGGGGCGAGGGAGGAGTTCGCGCGGACCCAGCCGGACCAGCTCTCCCAGATCCAGGTGTCGTTGAGCGTGACGCTCGCCCCGAGTCCCCCGAAGAGGACCGATCCGTTCTCGTCGGGCTGGGGGTCGAACGCCATCATGGCGCCGTCGCGGACGGGCGGCGGGACGCTCACGTAGGTGAGGTTCGTCCAGGTCCCTCCCGCGAAGAGCCAGGTATCGTCGAGCTGCCCGTTCACGCCCGTTCCGCCGAACAGGAGCACCCCGCCCATGTTCGCGTCGTAATCCATGCTCGCGTAGGCCCGGGCGGGAGGGGCGTCCGGGGGGTTGGTGACGTTCGTCCAGACCCCGTCCTCGAAGACCCAGGTCCAGTTCGTCTCGGACTGGTTCGCGGTCGCTCCGCCGAACCACACGGTCTCGTTGTCGGCGACGTCGTAGGCGAGGCTGCTGCCGGAGGTCGCCGGCGGCGCGACCCCGACCGAGGCGGTGACGTTCACCCAGCTCGGAAGGAGGATCATCGGAACGGGCGGCACGGCGGCGGAGGACCCGTGGGCGAGTCCGACCCCCAAACGATCTCCCGCCCGGGAGGGCGAGGCCGCGTGGATCCCCCCGGCTCCGACCGGGCAGGGCCGGGACCCCGAGGGCGATCACGGCGACGAGCAATATCGCGGGGAGCCACCGACCTCGCATCGGATCACCCCGAAGGCGGGCCGGGGGGCGGGGCGGTGGGGGGAGGAGGTGAGGGCGTCGGAGCGGTCGGAGGGGGCGGCTCCGTCGCGGGGGGCGGCGCGGGCGAGGTCGAAGGCGCCGAGGTCGGAGCGCGCGGGGTCCGACGGCGCAATAGGACGACGACGAGCAGCAGGGCGTCGACGATCGCGAGGACCGCGAGGACGATCGCGAGGTCGAGCGTGCTCACCGACGAGCTTGAGCCGCCCGTCTTGGCGCCGGGCGCGGCCCCGGGGGACGGGACCGCGGGGAGGCCCGCGCCGACCTCGGCGAGGTCGAGCGTTTCGATCGGAGCGGTCGAGTTCCCGCCCGTTCGGGCGAGATCGTAGAGGAGGATCGATCCCCCGTCCTGCACCGCGCCGAAGCTTTCGATCCCGGCCCGGCTCACGTTGGTAACGTTCGCCCAAGCGCCCCCGGTCCACTCCCAGCCCTCGATCCCCGACGGGCTCGACGCGAAGAGGTAGGAGGAGCTTCCGGAGGCGATCGCCTGGAGCTCGCTCACGTTCCCGGTGAGGGGAAGGGTCGCGACCGTGGCGCCGGTCGAGGCGTTCAAGAGGACCGCCTGCGAGCTCGCCGCCTCGCGGTACAGGAGGGCGAGCTCCGAGGCCGACCCCGTGACGAATGCCTCGGAGAGGAGGCCCGAGCCGCTCGGAGGGGAGTAAACCAAGGGAATGATCGTCCCCTTCGAGAGGCTTTCGAGCGAATCGTTGCCGTCGATCCCCCGAACGACCGCCCAATCCGAAGCGCCCCGGCTCGAGACGACCTCGGCGAGGCCGGTGACGGTGGAGTTCGAGACCACGGCGCCGGTGCCGGCGTCGAACTCAAGGAGGTGCTCGGGAGTCGTGGTCCCGATCGCCACCGAGCTCGTGACGAGGGCCACCACCCGCCCGTCCGCCCCGGTCGGGTCGACGACGGAGGACTGGGCGATCCCCCAGTTGGTCAGGTCCCGGACCACGCCCCACCGGCCCGTCGACGGATCGAACGTCGCGGCATGCAGGGCGAGCTCGGAGAGGCCGGTCGGTCCCGACGCGCCCTCCTCGGAGGTCGGTAGGGCGTCCCAGACGACGGCGATCGTGCCGTTCGATAGCGTCGTGGCCGACGGCCTCGTGACGAGGAAACCCGGGTCGACGGGCGCTGGAACGGCCGTCCAGTGGTTCGTCGTCGGGTCGAGGCGTCCGCCGGAGATCGTAAGGCCCTGGTTGACGGGCTGGCTCACGTTGTCGTCGGAGTAGAAGAGGTAGGCCCCGTTCGAGCCCGCCGCCGCGCTCACCTCGGACTGGGGGTAGATGTCCGAGATCGCGGGGCCCGAGCTCGCGGTACCGTTCCAGACCGGCGCATCGTATCCGGCGCCCTTGTAGTAGCGTGCGTTGAGGACCCAGGTCACGTTGGGAGCGGTGGCCATCCTCGCCATGGCGCTCGACCGGGGGGCCGTCGGGCCCGGGGCCCAGTGGTAGATCGTCCCGGGACCGACGAGGTTGAACGACCCGCTCCAGAAGAGGAACTGGGCTCCGACCTGGATCGAACCGTTGACCCAGCCGCCCACGACCTCGATCGTCGGGTCGAGCTCCATGGCGAGGGCGACGGAGAGCGTACCGCCGAAGGAGACCGAGGCGATGCCGATGCCGAAGTTCACGGCCGCGGTGAGCGGGAGGGTGAAGCTCCCGAGGATCTTCGTGAGCTCCACGCCCAGATTCCCGATGATCTGGGTCTGGGTGTTCTGGGTGGGGATGAGGATGAACGAGAGCGCGATCGAGGGGGCGACCGTGATCTGCAAGGTGAAACCGATGTTGATCGGATCCCCGAACAGGTTGAACGAGAACCCGTAGATCGGGATGCTCGCCGAGAACGTCCCGGTGATCGTGAGGGTAACGCTCGCGCTTAACCAATCGATCGTTTGGATGTTGGAGCCGTCGAGCGCCAGGGCGAACGTGCCCTTCAGCGCGACCGCGGCGGAGATCTTCAATGAGAACGGCCCGAGAGCGATCGCGGGGGTGGTGAGCGTGAACCCTCCGGAGAGGGTGACGTTCCCCTTCGAGGTGACCCCGAAGCCGACCGTGATCGAGGGGATCAACGAGTAGTTCCCGCTGACGAGCGGGACGGGGATGCTGAAGTTGAAGGTCTTCCCGATGTTCCAACTGAACGAATAGGCGAGCGAGTAGGTCTTGTTGTACGGTCCGGCGCCCGAGGTGGAGAGCGTGTACTTGATCGCCCCGGTGTCGCTCGCGTAGGTGAACAGGTCGAGGAGCCAGCCGGGCGCCTTCACCATGTCGATCGGGTAGGTCGCGTTGAGCGTCCAGCCCCCGAACTGGGCCTCGGCCGTCACCTCGGTCCCGGGGTTCACGTTCCCCATGTTCACCGCCGCCGCGTTCCAGTAGTCCGCGGAGGACTGCTGGGTCACGCTCTGGGGGAAGCCCCCGACCGAGATCGTCACCGAGGTGGCGGCTTGGTTCGCGACCTCGGCGTAGACGGTGAAGGTGTTGTCGAAATTGAGGCCGGTGTAGAAGTACCTGCTTGTACTCGCTGTAGATCCGCATCGCCTCCGGGGGCGTGACCGTGAACGTCCAGTTGGACGTCGCCCGGTCGCTCGAATGCAGGAAGTCGTAGACCGTCACCTCGGCCCGGTAGACGTTGTAGCTGAGCGGGGTCGGCACGCAGGTGAACATGGCGAACCCGCTGTAGGGGGGCGTGTACAGCCCGCCCTCCAGGATGGAGCAGTTACCGGGTCCGGAGATCGTGTGCCCGTTACGGATCGGCGTATACGTGAAGAAGTACCTTAGGTCCGATGATCCCCCGTAGCCGTCGACCGTGAACGGGACGAGGAAGCTCAGGGACCCCGAGGTGTCGATCTCCGAGGGCCCCGTGAGCTTCGCGTGGACGAGCTCGAAGAACCGCCAGCTCTCGTTGAGGGCGTAGGAACCGGCGTATCCCCCGAAGATGACGAAGAACCCGGTCGACATGTCGGAGGCATAGCCCATCTCCTCGCGGGCGGGGGGGTCGCCGGAGTCGGTGACGTTCGTCCAGTTGAACCCCTGCCCCGGAGGCTGACGGTACATCCACGTGTCGTTGAGGAAGGTCATGAAGCCGGAGCAGATCCCGTGGGCCGCCTCGGTCGGGTACCCGAACCCCCCATACAGGACGAACCGCTGGTTGTTCTGGCTCCAACCGAGGGCGGCATCGACCCGCCCGCAGGGCGGCCCCGAGGAGCCGAAGGTGAGCGAGCTGGCCCTCGGCGTGGTGGGGCTCGGGGGCGGGGCGCCTCCCGGGCCCGCCGGAACGCATCCGTCCCAGCTCGAGTCCGAGTAGTTCGCCTGGGCGAGCCAAGCGTCGTGGTACCACCACCACGCCACGGCGTCGGACTGCGGGCCGGCATAGTACCCGTCATCGCAGGGGTTGAGGACCGGAAGGCCCCCGTCCTCCCCCCCGAAGAGCATGATGTGGCCATCGGGGGAGGCGGCCATCGCGGCCCCGGCCCGGGGGGAGGGGGCCTGGGTAAGGGTGTAGCTCCCGACGTCCGCGGTAACGTTCGTCCACCGTCCGGAGGCGAACTCCCAGGTATCGCCCAGCACCGCCCCCGAGGCGGTCGAGCCTCCGAAGAGGAGCACGAGGTTGTCGAGCGAGTCGTACGCCATGCTGCCGTCGAACCGGGCCGGAGGCGCCGGTCCGGCGGAAGCGGTCACGTTCTGCCAGGCGCCGTTCTCGAAGACCCAGGTGTCGTTGAACGCGATCGTGACGACGGCCGGGGTGTAGAGGAATCCGCCGAACAGCACGAGCTCGTTCGGCCCAGCCTGGGCGAGCATCGCGCCGGCCCGGCCCACGGGGCAGGTGGCGGTCGTGCAGCTCGCGGGGTTGACGAGCTCCGACCAGTTCTTGTCCTTGAGGAGCCAGGTGTCGTTGTAGAACGTCCAGTACGGCGCGGCGTTGATCGGACCGTACCCGCCGAACAGGACGTCCCCGCCGTTCGAAGGGCTATACACCATCGACGGGGAGAACCGCTCCTCCGGCGTGGCCCATTGGAGGTGGGTGAAGTTGGTCCAGGACGACGGCGTCGAGGCGGCGGGCCGGGGCTCGAGAGGCGGAGCCGGCGATCGGGACGGGCAGAGGAGGGCCGCGCTGAGAAGGCAGAGGGAAGCGCGGTCGCCCGCCGCACCGACCCCGCTGGCCGCGCCGGCCGAGGCCGGGACGGCCGACCCGACCGTGGATGCGGACGGGCTCGCGATCGGATGGGCGAGGTCGGCCGCCGGCGCCGACGGGGCGCCCGATCCGGTGGGACTCGGGCCAGAACTGGGATGGGCCCCGTCGCGTGGGGGAAGGGCGAGGACCGCTCCCAGGGGGCTCGACGGAACCCCCTCGATGAGGAGAACCGCGATGACGGCGATCGACAGGATGGCGGCGACGCGAGCGGTCCGAGCGGACCGTCGGGACTGGCTCGGCGGCCCACGCGGAGAAGGGGCCTTCGGATCCGCCACGGGCCCGCGCGTTCCTCCCCGAGAGATGGGTACCGAAGGAGCGCCCCGACGGCCTAGCATACGGTTCGAGGTAGACCTCGAATCCCCCAGCGGAAACTGGTTTATGCATATGCCGCCGGCCCGCCCGCCCTACGGGTGGCCCAGGGCTTCGACGGGCCCGTTTAGCCTGAGACCGACCGCCACCGGCGTTCCGGGACCCGACCCGATCGGACCCAGGCGCTTCCTGGGTCGCCCGGACCGGGGAGTCCGCGGAATCCCACCCTCGGAGGACCTCGCACGGTTCGAACGACCCGGTCATCGTCCGCCCCGGGGTGGCCTCCTGGGCCGCGGCCCGCGCCCGGGGAGGGCGTCCGGCCGCCGTCAGGCGGCGAGGCGCTTCGGGGACATCCAGGCGGTCCGGGTGTCGACCTTCCCGGTGGCGGCGTCGACGCGGGCGAGGACGCCCGCGGCCCGGCCGAGCATCGTGAACTCGAGGGAGTACCAGAACACCTCGTAGTGGCCCGGGCCGGCTCGGGCTTCGGCGAAATGGTGGGTCGCCGAGAGCATCCAGCCCTGGGCGATCGAAGGCCGATAGCTCGCCTCCATCGCCTCCTGGACGGTCGCCACCGGGCCCGGGGCCGCCGGGGGCGGTCCGAGCCGGATCGACCGGACCGCGTCCTCCCGGCCCCTCAGGAGGTGGAGCTTCGTGAACCTCAGGAACGTCCCTCCGGCCTCCGGCCGCTCCTCGGCGAGGAGAAAGACGAACGGATTCCCCGTCGGGATGACGGAGCCGTACCCCTCGGCCTTGCGGATCTTCCCGGCCCGCCAACGGCCCACCCCTCGGACCGCGAGGTAGCCGAGGTAGAACGCGAGCAGGAGCCAGGAGGTGAGCTCCCACAGGGCGACCGGGACCCGTCCGCGCTCGTAGAGGAGGAGCCAGAAGGAGAACCCCGTGAACGCGAACGTGCCGAGGTTGATCGCCCGGTCGGCGTCGAGGTGGAGCTGGTACTTGCCGAACGGCGCGAACGGCGGGACCGAGTAGTGGGTGAACCCATCGAGGAAGACGTGGCTCAAACCGCCCGCCCACAGGGCGAGGAAGTAGAGCAGCGTCGAGCCCTGGGCGAACGACGCGCCGATCACGTGGGCGAAGACGATCGGGACCACGAACGATCCCACGGCGGCGATGACGGTGACGCCGAAGATCGAGTGGGTGATCCCGTGGTGGCGCAGGAGCGGGAAGCGCTTCGCGAGCGGGAAGAAGAGGGCGTCGGCGTCGGGAAGGCCCCCCGCGAGGGCCCCGCGGCGATGTACTGGAGCCCGGACGGGCCCCAGACCCCGTAGGAGATCAGGTAGGCGATGAGGACGTGGGTGAAGAGGTCCATCGGCCGGGCACGAAAGCCTCGGCGGATAAGCGTACCGCCCGAAGTGGCTTCGACGGGAGCACGCCGTCGGGGCCGCGAGTCCCGGCACCCTCCCTTTCCCCTCCCCGGACGAAGTTAAACCCCCAGCCACCTCCCCCTAACCCGATGGGGATACCCGCCGAGGTCGTCGCCCGGCTCGAGCAGGAGAACCGGGACCATCGCTGTCCGGGGGACCCGAAGTACTGCGTGCGGATCCACGCGATCGCGAAGCTCCCGACACGGTTCGGGGATTACCAGGTCGTGGCGTTCCTCAACGACTTCGACCACCGCGAGCACGCCGCGTTCGTCCACGGGAACGTCGTCGACGCCGAGGACGTTCCGGTCCGCATCCACTCCGAGTGCCTCACCGGGGACGCGATCGGATCGCTGCGCTGCGACTGCCGGGACCAGCTGATCGACTCCCTCGAGCGGATCGGGAAGATGGACCGGGGGGTCGTGCTCTACCTTCGGCAAGAAGGGCGGGGGATCGGGTTCGCGAACAAGATCCGGGCCTACGAGCTCCAGGACGCCGGATACGACACGGTCCAGGCGAACGAGATGCTCGGCTTCCACCCGGACGAGCGCGACTACGCGATCGCCGCCCACATGCTCCAGTCCTTGCATATTGGCGCGGTCCGCGTGATGACGAACAATCCGGACAAGATCGAGGACCTGAAGCGGCACGACGTCGAGGTCGTCGGCCGGATCCCCCTCATCATCCCTCCGAACGAATACGACCGCCCTTACCTCATCACGAAGCAGCGCCGGCTCGGTCACCTCCTCGACCTCGAGCAGGAGGAGGACCCGGCCTCGGACCCCTCCGATCCCGCGGCTCCCGGCCGGACTTCGGGCGAGGCGCCCCCGACGGGGTGAGCGGGTCGGCCCAGGGGGGTCCCTACCGCAGGGCCACCCGTCTCAGCGAGAGGGAGTTGAGGACGACCGTGGTCGACGAGAGTCCCATGGCGAGCGCTCCCGTGATCGGCAGCACGCCGAAGACCCCGAGCCCGAGGATCGGCACGAGGGCGCCGGCGGCGATGGGCAGCAGAACCGCGTTGTAGCCGATCGCCCAGGTGAGGTTCCCCCGGACCTTCTCGACCGTCCGGCGGCCGATCCTCAGGGCGACCGCCACCCCTTTGAAATCGGGCCGGACCAGGATCACCCCGCCGGTCTCCTTGGCCACCTCCGTCCCGGAGCCGATGGCGATCCCGAGGTCGGCGGCGGCGAGCGCCGGGGCGTCGTTGATCCCGTCCCCGACGTAGGCGACCCGGTGGCCCTCCGACTGGAAGCGACGCAGGAGCTCGAGCTTCTCGGCGGGACGGAGCCCGGCGTGTACCCGGACGATCCCGACCTCGCGGGCCACTTGGGCCGCCGCGGCCTCATGGTCCCCGGTCGCCAGGACCACGTCGACGCCATCGGCCCTCAGCGCCCGGATCCCTTCGGAGACCCCGGGGGCGAGCGCGTCTTGGAACGCGAGGACCCCGAGCGGGCGACCGTCCTCGACGACCGCCGACCAGGCCGAGCCGGCCGATTCGATCCGGGCCACGGGGTCCGCTAGAGCGCCGAGCTCGATCCCCGAGGCCCGCACGGCCGGCCCGCTCAAGACCGCGACCGGGCGACCAGAGAGCATCGCCCGGACCCCCGCCCCGGGTTCCGCCTTCGCCCCCTCGACGGGGGTGGGCGAGAGCCCTTGGGCCCGGGCGGCCGCCCGAACGGCCAGGGCGAACGGGTGCTCGGAGCCCGCCTCGATCCCGGCGGCGAGCACGAGGAGCGCCTCGGGGTCGCCCCCCGGGGCGGGCACCAATTCCTGGAGGCTCGGCCGACCGACGGTCAGGGTCCCGGTCTTGTCGGTCACCACCAGGTCGATCTGGCTCGCCCGTTCGAGGGAGTCCCGGCCTTTGAACAGGATCCCCCCTTCGGCGGCCCGTCCCGTGCCCACCACGATCGCCGCCGGGGTCGCGAGCCCGAACGCGCACGGGCAGGCCGTGATCACGATCGAGACGAAGACGAGCACCGCGACCGCGAACCCGGCCCCCGCGATCGTCCAGGCGATCGTCGCGACGAGGGCGAGGGCGAGCACGAGCGGAGCGAAGACGGAGGCGATGCGGTCCGCGAGCGCCTGCAGGGGGACGCGGCTCGTCTCGGCTTCCGTGACGAGCTCGCCGATCTGGGCGAGGAGGGTGTCCTCGCCGACCCGCTCGGCCACGACCGTCAGGACCCCTTCGCCATTCACCGTGCCGCAGATGACCCGGTCCCCCGGCCCCTTGGCCATCGGCAGGCTCTCGCCGGTGACGAGGGCCTCGGTGACGGTCGACCTTCCCTCGGCGATCCGACCGTCCGCCGGGAATCGGCCCCCCGGACGCACGCGCAGGCGGTCGCCGACCTCAACCTCCGCGACCGGACGCTCGACCTCGCTCCCGTCCCGGATCACGAGCGCCGTCGCCGGTTGGAGCTCGGAGAGCCGTCGGAGCGCGCCTCGGGCCCGTTCGCGGGTGAAGTGCTCGAGGTAGCTCCCCGTGAGAATGAGCGTGACGATGAGGGCGGAGGCGTCGAAGTAGGTGGCGCTCAGGAGCCGGCCCGGCCAAAGGAGCGAGACCACGCTGTAGGCGAACGCGACGCTCGTGCCGACGGCGATCAGCACGTCCATGTTCCAGTGCCGGCTTCGGAGGGCGTCGAGGGTGCTCCGATAGAACGCGAGCCCGGGATAGAACTGGACGACCGCGGCGCACCCCCCGGCGAGCCCAGCCCCGTAGGGACCCCGGAGGACGTAGCTGAACACGATCGTCAGGATGGAGAACGACCAGGCGACCGCCAGCCGCCCCCGCAGCCGGGCGAGCTCGACCTCGGGCTGGGCGAACTCCTGGAGGCAGTGGGTCGAGCAGAAGTAGTAGGTCCGGTTCTCGCGAACGAGCTTGAGCTCGGCGCCCGCCTCCTCGACGAACATCCCGCAGATCGGGTCCGTCGCCATCTCCCCCTCCTAGGATGGGTCCTGATCAGAGCGCGGGGCGACCCGATCGGGGCGTGGCCGACCGGTATTGCTGGTTACGGGGCGGGGTGAGTCGCGGCGTATTGCTTCTGGCATGCGGCCGAGCAGAAGTAGACCATCTGGCCGCCGTAGGAACCCTTCCAGGTCGCCTTCTCGGTGTTCACCGTCATCTGACATACCGGGTCGACCGCCTTCGCCATGGCTTTGCTCCGGTCTCGGGAGCCGGGAGGTGTATTTGGGTTCCTCACCGCCCCCGGGGGTGGAGGTCGGACTCGTGACGGAGTTCCGAAAGGGTTGGCCGGGCCGGCCCGCTTCAGCGGGTCAACCCGGGGGCCCCGTCGAACCTCGGGAAGGGGATCGGCGGCTCGGGCCCACTGGGCAGCGGCTGCGGCTCGAACGGTTCAGGCAAGGGGGATCGTCTCTTCGGGAAGCGACTTCGGCTTGGGCACCGTCACGGTCAAGATCCCGTTCTCGGCCTTGGCCCGAACAGTAGAGGCGGGGACCGGCTCGGCGAGCTCGAGGGTCCGCTCGAAAACGCTAACCGCCGAAGCTAGGGGCGCCCCTTCAGACGTCTCGGTCGGCTGCGGCGACGCCGATTCGGCCAAGATCCTCAGGCGGGTCCCCTGCAGGGTCACGTGGATCTGTTCCTTCGCGATCCCGGGAAGCTCCGTCACGACCTCGTAGGCCTCGCCCCGGTCGTAGACCTCGCTGCGGAAGCGGGGGACCCCGGAGGACCCGAAGGCCGTCCGGGCGATCGAGGCCCAGTCATCGTCCCACGTGCGGGGGAACCAGCCACCGAATGGCCAGGAATTGTCGAAGGTCTGGATCCAGACGAGCTCGCTATTGGTGCGTTCCGATAGTTCGTTCATGTTCGTCCCCTCAGGTCGGGTTTTCAGCAATAGTATGTTTGTGATACTATAAAAAAACAGCTTACTCGTGGTTCTGCTTCAAAGCGCTTGGCCGGAGGTCTGCGGTTTGTTTGCGTCATTCCGGTGAGTCCGTCCAAGGGGCTGGTCCACGGCGAGGTTATCGAATCGAGCGGCGTTTGGATGGCGATGAGCGCGGTCCCGCCTGCGGAGGTTCGCCGAAGGCGTTGGCTGCTCTTCGTTCCCGCCGTTGGATTCTTCGTGGCCGGACTTTCCTTGATGGCGTACGGGACCATGCTTGACAACATCTTTCCCGGGTGCCGCCCCGACACCGACGGGTGCTTTCCAAACCCTCCACTCGGCCTTGTTCCCCTTAACCTTGGGGTCGCAATGGTCCTTGTCTCCATCGTTGGCTTCGTGATCGCCACGACTGCCGCGTGGTTCATGGGGCGCAGGAACCGCCTAGCCGCCGTAGTCTGAGACTCGGGTGCTACGTTCTGCCGAATCCTTGTCGCTCTTTCGCCGCGTACCGACCGCCTTGAAGGGGGGATCGGCCGTCGCCGTTCGCCGACCGCTTTGAAGCTGAACCCTTACTCGTGGGTTGATCCCATGCGAGAAGACCGAGCCACTTAGCAAGATCATTCACGAAGCCGGGCAAGACCCCGGCGGACGACCTTCCGGGTTATTGCACCCCACCCTTGACAGGACTCCTCACCCGACCCGTCACAGAACCCTGAGAGCAGGCGGTCCACGTCCATAGACCCCGAGCGAAACCTGCGGGGTCGACGGATCGTTCTAGTCCGGAGGAATCGTCGCACTGGGTTCCGCCTCGCCCGAGTCGACTTGCCCCGTCGGAGGGGGTGATCCGTTCCGCCGAGCTCTCGTGATCAGGAGGGCCGCAGCAAACCCGACCGCGGCCACGACGACGCCGACCACGCCGTAAAGGTCTAAGCCCGTCAGCCCGGCCCCGGTCGGGGCGGACGATCCCACTGGGGTGAACGAGACCGTCGAGGTCCTGTTCGATCCGTCCAAGGTGATCGACCCGGCGGTGGGGCTCGCGGAGTATCCGGGAGGGGCCCGGACCTGGTAGGCGTAGCTTCCGTTCGTCAGTCCCGAGAAAGCGATCGCGCCGGTCCCGCTCCGAGTGATCCCGCCGATCGTGACGGCCCAAGATAGCCCCCCTCCCAGGCCGGAAGCGAGGAACGTCAACGTATGGACGACCTCGGCAAAACGGATGTTCTCGGTGGCCGGCGTTCCCCGGATCGAGAAGTTCCCTCCCCGCGAAGAGTACGTCGAGTTCGCGTCCGATACCGAGTAGAAGTATGTCCCGTTGGGTAGATCGAGCTGAAGGGTCGCGGCCGTCGCATGCTCGGATGGCTCCCCGGTGACGTTGAGCCACCAGCCGGTGCCTGAGGGAAGGCCCATCTCGTCGAAGCTCGCCAAGAACACGACCCGCTGGAAGGTGACCGTCCCGGAAGCGGACCCGCCCGAAACGTCCACAGCGCCCCCTGGGGCGGCGTACGTCTTGTCGACCGTCGAGACGGTAAAGTCAAAGGTACCGTTGGGCCGTGGGATCGGGAGCTGGGTCGAGGTCGAGTACCAGGCGCCGCCCCCCGAGGAAGCGTTGACCCACCAACCCTCGCCGTGCGGGAGGCCGATCTCGCCGATCTCGACGACGTAGGTGAAGGGCACCCAACGGGTGAGCGAGGTCTCCGAGGTCCCGCGGACGCTCGCGGTACCGGTAAAATTGGCCGTCGTCCACCCCGGGACCCCGCCGAGCGTGAACGCGTAGGTCCCATTCGGTTCGAGCCACGACATGGTGGCATTGGCGGAGCTGAGACGGACCCCCCCGATCGTCACGCTCCAGGTCGTTCGGCTCGGGAGCCCGGTCTCGGTGAAATTCAACGCGTACACGAGACGCGTGAACGTGGCGTTGATCTCCTGGGGGCCGCCCTGGACCACGACGGTCCCTCGCCAGACCGTGGTGTACCCCGCCAAGGGAAAGATCGACCAAGCGAACGAGCCGTTCGGCTCGGAGAAGTTGAGCGTGGGGCCGTCCGTCCCCATCGACACGGCCCCGACGGTGATCGACCAATCGGTGCCCGAGGCGAGCCCGATCTCTTGGAAATCGACGGCATAGGTCACTCGCGTCCAGGTCAGGTTGACCGTCGTGGGACCGCCCGCGACGGTCACGTTCCCGCGGGTACTGGCTCGCTTGCCAACCGGCGAGGGGGGTCACGTCGAAGGAGAACGTCCCGTTCTTCTCGAGGAAGCCGATCGTGTTCGTCGAGGACGAGTTCGTCGTCCCGTTCAAGCTCACGGACCAGGTCAAGCCGGTCAAGCCGCCCCGGAGGCCGGACTCGATGAACTCGACCGTGTAGTGGACCAACGTCCAGTTGACCTCGACGAGGTCCCCGGAGCCGTTGACGGTCAGGTTCCCCACGCCGGGAGCCGGCTGCCAACCGGGAACGATCGAAAGGTTGTAGGCGAACGTGCCGTTCGAAAGCCGGAACTCGATGGTCGAATTCATCGAACGATACGTGGTGCCGTTCGCGGTGACCGCCCAGGCGGTGGCGTTCGGAAGTCCGGACTCGACGAACCTCATGAGGTAGTTCACGGCCGTCCAGTTCACGTCGACCTGCACGGGAGCTCCCGAGACCTGGGCGGAGCCGGTGTACCGGGAGGCGTGCCATCCGGAGAGGTTGGTGGCGCGGTAGGCGTAGCTTCCGTTCGGCTCTTCAAAATCCACATCCTGGGAGGCGGAGGAGTTCGTCGATCCGTTGAGGGTGACGGACCAGTCCGTTCCCGACGAAAGCCCCTGCTCGGCGAACACGACGGCGTAGACCGGGCGGAACTTGACCCGGACGCTCACCCCGCTCCCCGATACCGTGACACTGCCGCTCCCCACGATCGGGGCATACCCACGGACCGGGCCGATCGAGTAGGAGTAGGTCCCGTTATTCACCTCGAGGATCAGCGTGCTCGTATTCCCCAAGGCCGAGTGCCCGTTCATCCGGACCGACCAGGAGGTTCCGCGGGGGAGCCCCGTCTCGTTGAACCACACCGGAAACGGGTGGGGCACGTCGATGATCGAGATCGATTCCGACCCCTGGTTCGCCACGAGCAGCCGCCCGAGGGCCCGCTCGTAGAGGCCCGAGGCCGGATAGCTTCCCACGGAGATCGTGCCCAGGAGCTTCTGCGACGTCAGGTTGATCACGGAAACGTTGTCGGCCGGTGCGTTGAGGACGTAGGCTCTTCCGAGCGGGGTCGCGAGCACGATCGCCGTCGCGCCGCCCGAGATGGGGATCGAGTAGTCCACGCTCCGCTTCGACAGGTTCCACGCCACGAACCAGTGGCCGGCCGTGGAGCTGTTGGTGAAGTACAGGGTGCCGTTGTCCGCGTCGATCGCCTCGTTCGCGAGCATCCCTCCGACCGAAACATTGTACACGCTCGAGTGGTTCGTCGCTCCGAACGCGAGCACATCGCCGGCCGCGATGAACACGACCTCGTTACGGGCCGGAAAATAAGCGACCCCGCTCGTGTTGGCGCCGAGGGCGATGGACGATCCGTTCGTTAGGTTCGAGTCGTGGACGAAGTACCCCCGCGGCCAGCTCGGATCGCTCGTCCAGATCTCGGAGTCCTTCGAGTCCCAGGCGATCCCCGATTGATCGTTCCCCATGTAGGCCCCGCTCGTGTTGGCGCTCCCGTTCCGTTCGTAGACCACCCCGACGGCGCCGCCCACGCACTCGGTGAAGGCGGTCAGCGACGGGTCGAACAATCCGCAGTTGGAGGTCGCGGGCGCGAACGTCACGTTGAACGGGTCGGCGACGCCGAACGTGGTGGCGTTGAAGACGACATCCGCCTGGGGGCTCGAGCCGCCGACGAAGACCCGGCTCCCCGAGGGATCTCCCAGGAGGTCCATGGGGGTGAACTGGACGATCAGGGGCTCGACGAACTTGCCGAGGCTCACATTGAACCGGAACACCTCGTTGAACGTCAGGGACGTCGCGTAGACGAGGCCGGCGTGCGGATCATACGACAGTTCCTCGAACGGGATCGGCGGCTGCTGATAGCCGATCCCTCCGCCGAAGTTGGACCACTCCGTGTACCGACCCAGCACGGACCCGTTCGTGCCGGACAGGACCACCAACTGCGAGTCCCCGAGGTCCGACAGGTAAAGGTCTCGGGTCTGATTGACGTAGAGGATCCCCTCGACGGGGCCCTGGCCCGGAAATCCCCCCAAGGTCGAGTTCGAAAGATAGAGGCCGGTCGACGCATTGTAGAAGTCGATCTTCCCCCCGCCGGTGGCCACGAGCTCGCCGTTGGCCCCGTCGTAAGTGAGCGAGGAGTACAGGCGCGGTACCGACCGGTTGTAGCTGGGAGTGAGCGACGTACCGTTGAACGAAACGAGGTAGGAGGCGGTGGAGGAGCAGTAGGCGCCGAGGCCGGCATCCGAGGCCGCGACCACGACCGACATCGTGACCGGATCGTACGCGAGTCCCTCGACGTCCGACCCCACCGAGAGGTTTCGGATGACCTTGAAGGAGGTGGCGTCGATCACCTGGACCTGGCCCGGGGAGATGCAGGGGCGGTAGGATTCCCAGATCCCGACGTAGATGTGAGCATCGGCCGGATCGAAGAGGATCGTGCCCGGAGAGCAGGTGGTGTTCACCCAGGCGACCGCCTTCATGGAGGTCATGTTGACGACGCGGACGCCGCACTGGTTCCCCTCGGTGATGAAGGCTAGTCCGTTCAGGGGATCCACCACCACTTCCGAGTCCGAGTAGGTTTCGTAACCGGGCGACCAGGAGCTGCGTGACCCGGTTCGCGCTGGCGTTCGCGAACGAGTACCCTTGGGAGAACGCGAACGAGACGATCGCTCGATCGAGCGGCGGGTAGTAGCCGACCCCGGTGGGTTGGGACGTTGGGGTCGGTTGGGTGTTCCCCGGGAGGAAGGAGTCGTTGTAGGGAACGAACGTTTCCGAGACATTTCCGGCGCTCTTGTTGGCGGAGGAGGCCGAAGGGTTCGCGGATCCTGCGACAACGCCGGGCGATGGGGAGCTCAGTGTGGGTCGATCGGGGTGCGCGCTATTGACCGGGGCTGGTTGGACCTGGGACCCGGCCCCCACGAAACCGGGGGCCGCCATCAGGGTGACCAGGATCACGAGGGTCACGAGCCGGGCCGCCCCCCCCAGTCCGGCTTCCCGAATGCGGGGGGAGCCCGGTGGGGTCATGCAGCCCCTCCAGAGCCGGCTCCGCGGGTCCTTGGACGAACCGGCCGCAGACCGGGACCGACCTCTCCGAAGGCGAGGAAACCAGCGGGTCCACCGATCGGGGGAATCGACATGGCGCTCGCACCACTTGAGCGGAGTTTCTGGCGCAGATATCGTTGGCGAACCGCACGATGTGGTCCGGCTCGCGGGTCCGGTGTCGGGCGCCTCCCCGCGAGGCGGGAACGCCCCCCAGGGGTTGCGCGCGGAACCCCATCACCCGTGGGGTTCCTACCGGTGGCACTTCCCGGGGGGGAGGGGCCGCCCGCTCGCCGGGAGCTCTCGGGCCCCGAGGATCGACGGGGGAAGCGTGGGGCGGGCGGATCGGCCGGCCCGACCCGGCGCCCGCGCTCACTCCTCTTGCCAACGGAACGCGCGCGTCGCCGCGACGAAGAAGATGACGGCGAGCCCGCCGACGATGGCGAGGTCCGTGGCCGCCAAGCGGAGGTTCCCGAAGATCATCGTCTCGTTGAGCCCATCGATGACATAGTAGAGCGGGAGGAACCGGGCGAACGTCTGGAGGTAGGAGGGGAAGAGGGAGACCGGGAAGAACGTTCCCGAGAGGAACATCATGGGGAACGTGACGAGGTTCCCGACGACGGCGGCGCTCTCGGGGGTCTTCGAGACCGTGCCGAGCAAGAGCCCGATGGAAACGAACAGCACCGGGCCGAGGAGGAGGAACGGGAGGGTGTAGATCGTCGGATAGACGTTCGCCCCGAACGCCCCCCGCCCGATGGCGAGCATCACGACGGTCGAGACGAGGACGAGGAGGATGAACCAGAGGACCGAGGCGAGGAGCCACTCGCCCCGGGTAAGGGGGGTCAGCGAGAGCTGCCGGAACAACTTCTGTTTCTTGTAGAGCGAGCTCAGGTTGACCATCGAGAACATCGGGCTCGTCAGGATCGAGAAGCCGATCAGTCCCGGGATCAGGTAGTCGACATAGACGTACGTCGTGCTGCCGACGTTCGCCTGCGCGACGCCGAGGACCGGACCCGCTCCGGCCGCGTCGAGGTTGAACCCGTTGACGACGCCCTGGACCGCCCCCTCGGCGATCCCGGCGGTCGAGGCCTGCGCCGGATCGGTGTAGAGGGTCACGTTCACCGGCCGATGGGCGGCGTAGTCGGCGCCGAAGCCGTTGGGGATGACGAGCCCCTGGGTGTCGCCGTTCGAGCTGAGCCAGTTCGAGAGGTTCCCCGCGGAAGGGGCGACCATCGTGACCTCGAAGACCCCGGTCCCGTTGAGCGCCTTCACGAAGGCGAGGCTCTGGGGGGAGCCGTGGTCGAGGTCCTGGACATAGAGGCTGACGGTCGAGCTCCCGGTGTTCGAGAAGATCGCCCCGAACGGGAGGATCAGGATGATCGGGAAGATCAGAGCGAAGAACAGTCCGATCCGGTTGCGCACGTACGTCCGCGCGAAGACGACGAGGTAGGCCGAGACCCTCTTGGGCTTCACGGGAGCGTTTTCCCGCCCGCGGGCGCCTCCGCGAGCCGTCCCTCGTCCATCCGGCCGACCAGCCGCACGAACACCTCCTCGAGGGTGTCGTGGCGGGTCTCCACATCGGTCCAGGGGAGCCCGCTCGCCTTCACGAGATCGAGGACCTCGAGGATCGCCGCCGGGCTCGGGATCTCGACGGTGACGACGCCTTGCGCGTACTCGACCCGCCCCTTCCAACGTTGACGAAGGAGCGTAGCGACGCTCTCTGGGGCGTAGATGCAAAGCAGCTCCGGTCGGCCGTATCGGTCGATGAGCTCGCGGGCGGTCCCCTGGGCGATGATCTTCCCATGCTGAAGGATCGCGACCTGGTCCGCGAGCAGTTGCGCTTCTTCGAGGTAGTGGGTGGTGAGGAAGATCGTGCGGCCAGAGCGTTTCAGCGAGCGGATCACCCCCCAGACCGCCCGGCGCGCCTGCGGGTCGAGCCCGGTCGTCGGCTCGTCCAGGAACAGCACCTCGGGGTCGTTGACGAGCGCGAGGGCGAGGCCGAGCTTCTGCTTCTGCCCCCCGGAGAGCTTCTCGAACGGCGCGCGGGCCTTCTCCTCGAGCTCGACCTCCTTTAGGAGCGCGAGCGCGTCGACCTTCCGGTCGAAGAGCTGGCCGTAGAACTCGATCCCCTCGAACGGGGTGATCTTGTCGAAGAAGGAGAAGTCCTGGGGGATCACCCCGACGCGACGGAGGAGGCGCTCCCGCCCCTTCCAAGGATCCTCGCCGAGGACGCGCACCTCCCCCGAGGTGCGGGGCCGGATCCCTTCCAGGACCTCGACCGTGGTCGTCTTGCCCGCGCCGTTCGGACCCAGGAAGGCGAAGACCGTCCCGCGGCGCACCTCGAAGCTGACCGAGTCGACGGCGCGAAGGGTCCCGTAGGACTTGACGAGGTCGCGGACCTCGATCGTGGCGGCCGAGGCTTCGGTGGGGGCGGTGGCCGACACGCCCGGCGATTCCGGGGGTCCCTTAAGCTCAATGGGGCCCGCGGTGCGCACGCGGGTCTCAGGGCCGGGCCGATCGCTCAATGGGGTTCGGAACCGGCGGTCCGCGCGCCGGGGGCAACCTTCGAGTCGATGGTCCCGGCGAAGATCCGAAGCATCTCAGCGGCGGCCTCGAAGTGCTTCGGCATGATCTCCTCCACATTGACCCCGACGGGTACGTCGTTCGGTCCGGCCGAGAGCCCCTCGACGACCTCGGCCCAGATCCGTCGGCACAGCCCGATCGAGCGCGCGATGCCGGCCCCCTCGTCCCCCGAGAGGACCTCGCGCTCGGCGGGCTCGGGGATGTCCGCCCCGAGCCACCGGACGAACTCGGCATCCCCCTCATCGATCATCGGGGCGAAGGAGAGCAGGACCGCCGCGGGTCGGATCCCCGCGCGTCGGCAGAGGCCGTCGTAATCCCGGACCATCGCGATCGGGTTGGCGCTCTCGAACACGATCTGGGTGGTGAAGTACGAGGCGCCCGCCCGGGTCTTCGCGAGCAGCCGGTGGGCCTCGCCGGGTCGCTGTGGGATCGCGATGTTCCCGAGCTCCCCGTGAGCGGCCTTCACGATCGGAAAGCAGGCCCGGTCGGCTTCGACCACGCTCGGTCCGGGGTAGGGGATGAACCGGCTCGAGCCGCCGACCAAGACGACGTGGCGGATCGAACGGTCGACGGTCTCCCGGACCCAGGCCTCCACCGCCGCGATCGACGGGAGGTGGGCGACGACTTTGTTGACCGCGACCTCGCCTTCGATCGCCCTTGCGAGCTCCGCGGCGTACTCGCGAACGTCCCCCGACCGGTAGAACGGGCGTCCCTCATGGTTTTCGTCGATCAGTTCGGGGACATCGACGAGGTCGACCCGGGGGAGTCCGCGGACGAGCTCCGCGACCTGGGCGAGGTGCTCGGCGCCCCGGCGCTTCGGCGCCCTCGCCGAGGGAGGCGTCGCCTCGAAGAAGAGCGGCCGATTCGAAAGGGCGGTAGAGAGGGGGCGACGCATCGTCGGGGACCGGTCTCGGACCCCGGGCCGCCGACTAATCGCTTTCGGCCCCGAACGGTCGTTGCGGCCCACGCAAACCCGGCCGAACGGCTCGAGCGTCCCCCACGCTCCGGGCCGGGCGAGGGAACCCGTTTATCGGTGGCCCGCTAGTGGAGCGGCCGGCGGGGTTGTGCGGGAATCCGCACCGATAGTACTTTCCGGAGTTCGCCTATACCCTTGGCATGGTGGTCCGGGTTCGTCCGATCACGGATGACGAGGGCAATCGACTTCGGCGGATCGTACGTCATGGGCAGAACGCTATCGAGGTGAAGCGAGCCCAGGTCATTCTCGCCTCGGCCCAGGGGTTCACCCCGCCGAAGATCGGCGTCATCGCTCTGATGAGCGAGGACTACATTCGCCAGTTGATCCACGCCTTCAATCTCCATGGCTTCGCCATGCTCAAGCCCCATTGGGGGCCGGGTCCGAAGGCGAAGTTCTCGGAGGATCAGCGCCAGGCGCTCGTGGTGCTCGCCACGAGCCACCCGAAGGACCTCGGCCTTGCGTTCACCCAGTGGAGCCTCTCCCGTCTTCGAAAGGCGGCCATCGAGCGGGGAATCGTCCCGTCCATCAGCGAGGAATGGCTCCGGGTCATCCTCCTCGAGGCGGATCTCAGCCACCAGTCGCTGCGGACTTGGAAGAAGAGCACCGACCCGGAGCGGGAGGTCAAGAAGGAGTACATCGAGAAGCTCACTCGACAGCCGCACAACCCGCCGGTGGTACTGAGCGGAGACGAGATCGGCCCGATCCAACTCGTCCCGCAGGGCGGCGCGGGGTGGTTCCAGAGGAGTTGCCCCGGTCGGATTCCCGCCGAATATCATCGGGAGTACGGGACGGCCTACTACTTCCTGATGCTGAACGTCTACCACCAGCAGTTGTCGGGGACGGTCTATCGAACCAAGCACTCGACGAACTGGCTGGAGTTCTTGAAGGAGGAACGGTCCAAGTACCCCGCGGACGAGCCGGTCTATCTGATCCAGGACGGGTTGAGCACGCACTGGACCCCGGCGGTGCGAGAGTGGGCCAGGCACCACGAGGTGGTGTTGGTGCCGACGGCCACGCACGCGAGCTGGATGAACCCCGTCGAGACCCACGCGAAGGGAATCGAGGAGCTGGCGCTCCCCGGGACGGAGTTCACCTCGGTGTCGGAGTTGGGGGAGGCGCTGGATCGGGCGGTGGAGTATCGAAACGAGGAGCGGCGGGAGCGAGGGAAGCGGTTCCGGGACACAGTACGGAAGAATCGACGGCACGCCTCAAGGGTGCCGCTTTGGCTCCGCGCTACGGTTGCCTGATATCCCTGCTGGCCGCTCCACTAGCTGGTGCCGTGCCGGGTCCCGCACGACGAGCCCTCGAGGGCGCGCTCCCGCTCGGGGACCCCCGGGCGCGCATCCACATCGCCCCGGTCGGCTTCGAGGTCGAGCGGGTCACCCATCCCATCCTCGAGGAGCGAGCCGACCGCGCCTACCTTCTGACCCGATCGGGCGACGACGCCGCGCGCCCGTTCGTCGAGGAGGTCACCCGACGGCTTCGAGCCGCCCCACGACCCGTCGAGGTGATCGTCCGTCGAGCGGGGATCTGGGACGTCTTCGCCTCCCTCGGCGAGCTCCGCCGGATCTTCGAGGAGGAGCAGCGCTCCGACCGGCGGGCGGGCGCGACCGTGCCGATCCGGGTGAACGTCTCGACCGGCACCAAGATCACCGCGATCGCCGGGACGCTCGCCTGCATGCTGTGGAAGGGGGAGCCGTACTACGTCCAGGTCTCCGAGTCGTGGTACTCCCACCACACTCCCAAGCTCCGGAAGGTGAACGACGTGGTGCGTCGGGTCGATCCGGTCTCCGTCTACGAGCTTCGCACCCCCGCCCCCGAGCTCGTGGAGCTTCTCGAGGCGCTCGACCGGCGAGGAGGGACGCTGCGCAAGCGGGAGCTGATCCAGGAGCTCGGCCTCGATCGGGCCCGAGCGGAGGACCCTCACGCTCGGACGCCGACCGCCCAGGCCCAGCACAGCCGCCTGCGCCACCGTCTCGATCCGCTCGAACAGCGCTGGGGTTTCGTCGCGACGGACCGCGCCGGGGCCCGAGGACGGGTCCACCTCACCGAGCAGGGTCGACTGGCGCTCGCGCTCTTCGGCGGCCCGGGGAGCCCCCCTCGGCGGGTTGAACCATATTCATCTGATTAACAGAATTAACCTGAAAATAGGGAAATAGTCCCCCGCCCGTCCTCTCTCTGAAGATGGTGGACGGAGCGAATCCCGGCAGGGGAGGAGCGAGCGTCTGCTTTCCGGAACCGACCCCGCCCGTGCACTGGGCGGCGTTCGCGCCGCGGCCTGCGCGGGGCGGTCCGGCTGACATCTCGCCGGTAACCCCCGGGAGAGGCCCGTCCGGGCCGCGCCCCCCGTTCGCTCGTCGACGGCGTGCGACCTCTCTCCGTTGACCACCCTTCCCCGAAGGTTATCCGAGCCGGCGCGCTGGGCGCCCCGATGGGCCTGAGAGAGATCGCCCTCGACTTCTCCCTCCTTCGGCAGGGCCTCTCGATCGAGCACGAGTTCGGCCCGTCCGCGTTGGCCGAGCTCGTCCGGGTGGGTCGTTTCCTCGAGCACGCGTTCTACGAGGCCGGTTCGCTCCGAGAGACCGAGCACGGCATCGAGTTCGGCCTCGTGAACCCGCCGTTGCGCATGGGCGCTTTCCGATCCGTACGGCTCTTGGTCGACGGCCAGCCCGTCGCTCCGGGGCGATGCGCTTGGTCGGAGCCGGAGAGCCCGGTCCGGCGGCGATTCTCGGAGATCGATCCACTCCACCCGATCGTGCTCGTTCCGGGCCGACCGATCCGCTTCGGGGCCGAGATCGATCGTCCGGGGCCCGGCCGCCATGTCCTGCGTCTCGAGTTCCAGAGCGTCGCGATCCCCCCGCTCGTCTGGATCGAGATCTACGACTCCGTCCGGTCCCGGGGCCCGTGAACGGGTCGGCGGCCCCGCCGTCCGAACCGCCGATCTTCGAGACCACCGTCCCGCGACCGGACGGCCGGTCCTGATCCCGGGCCTCGGCAGCTTCGCGATCATGAACGGGGCCGGGGAGCTCGCCTACCTCCGGGAGACGCGCGGCGCGCCGATCGAATGGGGCGGGGTCTACGCGCAGAGCGTCCGTCTCACCGGCCCCTGGACGACCCGAGTGCGATCCGGGGATGTCGCCGTCGAGCTCGGCGGAAAGACCCTCGTATCCCTCACGCACGGTCGGGGAGGTCTCGAGGCGATCCACCGAGTGGGGCCGTTGAGGATCCGCGACGAAGTGCGCCCGACCCACGAGGACTACGGTATCTGCCGGTCCCTCGAGTTCGAGAACTCCGGCGACGCCGCCCTCCCGTGGGGCCTCGAGTCCGCCTTCGCTCCGTTCTTGGCGCCCGTTCTGATGGAAGGGGTGAAACCCGCCCATTACCGAGCCGAACGCCTCGGCGATGCTTGGACCATCCGGTCCTTCGGGTTCGGGCTCGCCGTCGAGTTCTCGGACCTGCCGGGCGGGGTCCTCCTCGATGGCCGGCCCTGGGGTGGGGAAACACGGGAGAGCGGCGGTGCGACGCTCGGATTCCAAAGTTCGGGAACGCTCCCGCCGGGCGCTCGGGCCGAATTCCACATTCGGGTCGTTGGGGGGCTCGCCGCCACCGCGCTCGCCGACCGGAAACGTCCGGTCTCGGCCGAGCTTCGCCTCCGCGACTTCGAGGTCCGGTTCCGAGACTGGATCGCCGCGACGCCGACCCTCGCCTTCCCGGACGCCCCGGAGCTCGAGCAGGGATACGCCCTTGCCCGAGCCGCGCTCCGTTCCCTCTACACGGCGCCGGATGCCGACATCGCGGGGCTCGTCGCGGGGTATCCCTGGTACCCGGCCCTCTGGGGCCGCGACCTCGCCTGGATGTTGCCGGCGGTCCAGTGGCTCGGCGACGCCGCCTGGGTGGAACGATCGCTCCGGACGATCTTCCGCTTCCAGGCCCGCAGCTCGATCCCGGTCCTCGGGGCTCGTCCGGGCGAGCTCCCGATGCAGGTCGCCCCGGGACCGGTCTTCCTCTACGGGACATCCGACACGACCCTGTACTACCCAGGGCTCGTCCGGCGGTTCGCCGACCACACGGGCTCGAGCGCCCTCGGCGCGGAGCTCTACCCGCGTTTGGTCGAGGCGATCCGGTGGGGTCTTTCGAAGGCCGACGGCCCGGACGGCTTCGTCCGGAACGGCGGGGAGATCGCGACGATGAAGCAAGAAACGGAGATCGGCCGGGTCCGGGTCGGCTTCGACGCCGTCGACACCACGATCTGGGACTCGACGGACCGGCGGGATCACGCGGTCGACGTCCAGGTCCTCTGGGTCGACGCTCTCGAGTCGATCGAGCGGATCGCCGACGGGACCGGCCGGCCCCGGCCCTCCGGGATCGACGGCCAAGCTGAGAAGCTCCGCGCGGCGTTCGCGCACCGATACACCTGGGCCTCGGAACAGTACCTCTACGATTCGTTGCACTCCGACGGGAGCCCCGTCCTCAAGCTCCGACCGAACGCGCTCCGCGCCATCCGGCCGGGCCTCGTTCCCCCGGCCATCGCCCGCCGCCTCGTCGAGCGGGCCGCCCGGGAAGACCTGACGACCCCGTGGGGGCTCCGAACGCTCTCCGAGCGCGATCCCGCCTACGACCCGCTCGCCTACCACGACGGGCGCGTCTGGACGATCGCGACCGCGTGGGCGGCCGAGGCGGCGCTCTGGGCCGGCGCGACCGAGCTCGGGGTCGACTACCTCCGGACGAACGCCCGCCGGCTCATCGAGGAGGGCGGGTACGCCTCGGAGTGCTACCGGGGGGACCGACCCGAGGCGTTCGACGCCTGCTTCCTGCTCGGCTTCTCGATCGCCCCGTTCCTCTCCACCCTGTTCGATTCGCTCTGGGGGATCACGCCCGAGATGACCCGCGGATGCGTCGACGTTCACCCGAGGTTCCCGTCCGGCTGGAAGTCGGCGTCGATCCGAGGGCTGCGCCTCGGCGCCGGGACTCTCGATCTCGATTGGACCGCGGGCGAGCTCGGGGCGCGATGGTCGGGACCGGGCCCGCTCACGATCACGAGTGGGCCGGCTTCCCGGAGCGTCGGACCGGGAGCCGCGGACCGGCTCGAGCTCCCCGACCGGGGCGAGGCCTGATATCCCGAACCGCCTCGGAGGCGGGCAGTCATGACCGACGCGATCCGGGTGGACGCCCTCACGAAGCAGTACGGGGCGCTCTCCGCGGTCGGGGGGATCGAGTTCGCCGTCCCCACGGGGAAGGTCTTCGCCTTCCTCGGCCCGAACGGCGCGGGCAAGACCACCACGGTCGAGATCCTCGAGGGCCTGCGCCGCCGGACGAGCGGGACGGTCGAGGTCCTCGGCCTCGATCCGTGGAGCCAGGGCCGCCGGCTGCACACCCGCATCGGCGTGATCCCGCAAGAGTTCCGGTTCTTCGACAAGTCGACGCCCGCGGAGGCCATCCAGGTACTATGCGGAGCTGTTCGCGACCCGGGTCGACATCCCCGCCCTCCTGGCCCGCGTCGAGCCTCTCCGACAAGATCGACGCGAGGTTCGAGACCCTCTCCGGCGGTCAGAAGCAGAAGCTCGGGCTCGCCCTCGCCCTGGTGAACGACCCCGAGGTCTGCTTCCTCGATGAGCCCACGACCGGGCTCGACCCCCACGCCCGCCGGGCGATCTGGGAGGTGATCCGGATGCTGAAGGCGGACGGACGGACCGTCTTCCTGACGACCCATTACCTCGAAGAGGCCCAGTTGCTCGCCGACCAGGTGGCGATCATCCACCAAGGCCGGATCATCGCCGAAGGTACGCCCGAATCGATCATCCGGGAGCACGGGCGGCCCGAGCGCCTCGTGGTCCGGGCCGCTCCGGAGCTCGCCGATCGGCTTCGGATGGCCGTCGACCTACCGGTCCGCACGCACGACGGTCGGGTCGAGGTGGAGATCCGCGACAAGCAGGACATCTTCCGGGTCCTTGTCGCCATCGAACGATCCGGCCTGCCCTGGAGCGGCTTCTCGACCGAGGAGGACACCCTCGAGGACGTCTTCGTCGCGCTCGTCGGCCGGATGGACGACGGGGTCCTCAAGTCCGCGGGGGCCGCATGAGGCCGAGGCGGATCTACGCGGACTTTAGGGTCTTCACGACCAACTACCTCCGCAATCCGGTCGCCCTGTTCTTCTCGCTGATCTTCCCGCTGATCCTGATCGGGATGTTCGGCTACATCTTCAGCGGCTCGAGCGGACCGGTGCTCCTCTACACGGAGAACCTCGACCACGGCTCGAACGTCTCCGAGGCGTTCCTGAGCGCCCTCAACGAGACCCACGCCGTGAAGGTCAACGTCGTCAGCTGCACGCCCAACTGCAACGGGACGAGCGGGTTCGGCACCTGGCTCGCCGCCCAAGGCTACACCGTCGGCTTGCTGATACCGGACGGTTTCGCGAAGGCGTACGAGCAGGGGAACGCGACGACGGTCACCGTCTTCACCGACCCGGGCGATGCCGAGAGCTCCGGGGTCGCGCTGGGGGCCGTCAGCGGCGTGAGCAACGGGTTCAACCTGGAGGCCGCCCACGGCCGCACGCTCGTGGCCGAGGACTCGGCGAACGTCGGGTCCCAGGTCTTCACCTACGTCGACTATCTCGTCCCCGGCCTCATCGGCTTCACGATCCTGACGAGCCCGATGTTCGCCATGGTCGACATCTCGAGCTCCTACCGGAAGGACCACATCTTCCGGGAGCTCTCGCTCACTCCCCTCACCAAGGGGGAGTGGCTGACCTCGAAGATCCTCTGGTATGTGGTGCTGACGATCGCCACGGCGCTCCTCATGCTCGCCGTCGGGATCTTCGCCTTCGGCGCCCACGTCGGCCTGAGCCCCGAGGTCTTCCCGTTCCTCGTCCTCGGGCCGTTCTTCTTCGTCTCGCTCGGGATGGTGGCGGGGTCGATCGCCAAGACCCCCGAGAGCGCCGCCGTGATCGGGAACATCATCACCTTCCCGATGATGTTCCTCTCGGGGACGTTCTTCCCGGTCTCCCAGTTCCCGCCGTTCCTGAAGGTGATCGCGCACGCCCTCCCGCTCTACTACGTGATCGACGGGATGAACCAGGCCCTCCTCTTCCACAACTACGGGTTCACGTTCTGGACCGACCTCGCCGTCATCATGGGCTTGAGTGTCGTCGTCTTCCTCCTCGCGATCGTGCTCTTCAAGTGGCGGGATGAATGAGCGCGCCCGCGGTCGACCCGATCGCCTTCCGAAGGCTCATGGCCCGATGGCCGACCGGCGTCGCCGTCGTGACGACGCGCTCCGAGGGGGCCGATCACGGGCTCACGGTGAACGCGCTGCTCTCCGTCTCGCTGAGCCCGCCGACGCTGCTCATCTCCCTCGGCGCCGAGGCCGACTCCACCCCGGCGGTCGAGCGATCGGGCCGCTTCGCGGCGAGCTTCCTATCCTCCGGCCAGCGCGCCCTATCGGAGCGGTTCGCCCGGACCCTCCCCTCCTCCGAGAAGTTCCGGGACCTGGCGGTCGACCGGACCCGGCCGGCCTCGCCGTCCTGCCGGGGGCGCTCGCCCGCCTCGAGTGTCGGGTGCGCTCGGTGCTCCCCTCGACCGACCATCGCCTCATCCTCGGGGACGTCGAGTGGCTCGACTTGGGCCCGGACGGCCCCCCGCTCCTCTTCCACCGTAGCGGCTACGCCGAGGACGACGGGCGGGGGGGCCTCCGGCTGCCCCGCTCGGCCGGCCCGTGACGGAGCTCGCCCCGCCAGCCCTATGAAGGCGACCCCCGGTGCCCACCTCATGACGCCCCCAGGCGCCGACCGCCACGTGAAGGTCGTCGTCGTCGGCAGCGGTCCGGCGGGGCTCACCGCCGCCCTCTACCTCGCCCGGGCCGAGCTCCGACCGGTCGTCGTCAGCGGGGTCCCGGCCGGCGGCCAGCTGATGCTCACCACCGACGTCGAGAACTTCCCGGGGTTCCCGGAGGGGATCCAAGGGCCGGAGCTCGTCGAGCGGATCCGCCAGCAGGCCGCGCGCTTCGGGACCGAGTTCATCGACGCGAACGTCACCCGGGTCGACTTCACCGCCCGACCGTTCCGGCTCGAGCTCGGGGCCTCCCCGCCGCTCGTCGCGGACGCGGTCATCGTCGCCACCGGCGCGGATGCCCGGTGGCTCAACCTTCCGAGCGAACAGACGCTGCGCGGCCACGGGGTCTCGGCCTGCGCCACGTGCGACGGGTTCTTCTTCAAGGGCGTCCCCGTCGCGTGCGTCGGCGGGGGGGACTCGGCGATGGAGGAGGCGCTCTTCCTGACCCGGTTCGCGACCCACGTGACGGTGATCCACCGGCGCTCCGAGCTGCGGGCGAGCCGGATCATGCAGGACCGGGCGAAGTCGAACCCGAAGATCTCCTTCCTCCTCGACACCGAGGTCCTCGAGGTCCTCGGCGAGGGGTCGGTCACGGGCTTGAAGCTCAAGCACCACCCCGAGGGCCGTCCGAGCGAGCTCGCCGTGAAGGGACTCTTCGTGGCGATCGGCCACGACCCTTCCACGAAGGTGTTCCATGGCGCGCTCGCGCTCGATCCGAAGGGGTACATCGCGACGCACGAGATCACTCGGACGAACGTCGAGGGGGTCTTTGCCGCCGGCGACGTCTACGATCACCGGTATCGCCAGGCGGTCAGCGCCGCCGGACTCGGATGCATGGCCGCCCTCGACGCCGAGCGGTTCCTCGCGGAGCACCCCTCGCCCTAGGGAGTCTCACGCTTGGCGGCCGCGGGGGCTCCGGGCGAGGTCGACGTCGCGTGGCGCCCGCGCGCGCTTTGGTGGCGGAACCTCGTTTTCACGTTCCCCCCGGTCGGGGTACTTGCGGGGATCGTCGGGGCGATGCTCGTCCTCGCCGTTCCGGCGCTCTCGTACGGGGTCATCCCCGGCCTCATCGCGCTCGCCGCCGCGCTTTCCGCGGTCCACGCCTCGACCGAGCTCTCGACCTACGCGCGCCGGGTCCGGATCGGACCGGGGGGACTCTCCCTCGCCTATCCGAAGTTCACCATTGAAGCGCCCTGGTCCAAGTGGCGTCCGGTCTCCCGGAAGAGGATGACCGGGGGGATCGTCCTCCACACGGCCATGGGGCGGCGGACGGGCTACCTCGTGACGGCGGAGCAGGCTCGCCACATCCGGGATCTTCCCGGTCGTCCGAAGTGGCCCGAGGGGGAGGAGCTCTTCGAGGCCCTCGGTCCGGCGCCTCAGGCAACGCCGCCCCGCTGACGATCGGCCCGGGTCGACCGGGACCGGGCGCCATCGTTTCGCCGACTCCGAATCTTTTAATACCGTTCGTCGCCGTCCAACGGCAATGCCGCCGCCGACCGGCAAGAAGAGCCTGCATATCGAATCGTCCGGCCAGCTCTGCGTCTACTGCGGGGCCTGCGTCGGCGTCTGCCCGCTCAACTGCATCTACCTCGACGAGACCCGGATCACCTTCGACGAGCGGATCTGCACCCGGTGCGAGATCTGCGTCAAGGCCTGCCCCGTCGGCGCGATCGAGATCGGGTGACCCGAGGCTCGGCCGCGGGAGGGAGCGATCGATGGTGAAGGACCTCACGACGGACGTCCTGGTGATCGGGGCCGGCCCGGCCGGCTCGATGACCGCGAAGTGGGCGGCGAAGGGCGGCGCCCGCGTCCTCATGATCGAGAAGCGGCAGGAGATCGGCAGCCCGGTGCGCTGCGGCGAGGGGATGAGCAAGGACTGGCTCAAGGAGGTCGGCATCACCCCCGGAAAGTGGGTCAACCTCGAGGTCGAGGGGGCCCGGATCTACTCGCCGAGCGAGAAGGTCTTAGAGATCAACGAGAAGAGCGCCGGGAACGAGGTCGGCTACGTCGTCGAGCGCGACGGCTTCGACAAGGCCCTCGCCATCGACGCCGCGAACGCGGGCGCGGAGATCCTCCTGAAGACCGCCGCGACGCAGGTCCTCCGCGAGGGGGGCAAGGTCGTCGGCGTCCGCGCGAAGCAGTTCGGCGAGCCGTTCGAGATCCGCGCGCCGGTGACGATCGGGGCCGACGGCTTCGAGTCCCAGGTCGGCCGGTGGGCCGGCCTCCCGACGAACCTCGCCCTCAAGGACATGGACTCCTGCCTGCAGTACCGGATGACCAACGTCGACTGCGACACCCGCTACTGCGACTTCTATCTGGGCCAGGTCGCGCCCGGAGGCTATGTCTGGATCTTCCCGAAGGACACCGGTCTCGCGAACGTCGGGATCGGGGTTCAGCTCTCGAAGATCCAGGGGATGGCCGAGGCCCGGAAGTACCTCGACGCGTGGATCGCGAAGCACCCGGCGTACTCGAAGGGGAAGACGATCGACGTCGTCGGCGGCGGCGTCTCGATCGCGCCCCCGATCCGCCAGGCGGCCGCGGATGGGATCATGCTCGTCGGGGACGCCGCGCGGATGATCGACCCGCTCACCGGCGGCGGTATCGCCAACGGCTGCATCGCCGGGAAGATCTGCGGCCAGGTCGCCGCCGAGGCCGTGCACGCGAAGACCCCTTCGAAGGAGTTCTTCCAGAAGTACGAGAAGGGTTGGCGCGCCCGGCTCGAGGAGAAGCTCTACCGGAACTGGCTCGCCAAGGAGAAGCTCTGCACGCTTTCGGACGAGACGTTCGACAAGGTCATCGACGCGCTCGAGGGGGTCAAGCTCGAAAAGCTCAGCGTCCACAACATCCTCAAGGCCGTGCACACGAAGTACCCCGAAGTGACCCGCGAGTTCGAATCCTTCCTATAGCGAGCCTTCGATGCCCGGCGCCCCGAACAGTCCCCCGAAAACCGCCCCTCCGACGACCCCGGCCGCGCCCCTCGATGAACTCGAAAGGCGGGTCCTCAGGAGGCTCGCCCCCAACCGGATCGCGCTCCACCTCGACGTCTGGAAGGGCGGCCCCGCCCGGGAGCTCCTCGAGCCGTTCGAGCGGGCCGAGAAGCTCTACGAGGCCCAGGATTTCCGCGGCGCCGATTCGGCCCTCGACCAGCTCTCGGTCCGGTTCGCCGAGCCGAGGTGGCCGACGCTCCCCGAGCCGTTCAAGGGGCTGAGGGTGCGGATCCCCGCGCCGATGCCGCCCCACTACGATCCGGAGTTCGCCCTCCCGGCGGAGGAGAAGGAGCGCCGCCGGCGGCACCGGGAGGCGGAGCTCCAGGTCGCCCTCGCCAAGGCGTCGGTCGCCTGGGCGACCGCGCATTCTTTCCCTACGACCGACCTCGCCCCGCTCGTCGCGAGAGCCGAGGTTTCGATCGCCCAACCGGACAACGACGCGGCGATCTGGTCGGACCTCGACACGATCTGGTCCGGGATCCGCGCCCGCGTCCCGGCGCCGGCCGCGCGGGCCCCGGCGGCCGGGGCCGGGCGGCCCTCCGTGGAGCCGCCGGCCGCGGCGTCTGAAGAGCCGTGAGCCGGCGGGCGGTCCCTCCGAGGGGGCCCCCATCCGAGGCCGAGCTCGCCGGATTCCGGGAGGGAATGGCCCAGGCGCTCTCCCAACGAAGGGCCGGGGACCGCGCGGACCCCGAAGGGGAGTCCGAGCTCGCCCAGGCCGAAGAGGCGCTCGCCCACCACCGGCTCCATGAGGCGGAGGCCCTGCTCACGCGGATCCACGATCGACTCGAGTCGACGGCACGAGAGTTCGAGGTCACCGAGCGGCCCCGCGGCCTCGTCGGCTACGTGGCGCCGGGTCCGGCCGACGATCCGGCGCCCCCGGAAGAGGACCGCCTCCGGAACCGGATCCTTCTCGGCCTCCGGCTGGCCACCGTGCGGTCCCGTTCCGGGGCGGATATGACCGGCCCGCTCGAAGCGCTCGCGAAAGCCGCGGCGGCCTTGGCCTGCGGAGCGCGCCCCGAGGCCGAGCGGTTCCTGGAGATCGCCTTCCGAGGGATCGACGGCCCGACCTCCGAGGCCCCGCGCTCCCGTTAAGAATCCGGTCCGGCGTGGGTCGGCCGATGGCCCGGCTCTCGACGTTCTCGATTGTGGCCGCCGACCTCGCTCGGGGCGAATGGGGCGTCGCCGTGCAATCCCGGTTCATCGCCGTCGGCGCGGTCGTGCCTTGGGTCCGGGCGGGGGTCGGCGCCGTGGCCACGCAGGCGAAGGCCAACGTGCACTACGGCCCGGAAGGTCTAAGGCTCCTCGAGGGAGGCGCTTCCCCGGAGGAGATCGTCCGAACGCTGACGGCCGCAGACCCGGACCGCGAGGAGCGGCAGTTCGGGATCGTCGACGCCCGAGGGCGGGCGGCCGCGTTCACGGGGAAGCGTTGCCCACCTTGGGCGGGGCACGAGGTCGGGCCGGGTTTCGCGTGCCAAGGGAACATCCTGTACGCTCCGGAGGTCGTTCGGGGGATGGCGCGAGCGTTCGCGTCGACCCCGGGGGATCTTCCCGAGCGGCTCCTCGCGGCCCTCGCCGCCGGCCAGCGGGAAGGCGGGGACCGCCGCGGGATGCAGTCCGCGGCGCTCGTCGTGGTCCGCGCCGAAGGGGGCTATCTCAAAGGGAACGACCGTTGGATCGACCTGCGCGTCGACGATCACCCGAGTCCCATCGAGGAGCTGAAGCGACTCTTCAAGCTCTACGACCTCACCCTGCTCGAGCGCGAGGACCCGTCGACGCTCGTGCCGATCACGCCGGAGATCGCCGGGGTCGTCCAACAGCACCTGCAGATCCTCGGGTTCTATTCCGGCCGCCTCACGTCGAGCTGGGATCCGGCGACGGCGGCCGCGTTCACGAAGTTCCTCGACGAGAACAACTTCGAGGGCAAGGCGCGACCCGACCGGACGATCTGGCCCTCGGTCCTCAACCAGCTCCAGGAGAGCGCGACGAGGGAGGCGACCCGGCGGACCACGACCGCCCCGATCGAGACCGGTGCGCTCTCGCGCGGGCCCGGGGCCGCCCCGTCGGGAGGGAGACCATCCCCGCCGAGCGAACGGAAGCGGAAGGGTCCCCCGGCCTGACGGTACGGCTCGAGCGGAGCTACGGCTCTGCCGGCCTCGCCGAGCGGGTCGTGGCCGCGGTCTCCGTCGACGACCCCGACACGGTCACGATCCGGCGCTCGGGCGACCGGGTGCTCGTCGAGGTCGAGGGGGAGGATCCGGCCGCGCTGCGGCGGACGCTCGACGACCTGATCGCCTGCCTCGGCGCCGCCGAGCGGACCGCCGGCATCGTCAAGAGTACCGGACAGGGTCGGGGCGCGAAATCGCCCACCCCCGGCGATTGAGCGCGCCCACGACTTGCGGGAGAGCTTCCTCCCACGGGGCGACGATGCCGATGTCGGAGCCCCCGAAGACCGGGGCCGAGCGATCCGGGTTGATCGAGAGGAGCCGTCGGGCGCGCTTCCAACCGACGAGGTGGTTCGACGATCCGCGGACCCCGACGAGGACGACGAGCTCGGGAGCGGCCGAACGGCCCGTCAGGCCGACCTGGAGGCTCCGCGGAGCCCACCCGGCGTCGACGACCCGTCGGGTCGCCGCGACCGCCCAGCCCGTCCCCTCGATCATGCCGCGCACCCGTTCGACGCCTTCCGGTCCTCCCACCCCCATCCCGACCGAGATCGCGACCCGAGCCTCGTCGAGATCCCCGTACCCGTGGATCGGCTCCTGACCCTCGCCGACCCGCTCGAGCTCCGGCTCGCCGTCGGCGACCTCCACCTCGTGCTCGGGGATCGGCCCGGCCGCCTCCGTCGTCCCCAACTCGAACACCCCGGGCCGGACGGTGGCGAGGGAGGGTAGCGTTCGCGAGACGACATCGGCGACCGCGTTGCCGCCGAACGCGGGCTTCGTCCACCGGATCGCGCCATCGGCCCCACGGGCCACGTCGACAGCGTCGCCCGTGAGACCGAGCCCCATTCGGGCCGCGACCCGGCCCGCGATCTCCCGACCAAAATGGGTCGAAAGGAAGAGCCCGGCCTCGAAGTGGGGCCGCCCGAGCAGGATCCGCTCGATCGTGAGAGCCGCGGTCCGGGCCTCGACCGGGCCCTCGGCCGATACGGTTCGGAACAGTTCGACCGCTCCCGCGCGCCGGATCCGATCGCGATCGGATTCCGCGAGATCCCCGCCGACCCAGACCGCCGCGGGCGGGAGTCCGAGCGAACGGACCGACGCGCCGAGGAGGGGCAACGCTCGACCCTCGAGGTGACCTTCGGGTGAGCTTACGAGCACGAACGCGCGCTGGTCGCGGACGATCCGTTCGAGCGCTGCCTGCGCCCCCCGACGGGGCCTCGGTCTCGGCGCGCCCAACCGCGCCATCGCGGCCTCGACCCGCTCCGGGACCGTCCCCTCCGAGAAGACCACGCCGGCTCGGCGAGGGTCCTCGACGCGCACCGCGACGACCCGGGTCGGGGAGCCGGCCGCTCCGACGGTCGTCGCCGGGATCTCGAGGTCCGCGAGCGTGATCCGCTCGACCGTCCGCCCGGCCGATCGACGGATCTCCTCCTCGGTGGGGTGGACGAGCTTCGCCACCTTTTCCCCGACGGAGATCACGCAGGGGACGGGGATGCGGGCCCTCGCCCACCCGGTCTCCGTGTCCGAGGTGACGAGGAGCCGGTCGCTCCCGTCCGCCCAGGCGACCTGGCGCGCCGAACCTGCGAGCGGGACGCCCCGAAGCGCGGCGATCTCGGCGGGGACCTGACCGGTCTCCCCGTCGGTGCTCCGGGCCCCGAGGAGGACGACGTCGGAACCCCATCGGCCGAGGAGCTTCGTCAGCACGCGGGCGGTCACGAGGGTGTCGGAGCCGGCAAGGGCCGGGTCGCAGACCAGGCTCACCTGGTCGGCGCCGAGGGCGTAGGATCCGGCGAGGACCGGGGCGACCCCCGGAGGGCCCATCGAAGCGACGGAGACGCGGTCACCCGGTCGACGCAGGTCGAGGGCGACGCGCAGGGCGCGTTGATCGAACGGGTTGACGAACAGCTCGACGCCTTCCCGGACGGCGTGGAGCCGCTCGGGGTCGAAGCCGAGAGCCTCGTGGTCGGGCACGACCTTGACGAGAACGGTGATCTCCAACCGCGGACCCTCGACGTCCGTCTCGAACGGGGCTATGTATGCTTGTCCGGTCGGCGGTCGTGCTCTCGGGCGTCCCACTGGACCCGCCCCCGGCGTTCCCGCGCGGGGGGCTGAGGTCGTACGGCGCCGCCGTCACGATCACCGTGGCGTCGATCCTCAGCCAATACTGGCTCCCCGAACGGATCCCGGCCCTCCGCCTGCTCTACGGGAACCTCGCCGGGGACCTCTTCGTCGTCTACGGGATCCCGATCATCACCTTCGCGGTCCTCGTAGGGTTTGGACCGCTCGCCCGGTTCGCCGCCGCTCCGGGGAAGGCCACGGTCGAGGGGCTCCGGTGGTACGGGATCGCGAGCCTGCTCGCCCTTCTCCTGACCGTGGCGCTCGCGGTCGTCTACCTCGCGCTCGATCCCTCGGCGATCCATCAGCTGACGGCGCCCAACCCCGACCTGAAGGCGGCGATGGGGGACCCCTGGTTGTGGGTCGCCCTCTCCTTCCCGATCGGGCTCCTCGAGGAAACGATCTTCCGGGGCTGGGTCTTCGGCTACTGGCTCGCGCGACGGACGCCCCGGTGGATCCTGCACGCCGGCTGGACGAGCCTCCTCTTCGCCGGGGTCCACCTCTACTACGCGACCGCCTACGGCGCCGCGGCCGGCCTCATCTTCCCGATGCTGTTCATGCTCGGTTTCGGGTTCGCGGTCGCGATGCGGTACTCGGGGGGGAACGTGCTCGTGGTCGGTCTCCTCCACGGCGCCTACGACAGCGCCGCCTTCCTCACCCTCGTCTCCACGACGGCCGGGATCGCGTTCCGGTACGGCTTGATCGCGATCGGGCTCCTCGTGGCGGGCACGGTCTACCTCGCCCGGAATCGGGCGAGCCTGGTGGGACCGTCCACCCTCGGATGATCGCGCGAACGTCGGCGCGGGCGTTTCCATGGCCCGCTCGGGCCGCGGTCCCCGTCACCCTCTTGTAACCGCCCTTGGTCCATGGTCGATGGCCGTCCCGGACGATCGCCTTCGGGAGATCCTCATGAAGACGAAGACCATCGCCGTCGTCGGGCTCTCGGACAAGCCGGACCGCGACTCGAACGAGGTCGCCCGTTACCTTCAATCCCGGGGGTACCGGATCGTCCCCGTCAATCCGATGTTGGCGACGGTCCTCGGCGAAACCTCCTACCGATCGGTCGCCGAGATCCCCTCATCTTTGACGATCGATATCGTCGACATCTTCCGAAGGAGCTCGGAGGTCCCCCCGATCGTGGACGAGGCGATTGCCCGGAAGGTCCCGACCATCTGGATGCAGCTCGGGGTCGAGCACTCGGAGGCCACCGGGAAGGCGCGGGCCCAGGGGAGCGAAGTGGTCGAGAACGCTTGCATCATGCGCGTCCATCAGCGCCTGGGGATTCCCCGGGCGCGGAATGCCTGAGGAAGAAGTTCGGATGGTCGCTGTGGCCGGCGAACCGAGCCTCCCCGCGAGCCCCCGCCCGGCCGTGGGGGCTCCCTCCCCTCCGACCGCCGGCGGCCCTCCTGCTCCCCCGGCGTCGGGAACGCCGACGCCGGGCACCGCGGCCGCACCGCCGCGCGAACTGTGGATCCGGGACGTGGGGGCGGTCCGTCGGGACGCGGTCTGGGCGGTACATTGGAGCGCTCGGGGCCAGACGAAGGTCACCGGGAATGCCGACGCGGAGATCGTCGATGTCGAGGGGCCGCTCTCCGTCGGAGGCGATCTACGGGCCGGCAGCCTCCGGGTCGACGGCCCGCTCGAGGTGCTCGGGTCGGTCATCGTCGAGGGGCCGGCCAAGCTCGACGGGGGGGTCCGGATCGACGGGGGATTCGCGGCCCACACGCTCGAGAGCTCTGGGCCGTTCCTTGTGCGCGGGGCGCTCAAAGTGGATGGGGTCGCGCGGTTCGCCGGGGAGGTGCTCTTCGAGCGGGACGCCCAGGTCGGGCGGCTCGTCGGTTCGGGAAACCTCGAGATCCCGGGGACGCTCACCGCCGACCAGATGGTCTTCGACGTCGAGCGCGATTCCACGATCGGGACCCTCCGGGCGAGCTCGGTCGTCGTGACGCGTCCGGCGGCCCTGCTTCCCTTCAAGCTCCCGTTCATCGGCAAGGAGCGCCCGACGCTCACCGTACTGCGGATCGAGGCCCACGAGGTCCGTCTCGACGGAGTGAGCGTCGAGTATCTGAAGGCCGAACGGATCTTCCTGGGACCGAACTGTCACGTGGCCCGGGTCTCGGGCGAGGTCGTATCGGCCGACCCTTCGGCGCACGTGGGCCCCGAGTCCCGCTCGCCACCCCCCTACGGGATCAGCCGATAGCCCGCCCCTCCTCGCCCTTTATCTTGATGGGGACCGTCGCGCGGGGAGCCGTGCCGAGCGAGGAAGGAGCGGGGGCGCCGGCCCCATCGCTATTGGAGATCCAGCGGCGCACCCGGGAATACTGGAAATCGTCCGGGGTAGCGGCCCGAGCGATCGCCGGGCGTCCCGACGGTCCGGTCTTCCGTTTCACCGAGGGCCCCCCCACAGCGAACGGGAACCCCCACGTGGGTCACCTGCTCGCCCGCACGCTCAAGGACGTCCACCTGCGCTACCGCCGGATGCGCGGGTTCCGGATCGTGAGCCCGATGGCCGGTTGGGACTGCCACGGCCTCCCGGTCGAGCTCGAGATCGAGAAACGGCTCGGGCTCAGGTCGAAGAAGGAGATCGAGCAGTACGGGGTCGCACGGTTCTGCGAAGCGTGCCGGGCGAGCACGCTCGAGGTCGCCTCCGTCTGGGAGTCGATGAGCGACCGGTTGGGATACTGGCTCGACTACGCCCACCCCTACCTCACGATGTCCGCCCCGTACATCGAGAGCGTCTGGTGGTCGCTGCGCGCGCTCTACGATCGCGGGCTCCTCGAGAAGGGGTACTGACGTCCTGCCGTACTGCCCGAGGTGCGAGACCCCGCTCTCCTCCCACGAGGTCGCCCAGGGGTACCGCGAGACCACCGACCCCTCGGTGACCGTCCGATTCCGCCTCGAGGGGGGCGGCGATCCCCTCCGATCGCTCCTCGTCTGGACGACGACGCCCTGGACGCTCCCCGCGAACCTGCTCGTCGCCGCACGCGCCGACCTCGGGTACGTCGGGGTCCGGGGAGCCGACGGGGGCGAGGAGATCCTCGCCGAGGCCGCGCTCCCTCGGTACTTCCCCGAGGGTACCGAGGTCCTCCGGCGGTACCGGGGAAGCGAGCTCGCGGGCCTCCCGTACGCGCCGCTCTTCCCGTTCGCGGGACCGGGGGAGGGCCGCTACCGGGTCGTCCTCGACGACATGGTCGACGCGGCCGACGGAACGGGCTTCGTCCACATCGCCCCGAGCTACGGGCCGGAGGACCAGCGGATCGGCGAGCGCGAGGGCGTCGGACGGTTCGATCCGCTCGACAGCCGGGCGAACTTCACCGACGAGGTGCCGATCCTCCGCGGGAAGCACTTCAAGGCGGCCGATCCCCTGCTCCTCGCGGAGCTCGAGGCGCGGGGGCTCGTCGAGCGGTCGACCCACCTCAGGCACACCTACCCGTTCTGCTGGCGATGCTCGAACGCCCTCCTCTACCGGGCGATCGACTCCTGGTTCGTGCGGACCCGCAAGATCGCCGACGCCCTCGTGCGGCACAACGCGACGGTCACCTGGGTGCCGGCGCACCTCCGGGAGGGCCGGTTCGGCAACTTCCTCGGGGAGGCGAAGGACTGGGCGCTCTCGAGGAACCGGGACCTGGGGGACCCCGCTGCCGATCTGGACCTGCCCGAACGGTCACACGACCTGCGTCGGGAGCTTCGCCGAGCTCGCCCAACTCGCGGGCGCCCCCCTGCCCGATCCGTTCGATCCGCACCGCGTCGCCGTCGACGCCCTGTCGGTGTCGTGCCGAACGTGCGGGGGGGCTGCGCGCCGGGAGCCGTACACGATCGACGGATGGTACGATAGCGGCGCCGCCCCGTTCGCCCAGTTCCACTACCCGTTCGAGCCCGGCCCGTTCGAGCCGAACGCCCCGCTCGACTTCGTCGCCGAGGGCCTCGACCAGACCCGGGGCTGGTTCTACACGATGCTCGTGCTCTCGACGGCCCTCTTCGACCGGCCCGCCTACCGGGCCTGCATCTCGAGCGGCCTCGTCCTCGACGACGTCGGCCTCAAGATGTCGAAGTCGAAAGGGAACGCCGTGGAGCCGATCGCGCTGCTCGACCGGCACGGGGCGGACGCCGTCCGGTGGGGATTCCTCACCCTCGACTACACAGAGCCGATCCGGCTCAACGAGGCGGCGATGCAGCAGTCCGCGAACCGCACCCTCGGGACCCTGGTCCACGCCACGTCCTTCTACCGGCAGAATGCCGAGGCGGATGGGCTGCCGGCGGCCCTCGACCGCCCTCATCCGGTCGAAGCGCTCGACCGATGGCTCCTCACCCGGCTGGGACCGGACCGAGCAGGAGGTCACCCGCGCGCTCGAGTCTGTACGACCCGCGGAGCGGCGCTCTGTCGCTCCGGTCGATGGTCGACGACCTCAGCACCTGGTACCTGCGGCGCTCCCGGCCCCGATTCTGGAACGACCGGGCTCCCGGCGACCGCCGCCAGGCGAACGACACGCTCTCCTTCACCCTCCTCGGGCTCGCCCGCCTGATCGCGCCGTTCGCCCCTTCGACCGCGGAGCACGTCCTCCAGGAGGTCGGCGGGGGCGGGTACCGGTCCGCCGAAGGGTCGGTCCACCTCTCGAACTGGCCCGAGTCGAGCGGGGCCCTCGAGCCCGCGCTCGAGGCCGCGATGGACCGGGTCCGGTCCGAGGTCGAGATCGGCCGGGAGCTTCGCCAGCGCGTCGGCGTCAAATCGCGCATCCCGCTCGAACGGTTCATCCTCGTCGGGGCGCCGCCCCCGGAAGCTCTCGGGTCGGAGGCGGATCGCCTGCTCGCCGACGAGCTCAACGTGCGCCAGGTGGAACGGATCGGGCCCGAGGAGCTCGGCCGGTTCCCGGAAGCCGACTTCGAGCGGACGGCGGGCGAGGGAGGAACGGTCGTCGCGCTCCTCCCCCGGCGACCCACGGCGGAGCTGCGACGTGAAGGACTCGTCCGGGAGGCCCTGCGCCGACTCCAATCGCTTCGCAAGGAGGCCCAGCTCTCCTTCCTCGACCACGTCCGGGTGGAGATCGGCGCGGACGGGGAGCTCCTCGAGGCGATCGAGGGGGCGCGCGAGCGGATCACCGAGGAGCTGCTCGCCGTTTCGATCACCCTCGGGGTGCCAGCGCCGCCAGAGCGGGCGAAGTTCCGCACCTGGGAGATCGACGGGATGACCCTGTACGCGCGCCTCGAACGGTCGGCGGCCTGAACGGACCGAGAGTGGGCCGTCGGCGTCAGGGGCCGACGGGTTCGAGCGCGTGCGCCTCGACCGGGCCGCCGGGGGCGAGCTCCCGGAACAGTTCCGCCTGGAACCGTCGGACGGTCGTGCCGTCGCGCTGCCAAGCGCCCGGCGGGAGGCCGGCCTTTCGGCACGTCTCGGAGAGGAAGCGCGCGGCGTCCCACCCCTCCTCGACCGCCACCTGGGGGAGGAGGAGCCCGCTCGTGCCGTCCCCCTCCACGATCAAGCCGTCGGTCCCCACCCGGACGCGCTCGACGAGGTCGGCCCCCCTCGACAGGCGCTCGGGCCGGGTGAGGACGGAGAGTTCGATCCGAAGGTCCCGAAGTTCCGCGGTGGTGATCGGAGGGAATCGCGGGTCCTCCGAGGCGGCCGCCCACGCGGCCCTCGGGATGGCGAGCCGAAGCGGGAAGATCGGGAGCGGGAAGCCAATGCACCCGCGCAACCGGCCGCTGCCGGCCTGGGTGAAAGTGACGAAGACCCCCCGGAGCTCGTCGAACCATTCGGAGAGCGCCAACGTCCGGAACGGGGCCGCGGCATCGCCGGAGGCGCCGCGCTTGGCGAGGCCTTGCTCGACGGCCTCCCGGGCGAGCAGCACCGCCCGAGTCCCTTCCGATAGGGCCGCCATGCAAGGAGAGATCGCCCGGGGAGTTCTTCCCGATTGCGCCCCGGGCCCTTCGAAAGGACCGGGCCCCGGGGATGCCGGGGAAGCTCCTCCGTCTTCGACCTTTGGGGAGAGTGATATAGGGAGAATCCCGTGCGATGGACTACGGGACCCGACCGCGCGACCCCGCGATCCCGGCTCCCTCCGGACGATCCTTGGACGATCCCTTGGGCTCCTTCGGTCCGTCGGCCCCCCGCCTCGTCGAGGCGCGGGCGAGCGAGATCGACCTGGATGGGGTCCTGGGGCGGGTCCTCTTCCCGAGCCCGCTCCAGGGGGCGTGGTTGCCGTTCGAGGCGCTGGCCGAGTCTCGGGTCGATGGCGGGGGAACGAGCGACCCCCACGCCCACGAGCTCGAGGAGGTCGTCAACTACGTGCTCGAGGGGACGGTGATCCACCGGGACCACGCCGGGGCCTCCCGGGAGCTCCCGAACGGTTCCGTGGCTCGGTTGTCCACCCGGTCGGCTCGGCGGCACGATATCCTCGCTACGGTCGGGACCCGCGCCCGGTGGATCTCGCTCAGCGTGCGACTGCCCAGGGACATCGCCGAACCGGCCCACCCGTTCGAGTACGCGACCCCACATCCCCGGCGGCCCGACGATTCGGGCCTGATCGTCGTCCCGCTCGTGGGGGAGGGTTCCGGCACCGACTCCTCCGGCGACCTCGTGGCCTTCGATCTCCAGTTCACTTCCGAACGGACGAGCGAGATCCCGGTCGGGCTCGCCGGCGGTCGGTGACCTACGTCCTCGACGGCGCGCTGACCATGAACGGTGTCGCGGTGCCGGCGGGGGCGGGGTTCCTTACCGAAGGGCTCGAACGGCTCGAGTTCACCGCGGCGCCCAAATCTCGGGCTTTCCTGGCCACGATCCCGGTCCCCCGGTACTGATCTCCGAAGATCGGGCTATCTTCAGCCCCCTTCGAAGCCGGTCAGGGAAAGACGTTCCCTGCGCAACCGGCTCCAGGCTAGCGCTGCAGTCGCTTGCGATGGGCCCGACCCCGGGGTGCGTCCGGTCGTGACGTGGCAATGCCGTGCGAGTCGGCGGTGCTCGGACGGGCTGATCCACTCCACCTTCAGGTACTCGAGGAGCTCCCGATCGTTCATCCCGATGCGGCGCCCCTCCTTGACCGTGAACCGGTACGCCTCGATCTCGGAGGGGGCGTCGACGTAGCTCAGCTTCGGGTAGAACAGTGGCCGACCCTTCCGGAATTGGCGCACGTGACAGAGCTCGTGGACGAGGTCGAGGTAGACCGTCCGGAAGTCGCTGTCCCGCAGATGGTGGGTGCTGATGATCAGGTGCCCGTCGACGTCGCTCGTTCCCATGTAGCCGAACCGGGCGGAGAAGAACTCGACCTTGAGCCCCGCGAGGACGCGCGGGGTGTGCCGACCGAAAAGGCCGCGGACGGCCGGGTGCTCTTCGAACCCTTTGAAGAATCGCGTGAACGGGTAGAGCTTCGTGGGCGCCTTCCGTTCGATCCGCACTCCCAATCCCCGTTCGACGACCATGCGCGACCCCGTGGTCTCCCAGCGAGAGCTGGCCTTAGGTTTTTGCGTCGGGTCAAGGAGTGGAAGAGTACGGAACTCCCTGAGCGAGGAACTCGGAAGGTCCGGTTCTTGGGGCTGGGGGCGTCGCGTCATCGACGCTCGTCTAACGCCGAGCCCGACCCAGGTGTCGGGGTCTCCACCGGCACATCGGCAGGTAGATATTCGCACGTTCGATGGGCCGGCGTCGGTCGATGCGACCGACGATCAAGGAGTGAATACCGTGCCATCGAAGCTCGCAACGTCGCGTCTCGTGACCCTGATGCCGATCCGTAAGATGAACCGGGCGATCAAGTTCTATGTGAAGGTCCTGGGGGGGAAGCTCGAGGAGCGGGCACCCGGCGAGATGAAGGACGCCTGGGCGTCGGTCAAGCTCGCCCAGAGCACGATCTGGTTGATCGCCCCGGAGAAGCGAGAGAAGCGGAAGCTCGCCTACTCGACGTTCCTCGTCAAGGACGTCAAGTCCACGGTGAAGCAACTGAAGCAGCGGGGCGTCAAGTTCGAGAAGGCCCAGCGGGGAAGCCCGCAGACGAAGATCGACGGACCCATCGCCATCGAGCCGTTCGGTGCCGGGGCGTTCTTCCAGGATTCCGAAGGGAACCTGCTGATGGTCTGGCAGAACTTCCCCGCGATGTAGGGGGCTCCAGCGGGCCCCGGGGACCCCGATCGTCCGGATCACGGATCCCACCGTGGCGTCCGAGGGCCCGGCCCGTTCGAGTCCTCCGACGGCTCGGGGGCCGGGAGAGGCGGAGCTGCGGGATCCGGGCCGTTCCGGATCGGAAGAGAACGGAGCGGCCGCGCTAGTCCGACTTTCGCCGCCGAACGATGAGCGCGACCACGCCCGCCACCACGGCGATCGCCATGACTCCCAACCCGATGAAAAGGGCCGGACCCCCGAGCAGATTCGATGTGGAGGGGCCCCACCGGGACCCTGGCTGGTGGGGGACTCGTTGAGGACCAAGTGTTCGGCCGTCACGTTCCCGGGCGTGGCCACCACCTGGATCGACCGGGTGACGAATCCGGGCGCCGAGGCGATGAGCGCGTAGGTGCCCGGGATCACGGAGGCGCTGAAGGCCCCGCCGACGAGCGCTTGCGCGACGCCCCCTATCGTGAGGCTCGCGCTCGCGGGACTGACCGTACCGGCGATGAACGTCGGGCGGTACCCGAACAGGATGTCGACGGGCGAAAAGGCCCCCCCGGTCACCTGGATCGTTCCGGTCGAAGGATCGGCCACGAACTCGTAGATCGATCCGACCGAGTACGGGGTGGATCCGTTCGGCACCAAGACATTGAAGCTCGACGAGGTCCCCTCAAAGAGCACGCCGCTCAGATTCACCCACCACTGCGTCCCGGCGGGGAGTCCGGTCTCGGAGAACGGGACCTCGAAGGTGTACGCGGACCACCGAAGCGCCGTCACGGTCGGAGCGGGGACGGTGATCTGGGACGGGTCGCTCAGATCTCGGACGTACCCGGCGATCGTCGGGTAACCGATCGGGTACGTCCCGTTCGGGAGGGTGAAGGTGACCAGGGGGCCGACGGCCGTTCGAACGATCCCGTCGACCGTGAGCTTCCAGTCCGTTCCGGCCGCGAGACCGAACTCTTCGAAGGTCGTCTTCCCCGCGCCGGAGAGATCGAGCGTAGCGGTCTGGCCGGCGACAACGGTCACCGACGCCGAGGCGTTCGAGTAACCGAAGAGCGCGACCGCGTAGGTCCCGGCCGAGAGGGTGAGTGCCGCGGAACCGCCCGTGAACGGCTGCGGGACCCCATTCACCTCGAGAGTCCCGTTCGGGACGGCGGGAGAGGAGACCTCGAGCGTCCCGACCCCGCTCTGATTGTAGAGGATGCCGAGAGCGCCGGCGCCACTCTTGACGTGGGCCGCCGGGATCCCACCCACCGAGGAGGATACGAGCGTCTCGGTGATGTTCGTCGAGGACTCTCCGGTGTTGGTCCCGAAGTCCCAGGCGTTGGGCACGGCCTGGTAGTTCCCTCCATTCCAGTACGAGAGGGCGAGGGTGACATCGGAACTGTCGTCGGTCATCGACGACCCTCCGCCCGCGGCCACCCAGACCCACTCCGTGTCGTAGAAGAGGGCCGAGGCGTACGGCGTCGGATTGAACCCGTCGACGAGGAACCCCGTGATCGTCGCCCCGGTCATGTGCGGCAGGGCCACAGAATCGTACGTCACCCACCCTGACCCGAGGTCGTACTGATAGGTGATTGTCGGGACCCCGGCCACCGCGCTCACGTTGATCCGGCCCAGGATCGTCGCGGGCCAGCTCAGCGTCGAGCACTGGCCCGGGAGTCCGTTGCAGCCCGGGATGTAGTAGTAGGTGTCCGAGGCCAGCGCCGATCCGTTCGCTCCTTTCACCTCCGACGCGCTCAGGTGGGCCCCCGGGGCGGAGAAGTTCCAGACATACGCCCCCCCGATCGTGAACTCCCGGGTGCTGGCGGTGATGTGCAGGCCGTTCTGGATCCAGTAGGAATAGTTCGTCCCCGACGACTGGAGCAGGAGGACGGCGTTGAGCTCGAAGGCCGTGGTCGCCACGGAGACGGTCATCGAACCGATCTCGGCACTTCCCTCGAAGGAGTTCGAGGCGTAGCTGTACGGGTCCGAATTGGCCCCCACCGCGACCACCCCGAAATCCGCGATGCCCATCGGGGCCGGTTCGGTCGAGTGGTCGAGAAGAGGGTCCACGCCGGTGGAGGCGGTTCTCGGGTGCGAAGCGACCTGCGGTGCCTCGAGCGCGGCGAGCCGCGGTCCCGTCACCGATGGCGGCAGCGCCCCGAGATTTCCGGCAGACGACGCGCCCCGCACGGTAGTCGGCATGAGGGCAACCCCGGGTTCGGAGAGGGACATCGGCGAAGGGTGAAGTTGGAGGGCCGAGCCCCCGCCGGGAGGGCGGACGCCAGGAGTAACCCGACGAGGAGAAGGCTGCCCATGAGGCGCTTGTGGCCGAAGGCTGCCTGACCCTGGACCATCCGGACGCCGAAGCTGGGCCCCCGCTATCTGCCTTGCGGCCGAACCACCGGCCGGCGACCGGCGCGGCGGGGCCGAAGGACAAGACGGAGTCGAAGATTCGAAGGCCTTATGTGGGAAAAATCGCTCAAGGTCGATGGAAGGGTCTACCCATGAAGTGTAGCGGATGCGGAGCGGAGATTCCTGACACAGCGAGGACCTGCACGGCGTGCGGACGCGAGGTCGGTATCGGCCACCAAGCGGCGGGTGAGACCGTCCACCTTGCGAAAGAGACCGGGGCCGCGGCCGAGAAGCTCGGCAAGGGGCTCTGGGGCGGCGCGAAGTCCGTGGGGGCTTCAGCGAAAAAGGGTCTCAAGCGCGTCGAAGGCGAGGAGAAGAAAGAATAGCCCGAGGGCCGCCCGAGGGCCGCCCGAGGGGGGCCCGTTCACCCGGAACGCCTTTCAGGGCGCCACACTCGACCGCCGAAGTCCGGGGGCCCATCGCCACGCCCTCCGTGGCGTCTTAACCGCAGGCTTCTTCCGGGGCCATGACTGTCTCGAATGAGACCGCCCCGTCCTCGCAACCATTCGCGCCGCCGACGGACCTCATCATGGTGACGACCCCATTCGTTTCGGGGTACCGGGTGACGCGGGTGATCGGCACCACCTTCGGCTTGATCGTGCGCTCCCGGGGACTGGGTCAGAACATCTGGGCGTTCTTCCGGGCCTGGGGCGGGGGCGAGATCAAGGTTTACACACAACTGCTCGAGCAGGTGCGCCATCAGGCGATCACGCGGCTCGGAGAGCATGCCCGCAGCCTCGGGGCGAACGCCGTCGTCTCCATCGGCTTCGACACCTCGGAGATGGGGACCGCGATGACCGAGGTGCTCGCCTATGGAACCGCGGTGGTCGTGGAGCCGGACCGTGGCCCGGCCCAGCCGGTTGCGCTTCGATAGGGGAATCGCCTCCGGCCGATAGACCGCGTCTGGGCCACCCTCTTGCGGGGTTGGTCGAGGTCTACGCCAGCCCGAAAGGTGACTAGAAACCCGTTTTATAGACCCCCGCTCGTCCGCACGCTCCCATGCCCTTCCCCGAAGCGGTCCACCGACTCCTGGACAAGAAGATCTGCATGAACTGCTCCGCCCGCAACCCCCCCAAGGCGGTCCAGTGCCGCAAGTGCGGCTACAAGGGCCTGCGGGTCAAGTCGCGCGAGCGGTCGGGGAAGACGCAGTAGGCGAGCCGAAGCCGCCCGACTAGCGGGTCGGTTCGCCAGCGCCCGCGATCGCCGCGCGGCTCCGCTCCCGGGTCTCCCGGTGGGTCTCGAGGCGCTTCGTGATCAGGAACTTGAGGTTCTGCCAGCCGTCGCGCCAGCTCGAGAGCTTGGGGGCCCCCCAACGTTCCGAGTAATGGATCGGGACCTCTTCGAACCTCAGGCGCTTGAGGAGGACCTCGAGCTTCAATTCCTCGCTCATCGCCATGCCGTCCTGGGTCAGTCGGATCCGATCGAGCAGCGCCCGCCGGAAGACCCACATCCCGCTCTGACTGTCCGTGATCGTTCGGCCGCCCGCCGCCTGGAAGTACCGGTGGTAGGCGAGGTGCATCAGGAGGTTCAGGACCCGGTTCCCGATACGGTGCTCCGTCGTCATCGCCTTTCGGTCGAGCGCGGAGAGCCGGTCGCCCGTGAGGAAGTCGAGGCGCCGGTCGAGGAGGTAGTGGACGAGCCTCGGAACCTCCTCGGCGGGGTAGGTGGCGTCCCCGTCGAGGGTCGCGACCACCTCGCCGGTGACGGCCTCGAACCCCGTCCGGTACGCCCGGCCGTACCCCTTCCGGGGTTCGTCGATGACCCGGGCCCCCGGGCCCTCGCCGCGTCGGCGGTCCCATCGCTCGAATGGCCGTCCACGACGAGGATCTCCCACTCGAGCGGGTCCTGGGGAAAGAGCACCGGATTGGCCGCCTCCGCGGCCGTTCGGAAGGTATCGAGGACGTGACCGATCGAGGCGGCCTCGTTGAGGGTGGGGATGACGAGTGAGGCTTTCACGATGAACGTACTAGGCGGGCGCCCTGCTTAAGCCTCCGGTCAATGGCCCCCTCTATGGAGGGGGCGGCCCGGCCGGGTTCCACCGAGCGCCACGGCAGTTTCCCGACGACCGCCGACGTGGGGATCTGGGCACGGGCCGCCACCCCGTCCGGCCTGTTCGAGGGGCTCGGCCTCGCCCTTTTCGGGGTCATGACCGATCTCCGGAAGGTCCGCCCGATCGAGACCCGTAACGTGAGCGCGTCCGGGGCCGACCTCCCGAGCTTGGTCGTCGCTTACCTGACCGAGCTCCTGCTCCTCGAGCAGGACGATGGGTTCGTGGGTCGGAAGATCACGGCCCACCTCGTCGGCGTCCCCCCATCCGCCATCCTGGCCACGGTGAAAGGGGAGCGGCTCGACGAGGCCCGCCACGTCCGTCGGAAGGAGGTCAAAGCGGTGACCCTCCACCGCCTTTCGGTCGAGCTCGATCCCCCGAGCGCCCGCGCGATCCTGGACATCTAGGCCCGCCGGCCCGTGGGCGGCGGAGGGGGGGCCCGGTGCGCTCCGACCGACGGCGGTCTAGGGCATCCGGGCGACGATCTCCGAGAGGGAGGCCCCGGGGCTCGGGAGACGCCCGGCCTTACCGAGGATCCGCTCGAGCGCGGCGAACGTCACGAGGAGGTCCGGCCAGTCCGCGATCCCCATGTGGCCGATCCGGAAGATCTTGCCCTTGAGGGCGCCCTGGCCGCCTTGCAGGGCGACGTTGTAGACCTCGAGGAGCGCCTTGCGGACCTGGTTGTCGTCCATGCCGGTCGGATTGTTGAGCGCCGTCACCGTGTCGGAGGCGTGGGCGGGATCCGGGAAGAGGGAGATCCCGAGCGCGCCCGCGGCGGCCCGAGTCGCCTCGGCGAGTCGCCGGGTCCGGGCGAGCCGGCCCTCGAGTCCCTCCTCCTGGAGGAGGAGGAGCGCCTCGCGGAGCGCGAGGAAGAGCGGGACGGCCGGGGTCCACGGAGTGTCGTCCTTCGAGAGGTTGTCGAGGTGCGCGGCGAGGTCGAGGTAGAACGTGCCGGGCTGGAGCTCCTACGGGCCCGGTCCGAGAGGTGGACCATGGCGAGCCCGGCGGGGGCCGCGAGTCCCTTCTGGCTTCCGGCGACCACGGCGTCGAGGCCCCAGGCGTCGATCGGGCAGGGGATCCCGGCGACGGCCGAGATCCCGTCGACGAGGAAGAGCGAGCCCGCCTTCCGGACGGCCGGGGCGATCTTCGAGAGGTCGTTCGCGAGCCCCACGCTCGTCTCATTGTGCACGACGCAGACGGCCCGGACGTTCCCCTTCTCGAGCTCCTGGACGGCGGCGTCGACGGGGATGTGCTGGCCCCAGGGCGCCGAGAGCGTCGTGACCTGGTCGCAGTAGCGCCGGACGATCTGGTCGGTCCGGTCCCCGAAGTTCCCGTTCTTGAGGACGAGGGTCCGCTCGTTGCGCCGCAGGAGCCCCGGTACATCGCCTCGAGCCCGGCCGTGCCGCTCCCCGAGAGGATCGCCTGGTGGCCCTTCGTCCCGAACAGCACCGGGAGGACTCCCGGATCTCGTGGACGATCCCGTGGAAGTACTCCCCCCGGTGGTTCACGGAGGGGAAGCTCATCGCGCGCAGGACCCTCGGATGGATCCGGACCGGTCCGGCGATCAGGAACGTGGAGGTCTCGGGGTCAGGTTTCACGGTCGGACCCCCGGCGGATTCACGAGGGCCTGTAAGGGTTTCCCCGAGAGTGCCCGGAGCGTCTCCTCGACGACCTGGAGACCCGCGCGCGCTTGGCCCTCGTGGGTCGCGGCACCGATGTGAGGGGTCACGAGGACCTTCGGATGGGCGATGAGCGCGTGGTCCGTCGGAGGCTCGACCTCGAGGACGTCGAGAGCGGCCCCGGCGAGGCGCCCCGCGTTCAGGGCCGCGAGGAGCGCCTTCTCATCGACCAGAGCGCCGCGGGCCACGTTCACGAGGTACGCGCCCACCTTCATCTGGGCGAACCGGTCGGCGTTGAGGAGGTGATGGTTCTCGGGGGTGGCGGCGGCGTGGATCGAAACATAGTCCGAGCCCGCAAGGACCTCGTCGAGCGGCAGGAGCTTCGTTCCATCGGACGTGGAGGTGACGAACGGGTCGAAGGCGATGGTGGGGCAGCGCATCGGGGCGAGGTATCGGACGACCTCCCGAGCGATCCGCCCGTAACCGACGAACCCGACCGTCTTGCCGGCAAGCTCGCGTCCGTTCTCCGGGCGCTTCCAGGACCCGGCCTTCACGTCCGTCAATTTCGGGAAAAGCTCCCTCGATAGGATCAGGAGGAAGGCGAGGGTGAGCTCCGCGACGCTCGCCGTGGCCGCCGTCGGAGCGTTCGCGACCTGGATCCCGCGGGTCGTGGCCGCGGGCATGTCGATGTTGTCCACGCCCACGCCGGCCCGTGCGATGAACTTGAGCTGGGGGGCCTTCTCGAGCAGGACCCGGGTGACCTTAGTCCGGCTTCGGACCACGAGGCCCCACGCCGTCCCGATCGCCCCTTCGAGCCGGGCCGGATCGCCCGACACATCGACGACCTCACAAGGTCCCTGGCGGAGCATCTCGATGGCACGCTCGGCGATCGGGTCGGCGATCACCACGACCGGTGGGTGGGGGGAGCTCATGGCCATCGGACGGTGGAGCGATTGAAAACCGTTTCCGGGTCCGTCGACCGCTCCCGGTGCCGAGTTGGGGAGGAGATCACCGCCTCCCCGCATCGGGAGCGCTGGTCGAGCGAGCCATCTCTCACCGCGGCTCCCCGGACCCCTCGAAGGACCGCGAACGAAAGGGTCCGGGAGTCGGGGCGATCGTTCCCGAGATCCGTCCCATAAATACCGGTCGAGACTCCCCCCACTCATGTCGAGCGTGTCCTCGAACCCTACCGAATACTCGGTGCTCGCCCGCGCGGTGCTGACGAAGAACCTCAAGGTCCGGCCGGGCGAGCGCGTGATCATCGAGGGATGGACCCACACTCTCCCTTGGGCCAACGCGTTCGCCCGGGAGGCCCGGCGGCTGAAGGCGGAACCGATGCTCCTCTACCAGGACGAGGAATCGGTCCTGGGATTCGGTCGACCACGGCGAGGGAAAGAACCTCGGCCGGGTGGGGGCCCACGAGTGGGCCGCCCTCGCCAAGACCGACGTGTACGTCCACATGTGGAACGCCGCGGACCGGATCCGGTTTGCCGCGCTCCCGGAGAAGACCCAGGCCCAGCTCTTCGCGTTCAACAGTGCATGGTACCAGGCGGCCAAGAAGGCCGGCCTGCGGGGCGCCCGTCTCGAGGTCGGACGACCGTACCCGAACCTTTCCGAGGTCTACGGGGTGGACGAGGAGGCCTGGCGGAAGCAGATCGTCGACGGTACGCTCGCCGACCCGAAGGCGCTCGCCGCCCGGGCGAAGCCGATATCCGAGAGGCTCCGCCGGGGGAAGCGCCTGAGGATCTCCGACGACCACGGGACCGATCTCACGCTCGGCCTGCTCCACCGCGCACCGCGCACCCTCGCGGGGGTCATCGACCGCGCCGAGAGCCGCCGTCCGTTCGGATCGATGATGACGCTCCCTTCGGGGATCGTCAGCGTAGCGCTCGACGAAACCGTTGCGGAGGGAACCATCGTCGGCAACCGGACCTGCTACTACGACGACGGCAAGGCGACCGGTGCCGTCTTCCGGTTCAGCAAGGGCCGCTTGGTCGACCACTCGTTCGAGCGCGGGGGAGAACGGTTCGAGACGCCGTACAAGACCGCGACGAAGGGGCGGGACCGGCGGCCGGTTCAGCATCGGATTGAATCCGGCGCTCCACGATACCCCCCAGCTCGAGGATGCGGAGCTCGGGGCGGCGCTCGTCTCGGTCGGCACGAACCAGTTCGTCGGCGGAAAGAACCGCTCCGACTTCTTCGGTTGGGTCGTGAACGCCGGCGCTCGGGTCGAGGTCGACGGCCGACCGCTGCCGACCTGAGTCCAACGGGCCGGACCGCCCGCGAGCGGAACCGAAGCGCCCAATCGGCCGCACGCGCGGGTCAATTGACCTTCGGGACCGGGGTCCGTTCGAGCGCCGACCTCACGACGTCTGCGCCGCGGACCCCCCGGATCCACGGCTCCGGTTTGACGAGGATGCGGTGGCTGAGGCCCGGGACGGCGTTCGCCTTGACGTCGTCGGGCACCACGAATGCCCGTCCGTCGAGAAGGGCGCGGGCGCGGGAGAGCTTGAAGAGCGCGAGCGATCCCCGGGGGGAGGCTCCGACGTCGGCGCGAGGGTCCGTGCGGGTCGACTGGACGAGGGCGACGGCGTACTGTTCGATCGCGGGATCGACCTCGATCTCCTCGGCCGCCGCCTGGATGGCGAGGAACTGCTCCGCATCGAGGACCTTCGGGACCTCGACCGCGTCCTGGCGGCGCTGCCGTCGCCGCGCGAGGATCGTCCGCTCCTCCTCGGCCGTCGGGTACCCCACGGCGAGTCGCATCAGGAAGCGATCGACCTGGGCTTCCGGGAGCGGGTAGGTCCCCTCGAGCTCGATCGGGTTCTGCGTCGCGAGCACCAGGAACGGTCGCTCGATCGGCCGCGTCCCCGAATCGCCCGTCACCTGGTACTCCTGCATCGCCTCGAGCAGGGCCGATTGGACCTTCGGTGGAGCGCGGTTGATCTCGTCGGCGAGCAGCACATGGGTGAAGATCGGGCCCGGGCGGAACGTGAACGTGCCGTGCGCGGCGTCGAAGACCTCCCCGCCGGTGATGTCGTGCGGCAGCAAGTCGGCCGTGAACTGGATCCGGGTGAACGAGAGCCCGAGGGCCGAGGCGAACGATCGGGCGATCAAGGTCTTCCCGAGGCCCGGGAGGTCCTCGAGCAGGATGTGTCCATCCGCGACGAGCCCCGTGAGGAGCTGATCGAGGACCTCGTCCCGTCCGACCACCGCGGTGTGCACGGCCGCTCGGACCTCGCCGAGCCGGGCCCTCGCCTCGTCCGCGCGCACTTGGCGTTCTCACCCCCCCGCTCGAATAACTCTTGCGAGGGAACCGGCGGGGAATCGATCCCCCCGCCCCGATCGGACCGTCGGTGCTCCCGAGATCGGGCGGCGGCCCCGACGGACGGCCCGTCCCCCCCACGGGGCTTTCGATATCCCCCGGCCGTAACGGCTTCGCGTCACGGTAGGCCGACCGGCCCTCTCGGCGTCCTGACCCCGGCCGGGGCTATCGGGCACCGGGGTTGTCCTCACGTCATCCCTCGGACGACCCGTCCGTGGTGGTCAAGAGGGACCCTTCGTCGGTGACCGGGCGACGCCTGTGGCGTCCCGTCCGGGGGGAACCGCCCCTCGCTCATGAGCGTGCCGACCGGTCCCCGGGACGACCGGCATCGCTCCAGATCGCCCAACCGATGGCGAGGAGCATCGCCGCGAGGAGGAGGCTCGCCGCTCCGAACTCCGCGGGCCCCCTCGGCAGGAAGAGGGTGGCCAGGAGGGCGAGGGCGACCGCGAGGGCGGGCAGGAGGAGGCCGGAGGATGGCCTCGATGGTTCCGACCTTCCGGTCGGTGCCCCCGAGATCCAGTACAACAGCGCGAGCCCCGCCATCCCAGCGAGGAGCTCGGAGAGGATCGTCGGGACGGCCAGCACGGCGACGACCGCGACCGAGAGCACGGCCGGCACGACCCAGAGGGCTCCGAGGGCGCCGAACCTCGATCGACGCAGGAGCTCCGCGAGGACGATGGCCCCGAGCGCTCCCCCGATCTCCTCGAGCGCCCCGGAGCGCCCGAGCTCGGCGAGCACCAGCACCGCGAGGGCGAACGGGAGCAGAGGGCCGATCCCGCGAGCGAGATTCCCCAGACGGTCGGAGATCCTCATCTCGAACCTCGAGGGTGGCCCGGAACGCGGAGAAGTCCGGGAAGCCCGGAGAGCGACCAGTACTCCTCCCAATCGAGGATGGGCGCGTCCTCCCAGACGCGCCCCACCCGGGCCCGGCGCATCAGGCGGACGAGCCGGGTCAGGGCGTGTCCCTCCGGCCCGGGATCGAACCACTTCGCCATCATCGGGAGGGGCGAGGGGCTGAGGACGAACGTCGGGAAGCCCCGCCGTCGCAGGTGGGGGAGGATCTCGAACGAATCCGCATCCGCCAGTGGGCTGATGACCAGCGTGGAGACCCCGGGCGGGTAGGCGCGTCGGACGGCGACCGCGAGCCGCTCGGGAGGCCCGGCCTCTGAAGCGACATGCGTGTTCGCGAGCAGCCGGTCGATCCGAAAGCGGTGCGTGCGCCCGGACCCGATCGGGAGGCCTTCGAGGTACTCGCCGAAGACCGCTACCCCGACCCGGTTCTTCTCTTTGAGGAAGCCGAGGGCGACCCCGTGGGCGGCGGCCCGCCCGATCGCGAGCAGCGATTCGTCGTAGGCGGCCCCGAGCGCGGTCGGACGGGCGTCGAGCACGATCAGGAGGTCCCCGGTCCGATCCAGGAGGAACTCGTTCACGCACTGCCGGCCGAGCCGAGCGGTCGCCCTCCAGTTGAATTGCCGGGGGGAGTCCCCGGGCGCCGCGTAGCGGACGCCGAAGAACTCCCCGCTCGAGCCCCGAGCGCGCGAGGCGACCTCCCCCGGGAGCGGCGTCGTGCGGCGGAGACGAACCGAGCCGACCCGGTCGGTCTCTGGGGGGAACCGCTCGAGCGCGAGCGGCTCTCCCGAGATCGTAAGCCCCCGTTCGACGAGCCGGAGCGGGTCGACGAGCGTGGCGACCGGGACCGGGACGGTCGCTAGGAGGGGGTGCGGGGCCTGCCACGAAAGGCGGAAACGGATGGGGCCAACTCCCCTTTCGACCACCGGGGCTCGCGTCTCCACGAGGGGTTCGGGGCGTCGGAACTCGAGGGCGATCGAACGGGCCGAATCGAGATCGGCGCCGGAGAGCTCCCCCTCGATCGGGACCTCCGCCCCGGAGCCGATCGATCGCCAGGAGAGCCGGAGCTCCTCGGGGCCGCGGGGCATGGTGGCGATCGCGGCGAGGGGCGCTGAGAGGATCGGGACGGCGAGGAACAGGAGGACCGGATCCCGGAGCGCGACCGCGACCCCGCAAAGGAGGACCCCCAAGGTGAGAAGCCCAAGGGCGATCGGGCGGACGCGAATGGCCCCCCTCAACCGGACCGGGGCGGACGGGGCTTCCATCTAGGTCTCCCGCTCGAGGGCGTCCAAACGGGATTCGAGCCAAGCGCGAAATTCGATCGGGGAGAGGCCGAGGAGCGTCCGAAGCCGGTCCGGGGTCAGGCTCTCCCCCGAGGACCGCCCCGAGTCGAGCTCGAGGGTCTGCACTGAATAGACGACCTGTTCCCGGGCGAGCGACTGGCGCGCGAACGCTCCCCGCATCCCGGAGATCGGGTCGAGCTCGATGCCATGAGGTGGGGGCCGGGGCGCCTCCAGGCTCGGGACGATCCCGAGAGCCCCGACCAGTCCAGCCGCGACGACCGCGACCGCTCCCGCTGCGAGCTCGACCGGGACGTCGCGGCTCGCGACGGAGACGAGGATCCCGAGCGCGGCGACCGCGATCCCCGCGACCGAGGCGACCGCGTGCCTCATGGTCGGCGGGGGACCGGCCGCGAGAGTTCGTCGAGCGCCTGGCGCAGGGCCGTCCGGGCCCGGGGGACCGCATCCTCCCGGAGCGCCTGCTTCGAGTAACGCGCCTCCTCGAAGCGGGCGGTGAGCTCCCCGGCCACCCCCGGGCTCACCCCGAGCCCATCGACTAGGATGCGGGCGAGCTCGCGGGCCGTCTTCGCGTCGGTGGGGCCGGCGCGGCCACCCACGGAGGCGAGCAACCGCGCGTACATCGCGATGATCGCGGTCCGGGGATCCGCCGAACCGTCGAGCGAATCGAGGGCCGCGCCCACCGCCGTCTGGGCGGTGGAGGGCGGTGGAAGCGCCGCGACCGAGAGCATGGACCGGCTCCGGGACCAGGCGTAGGGTACGGCGAGACCCCCGACGATGAGCCCGACGGCCCCCAACGCGGCGTACGGCGTCCACCAGGGCCACCCCGGAGGGAGCGAGATGAACGGCCCGGTCAGGTTCCCGGTCGAATTGTTCTCGAGCGCGGGCGTGTGGGTCCCGGTCGAGTTCGTCGGGTTTCCGGTGCCGAGAGTTTGCCCGGTGGGAGGGCCCGCATGGACGAACAGATGGACCAACGCGAGGAACACGAGCGCGACGCAGAAGATCGCGAAGGCCCCGATCAGGAACTGCGCGGGCAACGTCTGCACGCCTCGGCGGAAGCGCTGAACGGTCCAGTAGACGAGGACCCCGCCGAAGAGTCCGATCGTGATCAGGCCGGCTTCCTCGGTAGTCACCGCGTTAAGGAGCCCCCCTCCAGCACCGGAGGATGGGGTGGGGGGAGGCGTAGGGCTTACGCCCCCCGAGAGAAGGACCGCCACGATCCCGATGCCGACCGCCAGGACCGGCAAGAGAAAGATGACACGGGACCCGGCCATCGGGTTCGCCCTTCCCCCCGTCGCCATCGCCTACCGAGCGCGTCGGCGATAATCTGCCTTTCACTTTGGAACCTTCGGGGGCGGGTCGCCCGAGGGAGGCGCCGTCGGCAGTCGAGGCGCGAGCAAGTAGACCGCCCGGCGTTCGTGCTCCTCGCTCACCACGGAGAACCCCTCGACCGAGTACCCGAGGTCAAACGCGCTTCGGAACGCATCGCGGACGGCGAACCGCCATGGGCGGAGCGAATCCGGTTCGTGTTCCCGCAGGAGAGCGAGGTCGAACGGCACCTCGATCGAGACTTTCGGTGCCGAGGGCTCCTCGACCGAGACGGGGGCGCGCAGCCCATGTTCGCCGACCTGGGTCTCCAAGATGGGTTTCGAGGCCCGCCACGCGGCGAGATCCTCCTCGCGGGAAGGAGCGGATCCGGCGATCCGCGCCTCGACCTGGGGATCGCCAAGCTTCCAGGTCACCCGAAGGCGGTCGGAGGGGACCGCCGCCTCCTCGGTCGACCGGCCGCGACCGTAGTAATGTACGAAGTAGCGGTCCGGGACCGCCCCCAGGCGGCGGACGAAGAGGAATGCCTGGTGGCTCAGGAGCGGGTCGAACGCCCAGCGGATCTCCCCAAGGCCAAGGGCGATCGCCTCCTCCCGCTGGCGCAGTTTGAGCCGTCGCCCGACGTGGTGGTTCTGGTACTCCGGGCGGACCGCGGTCAGCTGCGAGTAGAGGTAGAGCGTCGTCCCGTCCCAGCCGAGGTAGGCGGCGGAGAAGCCGGCGAGATGGATGTCCGCGAACGCCCCGAGCACGAGGCCGCCGTTATCCTGGATCGTTCGGAGCACCGGGGTGGGGATTGGCTCCTCCCCCACCGGAACCCCCACCATCTCCGCGACCTCCTCGGCCGATCGGAACTCCTCGGGCTTCGTGAGCCGCCGGAGGACGAACTCCGCGGCGCCCGTTCGCGGTGCGGAGGCGGACATGGGGGCCCGACCCGCCCTCGCTTAATTACGATGGGGTCCGGCGACGTAGCCGGATCAGCGGCGGATCCTGAGCTCGGACTTCTTCTGCTCGTAGCGCTGCTCGTCCGTGGGCGTCAGGTCCCAGAGGAGGTCCTCGACCTCGGGCAGGTTCCGGAGGAACTCGGCCTTGCTCTTGGAGAGCATGAGGTGCTCGAACCTTCGCCGCGCGTCGTAGTACGCCCCCACCAGGTAGCCGCCGATGATGACCAGGATCGGGCCGACGATGACGAACACGAGGTTGTAGTTGGGCCCGTTCGAGCCCGAGAGGTCCGTCACCGAGTTGATCGAATCGAAAGGCGGTGAGTGGGCGAGCGGGGTGTAATCCCCCACGGCGAGCACCGTCAACAGGATCCCGACCGCCAGGACCACGATCGCCAGGAACGCGCGGTACACCCGGGCCAAGTGCCGGAGCCTTCGGCTCCACGGTTCCGGCTCCTCGGGGGGCATCGGAATCGCCCGGAGCGGACATCCGTTATCAAGCTACCGATTCGAGGATTCGACGGCCCGGCTCGAATCCAAGCGGCTCCGTCCCATAATTGACCGGCCGGACCCCCTCAGCGCTTCCCTCGGAATTGGTAGTATGCATCGATCCACTCGGCACCCTTCGGCCGACGGCGGACCGTGATGTCGTCCAATCGAACTCGGTAGGTCCGCCCTTTGCGCTGGCAGAGGCCGACAATCTCCGTCCCCTCTCCTTCCTCGACCCCATTCACGACAACTTCCTCGCCCACCACGGTGCCGGAGAAGGGGAACTTCAGGTGCTCCTGCATCGCGTAGCAGAGTCCCATGGCCACGTCGGCCTCGCTGTCGCAGTCCACCGAGACCTGTTCGATCAACTTCTCGAGCTTGGGATCGTCCCGTCGGGGCATGCCCGACCCCAGGCGAGTCGTTCAGATGGCCGTTGGGATGGAGGCAGGACGTTCGGTCAGCTCAGCGTCACTCGCAGTCGCGAGCGCGCACACAGCTCGGCGTTGTGGGCGACCACTCGCCAACCGTACTCCCGTCGCTGGGTCCAGATGTGTCGAGCTCTCAGGAACGGTCCTTGACACCGTTTGGTCGACGAGAACTTCCCCTCGACATTGACTCGGTACCGGTACCGGGCATGGAACCGCGCCGGTCGATGCTGGAAAAGGCGGACCATGTGCTTCCATGCCGGATGACGGCTCGGCCGAGGAGTTGCGTTGGACTTCGGCTTGAGGTACGGCACCCCACCGCGGTCCGCCACATACTGGGCGTTGGCTCTACTTGCGTACGCCGAGTCGCCCAACACGTCTCCCAGCGGCCCACGGATCTGGCCGAGGAGGGGGATGAACTCGGGGGAGTCTGCGTGCCAAGAGGCCGTGAGCTTCCACGCCAGGATCGGTTTCTCTACCGATCGGCACTCACAGACAATGTGGGCCTTGCGGAAGTGTCGTCGTCGGCAGGGGCGCATGCCCCGGAACGCTCGCCACTCGCTCCGACGGTGTTCGCCTAACCCCGTCGAGTCCGCGCCGAGAGTTCGGCGGCGAGGTCGGCCCGCTTTTTTTTGAAGGCGGCCAGCACCGCGTCGTTGAACTGGTGGAGCCAGGGTTCCGGGAATCGGCGCAACGCTCGCCAGATCGTGTTGCGCGAAGGTGGTCGACGCAACCCCATTCGCCTACACAGCTCAGGGGCGGAGCGAAGGTAACCCTCCATGCGACGATAGTCGAGGTCCAGGGCGTTCTGGAAGAGCAGGACCTTGGCCATCGGCGCCCAGCCATACGTCTCGGGGCGACCCCGACCCCGCTTCCGAGGGCGGCCAGCGGTCGTGCGACGAGTCCACCCGGGAGGCTTGGATAACGAGAGGAGGGCCTGATCGGCGACTTGGAGCAGAAACCCCGTCTCATCTCGTCGAATCGCGTCGTAAAGTCGGTCGTCGAGGGACATCCGGGGAGTTTGGTCGCTCCCTAGTAATCCTGACGGTGCTGCAGTGGAAGTCGACGAGGGGGAGCAACGCGATGCCCCTCAACTCAAATTATGGGACGGAGTCAATCCAAGCGAATCCATTAATACCCAGACTCCGCGTGTTTTCGGGCATGGGCGCACCCCCACCGCCGTCTCCGCTGGTCCCGCCGCCCCGGCCTTGGCAGCTCGAGGCGCAGCCCCGAATGAACGTCGTGCCGCTCCTGGTGGGCGGGGGGCGGCTCCTCGGGATCATCCTGATCTTCCTCGGAACGCTGATCGCCGTAATCGGCGCCAGCGTGCCCGGTAGTTGCTTCCCGAGCGGGTGCTCCGGCTTCATCACGCAGGCCGCGAACGCGATCCTCGTCGGCAAGATCCTCTGGGTCCTCGGACTGTTCGGGATCGCGGGCGCTTCCGGGCTCCGCCTCCAGAACGGCTTCATGCCGGGGAGCTCCATCTCGAGCGACGAAGGCGACGGGAAGGTGGCCCGGATCCGGGGCAACCTGCTCATCGTGATCATCTCCGTCCTCCTGATGGCGCTCATCCTGCTGACGATCAACCTGCTGCCCTACTTCGCGCTCCCGTAGGTCAACGGCCGACCCTCCCGACCTCGCGACGGAGCCCCAGGGCTGCCGGCCTCGCCGGAGCTACGGCTGGTCGGTGCGACCGAAGGCGCTCTTCGACCGCTCCTCGGCCGCCTCGCGACGCGGGGGGGCGATGGCCCCGAGGTTCGCAGGGGCGATCGAGCGGTAGAGCCACCCGGACATCGCGGTGATCAAGAGGCCCCCGAGAATCGCCACGAGGGCCCCCGATCCGGCCGCGAGGCCGAGGATGAAGAAGCCGATGGCCTCGAGCGGGATCGCGGTGAAGGGCCCGGTCTTCCGACCCGGCCGGTCGACCCGGTTCGGGAGCCCCAGGACCGAGGCGACCGTCTCGAGGGCCAGGACCCCGAGCGAGATCGCGAGGACCCCCCCGATCGCCTCCCCGGTGAACTTGGACCCTGAGAGGTCCTGGGTCACATAGGCGAGGATCAGGATCCCCGCGATCCCCGCGCGGAAACCCAGGGCATAGAACGGCCCCGCCCCGTCCCGCCCGAAATAGGCACTTCGGAGGAGGACCCATTGGGCGAGCGCGGTGCCCGCGACGAGGAGTGCGAGGTAGAGCGCGATCCCCCCGATGTCGAACGGCGGGATGGCGGCGAGGAGGAAGAGGAACGGGACCACGAGCGGGATCCCCACGAAGAGGCCGGCGGTGTAACCGAACATCTCTTTGCGCTCGTCGAACCGGCTCTCCGGGACCTGGGGGGCCGCGTACCGGCCCACCTGCCAGTAGACGAATCCGGCCGAAAGGAGGACGCCGACCGCGGCACCGATCGAAAGGGCGGCGTTGACCATGGCGGATCAGACCTTCCGACCAGACGCTAGGAATCCGGTGTGCCCGAGCATCTCGAACTCGGGTCGGGTGCCGCCCGCCCCGACGTGGAGCTCCCGCTCGAGGAGCTCGAGGGAGCGAACTTCCTCGAAACCGTTCGAGCGCAGCCCCTGGACCGTCCGTTCGAGCTGGTTGTAGGTGGGGGTGTACGTGGCCACGTACCCCCCGTACCGAAGCGCGGAGCGCGCCGCCGCCAGGACGCTCCAGGGCTCGGCGAGGTCAAGGACCACGGCGTCGAGCTCCGTCTCATCGAGACCAGCCTCCGTCACGTCCCGCGTTCGGAACTCGACCCGGTCCGAGTAGCCCGCCGAGGCCACGTTCCCCCGGGCGACCTCGAGGAAATCCGGCCGCCGGTCGTACGAGACGATCCTTCCGGTGGACCCGACCGCATGGGCGAGGACGAGGGTGAGAGCGCCGCTCCCCGCCCCGGCCTCGGCGACCCTCGACCCCGGCCCGATCCCGGCGAGGAAGAGAAGATACTGGGCGTCCTTGGGGGTAACGATCTGCGCCTTCCGACGCAGATGCTCCAGGCGGTCCGATAGACTGGGTCGGAAAGCCCGGGTACTCGGCCCCAGCCCAGGGAAGTGAGGTGCCCGGCACGGCCCCCACGAGCGGTCCGAGGTCGAGCACCCCCCGGCCCTCGAGCACTTGGGATCCCGGCGTCAAAGGGAGCAAGAGCGAATCCCGGGCGCTCCGACGCAGCAGGATGAGCTCCCCCGACTTGAGCGGCTCTGCCCCGGTCATCCCGGGCCCCCGGGCCACCGGTTCGTTCGCCCGGATCGTCCATCGTGGATACGATCTCCTCCCCCGTCGGAACGCCCATGGATGACCGCCTCGGAGGACCCGCCCTCTCGTAATAACCTCGCCAAGCGGTTCGGGGGCCCCGATGCCCTCGGGCGAGGCTACCCCGGCTGGTAGGTGCGAGCTGGCCCCTCCGTCGCCAGTGCGACCAAGGTAGTATAGCGCCATTCGAATCAAGGAGCCGCGATGGGCCTACTCGAGCCGAGCGACTACTACGTCCTGCTCGAGATCTTCATCTTCCTTGCCATCGCCCAGATCCTCCGTTCGTTCGCGAAGGAGCTCGGGGTCGCCGAGATCGTGGTCGACCTCATCGTCGGCATGGCCCTGGGGACGTTCGCCCTGGGCGGGGTCATCGACCGCGCGCTCGGCTTCCAGCTTTTCTTCGTCAACTCCGGCGTGCTGCTCATCGCCGACCTGGCGGTCGTCCTCATCCTCTTCAGCGCCGGACTGGGCAGCGGGTTCTCCTCGTTGCGCCGCGCCGGTCCGCTCGTCGTCTTGGCGGCGGTCGCAGGATCGATGGCCACGTTCGCCCTCTCGTTCGTGGTCTTCGCGTTCATCTATCCCATCGACTCGGCGCTCCTGATCGCGATCGCCGTGGCCCCGACGAGCACCGTCGTGACGGCCTCGCTCATCCAGAGCGAGCGATTGGTCCGATCTCCGGGGGCCCAGTTCCTCCTCAACGCGTCCGCCCTCGACGACGTCGTATCGTTGGTGCTCCTCTCGGTGGCCCTGACGGTCCTCGCCGGTCACTCCGGGATCGGGTCGATCGTTGGAACCGCGTTCGAGTACGTGACCGCCTGGGTCGTCGTGCTCCTCGCGTCGGTCGTGCTCCTCCCCCGCCTGCTCCGGATCGCCCCGCTGCGCAAGGCCGAGGGGCTGCCGTTCGCGCTCCTCTTCGGGCTCATCGCCCTCGTCCTCGCCCTCGGGTTCTCCCCGATCATCGGCGCCTACATCGCCGGCCTCGCGATCGCCGAGAGCGTCGTGGGGCCCCGGACCCGGGAGCTCACCTCGATCCTCGAGGGGGTCTTCGGAGCCCTCTTCTTCATCATCATCGGAGCCGAGTTCAACGTCGGCCTCCTCACGAACCTCTCCGTGGTGGGTCTCGCGCTCCTGCTCACGGGGTTCGGGGTGTTCGGCAAGTTCGGCGCTATCTACCCGATCGCCCGTCGATGGTCGGGCGATCGGGGAGTGGCCCAGGCGATCGCCTCCGGGATGGTCCCGCGAGGGGAGATCGGCCTGATCGTCGGGGCGGTCGGGTTCGGTCTGGGCGTACTCACCCAGCAGATGCTCGGGGAGGTCCTGATCACTTCGATCCTGACGACCCTGATCGGAGCGTTCCTGTTCCGGCGGAGCTGCTCGGCGCTACGGCTCGGGGTCGACACTGAGGGCTCCGGGTCACCGACGGGATGATGCCCGTTCGCTCGAGACGTTTCCCTCGAGTCCTGGGATCGTGCTTCCACCGGGTAGCCTCGAGGTGACCTGGGGGCCACAACACGTATTAGTGCGGATTGAAGTCAACCCAAAAGAATATACCCTCAGGATTCCGCCGGTTCCCTGGGCCCACCGTAACTGAGGAGAGTGGAAATGAGAAGTGACCCTGCCTGGGCGTCGATCGCGATAATCGCCGTACTCGTCTTTTCCGCCGCCTTGGCCGATGGGGCGGCCCGCTGGGCGTCGCCGGCCTCCGTCCGACCGGGCGCGGGCTTCGGCGTGGTGACGATCCTCTCGGATGGGACGCTTAGCAACCCCTCGGCCCCCATCTCCGTGAGCGGCCAGGTCTACACCCTGACCGGGGAGCTCAACGGATCGATCGTGGACCTGGCGAGCGGCGTGACGCTCAACGGCGCCGGGTACCTCGTCAATTACACGGTGGGAGCGCCCGGCGGCGACGGCGCGGCGGTGACGGTCGCGAACGCCAGCGGAGTAGCCGTAGAGAACTTCCGGTCCGTGAACGCCACCGTCGGGATCCTCGCGAACAACACGACCTCCGTCAACATCCACGGGAACCCCGTCCTGGGCAGCTCGTACGACGTGGAGGTCACCCACTCGATCGGACCCAAGATCCAGGGGAACGATGTGCCGGCCTCCGTGGCCGGGATCGGGGTCGGCTACAGTTCCAGCGTCTCGATCACCTCGAATACCGCCTCGAACGGCGCCACAGGGATCTCGGTCTGGAACTCGACCGGAGTCGTGATCTCCGGGAACTCGGCGAACACCACGCGCGATGAGGGGATCTACCTCACCGGCTCGACGGGCCTCCAGGTGAACGACAACCTCCTCGAGGGCAATGCGAGCACCTCCAACTACGCGCTCTACGCCGAGGGCATCAACGGCTTGACCGCCTCCAACAACAACGGCTACAAGGCGGGCAGCGGCTTCGAGATCATCGACTCCCAGCATGTCGACCTGACCGCCAACAACGCCTCGTTTGAATCGGGGGCCAACTCGGGCATCGGTTTCGACGAGGACCTCTCGGTCGTGGCCACCGACAACGTCGCCCTCCACGCGGCCTATCCGATCTGGAGCGAATACTCCTCCAACGTTCAGTTCATCGACAACGTGGGGACCGACCCCACCTACGGGATCTATGACTACGAGGACCGGGGCCTTCTCGCGACGGGGAACGAGGTCCAGGGCGCAACCTCGTACGGGATCTACTCTTACTATAGCGCGAACTCGACGTTCTCGGACAACAACGTCTCGGGCGCGGTGAACACCTACGCCGCGTACGTCGTGGAAGGCGGGAACCTCCTCCTCTCGGGGAACGATCTCTCGGATTCCGAGTACGGGGTCTACTCTTCGGACATGTACGGCTCCCTGACCCTCACCGGGAACGACATGGCGTCAGACTACTATGGCCTCTACGTCGAATACGGATACGGGCCGCTCACGGTCACGGGCAACGATATTTCGAACACCTCGGTCCACGGCGAGTACGCGATCTACCTCTACGAACAGTACGGGCCGGTTACGATCGGCCAGAACGACCTCTTCAACGCCTCCTACGGTATCTACGCCGAGTACCGAGTACGGCGCGCTCACCATCAACGGCAACAATATCGCGAATTCCACGACGTACGGGATCCTGACCTACGAGCTCCAGGCCGCCTTGGAGGTCTCGAACAACGACCTCTCCTACACCGGGGACACCGCGGTCTACATCGAGGAACCCGCGACCGGGTCGGTGACCATCACCGGTAACGACATCCGCAACGCGACCGACTACGGGATCTATACCTACTATCTCTACGGCGCGCTTACGGTCTCGAACAACGACCTTTCGGGAAGCTCGTACGGGCTCTATTCGGATTATACCTACAGCTCGGCGACGGTCACCGACAACACCGCCACGAACACCTCGACCGCCTTCTACCTCTACGAGACCTACGCGGGGAACACCATCATCGGGAACAACGTCTCCGGTTCCTCCTACGGGATCTACGTCGAATACACTTACGGTGGGTCCGTGATCTCGGACAACACGGCCCAGGGCGACGACTACGCGATCTACGCGTATGAGGAATACGGGCCCGACATGATCTGGGGCAACTCGGTCCAACGGGCGCACGACGCCGCGATCTACGTGGAGTACTTCGACGGCCCCGGCGGCTTCTCGGTCTCGGGGAACAATGCGAGCGGCTCCTACGAATCCCTTTACCTCTACTACGATGACTACGTCTACCCGAGCTCGGTGACGGCGAACGACCTCAGCCGGTCGACCGAGGTCTACGTCTACGGATCCTACCTCTTCGGCGGGTTCGTCGGGAACGATCTCCTGAACGTCGGGGCGATCATCATCGATGACTCGGAGTTCGGGGCGTTCGACCATAACGACCTCAACTCGTCGGCGTTCACCCAGTCGGGCAACTACCTCGCCTCGGGCACGTGGAACTCCCCCTACCCGGTGGGCGGGAACTACTGGACCGGCTATGCCGGCGCGGACCGATATTCGGGCGTCTTCCAGAACCTCTCGGGCACCGACGGGATCGGCGACACCCCGTACACGATCGCGAACGCGACGGACCAGTATCCCCTGATCCGCGCCTGGACGAACCCGACCGTCACCTTCACGGAGACCGGACTCGCGAGCGGCTCGGTCTGGTCGGTCACCCTGAACGGCGTGACCGAGTCGGCCCTCGCCGGCGCGCCCATCGTCTTCGCCCAAACGAACGGGGCGAACACGGCGTTCACCTACAGCGCCTCCTCGACGAACGGGGCGTTCGCGCCCTCCCCCGGGTCGGGCTCCGGGATCGAGATCGGGTCGGACCAGACGATCTCGATCGCCTTCAACACCGTCGGCCAGACAGTGACGTTCTCCGAGTCGAACCTCGCGAAGGGGACAGCCTGGTCGGTGAAGCTCGACGGGAGCTTGGTCACCTCGACCAACACGACGGTCGTCTTCCATGAGCCGGCGGGCGCCTACCCGTTCGTCGTGGGCCCGGTGCCGGGCTACACCGCCGCCCCTTCAGGCGGGACCACGACCGTCGGCACCTCGGCCGTGACGATCAGCATCGTGTTCACGACGGTGAAGTACACCGTCGAGTTCGTGGAGAACGGCGCGCCGTCTGGATCGACCTGGTCGGTGAGCGTCAACGGCACCGCCGTGTCGTCGTCGACGACGAGCCTCACCTTCTCGCTCGCGAACGGGACTTATCCGTTCACGGTGACGTTCCCGAGCGGCTACACCGGATTCCCCTCGAGCGCGAAGTTCACGATCTCGGGCGCGTCGGTGACGGTTTACATCTCGATCTACTCGACGAGCGCGCCGCCCGGGACCGCAGTGTCGACCTCGACCACGAACGAGCTCTACGGGCTCGCCGTGGTCCTCGGGATCGCCCTGGTCATCGCGTTGATCGGCTGGGCGCTCTACCTCTCCCGTCGGAAGCCGGGCTCGGGCGCCTCCTCTAGCCCCGCGCCGTGGGAGGAAGGCCCGACGTACCCGCCGACCGGCCCGGCCGCTTCGGGGGCGCCGCCCCCCCCGACTGGACCCTCCCCGACGATGCCCCCCCCGCCTCCCGCGAGCGGCGGGCCGCCGGCGGCCTAGACCAGTTCACCGCGGCATCCCCGGTCCCGTCGATGGGACCGGGGCAGGCAAAATAGCCGGTCGGCCTTCGCCCGCCATGGCGAGGGCCGCCACATCGGAAACCGAAACGAGGATCGTCGTCAGCGAGAACGGCCCGTATGTGGTGTACGGTCCCGTCCCGCTCACGATCCAGACGATCGAACCCGACCGAGAGGGCATGTCGTGGAACTGGACCCCGGGCCGTTCGTTCGAAACCCCCACGCCCTACAAACTGTGCCGCTGCGGGCAATCGAAGAACAAGCCGTTCTGCGACGGTTCCCACTTGAGAGTGAAGTTCCAGGGCCAAGAGACCGCGAGCCGCCAGCCCTACGCCCGCCAGGCGGAGACGATCGAGGGTCCGGCAGTGACCCTGCAGGATGCCGAGGAGCTGTGCGCCTTCGCGAGGTTCTGCGATCCCGGTGGCAAGATCTGGTCGCTCATCGAGCGATCGGACGACCCGGCGACGCGCGAACTCATCGAGCGCGAGGCCTCGCATTGTCCGAGCGGCCGTCTCGTGGTCTTCGACAAGCGGAAGCGAACTTCCCTCGAGCCGGACCTCCCCCCCTCGATCGGGATCGTCGAGGACCCGGTCATGGAGTGTAGCGGGCCCCTCTGGATCCGGGGAGGGATCCGGATCGAATCGGAGAGCGGGACACCGTACGAGGTCCGTAACCGGGTCACGCTCTGCCGGTGCGGGGCGTCGGCGAACAAGCCGTTCTGCAACGGCAGCCACGCGAGCATCCGCTTCCAAGACGGCCTTCATTGATACGATCGCCCTCCCGAGCCGGGCGCGGCCGCTACTCAGGGGGCTCACCGAACATCGCGAGTGGGCGCCGTTGTAAAATAATACGAGCCGTACCGCCCTCGGACTGCGGGCATAGTGTAGTCTGGTTATCACATAGGCTTGCCAAGCCTATAACTCGGGTTCAAATCCCGGTGCCCGCACCCGAACCTTTCGAGTAGGCGACTCGAGCCATCCCCCGGAGTGGGGGCGACGTGGGGCGGTGAACCTCGCCCCTAGCCGAACGGAGGTCCGCCGATCGGAGAGCACACCTGGTGTGGTGCCGCGAATGGGGTCGGGGGGTGGAAGAGGAACCCACCCGAGACACATGCGGTCGAGACGATCACGAACAGCGAGATCCAAACGTCCATCACTCCCACGATCAGGCTCAGCGCGACGACCTGCGAATACCATCCTCGGAAGGTACACCGGCGTGCGCGAAGCAGGTAGGTTTCGGGGGTGCCGGGGCTGGGATTCTCGTAGGGCCACATCGGTCCTCGCCGAGGTCGACGATCCCGCTATGGCCCGGGCGCCTCAAGTAGCCTTCCGGGCCCCCCTAGGGCCTGTACGTCGTATCACTCGAGCGGCCGGAGCGCCCTTCGGACGAGCACGAGCGCCACCCCGATCATCACGGCGCTCCAGGCGAGCAGACCGAGGAGGTAGATCCCGGGCGCGTACGGGTAGGCCGAGGAGCCGAAGAACGTCTCCCGGATCACGTTCACCGCGAGGGAGACCGGGTTGTACTGGGAGATCGTCTGCAACCAGGGCGGCATCGCCCCCCATGGGTAGAGGGCATCCGAGGTCAAGAGGACCGGGAGGTTGAGGAGGTTCACTGCGGCGAAGTAGGTCTGGGGGACCTCGAGGAGCACCCCGAACATCAGGAACAGGGTCGAGAACATGAGGGCGAGCAGGACGATCGCGAGCACGACCTGGACCACGCCGACGGGCCCAACGGACGCGGTGATATCGAGCCCGTGGAGCCCGGGGACTTGCTTGAAGAGGAGGGCGAGACCGAGGACGAAGAGGGCGAGCAGGATCGGCTGGGTCGAACCCGCGACGAGGCGCGAGCCGAAGACGGCGGCGGAGGGGCCGGCGTCCCCCGGGTCCGCTTGAAGACCCCGAAGAGCTTGTCGAAGATGACGTTCGCCCCGAGGAAGAGGGTCGACGTCACCGCCACGAAGCCGACCATGCCGGCGGTGAAGTAGGAGTAGTAGTTCGGCGCGCCCCGGAAGTAGGCGTCGAGGATCCCCTGGACCACCGAGGGCGGTGTGCCCGCCGGAACGTACTGGGTCGGGTTGATGTTGAATCCCTGGCCGAAGAGGAGCAGGTAGAGCAGGGGGAGGAGGAGGGAGGTGAAGATCGCCTGGGGGTTCCGGGCGAGCTTGATGAACTCGCGGCGGGTGAGGGCGGCGAACTCGCGCAGCATCAGTGCCTCCCGCGGAGGTTCTGCTGGACCCGTTGGAGCATCACGGCGCGGTCGGTGGCGGTCGGTCCTTCCTCTTCCCGGAACTCCCGTCCGGTGAACTCGAGGAAGACCTCGTCGAGGCTCGGCCGCTTCACGGAGACCCCGGTCACCCCGACCCCGGCCTTGGAGATCCCCTCCACCGCGAGCGGGACGAACGTCTCACCGTTCGCGACCTTGACCCGGTACGACGCGTCCTTCTTCTGGATCGAGCTCACTCCGGGGAGCACCTTGAGGACCCCGCTCACGTCCGGGGTCTCGGTGGCGGTCTTCAGCGTGACGATGTCGCCTCCGAGTCGGTCCTTGAGCTCGGTGGGGCTCCCGGTGGCGACGATTTTGCCGTGGTCGATGATCGCGATCCGTTCGCACAGGGTGTCCGCCTCATCGAGATAGTGGGTGGTCACGAACACGGTCATCCCGCTCTCCTGGCGGAGCTTCTGGATGAACCCCCAGAACCCGGCGCGGCCTTGGGGATCGAGCCCGAGGGTCGGCTCGTCGAGGAAGAGGACGCGGGGCTGATGGATGAGCCCGACCGCGAGCTCGAGGCGGCGTCGCATCCCGCCGGAATAGGTCTTCGCGTAGCGCTCGGAGGAGTCGCCGAGGTGCATCTTCTCGAGGAGCTCCTCGCTCCGGTGGCGTCCCTCGGCCCGGGACATCCCGTAGGCGCCCGCCGCGATCTCGAGGTTCTCCCGACCCGTCAGGTCCCCGTCGGCGGTCGACTCTTGGAAGATCACGCCGATCCGGCGTTTCACCTCCTCGGGGTCCCGGCTCACCTCGAGCCCGTCGACCACAGCTCGGCCCGAAGTGGGGCGAAGCCCCGCCGAGAGCATCGAGACGCTCGTCGTCTTCCCGGCCCCGTTCGGGCCGAGAAAGCCGAAGATCTCCCCGGGGTGAACCTCGAAGGAGACGCCGTCGACCGCCCGGATCTCTCCGCCGAAGACCTTGACGAGCTCCTCGGCCAAGATCGAGCCGCGTTCGGGCATCGGTCGAACCTCAGTCCTTCAGATGGCGCAAGCGTTCGGCGACCTCGGCGAGCTCGGCTTTGACCGGATCCGGGAACTTCGGAGTGGAGCGCTTGAGGTCCTCGAGGTAGGAGGTGAGGCCCGAGATCTCCCGAAGGGCCTCCTCCGGAGTGCGAGGTTGAAGACCGTAGGAGCCCCAGTCGAACGTCGGGAGTGCGAGGAGCTGGTACCGACCGTCGTCGCGCTTTCGGACCGACCCATCCTTGACCATCTCCTCGAGCAGCGGGTAGATCGAGCCCGGGGAGGGGCGCCACCATCCGTGGGTCATCACCTCCATGTCGTTCATGATCTCGGCGCCGTTGCGAGGACCCCGCCTCAGGATCGCCATGACAAAGTTCCGAAGGCCGCGCTTCCGTCGAAGGCCCCACATATCGAATTACCGATATCGGTATTCCGATATAATGGTTCTGTAGCGCGGACAAGATCCGCCCGCCAGGCCTCGGCGCGCGCGGGGGAGTTACTGTAGGGTTCCAAGAAGGGGGGAGCTCATAAACGGAGCGCATTCGGAGGGCCCCGAATCGGGGAGGGTCCGCGATCGATGAGCGAACCTCCGGAACCGTCGGCCCGGGGTCCTCTCCTCGAGGCCTCGGAGCCGACCTCGGTGTCCCGGCGCTTCGAACTTCTCGTGGTCGTTGGGATCCTCCTCGCGCTCCTCATGGGGGCGCTCGACCAGTTCGTGGTGCTCACGGCCCTTCCGAAGATCCTCGAGGAGTTCGGGCAGCCCAGCAGCGGGACGTTCGTCGTCAGCGCCTACATCATCGCCTCGACGGTGGCGATCCCGATCTTCGGGAAGCTCTCCGACCTCTGGAGCCGCCGAAACGTCTTCCTCGGGGGCCTCGCGGTCTTCATCGCCGGCTCGATGCTTGCCGGGCTCAGCCAGTCGCTCCCCGAGCTCATCGCCTTCCGGGCGGTCCAGGGGTTCGGCAGCGGGGGTTTCTTCCCGGTCGGGATCGCGATCGTCGCGGTCTCCTTCCCGCCGGAGACCCGGGCGCGAATCACCGGACTTCTGTCCGGTGTCTTCGGCATAGCCACGGTCGCCGGGCCGCTCCTCGGCTCGGCGATCATCGACAACTTCAGACTGGCGGTGGGTCTTCTATGTGAACCTCCCCGTCGGCCTCGTCGGGGCCGTCACCCTCCTGTACGCTCTGGGGCCGCTTCGCCCGGCGGTCCGGCGTCCGTTCGACGTGGCTGGCACCGCACTGATGGTCGGATGGGTCGGGGCCCTCGAGTACGCCCTCATCCAGGTCTCCGAGGCGGGCTGGGCCTGGACCGACCCTCGGGTCCTCGGTCTCCTGATCGCTTCGATCCTGATCGCCTCGGTCTTCGTCTACTGGGAGCTTAGGGTCGCCCGCGAACCGCTCGTGCCGCTCCGCCTCCTCTCGCAGCGAATCGTGGCGGCGTGCGGCGGAACGACGTTCCTCGTCGGCGCCGTCTTCTTCCCCCTCGCCACGTTCGTCTCCCTCGTCGTCGGGATTGCGCTCACCCCGCCCGGAGCGAGCTCGGCCGACGTGGTGCGGGATGTCCTGTACGCCCTGGTCCTCCCCCTCGTCGTCGGCGCTGCCCTTGGGGGGCAACTCCTCGCCCGGATTCCTTACCGGGTCCAGGTCGGGGCCGGTCTCATCATCTCCCTTGTCGGGCTCTTCCTGTTGCGCGGGCTGACCGCCACGACCCCGACCTGGACCCTCTCGTTCGGATTCCTGCCGACGGGCGGGGTTGTCTTGCCGTTGATCCCGCTCGGATTCGGGATCGGGCTCACCTTCCCGGTGTTCGTGCTCGCCGTCCAGAACGAGGTCGAGGCGAAGGATGTGGGGGAGGCGAGCGGGCTCGTCCAGTTCCTGCAATCGCTCGGGGGCTCGGTCGGGCTCTCGATTCTCGCGTCGTACGCTACCTCCCGATTCAACGCCCTGGACCCGTTGCCGGATCCGGCCTGCAACGGCTCGGGGGCGGCCACCATCCCGAGCTGCCTTCCCTATCTTCGGGCGCTCCCGGGGGCGGAGGTCAGCGCCTACGACAGCACCTTCACCTTGATGCTGGGGATCATCGCGGTCGGCCTCGTCGTCGCCCTTTCGCTCCGAGGCCGGTACCTGAAGCGGGCCGCACCGTGAGTCGCTCGGCCGGTCGCGGACTCCCGTCCCCGCCAAGTGTCCGTCCGGCGTATGGGGGACGTGAGTCGCATCGGAGGACGGACGCTGCTTCGCCTCCGATCGTATCACCTGCGAGCTTCCGCCCGGGGGGCCGCCCCCTGGGTGGCTGTTCGGGCACGACCGCGATCTCGCGGGTCGCCGATCGTCGTTGAACCTCGCCCGGTGCGGTTCCCGAGGAGGTCGAGTTGGCCCCACCCTCGGAGTTGAAGGTCCTCCCGACCCCCCGGGACCGGAGGTGTTGGGCGCGGGGGATCGACAACCGGCTCCGGCGGCGTTGGGCGCCGCCCCGGATCGAGGTCGACCTACTCGGGGTCGCCTTCGGCGAGACGGTCGCCGACCTCGGGGCAGGACCGGGATACTTCGAGGCCGAGATCCTCGATCGGATCGGACCCCAAGGACACCTCTACCTCGTCGATATTGACGAGGAGAACCTCGAGATCGCCCGCGGCCGATCCCCGGGAGACCCACGGGTCACGTTCTTCGTGGGCTCCGCGGCGAACCCGACCGGGATCCCGACCGAAAGCGTCGACCGCGTCCTGATGTCGCTTCTCCTCTGCTGTCTTTGGGACAAGGCCGGGGCGCTCGCGGAAGCGTGGCGGATCCTGAAGCCCGGGGGCCGGGCGCTCCTGACGTATCCGAGAGCGGGCCCTTTCCGTCGGTTCCGGCGACGCTCGCTCGCCATGACCCCCGCGATATGGTCGACCCTCGTAAGCCAGCGAACGTGGATCCGTCGACCGGACGCCTCGGGCTGGTGGGTGGTCCGGCACGTCCTCGAGAAGCCGACAGCGGCCCCCGGGCCCTGAGCCCCGCCGCCCTACCGACCCTGCTCCTTGCCGAACCAGCGACGGAAGCGCCCAAGGTTCGGGAGGTTCCCGACGATGAGGATGGCGTCGCCCGGCTGCAAGCGGGTCGACGCAGGGGGATTGATGGTGGTCGTGTATTCCCCGCTCGGCCCCCGCTTTGCGTAACCGATCAATAGGCAGTCGGATCGGCTCCGGATCAGCTGCTCGGCCTCCGGGAGCGTCTGGTTGGAGATCGGGGTGCCGTTCTCGAGGAGGAACTCCTGGAGGTCGGCGCCCAGGCTCGTGGAGGTAAGGGCTTCGATGGCGTGAGCCACCTCGGGTCGGAACGCCGCGTCGGCGCACAGACGGCCGCCCATGTCCCCGGGCGAGGCGACGTAGGTCACTCCGGCGGCGCTCAGCGTCTCCTTGAGCTCGGGTTGCCGCACCGAGACCACCACCCGGATCGACTTCGAGATGTTCCGGACGTTGAGCGCCGCGATGAGGTTGGTCGTGTCGTCGGAGGTGCAGATGATCACGGAGAGGGCTGCCGGGACGTTGGCGCGGTTGAGAATGTTGAGGTCGGTTGGAGAGCCGTACGTGACGAAGAGCTGCCTCTCGGGCGCGAGGTTCCGGAGGTTCACCACCTCGTCGGGGTTCTCTACCACGACGGCGACCTTCTCCTCTTCCGCGAGGAGTTCCCGCACCGCGGCGCGGCCCACCGCGGAGTAGCCAACGACCACAATGTGGCCCTTGAGATTGGTCCCGAGCGTCCCGAGGACCCGGTGCTGGGCCTCCTCCGACACGATCGTACTGACCACGCTGACCAGATAACCGAGTAGGAAGAGCTGGAAGATCAGGATGAGTATCGTCCAAAGTCTTGCATCGGTCGTCGTCGGGACGACGTCCCCGTACCCCGTCGTGGAGAGGGTGACGATCGCCCAGTAGGCGGCGGTGAAGAAGGAGACGTGGCCCTGGTAGTAGTAGAATCCGATCGCGGCGGAGGCCCACACCGAGCCGAACAGGGCGAACAGGGGCCAAGCGCGATGGATGAGCCGGACGAGGAACCGGCGGCGGACCCCACCGGCCATCGGTGCGGGGAGCTCCCGCGAGCCAAAAAAGTTGCGTCCCTCGAAGCTCGCAGGGTCCCCCCGGTTGGGGTCCCGCCCACAACCCGGTAAGGCCCGGGCGACGTATGCCCCGGTTCGCCGTCGACTTGTCGCGGCCCGGTCGCAGCCCGATCGACCAAAGGGACCCGGTCGCGCTCCTCCTCGAGAAACACACTACCGCTCCGAGCGGCAGGTACTCCGGGTGGGCCTGCCGTCTATGGCCCGCTCACACGCACACTGGCAGCGTACGGCCTAAGGGAGCACCTTGAGCTCGACCAGTTCCCCGAGCTGTCGCTGACCGGCGAATCTCTTGAGCGCTTCCACGAATGCGCGCAGCTCCCGTTCGCTCCACCCTTCGAAGGCCTCCATCAACCCGGCCACTGCGGTATCCCGCAGACGGAGGAAGATCTTGCGACCCTTCGGAGTCGCCTCGACGAGGATTTCGCGTCGATCCCTCCGGTTCCGTGTACGGGTCACCAAACCGTCCGTCTCAAGGCGGTCGATAAGTCCCGGCATGTTGGCGGTGGTGACTCCCAGGGACCCCGCGAGGGCCTTGGAGGTGGCCGGCCCTCGAAACACCAGGAGGCGGAGGATCACGAAACGGCTGAAGGACAATCCCTCCCGCACCAGGGAGCCCCGAAACCGGGCGCTCAAAGCTCGATTGGCGCTTCGTAGCGCCCTGGGCACTTGCTCGACCAGGGTTCGGTTCGGTCTCCTCCGGGAGGGCCGCTTCGATCGGCCGCTGGAATCCGCATCAGATCTCGGCTTCATGGTGGACCAAATCGCTAAGCACTTAATCATTATATCACCCCGGCGATTCCCTCGGGACGAGATCGGGTCGTGATCGCGCGTGTTCGGGTCTTGGCGTCGACCCAACTGACACCGGCCGTGCACGGCGTGAAGTTCGAGAAGCCACCGGGATTCGAGTTCGCGCCGGTGCAATTCTGCGGGCTCGAACTTTCGACCCGCGAGGGTCCGATCGAGTACCCGATGTCGCTCGCGTGCTCCCCGACGCGGCCCTACCTCGAATTCGGAGCGCGAGTCACGGATTCCGCGTGGAAGGAGGCGTTCGCTTCGCTCAAGCCCGGGGACGTGGCGGAAGTGGACGGGGCCTATGGGCACTTCGTCTTGGACGAAACGTCCCCGGCGGTCCTGGTGGCCGGGGGGATCGGGATCACCCCGCTCAAGGGGATGGCGGAGTACGCTACCGACCGGCAGCTCCCGCTCGACGTGCGCCTGGTCTACTCCAACCGGAACGAGGAGGAGATCCCTTATCGGGCGGCCCTCGAAGAACTGGCCCGGAAGAATCCTCGGTTCGAAGTCTTTCACACCCTGACCGGGCCCGCGAAGGTGTCGTCTTGGGTCGGGCGCCGGGGACGCATCGACGCCCAGCTCCTCACCGAAGCTTCGCGCGGGTTGTCCGAGCCGACCTACTATGTCTCCGGTACGCCCGGCATGGTCCAGGGGACCTTCCGCCTGCTGCAGAGCCTGGGCGTCAGCCCCGCTCGGATCCTGTTCGAGGTCTTCCGAGGATACGGATCGTAGCGAAGAAGGCAGGGTCAGCCGAGTGAAGCGAACACAGAGACTTGGAGAACTTGCCTTTGGATACCCTTCCGGGGTCTCTTGGGTACTCGGGCGCGCGATCCTCCGTGAGGCTCACGGGACGTCGCGATCGAGGTTGGTGACCCGCCGACGATGGAACCCTTCTGAGAATCCGGGGAACGGCGGGGTAGAACACTTTCCTTGAAGGCGATTGGCTCGACGGTGATTCGTTCGAGGTGGCAGACGCCCCGGCGGCGCCGAATATAGTTCCCGGAGACGACTCGGCTCCTCGTAAAGGGTATATAGCATGCCTAGAGTGGCCGACCCCTTGACGGCCGCGACGGATTCGGCCGCCTTCGTTGGGACCTTGTCGGACGCCACTCCCGGAACGACCGACGTATCGGAACCGGAGTTCACTCGTTTCGAGCGCGCCCGGATCCTCGGGGCCCGCGCGCTCCAGGTCTCTCTCGGCGCGCCGATCCTTCTCGATGTTCCGATGACGCTCGTCGATCCCGTGGAGATCGCCGAGCTCGAGTACGCCGCCGGCGTGATCCCGATCACTGTCCGCCGCGGCGTCGTTCGGTAGCGCGCCGGATCCGGCCTTCGGATCTCCGCCGGGGAACCCTACGACCCGGTTCCAAGATCGTTAGTCCGCCTCGGCCGCCGCGATCGAATGGTCCGAGCGCGCCGGCTGGGGTCGGGGCGCCGGGCGATGCCGCAGCCACTCGATGCCCCGCACGAGGAGGTAGAGCCCGAACGTGAGGCTCGTGATGAAGAAGCTCACCGGGTAGGGTTCGTACCAGGCGCTGAAGAGGCCGAGCCACGTCGCCGCGACCGCGACGACGACCGAGATCGTGACGGCGACGAGCGGTCGGTTCGAAAGGCGGATCGCGATCGCGGCCGGGGTGACCATGAGCGAGAAGATCAGCAACACCCCCACGACCTGGATCGCCATCGAGACCGCGAGCGCGACCAGGACCATGAACGCGAGACCGAGGCCGAAGATCGGCATCCCCTTCGCCTCGGCGACGTCCTCATCGAGGGCCGAAAAGAGCAGCGGCCGGTAGACGATCGCGCAGACCGCCGCGATCAGAAGGAAGGCGACTAGTGTCACGAGGACCGCCGAGCTGCTGATCCCCAGGATCTCTCCGAAGAGGAGGGAGTAGACCTCGTCCGCGTTCCCTCCCCGGTAGAGATTCACGAACAATAACCCGAGCCCGAGCATGAACGCCAGCACGGTCCCGGTCTCCATGTCCCGCTGCGAGGCCCTCCGCCCGAGCACGGCCATCCCCGCCCCGCTCGCGCTCGTGAACGCCAGGAGCCCCACCACGGGATTGATCCCGAGCAGGACCGCCGCCGCACCCCCCGCGAAACCCGTGTGGGCGAGAGCGTGAGCCGCGAACGACTGACGTCGCAGCACGACGAGGTAGCCGACGAAGCCGGCGGCGACCGCGATCAGGCCCCCCGCCTCGAAGGCGTGGACCATGAACGCGTACCGGAGCATCTGCTCCACGTCCCCGATGATGTCCGGGCTGAACGCTACCACCGCGCTTCCGGCGATAGCGGGTCGTCCGCCTCGCCTTCTCCCTCATGGTGGCCCGAGCCTCCGACGATCTGCCCCTCAGCGTGATCCTCCTCACCGACGATGACGAAGTTCCCCCGAGAGTCCCGGAGGACCTCCACGGGAACCCCATAGAGCTCGGTCAGACGTTCGGAGGTCAGGACCTCCGCCGGCCGCCCGACCGCCACGCGTCCGTTGGCGACGTAGATCACCCGGTCGAGGTAGGGGATGAGCGGATTGATGTCGTGCGCGACGAGGAGCGCTGCGGCCTTGCGGGACCGAACGACCCGGGCGATGAGCGAGACGAGCTCCTTCGCGCGGCGAAGGTCGAGGTTCGAGAGTGGCTCGTCGAGGAGCAGGACGTTCGGATCGCTCACGAGGGCTTCCGCGAGGAAGATTCGCTGGAGTTCCCCGCCCGAAAGCGCTCCCAGCGGTTTGCCCGCAAGCTCCGTGGCGCCCACCTGCTCGAGCGCACGCCAGGCGGCCTCGGTCTCATGGCGGCTCGGGATCGGGAACCCCCAGCGATGGCCGGAAGCGCCGAGCCGGACGAGCTCGAAGCAGCGGACGTGCGTTTCGTAATCGATCGTGTGGCGCTGGGGGACGTACCCGATCCTCGGATTCCCTCGCCGCGGGGGCTCGCCGAAGATCGAGAGGGTGCCGGCGCTCGGGCGATTGAGACCAAGGAGGAGACGGAACAGGGTCGTCTTGCCGGCCCCGTTCGGGCCGATCACGGCCAGGAACTCTCCGGGGCCGATCGAGAACGTCGCGTCACGCCAGACCGTTCGGTCCTGGTAGCCTACCTCCACGCCCCGCGCCGCGATCACCGGTGGGCCGCTCTCGCCGGCCAGCGAGGAGGGTCCCGGGGCCGGGGGACCGTCTCTCACTGGCTGAGGGCACCGCCGTTCAGGGCGTTCGTGAGGTCGGCGAGCTCCGCCGACATCCAGAACTGGAACGTCTCGTTCGGTGGCTGGATCGTCTCCGTCACCCCTACGATCGTGACGTTGTGCTGGACCGCGATCGACTTCATCTCGTCGGTTAGCGGGGTGACCGTCTGCTCGTTGTAGACCAGCACGCTCACGTGGCCGCTCTCGAGCTGGTCCTGGAACTGGGTGACGCTCTGGGTCGGAGGATCGTCCCCTTCCGCCACGGCGTCCATGAAGGCCGGAGGGGAGACGAGGTCGAGTCCGGTGGAGTTCGCCATGTAGACAAAGATGCTCTCCGTGGAGGCAACCTCGGTCGCTCCGTTTCCCCAGTGGACATCGATGTACGACTCGGAGCTCCAGACGGAGGCAAGGGAGACGTTCAGCGTGGCGTATTGCTGTTGGAAGTAGCTGGCCTCGCCCGGGTCGATCGCGACGAGGTCCGAATACATCGCTGCGACTACCAACTTCACGTTCGCCTGACCGTACCAGAAGTGCGGATTGGCTCCGGCGGGGGCTCCCAGCAGGTTCGCGACGTTCAGGACCGTCCGGTCCGCCTGGTCGCTCGAGGCGACGAGTTGCGAGCACCAGTCATCGTACCCGGCTCCGTTCTCGATGACGAACCTCGCGTTGGCGATCGCTACCGCGTCGGAAGTGTTCGACTGGTACTCGTGCGGGTCCGCGTTGGGGTCCGAGACGACGCTCAGGACTTGGACGTGGGCTCCGCCGAGCTGCGAGACGAGGCTCCCCCAGAAATTCTCGGCTGCGACGATCTGGACGGTGGACCCAGTTTCGCCGGGCCCGGTCCCCGCCCCCCCAGAGTCGACGAGGTGGAGCACGACCAGCGTCCCGGCCGCAACCACCACGATGGCCACGATGACAGCGAAAGCGCGCGATGAGAGTCCCACGCCCGATCGGGGTCGGGGAGTCGCTTTCGGCGTCGCGGTAAGTTTCGGCCGCGACGTCTCCGGGGATGGGTCGGAGGTGCCCGCGGGCATTACCGCCCCCGCGAACAGGGCGGAATGCTTTCACCGTGAGGGCAGACCGCCGGGTGCCGTTCGGCCTCGCAGAGGCGCTCAATGGTCCGGTGAGAGATCGCGAGATCTACCTCTCGGGCCGCCGCGCAGACGTCGTCGGGAGGGAGCCCGAGCTGGCTGAACAAGTTCTCGGCGATCCGGTGATGGCGCTGGTACTCCACGAGGGTGGACCGACCGCGCGGGCTCAACCGGGTCTTCCCTCGGTAGCGAGTGACGAGGCCGAGCGCCTCGAGCTGGGTCAGGTGGGCCAGGGCCGAAGGTGGGCGGACCCGGAGGGTCTCGGCGAGCGTCTTGAGCGGGACGCCCCGTTCCTCGGTCTCTCGACGCCCGATCCCTTGGAGGGTCTCCACCTGGCGGCGGGTGAGTCGTCCGAGCGTCTCCATGGTGGAACGATCCCCCGTGAATATATATGGTATACCCTAATTTTTAGTGGCATCCAACTTCGGCGGGGGGGGACGGTACCGACGATGACCTTCGAGGGGGCGTTCCGATCGGGTTCCGCCCGGTCAGAGGGCGGCGTGTTCGAGCGCCGAGGGGCAGGGACAGGTGCGCGGGCCGATGATCGAGGGAAGGAGCTCGGCGAGCACCTTACGCATCCGGCCCACGTTCTTGAGCATCGTCTGGGTGATCTCGTGGGCCACCACGGCCCCCTCCGACCAGGCGTCGAAATCGGTGACCATGGCGAGGCAGACGTAGCAGAGCGCGCGCTCCCGGGCGAGGGTGACCTCGGGGACGAGGGTCATGCCGATGACGTCGGCGAACGTGCGATACCAGCGCGACTCCGCTCGCGTCGAGAACCTCGGTCCCTCGATGCATACGTACCGACGGGTTTCCGCGAACGGGTTCCCCGTTCGGCGGCCCGCTTCGGCCGCCGCTTGGAGGAGGCGGGGGCAGAACGGGTCGGCGAGGGAGACATGGAAGACCTGCCCCCCATCGTAGAAGGTCGTTGGGCGCTGCTTCGTAAGGTCGATGAACTGGTCGGGAAGGACGAACGTCCCCGGAGGCAGGTCCTCCCGGAGGGAACCAACGCTGCTCACGGTCACGATCGTCTCGGCCCCGAGGGACCGGAGGGCATCGACGTTCGCCCGGTAGTTCACCCGGTGCGGCGGGATCGAGTGACCCGGACCGTGCCGGGGCAAGAAGAGCACCTCGACCCCCGAGATCGTACCCGACTCCACCTCGGCAGAGGGCGGGCCCCAGGGCGTCGCGACCCGATGGCGCCGGATCCCGCTGCCTTCGAAGAGTTCCGAGATTCCCGATCCCCCGATGACCCCGATCTTCCGGGGCGGCTCCGTCACGCCCGCCCCTCCGAGGCCGCTCGACCGGCGCCCGCCCGATGGAGCACCTCCGCGAGCGCCACGTCGCCCCGGGTCTTCTCGACGAGGGACCGGGCGGAGTCCTGCTTCGGTTTCAGCGAGATGATCGCGCGAGGGCCCTCGAACCTCAAAAGCGTGCGGAAGAGCTCCTCCATCTCGCGGACCCGGACCCGGCCCCCGCCGACGTCCCCCTCCGAGAGGGACGCGAGCGCGAGCCTTCGCAGTTCCCCGACGAGGTCCCCCACTCCGCTCAGGGTACTCCTCGGGTTCGATGCCCAAAGCCCGGGGGGAGGGGAACGTCCTCCCCCGGACGACGCAGTCGAGAAGGATCGCCTCGACGCTCTCCTGGAGCGCATCGTGCGCCAGCCCTCGGTCCGATCCGCCTTCGCCCCGGATCCTTCGGGCGAGGGCCCGGGCATCCCGCTTGAGCCGCGAGAGCTCCGCCGCCACCGGCCGTTGTTCGTGGATCCGGGCCATGATCCCCTGGGCCGTCCGGCGCAGCCGGCGGCTCGAATCATGGAGGTCGTCCCGACGGCGCTCTCGACGCCGAAGGTGGGCTTCGATCGAGCGGACGGTCGGCTCGGGGAGGAGCGGGGCCGACCGGACCCGATCAGCGGAACGGTGTGAAGTGGACGTCGTCCTCCCCTCCATCGAGCAGCCCGAGCCGGACGCCCGCGTCGAGCCAGGCGTGGGCGTAGCTCGCCGCAGCGAGCGCGCGATCGGTGTCCCCCTGAGCCCGGAAGTGGCGGGCATCGGCGAGGTAGGAACGGGCCATCCCGACGAAGTCCTCGGCGGCCCCGATCAAGAAAGAGCGCGCCGGCGGGACGGTTCGGACCTTCTCGAGCGCCTCGGTCGTGAGGCGAAGGTAGCGCTCCACGAGCGGTTCGGCGGGATCGCTCACGCGAGCACCCCTGGCGGTCGCCCGAGGGGGGCCACCTGGACGGGTTGGGGCGTCACCCCTTCGGAACCTTCTCCCAGTCCTTGAGGAATCGGGCGAGCCCGATGTCGGTGAGCGGGTGCTGCGGGAGCTTCTCCATCACCGCCATCGGCATCGTGCAGATGTCCGCCCCCATCTTCGCGGCCTCGAGAACGTGGACCGGGTGCCGCACGCTCGCCACCAGGATCTCGGTCTTGAACTGGTAGTTCCGGTAGATCTTCACGATGTCCTCGACGAGCTCGAGGCCGTTCTCGCTCTGGTCGTCGAGCCGGCCGATGAACGGGCTCACGTAGGCGGCGCCGACCTTCGCGGCCAAGAGCGCCTGGTTGGCGCTGAAGACGAGGGTCATGTTGACCCGGGTCCCCTCCGAGGCGAGCTGCTTCGTCGCCTGGAGACCGGCCACCGTCATCGGACACTTCACGTAGATCGACGGATGGATCGCGCGGAGGTGGCGACCCTCGGCGAGCATCTGCTCGACGGTCGTGCCGACGACCTCGGCGGAGACCGAAGGGACGCCGAGCGCGCAGATCTCCCGGATGATCGTCTCGAACGGTCGACCCTCCTTGGCGACCAGGCTCGGATTGGTGGTGACCCCGTCGAGGATCCCCACCTCCCACATCGTTCGGATGTCGGTCAGGCTCGCGGTGTCGAGGAATAGCTTCATTTGGCCCTCGCTCCCCCCGAGCCCCTCGCCCTACTGAACCTTGCCCCGTGCCCGGAGTAGCTCGTAGGCCTCTTCGAGGCAGTGGTCGAGCGCCAAACCGTACGGGTCGTCGTGGTCCGGGGCCGATCCGGCCCCGGGAAAGAGATCGGCCGCCCCGATCCGCCGGACCGGCACCGGGTACTCCTCCGAAGTGCACGCCGCCACAAGGCTACCGAGCCCGGTCATGGCCGAATGCTCCTCGAGGGTCAGGATCGCTCCGGTCTCGCGGGCGGCCCGCAAGACCGCCTTCACATCGAGGGGCTTGACCGAAGCGAGGTCGAGGACGCGCGCGCCGACCCCGACGCGGGCCAACGCGTCGGAGGTCTCGAGGGCTCGAGCGACCGCCCCCCCGATGGCTCCGACGGTGAGGTCGGCGCCCGGACGGAGCTCGCGCGCCCGGCCGATCTCCACCACGCCGTCGGTGATGCTCCCAGCATCCTCCCGAACGAGCCGGACGTACGCCGGACCATCGAGCGCCGCGACCGCCCGGAGCGCCGAAGCCGCGCTCGCGGGGTCGGCTGGGCACAGGACGGTCATCCCCGGAAGACCCCGCAGGAGACCGAGATCTTCGACCATCGGTTCGGACGGTCCGGCCGGTGTCGGCCACGGCGTCATGGGGTCGGAGAGGAACCGCACTCGGGCGCGGGGCCGGCAGATCGACTCGCGGATCTCGAGGTAGCCCTGACCGGCGATCAGCGTGGCGAGCCCCCAGGCGACCACCGTGCGACCCTCGGCCGCCCGACGGGCCGAGGTCCGAGCCGTGGCGGGGTCGGAGACCGAGACGTCCTCGAAACGATCGGGAAACGTCCGGGAGAACGGGGTCTCCCGGGAGGGCCGGCCGAAGTCCGCGTCGAGGACCGTGAGCCCCGGGTCGGACCGACCGAGCTCGAGCAGGACGCTGTCGAGCCGCTCCCGCTGGCCGAGGGTCGGTGCCGCGCTCATCCTGGGCGGCTCCCTGGAGATCTTGAGTGGGCGGGGCGGGGAGAACGGGGCCGTCCGCGGGTGGCGGTCGGGAGGGGCGTCTCCAGCGATCGCAACGTGGCGAGATCGGTACGGTAGGCCCCGTAATCGTCGTCGGAGAGCGGGGTCTCGAGGTAACCGGGACGCTCCCGCCATCGCGGATCGCTCACGAAGTGGCGGAACCCCTCGAGCCCGATCTCCCCTTTCCCGATGTTCTCGTGGCGGTCACGGTGGGACGCGAGCGGACCCTTCGCGTCGTTGAGATGGAACGCCCCGACGTGCTCGAGGCCGAGGTCGTGGTCGATCTGGTCCATGAGCGCGGCGTACCTCTCCGCGGACCGGAAATCGTGCCCGGCGGCGAAGAGGTGGCAGGTGTCGAGGGCGACACCGACCCGGCCGCGCTCCGAGACGCCGTCCCGGATCTGGGCGAGCTCCGTGAACTGGGCGCCCAAGGTCGAGCCCTGGCCGGCCATGTTCTCGAGGAGGACGCGGACCTTGAAGCCCGGCGTTTGCGCGAACCCATCGTTGAGGCTCTCGGCTACGCGAACCACGGCCCCTGCGACGCCACTCCCGAGGTGCGCGCCCGGGTGCACGATGAGAGCGTCGACCCCGATCGCCTCGGCCCGCCTTAGCTCGTCGAGGAAAGCGCGACGCGAGAGGGCGAGGCCCGGGGGTTTCGGGGAGGCGAGGTTCGTGAGGTATCCGTGATGGACCGCCGTCGCCCGGATGCCCTCGGCGGTGAGCGCCCTCCGGAACCCCTCGCACGAGCTGGGATCGAGCGGGGGTCCGGCCCACATCTGGGGGCTCTTGCTGAAGATCTGCATCGTCTCGGCGCCGATGGAACGGGCGAGGGCTGGGGCTTTCGCGAGGCCCCCCGCGATCCCGATGTGGGCCCCGAGGTACACGGGAGCTTCGACCTGAGCTCGGATTTAACGGATGCCGTCGTGAGCCGGTCGGCTCGTCAGGAAGGGAGGCTGACAGCTTTCCGCGGTTCCCGTAGGCTCGCGCACTTCAGGTACCCGCGCGGAACGTCTGTGGGCTTAACTTCCGGGTTCGGAATGGGACCGGGTGTTTCCCCACCACTTTGGCCGTCAGCCGACCGGACCACGGAGCCGGCGTTATTTAAGTTTGGAGGGTCGCGCTCTGTAGCGTCAGTTGCGGAGCTCGCTCCCGGAGTCGCGGAAGGGGTTCCCCACTCGATGCGGAGGCCAAGAACATGAACGCGTCCGCGAGCTCCTTCCCCGTCGTCCGAGAGTACCTCCTGGACCTCGACGTGAACCACCGGACGCTCTGGTTCACCGGCTCGGTCGTGATCGCGTTGGCGTCGCCCACCCCGACCCTGCGGCTGAACGCGGTGGGGATCGAGATCACCGGGACGGAACCCGAGGCCCGGGTGACCCCACGGCCGGAGTCCGAGGAGATCGATTTCGAGGCGCGGGAACCCCTCGCGCGATGGACGATCCGGTTCCGGGGGCGGGCGTCCGAGAAGGGCCTGCTCGGGCTCTACCGATCGCGCTACGGCGAGAGCTACATCCTGACGACGCAGTGTGCCGCCACCGCCACCCGCAACATCTTCCCGTGCATCGACCGGCCCGACCGCAGGGCCGTGGTGCATCTGCGCCTTACGATCGATGCCGCCCTTGAGGCGATCTTCAACACCCCGCCGGCCCAGTCGAGCGAGTCGGACGGTCGCCGGACCATTGAGTTCCAACCGACGCCCCCGATGGCGACCTACCTGTTCTATCTCGGCGTCGGCCAATTCGAATGGCTCGAGGGCCCCCCGGGACGGCCCTCGATCCGGGGGGCCGCGCCCCCGGGGCGCGCCCCCTCGGCCCGGTACGCCGTTGAACGGGGCGTCGAGATCCTTCCCGCCCTCGAGGCGTACTTCCAGATCCCGTTCCCGCTCCCCAAGCTCGACCTGATCGCCGTCCCCGAGTTCGCCTACGGGGCGATGGAGAACTGGGGGGCGATCACCTTCCGAGACATGCGCCTCCTCGTCGACGACACGACGAGCATCTCCCAACGGAGAGCCACCCTGACGACCATCGCCCACGAGATCGCCCACCAATGGTTCGGCAACCTCGTCACGATGGAGTGGTGGACCGACATTTGGCTCAACGAGAGCTTCGCGACGTTCACCGAGGAGAAGGTCCTCGAGCAACTCTACCCAGAGGGTCGCCACCTGGCCGAACTCCTCCTCGATTGGACCGGCCCCGCCAAGACCGGCGACTCGCTCGCGACCACCCACCCGGTGAGCGTCCCGGTGGAGCGGCCCGAGGAGATCGGGCAGATCTTCGACGAGATCAGCTACGGCAAGGGGTCGGCGGTCCTTCGGATGATCGAGAGCTACATCGGCCCCGACGCCTTCCGAAACGGCGTCACGGACTACCTGCGCAAGCACGCCTACGGGAACGCGACCTCGGCCGACCTCTGGAGCGCGCTCGAGGGGCGGGCCGGCCGATCCCTGCGGCCGGTCCTTGAGGCGTGGGTCCTGCGACCCGGCCTACCGATGATCACGGCCCGCGCGGAGGGGGGCACGCTCGCCCTGACCCAAAAGCGGTTCCTGCTCGACGGCCAGCACCGGCGCGAGCGATGGCCGATCCCGCTCGCCCTGCCGAGCGGATCGGGCGGCGCCGGCATCCTCTGGGACGAGGACGGCACCTACATCCTAACCGATCCGGGGGGTCCCCCGAGGCTGAACGTCCGGGCCGCGGGATTCTACCGGGTCCGCTACGAGGACGCCCTCTTCGATCGCCTCCTGGCGGGCTGGAGCCAGCTTCCGGGCGAGGAACGGTGGGCGGTCGTCGACGACGCCGCGGCGTTCCTCGTCTCCGGGGATGACCCGCCCGAACGGGTCCTATCGGATCCTCGACGCCGGGCGGACCGAATCCGATCCGACGGTCGCCTACGAGCTCTCGGCCCGGCTCGCTTCCACGAGCCCCGGGCGCTCCCTGCTCGTCTTCGGCGCGCTGCTCGGCGACCGGGAGCCGTTCCGAGTGCACGCCGCGCCCTTCCTCACCGCTCAGATCCGCCGGCTGGGCCTCGTCGCTCGGCCTCGAGAGGGCGAGCTCGAACCGGTGGTGCGAGGCATGGTGGCGACCGCCGCCACCCCGTTCGACCAGGAGCTCCAGAGCGAGCTCGCGAACCGGTTCCCCCGGTACTCGGATGTCGCGCCCGACCTTCGGTGGCCCGTCGCGTTCGCCTACGCCGGGACGGGGGGCGAAGAGGAGTTCGAGAAACTCCTTAGCGCCCTGGCGGCGTCCAAGATCGAGGGGGAGTCGCTGCGGTTCGAGCGGGCGCTCGCCCGCTTCCCCGATCCGGCGCTCGTGTCCCGGGCGCTCGACCTCGCCCTCACTCCGGTCTTCAACCGGGCCCACCTCCCGAACGTCCTTCGCGAGGCCGCCCTGAACCCGGCGGGCCGGTCCGTCACCTGGGAGTGGATGCGCGAGAACCTTCACCGCGTCGAAGACGACTACAAGGGGACCGCGGTGATCGGGGAGAGCCTCCAGCACTGCCTGCCGTTCGTCGGCCTCGGCCGAACGGCGGAGGTCCGCGAGGAGCTCGCCGACCGGCCGTTCAAGGAAGGGGACCGCGGGGCGAGCAAAGGGCTCGCGCTGCTCGACCTCTACGAGCGGCTCCGGCGGGCCGTCGGCTGACCGGATCCCGCGGAGTGCTCCTTCCGCCACGTGGGGTCGCTCGACGACCAGATGTACCACGTCCCGTGGGCCTGACTGAGCCGGGTCCCGTCGCCGTCGAAGAGGTCCCCCTCGACGAACGCGAGGTGCCGGCCCCTCCGCACGACCTCGCCGCGCGCCCGGAGGACCTGGCCCTCCCGGGCGGGGCGGAGGAACTCGACGTAGAGCGAGGTCGTGGCCGTGGTCTCGTCCTCGTCGAGCATCGTCACCACGGCGCCGCCCATCGCGGTGTCGAGGATCGTCGCGTAGACGCCTCCGTGGACGACCCCGTTGATGTTCAGGTGGCGCGCCTCGACCTTGCCGCCGACGACGCATCGGCCCTCGCGGGTCTCGGCCGGATCGACGTGGAAGCCGACCTCCTGGTGGAAGCCGCCGAGCCGGTCCGCCCAGCCGCTCGGCACCTTGACCGGCTTCGGGCCGATGGACTCCGTTCCGGGCGCCATGACGTCGGGGACCGCCCGTGTCGGATAAGTACTCGCCCTCGCCGTCCCGGCCGGGGCACCGATGGTCCGAGGGCGATGCGGCCGGGCGACCTACGAGGCCGGGCCGAACATCGCCCTCGTGAAGTACTGGGGGGTCCGGGACCCTGAACGGGTCCTTCCGAACAATAGTTCCCTCTCGGTCACGCTCGGCCGATTCCGCACCCGGACGACCGTGGCTTTCGAGGAGGGCCGCTCGGAGGACGGGTTCACGCTCAACGGCGCCGCAGCGTCGGGCGGGCCGCTTTCGGATGTGCGGCGTTTCCTCGACCGCGTCCGCTCCGAAGCCGGTATTACCGTCGGCGCCCAAGTGGTCTCCTCGAACAACTTCCCCACCGCGAGCGGGCTCGCGAGCAGCGCGAGCGGCTTCGCCGCCCTCGCGGGTGCCGCCTCGCTCGCCGCCGGCCTCGACCTCTCGGGGCGACGGCTCTCTCAACTCGCCCGGCTGGGCTCGGGGAGCGCCTCGCGCTCGGTCTTTGGTGGGTTCGTCGAATGGCGGGCCGGGAGTCGGGCGGACGGCCAAGACTGCTACGCTTCGCCGGTCGCCTCGGAGGGGCACTGGCCCGAGCTCGTGGACCGGGTCGCGATCGTACGGGGAGCCCCCGTGAAGGCGATCCGCTCCTCGATCGCGATGCAATCGAGCGTCCGGACGAGCCCCGGATACGCCCGACGGATCGCCGAGGTCCCCGGGCGGATCGCCCGGCTCAAGCGAGCGATCCGGGACCGGGACGCGGAGACCCTATTCGCGACGACGATCGAAGAGTGCGATAGCTTCCGTTCGGTCTGCGAGACGACCGACCCTCCGCTCGACTACCTGACTCGAACGTCCCGCGTGATCCTCGACGCGGTCCGGGACGCGAACGAGGCCGCCGGGCGCCCGATCGCCGCCTACACCCACGACGCCGGCGCCCATGTCCATGTCTTCACCCTCAAAGGGGAGCTCCCCCGATTGCGGAGGCGGCTCGACCGAATCGGCGGGGTCGAGCGGTGGCTCAACGTGCGGCCCGGCCCCGGCGGGCGGCCGGTCGGCGGGCGCGCTTAGCCCGGGCGCGGCCCGAGCGGGCCGAACGGCGGTGCGGGCCGCCGCCCTTCCCTTCGACGGCGTAGAGCTCGAGCACGATCCCGTCGGGGTCGACCCAGACGGCCGAGAAGTAGCCCGCCCGGAACTCCGGATGCTCCTCGCCGGGGAAGATCGGATAGATCTCCGCCTGGGCGAGCGCCTTCTCGCGCTCGCGGACCGACCCCGCCGAGGGGACCCGGAAGGCGAGGTGCTCGGCGATCACCTCCTCGTCCCCGCTCGGCGGATGCCGGTGGATGCGGGGCTTCGGGCTCTTGAGGAGCCAGAGGGTCATGCCGCCGTCGGTGTAGCCGAGATAGGCGTCCGAAGCGACGAACCGCTTGAAGCCGAGCGGCAGGAGGAATCGGTCGTAGAAGAACTGGGCGCGGACGACGTCGGAGATCTCGAGGGAGACGTGGTGGAGGGGCCCGCGCGTCATCCGAGGAGCTTCCGAGCGTCCGGGGGACGGGCGCTTCGACCCCCTTAGAGGATGTGCCGGTCGAACTCCGGGGGCGGGAGGGTGAGCCCCATCGCCTTCACGAGGGGGGTCACCTCCTCGACGTAGCGCGCCCGGGCCTCCTCGTTCGTCCAGCGTTTAAGGCCCATCTCGATCGCGCGCCGGCTCGTCTCGGAGTTGGAGTGGCCGAACATATCGAGGGCGCGGGGGTACCACTTCTGGATCGCCGCCTGGGCCTCGGCCCGCGTCCCGTAGTACTTCCCCTCGTCCTTGGCGATCCGCTTGAGGACGCTCAAGCCGAAGTTCAAGTGGAGCTGCTCCTCGGAGAGCATGAGCGGCATCGCGCGCGCGAGCGGTCCGTAGGAGCACTCCTGGAACGCGCGCAACTGGTAGACCCCGACGCGGTCGACGAAGCAGCAGAACGCTCCGGCGTCCGACCACCGGTCGAACTTCATGTTGAACGCCTCGAGCTTGTGCTCTCCTTCGCGCTTCTTCAGGAGCTCGTCGATGTAGCCCTGGCCCTCCTCCCCGAAGTCGCGTAGGATCCGGCACGCCTGCAGCCCGTGGCGGGCCTCGTCGGCGACGATGCGGGCCTCGATCCACCGGTCCTCGAGCGTGGGGGCGAGGTCGAGCCACGGTCGGTGCTGCTGGATCGAGGCGAACTCCGTGTCCGCCTGGACGACCATGAGCTTGATGACGAGCTTGCGCATGTCCGGCGGAAGTTCCTCGGCGGTCTCGAGCTTGCGGACCCCGGCCGAGGTGCCCCAGAGGATCTCCCGGACCGGTTCGATCGTCCCGCCTTCCTTGAGGGTCTTGGTGACGGCCGGCGGGGGTGATCCGGTGGCCGCCGGTGCGGGGATCGAACTGTTCATGGCGAGCTCCGTTCGACCTTCCTAGGCCTTACCGACCTTTAAAGTTGGGCTTGCGCTTCTCGACGAAGGCGCTCAGCCCCTCCTTGGCGTCCTCGGTAACGAAGAGTCGGTTCTGGAGCTCGCGCTCGAGGGCGAGCCCTGCGACGAGCGGCATCTCAACGCCCTCGAGCACCGACCGCTTGATGAGCGAGATCGCACGGGCCGGGCCGTGGGCGAGGTTTTGGGCGTACTGGTCGACGTCCTTCGCGAACGACTCTTTCGGGAAGACGTAGTTGACGAGCCCGATCTGGAGGGCCTCCTCCGGGGTCAGGAGCTTCCCCGTGATCATCATGTCGAGCGCCCGGGAGGTCCCGACGACCCGCGGGAGCCGCTGGGTCCCTCCGGTCCCGGGGAGCACGCCGAGCGTCACTTCGGGCAAGCCGATCTTGCCCGAGTCCTTCGCCATCAGACGGATGTCGGTCGAGAGGGCGATCTCGAGACCGCCCCCGACGCAGTGGCCGTTGATGGCGGCGAGGACGACCTTCGGGGTCGAGGCGAACTTGTTGAGCGTCTCCTGGCAGTGCAGGCAGAACATCGCCTTGAAGTCCGGCTGGCTCCCCTTGAGCATCTCGATGTCCGCGCCGGCGCTGAAGAACCCCGGGAGGCCACTCATCGAGTACCAGCACCCGGGCGTTCTCATCGAAGCGGAGCTCCTCGATGGCTTCGTCGAGCTCCCGCATCATGTGGATGTCGTAGGTGTTCGCCTTCCCCTTCGCGATCTCGATGTAGCCGACATTGTTCTCCACGCGGGTCTTGACGAACTTGCCCTGCATCGATGCCATCCGTCCCCGAACGGGGAAGTCGGGGAGCCGGGTCGTCTCAATAAGGATAGCGCCCGGGGAAAGCGCGATCCCGGTCGCGCCCACTACCGACGGCGGCGCTCGTCCACGGAACCGTCGGCGTGGCCCACGTACACCCTTTCGGCGAGGCCCACGAAGAGGCCCGTCTCGAGGACCCCGGCGATCCCCCGGATCTCGGAGTCGAGCGGGCCGGGCGACTCGATCGGCGTCGGGGGTCGGAGATCCAGGATCTCGAGCCCGTTGTCGGACCGGAACGTCCCTTTCCCGTCCGGGGACATCCGGACCTGGGCCGGTAGCCCATGCTTCTCGAGCTCCTCGATGACCACGGGGCGGGCGAACGGGACGACCTCGATCGGGATCGGGGAGCGGGTGCCGAGCCTCGGGACCAGCTTCGAAGGGTCGACCATGATGAGGAGCCGCCGGGCTCTCCGGGCGAGGAGTTTCTCTCGGAAGAGGGCCCCGCCGCCTCCCTTCGTGAGATCGAGACGGTCGCTCACCTCGTCGGCCCCGTCGAGCATGAGATCGAACTCGTCGCCGGCGGCGAGGTCCCGGACCGAAAGTCCGAGCGACCGGGCGAGGGCTGCGGTGGCCGCCGAGCTCGCCACGCACTCGAACCCGCCTCCGTCGGGGAACCGCCGAGCGACCTCCCGGACCGCGTAGGCGGCCGTGGTCCCGGTCCCGAGGCCGAGGCACTGGCCCCGCTCGACCTCCGCGGCCGCGGCCCGGGCGGCCGCCTGCTTCGCGAGTTCGACGTCGGGCCCCATCGCCGGCTCGGGGGCGGGCGCCCAGATAAGCGTGCCGAAGCGCCCTTCCCCCGGCGAAAGGGAGATGGCCCCGGGGGCGTAGGTCCCGGCGTGCCCCCGAGCGAGGAACTGCGTCCGCCCGCCGTCGCGGTCTCGATCGGTGGATCGGTCCTTACCACTGGTTCCGACGACGCCGAGTACATTTCCGCCCTCGCCGATCTCCTCAAGCGGCTCGGCCGGGGTTTCCCCCTCGTGGTCACGACCGGCGGGGGTCGGACGGCGCGCGAGTACATCCGGCTCGGCCGGGCGCTTGGTCTGACCGAGGTCGAACTCGACGAGGTCGGGATCGAGGTGACCCGGCTCCACGCTCGTCTGCTCGCGGCCCGGATCGGCCCCCCGACCCCGGCGACCCCGCCGACGACCGTCGCGGAAGCGGTCCGAGAGGTGCACCGGACCTCCCCCGTGATCCTCGGCGGGACGGAGCCCGGGCACACCACGGACGGGGTGGCGGCCCTTCTCGCCGTCCGGCTCCGCGCCGCCCGATTCGTCAACGCGACGCGGGAGGACGGCCTCTTCGACGCCGATCCCCGCACCCACCCCGGTGCCCGGCGCATCGACCGGATCGGCTTTGCCGAGTTTCGCTCCGTGGTCCAACGCGGGAGCTCCGGCGAGGCCGGTCAGGAGTTCCTGTTCGACCGGCTGGCCGCCGACGCCCTCACCCGGGCCCAGATCCCGATCGCCATCGTCGACGGACGCGACCTTCCGAACCTGGAGGCGGCCATCCTCGGCCGGGGGTTCCGAGGGACGCACGTGGGGGACGCCCCCGCGGACCGCGCAGGTTAAAGGGACCCTCGACGGCTTGGGCCGCCATGCCGCGCATCGTCCTCCTCGGACCGCCGGGTTCGGGCAAGGGGACGCAGTCGAGCTGGATCGCCGGCGCCCTTGGAGTCCCCCATCTCTCGACGGGCGACCTCCTCCGGGAGGCGGTGCGGGAAGGGACGGCCCTCGGGAAGGAGGCGGACCGGTATATGAGGGCCGGGCGCCTCGTCCCGGATGAGCTCGTGCTCGCGATCCTCGGGGAACGGCTCGCCGAGCCGGACGCTCGAAGCGGCTACCTGCTCGACGGGTACCCGCGCAACGTCGCCCAGGCGGAGTCCCTCGACCGGATCGCACCGGTGGAGCGCGTCGTCTCGTTCGAGATCCCCGAGGCCGAGCTCTTGACCCGCCTTACCGCCCGCCGGAGCTGCCCGAAGTGCGGGACGGTCTACAACCTCGTGACCCGGCCCCCGAAGATCCCCGGGCGATGCGACCGGGAGGGGGAGCCGCTGATCCAGCGCTCCGACGATCACGAGACGGCCGCCCGCACCCGTCTCGAGGTCTACCGCATGGAGACAGCCCCCCTCCTCGCATTCTACGAGAGCCGGCATGTCCTCTCGCCGATCGATGCGACGGGGAGCCCCGATGAGGTCGCCGCCCGGATCCGCCGTGTCATTGGCTGAAGCCCACTGCCCGAGAGCTGGTTCCGACAGGGCGCAAGGAGCCTTAGTAAGCGTTCACCCTTGAGGTGAAGGAACAGTGCAGTGGGGTTCCCCCCTCTCCACTCGGTCCTCTTCCCGTCGGGTGAGACTCTTTTCGCGGCTCACGGAAGCCGGTCGCCGACGTTGATGGGCCGTTCGGCCCAACTTCCTCGGTGGAGGCGTCCTCTCCCCGCACGCTAGTTCGGTGGGCTACCCACCTACCTCGAGACGTCCCCGTCCGAGGACGTTTAGAGCGGCATTCAGGTCTCGATCCATCCGGTGACCCGCTGGGCACTCAAACCGTCGATCCTCTAGTCGGATGGGCGGGTTCGCCCTCCGACTGCACTGAGAGCAAGTCTGCGTCGTTCCGGCCGCGTCGACCTCAAGATACCGCCTGGACCGCAGCGCCATTTTGTACCGGCACATTTCGCGCAGCATCCCCCACCCCGCGTCGGAGAACGACCGCGAGAACGAACCTCGAATCATCCTCGTCACATCGAGGTGTTCGAAGGCGATCAGGTCGTGGCGAGCCGCCCATCGCGAGGTCACTTTGTGGGCGAAATCCCTTTGTTGGCGTCGGATCTTCGCAAAGCATTCGACGACTCGCAAGCGCTGTCGCTCGCGACGGTGCGAACCCAGCCGTTTCCGGGCGAGCTGACGCTGCGCCCGCGCGAGGCGGTCGAGTGAACGGATCAAGAACCGAGGTGCGTCGATTGTCTCGCTTGTGGACAGGGTTGCGAGGCGGGCGAGTCCGAGCGGGCGGTCAAGACAACCAGAAACTGGGCAGCCAAATTCTTACCAAGCCTTATAGGACCCCCAACGTTCTCACACCTCGTCCCGGCTTAGCTCAGTGGTAGAGCGGGGGACTGTAGTAGCGACCGCCGGAAACCGGCGGCCCCCGTAGATATCCTCAGGTCGCCTGTTCGAGTCAGGCAGCCGGGACCTGAGGAAAACTCGGCGGGCCTTCGCGAGTCCCGTCCGAATGCCGGCTCCGCAGGGCCACCGCCGGATGGCCGATGGGCCGTCGAAGGGCATCCTTATTCTCCGGGACCCACCTCGATCCCGACGGAGCATCCTGCCGGATGGTGGATCTGGGGCCCCGGTTGGCCGGACGTGGCGGGTCGCCCATCGCCGTTCAGGGCCCCCACGCCCGCTGGAAGCCCGCACCGCCCCGAAACCGCGGGCCGATTCATCGGCGCGCTTCGGCCACGCGAGAGGGCCGATGGCCATAACGAGCGCCGGCGTGGAAAGCGCCGCCCTTCTGATGGGGGTCGCGGCCCTCGCCGTCGGCCTGTTCGAGATCCCGTCCAGGATCGCCGAGCACCGCCGGCGGCATCCCCCTTCGGGCGACCGTGCGCCGGGCCCCTGGCGGCGATGGATGGGGGCGAAGGCTCTCGGTCTGGGGGCGGTCGTCGCGGCGTCGGGGGTTGCGGGCGGGCTCGTCTCCCTCCTCGATCCGGGCGCTGCGGCCGAACGGGTCGTGTTCGGGTTCCTGCTCGGCGCGCTGCCCGCGATCGGACTCGACCTCGCCTCGGGATTCATCGGCGCCACGGCGCCCGAGGAGGTGGGCGACGCCCTCCTCGCCGGTCTCCCCGGGCGGGCGGCCGCCCGCGCCTCGGCGGCCGGGCGAACCCTGGCGGCCCTTTCCGGGGGCGCGGCGATCTGCGCGTTCGTGGGCGTCTTCGAATCGACCGACGTGGCCCCGGTGGCGATCGCCGCGTTCCTCGCCGGCACGCTCTCGACCTCCGTGGTCGTTTCCCTGATGCGGGACGATGGCCCGGGTCGCGCGATGGGCGTTCGACGCGACCAAACGCCCACGGGGGGAGCGGCTCGATCCCCCGGCCGGACGCCCCTCCCCGCCGTCACCCTGGGCGCCTACGAACTGCTGGCGCTGGGCCTCGGGGCCTCCACGCTGATCATCGCAGAGACCCCGCTCAGCTGGTTCCTTTTTTCGAACGCCCTCCTCCTGCCGATGCTGGTCGCGGCGGTGGGGGTGGTTGGGAGCCTCCTCGCCAGTGCGATCGCTGGGGTCCTCCGCGGATCGCCCGGGACCGAAGGATACCGTTCCGGGATCGGGATATCAATCGCCACCGGCCTCCTAGGCGCGACCTCGGCGTCGATCGTCGCCGGTGGCGCGGAGACCGGACTTTGGGTCCCGGTCGCGTTGGGGGCCGTGATGGTCGAGCTGGTCTCCCTCTGGGTACTGTTTACCCCCGATCGACGCGTCCTGGGGTCGACTTCGGGAACCGAGGCTGCCCGCCGCGGGCGATCGCCGATCCTGCGGGGTTCGACCGGAGCTCTCGGACTCGCTGCGGTGGTCCTCCTCGGCCTCCTCGGAGCCTTCTGGTTCGCGGGCACCCCCGGGCCCGGAGCGCTTGGGTTCGAGGATTCGATCGGCGGGGTTGGGCTCGGCTTCGTGGCGATCTCCTTCGCCTCCTGGGCCCCGACCGCCGCTTGGTTATCGTCGTCATCGTGGGTCTTCGATGAGGGACGGGAGACCGTCGTCTCGGCGGCGGGCGGGTCCCCGAGAGCGGTCGATCCCGTCGGAACGGGCGCGGATCCCCGAACGGTCGCCCTGGGGCCCGCGTTCTCGATCGCCGCCTCGGCGAGCGTAGGGGCCGCGGCCCTGTTGGCCCTCGTGGCCGTGGTGCCCAGCCGCGAAGGGATTCCCCCGGCCGTGTACGATCCGAAACTTACCCTGGCGGATCCCGTGTTCCTGCTCGGCCTCCTCGTCGGGGCGGTCATCGCCGCGGCGTTCGTCAACCGGACCGTGGTCTCGCTCGGTGGCCGGTCCGGCCGGATCCTGCTCGTGGCCGACGGGCTGCTCGTGCTCGGTCTTTTGTTCGGACCAGTCGGCCTCGCCGGATTCGTGCTCGGAGGCGTCGGGACGGCCTTCCTGGTGGGAGGTGGGAGTCTGCTCCTCCCGGAGACGGCGGGGCCGGAACGAAGGGGTGCGGCTGGGTCGGCGACCGTCGTCGCCTCCGCCGAGGGGGCGGGCCCTCGAGGAAGCTGGTCGCGCCCGGAGGCCGAGCTCCTGCCAAGGCTCGCCCGGTCGTTCGCGGTCGGGGCGCTCCTGCTCGCGACCGTGCTGATCGCCCATGTGGCGATCGGCGGGGCTTAAGGGGTCCCGCCCCGGGGATCCGATCGTCGACTACGCGGCGGGCTCCGCAGAAGCGGCCGGGGCTGGGACCCGACTCAGGTCGGGCCGGCGCGGTCGAAGGCCGAGGTAGATCGCGATGGCCAGCGGAACGACCACGACGACCACTGCCACGCCTTCGACCTCCGCGGTGAGCGGCGGGGCGTTCCCTCCGGGGTTCGGGGGGATGTAGGCGACCCCCCAGGTCCAGCAGTCGAACCGGAGGAGGCCGTTGTCGGGATCCACCCCGCCGCAGAGGACGGCGGTTCCCGAAGAGTCGAAGGCGAGCGTCGCCCCGAGGCGGGGCGGAGGGTCGGACGGGCTGGGGGCGTACTCCCGCCAACCGAGGCTGGTGTAGCTCCAGGTTTCGGTCGTCCCGCCGGCGACGCTCCCGACGAGGAAAACGCCGCCGAGGAACGGGTCGTCCGTGGCGCTCGCGTTCCGGAAAGGCGGCGGGGCGCCGACCCCCGGGAGCTCGGTCCAGCGGCCCCCGGCGAACGTCCAAGTGTCATTGAGCTGGGGTCCTCCGTTCACGGGCGTCCCGCCGAAGAGGAGCACGTCCGAGGCGTTGGAGTCGGTCACCATGACCGCCCCGGTCCGGATCCCCGGTGATGGCATCAGGGATTCCGCGGTCCAGTCGCCGGCCCGCCAGAGCCAGGTCAGGTTCGAGGCGGGGTCGATCAACACCACCGAGCCGCTCGACGGATCATACGCCATCTCCCCGCCGCTCTCGGCGGGGGGTGAGGTCGGGGGGTGGAGCTCCGTCCAGTGGTAGCCCGCGTACGACCACTCCCACGTACCGTTGTACGGCGAACCCGATCCGGTCCGGCCACCGAACAAGAGGAGGTAGCCCGTGCTCGCATCGAAGGCGAGGTTAACGTCGTAGAGCGGCGGGGGCGAGCTCCCGTTGATCACCGGCGTGATGTCCTCCCAGTTGCCATCATCGTAGATCCACGTGGTCGAGGTGACATTGCCATGCGCTCCGACGCCTCCGAAGACCATCGCGGTCTCGCTCGTCCCGTCGACCACGGCCATGCTGTACGACTCGAGCGCGGGGGAGGGTTCCCGCGTGACCGCCGTCACGTTCGTCCAACCGTGCCGGTCCGGCGGGATCGAGGCATACGGAGCGTCCGGGGCGAGTACGGCTCCGCGATCGGCCCCCAAGAGGAGGCTCGAGGGGCCGCCGAGCCAGGCCCCGGCCAAGAGCGTCATCGCGAGGCCGATCGCGAGGGGGGGGCCACCCCCACGGCGAGGCGCGGGAGGCCGAGCCCGTCCGGGAGCCTCTTCTCGGGCACGCGCGAACCCGATCCCCCTCCCTGGACGCTCGGCGCGGATCGGTCCGTCCATCTTACAGCGTCACCTCTCCATGCACCGTCGGGCCGCCCACCGAGCCCTCTATCAAAAGCCCGTAGCCATTGTTCGAGAAGGAGTGGCGGGAGACGAGCGTGAGACTCGAACCGTCGGCGATCGGGGCGGGAGTGGGGCCGCCCTCGACGGCCGCCCAGCCGTTGAGGTAGGAGAAGACCGCGAGGAACAACCCGCCGTGGGGCGCGCCTAGGGCGACGTACCAGTCGAACGCCCCCATGGGGGGGTCGCCGGCGCAGACGTTGGAGCTGGTCACCTGCGCGGGAGGGTCCCGCGCGCCGATGAAGTCGGAATCGACGAGCTCCACGAGCTTGACGTAGACATCGGCCGTGGTCAAGTTGCCCGTCGCGTTCGTCCAGCCGATCGTCTCCGAGTGGAGCGTCGTCGCGTTCCCGCACGGTACCGTCCCGACCACGGGCGGGGCAAGTCCGACGAGGACCGGGGTCGACCCGGTCCTCGGAGGGGGGACGCTCGAGATCGCGTTCGCGTAAAGGCCCATCGACAGGAAGGCGACTCCGAGGAGCGCGAGAAGATACAGGCTCCCGAGGTATCGCGGGAGGGCGACGCCTCGACGGCTCCCCCGAGGGGGCGCGGGTCCGACCGGCGTGGCGTTCACCATGGTGGGCGTTCCAGCACTAGCCGGCCTCCCCGGATGAAATGAGACCTAGATACGCCTCCTCGAGGAGGAGGGAGGTGTTCGAAAAGCTCACCAAGGGTCCCAGCCGGGCGCACGCCGAATGCAGTTCCGCGCGGGTCCGGTCGGAGCCATCGAAGGTCAGTCGGAACCGGCGCTCGGACACCGCGGTCACCGATTCGAGACCGGGGGCGAGCGTTTGGAGGCGATCTCGGGCGACCGGCTGGGCAAACTCCACATCGACCTCCCGGGCCCGGACCCGCGCGAGGACCTCCTCGGTGCGGGCCCGCAGTACGAGGCGGCCATGATCGAGGAACATGAGCTCATCGCAGGTCTGGGTGACCTCACCGAGATTGTGGGAGCAGAGCAGGAGGAGGTGGTCGGTTCGAAGACGTTTAAGGAGGTGACGGAGGATCACCCGCTCGGCGAGGTCGAGCCCGCTCTCCGGCTCATCGAGCAGGATGACCTTGGGGTCGGCGAGGAGCGCCGCCGCCAGGACCACCCGTTGACCCTGGCCCTTGGAGAGCGACCCGTTGCGGACCTCGAGGGGGGGAAGGTGGAGTTCTTCGGCGAGCGCGCGGATCCTGGGCTCGAGCGTGGTCTTGCCGAGGCCACGGAATCGGCCCACCATCCGGAGCGATTCGCCCACCGTCTGGGTGGGGTATGGCTCCGGCCGCTCGATCACCGCGCCGACGTCCCAGAGGGCCTCCTTCCGGCTCGCGGCCAGGTCGATCCCGTTCAAGAGGATGGTCCCGGTCGAGGGGCGAAGGAGACCGACCAAGAGCTTGAGGAGCGTCGACTTCCCGGCCCCGTTCGGGCCCAGGCAGGCGACCGCCCCGGGGCGGTCGTACCGGAGGCTCATCGCCTCGAGGGCCGCCGGTCGTCGGGGGTCGGAGCCGAAGCGCTTCGAGAGGTCATGAACCTCGATCGTCGGCATCGCTACCCCGTCGACTCCTTGGTCTCGTAGAGGTAGATGCTGAGCCCGAGGAAGACGAACAGGTAGACGAGCATCACGACCGCGCCCTCGCTTGGAGAGGCGGTCCACGCGGTCAGGGTCTCGTTCTGGCCGACCGGGATCGACTGGAAGTGGGCGAAGTCGATGTCGAGCACGGCCGCGATCGCTCCGCCGGCATAGGTGAACGACCACCACGGCTCGAGGCCCCCGAGCTCCGCGACGCTCTGGACCGTGGCGAACCCGACATAGAGGACGAGCACCGTGACGAGGACACCGATCGCCGGGGTCCGGATGAAGGCGCTCAACGTGAAGGCGACCGCGAGCGCCGAGAGGGTGTAGAGGAGGGCGAGGCCGAAGGAGACCCCGAGGAGCCCCCAAGGGAGGGTCGAGGCGGGGAAGAAGGCGATCGCTCCGAGGACCGCGATCAGGAAGTACGCCCCCACGACCACCACCGAGGCGAGCGTCGCGGAGGCGTAGCGTCCCGCGAGGAGGACGGAGCGGTGGACCGGCTGGACGAGGGTGAAGTACCCCGTGCCGGAGGCGAAGTCCTGGCTGAGCGCATCCCCTCCGAAGAAGGCCGCGGCGAGGACGACGATCAGCCCCGAATAGACGAGGAAATCGCTCAGGTACTCGGAGGCGGAGTGGAGCTCGCTGAAGCGAACCAGCGCCGCGCCGGCATGGAACTCGAAGGCGAGGGTCGCGAGCGCGATCCCCACGATGAACGCCACGAGCCCGAGGAACCGATAGGTCCGAAGGTGGTGGCGGAGCTGGCTCTCGGTCGCGACGCGCCACTGGGCGAAGTCGCTCAGCTCGACCCGTTCGACGGAGCTGTCCACGAGACGTATGACCCCCCTGCGGGGGTAAAGAACCGACGGCCGGCCGGAGGCAGGTATCGGGCCCGGAGGCGCCGGCATCGCGGCCTAACGGGGGATGGGGCCGCCGCCCTCCTTGGGAGATTCGCCGAAGTGCGGTTGTCGGGATTTGAACCCGAGTAGGTAGCTTGGGAAGCTACCGTCCTAACCGCTAGACCACAACCGCGCGGACGGAGGCGAGGCGGGCGGGTTCATAGGCCTTTACTCCGAGGTCACATCAGGAGGCCGACGGATTCCGAGGGGATGCTGGGGGCGTAGGCGAGAAGGTCCGCGTTCGAGGCGATCTGCTCGGCGTTCTCCGAGAGGACGCCCGCCCGTTCGAGCACCCGGCGGGCCTTGCGGATATCGGACGTCGAGAGCGCGACGAGGCTCTGGGCGCCTTCGCGGGCGACCAGGATCGCGACGCTCAACACGTTGATCTTGGCATTGGCGAGGAGGTCGAGGACCCGGAGGAAGCTGCCGGCCTCATCGCTCAAGTGGACGGCGATGAGCTCCCGGCTCTCGACCTCGAACCCCGCGGCGGTCAGAAGGCCCACCGCCCGATCCGGGCGATTGACGATGACCCGGACATGACCGCGCTTCCCGCTCGAATCGACCGAGATCGCCGCGAGGTTGATCCGCTCCTGGGCGAGGATCCGAGCCACCCGGGTGAGTTCGCCAGGACGGTTCTGGACCCGAAGACCGATCTCGAGGAGCGCCATCGTCCGTCTCGGGTCACGCCCTCGGGCCCAATAGGCTAGCGGACCCGAGGAAGGGGCCCGCATCGCCCTGGACCCGGGACCGGGGCCCGGGCTTCCCCGCCGGCACCTTCCCGCGGGCGGCTTTACGAGACGACCACGGGGACCGAGACCTGCGCCGTCAGGCCGATGTTGTCGACGGCGGTCAGGAAGACATAGTACGTCCCGGCGGGCGTGGCCGCCGGGAGGGTGAAGTCGACATACCAGCTCCCGGACGAGGTGGAGTAGCTGAGCGACACGACGAGCAGGTTCGTCGTCGTGATCGCCGTGACGTTGTTGGACCCGTAGTTCGCGGTGAACACGGTCTGGTTCACGGCGTCGAAGGTGATCGCGTCCGGCTCGGTGCCCACGTTGATCGAGCCGAGCACGTGGTTCGAGCTCCCGTTGATGATCGTCACGTTGTTTTGGGAGTAATCGGCGACGTAGACGTCCCCGGTCGAGCTCGCCCAAGTGGCCGCTTCCGGGGCCTTGCCGGTGTGGACGGTGGCGATCACGGTCCCGGATCCCCCGCTGATCACCGAGACCGTGTTGGCGGCCACGTTGGTCACGTAGATGTCGCCGTTCGCCGCGTCGAACCCCGCCCCGAGGGGCTGGGTACCGACGGTGACCGTGGAGGTGACGGCGTTCGTCGCGCCGTTGATCACGGAGACCGTGTTGCTGCCCTGGTTCGTGACGTACAGGTTGCCGTTCGCGCCGTCGAACGCGATCCCCGAGGGGTGCGTGCCGACGGTGATCGTGGTCAGGACGTGGTTGTTCGAAGGGGTGATCACCGAGACCGAGTTCGACCCGTAGTTGGCGACGTACACCTCCCCATTCAAGGCGTCGAACGCGACGGCGTCCGGGTCGGTCCCGACCGTGATGGTGGCCACGACGTGGTCGTTCGAGTCCCTGATGACCGAGACACTGGCCGAACCGTTGTTCGTCACGAAGATCTCCGAGTCGGTCCCGTCGTACGCGACGCCCTGGGGGTGGGTGTGGACGGTGATGCTGCCGACGGTGGCGTAGGAGGTCGCGTTGAACACCGAGACCCTTGAGGACCCGGCGTCCGCGACGTAGACGTAGCCGTTCGAGGTGTCGGCCGCGATGCCGTCGGGGTTCGTGCTGACGCCGATCTGGGCGACCGCCTTGTTCGCCCCGTTGATGTTGATCTCGGTCAGGTTCGCGAACACCGTCGCGGGCGGCTTCGAGGTGTTGAGCCCATCCGGGGCGACGATCGTCGCAGAGATGTTGATCTTGGACCCGGGGGCCACGGGATTCGGGATGGCCGACGCTGTGCTGAAGTAGGGTGGGCTCAACGGGTTCGGCCCGGGAACCACGGAGTTCATCACGACCTCATTGCTCGAATCGACGATGATCGTCAGGTTGTCGTAGTAGGGGATCCCGAAGTGGGTCAGGTTGAGCGACCAGGTCTGGCCGGGCGACCAGCTCGGCGACCCCCCGAGGCCGGCGCCCAGAGTGAACGGGCTCGTGAAAGCTGAAGGAACCTGCTGGGAGGCCAGCCGCACCGAGGATTGGGTCGTAGAGACCCCCACGATCCGAGGGCCGGCAAGGAGCTCGATCTTGATCCCACTCATGGAGGGCGCGGTCGTGGGGTGACCGGACCCGCAGCCGAGCACGCAAGTAGAGCCTCCGTAGGTCAGATTGACCGAGAAGAGGTCCGTCCGGTTGGCATTCTGTATGGGGTAGGTGTTCACCCAGAGCGTGACGATCCCCGCCAGGACCACCGCGATCGCCAGGATGATGATCGTCCCGACGACGTCCTGGACCCCCAGCTCGTGACGGAGAGGGCGTCGACGGCGACGTCGCGCGGTCGATGGCCCTAGAACCCGCGTCACGGGACCCCTCCAGGGGTCGCCCTTGGGCGCGGGCGCCGGTCCCATCGTCGAGAGCGGCCGCGGATCATTGACGGCTCAAGCCGTACAGGGAGAAGCTCATCACGAGGTCGTTCGTCGAACCGCTCGAGTAGGTGAGGTAGACATTGCACGCTCCGGGGACGTTAAAGCACCACAACGGCGCCCCGTGGTAGTCGTCGTCCGGGCAGTTCCCCGAATAGTCGCAGAAGTCGTTCGCCGGGTGCGCGAAGATCACCAGGACATCCCCCTGGGCGACGCCTGCCGCCCCGGGGGTGTACTGCTGGTAGTAGAGGAGCCGATTGAAGTACGTCCCCGTGAAGGCGCCGTTGCCGCCCTGGCCCCACGACCAGGTCCCACAGTTGCCGATCTGCGGGGCGTTGGCCGGAGGAGACGCCCCCGATCCCGGGATCACCTCAAGGTTCTGGAGGCTCGCATCGATGAGGTCGGTCCCGTTGCAGACGACGATCAGGTTGAGCTGGGCGAGTGAGAGGTAGGAGGGGGAGTATCCGTTGATGAGGACGAAGATCGCGGGCAGGGCGTTGCAGTGGGCGTATTGGGTGGTGTTGCTGCAATCCGTCGGGTCGCTCCACGCCTGCTCGGAGAGTCCGCCCTTCACCACGTAGTCAATGGTCGGGGGCGGTTGGTTCAGGGCCGGACGGAAGACCGCGAGGACGACCACCGCAATGATCGTAATGGCGACGAGCAGGATGGTGGCGATGATGCCGGAGACTCCGTTCCGAGAGTGGGGGCCGCGGCGCCAGCGGTGCGCATGAATACCCATCTAGTATGAGAACGTCGGGAACTCACCATAAAGATATGCCCCTTCGGCCGAGTCCGGACGGGGCTGCGCGGGTGCGATTCGACCCGTGGAGAGCGGGGGGCCAGACAGCCCGGATCGGACGGGATCGAAGGCGAATGAACCGGATGGGGCGCCCCGCCGGTCGAAGCGGGACCCCGTTTGGAGCGGAGAGACTCCCGAAAGCGCCCGGCCCTGAGCGAAGTCGATGGGCCGGTTCCACCACATATAAATACGCTTTCCGAGCTAGAAACGACGAGAGATGCGGCAATTGGGCGCCCGGTCGGTTCGTTCGGCCCGCCGTCGGTGGAGCCTCGACCGGCGGGGCCAGGTCGCCGCCGTGGCCACGCTCTTTGGGTTACTGATCGTCGTCTCCCTGATCGCGGAATTGGCGATCGCTCCATTGCCGACGGAAGAGCAGAACGCTGAGTTGCAACACCTGATCCAGGTCGAGAATCAGTTCGGGGCGCTCCAGAACGATATCCTGACGGAGGTGGCCTCCCCGCACGTCCGTTCGGTCCTGAGCGCCCCCATCAGCCTCGGTTCGGCGCCCATCCCTCCCTTCGGTCCTGCCGCGAGCGGCCAACTGGCGTTGCTCCCTTCGGGCGACGGCACGCGGCTGATCGCGGAGACCATCAAGGCGGGACCGGCGAACGGCACCGGCGGGCTGTGCGATGGCGGCATCGTCATCTCCGGGAACCGGACGACGTGCACGTTCGACGTGAACGGCTGCACCCCGTCCCAAACCTGGAACGTCACGCTGAGCCACCAATCCTACTTCTTCCTGATCACGGGGAACTCGGGCTCCTGCCCGGTGATGAATGTCACCGGCGACTTCAACAGCATCACCCTCAACATCACGGACAACAACATGGTCCCCCCGTTGAACTTCACCTTGTATGGGAGCCACGACGTGCTGACCGTGAACTGGGAGGGCGGGAGTGGCTCCACCTTGAACTTCAACCTCTACGGGTCCAACGACACCTACCAGTATGGTTCGAAGTTCAACGGGAAGGGCGCCACCGTGGTGACCCGGTTCATCGGCGAGAAGGAACCACAAGGATCTACCGGGTGCCCGTACAACAACCTCGCTTCGACCGACAAGGTCGGAAAGCTCTCGGTCAGCAGCTCGGGCAATACGCAGGCCCTCAACTTCTACAACTCCGTCGGCACGAGCAACACCCACTCCTTCACTCCGGCGGGTGGCCCCGCGTTGACGTGGCAGAATATCTCCAGGGCCGCCCTGCCTTCATTCTGCGCGTTCGGTGGGACCGGACCGACCGGGTTGTTCGCCCCCTTCTTCGCCGGCGCCGGGAGCCTCTCGGTCGGGCTTCAGAACCATTACATCGGCGCGGAGACGCTCTCGCTCGAGGACGGGGCCGTGATCGCGGGTCAGTCGAGCGGTTCGGTCCTCATCGATCCCCCCGCGTTCAACTTCACGGTCAGCTCCGCCGGGAACACCGCCCGGCTCACCCTGATCACCTTCGTCGAGAGCTCCTTCCTGACCGCGAGCGGATACTCGACGGCGGCGATCGTGACCCAGCTCGTCTCCGAGTCGGTGCTCCGGTCGAACTTCCCCGTGACGGTCAACGGCAACCAGCTCTTCGAGGATCCGGCCCTGAACGTGACGACGGCGTACCCGGGGGCCTGGCTCTCCTATTTCGACGCCCTTCCTCCGGCGGTCCTGAACGGCACGATCGGATGCTACTCGGCGGCCTCGATCGCCTCCCCCTACAGCTGCACGAACCCTCCCGCCGGGGACATCGTGTCGCTCTTGATCCCGCTCAACATCCAATCGATGGCCGTCACGTTCGCGACGGTCCAGATCTCGGTCCAGTAGGACTCGGAACAGCACGCGCCCAAGCGGACCGCCCTGGAGGTCGGTGGATCGGAGGGCGGGTAGTGATAGTGGGAATGTCTATGTACGGCCCCCCGGCATGATAACCTCGGTCGGGGGAATGCGCGCGATAAGCCTCTTCCAGGACCCCTCTCCGATTCCGAGGCGCCACCGTCGTCGACCCCGTTCCCGGGGGGTCTCCACGATCGTGGCGACCATGATGCTCCTCTCGATCACGGTGATCCTGTTCGGCGCGATATTTTTCTTCATCAACCGCGACCTCCCGAAGCCGGGCCCCCAACCCCTGAACCAGTTCGACGCTTCCGTGAGCTATAGCGGCAGTTCGGTCAGCGGGATCTCGATCCTCCACCTCTCGGGTACGACGATCTCCGGAGCCTCCTCCTCCCAGGCTTCGATCTACATCGTCTCCCAGAAGCACCCGGCCGCCATCCCCAATCCCTTCACCCTCGCCCAGGGACTCCCGATGAGCGCGACGGTCTGGAGTTTCGGGCAGACCTGGACGAAGAACCTCTCCACCTACGGGATCACCGCGCCGGACAATCTGACCGTCTCGGTCATCGCCTCGGGCCAGCTCGAATACGAGTCGACCCTTCTCGTCTCGATCGCGACGTTCGCCCCGTACTTCGGGACGGTCCACGTGACCCCCTCCGGGGCGATCGGCGGGGCGACCGCTTTCACCGTCTCGGTCCACGTGACGTTCGCCTCCGGTTCCGGGAACACGGTCACGATCAACACCACGGAGTTTCCGTCGGGTGGGCTCCATGCGATGACGCTCTCCGCCGGAACGACCTACACCTACTCGGGAACGACCCCCTCCCCCTCGTCGCCGACGACCTACTACCTCTTCATGACCGCGACCGACGGCAACAACCGGGTCACGGTCGTTTCGCTGCCCCTGGTGGTCTCTTAGACGGCCCAGCCGAACGGGCCCGAGTTGGCCCCGGCGCGCCCCGGCCAACTCGCCGTCACCCGGGGTCCACCCCGTCCGAGGAAGGTATAAGTATGATTCTCCGGCATTTCAACCATCAGGATGGGCGGGAGCGCTCCGAACCGCCGGTATGGGAGGGTGGCGTGATCTCGCATCGCGGCCGCGGCTGGCGCCGGGAACGTCGGCGGGGCGTCTCAGAGGTCGTCGCCACGATCCTCCTCCTTGGGATGACGATCACCCTCTTCGCCTCGATCTTCATCTTCACGAGCCATAACCCGACCGCCCAACCGCAGGTGTTGACCCAGTTCACCGTGGCCCTCACCTACGGAGGGTCCGGAGGCCTCCAGGTGACGGGGATAGCGATCACCCACCTCTCCGGGACCGTCCTGACGGGTTCCAGCACGTCCCAGGCCGCCGTCTACATCGTCTCCCAGAAGCACCCAGCCGCCATCCCGAGTCCGTTCACTCTGGCGGCCGGACTGGGCGGGGCCTCGATCTGGGGCTTCGACCAGACGTGGAACGTCAGCCTCGCCTCCTACAGTCTCACCTCCCCGGACAACCTGACGGTCTCGATCGTCGTCCACGACCTCCTCGACTTCCGGGAGACGATCTTCGCCCTGGTGCCGAGCGCCGCGCCCTACTTCTCCTCGGTGACCTTGACCCCGAGCACCATCGGACCGGCGGCTTCGTACAAGTTCAACCTCTCGGCCGTCGTCGAGTTCGGCTCGAGCTCGGGAGACTCCGTGAAGGTCAACCTCTCGGAGTCCTCGGGAGCGGTGAGCCACGCGATGACCGGAAGTGGGTCGAGCGGCCTGTATTATTACAACGACACCTCAAGCCCCCTCACCTCCCCGAACCCCGGATCGGCCACGACGTACTACTTCTTCCTGACCGCCACCGACGCCAACGGTCAGAAATCAACCTACGCAATCGCGTTCACGGTCACCTGATCGCCCGCCCCACTGTCCCGGACCAGGGACGGAAGCGCGGGCCCCCCACTGGTGCGGTCGGTTCCGCCCGGCGGGGCCCGTCCGCGCATCCTCCCAGCATCCGGGGTTGGGTGGGGGGAATCGCCCGCCCGGTCCAATCCGCGGGCGACCCGCTCGGATAGGGACGAGTCCTCCGGAAGAAGCCCCCAGAATGAGAGCGTTTATATCCGAAGCCAACTAGGATTACTATCCTGGTGGCTTTCACCAGGGACGGCTCTCGATGCAAGGTACCTCCACGGGGCGGCGGCGCCGCCGCTTCCGTAGGAGTCTGCGACGCCGTTCCCGAGCCGTGGTTTCCGTGGTGGGCACTCTGCTCGCCCTGCTCGTCTTCTTCGCCCTGTTCGGGGTCTTCCTGACGCAGTATGTCCCGCTCTGGATGAGCGAGAACGAACAGTCCCTTACGAGCCAGGTCCAGACCGCTCTGGCGAACCTGAAGGTGGGGATCGACAGCCAGGCCCTCTCCGGCGGGCTGGCGGTCCTCGCGACCCCGTTCCCAATGGCATCCCAGAGCATTCCCCTGATCGCCCAGCCCACGGGCGCCGCGATCACCCTCATCCCGCCGAGCCCCGGCAGCGGGATCTACTCGAACGTCTCGGTGAAGCCGGCCCCGGCTCGACCTCGGCCGGGACCCTGTTCTACGAGAACGTCAGCATGGGGACCCTTCAGGTCAGTATCCCTTCTCGCTACTACTCCCCCCAGACGTTCTCCCTCGAGAACGACGCCGTGATCCAACAGGAGGGAACGGGCCAGCAGCTCGTGGAGTTCCCCCCAACGCTCACGGTGAACCAGACGGGCTCGGGGTATGGGGTGACCGAGACCCTGGTCGAGGTCACCGGGATCTCCACCCAGGCCACCGGTATCGGCACCCAGGAGATCTTCAGCCACTTCGTGTTCACCGAGACGTTCACGAGCACGAGCTCCACGAACGTGTTGGCCGCCCAGCTCATCGAGGGGACGTTCTATCCCTGCGCCTGGGCGTCGTTCGTGGCGAGCACCTTCGCCCAGGCCCCGCCGGGATTCACGGCCTCCCCGAGCCACGTCACCACGACGGCGCCGGCGAGCTGCGCGACCCCGATCACCTCGAGCTACCCGTTCAAGCTCACCTTCAACAAGCTCGCCTCGTTCACGCTGATCTACGCCGAGGTCCGCCTCGTCATCGGGGTGGGGACGGAATAGGGGTCCTGTGAGCGCGTCGTCCTTCCGGGTCAAGATCCCCCGCACGACCGAGGCCACCGCCTCCTCGCCCTCGACCCCGGACGAGAGCGGGGACCTCCCCGGCACGTTCATCACGGCGATGCCGCCGCTCGGCGGCCCCGAGGTCAAGGAGCAGCAGGTCACGGCGATCCAGCCGCCCTACTCCTACGGCCGGATCAGCTACAACGAGATCCGCAAGGAGCACCTCTACGAGGTGATCGAACCGCAGCTCTCGTCGCACGAGCGCGAGCTCGTGGACCACATGAAGGCCACACTGACCCAGATCATGGGGCCGGAGGTCGCGAACATGAGCCTGAGCGACAAGCGGGCCTACCTCCGGGGAGAGGTCGAAGAGTACCTCAAGAGCCGGGAGATCTCGATCGGACCGCTCTCCGTCGAGCGGCTGATCTACTATATCCAGCGCGACTTCGTCGGCTACGGCCCCGTCGACGCCTTGATCCACGACCCCGAGGTCGAGGACATCTCGTGCGACGGGGTGAACGTCCCGCTCTTCGTCTTCCACGGGAAGTACGAGTCGATCAAGACCAACGTGATCTTCGACGACGAGGACACGCTCAATTCGTTCATCGTCTCACTGGGCCAGCGGTGCGGGAAGGCCGTCTCGGTCTCCGCCCCGATCCTCGACGGGACGACCCCGGAAGGCCACCGGGTCCAGGCGACCTACGCCCGGGAGATCACGACCCGCGGGGCGAGCTTCACGATCCGACGGTTCAAGGAGCGCCCGTTCACCCCCGTCGACCTGATCACCACGGGGAGCGCGAGCGAGGAGATGATCGCCTACCTATGGCTCGCGGCCGAGCAGGGCGAGTCGCTGATCATCTGCGGGGGGCCCGCCTCCGGCAAGACGAGCACGCTCAACGCGGTCGCCCTCTTCATCCCGCCGACCTCGAAGATCGTCTCGATCGAGGACACCCGGGAGGTGAACCTTCCCCACGAGAACTGGATCCCGGGCGCGACGCGCAGCGGGACCGGGGATCGGGGCCCCGACGGGAAGGCCGCGGGCGAGGTCGACATGTTCGACCTCGTGCGGGCGGCTCTGCGGCAGCGCCCGAACTACATCATCGTCGGAGAGGTGCGGGGGAAGGAGACGTACACGATGTTCCAGGCGATGGCGACCGGCCACACCACCTATTCGACGATGCACGCGGACAGCGTGAAGTCGATGGTGAACCGGCTCGAGAACCCTCCCATCAACACGCCGAGGATCCTGCTCTCGGCCCTCAACAACGTCATCATCCAGATCCAGGCCCGGACCGAGAAGGGCGTGGTGCGGAGGCTCAAGCAGGTCCTCGAGATCGTCGGCTTCGAGCCCGAGACCAACGAGCTCATCACCAACACCGTCTACGAGTGGGACCCCGGGACGGACACCTTCCTGTTCAAGGGACACTCCTTCCTCTTCGACAAGATCATGGAACTGAAGAACCTCACGACGGAGGAGATGGACGCCGAGTTCGAGCGGCGCGTCTCGGTCCTCCACTACCTGGCCCTCAACAACATCAATGACTACCGGGCCCTTTGGAAGGCGATCACCGCCTACTACAAGGATCCCCAAGGGGTCGCGGAGATGCTCAAGTCCCGGACCCCCGGGCCCCCGACGCCCCGGAGGGGAGCTGACGATGGCCGCGAAGCTCCCCCCGGCGGCCCCGGCCGAGGATTCGAGCGCCCGCCAGGTCCGCGTCAAGCGCGGCTCCCAGCCCACCTTCTCGACCCTGACGCCCTTCCAACGCTGGGCGTGGAGGACCTTCCGGCACCGGGTGCTTCGGTCCCCGCCGAACCCGCTTCTCGAGGAGTCGCTCGCGAAGGCCCACATCCGGATGCGCGGAGACGAGTACCTCGCGCAGGTCTACGGCACCGCGGTGGTCGCCGGGATCGCGCTCATCGCCGTCGGCGGGATCCTCTTCGCCTTGCTCTCCCTCAGCGGCTCGCTCCTCCCCGGCCTGCCGGCCTGGGCCCTGGGCGCGCTCGTGTGGATCGCCCTCCCGGTCGCCCTGACCCCGGTGATCTTCCTCGTGATGCAGGGCCAGCCCGCCTCGGCGGCGAAGTCCCGGGGTCGAAAGATCGACGCGAAGATCTCTTCGGCGATGAGCTTCGTCAGCGCCATGTCCTCGGCGGACGTGAACATCGACCAGATCTTCCGGGAGCTCGCCCGCCAGAAGATCTACGGGGAGGTCGCGGAAGAGGCCGCCTGGATCACCCGGGACACGGAGCTCCTGGGGGTCGACATCCTCACCGCGCTCAAGGACGGCGCGACCCGGACCCCCTCGAAGCGCTGGCAGGAGTTCCTCCAGGGGGTGGTGACGACCGCGACGAGCGGCGGCCAGCTCAAGCCGTACTTCCTGCTCAAGGCCGAGCAGTTCGAGCAGGAGCACAAGCTCGAGACGCTGAGGCGCGTCGAGACGATGGGCCTCTTCGCCGAGACGTTCGTCACCGTCGTGGTCGCCTTCCCCCTCTTCCTGGTGATCATCATCGCGATCTTCGCCATCATCGGGAGCGGCGGGAGCTTCATGCTCCTCGTCATGTACCTGATCGTCGGGGTCATGATCCCGGTCTCCCAGGTCGGCTTCATCATCCCCATGCAATCGCTCGCCTCGGAGAGCTAGATGGCCGCCGTGAACGCCCCGGCGACCGCCGCCCAGAAGCTCTCCGGTGAGGGGGTCTTCGCGGTCCACGATACCGAGCGTTCCCACCTCCGCCGGGAACTCCTCATCCTCTTGCTCGGGCTCGCGGGTGCCATCGCCTTGTGGGTGGTCGCGGTCCTCAACCTCACGGGGACGATCTCGACGCCGGTCGCCCCCGGCGAGGCGACCGGGGCGAACCCGGCGATCGACTTCTTCGTCCTCGGCGCGATCCTGCTCCTCGGGCCGTTCGGGTTCGCGGAGACCACCCGCATCCGTCGGATCGACAAGATCGAGGAGCGGCTCCCCGACTTCCTCCGCGACGTCGCCGAGGCCGGCCGATTCGGGATGACCCTCCCGGATGCCATCATCGTCGCTTCGCGAGGGCGCTACGGCCTCCTGACCGAGGAGATCAAGCGGATGGCGAGCCAGCTCGAATGGGGCGTGCCGGTGGCCACCGCCCTGAGGCTCTTCGAGGAGCGGGTGCCGACCCCCCTCGTCCAGCGGGTCGTCTCGATCATCACCCGCTCGAACGAGGCCGGCGGGAACGTCGCGGACGTCCTGACGATGGTCGCCCACGACACCCGAGAGGCCCAGAACCAGCTCGCGGCCCGGAAGATCTCGATGCTGACCTACGTGACGGTCATCTACATCTCGTTCTTCGTTTTCCTCGTCACGATCTACATCATGGCGGCGGTCTTCCTGCCGCAGATGGTGCTCGCCGGCCAGGGGATCGCCTCGAGCAGCCTCTCGAGCGCCGGCGCCGTCACGCTCTCCTTCACCCTGGTCCCGGCGCTCTTCGTCGCGTTCCTCGTCGCGGTCATCGTCCACGCGATCGGGGACGGGATCATGGCCGGGGTCCTCTTCTCGGGCAAGTACCCCGAAGGGTTCCAGCACGCGACGATCATGCTCATCTCCGGCTGGGTCATCATGCGGTTCGTGGTCCCGCCGATCACCACGTAGGAGAAGGTTCGATGGCGAGTGCAGCAAGGCAACCCGCAGAAGCCCCGGAGGAGACGATCCCCGCCCGGAGGGAGCGACCGAAGGCGTTCTTCTCCCCGCTCGTCAAGATCGGCGCGGCCCTCTCCCGGGGCACCACCGGCCCGTGGGCCGTCCGCCTCGCCCGGCTCGGGGTCTCCGGGCAGGGCGCCGAGGGCACGCCCACGCCGATCCCACCGATCGACGACCCGCTGATCAAGGAGGTCGAGTTCGCCCCGATCCGGGAGGGCCTCTCCTACATCCGAGTGACCTACCACACCGGGAAGAACGAGTACCTCTACGAGGTGATCGAACCCCCGATGTCCGCGATCGAGAAGGGGCTGCTCGAACGGCTGCGGGTCACGCTGATCGACCACTTCCAGCCGCTCCCCGAACTCGACGCCGAGACCAAGCGACGCGAGCTCCGCAAGATGGTCGACGACCAGCTCGTCGCCTGGGAGCTCTCGCCGAGCCCGGTCACGAAGGGCCGCCTCCTCTACTACCTCGAGCGGGAGTTCATCGGCTACGGGATCGTCGAGGTCCCGATGCACGACTCCGAGGTCGAGGACATCTCCTGCGACGGGGTCGGGATCCCGCTCTACATCTACCACCGGAAGTTCGGCTCGATCCGCTCGAACATCAAGTTCACCGACTCGAAGCAGGTCGACGACTACGTCGTCTGGATCGCCCAGCGGTCGGGGAAGCACATCTCGGTCGCGAGCCCGATGCTCGACGCGACGATGCCGGACGGCTCGCGTCTCCAGGCGACGCTCGGCATGCACGTGACGAAGCGGGGGAGCTCGTTCACGATCCGGCGGTTCCGGGACAATCCGTTCACCCCGGTCGACCTCCTCAAGTTCAAGACGATGAGCCCGGAGATGATGGCGTACATGTGGATCGCCATCGAGAGCGGGCAATCGATGATGGTCTGCGGGGGGACGGCGAGCGGGAAGACCACGACGCTCAACGCGACGCTCCTGTTCATCCCGAGCCAGATGAAGATCGTCTCCATCGAGGACACCCGGGAGCTCAACCTCCCCCACGAGAACTGGGTGCCTTCGCTCACCCGGGCCGGCTTCGGCGCGAAGAACGTGGTGAGCGGGAAAGCCCCCGGCGAGATCGACATGTTCGACCTGCTCGCGGCCGCGCTTCGGCAGCGCCCCCAGTACCTGATGGTCGGAGAGGTCCGGGGGGCCGAGGCGTTCATCGTCTTCCAGGCGATGGCCACGGGGAAGACGTGCTACACGACCTTCCACGCCGAGAGCGTCTCGGCGATGGTCCACCGGATGGAGAACCCCCCGATCTCCCTCCCGAGGTCGCTCGTGAGCGCGCTCAACCTCGTCTTGCTCCAGCGCCAGGTCAAGGTCGGGACCAAGATGACCCGCCGGGTCCAGAGCCTCACGGAGATCGTCGGACTCGACCCCGAGACGAACGAGCTGATCACGAACTCGGTCTATTCGTGGGACCCGGGCGACGACACCTTCCTCTACTCGGGCCACTCCTACATCTACGAGCGGGTCGCGCTCATGAAGAACTGGACGATGAAGGAGATGGAGCGCGAGGTCCGCAACCGGGTCGAGATGCTCGAGTACATGAAGTGGCGCGAGGCCAGCGCCACTCGCCAGAGCCCGTTCACCCACCGGGACGTCGGCCGGATCGTCGCGTTCTACTACAAGGACCCGAAGGAGGCGCTCGCCGAGGCGCGGGCCGAGATGTCCGGCAAGCCCCCGAAGGCGAGCACGTTCGCGACCCCCGCCGAAGGGACCGCGTAGCGTTCGCCTCTTCGAGCGTGTCCGAACCCGCGGAGCGTCCGTTCGCTCGACTCGTCGGCCCCCAGGGGACCCCGATCACCCTCTGGCACCACGACGCACTCGAGGCGCTCCCCCGGGTGCTCGGGTCGGGGTCGGTCGACGTGGTCGTCACCTCCCCGCCGTATAACCTCGGGGTCGGGTACTCCGAGTACCGACGATGCCCGGCCGGCGCAGGATACCTCCGATGGGCCGGGCGGGTCGGCCGGGGCGTGGCCCGGATCCTCGCCGATGACGGCTCGTTCTTCCTGAACCTCGGGGGCCCCCGAGCGACCCCGGCTGGCCCTGGGAGGTCGCCCGCTCGGCCGGGCGAGGATTCGTCCTCCAGAATGTGATCCACTGGGTGAAGTCGATCGCGATCGAACGCGCCTTGGTCGGCCGGGCCGCGGGCCTCGAGCGCGACCTCGCGATCGGACACTACAAACCGGTGAACTCCGACCGCTACCTCAATTCGGCCCACGAGTACATCTTCCACTTCACGCACCACGGCGACGTCCCGTTGGACCGCCTGGCGATCGGCGTCCCCTACCAGGACCGGTCCAACGTCACCCGATGGGGCCGCGGAGGCTCCGGACTCCGCTGCCGGGGCAACACCTGGTTCCTCCCGTACCCGACGATAAAGCATCGCTCCACCGACCGACCGCACCCCTCCTCGTTCCCCCCGGAGCTCCCCGAACGCTGCCTGAGGCTCCACGGTCGCGAGCGGATCCGGCTCGCCGTCGACCCGTTCCTCGGGATTGGAAGCTCGGCGGTCGCGGCGCTGCGGGTCGACGTCCCCTTCGCGGGGTTCGAGGTGGACTCGACCTACCTCACCGAGGCGGTACGGTCGCTCGAGCGCGCCGGCGCGACCCGGCGCGCCGAGCCGGACAACCCAGCCTCTCTTCCCCGAAGAGCCCGAGCGCGGGCGGCGCGTTCGGCCTAGCGGTCCTCGTCGGGGGCCGCGGCCGCCGAGCCGGGGTCGGACCACTGCTTCATCGGGGTCCGGCGGACCCCGGCCGCGGCCGCCAGGGCGTTCCGGGTCCCTTCGACGGTCCGGTGCCCGACGGCATCGATGCCGTCGCGGGTCGCCTCGCCGAGCCGCGTGGCCCCGGTCTTGATCCCCTCGACCCCGGTCGCGATCCCATGGCCGATCTCGCGCGGAAGCTTCTTGAGCTCGACGTCGACCTTGTGCCCCATCGCCGAGAAGTCGTCCTCGATCTCGTAGAGCGCGTACTTGGCTTCCCGAGCGGTCAGCGTCGGGAGGCGTTCGATCTTCGACCCGATCTCCTCGAAGCGGACCTCGAAGTCCGACCCCAGCCCGTGCGCGGCCATGCGGAGCTGGGCGAGATGTTCACGCAACCGGGCCTGTTCCTCGTGCGTCGTCATGGACCCGGACGAAAAACCGGGGATCGGCAGATAAGCGTTCGTTTCGAGAGGAACGGGAGGTCGGCGGGACTTGTTCGGGTCAGCCGCCCATCCGGCGGTCGGCCTTGCGGCGCTTCGGCTTCGCCGGTCCGGAACGGGCCCGGGCGGGTTCCGGGGCTTCCGATTCCACGGGCCGCTTGATCGTCTCGGTGCCGCCGGCCCATCGGATTAGGAGCTCGACGCCCAGCCGTTCGGGGTCGGTTACCGCCAGGGACCCGCCGACCGTCCGGGTGATCTCGCGGGCCGCCGCCTCGTATTCGGGGTGCTCGGAGCGCAGGAGGATCATCGTGAACTTGAGCGGGGTCACCGTGGCGAGCTCCCGGGCCCGTTCGAGGGCGCGGTCCATGGCGACGTCGAGCTGGCCGGAGCGGACCCGCCCGTCGCGGTCGGTGTACCGATTCCGGGAGGCCGTCGGTCACAAGGTAGACCTCCTTGCGGGTCGCCCGAGACGCCGCGAGGAGCATGTGGGCGGTGTGGAGCGCCTCGGCGGTGTTCGTGAAGGCGCCCGGCGTGCACTCCCAGAGCTCGAGGAGGTCGAGGACCCGGACCTCGTTGTCGAACGCCACCACGTCGATCGTTGCCTGAGGGTGGCGCTTTCGGATCGCCACGTAGAGGGCGAGGAGCGCCTTCTTCGCGGCGGGGAGCTTCTCGGACTCCGACATGCTGCCGGACTTGTCGAACACCAGGACGACGTGGACCCGCTCGCTCGTGATCTCCCGGAAGACGTAGCTCGTGGTCTCGTCGATGTGGCGCGACCCCTCCAGGCGTGCGGCCAGGAGTGACCCCGGGAGGTCGAGGTGAGCGATCTCCTCCGATCGCCGGAGGCGGGCCTTTTCGTAGACCCCCGTGGAGGCGCTTCCGGTGAGCGACAGGCGCACGTCCGAGGGGAGCTGCCGCGACTCCTCCTCGAGCACGAGGCGGGCGAACCGCTCGATGAGCCCGAAGGTGACCTGGAGCTCGCCCCCGCGCTCGGCGACGAACCCCCGCTCCTTGAGTTCCCGCTCGAGGCGATGCTCCTCGGCCTCCCGGACGCGGCGGTCCGAGGTCTGCTGGGCCCTTCGCTCGGCCTCGGCCCGTTCGGCCTCGAGCGCTCGTCGCTGGGCCTCGGCCTCCTTCCGCTTCTCTTCCGCCGACCGCTGAAGCTCCCGCTCCCGGGATTGGTAGCCGCGGTCGACCGACCGGGAGAGCTCCTCGCGCTCCCCTCCGCTCAGCTGGGCGAGGGCATCCCCGAGCTCGGACCGGCCGATGGTGCGGCCGCCGGCGGAAAGGGTCGCGAACGCGATCGTGCGGTCGCGTCGGACCGGAGCCGGCGCCGCCTTCCTCCGTCCGAAGAGGCCGCGGAACCAGGCGACCAGGCGGGCGAAGAGCGCCCGCAGTCGATCGAGGAAGCCGGGCGGAGGCGGTGGATGCATCCAGGGTTGATCGGGCAGGATCAATGCCGACCGGACGTCCTCGAGGAGGCCGGGATCGAGGTTCGAGAGGTCGAGGGAGCGCGCTCGGCGGCGTCGCTCCTCGAGGGCCGCGATCTCCGTGGCGATCTCGGCCGATCCCTTCCGTCCGACGGTTTCGAGCTCGACGATCCGCCGGTCGTATTCCCCGAGGGTCCGAGAGACGTTGCGTTCGGCCTGGCGCCGGACCCGCTCGCGGAGCTCGGCGATCCGCTGGGCGAGCGCCGGATCGGCGTGCGCCCGGGCCTCGAGGATCGCCTTGGCCGCCTCGAACCCACCCTCGGCGAGGGCCCGGATGATCTCCTTCGAATCCAGTAGGTCGACGAGATCGTCGGAGGTGACGTCTTCCGGGAACCGGGAGCAGTCCGGGAGCTCGATCGCCTCGCTAGAGGGGGGCGTCGTCGTCGGCATCCTCCGGCGAGCAGGAGAACATCGAGTACTTCTCGAGAAGGCCGAACTCGGTCGCCGCCGCGTCGACCGCCAGGATCCCCGGCGGGAGCGGCTCCCGCTCGGTCACGTAGGCGAGGAAGGGGCGGAACTTCGGGAAGAGTTCCGGGGAGGTCGGGAGCTGGGCCTTGAGTTGGGCGTCGTTCGAGAGGCGTCGGCCCTCGGCGACGAGCGCCTTCCCCTCGGACTCATTCTCCTTGAGGACGCCCCGGAAGAACCGGCACCAGTAGACCCCCGCGCTCCGCTTCAGCGCCGGCTCGGCGTGCTGACCCAGGAAATCGGTGATCCGACGCTCGTTCTGTCGGAAGGAGTCCCCGCTGCGGGCACGGATCCGCCCCCGCATCGCGTGGAGGAGTCCGGCCTTGAGGTCGTCCACAGAGGCGAACGGCCGCCCGGCCAAGGTGGCGATGGCGTTCGTGCGGTGCACCACGTCGATCAAGGTACGGTTCGAGCCGACCTCCCCGATGTCCGGATTATCATCGGAGACCCGGAGCCGCCATGCCTCGATCACCCGGACCCCCGCGTCGACCAGGATCTCAGGGACGACCGCGCTCGTCCAGGTCGCGGCTCCGAGGTCGACGATGGCGCGGTTCGGGGCGTGCCGCAGGTTGAACCCGACGTGCAGGCTCGTCAGGCGGTCGGAGAGCGGGTCGTTGATGTTGTCGAGGTCGGAGAGGTTCGAGGTGCAGACGGCGACGAAGGAGGCCGGGAACGTCTCTCGGGACTTCGAAGGGGTGACCGTCCCTTCCTGGAGCGCCTGGAGGAGCACGTTCTGGGTCCCCAAAGGCAACTTGCCGATCTCATCGACGAGCAGGAGGCCCCGGTTCGCCTGGAGGAGCTTCCCGGGTTCGAGGACGAGGGGGCTCATCGGGTCCCCGATCTCCTCGAGCTTGCGGAGGTTGATGTTGCCGGTAAGGTGATCCGGGAAGACCTCGGAGCTCCCCTGGAGGCGGGCGAAGCCGAACCCCTCGCGCATCCGGACGAACTCCGCGGGCACCTTCCCCGCGTCGGTCCGCTCGGGGGACCACGCCGCGACCTCCCCGCCGGGGGCGAAGCGCCGCCGGCAGATCGGGCAGGGGGGGAATCGGGCGGCGACTTCCGGATCGCACAGGCTCAGCGGGTGGTCCAAGACGGGGCAACCTTGGACGACCCAAGCGTCCTTCGGGAAGAGATCCCAGATCTCCTTGGCGAGGCTCGTCTTCCCGGCTCCCGAGGGCCCGAAGAAGAGGAGGTGGGCCCCGGCCACGAGGCCGGTGACGAGATCGTCGTAGGTATTGTCGGGGAGGATCGTCTTCGGGAACAACCCCCGGACCGCACTCTCGGCGCTCCGCCCGCTCTTCCGAGCCTGCGCGAGGCGTCCGAGGACCTCCGAGCGGAGGCGTTCCTGCGGGGCCTCCACCACGGTCCCGGCCTCCTGGAGCTGACGGGCCGTGGCCTTCGATCCGATGGCGGGGACCCCCCGGGCGTTTGCCCCCGATTGAGCGGCCACGGACGTCGGACTCGGGGGCCCCTTATGAGCGTTTTGCGAACGGTCCGCTCGACGGCGGCGAGGGGGTCCGAGCGCCGGCCCGGGCGGGGGCATTCCGCGATATCATTATGTAAGGGGGCCGGGTGGGCGGCCCCGCGCGATGGCCGAGAAGGAAGGGGCGCCGAAGAAGACCACCCTCGCCCGCACGGTCAAGGACAAGTGGCGGTCGAAGCACTGGTTCAAGGTCCGGGCCCCGGCGTTCTTCGCGCACGCCGAAGTCGGCGAAACGATGGCCTCGGAACCCGAGCAAGTGATCGGGCGTACCCTCGAGACCACCTTGCAGGAGATCTCCGGGGGCGCGGACATCGGCAAGGCCCATGTCAAGCTCCGTTTCCAGATCGACCGGGTGACCGGCGAGAACGTCGCCGAGACCCGGTTCATCGGGCACGACCTGACCACGGACTACGTTCGAAGGCTCGCCCGACGCAAGCGCTCCAAGATCGACACCTCCCTCGTCGTCACGACGAAGGATGGTGTCCAGATCGTGCTCAAGCCCGTGGCGGTCGGAGAGCAGCGGCTTCAGACCCGCCTCAGAGCCGAGCTCCGGCACCGGCTGCGGTCGATCCTCACCGAAGAGGCCGAGAAGCGGTCCTCCGCGGAGTTCGTCCGCGAGATGCTCCAAGGCGAACTCGGCAAGATCCTCGCCCACGGCGTCAAGCCGCTCTACCCCCTCAAGAAGATCGAGATCCGGCGCTCGGAGGTCCGGGGCGTCATCTCCGAGGAACCGGCCGGATCCGAGACCGCCGGCACCCCCGTGCCCGCCGCCGACGAGCCCCCGCGGGGCTCGAGCCGGCCCCCATGGCGACCACCCCCACCTCGTGAGGACGCGCGGGGTGGTGGATGCCGGTCGCTCCTTCCAAAGTCGGGGTGGCTCAGCCCGGTAGAGCACGGGACTCATAGGGGAGCGGCAGCGCGCCGCTCCCGGAGAGATCCTGGGGCCGGGGGTTCAAATCCCCCCCCCGACATCAAGACCTGACCTCTTCTGCGGTTATAGAGAACGGAAGTAGGACTTCGAGCGTTGCCACTCGGTCGTCCGAGTAGAACACTCCCCAATGTAGTTCCCTGAATCGCCTTCCTTGGCGGCAGTGACAGTGCATGTAAGAGGCCGTGAGCCTCAAGGGGGTTTACCATTCGCTCAGCGAATTTCGGGTGGTGAGAGCCCCAACCGGCCCTCGTAGCGGGGTCACTCTCCGATAGCGAGGTCGTGTAAGAAGCCGAGCGCGCCATCCCCGACGGCGCCGAAGGAAGGGTGCGGTATGGGCGCAACCTCGCTCGCGAGGCGCCGGAGACGACGCACCCGAAAATACGAAGGCGGGTGGGGGTCCGCCGAGAACCAATTGAGGACCCAACCCCGCGTGGAAAGTCGTTCGATCGCCCACGCGTCGCGGGCCATCTCGCTCAGCGCGCCGGCGAGGTCTTCGAGGGCACTTCGGATGGATCGCTTGCCGCTGTTCCGAGGGTCCCGTCGCCGACGGGCCCCTGCCGCCCCCTATTTCTCGGTCGAGACCAGGGCTCGCTCGAGACTGGTTCAACGGTACGGGGAAGGGGTTCCGGTCGCTAGAGGAGTGGCGTTTTCCGTCCAGGGGATCTGCTTCTCTCATCTTGAGATCTCCGATGGAGCCCAGCACTCCTCCGAGGTCCCGGCTCTCCTCCCGCCAGGGTTCGCGGCGGCGCCTATCCCGAGAGTAACGATGTCCAAGGATCACTGCGAGCGGTGCCGAGTCATCCTGGCGGCAAACTCTGAAGCCTACATTTGCTCCTACGAATGTACGTGGTGCCGGCGGTGCGCCGAGGGTTTCGGATGGCGCTGCCCGAACTGCCAGGGGGCGCTCCGACTCCGGCCAGCGCTTGACCCGCCGGGCGTCGAGCGACGGGGTCTTCGAGCCACCAACCTCCCGGGCCATAGGTGACGGTCGTTCTCGAGGCATGCACGGCACCTCGACGATTTGGGGTCCGACGTCTTCGACGCAGTCGCTTAGCGGGAGATTGCGAGGGGAATCTCCTCCTGGCCGCCGTAACCACCATGAGCTGAGGGGCTCCCCGAGTCGACCTCACGGTTCAGCCCGGGGGTTGAGGCCACTCCCGAAGGGGAGGGCTAGGAGACTCCCCGGGCGCCGCCGCCTGATTGGTTACTGAAAGTTCCCTTCTAGGTATATGAGGCGGTCCAGGCTCGTCGGCAAGGTCGAGGCTGTGACGTCGGACGTACGTGCATCGAGTTGGGTCGTCCTAGGAGTCCTGATCGGGAGCTTGTGGTTCGCCGGTAGTGGCCCATTCGTCGGAGCTGGCGCGCCCGCCGAAGCCCCACTACGCGGAAGTTCAGACGGTCCATTCTCGGGTCATTCGATTCCGGCAAGTCCCCATGTCAATTCCGAAACCACTCGCCCCTTCTCCTCGCCGCAGTCGACCTCATGGGGGTGGTGGAACGTTACGGCTTCCAGTAGTACGGTCCTGCCCCCCATCTGGTTCACAGAAGGCACGTGGGACGCCGCCGACGGGTACGTCCTGACGTACGGCGGCGACAACAACGCGGGGACCACGTACAACCAGACCTAGAGCTACGTCTCGGGTAACTGGACGGAGATCTCGACGGTCGGCAATCCCGGCCCTCTCGACGGGCCCGCGATGGCCTACGATCCGGCGATCGGTGAGGTCGTGATGTACGGGGGCCTCAGCTCCTATTCCCCCGTCATCGCCCCGAATGCGACCTTCTTCTACTCGGGCGGACAGTGGACGAACCAAACGATATCGCCGAATCCAGGCCCGTTGGTCTCCGCGATGATGACCTACGACCCGGACCTCGGGGGCGTGGTGCTCTTTGGAGGGGCGGTCTCATTTTCGGCGTACGCGAACAACCTTTGGCTCTTCAAGAACAACAGTTGGACGAAGATCGCCGCGGCCAACCCGCCTCCGGCCCGGGTCATCGGTGAGATCACATACGACCCGAACCTGCACGAACTCGTCCTCTACGGGGGGTACCCGAGCTTCTCGAGCTCGGCGACCCTGAACGACACATGGACCTTCCAAGGCTCCGCGTGGACCCACGTTCCCACCCCCAGGAGCGCCATTCCGCCGCTGGGAGGGGCCATGCTTGCCTACGATCCGGACCTGGGCCACGTCGTCCTCGCCGCCGGGTACGACAACTCGACCCCCGAGACCGGCACTTGGGAGTTCAATGGGAGTTCCTGGCTCGCCTTGGTCACGACCGGTTCTTGCGATACCCACCTCAACGCGATCGGGGTCTGGGATCCCTTGGACCACGAGTTCGTGCTCGGCGGAGGCGATTTCCCGGTAAGCCAAACGGATGTGTTGTCGATGCCGCTCGCCATTGAATCGGTCACTGTCGCCAATGAGATCGATGTCGACCAGCCGCTCTTGGTCAACGCTACGGCGATCGGGGGTACGGCCCCGCATAGCTATCGCTGGAACTGGGGGGACGGCTCCCCTGAAGACGTCACTCCCCGAGCCTTACACGTCTACTCGACCCCGGGAACGTACACCGTGACCCTGACGGTCGCCGGACCAGCGATCGAGGTCGCGACCTGGAGCGGGAACGTCACCGTCCTGGCCGGGTTGGTCGCGCACATGACCCTGGGACTCCCCGCCTTCGACCTTGGGACCCCGGGAAGCTTCCAGGCCTCAGGTATGGGGGGTCTCGCCCCGTACCACTTCTCCTGGACGTTCGGGGACGGGGGGTCCGCGCAAGGGACCGCGGCGAGCCACTCCTACTCCACCGCGGGGACGGAGCGGGTCACCCTCACGATGACCGACGCTACCGCCGGTTCGATCTCGGTCTTGAGGTTGGTCACGGTCAATCCCGCCCCCACGGTCACCGCCGGAGCCGTCCCTCCCGCTGACGTCGGGGTGCCTTTCGCGCTGACTGGCAATGTGTCGGGTGGTACCTCGCCGTTCACCTACCTGTGGACCAGCGGATCGGGAATGACCGTGACCGGGATCTCTGCCTCCTTCACCCTTTCGACGCCGGGACGTCAATCGATCACGCTGACCGCCACCGACGCGGACAACGCAAGTGCGACCAATACGGCGATCGTGAATGTGCAACCGGCGCTCGTGGTCTCGATCTCCGGTCCTACGAGCGCCACGCTCGCCAACGCGGGTAATTGGGCCGCCGTGGTCCAGGGCGGATCCGGGCCGTTCCTAGACTCCTGGAGCCTCTCGGACGGTTCGCACGACACCGGGGCATCGATCTCGCATGCGTTCAGCACCACCGGCACCTACGGCCTCACCCTGACGGTGACTGACGCTGCCGGAGCGAGTGTCAAGGCATTCGGGAACGTGTCGGTGTCGGCTCCATCGACCGCCCAAGGGAGCACGATTCTGGGACTCTCATCGCTCACATTCGCGGGGATCGTGGTCATCTGCGTCGCCGTTGCAGCCGCTGCGGCTGCGGTCCTGCGCAGGCGGAAGGGGCGGACCAACCGGCCCGAGCAAGGGGCCCCACCCCCCCAACGTAGCCGTCGACTTGGGTCAGACGCGCTCAGCGTGGTCCGGTCATCGACCGGGTTCGCCCGTTCTCGATCCGTGCGATTGGGCAGGCATCCCCCCAAACTTGGCGGGCTCGACCCTTTCAGGCGCCAGGAGTTCAGTAGCCGGGGGCTTGGGCCGAGAGTTTGTGGACGGATCCCGTAGACCCCGATATCCCGCCGTCGGGGCGCCTGCGTTGGCCGTCGGCGTGCCCATTCGGCGAAGACCCGACAAAGCCCGCTTGAAGGTCCATGAAACGGGGATCGAACGGACCGAAAGCGGGACGGCCAGTAGCCCCGCTGCGCGTGATCGTTGATCGGGGGGGTCCGGGGGCGCCTTCAATCCGGAGGCACGAACTTCCGGTGCGGTTGGGGGAACATGTCCGGGATCGCGATCCGCTCCCGCTCTTCGTTGTAGAGGTAAAGTTGGTGGGGTTCCTCCCCCCGGACCTTCTCGTGGCTCCCATCGCAGAATGGTTTGATCCGGCTCAATCCGCACTGACAGATCTCGATGATCTTGCCGTTCACATCGATCACCGCCGGACCGACCGCATCGTGCCGAATGAGTCGCGCCCTGCACCCTCACGGTGCGGGCGGAATAAACCTGTGTTACGCCGTCAATCGGGGGCCGGGTGCCGTCTACCCGCGGAGCTCTTCGCGAACGCCAGGTTCTGCTCGTCGCCGGCCGGGGCAAGAAGGCGGCCTCGGTCAGCAGTTCGACGCTCGCCTTCCCTCGGCCGGTAAGCCGGTAGGTCTCCCCTTCGTGGAGGACCAGACCGGACTCGATCAGTTTTCGGAGGTGGAACGCCATCTTCGGGGAGTCGTCGAGAGCCGCCGCCGTCATCGCTTCGCGGAACGAGGCTGGGCCCTGGGCGAGGCGGAACAGGACCGACCGGCGGATCGGGTTCGCGAGCGCCTCCAGCGTCTCATGGGTCGATTCGGCCGCGACGATGCTCCCGAGGGCCGCCGCGGCCGTTGGGAGGACCTTGCGGGGGTTGAACCCGACCCTCAGCGGTCCGTGGCCGGAGAGGCGGGCTCGGAGCCGGCCGAGAAAGGCAACGACATCCTCGAGGCGATGGACCTCGAGCAGCCGCTCGACGTTCGCTAGGACCACCGCCCCGTTCGGGTACTGGGTCACGAACCCGTCGACGCGCCCCTCGAGGGCAGAGAGGTCTTTCGCATCGAGCGGCTCGAGGTGGAGGTGGGGGAGGGGCCGGGCCGAGGGGTCGCCCGCGAAGAGGACCTCGTGCTTGCCCGAAGCCGCGAGGGAGGCGGCCTCGCGGGCGGGGTCCCGATGGCCGTCGGCCGACGTATCGGTACTCCCGCTCCTGGTCGACGAGCCGGAGCGTCTCTCGGACCTGGTCGATCTGGAACGGCTTTCGAATGTAGTCGAACGCCCCGAGCTTCATCGCCTCGAGCGCGGTCTCGACGGTGGCGAAGCCGGTGACCATGACGATGAAGGTTCTCGGCCAACGTTGACGGGCCTCGCGAAGGAGCTCCATCCCGCTCTGGCGGGGCATCTTGAGGTCCGTGAGGACGAGGTCGAACTCCGCCTCCTCGAGCGCCCCGATGGCTTTCAAGACCGACGAGACGGTCCTGACCTCATGGTGGTCGTCGCGGAGGAGATCGCCGAGCTCCTCCCGGAAGGTGGCATCGTCATCGACAATCAGGATCCGCACGCCGTCCGCACCGTCCGATGAGGAAAATAGCTTGTCGACCCCGGTCAGGGGAAATCGGTCGGGGCCGGACCTACGGCCTCTTCCGTCCCTTGAGCGCGCCAGCCGGGGAGGATACCCCCGTTCGGGCGGTCAGGGGGGGTCGCTCCTCGGCGGGGCCGCGTGTATCGGAAGGGAGATCAGGACGCCGGCGCCCGCGCCCGGCACGTTGCGGGCGGTGATCGTCCCGTGGTGGGCCTGGACGATCCCGTGGCAGATCGCGAGCCCCAGCCCGGTGCCCTGGCCCTCGGGCTTCGTCGTGAAGAATGGTTCGAAGATGTGGGGGAGGACCTCCGGGGGGATCCCCGTTCCGTTGTCGATCACCTCGACCTCCGCCCGCGGTCCGGCGACCCGGATCGAGATGCGGATCTCCCCCCGACCCTCCATGGCGTCGTAGGCGTTGTTGAGGATGTTCGTCAAGACCTGCATCACCTGCCCCCGGTCGCCGAGGACGGAGACCGGCCCGGGCGGGTACTCCTCGAGGATCTCCACATCGGCCGACTGCTTCCCCCGAAGGAACGCCACCGAGTCGGTGGCCACGGAGATCAGGTCGAGCGAGGCGGTCCTCGGCTCCTCCCTCCGGGAGAAGTCAAGGAGGCCGCGCACGATGCGCGCCGCCGCCTCCACCTGCTCGGTCATCGTGGCGAGCCGAGCGAGCATCCATGGGTCCCGGGTCTTCCTGCGGAGGCTCTCCTGGAGGAGCATGAGGTTCGCGAGCGGGGTGTTGATCTCGTGGGCGACGCCGGCGGCGAGTTGGCCGACGGAGGCGAGCTTGTCCGCGTGGGCCGCCCGGAGCTCCCAGCTGCGCTGTTCCGAAAGGTCGACCGCCACTCCGAGGTAGTGGGTGACCTCCTTGGACGGTCTCCGGATGGCGGTGATGGTGAGGAGCACCGGTCGCTCCCGCCCCTTCTTGTCCCGATTGAGGATCTCACCGGACCAGTAGCCCCGGTGCGGTTCGGTGAGGTCGAGCCACATGCGCTCGTAGACCTCGTCCGGGGTGTGGCGGCTCCGGACCAGGTTCGGCTTCCGCCCGATGCACTCCGCCCGGGAGTATCCGTAGATCTTCTCGTAGGCGGGATTGACGTCGATCATGACGCCGCGGGCATCCGTGAGCTGCATGGCGTTCGTCGAGGTGCGGAATGCCTCATAGAACAGCCGGGCCCGCTCCTGGTCCTCGAACGGGCCGGTCACGTCCCGGATCATGAGGAGCGCCCGGGCGGCCCCCGCCTCGGTCTCGGGGAGAGGGCGGACATCCACGTCGAGGTAGACACCGGTGGCCGAGCGGCGGTAGCGCGCCCGGATCGAAGGGAAGGCGCTCGACGAGCCGTCGTTCAGCGCAGCATCGACCGCCTCGCGGATCGGCGCCGACCAGCTGCCGTCCTCCTCTAGGATCGCGTGGAAGTCGGTCCCGAGGAACTCGGGCGAGCGGCCGGTGAGCTCGAAGTACGCCGGATTCGCCCACGAGACCTGCCCGGGGGCGGTGATGACCGCGAAGCCGACCGGAGCGACCCGGACCACCGCCTCCGCGGCCGCCCGATCGGGCTCCGGCGTCGGAACGGCGACCGGGGCTGCGGCGACTCGGTCTTCGGTGCTCATCGATCGGCTCGCGGACCCGGTCCGCCCTCCAGGGGATGGTACCGGCCGGGTCAACTGAAGCTGACGGGGCGATTATAGGCCATCCCCCGCGTCCCACGGGGTGGATGAGGCCCGCCGAGCTTCTGGTCGTCGGTGAGACCCCCAGCCTCGGGCGGTCGGTCGCCGACCTGCTCGAGTCGGAGGGCTTTACCGTCCGCCTCGTCCCGGACCTCGGGATCGAGTCGCCTCTCTACCGGCTCGCCGAGCGGAACCCCGTGGTCGTCGTGGTCAGCAACGGCTACTTCTGTGCCGCGGCCCGTCGGTACGCCAACGGGGAGATCCCCGGCGTTTCGCTCGTCGTGGTCGGCTCCCGGGACCCGGTCGTGACGGCGCATCGGGCGATCCATCCGATCGGCCTGCCGATCGAGGTCGAACCGTTCCTGGGGCTTATCCGTTCGCTCCTCGACCTGCCCGGGGGGATCTCTGCCGGAGATTCCCCGCCCGCGACGAGGGCTCCCGGCCCGCCGGTGCCTGGCGGCCCTACCGCGTCCTAGGGACCGTCCGCCCGCGACTTCTTCGCCGCTCCAGGATTGGGCGGACCCCCGCGGTCCGGTCGAGCCGGTGGGGGGGCCCGGAGGGCGTTCACCGCCATCCGGATGTCGAGCAGGATCGAGCTGCGGGGCCCGTCCTCGAAGCTTCCCCGGCAGAGCGCGTCCACGGCGATCACCGAGGACGTGAGCGTGACCGAGGTCAGGTAGATCCTCATCTCGTCCGGTCGGACCACCCAGGGGTTCGCGGCGAGCCGGGTCCGGATCGCCTCGATCACGGCGGCCGGGTCGAGGTCCGGCGTCAGCTCGGTACTTCGTCCTTACCCAGCGCTCGCCGAGGCGGTGGGAGAGGACCGCCGCCTGGACGATGATGCTGTTCGGGATCTTCATCCGGGGACCGTCGTCGAGCAGCAGCACGCTGTAGACGATACCCACCTCCTGGACGATCCCGGTGAACCCGGGCACGACCAGGTCCTGGGAGTAGAACTTCGGCGGGTAGCCGGGGGCGATCATCCCGTACTGCCACGTGGTCAGCGTGACGCGCTCGCCCGGTTCGAGCGGGCGGACGAACAGCAGCATGACGCCCGCGATAACGTTCGCGAGAACGGTCTGGCCGGCGAGTCCGATCACGAGCCCCGCGAATGTGCCCCCTGCGAGGACCGCGAGGCTCGAGACCCCGGCGACGAGCAGGAGGGCGAGCGCGAGGAGGGTGTACGTCGTCAGTCTGTAGAACGAGATGATGAGGCTCGTCCGGGCGGGCCCTGCGTATCGATTCAGGACCCGCGCGAGGATCCGCTCGACCGCGACGATCGCGGCGATCCCGAGGGCGAGCGTGATCGCGATCCGCACGAGCAGCGTGAGGGACGACGGGATTGCGTGGAGGACGAGAACGGCATAGTAGAGGAGGACCCCGGCGCAGACGAGGCCCACGACCACTGCGAGCGCCGCGGCGAGGCCGGCACGGGTAGGAGCGGGGGTCATGCCCGTAGGAGCCGGGGCGGTGTAATGCGATTTTCGGGTCCTTCGATCCGGACGGCCGGTCTCCGTCGAGCCGACCCCCAGCCCCGGACCCGTGGGCTCAAGCGCTCGCTACCCCCGGATCGCGTCCCGGTCGGAGGTCGACCGCTCCCCAGGTTCCCGGATCACCAACGGCACCAGGAGCGCTGCCCCGGCTACCGAAAGGACGGCCGAGACCCCGAAAGCGAGCCCGGCGGAGGCGTACGTCCAAAGGCCCCCGACGAGCAGCGAACCCGCGAGGACCGCGATCCCTTGGATCGAGCCCAACCAACCGAACGCCGGGCCCGCGAGGTCGGCGGGCATTCGACGGGCGACCCACGCGGATTCGGCGACGCCCTGCAGGCCGACCTGGACCCCGGCCACGATGAACGCGAGCGTGCCGGCGAGCAGTCCGCCCTGGCCGATGAGGAGCAGGTCGACGGCGGCGAACAGGGCGAAGCTCAGGGCGACCAACCCGACGCCGCGCGAACGGTCCGCCCAGTGGCCGATCGGGTAGGAGACCGCCGCGAAGATGAGGTTGTAGAGGAGGTAGAGCAGGAGGGCCGCGATCACCGCGCCGGCGACCGAACCGCCGGAGACGGGCAGGAGGTTCTCCCCGACCCGGAGCAGGGCGAGGAGGATGCTGAAGTAGCCGAGACCGAAGACGAGCTCGGCCACGAGGAACCATCGGAACGCCGCCGGGAACTGTCCCCAGTGGACTCGAGGCCGCCGTCCGCGGCTCGGGATCCCGGTCGCGCTACGGTCCCGGACGAACATCCAGAGGACGACCACCGCGACGACCCCCGGGACGACGCTCAGAACGAAGATGGTTCGGAACGAGCCGAGCCCCGTGTACGCCACCAGCACCACGGCGCAGATCGTGCCGAGGACCGCCCCCGCCGAGTCGAACGCCTGTTCGAGGCCGAAGGCGATCCCTTGGGAACCCGCGGAGGTCGCGTTCGCCACGATCGCCTTCTTGATCGGCTGGCGAGAACCGCGACCGATCCAGGCGCCCACTCGGAAGACCATCGCCTGGGGCCAAGTGGCCGCGATTGCGAGCAGGCCGTGGCCCACGCTGGTGGTGACATAGCCGATCGCCCCCCGGTTCTTCCGGTCAGGGCCGCGGGCCCAGCGCTCGCCAGCCTCCGTCTGGACAGCGCTCTGGGCGAACAGGGCGGCGCCGTCGATCAGTCCGATCAGGAACGGCGTGGCGCCGAGCGAAAGACTGAGGAAGAACGGGAGGACCGGAAGGACCATCTCGTACAGACCAATCCGAGAAGAGGCTCGTGACCGAGATCGCCCAAACATCGGGGTGGATCCGAGGAGCCGGTCTCGCCGCCGGGGGAGTGTCGGAGGGGTCGCTCGAGGTATCCGACACGTGCTCAGTTTACCCCGAAGGTCCCGGGCCTTTGAAGGCGCGGGTCATTCGAGCCTTGTCCGTATTCAAGATCCGGGCTTGACCACGCAGTCCAGTTCCCGGCAGACCCCCGGCTCGCCGAGGGGGTCCGCCTCCCGTCGGTCGGATCGCGGAAGGGAGCCTCCACCAGCCAGTACCTGGGCTGACCGCGGCTCACCGCTTTCCCGACCTGGTCAACTAGTGGCGGGAGCTCGGTCTACCGGAGGCCCGGACCGATGTGCGATACGTGGGGTTGCCAGGACTCAAAGAAGAAGAGGTAGGCCGGCGCCGCCGCGCTTTGCGAGCTCTACCCGCCGGCGCCCAGCGTGGTGAACCTGTTCGACGATGGGCGGGTGAGGTAGCTCCCGGCCCTCCCCGGGATCCCCACGGGTTTCCGGTCACGACGCCGGTTCGTTCTCTCCGCGGATCGATCGGATCAGGAGCCCACCCAGCGATCGGAACCGCTCCAGGGTGCCGGCCTCGAGCCGATACTCCTCGGGCTCGGCGGCCCCGCCCGCGGCCTTCGCCACGGGTCCCGGAGGCTCGACGATGGCATGGGCTACCGGGCCGGGATCCGAAGCCCCGCGTGGAGGAGGGTGGATTCGATCGCGCGACCGGCGCTTCCGAAGTGGTGGCGGACCCGGGTGTCGAAGGCGTAGCCGTAGTGGCCCTTGAGCCGCGGCATGTGTTTCAGGGTCTCGAGGAAGTGTTGCATCGCCGGCGAGGCCGTGAGATGGTTCGACGGCGCTCCGATCACCAGGAGGTCGTACCCATCGACGGGGCGCTGTTGGGCCTCGGTCACGGAAAGCACGTCGACGGGGATGCCTTCCGACCGGATCCCGTCGGCGAATGCCTCGGCGATCTCGCGGGTCTTGCCGAACTGAGTGTCGTAGATGACGGTCGCCGTCCGGAGGGGACGGTCATCCGCCCAGCTCGAGGTCGGGGACGCGATCGGACATGACGTCCTGACCATTCCCCTACCGGTCAGATAAGGGCTCAGGAAAGTCGAATTTACGAACGTAGACCGATCAGGGGCACCGAACGCGGTTCGCGCTCGAGGAGACGGGTCCAGTCCTCCTGCACTTGGCGCTGGATGCGGGCGATTTCCTCCGGGCTTAGATGTCCGAATCGGCCCTGGGCGTGGAAGTACTCCGCGACCGGCTTCAGGGCCCCCCCCTTGCGGGTCACTCGCCAGACCCCGTCCTCGACCTCGTAGAGCGGGAAGATTCCCGAATCTGTCGCGAGCCTTCCGAGGGCGATCGTCTGTTCGGAAGAGTACCGCCAGCCCGGCGGGCACGGCGCGAAGACATGCAGGAACCTCGGCCCGTGAAGGCGGCCGGCGCGCTCGACCTTCCGGACGAAGTCCTCGGGGAAGCTCGGATTGAGGGTGGCGGCGTAGATGGGGTGGTGCGCGAGGACGATCGCCATGATGTCCTTCTTCACCTCGGCTTTCCCCCGGGCGCTGCCGACCACGGGGGTCGTCGTCGTCCAGGCGCCTTGGGGGGTCGCCCCGCTGCGTTGGACCCCGGTGTTCATGTACGCCTCGTTATCGTACATCACGTAGATCGCGTCGGTCCGGCGTTCGAGCATTCCGCTCAGCGACTGCAGGCCAATGTCCGCCGTCCCGCCGTCGCCCGCGAACCCGACGATCTGGACGTCCTCCACTCCGAGGGCATCGGCCGCCGCCCGAAGACCCGAGATCGAGGCACCGGTGGACTCGATGGGGGTGTCGAGGATTCCCGCGCCGATCGCGGTCGTCGGATACGGGGTGGCGATCACCGTCCAGCAGCAGGCCGGGATCGAGAGGATCGTTCGGGGACCAAGCGCCTTCAGGAGTAGCCGCATTGCGAGCGCCGGGGCGCACCCCGGGCAGGCCGAATGACCGGGGAACATCACCTCCCGCTCGGGGATCGTGAGCTTAGCCATGGGCGATCGCCTCCCCCTCGAGGTCGATCCATCGGGGGGTCGGGGACCCTCCCGCGGCGAGCACGTCGAACATCTTTCGGATCCCGGCGGGGGTGACGTCCCGGCCGCCGATCCCGGCGAGGAAGCTCGTGACCGCGGGGCCGTCGCGGCGGTCGTAAAGCGCGGAACGGACCTCGGTGGCGGCGGGTCCGGGCCCGCCGAAGGTGTACGATCGATCGACGACTCCGACCCGGGACGCTGTACCGAGCGCCTTCACGAGCAGTTCGGACGGGAACGGGCGGAACAGCCGCAGCTTCGCGAGGCCCACCCGGCGACCTTGCGAGCGCAACTCGTCCACCGCCCCTCGGGCGGTGGTGGAGATCGTGCCCATGGTGACCAGGATCTCCTCGGCGTCCTCGGTCCGGTACGTGGGGAGCGGCCCGCCATGGGCGCGGCCGGTCAGCCGCTCGTACTCCCGTTCGATGGTTCGCAACACCCCCGGGACCCGGTCCATCGCCTCCGCCGTGGCGTGGCGGAACTCGACATAATCTTCCGGGCCCGTGAACGATCCGAGCCGCAGCGTTTTCCCGGGAACGAGGGTGGCCCGGGGGATCCGGGCCGGCAAGAACGCATCGACCTCGCCCGCACTGGGTAGGTCGACCGGTTCGACCGTGTGGGAGAGGTAGAAGGCGTCCTCGCCGACCATGGTGGGGAGCCGGATCGCGAGGTCCTCCGAGAGCCGGTACGAGATGAGCACCGTGTCGAGGACCTCTTGGTTGCTCTCGGCGTAGAACTGGATCCAACCGGTGTCGCGTTGGGCGATGGTGTCCGTGTGATCCGCGCCGATCGACCAGGGCGGGGCCACGGCCCGGTTCACGACCCCCATCACGACGGGGGCCCGCAGACCCGATGCCCAGTGCAGGAGCTCGTGCATCAAGAGCAGGCCCTGGCTGGAGGTCGCGCTGTACGTGCGAGCGCCGAGCGCCGCCGCACTGACGCAGGTCTGTAGGGCGCTGTGCTCGGATTCGACGCGGACGTACTGGGCCCTGAGGGAGCCATCGGCCACGAAATCCGCGAGCTTCTCGACGATCGTGGTTTGGGGGGTGATCGGGTAGGCGGCGATCACCTGGGCCCGCGCGAGCCGAACGGCGTAAGCCTGAGCGCTGTTCCCCGAGAGTACTTCCCGCTCCATCTTCAGTTCCCTTCCCCTCACTCCGCAACCATCTCGATAGCGTCCGGCGGGCATTCCTCGGCGCAGATCCCGCACCCCTTGCAGTACTCAAGGCGCAGGAGCGGGAAGCCCGAGGGATCGAACGCGAACGCGTCGTCTGGGCAGAACTTCCAGCAGAAGTTGCACCTCGTGCATCGATCGAGGTGGATCACCGGCCGCATCGTCCGCCAGTTGGAGGTGCGAAGCACCGAGCTCGGGACCGAGGCCATCGGACCGTCCGGGAGCGTGTACGGGACACGAGGGGCGCTCCGGGTCGGTGTCGAAGCCGAAACGGAAGCGCCGGCCACCCTCACCTGGTCGAAGCCGTCCGAGGCGGCCGCCTCGTTCTCGATGGGACGCGCGGGGACGTGCGCTTCGATGGCGCGCTCGACCGCCCCCAACGACACCACCCCGGAGGCTCGGGCTAAGGCCCCGAGCATCGCCGTGTTCACGATCGGCAACATCGCCGACCCGAGCCCGTGGGCGAGGGCGATCTTTCGAGCGTCCACGGTCGCCGCCCGGACGTTCGAGGGGATCGAGATCGCTTCCGGGGGGAGCGGGGAGTTGGCGAGAAGAAGGCCTCCCTCCTTGAGGCCGTCCGTCACCGCGACGGTCGAAAGGAGTCCCGTATCGAGCACCACGACGATATCCGGGTGGGCGATCGAGGTCCGGAGCGAGATCGGTCGGTCATCGATTCGAGCGAAGGCCGTCACAGGGGCGCCCCTCCGCTCGACGCCGAAGAACGGGAAGCTCTGGGGCATCTTGCCGTCCAGGAACGCCGCATGGGCCAGCAGCTCCGAGGCAACGACGCTGCCCTGACCACCACGGCCGTGGAGGCGGATCTCGATCATCTCCCACCCGCTCGAGAGATCGCGTGGTCGCCCTTGAAGTCGGAGTCAAGTCCGCTTGACGGTTTCGGCGGTTCGACCGGACGGCCGGCTTTTCCATGTGGCATGCGTCCGGTCCGTTCGATTGGCCATTACGGATCCGTCGCGCTCCCCAGACCGCGATCGACCGGTCGCTCTCGACCACCGGGGATCCCCCTCCAATCGGTTCGAGGGGACCGTTCGGCCAGCTGACCCGACCGATCGATGGTCGCACTGGCAGCGCGGCCGGCGCTGGGGCCGGCACCGGAGTTCTGCCATCGTACCCGGGAGCCCCCGGAGGCCTCACCTCCCGAGAGTCAAGGGATCGAGTTCCGCCCAATCCCGGTTCCCGCCTGGACGCCCCCGCCCCGAGGGTGCCGGGGGGAGTGGCCGACGGTCCCGGCGGGCGGCCCCGAAGGGTTCCTCCCCGGGCCTCCCCGGAACGGGCGGGTCGCCCGTGCTAAAGACTATATTCCCACACGGGGTCCGCAGCACCGCCCGGCGCTCGCCGGGAAGGTGGCTCCATGGGGAAAGTCCAGCGGGATCGGTTGGGTTCATCGAGAGCGAACGCGGCCGTCGTCGTCCTCCTGTTGCTCGGAGGGCTGGGTTTCGCGGCCGCTGGCCACCCCACAGCGGCGGTGGCGACGGGCAGTGGGGCGCCCGAAGAATGGGCTTACGGAGCCGACACTTGGTACAACACGACCTCGATCACCTCGACCTACTCCCTGCACGAGGTCCTCTTTTACGGCTCCCAAGTCGTGACCACGGCCACCAACACCTCGAAGTCGACGGTCGAACTGAAGGCGCTCTCGGCCACCGCGTTCACCGAGTCCTACGTGTACTGCGCTCCGAACTGCACGAGCCCGACCACCTCCTTCTACAACCTCTCGGTCGATGAGTGGAGCTCGGAACTCTCCTTCGTCAACGTCACCTCCCAGTCCACGGTCTACGAGAACAACTCCTCCGCCGCCAGCGGACTCGTCGCGGCCCCGGCCTACGGGATGTCGAACGCGACCTGGATCTCGGGAACCAACTACAGCGAGCGGTACGTCTACGACCTCAACGGCGCCCCCGATTACCAGGGAACCGACTTCAGCCAGACGAACTCGACCTACGAGGTCGCGTTCCATCCCTCGCTCGGCCTGATCCCGTGGACCCTCGCCAAGAACCTCACCTGGAACTCGACGAGCAACGTCACCGCCTCCTACCTCGCGAACACCCATTACTCGGTCACCTACGCCGGCCTCCACAACTACTCGATCGACGAGTACGGCGATGCGTACACGCGCTGGAGCATCCCGGAGACCGAGTCGGTCGCCGGTCTCGACCTCGGCAATGGGACGCTCCCGAGCGGCGCGAACGTGACGAACATCGAGCTCGGCTTCAGCGGCGCCCTCGACGTCTCGGACGGGATCTTCGCCGCACCGGTGAGCGAGGATCTGTTCGGCGGGGCGACCGGCAACTGGTCCGTCGGCGTGGTCGCCGGGGCCCTCGCGCACACCGCGGGGATGTCGATCGTCGGCGGAGGGCCCGCCGGACCGTTCCGGATCGTCGCCTCGGCCACACTCTGGTCCGCTCCGATCCGGGTGCTCGGCCTGCGCCAGGGAAGCTACTCCGGGCTCCCCAGCCCGATCGCTACCCCGTCGACCGGGAACTCCCAGGCCGAGCCCGAAGCGGTGAGCTTCGCCGAGGCGCAGGCGAACTGCCTCGTGAACTCGTGCGGCGGGGCCCCGAGGCTCTCGGCGCCGAACGGATCGAGCGGACTCGCCGTGCCGGTATGGGCTTTCGCGGCGATCGGCGGAGGAGCCGCCGCGGCCCTCGCCGCCCTTACGCTCCGGTGGCGGCGCCGGTCCCCTCCGGCGTCGCCGAACCGAGCCCTCCCGGGAGCCAGGTACCGGGATCGGCCCCCCCACATTCCCCCCGGTAGATCCGGCAGGCCGGCCCCCCGCTCCGCCCTCCGGCCCAAGGCCGGAGGGCCCTCCGGAGACCTTGGGAGTAAAGACCGCGGTAGGCTTGGTCGCACCATGGTCGCGATCCAAGCCGGCCGGAAGATCTGGCAGAACGGAAAACTGGTCGATTGGGATTCGGCCCGGATCCACGTCCTCACGCACGGGCTCCATTACGGGTATTCGATCTTCGAAGGGATCCGGTCCCACTCTACCCCCCGGGGCGCGGCGATCTTCCGGTTGGACGACCATCTCGCTCGGTTCGCGAACAGCGCGAAGATCTACCGGATGAAGCTCCCGTTCTCATCGGTCGAGCTCGCCCAAGGCTGTCGGGAGCTGGTCCGGGCCAACGGCCAACCGGACGTCTACCTGCGGCCGATCGCGTTCTCGGGGTACGGGGAGATGGGCCTCGACCCCTCCCGAAGTCGCATCGATGTGGCGATCGCCTCGTGGGTGTGGGGGCCGCTCCTGGGCGCCCCGGACGCCAAGAAGAGGGGGACCCGAGCGACCGTCTCGAGCTGGGTCCGGATCGACTCCCGCTCGCTGCCTCCCCAGGCGAAGTGCGCCGCGAACTATGCGAACGGGGCCCTCGCCAAGATGGAGGCGGCGGCGGGAGGATACGAAGAGGCGATCCTCCTGAATAGCGAGGGCATGGTCGCCGAGGGGACCGGGGAGAACATCTTCCGGGTCAAGAACGGAGTCGTCAGCACGCCACCCGCGAGCTCCGGGATCCTTCGGGGCGTCACCCGGGACACCGTCGTCCGTCTCGTCGAGGAAGAGTCGATCGAGATCCAGCGGACCGACTTCTCCCGGGAGGACCTCTTTACGGCCGACGAGCTCTTCTTCACGGGCACCGCCGCCGGGATCGCCCCGATCAGCGAGGTCGACGGGCGGCCGATCGGCGACGAGCACTACCCCATCACCACCAAGCTGCGGGACCGGTACGATTCGCTCGTGCGAGGCCGGTCCGACACCCATCCCGAGTGGCTCACGTACGTCGAGCCAACGACGGGGGCCGCCGGCACGGTCCAAAGCTAAGCCGGATCCGTTCCGACCGGGCCCTCGCTCGGGAAGACCCCGAGGGCCGGGAGGGCTTCGTTCGCGGCGTCGAGCGATCGATCCGTGTACCGCTCGAGCGCGTCGAGCTGAGATCCCGAGGGTGCGAGCGCCGGCCAACCCCAGTGGAGGATGAGGGCCTGGCCCGGGGCCGGGTCGAGGATCACCTGGGGGTCGTAAGGGTGCTCCTCGACGAGCTCCGAACCCCAGCGAAGTCGCCCAGCCTCGGTGGTCAACGTTCTTCGTGCGACGAGGAGCGAACGCGGGCGTACCGCGCGAATCGTGGCCCCGGTCGGTCGACACGCCTCCACGTTCGGGAGCGTCGTCGGGACGTGGCCGGTCACAGCGCCGACCCCCACGAACGCCACGTGGAAGACGTGGTGCGGGATCGGATGGTCCGGCAGGTGATCGGAGAGCCGGCGGGCGATCGACCTCGGGAGGCCCCGACGGACCAACGCGTCGAGGAGCGCTCGGAAATCCGCGGGTCCGAACGTGTCGAGGAGGTCGTTGCCGATCCAGTACGCCTCCACGACGCGCGGGTCGAACGGGTCGAGTCCGTGCTTTCGGCCGATCGCCTCGAGATACGGCATCAGGGCCTCGAACCCCTCGAGCGCGCGACGCGTCGAAGGCTCACCGGCCCCGGAGAGGATCGCCCGGTAGAGCAAGGGTTCGGCTTCGGCGGGGCCGCAGTAGTTGAGTCGGTTGGTCGCGATGCTGAACCGCGCGGCGAGCGAGAGTCCGTCCATCTCACGCGGCCGCGCGGCGTGCGAAGGAATCCCGGACGAACGTCCAGGCCGCCCGCAACGAGGCGCGCCCGAGCGCCACTCCCGCGCCGACTGCGACCACGGCCGCGCCCGCGATCTCGGCGACGGTGGCGTGGGAACCGAGAAGCGCCACCTCGAGGAGCCAGGTGACGGGGAATCCCAGGACCAAGACCGAGGTGGCCACTCCGAGCCCCGTCCGCCGGAGGCCGGCGTACCAGGTCGTGACGAAACCGGTGAGGAGGAGCGCGCTGATCGCGACCCACCGCCATTGGGATCCCGAAAGCGCGGCGACCGACGCGAGCTGGGAGGTCGCCGCCAGGTAGCCGACGAGGAAGATCGTCCCGAATCCCATCCGGCCAAGGGCGACGGTGCCGCTCGACAGGCGGCCCATCGAACGCTTCGACAGGGTGTACTCCCCGGCCCACAGGGCGGTCGCGGCGAGGACGTAGAGGCTCCCGTCCGTCCAGATCGGGCTCGAAAGGGAGAGCAGGATGAGGTTCCCCCCGAGCAGGAGGGCGGCCGCCGCCGCGACCCGCCAATGGAACCGCTCGCCGAGGACGACGATGCCGAGCGTCGCGGCCATCAGGAAGAGGGTCCGATAGAGGAACGACGCCGTGATGGCGCCCCCGGCGGCCGCGGCGAGCTCGAGGCCCCGGAAAAAGAGCAGGAACGGGATGCCCCCGCCGATGATTCCAATCGTGACGAGGCGCGCCCAGTCGCTCCGGCGCAGGGAGGGGCTCGGTGAGGCGAGGGTCATGGTGAAGACGATGGGGACGAGCATCAGCGCCACCGCGGCATTGCGGACGGTCACGAAGGCGTCGCTGTTGGTCCCGGCGACGGCGAATCCGTTGACGAAGGTGGAGATCCCGCTGATGACGGCCGTGAGAAGGACGAGCAAGGTACCCGGGCCGATGAGCCCGCTTGCGGTCCCCGATTCTCCGGACTGGGCCGTCATGGCGGGGACCGTGGAGCGGGCGGACACTTAGGCATTCGTCCCTCCCGAAGGGGTGGACGTCCGGACCGCGGCCCCGGAAAGCTCGACCGCGGTCTCCAGGGCCTCCCGGGCTTCCGTTTCCGACAAGCGCCGGATCGCGAATCCCGCCTGGACGATCACGTAGTCGCCGACCCGCGCCTCGGGAACGTAGGCGAGCTGGGCCTTCCGCACGACCGGTCCGAAGTCCACCTCCGCCACGGCGAACGGCCCGTCCTGGTCCGAGATCCGCACGATCCGGCCCGGCGTCGTCAGGCACATCGCTCTGTTCCTCCCACCACCTGGTCGCGCTCTATCCCGCGCCGTGGACCGGGGGTCCCGGCGGCCGGCCTCGGACCAGTTCCGGCCCAGGGGAGGTCCACGGAGGTGAGGACGACCCCGGTCGCCCGCGGATCGTGAAGGTCCTGCGACGTCTCGATCTCGAGATCGGCGGCGGCCGCGGGGGTGCCCTCGGCGATCTCGGGCCAGCGGGCGCGCAGGGTCTCCTCGGGGACGTGGGAGAGCGCTCCGACCCATAGGACGACGCGGGTGAACCGCTCGCTCCCCTCGGTCCGGCCGATCTCGATCAGTTTGCGATGGAGATCGCGCATGAGCGCCTCCTCATGCATCGACGCGACCTCCCTCGACCGGGGCGAGGGCCGGATCCGGGACGTATCGTCGGACCTCCTCCTCTACTTGTCGGGCCACCGGTTCGACCGCCGCAAAGACGAGGGCGGAGAGCGGAGCCCCGGGTTCGAACGAGGCGGCCTCGATCCCGTAGATCACGAGGCGATGAGGCGATTGATGGAGGGCTTCCCCGAACCCGACAACTTCGGAGAGCGAGATCCCGTGGCTCGAGGTCCTCCCGAGTCCCTTCGGCAGGGGGTTCGAACCGACCTCGATCCGGCGGATCGTTCCGGGGCGCCCTCCCGGGGCGACGGCGTCGATGACGACCGCGAGCTCCCGGCCCTCCCAGGCGTCGAGGAGCTCGGTCACCTCGGCATCGAGTTCGAGGACCGCTCCGGCATCGGCGAGCCGGGGGCGCAGGATCCGGGCCACCAGGATCCCGACCGCATCGTCGCCCCGATGCTCGTTGCCGAGGCCCACCACGAGGACGCGCCCGGGTTGGGCCGCCGACCGTGCGGGGTCGTGGGGATCGGACATCGGTCTATTCCCGGACCATCTCCAAGTTGAGGAAATGGGTCGCGCAGGAGATGCACGGATCGTGGTTGCGGATCGCCCGCTCGCACTCGTGGGTGAGCGTCGCGTCGTCGAGATCCATCGATCGTACGACGACCGAGCGCACGTCGTCCTCGATCCGCTTCTGGTTCTGGGAAGTAGGCGCTACGATGCGAGCCTCCTCGATCCGCCCGACATCGTCGAGGCGATAGTGATGATAGAGCATTCCGCGGGGGGCCTCAGTGACCGCCCGGCAGGCGTCGGTCCTGAACGGCCCGACCGACTCGACCCAGGCGGGGTCCGGCGGTCGGTAGGAGCGAATGATCCGTAGCGCCTCTTCGCAGGCGTAGACCATCTCGATCGATCGGACGAGGATGCTCTCAAACGGGTTCGAGACCGCTCCCGTGAGTCCGGCCTCTCGCGCGATCGCCCCGGATCTCGGACCGAGCCGGTCGCGGTTCAGGGCGAAGCGCGCCATCGGGCCGACGAGGTAGGATCCGCCGTCCTTCCGAACCGAGTGGAGGGCGTTCGAATGGGGGACCTGGAGCTCGTGGAACTCCTCCTCGAACCGGTCGGCCGGGATGCGCAAGCCCCTGCTCGACACGATCTCTCCTTCGTTCATCGGGTATTCGTCCGGGTGCCGGAGGCTCACGAACTCGTACTCCTCCTCGAGTTCCGGGAACTTCAGACCCGCGGCAAATCGGACGGTCGATTCGGCGATCGAGAGCGCCGACTCGAGCCCCGGGATGAGCGGCTCGAGCTCCTCCCGGCTCGGCCCCCGGTAGAACCCGCCGACCCGGACATTGATCGGATGGATCTCCCGGCCCCCGAGCGCCGACATGAGGGCGTTGCCGGCCTTCTTCAGGGCGAGGCCGCGAGTCACGAGCTCCGGATGCTCCTTCGCCATCCGGATCGCATCCGGGTACCCGAGGAAATCCGGGAGGTGCAGGAGGAAGACGTGAAGGGCATGGCTCTCGATCCATTCACCGCAGTAGAGGAGGCGGCGAAGCTCCCGGACGCCCGGCGGGACGTTGAGCCCGAGCCCCCGCTCGAGGGCGTGGCAGGAGCTCATCTGGTAGGCGACCGGACAGATCCCGCAGATCCGGGCCGTGATGTCGGGGGCCTCCAGGTACGACCGGCCCCGGAGGAACGCCTCGAAGAACCTCGGCGGCTCGAAGATCCGCAGCTCCACCTCGAGGACCTCGCGGTCCCGCACGTGGACGCGTAGAGCGCCCTCGCCCTCGACCCGGGCGAGGTAATCGACCGAGATCGTGCGATCGGTCACCCGTTCCCCTCTCCGGTGTCGACGGCTTCCGCCGCGGCCCGGAACGGCGGGGCGTTCGCGTTGAACGTTCGGAGGAGTCGGTGGACGGAGGGCGGGTCCATCCCAAGGTGGTGGAGCTTTCCCGTAAGCGCCGGCATGTTCGGGGTATCCTGGGGTCCGAAGCAACCGTAGCACCCCCGATGGAACGCCGGGCAGATCGCCCCGCAGCCGGTCTGCGTCACGGGGCCGAGGCAGGGGGTTCCATGGGCGACCATCACGCAGACGTTCCCGCGCCGCTTGCACTCGATGCAGACGCTTTCGGACGGGACGTTCGGGGCGCGTCCAGCGAGGGTAGCAAGAATGACCTCGAGCAGTTGGTGTTTGTCGATGGGGCATCCCCGCAGCTCGAAATCGACCCGTACGTGATCCTGGATCGGGGTGGAGGTCGCGAGGGTGCTGATGTACTCCGGGCGCGCGTAGACCACCCGCTGGTACTCCTTCACGTCGGCGAAGTTGCGGAGCGCCTGGATCCCCCCGAGGTCGCGCACGCGCCGATCGTCACCAGTACCCGGCTGACGGGCCCGGATCGTGCGGATCCGTTCGGCATCTCCGGGCGTGGTGATCGACCCCTCGACCAGCGCGAGGTCGATGGGGCCCTCCGAGAAGGCGCTCGAAGCCTCGCGGAAGTCCGCGATCTCGATCCGGTCAGCGATCGGCAGGAGTTCGTCCTCGCAGTCGAGCAGGGTCAGCTGGCATCCGTCGCACGAGGCGAACTTGAACACCCCGATCCGAGGGCGGGCCGGATTCGTCATCTCAGAGCTCGCGGACCTCGAGGAAGCGACCGATGCGATCGTAGGAGAAGATAGGACCGTCCCGGCAGACGAACGCGGGCCCGAACAGGCAGTGGCCGCAGACTCCCACGGCGCATTTCATGTTCCGCTCCATCGAGAGCCAGATCGAGGCCTCGGGGACCCCGCGCGATCGGAGCGCTCGAGCGGTGAGCCGCATCATGATCTCGGGACCGCAAAGGAACGCCGTGGTGCGATCGGGGTCGAACCGGGCGTCGGGAAGCCGGGCCGTGACGACCCCAACGTCCCCGTGCCAGTCGGGGCCGGCCGTGTCGACCGTCGTCTGGACACGGACGTCCGACCTCGCTCGCCATCGCTCGACCTCGGCATAGTACACGAGGTCGTCCGGGCTTCTCGCCCCGTAGATCACCTCGACCCGACCGAACCGGGACCGGTTCCGGAGGATCTCGTAGAGCAGCGGACGGAGCGGGGGGAGCCCGAGGCCGCCGGCGACGAGGAGGAGGTCGCGGCCCGCCGCCGACTCGAGCGGCCACCCCGAGCCGTACGGGCCCCGCACGCCGACCATGCTCCCCGCCTCCAACCGGCACAGGGCCTCGGTGGTCTTGCCCGCGGACCGGATCGTGTGGACGAGCGGCTCGGGGTCTGCGGGGTCGCCGCTGATCGAGAGCGCCACTTCGCCAACCCCGAAGGCGTAGATCATGTTGAACTGGCCCGGACGAAAGACCGGAGACGGGCCGGAAGTGGTGGGGGCGAGAACCAGGGTCACCGTGTCCGAGGTCTCCACCCGCCGGTCTCGGACCTCGAAGGGGACCGGGACGGAGGGTCCGGTGGAAAGCGGTTCCGGTCGGGACGTCGTGGAGGGGTCAGCGCCCATGCAGGTCCAGGAGCTGCAGGCGGGTGTTCTCGAGGCGTTCGGCGATGACGGGCAAGAGCCGGGCGAGGAACCGGTACCCGTCCGCTGGCCGCTCCTCGAGGATCGCTCGAAGATGCCCGGCGGCGAGGCCCGCCACCCGGGTCGGTTTGAGCGCCCGCGCGTCGAGCCGCCACCGGTGCGGCGGGATCATCCACGACCATCCGAGGACCTCGCCGGGGCCGACGGTCTGGACCGTCTTCGCCGGCCGATCCGGTAGGACGATCTCGAGGGCCACCTTGCCGGTGAAGACCGCGAAGAACTCGTCGGCCGGGTCCCCCTCGCGGACGAGCAGCGCGCCGGTGTCGAACGTCCGCTGGTAGGCCTTCTCGGAGAGCTCGGCCAGGAACGAATCGTCCATCCCTTGGAAGAAGCGGTGATCGGCGAGGGACCACCGGGCCTCGGTCGGCGTCGCGGCGGTCATCGGCGGGCCTCCGCAAACGCCCCGTTCGCTTCCGGATCCGAACGGATCGCGGCCACCTCTTCGGTGATGTCGATCCCGACCGGGCACCAAGTGATGCAGCGCCCGCACCCGACGCACCCGGAGCTGTCGAACTGGTCGTACCACGTGGCGAGCTTGTGGGTCATCCACTGGCGGTAGCGCGACGTCGTGCTCCGGCGCACCGGGTTCCCGTGGAGCTCGGTGAATCCGGAGTTGAAGCAGGAGTCCCACCGTCTCCATTGCTCGACCCGGGTACCGGTAAGATCCGGCACCTCCTCCGCGGTGTGGCAGAAACAGGTCGGGCAGGCCATCGTGCAGTTCGCGCAGGCGAGGCAACGCCGCGCGACCTCTTGCCACCGGGGGTGTTCGGGGTGATCGACCAGAAGGTCCCGGATCCCCGTGAGGTCCATCCGTCGACCCATCGAGCTCGCCGTACGTTCCACGATCGCCGCGGCCGTCGCGACCTCATGGCCCCCGGCGGGGCGGGTCGGGACGCGGTCGAGGATCCTCGCCCCGGCGGGGGACCCCACCTCGATCAGGAACTCGTGGCGTTCGGGAGTCAAGATCTCGGTCAGGACGAGGTCGTAGCCGGTCCGAACGTGGGGTCCCGTTCCCATCGAAGTGCAGAAGCAGGTGCCGCCCGCCTGGCCGCACTGGACCGCGATCGTGAGCACCGGTCCTCGGCGGGCGGCGTAGCCGGCATCTTTGGCCGCTCCGAAGACCCGGCCCTGGATCGCGATCGCCGCGAGCTCGCACGCCCGGGCACCGAGGAAAGCGAGGGCGGGGGCTTCGGGCACCTCTGGGCTAACGGCGAATCCGGCCGAACTACCGGTTCCGGTCCAGAGCCGCTCCCGGGGCGGGAAGAGGTACTTCTTCCAGCTGTGAGGTCCCACCGAGTACCCGAACAGCGCCTCGTCCTGCCGCCGCTCGAGCCGGTAGCGTCCCGCTTCTTGCCGTTCCGTCCATCCGATCGGGAGATCCGCGACCGCGTGGATATCCCCGTAGACGATCGCGCCGTCCCGGACGGTGGGGCCAACGATCCGGAATCCGGCCGACCGGATCGCGTTGAGGAACTCGGGGAAATCGTTCCGCGAGAGCGTTCGGCGATCCACCGGGGTCGTCGGCAGGGCGGTCATCGAGCCCGGCCCTCGGGGACTATCGGGCCGGTCGGGGTGGGGGCGCCGAGCCGGCCGCTTTCGAGAGGCCGTCCGGTCGGCTCGTCCGCCCGCCTTGTGTCCCGAGAAGGGGCGAACCGCCAGACGGGATCCCCTCCGGTGCCCGATCGGTACACGGCGATTCAACCCCCGAAGCGACGCTCGGTGGACGACCGGGGCCAGTATAAGCCCGCCGTCAAACGCGCTTTCCTCCCCGCCGGTTCGGGCCGGACACGCCCGTCGGGCAGACGGTGGCCCCAAGGGCGATCCGGACCTCCGGGCCACGACGGGCCGATCGTGGGTTTGCGAGAAATACGCGCGGGCGCTCCCCTCGGACGATGCGGTCGATGCGCCTGAACCGGGTAGCATCGATCGAAACGCACCCGCTCGAGATCGCCGACTCGCCCATGCCCGAACCACGGGAGGGGGAGATCCTTGTGGGCGTGGACGTGTGCGGAGTTTGCCGGACGGACCTCCACGTGGTGGAAGGCGACCTCCCCCCGAAGCTTGCGGGCGTGATTCCGGGCCACGAAGTCGTCGGACGCGTCACCGAGGTTGGGCCCGGGGTCTCGACGTTCTCCAAAGGCGAGACGGTCGGGATCCCCTGGCTCCACCACACCTGTGGGCAATGCGAGTACTGCCGGACCGGCCGGGAGAATCTGTGCGATCGGAAGACCTTCACCGGCTACGATGTGCCGGGCGGGTACGCGGATTTCGTGAAGGCCGAGGCGGCCTTCGCCCTCCGCCTCCCCGAGGGGGATCCCGCGCACCTCGCACCGTGGTTGTGCGCCGGGCTGATCGGCTACCGGGCGCTCAAGCTCGCCCTCCCGAGGCCGGGGGGCCGGATCGGTTTCTTCGGCTTCGGGGGCTCGGCGCACCTGACGCTCCAGCTCGCGGCCAAGCTTGGCTACGAGACGATCGCCTACACCCGGAACCCCGCCCATGCGGCGCTCGCCCAGCGCCTGGGGGCTTCGGAGACGGTGATCGCCTCCGCCGAGTCGAACGCGGATCCGCTACCTCGTCTCGACGGCGCCGTGGTCTTCAGCCCGGCGGGGGAGTCGGTGGTCCAGGCCCTCCGGGAGCTTCGGAAGGGGGGGACGCTCTCGATCGCCGCGATCCACATGAGCCCGATCCCCTCGATCGATTACGACCGATACTTCGTGGGCGAGCGGAAGATCCAGAGCGTGGAGGCGAACACCCGGGAGGACGCCCGAGAGTTCCTCGATCTCGCGGGCCGTCTCCATTTGGAGAGCATCGTCACGGTGCGGAAGCTTTCGGAGGCGAACGAGGCCCTGATCGACCTCAAGCACGGTCGGGTGGACGGAGCCGCCGTCCTCGATTGCCGCGCCCCCTGACCCGTTCGGTCTTGGGGCCCACCATGATCCCTCGTCCGGGGTCGTTGGCCCATTCGGAGCGGACCAAGGGGGGTCGTCGGCCGGACCGCTTCCCTCGGGCAGATCGAATCACGCGAAGAGGTCCTCGAGCGGGTTGTTCATCTCCCGAGCCTCTCGAACCTTCACGCCTTTGACGTCGAGGTCGTGCAGGAGCTCGGGGACTTCCTCGGGACCGGTCAACTCCCGGACATAGTAGTCCCCGTCCCGAGCCCACCCATTGAGAACGTCCGACGGCTTCAGGAGCCGGATCCCCAGACGGAGCGTCGCGCTTCGAAGGTTCTCGATTCGGTGGCTCCGTCCCATAATTGACCGGCCGGACCCCCTCAGCGCTTCCCTCGGAATTGGTAGTATGCATCGATCCACTCGGCACCCTTCGGCCGACGGCGGACCGTGATGTCGTCCAATCGAACTCGGTAGGTCCGCCCTTTGCGCTGGCAGAGGCCGACAATCTCCGTCCCCTCTCCTTCCTCGACCCCATTCACGACAACTTCCTCGCCCACCACGGTGCCGGAGAAGGGGAACTTCAGGTGCTCCTGCATCGCGTAGCAGAGTCCCATGGCCACGTCGGCCTCGCTGTCGCAGTCCACCGAGACCTGTTCGATCAACTTCTCGAGCTTGGGATCGTCCCGTCGGGGCATGCCCGACCCCAGGCGAGTCGTTCAGATGGCCGTTGGGATGGAGGCAGGACGTTCGGTCAGCTCAGCGTCACTCGCAGTCGCGAGCGCGCACACAGCTCGGCGTTGTGGGCGACCACTCGCCAACCGTACTCCCGTCGCTGGGTCCAGATGTGTCGAGCCTCTCAGGAACGGTCCTTGACACCGTTTGGTCGACGAGAACTTCCCCTCGACATTGACTCGGTACCGGTACCGGGCATGGAACCGCGCCGGTCGATGCTGGAAAAGGCGGACCATGTGCTTCCATGCCGGATGACGGCTCGGCCGAGGAGTTGCGTTGGACTTCGGCTTGAGGTACGGCACCCCACCGCGGTCCGCCACATACTGGGCGTTGGCTCTACTTGCGTACGCCGAGTCGCCCAACACGTCTCCCAGCGGCCCACGGATCTGGCCGAGGAGGGGGATGAACTCGGGGGAGTCTGCGTGCCAAGAGGCCGTGAGCTTCCACGCCAGGATCGGTTTCTCTACCGATCGGCACTCACAGACAATGTGGGCCTTGCGGAAGTGTCGTCGTCGGCAGGGGCGCATGCCCCGGAACGCTCGCCACTCGCTCCGACGGTGTTCGCCTAACCCCGTCGAGTCCGCGCCGAGAGTTCGGCGGCGAGGTCGGCCCGCTTTTTTTTGAAGGCGGCCAGCACCGCGTCGTTGAACTGGTGGAGCCAGGGTTCCGGGAATCGGCGCAACGCTCGCCAGATCGTGTTGCGCGAAGGTGGTCGACGCAACCCCATTCGCCTACACAGCTCAGGGGCGGAGCGAAGGTAACCCTCCATGCGACGATAGTCGAGGTCCAGGGCGTTCTGGAAGAGCAGGACCTTGGCCATCGGCGCCCAGCCATACGTCTCGGGGCGACCCCGACCCCGCTTCCGAGGGCGGCCAGCGGTCGTGCGACGAGTCCACCCGGGAGGCTTGGATAACGAGAGGAGGGCCTGATCGGCGACTTGGAGCAGAAACCCCGTCTCATCTCGTCGAATCGCGTCGTAAAGTCGGTCGTCGAGGGACATCCGGGGAGTTTGGTCGCTCCCTAGTAATCCTGACGGTGCTGCAGTGGAAGTCGACGAGGGGGAGCAACGCGATGCCCCTCAACTCAAATTATGGGACGGAGTCCGATTCGGTCGAAGAGGGCGAGCTTCCCGTCCTTGATGGCGAGGACGTATCGGCCGATCTCGCGGGCCTCGTAGAGGTTGTGCGACGCGTAGAGCACCACCTTGTCCCGGCTCAAGGCCAGGATGAGGCCGCGGATCTCCTTCGCCACCTTGGGGTCAAGGTTGGCCGTGGGCTCGTCCAGGAGGTAGATGCTCCGCGGCTGAAGGAAGACCCGGGCGATGGAGACCCGCTTCTTCTGTCCCGCGCTCAGCTGCGCAAGGAATCGACCGGCCATTTCACGGATCTCGAGCTCGTCGAGCACACGGTCCACGTCGGACGGACGAGCGTTCTCCGCCCTCGCGTAGAAGTCGAGCGCCTCCCGGACGGTCAGGCCCTCCGGCATCCCGTCCATGTGCGTGAGGTAATGGATCCGGTTGCGAGAGACCTGCCGGTCGATCGGGGACCCGGCGATCCCGACCTCCCCCTCGTAAGGCCGAAGGATGCCGGCCAGGGTCCGGAACAACGTGGTCTTGCCGGCGCCGTTGGGGCCGAGGACGACGTAGATCGCGGGCTCTGTGATCTCGAAGGAGATGCCCTTCAGGACTTGAGACCCGAGATATCCGGAGGAGACCGAACGGCACGAGATCGCGGGAGGCGCTCCCCCGACCCCTGGCGAGGCCGCTCCCGAGAGATTGGTCGAAGTCATGGTCCGTCGACTCACGAGGCCGAGAGGAACCGCTCCCGGAGCAGCAGCCGGTCGATGTTCACCAAGAGCAGGAGGACGACCAGGGTGACGATGATGAGGGGGGCTCCAAAGATGAAAAGGAGTCCACCGGTGGTGATCCCGACCGTAGCCGCGAAGACGGCGATCGTGACCACCGTGGCTGCCGGGGGGGCGATAGCGAGGAACGGAGCGATGCCGATCGGACTGTTGAGGCCCTCTCGAGGCGAGGCGAGCGCCGACCAGTACATGCTCACCGTGGTCGAGAACGCGGCCGAGACGAAGCTCATGGGGATCGCGTAGAGCCCGAGCAGGAGCACGAGGGCCGTCGTGACCGGGTTCCCTAGGGCGAGGTAGACTCCCACACCGGCGGCGATCGAAACCGCAAGGACGATGGAGACGGCCACGAGGGTCGCCACGAGGAAATAGGTGAAGATGCCGCGGGGGGAGAACCCGTAGGCCATGAGGTACTCGAGGACCCCCTTCATCCGGTCGCTGGTGAAGACCGTGAGGGCCCCGAGCGCCCCCATCGACCCGAAGATCGGGAGCACGAGCGGGAAGCTCGAGACGAACGCGGACCCGCTGCTGGCCGCGATCGCCACCCCCAAGATGAGCGACCAGACGGTGCCGACTGCGAGCGTGACGCGGCCCGAGCGCAGCGAACGCCGGATCATCGGACCGAGGAGGGACTGGGGAGCGTCCTCCGGCATCGGCTCCGGCATCCCGTGGAGAGATGATGGCTCGAATATGACGGTTCGTCGCCCCCCATGCCTCCGGGTTCGCCGACCCGTTCGGAACTTACCTCGCCTTCGAGCGGCCGACGGACGAGAGGACCGGGCTCGTCGAGCCAAATCCCCTGAGGCGGGCCCGAGGGGATTCGAACACTTATGAGCTCATAATATGTGGGCCCATTCGAAGCCGGTCGCGTTCACCGCCTCCCTGACCCAGCCCCCGATCCGGTTGCAGTGATCGTCGGCGTCGATGACCCCCACCAGCCCCTCGTAGTAGCCGCGCTCGATCCGTCCGGCAACAGAGACCCGGGGGAGGGGACGCTTCCGGGGCTTGGGAGTGGAGACGTCACGGCCGTTACCAAGGTACGCGCCGGGGAGATATGGGGCGTACTCGTTCGTAACTAACGATACACGCAATGTCCGCCGGCGCTGCTCCGAACCGTGCCCTGCGCCTTCCCCTCTCGCGGTCGGATCCGGTGCTGACGGGTCCCTCTGTCCTTCCGGTGGGTCGGGGGGAGCTGGAGGATGTCGCACGGTCCCTCCCCGAATCGGACCTGAAGGCCGCGATCCTCGCGACCCTAGCAGATCGCCCGCCGACTCCGAGAGAGGCGTTCGCGTGGGTCGTCGCGTTGCAACGTCGAGCCAAGGAGGGGAGCTATGCCTTGCGAGACTGATCCCGGCCTGGTCTCCCGCGTCATGGGGATTCGTTCCCGGGCCGGGCATCCTGTCCGGCACAACCCGCCCTTTGGCAGACGACCCAGGCGGGAACGCCCTGAGAAGAACAGGCCACTCCGGTCGCTCCGCCACTACGGGGGTACGTAGCGTCGGCTTATGACCACTTCAACCCTTGAAGTGACTGGAGGTACTCATGCCGAATTGCGGCTGCAAGGATCCACGGAACTGCTAGTCGGCCGAAGGCCCTCTTGTCTCTCTTACCCGCCCCTTGTAGCCCGGGCGCGGGCTCCATCGCGAGGAAGGGGAACCTCATGGCCACCGACTCGAACGACGGGCAGGGCATCGCCCCGTCCTCGAACCTATCGGTGTATGCCGACCCCGCCGTTTCGACCCCCGCGGTCAATCCTTCAGCGATCGACACGGACGACCCTATCACGCTGAACGTTTCCACGACGGGCGGCGGTGGGCCGTTGACCTTCGCTTGGCACGGCCTCCCGCCGGGCTGCGTCTCGTCCCAAGCGAACTTCACTTGCCGGCCCACCGCCCCGGGGTGGACGAACGTGAGCGTGACGGTGACCGACTCGAATGGCGTCTCGGCGACCTCCCCGACGAGCCTGCTCCACGTGAACGGGCCGCTCTCGGGAACCCTTTCCCAGACGCCGGCGTCGCCGCCCACCGGGGCGAGGGTGGTCTTCACGGCGCGTCCCGATGGCGGATCGGGCGCCAATGTCTTCGCTTGAACGTTCGGCGATGGCACGCCCTCGACCGGGATCGAAGTCCAGCACGTCTATGCGAACGAGGGAACCTATGCCGTTCGACTGGGGATCAACGACTCCGCGAACGGTTCCATCGAGGAAGAGAGGACCCTGATCGTAACGATACCTTCGACCTCTCCGAACTCGGGCACACGGGAGGCGGGGACAGTCGAGCTCGACGCGGTACTCACGGCGGCGGCCATCGCCGTCGTCGCGGCAGTCCTCCTGATACAGAGCCGCCGTAGAAGGGTCCCCCCGCGCGCCGAATGTCTTCCCTGATACGGCTCGTACACCGGGCCCGCCAGCTCGACTGCGCGACCCCTCTTGGCGGGGCTTCCCCGGGACGACTCCGGACTTCGAGGGGCGGGTGATTCCAGGGGGGAAGGTTCATGGAGGCTCTTCCCTTCGAGGGACGTGCCGAGTCCCCGCCCGCCACCTCCAGCGCTTTCCGCGCCCGGCCTGATCGGTTCAAACAACTCCATCCTCAACCCTTCGGCCACCCTCAGCTCCTCCAAGCACCGGGGCCCGAAGCGTCCGTACGCTCACGCCCGCCTCGAGATCGACCTCTCCCCCGACCCGGCTGCGGACCTCCACCCGGGCTGGATCGATCGATTAGAAGGGGTCCTCCCAGAGAACAAGATCGTCGAGGGTGCGGATGTCCTGCGGCTCGCCAGCCGAGCTTTGCACGCCTTCTCGGCGGAGGGGTTTCGGCAGGTCGACCATTGGGAGACCGAACCCGGGGGGTGGCTCCCGATCGGTCCTCCCCCGAGCGGGGGGGGAGAACCCGAACCGCTCGGTACCCTGCTCCGTGAGCTCGATCGGGACCACTGGGACTCCATCAAGAAGGCCCGGGTCCTCTCCTTCCGTCTCTCCCACCCCGGAGGGAACCGCGCCGATGTTGTGGTCCGTAGGGTACACCGCCGTCGGCACGCGCTGACCATCGACCTCTGGGGGCGATGGGAGCGGGAGCACGTCCGCGCCCTGGCCGCAGCGCTCACGGTCCGGATGGCGGTCCGAAAGGTGACGCTCACGCGCTATCGGTACTCCTGATAAGTGGGTCGATCAAGGAAAGGCCTCGAAGCTGGCCTGGTCGAAGGCCCGGAGCCCGGGAGTGCGGGGTGGGCGGTCCCCGTTTCCGGCGGGACTCACCCCACATTTGGGGTGATACCTATGCGGGGCTGCGTTACTTCCGAGCCCTGGCGCGGGTCGGCGACGGGGTCCGATTGAAAATCGAACCCTCCGAAGACGTGCGAGGGCCCCGATTAGAGCTCCCGCAGAGCCCGACCGAGATCAATGGGACCGTTTCTGCCCGGACCCCTACGACTCGGGAGGCAGGGGGTCCCGGATTCCATCGGCGAGAGTTGTCTCTTCGGACCCCGGCGGATTCCTACCTTTGCGGCTTCGAGTCAGACCGAACACGACTCCCACGACGACGACCGCTGCGATAAGTCCGATCAGGGCGTATCCATCCCCTGCCGGCAGTCCCAGGAATTCGCCTGAGCCGGTGCCGTTTGTCGGGGAGCCGGGAGCTTCCTCAAATGATATCGATAAGGACGCGGGCTTGCCATAGACTATAACCGACCCTGAAGCGGGCGTAGGGATGTATTCCCCCGAACCCGTGTTCATTAGCGACTTCACGGCAAAGCTGTACGTGCCGTTTGGGACGTCCGGGAACGATATGTCGGCGGTCCCGGAAGAATTGGTGGTACGGTTGAACGTCACCGACCAAACTGTACCTCCCCCAAGTCCTGTCTCGAGGAAGGTTACGGCGTAGGTAACTCGATTCCAGGTTAAGGGGGTCGAAACCGCCAACCCATTCACAACGAATGTTCCCGAGGGGTTCGAGATGTTCCAGCCATGAACGGCCCCTACCGAATATGAGTAGGTGCCGTTTGGTTCGGACGCCGAGATTATCGTGTCGGTGGACTGAATGGTGTGGCTCGCTTGGCCGGCAAGGCCCAAGTTCACAGACCAGCTCATTCCGGTAGGGAGCCCGTTCTCCACGAAGTCGACGGAATAAGTCAACTGCCTCCAAGTCACGCTTCGCAGAATCGGGTGCCCGCTGACCGTGACCAGGCCGATGAAACTCGAGGTTGTGTAGCCATCCACTCGCCCGAGGGCATAGGTGTAGGTTCCATCATACGTCTGGATCGACATCGAACTGGTCCTAGAATAGGAGGTATTCGTCCCCATCGTTACCGACCAGTTCGTTCCGCTCGGAAGGCCGGTCTCCTGGAAAATTACCGAGAAGGGGACCTCGCTGAAGGAGACCGTCTCGGAGGTCCCCGAATCGTTGACCGAGAAGGATCCACCAGGTCCTGCATAAGAAACGTTTGCAGCCGAAATCGTATACTCATATTGCCCGTATCCCTCCTCGAGAGAGAGCGAATTCGTGACCGAGTGGTTCGACGCGCCTCCCGAGACGTTGACCCACCACTCCGTCCCTGAAGGAAGTCCACTCTCTGAGAACGTGACGGGGTACGATTCAGAAATGATGCTTACGTTCCCCGAACCCTCGTTCGGGACATAGACCAGGGCGTTGCCGCTGTCAAAGGTTCCATATTCCGGATACACGCCTACCGGCGAACTCGCCACTACATCGGTGCCGTTCAGAATAGTAACGGAGCAATTGCCCATCACACAGCCGTAACTTGATACATAGACATATCCGTTGTCCGAATCGTAGACCATCGAATCTGGATCGGGGCCGACAGGAACCGTACTCAACAGGGTAGTCCCTCGGATGACGCTCACGTTATTGGAGTAACCCAGGGTCACGTAAACAAGACCCGCCAGGGGGTCGTACGCAACGAATTGTGGATATGGCCCGACCTGGATGCTGTCAATCAACGCCATTCCGTCGATAATTCCAACGTGGCTTGAGTTAGCGGCAGCACCCCCTGAAACGTATACATATCCCGTTCCACTATCAAACGCGGCATCATAAGCGCCGGAGGGGACGTTTATCGACCCCTCGAGCTTGGTTCCGTTGATTACACTCACGTTGTAGGAATCTGGGTTGGTGACGTAGACATATCCACTCACGGTATCAACAGTGGCCGACCACGGGTACAGTCCGACGGGGATTGTCGCTAGAAGGGTGGTGTTGTCGAATACGCTTACACTACCGTTACCCCCACCAGCTGAATCTCGGTTCACAACGTAGACGTAATGATTGAAACTGTCGTAGACCGCCGCCCAGGGGGATGGACCTGCCTGCACTACTTCGACGATAGTTGATCCCCGGATGATTGTGACGTTGTCCGTAGCGTCGTTTAGCGCGTATACGCAGCCGTTGGCATCGTCGTAGACCAACGACGAGAGGCCACCATTCCCAAACTTGGAATACAGGACGATCGATGCGGCGACCGAAGACCCGTTGATCACAGTGATATTGAAGGTACCAATTCCGCCCACGTAGACTTCGCCGTCCGCATTATCGTAAACGGCGTACTCCGGCGAGCCCGGCACTGTTACCGAGGTCGTGGAGAAAATTTGGGACGGGGGCGAGCCAATTGCCGTTCGAGAAGCTGCCGCCCCCTGCTCTGCTGCTGGGGCTCCTTGGGCCCCGAAAAGCGCTTTCTTCGGCAGTACTTCGGAGGAAAGCCAATTATCGGCGGGGGTGTGGGCCGAGGCTTCATGCCCCGCGTTGGGAGGCTTGGCGGGTGAAAGGTTCATCGGAACTATGCTTCCCGCTGCCGTGGCTATCAATACACAACTTAAGAGCAGAGCGAGATGTGCAATCGTGCCTGGTTCATCAGCGCTCGTCATTTTAGATCCTGCTCTTGGAGTCTTAGCGCGTGACCGTTATAGGCCTTGTTCAAAGAACGGGCCTTGGGCTGTAACATATGGGATGCCTCTCCAAATCGCGTCGCCCGGAAGGCGAAATAGACATCGACGTGTTCAATCTGTATGGTGTGCCCGGTAACCCTCTCTCATCAAGCAGCGGTTGTACCCGGCGTGAGCTGCGGCCAACGAAGGAGGGAAATGGCCCTGTGACGGCCACGGTCGCTCGCTAAGCACCTCATTCGCCCTAAGGTCACTACTAACCTAGCTCCAGGTGACGCTGTAAAAGTTGAATGTTTGGGTGCTGCCGGTGGGCACCTGGCAAGATTGACCTCCACTCGTCACGAACCAGTAGCAACCACTCGCGGTTCCTCCCGCAGTCGCCGTCGCAGTTATCGTCGCCTCCAGGTAGAGGTCCAAGCTGCAGTTTGCAGTGCTCGTACCGAAGCAATAAGTCGGGGGGTTGATTCGGGCCAATCCCCATGGGGCAGAGTCCCCACCCCACATCCAAGGAGTGGTCCCTTGGGATGTGTGAGAGCCGCAAGAGGGCGCCGAGACCGTTAGAGGGATCTTCGTCAAGGTTTGGGGGGTACCGAATGCCCAATGCGAGCCAGCGTAAGTGGTGCCCTGAACCCAGTAGTTATAGGTACCTGCGTATGATATCGTTACGGAGCCACTCCCTTCGCCGTAAGGACAATTGACCGACACGGCCTCCCATCCCGATCCCTGGGAGCTCGGGGAGCCACCGTACGTGTCGGTCTGTACATTGGGGAGCGTTACAGTGAAGACCGCTTCCAAACTTTGGATAATCGATCCGCCAAAAGCACTGGCATTGGCTGAGACTCCCCAATCGCCGTTCACATTGGGAGTGCCGGAATAGGCGGAAGAGTAACCACCGGAACCAGAATTCGACAGTACGACCAAGGTGGCTCCCGCCCAGTTAGGCCCTTGGGCAAACGCCGACCCTGCAAAGAAAATCAGGATGATTGCCCCGAGAACGCTCGCTCCCGTCGCTCCCATGCGGATGACCGACTTGCGACCCATGCTGGTACCTGTCACACCAGATGGTGCCAGAGTATATGAAATGTTATGATTGCATGGCCATGCCCACGTAATCGTCTGGACCCGCCCAGGGACCACCCCGTTTAGGAGCAAGATCGACCAGACGATCGAGGAACTCCAGGGGATGGGCCGCCAGGAGCCCGAGACTAAGGAGTCGTGGGAATGGGTTCGTATCCCGCGTGAAGCTGAAGACGCGCCTTAGCACGGTCTTGGCAACTGCCCGCCGAATGAAGCGACTGAACAGTCTGCGCGGGGCAAAGACCACGCCTGAACGCTTCATGTCTGCGGCGCAGAGCACTTGGGGGGTAATCGATGAGCGAGGATACAGCGCATCTACCCGTTGCGAGAAACTGCTCGCGCGGAGGAAGGTTCAAAGTTGGCGGCCCGCGGCCCCAAGACCTATCGACGCTACGAAAATGGGCATCCCCGCAGTCTATTGGGATAAAGGCGCCGCTTGTCCCGGGGGGAAGTCGGGCTGGAAACGCCTAGATCTTATTCGACGACGAGGCCGATTTTACAATTAGCCACGCGGGCTCGACGGAGCCGAAAACAGCCCCATGGCACTAACCTGGATTTTCGCGCCCCACTTGACCACTGAGGTTCTCGGTCTCAGGTTCAGGTAGTGCCTCCCTGGCTACCTCGACGGGAACGATCCGCCGAACGAATGTGGCTGCCACCCGCCAGGCCGTTGAAGCCTCCCCTCGCTCGCCGGGCTCGCAGTGCACCGAAATCGTCCGAGCGTTGATCCGCGTCACGGTGCCCCGGTGCCTGATCCCGTTCCGGTCCTCGAACTCCACCCAGTCCCCCATCCGTATCGTCGCCAAGTGCTGGGCTTCTCGTGCGCGAACCTCGTCCCATACTACCTCGCGGAGCACTCGGAACTCCTCGGCCGAGAGCCCACGTAGCATCTCTCGCCACCCCTCGCGGTTCATGATCCCACCGACCCTCACGCCGCCCGCAGCTTGAGGTCCCCGGTCACTTCGATCCTCAAGCGCCGGTTCCCAAGCCACGGGACCGCCGGACGGTCCCGCACGACCCTCGTGTCCAGTAGAACGGGCGCGCGGCTGAACCGTCGAACCTTCACCACGATCTCGTCTTCCCTCACCGCGACCTTCCCCGGACGGTCCAAGAACCTCTCCCAGATCGTTCGCGCCGTCGCCACCTCGTACCCCTTCAGTTGCGACGACAGCCATCGATACGCCGCGCTTGCGGCCACGCTCAGCACCACGTCCAGGTCGACCTTCACCCGCACCGAACTCGAGAGCGCGTCGACGTGGAAGAAGTGCACCTGCTCTCCGAGCGAGTTCTCGATCAACGTTCGTCGGGCATACCGGGTCAGCAGCGCCGCCGGACCCCTCCGAGTGTCGTTCGTGAGGAGCAGGGTCGGTTCCTCCCGCCCCAAGTTCCGCGCCGCCACCTGTCGGATCCGTCCGGGATACCCATCGATCTCGATCCGCTCGTCCACTACGATGGGATGACGATACGCCCGATCCTCGATCTCCAACTCGACCGATTTCCACCGGTCCTCGGGGAGGGAGCGGATTCGCTCCACCTCCCGCGAGCGGCGCTCCCTCAACGTCAGGAACTTGATCCCTTGGCGATCCAACTGCGCCAGACCCGCGTGGGTCGTCATGTGGGCGTCGAAGACGAGCTCCTCCGGGAGCGCTCCGTCCACTTCCTTCCAGTAGTCGACGAACCGAACGACCTCGTCGGCCTTCTCCTCCTTCAGCAGGTTCGCCCGAGCGTAGACCATCTCCCGGCCCTCCCACTCCTGGGCGAACGCCGACACCACCGCCGGGACCGATTGGCTTCGTCGCGGAACGTAGTCCTTCTCGAGCCGGGAGACCGCCGGATCGCCGTAGTGTCGGATCGTGTGGAAGTCGAGGTTGAACGAGCGAGTTGGATACGCCCCGGCCGCCTTCCGAGCCCGAGCCAAGCCCCGCAACAGCGCTCGGTGGGGGCGGTCCCCCACCCGATACGAGTAGTCGGAGAGGGCGGTGGTCTTCGGCAGGACGTTGAGTCCCGCGAACCACCCCAGTCCTTCGTCGTCAGCAATCGGCATCACGTGGTTGTGCCTCGGTCGACCGAGCAGCTTGAGGGCGAGCAGCGAACGGAGATACGCCGGGGCCGGGATCATCGCGGACCCCGGGTAGTGGGCTCGCCAAACCAGCTTCTCGAAGCCGACCTCCTCGAGGAACGGCGCAAAGAGGAAGAGGAGTGGGGTGCGGCACTCGACCTCGACGCCGGAACGGAGAAGGAGTTGGCCCGCGTCGGAGACCGGGGGCGCGAGCAGTGGGGGCCGCCCCCGCTGCTCGGCGGTGCGACGAGGCAGTCGACCGACCCCGGCCTCCCGAAGGAGGAGCCAGACGGTATGGAAGCTGACCGGGCGGCCCTCCGAGCGCAGTCGCTCGGCGATGTCGATCACACTGAGGCTCTCTTCGTGACGGAGGCGAAGAACCGCCTCCCGGAGCGGCTCGGCGACGGGGCGGTCCTTGCGACCGTGGGGAATGTCCCGGAAGAACGGAGGAAGCTGGTCCCGCCGGAACTGGGAGGCCAGGACCTCGAGGGAGTGGGCCGAGTAGTGGAACCGTCGGGCTGCCTCGGCGGCGGAACGCCCCTCGAGGAAGTAGGCGCGGAGGGCCTCGTAGCGGCGCTGGAGGGGGTGACCGGGCTCGCGGAAGAAGTCTCGAGGGTCGCGCACATAGGCTCATGCATATCTCAACAATAAAGCATTCGGTTGGACGGGTCGGACGGAGGGAGGCCGCGGGAAAGAACGCGGCAACCTCGAGAAGGCGAGGTCTGTGCTCGACGGGAGAGCTGGGGATCGTGGGTCGGGCCGGGGGGCTTATTGTTGTGCGGGCCTGAACCCGACGGGCCCCGAGAGCCGGAATTATCGACGAAGGCTACAGCACTGAGGGGGCGGAATCCTCAGCTGTTACTTCGGCGCGAAAATCCAGGCTAATCGATGAGGTTCGCTTCTTCGACTGCGGCTGGCTCAACGGATCTCGAAGCGACATCCTCCGGGAAGTTAGGGTAGGTTGGTGGGGGTGGTGGAGGAGGAGCCGGCGGCGGCCGCCTCCGTAGGAGAACCCAGACTGCGAGACATATTCCGAGAGCCGCGGCCAAGCCTATCACGAAAAGGATCGGAAGCTGGTCAAATGACTGGGGTGGATTGTATTGAGACGGAATTAGGAAAGCCTCCTGTAACGCAGCTGGGGACCCTCCAACGATCGAGACGTTACCGAAAAGGTCACTCATCTTTAGCCCGGGAAGGCTTGACGAGACCACGTAGGCATAGCTGCCATTGGGCAACCACCAGGTCATCGCCTCGGTCCGCGACGCATTGGATTGATGATACGCGGCCTGGCTTGCGCTACTCATGAAGTCCAGATTCGGCGTGATCAAAGCGTGCGCAGCAGGATGAAGCGTGGGGGTTCCGCTCAGGTTGAAGTACCACTCCGTACCAGGGGGAAGACCCGACTCGGCAACGTTGAGACGGTAAGCGAACAAGAAGGTAATATTGACGGTCTGGTCGCTCCCGCTGACTCCGACGAAGCCGTCGGGCGTGGCCGATTGCCATCGGGGACTGCCCGCGGTGACGGTGAAGGGAAAAGTCCCATTGAGCTCGACGAATTCGATCGTTCCCCCGGCACTCGAATTGGTCGCCCCGCCGAGTGCGACCACCCAGCTGGCCCCCGGCGGATTGCCCGACTCGGAAAAGGTGACCAGATATGTTCGCGGCACAAATCGAATCGCCACCTCCAGGTTGCTGCCATTGACAATGATCGTTCCCGAATTCGGGGTCATGGTGAAGCCGATTAGCGAAAGAATGGAAAAACTATAGGAGCCGTTGAATTCTTGGAACTTGATCTCCGAGGTCGACGAGGCGCGGATCGTCCCTTCCAGGGTTACCGACCAAGTCGTCCCAGATGGGAAACCCGTCTCAACGAACCCAACGGTGGCCGAAAAAGTCGGGTAAAATGCCACCGAGAGGACCTTGTCCTGACCAGCGACGGTAATCGACCCCGCGTTCGGGGTGGCTGTGTAGGCCGGTTCACTCGAGATCGTATAGGCGAAGGTGCCGTTCGGCTCGGCAAACACGATCAGTGATGTCCTAGAATCCAGGTTGACACCGCCGATCGTGGCGGACCAAGCCGTTCCTACCGGTAGCCCTGCCTCCTCAAACGTAACGGTGTAGTTCAGAGCGAAGGTGATGTTCAGCGTAACGTCTGAACCTTTCACCGTTATCGATCCATAGGAGGGCAGGGGTGAGAAGCCGGCGATCGGCCCGACGCTGAAGGGGTAGGTGCCATTCGGCTCGGAGTAGTCGATCGTGGAGTTCGTCGAGTTGAGCACGTTCCCGGCTACTGCTACCGTCCAGTTCGTCCCCAACGGGAGACCCGTCTCGTTGAACACCACCGGGAATTTCGGTTCAAACGAGATATTCTGCGACAAGTTGAATCCGGCCACCGATATCGGGCCCCGCAAAGGGAACGCCGCATATCCGGGGTACGGATAAACCCAAAAAGAGTAACCTGTGCCGTTCAGTGCATTAACGCATATCGAGGTTGGACCCGGACCATTTACAACAGTGCTGCTGCTGTAGGTTGAAGTAGTATCGTTAAAAACGACGCTCCATCCGCCGGTGCTGGTCAAGGTCTCGGAAGAAAGTCCGGATTCGTTGAAAATCACTTCGTAGTACTTTCCGGAACCGACTCCAGAGCAACCGGTGGTTGAACCTGGCGAGAGACCCATGAATGAAGAATTACTATGGCTGGGCGTGGAACTCGCCTCATTAGGGAGGTAAGAGCCACCTTGGATGGGCGATGCAGTCGGAACCGCGGGAACGATCGTGACCAAAGGACCAAGAAGCACCAGGACTATGATGACGCTACCGGAGACTTGTCGCCCCACAATCATCGCAGTCGCGGTGTCAAGGGCGCCCATGTGAACCTCCTCCGCATATCGATCTCCCCAGACACCCATCCCCCTGGAAGGTACGCCGAACATCTCCGGCTTCTTTCCCCTTGGGATATACTTGCGACGGCACTGCCAAGTTCATGGCTTCTTCGAACGTGGCCCTGAATCTTGCTTCCGGAGTCGTAGGACCGCGAGGGTGGCTGCGACAAGAATGGCCACTAGGATTCCCCCGAGGAGGGCATATCCCTCCGCGGGAGGCAGTCCTAGGAACGTCGGGGACGAGATGGTTCCGCCCGAGGTCGCCGAAAAATCGATCATCTTGGTTGTGTTCTCACCCGCCACCGTTACCGCCCCTGTAACGGGGCTAGCGTCATAACCGGAGAGCACGCCGACTGAAAATGGGTACGTGCCATTCCCAAACTCAAAGGCCAGCGTTCCCGAAGTGGACGTCTGCCTGGTCCCATTCAGGGTCAACGACCAGGTCGCTCCGGCTGGCAAGCCGTGCTCGACGAAAGTCACCGAGTACGTAACCTGGGTCCAGAGGGCGCTCTCGGTGTCGGCCTTTCCATTGACTACGAAGGACCCCGAGTAGCTTGAAATTGTCCATCCAGGCACCCCACCTAGCGTGTACAAGTACGAACCGTTCGGCTCGGAGATCGAGATTGCGCTCGTCGAAGAGGAAAAGGCGACCCCGGAAAGTATCACGGACCAACTGGTCCCGGTCGGCAGGCCCATTTCATTGAAGTCTACGAGGTAGGTCACAAGGCTGAAGAGGACGTCTTGGGAGATGGCCATGTCGTTGACCGTGAAATAGCCTCCTGAGGAAGTGTACGTCGGAAGGGATGACGTGGGTGAGAAGGCGTAGGTCCCGTTCGACTCGTGGAGCGTGAGCGTTGAGTTCGTGGAGTAGGCGGAGAGATTCCCCGAAATATTGACCGACCAGCCCGTTCCTACGGGGAGCCCGCTCTCCGTGAGGGTCACGAGGTAGGTCACCTGAGTCCAACTGAGCGTCTGAGCCACCGGCATCCCGTTTACGACGAGGATCCCGGAGAAATCGGTCGTGGACCATCCCGGGATGCCGCCGAGTGTGAAATCGTACGTTCCGTTCGCCTCCGAGAAAGTGAGCGTGGTCGTCTTCGAGGATTTGGTCGTACCATTCAGGTCAACGGACCAGGAAGTTCCCAGCGGAAGCCCCGCCTCGCTAAACGACGCGGAATAGACTACCCGAGTGAAATTGACTGTCTCCGAAATCGCTGAGTCGTTCATGACGAAGGTTCCGCCGGGCGAGGAGTAGGTTTTGTCGACGGGCGAGACCGAGTACCTGGTAGGTCCCGTCGGGCGCCGCCGACGTGAGGGAGGTCTTGTTGGAGAAGGTGGATGGACCACCGGTGATGTTGACCCACCACCCGGCCGATGCGGGGAGTCCTTGTTCGCTGAAGACCGCAGCGTACCGGGTATCGATCACGCTGACGTTGTTGGAGCCCGAGTTCGTGACGTACTCGTTACCGTTATCCGCATCGTAGACCGCCGAGGTCGGGTTCAGTCCGACCTGGATGGACGTGACGACCTTCGTCCCGTTCACCACGCTGACGTTTTTGGAATTAAAGTTGGGCACGTAGACGTACCCCGTCCAGTTATCTAAATCCAGGCCGTAAGGACCCGTTCCGACATCGATTGAGGCGAAAAGCCTGGTCCCGTTGATCACGCTCATGTTGTTGGAGCCGAAGTTGACGACGTAGATCTCCCTCCTTGGCACGTCGTAGACGATGTTCTCCGGCTGAGTCCCGACCCTGACGGAGCCGACGACCTGCGTCCCATTAAGCACACTCACATTGTTTGAACCGGAATTGGGCACGTAAACGTACCCGTCTTCGGCGTCGTACGCGGCGTAGATCGGGGAGGATCCTACGTGTACGGTGCCGACCACTTTGGTGCCGTTGATGACCGTCACCGTGAGCTGACCGTCGTTCGGCACGTAAACTTCCCCATCTCGGCCATCATACGCTGCAAAACTGGGCTCGGTCCCGGTTCCGACTGTCCCGACGAGGTGTGTGCCGTTGAGCACGCTGACGTTACTGGAGCCGAAATTGGACACATAGATGTATCCGTTCGCGCCATCGCAGACGGCAAAACCCGGATGGGTCCCAACGCTAATTGAACCGACGAGAGTGGTTCCATTCAGGACACTGACGTTGTTCGACTGGATGTTCGGTATGTAGACATAACCATTCGCGCTGTCCCAGGACGGGTACTGGGGACCACTCCCGATCCGGACTGTGGCCACGACCTGCGTGCCGTTGATGATGCTGACCGAATCAGAACCCTCGTTGGCGACGTAGACGTAGCCATTGTTCGGGTCATACACAGAAAACTGTGGAAGTGACCCGACCGTCACGGATGCGGGACTGCCCCCGGTTGCAGGCGATACGATGGCAGGCAGATGGATGGCGCTTGAGACAACGCTAATGGATGGTTGAATCGTCGTAGTCCAGGCAGTAGGCCGAGCGACGTTCTGCGTACCAACGGCCACTAATCCGCCGCCTCGGCCAGGGGAAGCTGTGGCAGCCCAACGTTGATCAGGGGTTGCCAAGGGCACGGACGTGATGATGAGCACGAAGGCAACTGCGGCCTGAAGTCGCCAATCGGACGGCATGACCTTCGAGGCCAAAAGGCACCCTCGCCGGATGCTTATGCTTTGCGGCTCCGGCGATCGTCAATCCGCCTCGCCCGAGTCCAGCACTTGGCAATCGGCCGCCTGACGTGAGCTGCTGAGTTCTCGGGCTCTCCGGGCCCTTCCCGATTTCCAATGGAGTCCCCCATTGAAGAGGGGGGCACCGCGGACAAGCCAGTGTGTCGCCAACCCGCCGCGGCGGCGGCCGTGAGACCGCAGGTCCCGGAGCTCGGCACCGAGAGAAAAACCCACCGCTCCACCGCGCGCGGTGGCGGCCTCGAACTCTCTCGGACCGACAGATCCGCTCCGAGGCCCTCGGGTGGCTCCTTCCTCTCCTGAAGAGCGCCGTCGCTCGGACCTTCCGCCCCACCGCCGTCCGGGACACCGCTGACCTGCTGCTCCGGGCGGCGGTCCTTCGGGCCTCCGTCCACCGCGCTCGGGCTCTGTGTCGCCGAGGGTACTCGGATCGCACCGCCCGATGGCTCTTCGGCCACCTCGTCCTCCGCAAGACCCAACGGGCGCTCACCCTCACGATCCGCCGCCAGATCCGCCCCTTCGTCCCGAGCGATCCCGTCGATGTGGCCATCGACTTCCACGATCGGCCGTATTATGGCCAACCCGCCGACCCCCACCGCCGTCAGGTCGTGAAGACGAAGGAGGAGCGCGGCACCCATCGAGCCCATCGCTTCGCCTCCCTCTCGATCCTCCTCCCCCGCTACCGGCTCATCGCCTCCCTGAGGTTCCACCCGCATAACGGCGGGACCCTGGCCGCCGTCCAGAAGGCGCTCCACGACTTCCGACAGGCCGGAGGTCAGCTCCGGGCGGTCTTCCTCGATCGAGGGTTCTACAATTACGCGGTCCTCTCGTGGCTCAGGGCCCACGGCATCCCAGCGGTGGTCCCCCTCCGCCTCGGCTCGAGGCAGCGGAAGCGGTGGGAGCGCGGCAAGCGCTCCTACACCACGACCCACGTCCTGAAGGACTCGAAGGGGCGGTCCCCGCCCCTCGAGCTGACGATCCACGTCGTGGTGCGCTACCAGGCCGGCAAGAAGTGGGGCAAGCACGGGTGCCAGTACCCTGATCTATGCCGCGCTCGGCGAATTCTCGCTGAAGGAGATCGCGGACCGGTACCGAGGGCGGTTCGGCATCGAGTCGAGCTACCGGATCCTCGGCCAGGCGTTGGCCCGGACGTCGAGCCGATCCCCGGCGCTGCGCCTCCTACATGTCGGGGTGGGGATGCTCCTGCAGAACGAATGGGTTCTCCTCAAGCTCCTCTACGCGAGCGAGGGCCGCCAAGGACCGATCGGGTTCCGCATCCACGACGAGTGGCTTCGCTTCGAAGATCTTCTCCAGATGCTGCTGAGGGCGGTGGGCTATCGCCTCGGCCATCGATTCCTCCTCGAGAATCGACAGCCGCTACCGCGACACTTACAACGTCAGGGACTCACGATTGCATGAACTGTAAACGTTGCCAAGTACTGGAGTCAAGACGTGGGCTTCAGTTCGGAATCCAAGGGGTCGCTTCGCCCCGAAGCCATACTACTGTCGTTGGTGGGCACTGTGTCTGGAACACCCTCCGAAGGACGACGCACGACAACTTGGGGTCCGGGCAAGGGTCAATGGGGCGTTCTCCGCAAATACAAACGGACCAAGGGACACCCTGCGGCCCCCAGAGGGTGGTACTCAAGTTTTCCGAAGTCGGTTGCGATTTGATCGCAAAGGACCCCGACATGCAGCCTCTGCGAAGACCGCCTCAACCCCGAGGCGATTCCTTGAAACCAAGCCCGGGCATAACAAGGCCTATATATGGTGGCATACTATGGTGTATCATGCGAGCCGTTAGACTCTCTGGAATGGTGGCCGGGGCCAGCATCGCCATGGTTTGTCTTATTGCGGCGACGGCAGCAGCATCCACCGTCGTCGCACCATACACAAGCGGGACGGGATACGTTGCGCGGAATATTGGTACTGGCGTCTACACTAATACCAAGTTGACCGTTTGGCCATCGGCAGCGACTGGGAACTGGACGACATGGCTCTACTCGGATGCAAACGCGGGTCTTGGAACGGGTGGAACTGCGTCAATCGTAATGATTGGGACCTTGAATGTGGACTACACCCCTACTACTTGGGGAGGTTGGAGCCTGATGGTTCCCGATGTCGTTACGTACGGATGGTGGGCGCTGCAAAATGGGTGCGTTCAGGGTACTCCAAACGTTCCGACGGCGAGCGAATATGTCAACACGTCGTACAATGTGTACGAAAATCCGGGGGGTTGGCTCGGGACTCCGATATGGCACATGGTTAACCAGCAGTCCATCTCCGGATGTTCGGGCTTCTTTTCGCAGGCCCTGTGGGCGAACGTGACTTCCCCATCTTTCGGCATTCCACTCAATACCTGTGGATCGACTGCCACCAACTGCACGCTAGTCGTGACCTTTGAGGTGACTACGACGACTACTGCTCCGAATGACACAAGCGCGGCTGCCTGTCTCGACTTCATCCGGGCCGGCGGGAGTTGTTCTGGAATGGGATACATGGCTGGCAACACTGGGATCTCATTGCACCAACTGACACTGACCTAGTGCCGCTTCCAGATAGGTCGTCGGTGGATTCGCCACTTGCGGAGCTGAGTGTCGCGGAACCGTTTCTTCCGTAGAGCCCGTTCTCGATTCCGATACGTGATGGCCTTCCCGAACTCTCGTCGGACCTCGGTCCACGAGCCGAAGTTGCTTCCGTCCATCAGCAACTTCTGCAGGTCCCCGGCGTGGGGCTCTACTGAGGACATGCTAGCTTCCGCCCGATGGGCGAGAGAAAGAATACGGCGCGCCTCATGTCGTCCGACTTGCGGCGCAATATGGAATCGGACACCTACGTAGGACTGGATACCCACCGGAGCATTGTCGTCGCGACGGCTGTCGACTCGCAGGGATTCGAGCTCAGCCAGAAGAAGTTCGGGGCAACGGACCAGGAGCTGCGGGAGTTCCTCGAGAGCCTTCCAGGCCGGAAGCACGTGGCGCTGGAAGCGTCGACCGTCTGGGAGCATTTCTTCGATGCCGCCGCCTCTGCCGGGAGGGATGTCGCGCTCTCGCATCCTCGTAAGACACGACTAATCGCCGAGGCGAGCCTCAAGTCAGATCGCGTGGACTCGGAGGCGCTGGCCACCCTCCTTCGTCTCAATGCCCTTCCCTACGCGTACGCCCCGCCCGAAGAGACGCGCGAGCTGCGACGGATTGTGCGGGACAGGGTCTTCTACTCGAAAAAGAGGAGAGCTGTGATGAGCCATGTCTACGTGTGTATGTGTTTAGCCCGGTCGACAGCAATTGTCAGCTGAGCGCTTGGTAGAGTTTCCCGGCCGGATCCTTCCCTTGGAGCTTCCAGGTCCCCAGCACGCTCATCAGTCGGGCAAAGACCTCCGCGCCCCTCGCCTTCCTCAGCGTCCCCACGATCTTGCGGATCACCACCGCTTCTCTCAGCGACCGTTCGCCTCGATTGTTCGTCGGCTCCACGCCGGGGCGCTTCAGGAACGTCAGCCACGAGCCCCACCCGTTCCGCAAGTACACTCCGACCTTCTTCAGCGGCGTCCATGCACTCGCCTCGTAGCGGCGGACCAAGCGACCGAGTTCGCGCCTCCCGATCCGATGCAGCCGGCGGCGGTGGGTCCGCCGTCCGTCCCGATCGAACTCCTCGGTCAACCACCGATAGAGCGCCGCGAGCTCCTCGTAGAGCCCCGCCCCCCGTGGCTCTTCCTCCTCGGCCGCTCGTGCCATCCGCAGCAGATGCGCCCAGCACCGCTGGAGCACCCAGCCCAACTCCGGGTGCGGGTAGGCACCGTGCCCGTCGCACACGATCACCTTGCCCGGAAACCCATCACCCAGGGCCTCGCGCACCACTCCTTCGCCCCGACTCGGGCGAAGCACGAGCAGCGTGTCCGTGACCGTGGTGAAGGTCCACAGCCACCACCGCGCCCCACCGACCCAGAAGCTCGTCTCATCGGCGTACACTGTCGGTGCCGCTCGGATCCGTGCGAGGATGGCGGCATACTCTCCCCCGAGCTTCGCGCCCGCCTCCCACACCAGCGCCTGCACCGTGGCTGTGCTCATCGGCGCCCCCTGAGCCGAGAGTCGATCGACGAGCTTCCGATACGGCAGGCGCTCGAGGATCTTCCCCAGCACCACCTCGCTCTGAAGTTGGGGACCGTAGCCGGTGGGCATTCGGCCGTCGGGAAGGGTCCCTCGAACTTCCTCCCCACAGTCGAGGCAGCGGTAGACCGGGATCGTGTATTCGGTGACGATCGCCTTTCTCGGGGGCGGGAGCTCCACCTCGGTCTCTTGCTCCGTCCCGATCCGCTGGAGGTGGTGGCCATGACACCACCCACACCCATCGACGGAGAGCGTCACCTTCCGGTCCGGAACGAGGGGAGCCCGAGTCCACCCGGGATGACCGGGCTTGGGCCCGGGCTTCCGGTGTTCGCCCGGAGGGACCCGAGGTCGGCCCAGAGGGTAGCCGGGGGCATGGTGGAGGACGCTGGGCGGGACGTTGGGATTCTCGTGGACCCTGAGGCGCCGGCGGAGTTCCTCCGCCTCTTTGCGGAGCCGGGCGATCTCGGCATCCTTCTCCTTCAGAAGTCGGTCGAGCTTTCTCTTCGAGACGATGATCTCCTCGTCGTCCTCCTCGGGAGCGAGGAGGACCGACACGGCCCGAGTCGCCACGTTGTCCTCGGGCAGAGGGCTAACGACTTCCCGGATTTACAATTTGGGTACCGACCGGAACCCGGGTCCGAATCAGGCTACGCAGGGGCGAGAATCCTCGACGGGGCTAAACACGTACCTACGTGTAGTGTAGCAGGACATCCTGCCGCCTGAATTGTTAGGACATATTGCCGCCCCCGGGAGAGGGTGGCTTTGGTCAAGGAAGACGTTCGACTCCGACTGCACGCCGTCAGACAACATCTCGAGAAGGGAGTCCGGACCCGACTTCCCCCCGGAACAAGCGGCCATTTTCTGACGGCCGGGTTACTGTACTAGAACCCCCCCTTGCGAGCGGGTGGGTGGCCCGGCGATGCTCCTGACGGCCGCGAGAAATCCGCCGCGACCTTTGCTCGCACGCGGTGAACCTCGCGCCAGCACAGGAGCAGCCTCCGAGACGCGAAGCCTTCCTCGGCGCGGGGGGGATGTACTCGGTGGGAAGCCCGGGCTACGATCTGGCCTCTTTGCCCGCTTGCTCGTTCGGTTCGCCGCGGGGCCGTCGGTGGCGCTCCAGCACGAGCTTCCCGTGGACGTTCGTCGCGGCCTCGACATGCGTCTCGCTGACGTGCAGGATGGAGACCTCCCCAGGCGCCAGCTTGTGAAGCAGCAGCGCCACTGAGGCGGGCACCGCTGGAGCCTCCGAGGCCACAGTGAGGGAAGCCGGGGCTCGCGGAACGTTCCTGGGAGCTGCCGACGGCGGTCCAACAGGAGGGGCGACTCTGGCTTGGGCCAACGCGAACGTGTGCCGACGCCCCCGGCCTCGGGGTCGGACCTGCCCCCGCTTCACCAGGGTCTTCAGTGCCCGGTAGACGAGCGACTCCGCGATCGGACCCCCACCGAGTTTGTCGATCCTCGCCCGCAGCTCCTTCACGGGAAGGGAGACCCCCGAACCGGCCGACTCAAGGGCCCTGAGGATCCACGTTCTGGTGTCGTGGCGCACTCGCTGGGCGACCTTGGGCGGTTTGGGCATGGAGCAGGAAACGGGCGACGGGGTGTAAAGGGTTTCGACGACCACCGCGGGACCGGACCGAAGACCGTCGTTTCCCATCGAGGACGATTGGGAACCGGGATGCCCCAACCGCGTCCTGACTGCTTGACCGGGCCTCCTCCCCCGGCGCCCGCACGCTATAGATGGGGCAAGAGGGGGGATCCCCCCCTCCTCTGGGACTGTGGGCGCGATCGAGGGCGTGCCTGCCGCCGCGTAAGATCGATCACGGGCCCTCCGGCCGGAGGAGTCTCCCTCCCGTCTCGCGCGCGCGTAGCTAGCGAGCCTAGTAGTTGGTTGTTGGGAGAACGATTCCGCGAGAACTGGTGCTGTGAGCCGGGCGATTCGATTCGGCCCGACCTTCCACTTCCGGCGGAGCTCGTCGTACGATGCTCCCTTCCGGAGATCGTCTGCGATGAGCTCACTGGACAGGTTCAGGGCGTCCTCGCTTCCCGGACCGCCGCTACTCCAAGTCCGCCCCAACGAACGGCGTCTTCCCGCCCGGGGAGTCCCCCTGGGCCCAGCCCCGTCTCGTTCCCGGTCAGCTCGACCGGCTGTGCCGAGGTGCCTGCAGGATGAACCGCCCCGAGTCGAGGGGCACGACCGCGGACCATCCCTGCTCCAGCAGACCTGGAACCTCCGCAAGCGGCACGATACGTTGCGTGGGGTCACCCAGTGCCGAAACCGCCGGGTGCGTCGGCGCCTTCGGTCCCGCCGAGCCGTTCCCTTCCTCAGCGCCGGCGCGGAGCCGCTTCGACAATTGGTCGGCCAGGGCCGAGCGCTCCGCCTCCGACATCCGAGAGAGATCCGTCTCCTCCGGGAGGCCCAGCCCCCTCAGCAGGAGCCGAACGAGCTCCCCGGTGGATCGGACCTGCTCCGCCCCCCGGGCGGTCAAGAGCGCCTCCATCGCCCGCTCGTACTCTTCCCGCATCGCCTCAATGACGTGCACCGGGAGTTGCTTCCTGAGGTTGTACCGTCCCGCCACCCCCAGGTCGTGGCCGAGGACCGCCTCCCGCGTGTCATGATCCATCCGGACCACCAGCAACTGGGTCGAGCAGTAGCTCCGGAGCACGTACGGTCGCCACCGCACGTTCTCGGGACGAACCGACCGGATCGCCTTGCGAATGTCGTATACCACCGACTTGGTGGTCACGAACGACCCCGTGCCCTTCCCCTCGGTGTTCCGCGCTCCGAGGGCGCTCAGCGCTACGAGCGGCGTGGCGGCGCCCAGTCGCTCCCCCGACGCCTGCCGCTCGCCGAGGTAGGAGAGGATGGCGTCGGCCGCCTCGGGGGTGCCGAACGTGATGTAGCCGAAGGAGGTCTTGGAGAGCCGGGACGGCACCTGAACGAGGAACGCCTTCCGTCCCTCAGGGAGATCGAAGCGGGCTGCCCGCCCCTCGAGCCGCAGTTCCGGCAGGTCGCCAAGGGTGAGCCCGTCCGCCCCCTGGTTGTTCCCGAGCGTCCCCGGGCGAAGTCCGCAGTGCGCCATCATCAGGGCACAGACCCGACCGCGAGGCGGGAGCGCCCCGAGGATCAGCCGCAGCTGCTCCGGGGTCGGAATCCGCTCCCGGGCCAGCGACTCCGCCTGATAGGCGCGACGGAGCTTCGGGAACTGGCGGAAGTCGACGCCGTTGAACAGGAGCCAGTCCCGGACCCCCTTCTGGGTCTTGGCGATGTAGGAGTCGAGCTTCTTCAACGCGTGGAGGTGCGTGGCGTAGGCGATGAGGAGGTCGCGCAGCTCCTCCGGGCGATCTCGCGCCATATCAATGAGGCGATTCGGGGTGAGGCGGGTGCGGTAGAGGAACAGGCCGAGCTTGCGGAGGTTGACTTCGGCGGAGAGGGAGGAGCGGAGCGCGTGAGCCTCGTACCATTTCCGCATCGTGGGATCGCGGAGGAGGGGCCGGTGGTCGAGCCGTCCGTTGGGCTCGCGGAGACCTCGCCCCACCTCGGTGCGCGCCATGCTCTGGACATGGGGTCCCTAGTAAATAAACGCATAAGGGGACGGGCCCGAGGGGATTCGAACCCCTGACCTTGCGGTTAAGAGCCGCCTGCTCTACCGGGCTGAGCTACGGGCCCCCGCGCGTTACGAGGCGGCCCGACCCCGCGGCGGCCTAATAAGGTGAGCGCGGACCGGCCGGCCGCCCGCGGCGCCGTCGACGGGCCCGCTCGAATGCCGCCCCGACCATCAGGGGGAAGAGGGCCGTTACGTCCCCCGTCACCGTCGTGTGGCGGGCCGTCGGTTTCACCTTCCCCCACGAGACCGCCTCCCGGGTCCGGGCCCCGGAGAGGCTCCCGTCCCACTCGACCGCGGTGGTGAGGTAGAGGGCCGCGTCGAGCCCGTCCCGGAACTGGTTCCACCAGATCGTGTGGTGCTTCGAGATCCCGCCCCCGAGCATGATCGCCCCGCTCCGCTCGGCCCCGAAGACGAGGTCCGAGAGCCGCTGCTCGTCATCGAAGAGGTCGAGGGCGAGCTCCCGGTGGCGCTGCCAGAAGAGCCAGAGCTGAGAGCCGACCGCCCCGTCCGTGATCCCCGGTACGAAGACCGGAACCTTCTGCTCGAACGCGGCCCGGGCGAGGCTACCCCGTCCCGCGGCCGGTCCGATCTCCTCGCCGATCGCCCAGACGAGCTCCCGGGTCGAGAGCTTGCGGACCCCGGAACGCCAGAGGCGCTCGAGCATCCGCTGCATCTTCTGCTCGACGATCTTCCCGTAGTTCGCCTGGGGGATGACGAGGTTCCCGAGACGGTAGAGCCCCCGACGGTAGAGGTCGGCGTCGTCGAGATCCCACGCCCCGTGGTAGTACGGCCGGAACGAGCGGGCGAGATCGTGGTCGAGGGTCCCGCAGGTCGTGATCACGGCATCGATCCGGCCCGACCGTAATAGCTCGTAGAGGATGCCCCGGGTCCCGGTCGCGACGATGTCCGCCGGGAAGGAGAGGAAGACGGTCATCTGATCGTCCGAAAGGATCCGATCGAGGAGGTCGACGCCGTCCGCGAGCTCCTTCGCGGAGAACCCCCCCGCGGCCTCCATCCGGCGGACCAGGGTGTCGAGGCTGGGGCCGTCGGAGATCCTGAGGTCCTCGACCTTTCGCCGCATCTCGCTCCCTATAGCCCGAGCCCGAGGCCGAGTCCCAGGCTCCGGTAGGCGATGAAGAACGCGAGCATGTAGCCGGCGATCGCGCCCCCGTCCAGGAACGGCAGGCCCGCCTGGGCGCGTCCCCGGTTCACGAGGGCCATCAGGCCGCCGTAACCGACGAGGGAGCCGAGAAGCGTTCCGATCGCCACCCAGAGGTTCGGCCCGACCCCGAGGAGGATCGGGTGGCTCGGGAGCCAGACGAAGGCGGAGACCACGAGCGTGCCCGGGATCACGACGTCGCCGAGACCCATGAAGAGCGCCTCCCGCTCCGGCGCGGGTTCGCCCTCGCTCGACGCGCGGGCCTTGAGCGACGGCGCGTGGGGGTAGTCGTACCCCGCGCTCCCCGGCATCACCATCAGGATCGGGAGCTTCATGTCCACGACCACGTCGGCGAGCGAAAGCATGTGCTTCGTCCGGTAGACGGCGATGTAGTCGTAGACCGCGAGCGCGCCCAGGAGGATGAACGCCGGCAGCGGGCCGAAGGAGATCCCGAGGATGGCGATCAGCGAGCCCGCGGCGAGGAACCCCGCGAGGTCGACGACGTACCACTCGGGCTCGATGAGGAGCGCGAGGAAGATCGCGAGCGCGGCGATCGCCGCGAGCGGGTCGGCGGCGCTCGCCGCCTCCGCCACGCCGTACGGGGGCAGGTAGACCGCGTGCGGCAGGAGCAAGGAGAACGTGGCGTCGAGGGTGATGGCGAGGGAGAAGGCGATCCCGACGAGGATCACCCACCGGATCGTCTGGGGACCCCGGTTCCGTCGGGCGAGCAGGAGGATCCCGATCGGGGCCAGGATGATCAGGAGGATGATGTAGATCGGCCCGGTCGGATTGTTCGCGCTCGACGAGGTCGTCGTCGAGAGTCCCTCGGAGATGAAGGGGAAGGCCAAGGCGAGGGCCACGATCTGGGCGCCGATGTACAGGAAGAGGAGCCCGAGCGACCGGATGCCCCGCATCGGCCCTTACGGTTCGACGACGGCGTAGGCGTTGTTGCCCAACACCTTGGTGATCTTCGCCTTGACCGTCGTGCCGCGCTGGGTGGCGCCCGTGACGAAGATCACGAACCCCTCCTTCTTCGCGACGCCATCGCCCCGTCGTCCCACGTCCTCGATGAGAAGATGGTAGACCTCCCCGACGACCACCGGGGTCTTCGGCTTCGTCGGCTCCACCACTCTGCGGACCGTGACCGGGCGCTGGGCACCGCACGCCTCGCAGATCAGGAGGGTCAGGCGCCCGTCTTTCGAGAGGTGGGTGTCGGGCCGCTTGCACTCCGAGCAGATCACGTATTTCTCGGAGTATTCACGCAGCCGCTGCGCGATCTGGTCCCGGCTCACCCGCGACTTGAGCACCCCCCTCGGGAGGTCGAGGACGCCGGGGGCGCCGAGCTCCCGGGCGAGGTAGCCGATCACGTGCTCGGGCTCGCGCCGGAGGACATCGGTGATCTCCTTGAAGTTCCGGACGACCGTGTTCTTCCCGTCGGTCATCACGTCCGGTTCGGGGATCTGGAACCGTTCGGTGGCCACTCGGACCGGCGGCAGGAGGCGGTGCGCCCGGTCGAGCAGGGCCTCGTAATCCTCAGCCATGGTTCGGAAGGCCCCGACCACCCCGGCCCGGGTTAAGAGGATTGGGAGCGCCCATCGGCGCCCGGCGTCCGATCGTCGGGGGCGCCGAGGATCGGCCCGATCGCCCTCGTGAGGTCGCGCTCCTCGATGATCTCGGTCGCGGCCGCCCGGACGGTCTCGTCGTCCGGGCAAAAGGCGATCCCCACCCGGGAGCGCCGGAACATGCCGACGTCGATCTCCGAGTTCCCCACGGCCGCGGTCTCCTCGGGTTCGAAGCCCATCTGTTCCTGGACGTGCGCGAGCACCTCCTCCTTCCCCCAGATCGGCACCCGGATGATCCCCTCGCCCGTGAGGCGTCCCTCCGCATCGGTACGGAACCCGTTCGCCAGCACGTAGTCGATCCCGAGCTCCCGCCCGATCCGCTTCGCCAATCGGTCGATCCCCCCGCTGACGATGGCGGTCTGGATCCCGCGCTCGTGCAGGGCCGCGAGGAGCTCCCGGGCCCCGGGCATCAGGGGCACCGGCTCGAGGATGCGGTCGATGTCGAAGACCGTGATCTTCGGGTGGTGGCGCCACCAGATCCGGATGTCGCTACGGACGAACTCCTCGTCGTCGATCCGGTTCTCGAGGAACGCCCTCAGGCCCTCCTCGTTCTGGTCGTCGAAGTGTTCGTGGACCGAGCGCCAGCTGCTCGCGATGTCCACGAGCGTGCCGTCCATGTCGAAGGCGACGAACCTAATCATCGGCCTCGCCGAGGGCGATCCGGTCCGCCCGTTCGAGGATGCTGCGGTCGGGGACCTGGGCGAACGCGTCGAGGGCCGAGTCGACCTGGTCGGGCCGGGTCGCCCCGAAGACCGGGGCGGCCCCCCGGGCGCGCAGCCAATGGAGCGCGATCGAGGCCATCGGGACCCCGCGCTCCTGGGCGAGCTTTCGGATGCGTCCCGCTCGCGCGAGCACTTCGGGGAGCGATTCATCATCCAGGAGCCGATGGGTGAACCTCCGGATCTCGGTCGGTGGTCGCTCCCCGTCGAGGTATCGGCCCGCGAGCAGCCCTCGGAGGAGCGGAGTGTACGCCTCCACGACGATCTCGTGTTTCGCGCAGTACTCCCGGATCGGGTCGCCGTCTTCGCGGTCGAAGAGGTTGTAGCGGACCTGGTCGACCACGATCTCGGTCTCGGAGAGGGCCGCCTGCGCGGCCTCGAGTTCCTCGAGCCCGAAGTTGCTCACCCCGATGGCGCCGATCTTCCCCTCCTTCCACAACGCCTCGAGCGCGGCCATCGTCGGACCGATCGGGACGTGCGGATCGGGCGCGTGGACGAGATAGAGATCGACGGAGCGTCGGCCGAGCCGCTGGAGGCTCCCGGTCAGGGCGGCGCGGACCTGGGCGGGCCGAAGGTGCTCCCACGAGACCTTGGTGGCCAGGAAGAGGTCGTCGTAGGTCCGACCCCCGGTCGCGAGGACGTCGCCGAGGACCCGTTCGGAACGGCCGGTCCCGTAGACCTCCGCCGTGTCGAACCACCGGATTCCGCGGGCGAGCGCGTGGACGATCGTTTCGCGCGTGCGGGCCTCCTCCTCCTGGGTCCACCGGCCGACCGCCCAGAGGCCGAGACCGAGCGACGGGTGGGAGCGTCCGGTCCGGCCCAGTGGGAACGGAGGAGGGATCGGCGGGGGACCGCTCGCTCTCGGAGCGTGTCCGCCCGGGGAGCGACCCTTGCGAGCCCGGGAGGCCCGGGCGGGCTTCGTCATGCGGACTCCGGGGCCGATCGGCCGGGCTGGCCGTCGATCTTCTTGATCCGTTCCTCGAGCTCGCTGGCCTTCGCTTCGGCCTCCGCGACCACGTGGGCCGGGGCCTTCGATCGGAAACCTTCGTCGGAGAGGTTGCGGCGGGCCTTCTCGAGGAGCTCGACGAGCTTCGCCCGCTCCCGGGCGAGGCTCTCCGAGGCCCCCGGGGTCTCGGCCGGCCGTTCGAGGAAGTACTCGGCGTTCACCGTCACCGCGCGCGCGGAGCGGGCGGGAGGCGCCCCATCCGCCGGCAGGATCGCGAGCGACGCGACGCGGGCAAGCCGGCGAACGAGCGGTTCCCGAGCGCGCAGGACCCGGTCCGCCTCTGCGTGGGCGGCCCGCACCGCGGCGGGCGGCTGTTCGGGCGCCGGGGTCTCGGTCTCCGTGCGGAGGTTGCGGAGCGCCCGGATCGCGTCGAGGACGATCTCCATCTCCGCCACCGCTGGCCCGTCGGTCGGGGCCTCCTCGGGCGAGGGCCATGGGGCGAGGGCCAGAAGCTCGCCTTCGTGTGGGAGGGCCTGCCAGAGCTCCTCGGTCACGTGGGGGACGAACGGATGGAGCTGTCGGAGCGTCCGCTCGAAGACGAACCCGAGCACCGCCTGGGCCTCCCGACGGGCCGGCTCGCCCCGGGCCCCCTGGAGCGCGTCCTTCGCCATCTCGACGTAACGGTCGGCGAGGTCGTGCCAGACGAACCCGTGAAGGAGGGAGGCCGCCCGGGTGAACTCGAACGACTCGAGCGCCCGGTCGACCTCGACCGAGTGCTCCCGCCACCGCGCGAGGATCCAGCGGTTCTCGAGGGCGCTCGTCCCATCGAGGGTCGGAGGGTGTCGGGGGGCTCCGCCCCCTCGACCAGGTGCCCCAGGAGGAACCGTCCGAGGTTCCAGAGCTTCGTCAAGAAGTTGCGACCCGAGTCGAGCGTGGCCACGCTGAACGGGCCATCCTGATCGACCGGGTTCGGATGGACCACCGAGAACCGCAGCGCATCGGCGCCCCGGTCCCGGATGAGGTCGAGGGGTTCGGGCGAGTTCCCGAGGTTCTTCGACATCTTCCGACCGGTATCGTCGCGCAGCATCCCGGTGAAGAAGACGTGGGCGAACGGACGGCGCCCGGTGAACCGGTAACCGGCCATCATCATCCGGGCGACCCAGAAGAACATGATGTCGCGGCCGGTGACGAGCACGTCGGTCGGGTAGTACCGCTCGAGGTCCCCGGTCGCCTCCGGCCAACCCAAGGTGACGAACGGCCAGAGCCAGGAGGTGAACCAGGTGTCGAGCACGTCGGGATCCGGTCGGAACCGATCGCCTCCGCATCGGGCGCATCGGGTCGGCGGATCGAGCGAGACGATCTCCGCCTCGCACTGCTCGCAGTAGACGACCGGGATGGGGTGGCCCCACGTGACCTGCCTCGAGATGCACCAGTCCTCGAGCCGCTCCATCCACCGGTGGAAGGTGAGCGTCCACCGATCCGGATGCAACTGGATCTCCCCGCGCTTCACCGCTTCTACCACCGGCGGAGCGAGCGCCCCGATCCGCACGAACCACTGGATCGAGAGCCTCGGCTCGATCACCTCGTCGGAGCGTTCCGAGCGGGCGACGCTGTGCCGGTACTGCTCCCGCCGGCGGATGAACCCGCCCCGGTCGAGCGCCTCGGTGACTGCGGAACGGGCCCGGTCGCGGTCCTGCCCCCGGAACTCCTCCGGCACCCATTCGCCGACCAATCGCGCGCCCTCGTCGAGGATCGTGGGCGGCATCTCGATCTCCGGATGGCGCCGGGCGATCTCGTAGTCGAGCACGTCGTGCCGGGGAGTGACCTTGAGCGCGCCGTTCCCGAAGCCGGGGTCGATCCCCGCGTCGGTGATCACCGGGACGGCCCGATCCGTGAGGGGGACCCGGACCTTCCGGCCGACCGACGCCTGGTGCCGTTCGTCCTCCGGGTGGACCGCGACCGCCGTGTCGCCGAAGATCGTCTCGGGCCGGACCGTCGCCACCACGATCCCGCCGGGGCTCCCGTCGGCCCAGGGATACTCAAGGTAGAGGAGCTCGGCCTCCTCCTCGCGATGGACGACCTCGAGGTCGGAGATCGCGGTCCTAAGCCTCGGGTCCCAGTTCACCATCCGCTCGCCTCGATAGACGAGGCCCTGCTCGTAGAGCCGTACGAACACCTCGCGGGTCGCGCGGATGCTCCCGTCGTCCATGGTGTAACGGTACCTCGACCAGTCCACCGAGAACCCGCCCGCCTCGATCTGCGCCCGGATCGTCGCCTCCCGGTCCGACTTCCACGCCCCGATCTGCCGGAGGATCTCCTCGCGGGGGAGCTCCTCGAGGCGGATCTTCGACCGGGCGAGGTGGCGTCGGACCGCGACCTGGGTCGCGAGGCCGGCGTGGTCGATCCCGGGGAGCCAGAGGACCGAGTCGCCCCGCATCCGGTGCCACCGGGCGAGGATGTCCATGACCGTATTCCCGAGCATGTGGCCGAGCGTCAGCACGCCCGTGACGTTCGGCGGCGGGAGGACCATCGAGAACGCGCGGCCCGACGGCCTCTCGGGAGCCCGGAAGCATCCGGCGGCCCTCCACGCCGCCTGCCAGCGCGGCTCGATCTCGGCAGGCGAGAACCGCGACGCGATCTCCCTCGGCATCAGTCGGTCCCCCGACCGGCCCCGAGGAGAGAAAACGTCGCCGCTCCCCCGAACTCGATCAGCCCCGCGGCCGCGAGGACCGCCGTCCCGGCGATCGGCGATCCCGTTCCCACGATCTCGTAGAGGACGAGGGGCGCCCCGGCGACGATGACGCCCGGAATCGAGACAGCGGCCGCCCACCAGCTCCCCGAGTAGAGGTTCGTGATCGGCAGGCCCTTGCGGCGCGCGACCCGGACGAGGATCCCGAGTTCGAGGAACGATGCGGCGAGGACCGCCGGGAGCTCGCCGAGGACGAACGCACCGAACGGCAGGGGGTCGAACAGGCGCGCGAGGGTGATCAGGAGGACGATCCCGGCCGCGACGAGGTAGAGGCCGGCGACCAAGAGGACCTTGCCGATCACGAGCGCGCGCTGGGAGAGCGGAAGGGTCCTCGTGTAGGCGAATCCGGCGAGCTCGATCGCGAAGAACGCGGGCCCGAAGAACGTGGCGAGCAGGGCCGCGGTGGCGACGGCGGCGAGGGCGATGGTGAGCGCGTCCGAGGGGGTCGGGGCGCTCCAGAGGGTCCACAGCCCGATCGCCACGGAGTCGAGGATCGGCAAGAGAAGGAGGAAGGCGAAGGCCGGTGACCGGGAGGCGATGCGGAGGTCCTTGACGAGCACGGTGGCGGGGGCCGACCGGGGACGGAGGACGAGGTCCCCGGATTCGACGGGGGCGCCCGCCGGCCGCGTCGTGGCGAGGGCCCGAGGGGCCGTCATCAGCCAATCGGCGAGACCGACCGTGAGGGCGCCGTAGATCGCGGTGCCCGCGAGTGCGATGATGAGGGGCGCCGATCCCGATCCACTCCAGGCGATCGACTCACCCGAGACGAGGGCCGGCAGCGTCGCCAGGGGAAACGGGTACGCCGCGAACAAACCGTCGACCGCGCCGGTCGGACCTTGCACGACGATCGCGGAGAGCGCAGCGATCGCCCGCGGGCCGATCGTAATGTACCCGTACATGGCGAACGCCGGGATCGCCCAGAGGACAAGGTAGGCCCAGCGGAGCGCCGCATGACTCCGACCCCCGGGAGAGGCTTGGACGTGACGGACGAAGAACCGCCCGGTGATGAGCGCGAGGGCGAGGGCGAAGACGACGGCCGAAATCGCCCCCGGCACCATGGCGAGGCCCGCGGCGACCGAGCCGAGCGAGAGTCCGACGGCCAGCGGGACGGCGACGAGGACGGTGGCGGCCGGCAGATCGAACAGCCGCAGGAACAGGAGGAAGGCGGTCCGGTCGACGGTCCCCGAAGCCACTGGGAGCGTCTCCAGCGTCGGGAGGATCGGGGAGGAGAGGAACGTCGGTAGGACCTGGAGCCCCGTCCACCAAAGCAGGGCGAGCTCGAGGATCAGAAGCCCGACGAGGACGGTCGTCACGTAGAGCGCGCGGGCGAGCTCCGGCGCGAGAAGCCCTTCGGCGCGGGGCGTCAGGACGAGGATCGTCGCGGCCGCGATGAAGGCGAGCAGGGCCGAGACCAGGAGCTTGCTCTGGAGGACGCGTCGGGCCGATCGGGGAACGAGCTGCCCGGGCGGGAGGTTCGGCGCGAGATTCCCTTGACGGACCGCGTAGACCGCCTCGTAAGCGAGCTCGGGGAACGCTTGGCGCTGGATGCGGTAGGCCGTTCTCCAGGAAGCGCTCATTCCTGGGCGAGCGACCGGACCGCGGCCCGGACGCCGTCCTCCTCGCGGGTCAGCCTAAGGAACGCCTCCTCGAGGGTCCGAGAGTGCGACCCCTCGAGATCCGCGACCGTCCCCTCCCCGACGAGCCGGCCTCGATCGAGGATCCCGGCGCGGTCGCACAGGCGCTCGGCGACCTCCATCGTGTGCGTGGAGAGGAGGACGGCCCCGCCGCCTTCGGTCACGTGCTGCCGGAGAAGCTCCCGAGCGACCCGGACGGCCCGGGGATCGAGGCTGTGGAACGGCTCGTCGAGCACCAGGAGCGGGGGCCGGTGGAGGAGGGCGGCGACGAGCAGGACCTTCTGGCGGTTGCCGAAGGAGAGCGTGATGATCGGCTGGTGGAGCTCCGGAGTGAGCTGGAGCGCCTCGGCGTACCGGGCCGCCCGTCGGGTCGCCGCCTCCGCCTCCATCCCCCGGACCCCGGCGACGAACTCGAGGAACTCCCACGGCGTGAGGGCCTCGAAGAGGAGCGGCGACTCGGGGACGTAGCCGATCCGCGACTTCGCCTCGAGACCGTGCGTGACGATGTCGTGGCCAAAGACCCGCACGCGGCCGGAATCCGGACGCTGAAGGCCCACGATCGCCTTCATCGTGGTCGATTTGCCGGCCCCGTTCGAGCCGAGGAGCCCGTAGATCTCCCCGCGATGGACCTCGAAGGAGAGCTCCTCGACGCCGACGAGCGTGCCGTACCGGACCGTCAGCCGTTCGATGGAGAGCGGCGCCGCGTTCGCCGGGGCGTCCTCCATCCCGTCATCAACTGGACGGGGCAGTATAAAGGGGGACGTGCGCCCATGGCCCTTCCGGCATGGACCTATCGGCGATCGCGAACGTCGCCTTCGCCGGGATCGCCGTATTCGGGGCGATCCTCGGCGGCCTCGCGCTCCTCGCCTGGCGACGCTCCCCGTCCCCACGGATGGCGCTCGTCGCGGCCGGGTTCCTCTTGATCGCCGTCCAGGGGGTAGTGGTCGGGGTCGGGCTCTTCACCGGTGGGCTCGCCCCCGAACAGCTCCTCGCCCTCTCGGCCGCGTTCGAGGCCGCGCTCCTGGTCGTGCTGTTCGTCGCGACGCTCGTGCGTTAGGGGGGTCCCGGCCCCGATGCCTTCCGAGGAAGGTCGCAGCGCGTGGGCGGAGGCGCTCCTCACGTTCGTCCAGCGCTACCCCGGGGTGCACCTCCGGGAGATCCGACGCCGGCTCGAGGATCCCGATCGGGACCCTCGACTACCACCTCTACCGGCTGGGCCGCGAGGGACTGATCGCGATCCGCTTCTCCGGTGGGTACAAGTGCGCTTACCCGGCGGTCGTTCCGGAGATGGGCGGGCCGATCCCCGAGCCCGACCAGGCCCTGCTCGCCCTCCTTCGGCAGCCGGTCCCCCGGTCGCTCCTCCTGCGCCTCTACCTCGACGGCCCGACCGCGCCGTCTGGGCTGGCGACGGACCTTGCCACCACCCCGCAGAACCTCTCCTACTTTCTGCGCCGGCTCGAGGCGGTGGGGGTATTGACCCGGGAGGGGAACGGCTCGGAGCGTCGGGTTCGCCTGGCCGACCCGAAGCGCGTCCACGCGCTCCTGTTGCGGTTCCCGCCGCTTCCGGAAGATGCCGTCGACCGTTTCCTTCGGTTCTGGGGGGAGCTGCACCCTTGAGCGTTCAACGGCTGTTCGGGAACGATTATAGCCCTCTTATCCGGGTCCTTGAAACGGGTCACTCGATGACTCGTCGATCGTACGAACGCCCGAGGCTCATCGGGGGCCTCGGACGCACCCTGCTCGTGGTCACCGCATTCGTCGTCCTGACCGGGACCGCCGGGGCGGCCTCGGCCGGCTACCCGCTCGCTTCGCCCTACTCCTCCGAGCAGGCCGGGAACTACGAAGTGAGCCTACCGTCCGCCTACCCGAACGTCGAGCTCAACGAGATCGGGAACCACTCCGTCGCCTCCTCGCTCTCCATCGATCAGATCCTCGAAGCCTCGCCCTCCGGGACCCCCCCCCAGATCGTGGCGGTCGCCCTCCCTTCCAACGTCCAAATCGTGAACGCCTCCGGGCCCGCCGCGTCCGCCGGGCTCCTCTTCACGGTCTCGGCGTCGCTCACGGTCTACCCGTCCAGCGCGGGCCTGTGGCAGGGACCCGGGGACCTCGTCCAACCGGACGGGGCGCCCCTCGGCACGGCCGCCCTCTCGATCAACTACTCCCTGACCACTCCCGCCTCGGCCACTTCCGGAGTCACCACCCACTGGCGAGTCTCCAGCTGGCCGTGGGTGAGTCCGTCGGACCTCCTCGGCGTCCAGCTGAGCCTCGCCGCCCCGCTCGGCCGATCGATGACGGCCTGCACGGGATCCGCGACCTCGGTCGACCGGTCCGGCTGCCCAGGCACGGGTCTCACGGCGACCACGAGCGTCTGGGGCCAGAACGTGGTCGGCGTCCAAGGTCAACTTCCCGGCGGACCCACCGCCCTCGTGAGCTGGGATCCCGAGTTCGGGAGCTCCGGGGGACCGACCGCATCGGTCTCGGCCGGCGCGCTCTCGACCTCCCCCTCGCTCGGCCACGTCGTACTCGCTGCCCCGGCCTTGGGCGCCCGCGAGGTCGATGGGAACGTCTCCCTCGCGCTCCTCCCGACCCCGGCGCTCCCCACCGTCCCGCTGCTGGTCCACGGGGAGTCCAGTTGGTACCTCGCCGGGCTCGGGCTCTCGGTGGGGGCCGGGCTTCTCGGCGCGCTCGCCTATCGTCGGCGGGGCCGCGGGATCGAGCGATCGCTGTAGGCTATCCCGTCGACCGCTCCCGGGTCGGCAGGAAGAGGATGACGTCCTTGATCGAGGTCGCCCCGGAGAGGGCCATGAACATCCGGTCGATCCCGATCCCGAGGCCGGTGGCGGGCGGCATGCCGAACCTCAGGGCCTCCACGAAGTCGGAGTCGTAGGCGTAGTGGTCCTCCCCCCGGGAGGAGAGCTGCTCGACGAAGCGGCGTTCCTGCTCGTCCGGGTCGTTGAGCTCGGTGTAGGCGTTGCCCAGCTCGAGCCCCCGGGCGAAGAGCTCGAACCGTTCGACCCGGCCCGGGCGGGAACGGTGGCGCTTGGCGAGCGGCGTCGTCGAAGCCGGGAAATCGAGGACGAAGGTCGGCCGGTCCAGGGTCGGCTCGACGTAGTGCTCGAAGAGTTTGTCGAGGAACTTCCCCGAAGGGGAATCGTCGGGCACGGTCGCCCCGGCGGCACGCGCGAGCGCCCGGAGCTCCTCCCGTCCCTTGTCCAGGAGGCCCGAGATCCCGCTCCTCCGCTCGAGCTCGTCGACGAAGTCGATCGAGGCGAACGGAGGCCGGAACCGTTCGGGGGCCTCCCGGGCCGCCGGGAGGTCCGGGAAGAGCTCGGCGACCTCCTTCGCCAGGGTGGCATAGAGCCCCTCGACCAGGCCCCGCATGTCGGTGTAGTCGGCGTACGCCCAGTAGAGCTCCATCATGGTGAACTCGGGCGAGTGGGTGGAGTCGAGGTCCTCGTTCCGGAAGACGTGGCCGACCTCGTACACGCGCTCGAGGCCGCCGACGAGTAGGCGCTTGAGCGGGAGCTCGAGGGCGATCCGGAGCTGGAGGTCGCGGTCGAGGTAGTGCGAGTGCGTCGTGAACGGCTGGGCCGCGGCGCCGCTCGCCACGGGGACGAGCGTGGGGGTCTCGACCTCGAGGAACCCCAACCCATCGAGGTGGCGTCGCAGGGCGCGCGTGAGGAGCGAGCGCGCGCGGAAGCGGGCCCGGCTCTCGGGTGAGGCGAGCAGATCGACGTAGCGGCGTCGGATCCTTTCCTCCGGGTCCTGGAGTCCGTGGTACTTCTCGGGGGGCGGGTTCAGGGCTTTCGCGAGGATCTCGAGCGCGGAAACGCGCAGGGACGGCTCACCGCGCCGGGTGACGATCGGAACGCCGTCGGCCCCGACTAGGTCCCCGGGATCGACGTCCTGCAAGAGCCGGGTGAACCCTTCCTCCCCAAGTTCGTCGACCCGGGCGTAGAGTTGGAGGGTCCCGGCAAGATCGTCAAGGTCGAGGAAGGCGCTCTTTCCGTGGCCCCGGATCGCCCGGACCCGGCCCGCGACCCGGAAGCTCCTGGCGGGGTCGGCCTCCCCCGGCGGGATCGTCCGGCAGGCGGCCACCACGTCGGAGGTCGGGACGCGTCCCGGGAACGACCAGGGGTACGGTTCCCGGCCGCTCTCGCGCAAGCGCGCGGCCTTGGCGCGCCGTTCCTGGATGAGCGGCGAATCCTCCGTCATCCTCGGGGCAGGGAACCGCCGGAGGGAAAAAGGTGCCGAACGGTCCGATGGGATGGAGGGATCGGGGGTTCGACGGTCGGGCTCACCCGGCGATCGATTCGAGCGGGAACCGCTCGGTGCCGCCGGTCCGCTGGAGGAGGATCTCCTCGGGCGCCCCGTCCTTCGCGGGCGCGTGGAGCACGAGGAAGGTCCCGAAGAAGAACTCCGAGGTCGCGTCGCCGCCGCCGATCCCGTAGCTGACGTAGTCGGCGAAGTAGACGTGGACCTGGCCCGAGTGGTGCTTGCGAACCGCCTCGATGAACGACTTGAGCGTCTCCGGCCCCTGGCGGTGCAGCTCTTCGATCAGGTCCCGGAGCATCGCCCGTTGGGAGAGGCCCGCGAGCCCGTCGTAGGCGAGGTAGATCGCCGGTCGCGGGTCCAGCGTGACGACGTCCAATCGGAGGACACCCTCGACCGGCTTCGTCCGCATGGTGGAGCGCGCCTACCGAACGTCCGATAAGAAGCCTTCGGGCGAAACGTCCCGGAGCTTAGGAAGAGGTTGGCGAGGAAGGTCGACGCTAGTGGTCGTGGCCGCCGCCGCCGCCCGGGGGCCCGGGGACGACTTCTTCGACGCGATGACGTCGTCGATCCGCAGGACCATGTTCGCCACTTCGACCGCCGAAGAGAGCGCCTGTCGCTTCACGCGCGAGGGCTCGACCACGTGGAGCTTCCACATGTCGGCGGCCTTCCCGTCGGCGAGGTTCACGCCGATGTTCCGGTTCGCGCTCGGGCCGTCGTGCGCGCCGCGGAGCTCGATGAGCGTGTTGATCGCATCGTAGCCGCCGTTCTCGGCGAGGGCCCACGGGACGCACTCGAGTGCCTGGGCGAACGCCTCCACCGCGAGCTGCTCCCGGCCGCCGACGGACGGGGCGAATTTCCGGAGCTTCACCGAAAGATCGATCTCGGTCGCGCCGCCCCCCGGGCAGATGACGCCGTCCTCGAGGACACTGGCGACGACCTTGAGGGCGTCCTGGAGCGAGCGTTCGACCTCTTGGGTGACGTGCTCGGTCCCGCCGCGGATGAGGATCGAGACGGATCGGGGGTTCGCGCAGCCGGTGACGTAGGTCATGACCTCGTCCCCGACCTTCTTCTCTTCGACCGACTCCGCCTTGCCGAGGTCGGTGGCGCTCAGTTCCTTGAGTCCGGTGACGATCTTCGCACCCGTCGCCCGCGCGAGCTTCTGGAGATCGGACTCCTTGACCTGCTTGAGGGCGAAGATCCCCTCCTTGGCGAGGTAGTGGAGAACGACGTCGTCGATCCCCTTCTGGGAGATCAGGACGTTGGCGCCCGCCGCCTTGACCTGCTCCGCCATCTTGCGGAACGTCTTGTCCTCCTCGTCGAGGAAGCTCTGGATCTGGTTCGCGCTCTTGATGTTGATCTTGCTCTCGATCTCGGTCTTCTTGATCTCGAGCGCGGAGTTGACGAGGGCGATCTTGGCGCCCTTCACGTGGCGGGGCATGCGCGGATGGCCCCGCTCCTTGTCGAGGATGATGCCGTCGATGAGCTGGGTGTCGGCGATCGTGCCGCCGTGCCGCTTCTCAACCTTGATCTGGTCCACGTCGGCGACGACCCGGTCGCCCCGCTTCTCGACGATCTTGAGGACCGCCTGGACAGCGATCTTGGCGAGCTCGTCCCGGGAGCCGAAGACCCCCTTCGAGCCCATCGCGGTCGTGGCGCAGTCGAAGAGCATCTTCTCATCGTCGATCTTGACCGTCGTCCCGATCTCCTTCTCGAGGAGCCGCTGGCCCTCCTGGAGGGCGATCTGGTAGCCGCGGGTGATGACGGTCGGGTGGATGTTCTGCTCAAGGAGGGTCTCGGCGCGCTTCAAGAGCTCCCCGGCGAGCACTACGGCGGTCGTCGTGCCGTCGCCGCACTGCTGGTCCTGGGTCTTCGCGACCTCGACGATCATCTTGGCCGCGGGATGCTCGACGTCGACCTCCTTGAGGATGGTCACGCCGTCGTTGGTGATCGTGATGTCCCCCATGGAGTCGACGAGCATCTTGTCCATACCTCGGGGGCCGAGGGTGGAGCGGACCGCGTCGGCGATGGCGCGCGCCGCGGCGATGTTGTTCTGGGTGGCGCTCTTTCCTCTCTCGCGCTCGGTGCCTTCCTTCAGCACGAGGATCGGGGTTCCTTGCAGCATGGCTACTCCTCAACGAGGCACCGAGCGCTCGTATATTATACCGACTGTTACGACGGCTTCGGGAAAGAGACCGTCTGTCGGAGAACGGGGATCAGTCTTTCGCGATCGACTTCGTTTTCTGGCGGACCTCGGTGGGCGGACGGGCACCGAGGGCGTTCGAGAGTCCGAAGAACGCCTCCGGGGGAAGGTCTTCGGGACGTCGCGTCGGCCATTCCGGGGGCCACCCGGCCTTGTCCGCGAGTGCCCTCGGGTCCTTGGTGAGCCTCGGTAGGAGGTTTCCGAGCTGCTTGCGGCGCGAGGAGAAGAGCGCCTGGAGGACCTCCTCGAGGGTCTCGAAATTCTCGACAGGGACATTCCCCGAATGCGCGGTGAACTCGACCACTTGGCTCGCGACTGCCGGCTCCGGGACGAACGCTGTGGGCGGGACGACCTGGTAAGGCTCCACGGTCCCGAACAGACGCGCGACGATCGTTAGGCGTCCGTACGATCGCGAGCCGAAGCTCGCCGTGAGGCGGTCGGCGACCTCCCGTTGGACCATCGCCACGACCTTCGGTATGCGGGCGCGGAAGAGCCTCAGGAGGATCGGAGTGGCGACCGAGTATGGGAGGTTGCCGATCGCGGCCCGAACCTTCGGGATCTCGAGGGTGAGGGCATCGCCCTCCACGATCGTGATCCGCTCCCCGAAGGTTCGGCGGAGGTGCTCCGCGAGTCGGGGATCCGATTCGAAGACCGTGAGCGGACCGATGTCCCGGCGCAGCAGCGACTCGGTCAGGACGCCGAGCCCGCCGCCGACCTCGAGGACCGGCCCCGCCGGCTTGGTACCGACGAGTGCCGCTTCGGCATCCGCGACGAACGGGTCGGCAAGGAACGACTGTCCCCGACGGCGGTCCGGCCGGACGCCGAGCGACTTCAGCTTCTGGGCGATCTCCGAGGGCTTCGTGGGGGCCCGAGGGATCGCGCCGTCACGGGGCGACGAAGAGCCGGTACTTGTCCTCGCCACCGCTCAACTCCTGCTCGATCCGGGCGACGATCAACATCTCGGGACTCTTGAGGTGGAGGCGCGTTTCGATGTCCTGGAAGCTTGAGAACGGGGCCCTCCGCCGCTCTTCGACGATCGCCTGCATCGTCTTCTTCCCGATCCCGGGGAGGAGCTCGAGGAGGTGGAAGCGCCTCGAGACCGACGGAGACTCATTGAAGAACCGGAGGTACTTCGCGGGGTCGGCGCGGACGATCTGGGCGAGCGCCTCGGTGAGCTCGGTGCGGGCGCTCGCGGTCAGCTCCTCGTAGCCGATCCTTCGGCGGACGTGGTCGATCGTCGGCGGGGGCGCCCCGGGGATCGGCACGATCGCGACGCGTTCCCCGGCGGCCACCCGGGCACCGGGCCGCGGGACGATCTCGAGGAGCTTCAGCTCGGTTTCGCCGAGCGCGAGGCCGATCGGCTCGCGGGTGTAGCCCCGGTCGGTCGCCCGACCGTTGGGCAGGTAGTCGAGGACACGTACGTAGGTTTCCGTGGGCGATCCCCCCGGTTCATCGGTGGTGGGCGACGATCTCGAGGAGGCTCGTGATCTGGGCCTCGTCGAGCACGACGCGTTCCTTGGAGAAGAGGAGGCGGACCTCCTCCGGGTACTGGGGGAGTGTATCGGCGATCTTGGTGGCGAGCGGGGTGTCGACGAAGGCGAGCGTCTTGAGCTCCGCGATGAGCTTCTTGTTCGCCTCGGGCTCGAGGCGAGCGAAGATCTCCGCGTGCTGCTGGGCGAGCATCGCCTCCCGCGGGAGGGTCCGGCGCGTGGCCTCCTCGGTCAACAGGCGCTTGACCTCGGCGAGCGGGACCGGTTCGGGCATCTAGGCCCTCCCCGGACTTGAGGTCGGCGCGAACGAGGTGGATCGGGTGCGCGACCAGGACCTTGCGCTTTCCGCCATCGAGGAACTCGATCTCGTAGGAACGTCCGACTGGCCGCAGGACCGTGCAGACCCGGCCCTGGTAGCGGGGGTGGGGCATCCCGTGGGGGTCCGAGGCCTCCAAGCGGACGATCACTCGGTCCCCGATCTCGAACGTCTTCAGGAAGCGGGACACGGGCGGCATGCCGCGGTCCCGGACCGCCTTCGTCAACACCCCGCGGGTACGGGAGCGGAATCCCTTCGAGCTCTTGACCATCGTCTACCCCGAGTCGTGGATCTCTAAGACGTCGAGGAACTCGACCGTGGCCGGGACCCCCAGCATCCCGGCGAGGTTCGGCTCGGTTCGCCCTCCATCCCCTTCCACCCATTCCTTGATGTACGTGCCGGCCTCGGCGCGCAGGTCGAGCGTGAACCGCCCCTCGGAGGCTTCGACGAGGCGCGCCTCCCGGATCCGACGGGTCCGCACGAGGTCGGACCGTCGGTGGGCGACGCGGGTCGGCGTCCGCTGGGCGATCGCTCGGTCGGGCACGACGGTCAGGGCCTCATTAATCTTTGCCACAGGCACGTCGGCCCGGACGCCGACTCGGTAGCTCTTCTCCGGGGTCGCCTCCTTCACCTCGAGGACGTCGCGCGCGGTCGCGATCGTCGGCTCGAGGAGCTCGATCCGCCCGCCCGAGTCGAGGCCGGCCCGCTCGGCGAGTTGGGCGAGGTCGAAGCGACGGAGCTTCGGACGGAGGATCTCGAGGACGAACGGTCGGCCTCGGCCGAGCATCCTCGCATCGATGTCCTCGCGGCCCATCCCGTGGAAGCGCGTCCCGTCCCCCTTCGTGGCGGCGAGGAACGGCGCCGCGACCAGCTCCTCGACGCTGGTCGGGTACGTCTTGCCGGTGCCGTTGCACTTGTCGCATCCGCGGCCATCGCACCGTCGGCACGGCCACCGCGTCTGGGGGAGGGTCCGGTCGAGCTTGCGGTACCGTCCTCGTACGGTACAGGGGGAGGATCGTGACCTCAACCCGGCCGGCGGGCAGATCCGCGAGGAGGACGAGCTCGGGGTCGGCGGGGCTCCCGGGAATACCCGTCGCGGCCTCGATCCGCTTCCCCCACTCCCGGTTGAACGCCCCCCGGGCCGCCTCGGACTCCGAGGCCCCGACCTCGACCCAGATCGTCTCCTCGCGCGCGAGGATCTCCGGATCCCAGCGCGACCCGCAGGCGAATCGACGCCATTCGAGCCCCTCAGTGGCCGTTCGCGCTCGGGTGACCCAGGTCTCCCAGCGGTCGAAGAGTCCGCGGCAGAGCGTACACGCGCCTGCGGGGACCTCCGGAAGGGGGAGTCCGATCGCCTCGGAGAGCCTTCGGGCCCGCTCCGGGTTCGAGAGGCCGTGGCCGTGGCGCCCGAAGAGCCGACCGAGGCATTCCGGGCAGAGGCCGAGTCGCCACGCTTTCCGGGCCGAGCCTTCGATCGCCGGATCGAGCGGGAAGGAGGGAGCGGCCGGTGGAGTCGGTTCGGCGAGCATCCGGCCCCGCTCATCCCGGGAGGGAGATGAGGTACGCCCCGGACCAGACCCGAGCCGGCGCGGGCCGGGGGCGCGAGGGTATTACGGGGTGCGCTTTCGGCCGGTCGGGCCCGTGGCGCAGATCAAGGAGGAGGAGCTGCGCCGCGCGATCGACAAGACGCTCGTCGCGCGGGGGAAGCTCCCGGCCGAGGAGGCCGACAAGGTCACGCGGATGGTCCTCGGCTACTTCGGCCTCCACGATAGCGTCCTCGACAACAAGCTCACGAGCGACGACCGCGACCAGTTCTATCGTCTCGAGGAGGAGGGCCTTCTGTCGAGCGAGGAGGAGGACGCCACGGTCGCCCGCGGCAAGACCTGGAGGATCCACTATTGGCTCCTCAAGAAGGACCGGATCCGCGAGGTCGGGCAGGAAGGGCCCGCGCCCCAACCGACCGGGGCCGAGCAGGTCTACAAGGAGATCGCCGAGAGCGATTGGAGACGCGGTCCGCCACCCTCGACGCCCCCCGCCACTCCCTGAGAACGCTCGTCCCGCGGGGTCGTCCGGGCCCACGGGCAGCTGACCGAACGGATCGCTCAGCGCGGGCCCGGCGGGATGCCGGTCGGCGGCCGCCGGTTGATCGAGGGGGGGCGGTACCGAGAGGTCGAGCCGCCGGCCGAGGGGAAGGCGCTCTGGTGGATGACCGTCACCACATGGTTGATCGCCGCTACGGCGAAGATGATCGCGAGCAAGAGGCCGAGGACGTCGGCGTACCCCCCGATCGTCCCGGAGTATCCGAGGGCGAGCGCGATCGACCCCAGGGAGGCGAGGACGTTGAAGGAGGCGTGCATCCCGACCGCGAGGAGGTAGTACCCACCCGACGCGCCCGACCGACCGGCGAGCTTGGAAGCGGCGTAGCCGTAGCCGAACATCGCGGTCGAGCTGCCATGGAGGAGAACGCTCGAGATGCTCCGGATGAAGATGAGCGTCAATCCGGCGGCGAGCCCGCCGGTGAGGTAGGCGCCGAGCCCGTAGAGGAACGTCTCGAAGAAGCCGAAGCCGAGGCCGACGCTCGCCCCGAAGACCGGCCCATCGGCGATCGTGCCGATCTTCGCCGAGTTCTGGACGACCCCGCTCGCCTTCAGTCCTTCCTCGACGAAAGGGGCGATCACGAGGACCAGGAAGAACGCCCCGGCCGTGGAGTTCCCGTTCAGGAAGGAGAACTCGGGGGCCGGGTAGGATTGCGAAGCGACGGTGCCCACGTCCACGAGCACGACTTCGAGGATCGCCGCGACGATTGTGGCGACGATCGCCCCGTAGGCGAACATCTTGAGGACCGTCCCCCAAGAGGCCTGCCGGTACCGCTCGCTCGTCCGGATCCAGGAGAGGAAGATCAGCGATGGGACGAGGGCGGCGAGAAGGAGGATCAGGAGGTCCTCCGCGGCCGCCGTCCCGCTCACGTTGGCGCCCCCGGCTTCGGCGGGTACGGGTAGAACCCTTCCCCGCTCTTGCGCCCGAGCTTGCCGGCTTCGACCATCGACCGCAGGAGCGGGCAGGCCCGGTACTTCGGGTCCTTGAACCCCTCCCAGAGGATGTCGAGGATCGAGAGGGCCGTGTCGAGGCCGACGAGGTCGGCGAGCTCAAGCGGTCCCATCGGGTGGTGGAAGCCGAGCTTGTAGGCGGTGTCGATGTCCTCCCGAGAGGCGGTCCCTTCGTAGAGCATCCAGACGGCTTCGTTGAGCAGGACCGCGAGCGCCCGGGTCGTCACGAACCCGGGGCTGTCGCGGGCGAGTACCGACGGTCTTGCCGAGCCGCTCGGCGAACGCCTTCGCGCGCGCCGTGGTCTCGGGGCGGGTCGAGAGGCCGGGTATCAGCTCCACGAGCGGCATCCGGAGGACCGGGTTGAAGAAGTGGATCCCGACCACCCGGCCGGGGTCCTTCAGCGGCGCCGCGATACTGGTGACCGGCAGGCTCGACGTGTTCGTGGCGAAGAGTGCGGAAGGGCTCGCGATCGCCTCGAGCTCCTGGAAGATCGTCCGCTTGAGCGCCAGCTTCTCGGGGGCGGCCTCGACCACGATCTGGGCCGAGTCCGCGCGTCGCAGGCCGATGGCGATGTCGATGTTCCGAAGGGCCTCTTCCCGGTCGGCCGCGCCGATCGCGCTCTTGGCGACCGCTCCGTCGAGGGCGGCGCGGACGCGATCGAGGCCCGCCTGAGCGAGCTCTTCGCTCACGTCCTCGAGGGTGACCGCGTAGCCGTGGAGAGCGGCCTCGGCGGCGATGCCGCTTCCCATGATCCCGGCACCGACCACGAAGACCCGCTCCCGGACGGACCGGCGCGGGTCGCTCGGGGCGGCGGCGGCGATCGAACCGGCCTCGCTCAAGCCGCCTCCTTCGACGCGGCGAGGTCGGCGGCCCGGCGATACGAGCACGATCGGCACAGGGGGTGGGCCGACGGCTCGCCGCAGGAGGTGCACCGCCCCGGCACGCCTTCGCCTCCGGCCCGCTCGATCAGCTCGGCGATCCGCTCCCGGGTCCTAAGGAGAGCGTGCCGGGTCCCGGGCCTCGCCTCCTCGAGCTGCCAGACGACCTCCCGGAACCGGTTGCGCTCGGCCGTGGTCGCGTGCGGGCACTCGGAATGGTCGAACGGGAGGCCGGTCGCCTGCGCGTACGCATAGACCTCGCGCTCCGGGATCGCCGCGAGCGGGGCGACCCGGGGGATCAGCCCCGGCTGACGGTGGCGGTGGGGGGACATCCTCAGGAGCCGCTCGACCTCCCCGCGCGCGAGGTTCATCAGGACGGTCTGGGCGAGATCATCGAGGTTGAATCCTAGGACCAGGAGGTCGGCCGAGGCGTCTCGGGCCGCCCGGTTGAGGAGGCCCCGACGCCACACCCCGCAGAACGAGCACGGGATCGTCCCGCGCAGGGCCCGGGCCGCCTCGTCGGTGGTCGTCCCGAGCGTCTCGCGCGCTCGCACGATCCGGTGGTCGACGTTGAGTCGCTGGCACAGCTCGGCCGCCTTCGACAGCGTGGCCGACCGGTATCCCTCGATCCCCTCGTCCACGCTGATGGCGACCACCCGAACGGTCGGTCGCCGCCCGAAGTAGCGGTGGGTGAGCGTAAGGGCGGCCGCGGAGTCCTTGCCGCCCGAGAGCGCCACCGCCACGGTTCCACGGTGGAACCGGGGAGCCTGGCGATGGAGCTCACGCCGGCTTCGGTCCCAGACGCTCTCCGAGAGGTGAGGCCCGCAGAGATGATCGCCCGCATACGGGCGGTCGATCACCGCCTCCTGGGAGCAGCGCGCGCAGCGCATGCGGTCCCGAGAACGGTCGGATACGTTAGGATTCGTGTAGGGAGGTGCCACTGAACCCCACCCTTAATTAGGGCCATCCCGGCCCAGCGATAGCCGATGGCCACTTCGGCTCCCGCGCGGCCGCGCGGCGGCATCTCGACGCGTTCCCCGGGGGGGTCGGCCGTCGACGGCGCGGGCCCGCCGCCGTTCTCCGTGGACGCGGTCGTCGAGCGGTTCCAGCGGATCCTTCGGGCGAAGGAGCGCAGCCCGTGCACGGTCAAGCAGTACGGTCACATCGCCCGCACGTTCCTCAACCACGCGGGCAAACCGCTCGAGGAGGTGGGCCGACGGGACCTCGAGGCGTTCCGGGAGTACCTCGTCCTCGAACGGCATTACTCGAAGAACTCGCTCTACCTCACGGTCCGCGGACTGACCTGCTTATGCCGGAGCTTCGGCCTCGACACGGCCGAGGGTTTCGAGGCGCCCCGGCGCCCCGAGCGCCTGCCCCACTACCTCACGGAGGAGGAGACCCACCGTCTCTTCGAGGTCGTCCGGAAGTCACCCCGGGACAACGCGATCCTGCATGTCCTTGCCTTTGGGGGCCTTCGGGTGAGCGAGGTCTGCCGGGTCCAGCTCGAGGACATCGAGTTCGACCGAAACGTCATCCACGTTCGTTCGGGGAAGGGCGACAAGGACCGGGAGGTCGTGATCGAGGACCGGACCCGAGGCGCGCTCGACCGCTATCTCGCCGAGCGGACACTGGCGGGGGTCGGGAGCGCCCGGCTCTTCCCCATCGAACCGGTGACGGTCGAGCGGATGGTCCGGAAGACCGCCGACGCCGCCGGGATCGGTCGGAAGGTGACCCCCCACATGCTCCGGCACACGCTCGCCACCGCCCTCCTGAGCCGGGGCTGCGACATCCGTTACATCCAGAAGCTGCTCGGACACGCCTCGGTCGCCACGACCCAGATCTACACCCACGTCGACACCCAGGCCCTCCGGGACGCCTACCAAAAGGCGAAGCCGGTCTATTGAGCCCCCGGCTCGTCTCGGGCGTGTGGAAGATCCAACCGGGTTCGTCATCGTCGGCGCCGGGATCGCCGGGGCCGCGCTCGCCTACGAGCTCAGCCGTCGTTCGCTCGGGCCGGTCGTGGTCTACGATCCCCGGTCAGCCGCCGCGGGGGCCACGGGTCGGGCCGCCGGGATCCTGACCGAACAGCTTTGGGACCCGTGGGACATCGCTGTCGTCCGTTCGACGAAGGAACTCTACGCTTCGCTGAGCGCTCGTCGGGACCCGACCGCCTACTCCGTCAACGGGTTCGTGCGTTGGGCGAGCGAGCCTGCCCCGGCTGCGAGCTCTGGATGCGGCCGCTCGGCTTTGGCGCGGTTTCGGGGTAAAGGTCCAACCGCTGGACACGGCGTCCCTCGCTGAGAAGATCCCAGGTGGTCGTTTCACCGACGTCCGCTGCGCGTACTGGACCTCGGAGGACGCCATCGTGACGCCCAGCACGATGACCCAGCTCCTCCTCGATGAGGCTCGAGAGGCGGGCGCGGAGATCTGCCTGGGAGCGCCGTTCCGATCGATGCGCCGGGCGGGCGCGGCCTGGGAGGTCGAAACCGCCGAGCGGACGATTCGGGCCCGCCACGGGATCGTCGCGGCGGGGGCGTGGACTAAGGCCCTCTTAGACCGGCTCGGGTTTCCGCTGCCCATGGCGCCGTACCGGACCCAGGCGGCATTGCTTCGATCCTCGCCGCGGACCGACCTCGGGCCCTCGGTGCACGACATCGATCTCGACGTTTATGCGCGACCGGAGGGCCCCGGGCGGCTGCTCGTGGGGGACGGGACCGAGCTCGTAGAAGTCGACCCGCATCGAGCGTCGACCGGGACCGAGCCAGAGTTCCTTTCGGAGGTCGGGGCCGCCCTCGAGCGTCGGATGCCCCGTTGGGCCGACGCCGAGCTCCTTCGAGCCTGGAGCGGGGTCTGCACCGCGACCCCCGACCGCCGGCCGCTCGTGGGGCCGGTTCCGGGGGCCGAGGGACTCTTCACCGTCACCGGCTTAAACGGTTTCGGGGTGATGCGGGCGGGGGGGATCGCGCACCGCTTCGCCGAGGCGTTGGCGACGGGCGATCTCTCGGGGATCGCCCCGGCGCTCCCGGGCCGTTTCGAAGGCCGCCACGGTCCATTCCCCATCCGACCCGGATTTACGCTCGAGGGCGGGCCGGATCCCCGCTACTGACCTCGAAACTCTCTCCGGCCGAGCCGGGGCTCCCGTCCCTAAGCGTCGGACGAGCGGGCTATGGATGCGCGGATCCGCTCGAGCTTTTCGAGAAACTCGACGCCCTCCCCGGTCTTCATCGGCAGGCCGTCCTCCCGGACCAACGGAAGATTCGCCCGCTGGCATGCCGACTTCGCGTCAGCCCCCTCTAGGAGAGCGCGAACGGCGACCCGCTCACGACGGCTCAGGGCGATCCCTTCAAGCGCGAACTCCTCGAAGGCTTCGTAGGCGACAGGACAAACGGCGCGAGCCGCTCCCGCCACGAGGGCCGCGTATCTCCGAATCTCCTCTTGGGCATGCGGATCCAGTCGCAGGGAGAGGAAATGGAAAAGGTTCCACAGATCGATCTTCCAGTACCACTCAGTGTAGTAGGAAAGGGGTAGAATCAGTCGGGCGGTCTCACGGGCGACGCCCGCTTTCAGGGCGGATTGATACGATCGGTACGCCTCTTGAGAGATCCGGTCGAGGTCGGCCCGGAATCGCTCTGCGACCTCGGTCGGCAGCGGGTCCCCGCGTCCTTGCCGATTCGTTCGGGACTGTTCGCGAATGTCCTCGATTGCCGGAAGGTCAAATTCGTCAGGGACCACCGAATATCGAGCCGAGTGCTCATTCACAGAGTTGTGGGTCACGAGGCCGTTGGCCACAAAGTTGTGGAACGGCCCCTGAACCTCGACGTCATAAGTCATGCGAGACCCAAGGTACTCGAACGTCTCCACCTCTACCAGTCGAGATACCGTCAACCTGTTCCACGGCACTCGCGGCTTTCGGGTCCACCCCGCCAAGACGGGGGGTCCACCCAAACGCTCCACGAACGCGCGCTCGTCTTTGTGAACCGCTCGGTGACATTCGCTACACAGGGTGGTCAGATTCCCCGGATCGCGTGCTTTGGAGAGGTCCGCCCATACTGGGATGATGTGGTGGGCGTGGAGCGCATTCTTCCGTTCGAAGCACAGTTGGCACGTGTAGCGATTTCGAGCATGGATCTGGGCAGCGATCTGCGTCGTCCAACGACCAATCCCCTCTCGGTCGGTCGAAGGCCCCCCTTTCCAGAAATTTGACGCGGGCCCCGAGCGCGCGGCGCGGAGGGCGGCTAGGCGTTGAGGGGTCATGGGCTTGGGACCCAATCGGTACGATCTTCCGGCGTTCCACGGTACATTACCCCTCGGGAATGAAACCTGAGACGCGTGAGATGGGTGATTCGTGAGGCGGTGAATTTTCAGCCATTTGCGGATCGTCGCGAGGCTAGCCCCACATTCTCGGGCGATCTGGCCGGAGGACAGGCCCTCCTCCACCCACTTCGCTTCGAGCCAAGCTCGGGAGGTGTACGGTTCGGTGCCGGTGCCCTTCATAACCCTCACGAGCGGCTTCCCTCGCCGGCCGCGTGGGTCGAACCGAACTGATTGCCATCAACAAACACGCTCGGCGTTTGGGGGGGCTAGGGAGATCGAACCGACGGATCCAAGCCAAGATCGTGGCCCGATCGACTCCACAGGCTTCGGCCAGGTCGTTGACGGATCGATGCAGTTCCAGATACTCGCGGAACAACCAGGCTCGATCCTGGTAAAGCGCCGGCCGGAGGATCGGTGTCCCGTTCACGTTCAAGCGGTACGTCCCGTTATCCCACACCGCACGGCCGTTCACAGCCCGCAGGCCAGTGCGATCCGACAGCGTCGACCAACCCTCTTCAAAGAGAAACCTGTGGTCATAGGTGCAATCGATGCTCTTACCGTCCTTCAGAGTCATTCTGAAGACCGGTTTCACGCCACTCTTCGTTACGTTCGTAAGGTGTGTGTGCTGGAAGGTCCGGGTCTCCTCGTTCAGTTGACGAAGGAGGAACCCCTTCGCTTGGTCCCTTCGGAAGAAGGCGTTGCGTCCCGGAGGCGGGGAAGCGTTATGGGTCGGCTGGAACCGCGCCCAAAGTTCTTCGACCGTCCGACCGCGGTGCTTGCGATGGCCCCGGCGAGGTCCGCCCGGCTCGTCGAACGAAACCCGGGTCCCTTCGGCCAGGCACGCCGTCCGGTGCCGGATCCACTGGCGTGCGACGTAGATTGGCAGCCGGACGAGGAACTTCAGTTCCACCATCTCGAAGGGAGTTGTGTGCCGGTGGCGCATGAGGTATCGAATGAGGCCACGATCATCCCGAACGCTCTTCGTTCCCATTCCATAGGAGACCCGGGCGGCCTGAACGATCGCGGCGTCGTTGCCCATGTAGTCGACGAGGACGACATAGCCGTGGGGAGGCACGACCTTCTTCATCCCGAGGAGCAGATCGGCCTCGGGCACGTCCGGCCGTTGCATCGTCGGGGACGGGCTCATTGCGACGGGAGCGGCTCTGTCCAATTAAACCGTGACGGCCGCTCCGACCTCGGTAAAGGATGCTCCACCGAGGTTTCGAGGCAACCGTTTTGGGCGGCGCCTCAGTGAGCCGGCCAGCATCGACCATGGCTCGCTACTTCATCGGCGTCGCGTGGCCCTACGCCAACGGGCCGTTCCACCTCGGCCACCTCGCTGGGGCCTACCTCCCCGGAGACGCCTTCGCCCGCTTCCATCGCCTGAAGGGGGACGAGGTCCTGATGGTCTCGGGATCGGACATGCACGGTACGCCGATCCTCGTCCGCGCCGAGCAGGAGGGCACGACCTCCGAGACGATCGCCCGGCGATACGACCAGGTCAACCGTGAGGCGTTCGACCGGCTCAACTTCTCGTTCGACCGGTTCACCGACACCCATACCGTCCTGCACGAGCAGACCGTCCAGGAGATCTTCCTCAAGCTCCTCGAATGCGGGTACATCGGACGTCGAACGGAGGAGAACCCGTACTGCCCGAAGCATCAACGCTTCCTCCCCGACCGCTATCTCATCGGGACCTGCCCGCACTGCGGGTTCGACCGAGCCCGGGGCGACGAGTGCGACAACTGCGGACGCGCCCTGGTCACGAGCCAGCTCGGCTCCCCGAGGTGCAGCCTCTGCGGGACCCCGGCCGAGTTCCGGGCCTCGGAGCACTTCTATCTCCTCCTCGACCGGCTCGCCCCCGAGATCGGGCAGTACGTCGCCCAGCAGACCCATTGGCGGCCGAGCGTGGCGAAGGTCGCCGCCAACTTCCTCTCCGAGGGGCTTCGCCCGACCCCGATCACGCGCGACCTCGACTGGGGGATCCGGATCCCGCTCGAAGGGTACGAGACCAAGCGATTCTACGTCTGGTTCGATGCGCTGATCGGCTACCTATCGGCGTCCCGGGAGTGGGCGATCCGGGCGGGCCGTCCCGAGGCATGGCTCCGATACTGGGACGCCCGGGAGCGCTCGCACCATTACTACTTCATCGGGAAGGACAACACCTTCCACCACGCGATCCTTTGGCCGGGGATCCTGATCGGTGTGGGGGATCGACCCCTCCCCTACGACGTCGCGGCGAACGAGTGGCTGGTCCTCGGCGGGAAGAAGCTCGCGAAATCGGGCTCCCCGGACGGCGACGCCACGATCCCCGCCCTCCTCGAGCAGTACACGTCCGACCACATCCGGTTCTACGCGGCCCTGCTCGCGCCCCAGAACCACGACACCGAGTACGACCCCGAGGAGTTCCGCAAGCTCTACGATGAGATCCTCGCGAACCAGTTCGGCAATCTCGCGCAGCGGCTGCTCGTGCTCGCCCGGGATCGGGGCGGCGGGACCGTGCCGGCCCCGGCCGATCCCACGGCGGTCGCGATCGAGGGCTCGATCGGCGACCGGCTTCGCCGGGCCCACGAGCGGATCACCGCCGAATTCGAGTCGGTCCACCTGAAGGAGGCGCTCGACCTCGCCCTCGCCGAGATCCGGGAAGGGAACCGCCGTTTCCACGAGGCGAAGCCCTGGGAGGGGTCCGATGGGGACCGCCGGGCAGGCGATCTACGAAGGCCTCTGGCTCCTGCACGCCGAATCGATCTGGCTCGCCCCGTTCCTGCCGACGTCCACGACCCAACTCCGTGGAATGCTCGGGGAACCCGGTCCCGCTCCGGCGGGGGATTGGGACTCGGCCCTGGTCCCGCCGGAGCCGGGCCGCCGGCTCGGCGAGGTAATCCCCCTCTTCCCCCGTTTGGACGCGAAGATCGAACGGAAGGCCGGGTTTTCCGCGAAGGGCAAGGGGGCCGCCCCGACGGCTCCACCGAAGCCCGCCGGATCCCCGGGTCCGGCCCTCGATATCCGCGCCGCGCGGATCGAGGAGGTGGAGATCCACCCCTCCGCGGACCGGCTCTACGTCCTCACGCTCGACACCGGCGACCCGAAGCGGCGAACCGTGGTCGCCGGACTCCGAGCGTTCTACTCCCCGGACGAGCTCCGTGGACGCATGGTCGCGCTGCTCTCCAACCTAGAGCCTCGTCGGATCCGTTCCGTGGAGAGCCAGGGGATGGTGCTCGCGGCCGAGTCCGAAGGCCAGGTCCGTCTGTTGAGTCCGCCTTCGTCGGTCGCCGTGGGGGCCCCGCTCGCCGGCACCCCGACCCCGGTGGCGCCCCTCCCCTTCCAGGCGTTCGCGGCGGTCGATCTGCGGGTCGGCCGCGCCTTGGGGGATGCGGGCGAGGGTCGGACTCGTGTGGATGTCGGCGGACGAACCGTGGATGCGACCGGTTCGGCGGCGGCGGGGGTGACCGTCGTCGTGGCGTTCGATCCCAACGAAGCGGCGGCCGGGACGATCCTGAGCTTCGGTCCCTCCCTGAACCTCTCCGCTTCCCCCGAGCTCCCCCGGGCTCGAAGATCCGGTGAGCCGGAGATGCGTCTCGACCTCCACGTGCACAGTGTCCGATCGCCGGACTCCTCCCTGACCCTCTCGGGGATCGTCGATGCGCTCGGACAGAACGGGCTGCAAGGGTTCGCCCTGACCGATCACAACTCGGTCGAGGGGCACGCCGCGCTCCGGGAGATCGCGGCGCGCTACCCGCAGTACCGCTTCGTCCCGGGGGTCGAGGTGTCGACCCGGGAGGGGCACCTGCTGGTCTACGGGGGTTCGGAGCTTCCTCCGATCCACCGCCCTCTCCTCGAGACGATTGACTGGGCCCGCTCCCGCGGGCTCGTCACGTCGCTCGCGCACCCGCTTCGATGGACCCACGGGGCCGGCCGCCGGCGGGCCGCCACGGTCCCGGTACAGGCGATCGAGACCATGAACGGTCACAACCGCGAGGTGCCGAACGCTCGGGCGGCGTTGATCGCCTCCCGACGCGGGCTCGGCGAGACCGGCGGGAGCGACGCCCATTCGCTCGCCCACCTGGGCCGCGCGTTCACGGAGTTTCGGGACGATCGGATGGACGTCCCCGAACTCCTTCAAGAGATCGCCCGCGGGCACACCCGGTCCGGAGGCCGATCGCTGACCGCGGTCGAAGGGGTGGGGTGGGCGGTGGGCGCCGGGCTTCGGCGGTTGCGACGGGGGTTCCGGTCGATCTAGCCTTCGGCGGGGATCCCGTCGGAAAAGGACGGGGGGGGTCGTTCCGGCCGACTACTTCGGGTGGTCCGCGGTGGCCTTCAGGGCCGCGAGGAGCGGAAGGAACTCGTATTTCCCGACGTGGAGGGTCCCGTTGACGAAGAACGTCGGGGTGTCGCCCACCCCGTCCTCTTCGGCGAACTCGACATCCTCGGCGACCCGGCGCGCGGCCTCTCCGGTCGAAAGGTCGCGCTCGAAGACCGTCATGTCCACGGGGAGGGCTCTCGCGAGTTTCCGGAACTCCTTGTCCTCGAGCTCGCCCTGATGGTCGAAGAGGCGATCGTGCATCAACCAGAACTTGTTTTGGAAGCCGGCGGCTTCGGCCGCTTCCGCCGTGGCCTGGGAGCGCGGGTGCCGCTTCGGCTGGGGGTAGTTCCGGAAGGCGAAGCAGAGCTCATCGCCGAGCTCCCGGACGAGCTCCCGCACCGTGGTCACCGCGATCCGGCAGGCGGGGGACTCGTAGTCCCCGGTACTCGACCAGGTGGTACTTCGCGGACCGGGGGCCGAGCATGTGATCCCTTTCCTCGATCGGCAACACCAGTTCGGGGAGCTCTTCGTCCATGGGCTTCGACCGACGCCACCCCGCGAGCATGACCCTTTCGCTCTGGCCACTGCCATCGGACGCTCCCCGGTCGCCCCGGGTTCGGGCGGCTCGGTCCCGCGGGGTCCTCCTCGAAAGTGGGATATCGACGCCCCTGCTCCGCCCTTCGATGACGGGAGCCTCCGGATGAGGTTTCACCCCATCTCACTGGGCGCCCCCGCCCCGGATTCCGAATGAGCGGGGCTCCGTCACCGGCTGCCTTCCGCTCCCAGGTGGTCACGAGCCTCCCATGGCGCTTCGAGCTCAACCCCGGCGGGTTCGACGATCCCCGCCTCGAATGGCGGCGCCTCTTCGCCGAAGGGTTCGGGACGTTCTTTCTGGTCCTGGTCGCGGCCGGCGCCGGGGTGGTCTCCGCCGTCGTTCCGAACTCCGTGGGTCGGGAGGCGGCGGTCGTGGCCCCCGGACTCATGGTGATGGCGATCATCCTGTTCATGGGGGCCGTCTCCGGCGCCCACCTCAACCCGGCCGTCAGCATCGCCTTCGCCGCCCGAGGCGACTTCCCGTGGAAGCGGGTCCCCGGCTACATCAGCGCGCAGCTCGTCGGCGCCGTGGTCGCTTGTGGGTTCCTCGCGCTGACGTTCGGTCGCATCGGGATGCTCGGAGCGACCGAGCCGGCGATGGGCATCTCGGACCTCCAGGCCTTGCTCATCGAGCTCGTGCTGACGCTCGGGCTCGTGAGCACGATCCTCGGGACCGCCTCGAAGGCCCAGAACGTCGGGCCGATCGCGGCGTTGGCCGTCGGCGGCTACGTCGCGCTCGCCGGGTTGTGGGCGAGCCCCATCGGGGGGGCTTCGATGAACCCCGCCCGCTCGTTCGGGCCGGACCTGCTCCTCGGGAACTTCGCCCATCTCTGGGTCTACGTGGTCGGGCCCATCGTCGGGGGGCTCCTCGCGGTGGCCGTCGCGTACGTCCTGCGAGGCCCCGGGGGCGACGAGCCCGCGATCGCTGCCGCGCAGGGCCGCCTCCAGGAGTTCCTTCCGCTTCCGCCGAGGCACCTCGATGAGAAGGGGGAGGCCATCCCCACGTCCGGAGAGGTCGCGCGCCCGGGAAGCGACGCCCGGGCCCCGGAGTCCCCAGGGTCCCGAAGAAACGCCCCTCCGCCTTCGGGCGGTTGACTCGACGGCCTAACTTCCCACCTTCCGATCGCCCCCAGGCCCGAGCACGGACGGAGGTCGTCGGGCGCTCTCATCGACCGACGTCTCCGGCCGGAGGGCGGTCCGGGCCCAGCGGCGCGAACGTCCGGATCTCCCCCTGGGGCGTGAAGGCCACCGTGAAACCCCGGCGTTCCGCCCGGGTACCTGGGCAAACACCGTCCGTCCCCTCCGGTCCCCGGAGATCTCGATAGTCTCGATCGTCGGCCAGCCGGCCGTCCGCTTCACCCGGTCCACGAGTCGCCGGAACTGGACGGCGCAGATCGCGCAGCAGAAGAACATCGTCTCGCCCTCGATCTCCTCGGTGAGCCCTCCCCACGTGGAGTCGCAGATCGCGCATCCCGCGTAGTTACGCTTCAAACTGGACCGCCCGCTCGAGCCGTGCCATGAGGTAGTCGTCGAAGAGATCGATCGACCGGAGGAAGGTCGATTGGACCGTCTCCCTGAGCTCCGGCGTGCGAGCGAACTCCACCACGAGATCGAGCGCCTGGTCGGAGTGGCCGACATCGGCCTCGTACCCCTCCCGGAGGAAGGCCCGGGCGGCCGCGGGGATCTCCTCCCCCGAGAGGATCGCCGGGTCGAAGTAGTGGAGCGTCGCCCCCTCGATGACGAGATCGCGGTGGGCGATCAGTTCGAGGCTGTGCATCGCCGCCAGGACCGCCACCCAAGGCTGGGTCGTCGCGATCTCGTTCCATTCGGCGATCGCCTCCCGGGTCGACGGGAGGGGGTCCAAGGACAAAGTTCGGGAACGGTCGAGCCCGAGGCTCTCCCCCATCCGGAGGAGGAGCTCGTAGTGGGCCGGGCGGTCGGGTCCGGACCCGCCGTACTCGGTCGTCAGGTTGTCGAGCTCGTAGGCGATCACCCGCGGCTCGTCGGTCCTCGCCATGATGTAGGCGCAGGAGCGGACCCACTGGCGCAGGAAATGCTGGTGCTCGACGACGTAGCCGAGCAGCGTCGCCCTCGAGGGGTGCTGCAAGGCGAGCACGAACGGATGGGGCACGGGACCGAAGAACCGGGCGATGAAGCGGGCTTTGATCCACGTCTTCAGGGTGCCGCCGCCGAGGTCGTAGACCCGGGCGAGCATCGGGACGAGGTCCGCGGCTTCGGTCCGCCGGCGGGTGAGATTCTGGTTGAGCCATCGCACGTGGGCAGATTCGCTCCGTTCCGCCTCTTCGACGAAGTGCTTGGCGAGCCCGAGGAGCTCCCCCGCCTCCGAACCTTGAAGGCAGGCCGGACAGCTCGTCATCACCCGGCCCTCAGAGAGGGAACGACTCGGGCAGACGGGCGCGCAGGGTGCGGTACTTCGGCTCGTTCCCGTGCTCCAGCCGAAGGCGTTCGAGCCTCCGTCGGACCTCGTCGGGGCTCAGCCGGCGGGACCCGGCGACCATCTCGATCGTGCTCTCGAAGTCGGCCCCGCAGGCGGCGTAGCAGTTGCCCATCCCGGAGAGCAGCTCCTCGTCGCGTGGCTCCACGAATCCGCTAGGGGAAGCCCCCTTTTCCCTTTTCGAACAGATGCCCGCCCGGAGGGGCCCCCGATCCAACAGCCGGGCATGACCCAAGGGGTGGCGCGGAGCGCGCGCCGCGAACCATTCGACAAACCCTTCGACGACGATTTGACGCGGCCCGCGACGGCTTGGCCCCTTGGAATAACTATATAGTTGCTCCCTCACTTTCCTTATATTTGCCATAATCTACGTAAGTCTGGAGGATTCGCCTTTGAGCGAAAAACAACGAAAAAGCCTGCGAAAACTCGGGGAGATCGGGCTTGCGACCGCGGCGATCACCATGCTCCTGGTGGCCGGGTTCTTGGGCGTCCAAGGCGCCGCGAACCCGGGGGCGTCAAGCGTCTCGGACTTGGGACGAGGCGGACCTACCTCGGCCCTGCCGACGCCGATCCAGCACGTCTTCCTGATCGTCATGGAGAACGAAGGCACCGACCAGATCTACCCCGTCGAGCCGTACGAGACGAAGCTCGCGAACACTTACGCCTGGGGCGGGGATGCCGCCGGAGATCCAAGCGGGATCGGGTACTACGCGGTCTGCCACCCGTCGGCGCCGAACTACCTCGCCCTCACCTCGGGCCAGCCGCTGCAGTGCGGCTCGGACGGCTACCACACCTACCCGGTGAACAACATCGGGAACGAGCTCGACCAGGCCGGCGAGTCGTGGGTAGCGTACGAGGAGAGCGCGACCAAGGCTTGCCAGACTACGAATGGTGGCGAGTACGCGGTGAAGCACGCGGCGTTCCCCTATTACAGCGATCTCGGCGGAAGCTCGCCGGGCTCGGCCTGCTCGACCCACGTCCTTCCGATCGCCAACGTGACGAACGACTACCCGTACCGCGCGACCCCGCCGGCGTTCACCTACATCGCGCCGAACCTGCTCGACGACGGGCACGACACCTCGGCGACGTATGCGGACAACTGGCTGCAGGGCTTCCTCCCGAAGCTGATCGCGCAGCCGTGGTTCTCGAGCTCGGTGATCTTCGTCACCTACGATGAATCGTACGGGGCGAACTCGAATGGGGGGTACGACGGCCTGACCGGCGGACCCTCCTACACGGTCGCGATCAGTCCGTACACGAAGGGCGTGGGGGCAGTCGACACCAACAGCTCCCACTACGACCTGCTCTCCACGATGGAGTGGCTGCTCCGGCTGCCAGGGACCGGCACCGGCAACGACTCGAGCGCGAACTTCCCCGCCCTGCCCCAGCTCTTCCAGCCCCGGGTCCTCGGGCCGGGCGTCCACCTCGCGTACACGAACCTCCCCGCCGCGAACCTGACCGGCTTTGACCTGAGGGGGGACAATCTCGCGTACGCCGACCTCGCCGGCGCGGACCTCGCGGGAGTGAGCCTCTCCGGGGCTGACCTCGCCTATGCGAACCTGGTGGGAGCCAACCTACGAGGGGCCGATCTCGACGGGGCGCAACTCGCCTACGCCGACCTCGCCGGAGCTAACCTCCAGGGAGTTCGCGCCGGGGGTGCGAGCCTCGCCTATGCCGACCTCGTCGGTGCGACCCTGTCGGGGGGCCGGTTCACCGGGACGAATCTCGAGTACGCCGATCTTTCCGGCGCGACCCTGACCGGACTCGGGCCAGCGTTCTACCAGGTCACCGACTTCGACGGGGCGGACCTCTTCGGAGCCGATCTCTCGGGGGCGGTGTGCGGGAGCCCGAACTACCTCTCGGCGAGCGGCGCGCTGATGGGCGCGATCGGGGTACCCGCGGCGTGCTCACCGCCACTGTAGGAGGTCGTCGGATCTCGAACCGACTCGAACACGCGAGCCGGACCCCAACCTTTTCCCCCCGCCCCGGGGGTCGTCGGGTACGGAAGACCCGTTGACGGCTGCGGCAGGGGGGACTCCGCGCTCACTGTAGCAGGCTTCCGGGGGCGTCGACCGTTCTTCCCAGCCCAGACTTCATGGGGACGATCGGGGGGTCTCGCGGGTGTAGAAGATCTGGCGGGACGCTCCGGGGTTCCACCAGCGGTTTGCGGGCCGACTTGCAATCAACGGCAGGACCGCCCCAGCCGATTGGGAACGATCGACCGATCGAAAGGAATGGACCCATGTCTTCGACCTCAAGTTCATCAAGAGACCGTCCCGAGACCCACCTAGCTAAGGGTTCGCTAGGAAATAAAGGGTCTAATACTGCCTCCCTCGCCTACCCCTTGTGCGCGTCTCCCCCCTTCGGAGGAAACTAGCACCTTTACTGTCCAAGCTCAACGAACGTCAGCGACGACTGGTACTCGCCTCCGAGGCTCGTCAGACTCGGTTGGGGCGGTATCGCCCAGGTCCACCGGGCCATCGGCGTTTCCCGCCGAGCAATCGCCCATGGTCTGCAAGAGCTCGATCACCCCGAACCTGGGGACCACATCCGTCGCCCCGGGGCCGGTCGAAAGCGCACCGTCACCAAGGACCCCACCCTCCGAAGCGATCTGGTCGCCCTCGTCGAGCCCGCGACCCGGGGCGATCCCGAGTCCCCGCTTCGTTGGACCTCCAAGAGTCTCCGCCACCTGAACAGCGAACTCCGACGTCGGGGACATCGGGTGAGCACTTGGCTCGTCGGCGAGCTCTTGGCCGACCTGGGCTACAGCCTCCAGGGGAACCGGAAGACGAAGGAGGGGAGTCGTCACCCGGACCGGGACGCCCAGTTCGAGCACATCAATGCCCGAGCGCTCGCTCAGCAACGCTCGGGCCAGCCGGTCATCTCGGTGGACACGAAGAAGAAGGAGCTCGTTGGGGAGTTCAAGAACGCCGGGAAGGAGTGGCTGCCCCAAGGCCATCCGACGAAGGTCCGGGTCCACGACTTCCTCATCCCGGAGAACGGGAAGGCGATCCCGTACGGGGTCTACGACCTCACCCGGAACGACGGGTGGGTCAGCGTGGGGATTGACCACGATACGGCGAGCTTCGCGGTGCGGACCATCGGGCGCTGGTGGACGAAGATGGGGAAGGCCGCCTATCCGAAGGCGACCTCACTGATGATCACGGCCGACTCGGGAGGGAGCAACAGCGCCCGCTCCCGCCTATGGAAGTGGGAGCTGCAGCGCTTCGCCGATCGATCCGGTCTCGAGATCTACGTCTGCCACTTCCCTCCGGGGACGAGCAAGTGGAACAAGATCGAGCATCGGCTGTTCTCGTTCATAACCCAGAACTGGCGGGGACAACCCCTCGTGAGCCTGGCGGCAATTGTGAGCCTGATAGGAAGGACACGGACCCAGACGGGTCTGCGGGTGCGGGCGGAACTGGATCGAGGCAAGTATCCTGACGGACGAGAGATTACCGATGCTCAGATGGCAAAGTTACTGTTGAAGCTCGACCCGTTCCATGGGGACTGGAACTACACAATTAGGCCGCGCTCGCGCATGGAAGATTGACCCCGTTATTCTCTAGCGGGCCCTAACGGTGGGGCGCGTCGGAAGTCCCCCCCTTTAAGCCCCCTCACCCCTCCAGAGGATCCGATGGCGAAGTACAAGGGTCCAAGGCTGTTCCGCGTCCTGGTCGGAGCCGTTGATCTCGACCGTTCCCGTCGTTTTTACGAGAGCCTCTTAGGGTCCAAAGGACGGCGTGTCGCCGAAGGCCGGTACTACTTCGATAGTGGGCCGGTGATCCTCGGGGTGCTCGATCGATCATCGGATCCCGAGGGCAAGGAGACTCGGCCCACTGAAGCGATCTATTTTGCAACCGACGACCTCGAGGGTGTTCATAGGCGCGCCCGTCGCCTCGGTTGCCTGGCCCCGGGCCTCATCCACGAGGACGCGTCGAGCCCGATGGGCGAGGTCGTCGTCCGGCCGTGGGGGGAACGTTCGTTCTACGCAACCGATCCCTCGGGGAATCCTCTCTGTTTTGTGGATGCCCGGACCAAATTCACGGGTACCCGTCACCAGGTATCCGCGCTCAGGCGAGCGCGTTGAACGCAAGATCCGTTCGAGCGGTATGGGTGCCGCGGATCCAATGGACCTTTCCACCGTACGGGAACGGGTCTCGTGCTCGGCCAGGCCGACGACTATCTTCGAACGACCAAGAGCCGAGGGAGGGAATCGAACCCCCAGGAAACGGATCTGCAGTCCGTCGCATTAACCATTCTGCCACCTCGGCGCGGTCGGCGGCACGACCCCACCGATTAAAACCTACGGGACGACCGCGTTCGTCGAACCCCTTGGGGCGCGATGAGGTCGAACTACCCCATGTTTGGGCGAGCTGTTCCTGCGAACAGGACCTGAACCGCTAGGATTTCTTCCCGCGAGTCCTCCGCCCGAAGTGCCCGAACCCGGTGAGCCGGTCATCATCCTTGGGGCCGGATACGCCGGCGTGAAGCTCGCCAACGAGCTCAGTCGCCGCATGGAGGGTCGGGTGCCGATCATTCTCATCGACCGGCACCCCGTCCACGTCGTCCGGACCGAGCTTTACGAGGTGGGGCAGCTCGCCGAGCGCGGCAGCAATGTGCGCAAGTGGGCGATCCCCATCGAGAAGATCGTCGGTCGCCGCGGGGTCGAATACCGGGAGGGCACGGTCGACTCGATCGATCTCGACCGCAACACCGTCAGCCTGGCCGGAACATCCCTTGAATATCGCGCCCTCGCGATCTGCCTCGGCAGCAGCCCGGCGTACTACGGGGTCGCTGGGGCCTCGGAACATCTCCATCAGGTGTATGGCCTCGCCGGAGCGATGCGGTTCGCCCAGGGCCTTCGCGAGGCGGAAACGGCCTCGAACGGGCTTCCGCCGGGCGCTCGGGTGCGCGTCGCGGTGGTCGGTGGAGGATCGACCGGAACCGAGGTGGCGGCCGAGATCGCCACCACCGACTGGCGAAAGCTCACCGGAGTCTCGGCCCGCCCTCCCGCCGTGACTCTCGTGTGCGGAGCGCTCCCGTTCCTCACCGGATTCTCCCCCGCCATCGTGGAACGCGCCCGAGGCCTTCTCCACGAGGCCGGGGTCGTCCTCGACGAGGGGCGGAACGTCGCCCGGGTCCACCCCTTCGAGCTCGAGCTCGCGGACGGAAGTCGCCTCCCGTTCGACATCGGCGCGTGGGCGGCCGGCATCGAGGCTCCCACCCTGATCCGGACGATGCCCGGGCCGCACGGTCACGGTGGGCGGCTCGCCGTCGAACCGACCCTCCAGCTACCGGGTCACCCGAACGTTTTCGGAGTGGGCGATTCGATCGAGTTCAAGGACCCTCGTTCCGGCGCCTCGGCCCCCCAGACGGCCCAGGCCGCGATCGCGGAGGCTCGATGGGCAGCGCGGAACCTCGAACGGGTGCTCGAGGGCCAACAGGCCGAGCCGTTCGAGTTCCGGGAACGTGGGATGGTCGTCTCCCTCGGCCGCACCAAGGCGGCCGGCACCGTCGCGCGGATCACGTTGTGGGGGCGCCCGGCCGCGCTCGTCAAGTCGCTCGTGGAGACGGAATACCGCGCCACCGCGGAGTCCGGGCAGGGGATGCCGTGAGCGAACCGAAGCCTCGGCCCACGATGAAACTCTTCGACCCGCTTCCACCGCCAGAGGACCGATCGTGAAGGCGCTCGTTCTGATCGGGGGGTTCGGCACCCGGCTGCGCCCGGTGACGTATACGGTGCCGAAGCAGCTGATCCCGCTCGCCGGGAAGCCCCTCCTGTATCACTGCTTCGACGAGCTCCCCAAGGAGGTGGACTCCGTGGTCCTGGCCACGGGGTACAGGGCCGAGGAGATCGCGGGGTATGTCGAGGCGCACCCGACGCGGTTCGCCGTCCGGACCGTGCCCGAGGCGACGCCACTCGGCACGGGGGGCGGGATGAAGAATGCCGGGGAAGGAATGTCGGACCCGTTCATCTTGATGAACTCGGACGTCGTGAGCGACATCGATCCTGCCGAACTTCTCGCGGTCCATCGCCGTCGAGCCGCGTTCGGGACGATGTACCTCGCCGAGGTGGAAGACACCCGTCCGTACGGGGTCGCCGCCCTCGGGAAGGACGACCGGATCGAACGGTTCGTGGAAAAGCCCGAACCCGACGCGTCCCCCTCGCATTGGATCAACGCCGGCATCGGGGTCTGGTCGAGCGCAGCGCTCGACGCGATCCCCCCCGGGCGCCCCGTGAGCTTCGAACGGGAGATCGTCCCCGGCCTCTTGGAACGAGGGGTCTACGGGTTCAAGGGCTCGGGCTTCTGGGAAGATGCCGGGACCGCGGAGCGCCTTCTCCGGGCCCAGCGATTCCTCTTCGATGCCGGGCGGCGGTCCACTTCGTCCCCGCCCACCGGCGCCCGCGCCGACCCCCGGATCGCCTTCGGCCAGGATGTCGAGATGACCGGCGCCACCGTCGGGCCGTACTCGACCATCGGGGGGGAGTTCGGATCGAGCCGGGCGCCCGCATCGAGGACTCGGTGGTGATGGAGGGGGCGGTGATCGGGCGGGGCGCGACGGTGGTCGGATCGATCGTCGGACCCCGGACCGTAGTCGCGCCCGGACAGCACGTCCTCCGAACCGTGGTCTCAGAACCCCCTACCCGCTAACCGTCGCGCTCGCACTACCCTCACCCGAACGCCGGTCCGGTCACCACGACCTTGATGGCAGAGTTGGGTTCCCCGGCCATCCGGAACGCCTCGGCGATCCGATCCAACGGGAAGTGGTGCGTGACGAGTCCGGAGAGGTCGAGGCGGCCCCGGGCCACCAGCGAATGCACGTCGGCGATGTCCGGCTCGGTAGTGGCATAGGTGGGGAGCACCCGGATCCCCCTCAGGTAGAGGGCCTGAAGGTCGACGTCGAGGCGCGACCCTGCCTCCGGAAGTCCGAAGAGGTTGAGCGTTCCCCCTCGCCGGGCGAGCCGCTCGGCGAGGCGGATCGCCGGCATCGCGCCGGTCGCGGCCACGGCGAGGTCGACCCCGCCGCCCCGCGTGGCCTCCCGCACCCCCGCCTCGACGACCCCGGGATCGGCAGGGTCCGCGACGAAATCGGCTCCTCCCTCGAGCGCCGCGGCCCGGCGGCGCTCCGAGAGCTCGGACCCGCCGACCCACCCCGCGCCGAGCGCCTGGACGAGCCGGGCGTAGAGCAGGCCGACCGGCCCAAGACCGGCGACGAAGACCGTGTCCCCGGCGGAGAAGCCCACCCGCCTCAGGGCCGTGAGCGCGCAGGCCGCCGGCTCGAGGAGGGTTCCCTCGTCCCAGCCGACCGAACGGTCGAGGAGCAGGACGGCCCCCTGCGCGACGTTCTCAGCCGGGACCCGGAACCGCTCCGAGAAACCTCCGGGATCGATGTTCGAGGCGGAGTACGACGGGCAGAAGGTGGAGTCGCCCCGCCGGCAGACGTCGCAGTGGAGGCATGGCACGTGGTGGTGCACGAACACTCGGTCCCCCACCGAGAGTGCCTTCACGCCGTCGCCGACGGCCGCGATCTTCCCGACCGGCTCGTGCCCGATCCGACCCGTGGTCCGGTAGTTCCCCCGGAGCTTCTCGAGGTCCGTGCCGCAGACCCCGCACGCGGCGAGGGCGACCGTGACCTCCCCGGGGCCGGCCCGGGGCTCGGGCCGTTCTTCGAGGCCGAGGGTCGAGTCCGGTGAGAGCCGGGCCGCCTTCATCCGGCCCGTGCGGTCCGGATCGCCTGGTCGAGGACCTCGATCCCCTGGTCGATCTCTGCGTCGGTGATGACGAGCGGGGGGATGTAGCGGATCGACGACTTCCCGCAAGGCAGGATGAGCAATCCGTGCTTCACGGCCTCGTCGATGACCCGGTCCCGGAAGGCGACGGCCGGGGCCCGACCCCGGTCGTGCTCGATGAACTCCGTGGCGGCCATGAGACCGAGACCGCGGACGTCCCCGATCTCGGAGTGGGTGCGGGCGAGCTCGTGGAGTCGGGCGATCAGGTGCGCGCCTCGGTCGCGGGCGGCGTCGATGAGGTGCTCTCGCTCGATCACGTCGAGCGTAGCGAGCGCGCTCGCGACGGAGACGAGGTTGCCGCCGAACGTGTTCGAATGCGCCCCGTGGTAGGTGTAGTCAAGCTCCTTTCGGAAGACGATCGCGCCGATCGGCATCCCGCCGCCGAGCGCCTTCGCCGTCGTGACGATGTCCGGGACGATCCCGTGGTGCTCGACCGCGAACCACTTCCCGGTCCGCGCGATCCCGGCCTGGACCTCGTCGTCGATGAAGAGGATCCCGTGCTCGTCGAGGATCGATTTGATCGCGGCGTGCCAGCCCTTCGGCGGCACGATGTACCCGCCCTCGCCGAGCACCGGCTCGGCGATGAACGCGGCGACGTCCTCCGGTGGGATCGACGTCTCGAAGTAGAGCTCCTTGAGGATCTTGGCGCAGTAGAGGTCGCAGCTCGGGTACTCGAGCTGGTAGGGGCACCGGTAGCAGTACGGCGCAGGGATGTGGTGGCCGCCGCCCACGAACGGCTCGAACCGGCGGCGCTGGGTCGCCTTCGAGGCGGTCATGGTGAGCGCGCCCATCGAGCGTCCGTGGAAGCCCCCGAGCAGGCCGACGACGATCGGGCGCTGGCGGTTCCATTTGGCGATCTTGAGCGCCGCCTCGACGCTCTCCGTCCCGCTGTTCGTGAAGAAGACCTTCTTTTCGTGGCGCCCCGGGGTGATCTCGGTCAGGCGCTCGGCGAGCTGGTTCTGCGAGGGGTAGTAGTAGTCGGTCCCAGCGAAGTGCATCAGCTGCGCCGCCTGGGTCTGGACCGCGCGGACGATGTCCGGATGGCAGTGCCCGGCGTTGACGACGCCGACCCCGCTCGTGAAATCGAGGATCCGGTTCCCGTCGACGTCCGTGATCCAGACCCCGCGAGCGCTCGCGGCCGCGACCGGGGAGGTCTTCGTCCCCGTCATCATCAGGCGGGTGTCCTCCTCGATGATCGGCCTCGCCTTCGGCCCCGGGATCGGGACCCGCACTTCGATGTGGTCGGCGGACGTCGGGTGAGTCGTCGGTGGGGAAGCGTTCCGGGGGCGCGAGCGAGCGGCGCTCATGGGTCTTCGACGACCCTGAGCTCCCATCGGGGGATAAGGGTTGATGCCGGATCGCGACCGAATCCGTCGGTGGAGTCCGATTTCGTCTAGGTTCGGTCGACGAGGCGCAGGTACGCCTCGAGGTCGGCCGGGAACGTCCGGCGGGTCAGCGTGAGTCGAATACCCCGGGGGTCTCCGAAATAGGAGCCGGAGCAGACGAGGACCCCGGCGCGCAGCAATCGCTGGGCGAGGCGGTCGCCGTCCAGCCCCCGGCGACCCCGATCGAACCACACCGGGGCGGCGAGCTGGGGGAGCGGTCCGACCCGCTCCCGCAGGTAACGAACGTTCGCCCGGAAGATTCCACGAACCTCCGAGAGGATCGACGCTCGTCGCGACAGGATCGAAACGGCCCCCGCGACGGATCGGGGCGGGAGCCGGTCGAGCAAGAGCCCGTGCAGGCGGGCAAACCCCGTCCGGTCGGCCTCGGGGGAGATGGCGTAGCCGACGCGCAAGTCGTCGGCCCCGTAGACCTTGGTGAAACTTCCGGAGAGCCATACCCTCGGGAGGCCCAGGCGAGTGACGGGGGGTTCCTCCGTGAACTCCCGAAACGTCTGGTCGACGAGGACCGGACGCTTCGAGGAGGCGAACGCCCGGATCTCCCCATCGCTGGCCCGGGTGCCGATGGGATTGCGGGGGCTCGAGAGCGCCACGGCGTGGGCGCGCTCGGGCTCCGAGACCCGCGCGAACCCGACTTCGCGGGCCGCATCGCCGAGCGGGGGGTACTCGGGGATCGGGGTGTAGATCCGCGGCGGACCCGACCGGCGCCTCAAGGTCCGGGCGAGGTAGAGCAGGATCAGGGCATTCGCCTCGGAAGCACCGTGCGTGAGGAAGACTCGATCCGAGGGAACCCCGTGGAGGCGCGCGACGCGCCGACGCAGTTCCTCAGGGGCGGCCGGCGCGGGATCCTTCAAAGCCCTGGGGAGCGAGCGCAGCATGTCCTTCATCCCGCTGATCGCGAGGTTGTGCGGAACGTTGGGATGGTCGAGGACCCAATCCCCGAGCGGGAACGACACGCTCGGGGGAGACGGCGGGCCTCAAATCGCCTCGCCAAGGTTCCCGAGGGGGCCCGCTGCCGGTGCAGGGAAATATTGAAGCCGCTCGAATTGGAGCCTCGGACCCGCCGGCGCGTGAGCCGCTCGGAGGAGGAGAGTGCGGATGGAGCGGATCCTTCGGGACTCGGCCACCTGGTTCTCGGAAGGGGCGAGGAGGAAGGCGGAGGCCCGCCGCGCCCATCGGTGCGTCGAATGCGCGGTCCCCCTGGGCTCCGGGCGGACCCCGTACTGCGGCCGAGTCTGTCAATGGCGGTTCCGCGGCCGGGTACTTTTGGGACGCGGCCCGGACGTACGTGATCCATCGGGACCGGTTCATCTGCCAGCACTGCCGGGCGCGACGTCGGGTCGGCGACCTCGAGGTCGATCATATCATCGAGGTCGCTCGGGGAGGCCCCTCGCTCTCCTACGAGAACCTCCAGACCCTTTGCAAACGCTGCCATCGCGCGAAGACCTCGCGGTTCCTGCGCGGCCGGAGCCGGAGCCACTCCCCGGCGACGTCGAACCGGGCTCGCGAGGAGCCGGAAGCGGCGCTGGAGTGGTTCCCGGCATAGCCCGGTGCCGGTGGGGCTGAAGGTCCTAGAGGAGCCCCTCCCGGAGCGATTTCTTCTCGAAGCGGCCCCGACCCGGCCTTATGTACCGCCCCCGTTCTCCATCGCCCGGAACCGCTCCCATGCACCGTTCTGCTCGAGCCCGCTGGTTCCCGGCCTGGGTCGCGATCGGGGCGGTCCTTCTGATGGCGTTGCCTGCGGCAGCCGCCACCCCGCAAACCGCGGCAGCGGCTCCGCAGCGAACCGTTCCGGTCGCCCATGCCCCGGTCATCGCCTCTCCCTCCTCGCCGGGAGTTAGCGCGTTGAGCACGACGGGTTCCGGCGCGAGGGCCGCCGAGGCCCCGGATTGGTCCACGGGGCCCCGCTTCCGCCCAGCCGAATCCCCCCCGACGTCCGGGGCGCGCCCTTCGGCTGTCAAGGCACCGGCGCCGAGCTACGATTGGTCCTCGGCGTTCGTCTTCTACAATCAGCCTCCCCCGCCCGCCAACCTCCAGCTCGGGGAGGGGGCCTCGATCGTCACCTACAACGCCCGGAACGAGACCGTGATCTTCGGGGGCCTCGGAAGCGGGGGGCTCAGCAACCTCACCTGGATCTACGGCTACAACTACAACGCGAGCGACCCCGTGAACTCCACCGAGTGGGGCGGGTTCACTAACTCCACGGCGTTCCCCTCCTCCCGGACCAACGCCTCGTTCGGCGCGTACCAGCCCGGCGGGAGCGCTCTCCTCTTCGGCGGCCTGACGAGCCTCGACGCCCAGTCGACCGCGAACGACTCGTGGATCTACGATTTCGGGAACGACACCTGGGTCAATGTCTCGCTCCCCGGGGGTCCACCGTCCCGGGAAGAGGCCGCGTTCGCCGTCGACCAGAAGGACGGTCTCGCGCTCCTCTTCGGCGGGATCGCTCCCGAGTACACCGCGCGGGGTTCGACCGGTACGGTGGTCTGGCAGGACACGTGGGAGTTCAATTTCTCGAGCCGCCGCTGGACCGAGATCTCCACCCCGGTCGAGCCCAGCGCCCGGTTCGGCGCCTCGATGGTCTGGGACCGCATCTCGGATGAGTTCCTCATGGTCGGCGGGTGCTCGTTCTCCTGCACGATGGATGCTTGGGCGTTCTCGCCTTCGCGCCAGAGCTGGAGATCGATCAGCGAGACCGGGACCGTCCCGCCGGCGCGCGCCGGGGCCTCGTTCGGATGGGACCCGGGCGCCGACCAGGCGATCCTCTATGGAGGGTTCTCCTCGGACTCCAACGGGGGCACGGTGATCTACTCCGACGCCTACGAGTTCCGCCCGACCGGCCAATGGATCCCCTTCGCCCCGGCGGCCCCCGGTCCGGCGCCGTTGTACCAACCGGGGCCGATCTTCGACGCCTCGAGCACCTGGGCCGATTTCCCCGGCTGCGACGCGCTATGGATCCTCGGAGGCAATCCGTCGCTCCAGGGCCCGCCGATGATGGTCTACGTCATCCAGCCGGCGAACGACTCCCCGGCCTGGCAGTGCTGGACGTTCCTCTCGGAGCCGGGCCTCCCGCCCGGCCCCCCGCCCCCCTGCTCCCAGCAGTCCCAGCTCGTGGTAACGGTGGAGAGCACGATCCGGAACGCGACGATCCCGAACGCGATCGTGGAGATCTCCGGGAAGTGCCTCCCCGCGATCGGGCGCACCGGACTTGACGGGACGGTCCAGTTCACCACCAACACTCCCGACAACATCTCGATCAACGTCTCGGCGACGAACTTCCACGGCCACCAGCTGTACTACAACTACACCTACACGAACACGAGCGCGAACACCTCGCACGAGCTCATCCGTTACGTCGTGGTCACCCTGAAGCCCTACCCGGCCCTCAACGTGCAGGTCCAGGGGAACAACGGCGGCACCTTCCTCGAACCGGTCGCGGGGGCCTCGGTGATGCTCGACAACTTCAGCGTGGTGGCCGTCACCGGCCCGACGGGGTGGGGCAACGATTCCGCGGTGGCCCAGTTCAACCAGAGCGCGATCGTCAGCGCGACGGCGACGAACTACTCCACGTCGTGGAAGTCCGTGTTCATCCCGTATGCCGGCGAGGTGAACGTCACGATCATCATCCTGATCGCCGCCCGCCTCACGGTCTCGGTCATCGACGCCCACAGCGGCGCTCCGATCCCGGGGGCTACGGGCCTCGTGACCCGTCTCGATCCGGGTCTTCCCGCGCCGATCCGCTACGTGACGGACCCCCTCGGAGAATTCTCTCGGCAGGTCCCGCTCGGCAACTATTCGGCGGGCGCCTCGGCGACGGGCTACATCTCGAACCTGACGGGCGGCCGCGCCTACGTCCCCTGGGTCACCCCGGCCACGATCGTGGTCCGGCTCACCCCGGCGTACGGGACGAACGAGTCGGTTCGGTTGATCGACGCGAACACCGGCCTCGCCATCTCCGATGGCACGGTCCGGTTCGGCGACGACCCGGCGCTGAAGACCAACCCGGTGGGATGGGCGAACGGCACCGACCTTTTGCCCCCGGGGCGCACCCTGGTCCTCGGCGAGGCACCCGGCTACTTCCCGAACTCCACCACGGTGGTCCTGGGGTACAACACGGTGCTGCCCCCGTTGACGCTCCACCTCAAGCCGTCGTGCCTATCGGGATGCCCGCTCGGGCCCGGGGGTTCGGGCGCGACGGGATCCCCGTTCTTCCCGATCGGCGGGCCGGCGCTCATCGCCCTCCTCGCCGCCCCGGCGTTCCTGATGATCGTCGGCACCCTGTACGCGATCGCGATCGGAGCCCGGCGGGGCGCCCGGACGCTCCGAGAGACCCGGGGAACGTCGCGCGCGGGGGGCATGGGACGTGGGGATGGGGGCCGGCCGGAAGTTTAAGGCCCCGACCCGGATGGGGCCGCGAGCCGCACCCCGCTGGGGAGCGTTCGGAGGCAGCCCTCGATGAATCCGTGGTGGCGCAAACCCCCGCCTGTTTCGCCCGAGATCGTCGAGCAGATCACGGCGGTGGAGATCCCCGTGATCACCGAGGTGAACCGCCTCCTCGCGAAGAGGGAGTACGCCGCGGCGATGCGGGTCGCCTACCCGGCCGCGGCCTCCGACCTCGCCCGCGCCTTCCGGGTCTCCTTCCCGACGGGAATGACCCACGAGGAGTTCCTTCGCACCCGCACGACCCCGGCGATGCGCCACCTCCCCGAGTTCCTCGAGCGACTGTACGAACTCTACGCCCCACTGCGCTATGGACCTCCGGGCGCCCGGGAGGATCCCGAGGCGCTCGTCTCGATCCTGAAAAGCCTCTATGCCGCCCGACCGATGTGGCGTCTCTTCCTCCAGCCGAAGGACGGCGAGCGGTCCGCGGTCCCTACCCCGCCCGAGCCGCCCACCCCCGAACCCGTCCCAGAGCCACCCGGATCGGGGGCCTCCGAATGAACTGGATCGCGATCCTGGAGACCCCCGTGCTCGCCTTGCCCACGGTCCTGCTCGCCGGATCGTTCGCGGTCTGGGCCGCTTGGAACATCCGCGACCCGCCCGTGCGGATCGTCCGCACGATCCCCCGCCCCGTGCCGGACCGCGACCCGATCTCTCGCGCCTACCACGCCTACGAGACCGGCCAGTTCACGGAGCTCCTCACCCGGGCGATGGAGCGGCTCGACCGGGCGTGCCACAGCCGCCTTGGGATCTCCTTCGAACGGCTCCCCGCGACGACGTGGGGCGCGCGCCGGGCCCTCGCCGCGCGCGCGCCGGAGGCGGTCGCCCTTCGAAAGCTCGGCCACGAGCTCGAGGCGTTGAAGGACGTCGCTGCGCGTCGGGAGGCCGGCATCTGGCTCCGGTGGGACTTCTGGCGGAGCCGCGCCGAGCTGCGCGCGAGGTTCCGGGCCCGGCTCGGGCCGCTCCTCGACGAGGTCGCCCGGATCACCGTTCCGTCGCTCGGAGGCGGCGCATGACGCCGCCGCCCCCGGCCGTGGAGCACGGCCGTTCGGCGACCACCGCGGCCGCTGCTCCCACGCTTCCCACGGTCCCCGCGCGGGCCCCGGCGCCCGCCACCCCCTCGAAGTTCTTCGGACCGAGCGGCCTTTCGCCGGCCGACGCCCTCCGGTCGCTCCAGGAGTCGGTCGGCCGCATGGTCATCGGCTACGACGAGATCGTGAGGCTCCTCGCCATCGCCCTCGTCTCCGAGGGACACGTCCTCCTCGAGGGCGCCCCGGGGATCGCGAAGACGTTCCTCGTCCGCCGGTTCGCCGATAGCCTTCGGCTCTCGTTCAAGCGGATCCAGTTCACCCCAGACATGCTCCCCTCCGACATCGTGGGGGCCGTCGTCCTGAACCCCTCCTCGGGCGGCTTCGAGTACCGCCCGGGGCCGATCTTCGCGAACGTGATCCTCGCCGACGAGATCAACCGGGCACCGCCGAAGGTCCAGTCCGCGCTGCTCGAGGCGATGCAGGAGCGGCAGGTGACCGTCGACGGGGTCCCGCACCCGGTCCCGAGCCCGTTCATCGTCATCGCGACCCAGAACCCGATCGAGCAGGAGGGGACGTACCCGCTCCCCGAGGCGGAGCTCGACCGGCTCCTCTTCCGGATCCTGATCGGCTACCCGAGCGAGGCCGACGAGCGGATCGTGGTGAGTCAGCACTCGAAGGCGCCGGCGGCCCGCCTCCCGCCGGCGACGCTCGACGCTGGCGACCTCGTCACGTACCGCGATGCCGCCTACACGATCTTCCTCTCCGAGGACGTCCTCCACTACATCGTCTCGATCATCCGAGAGACCCGGACCGACCCGAACATCATGATCGGGGCGTCGCCGAGGGCCGGCGTGCAGTTCGCGCGGGCCGCGAAGGCCGAGGCGCTCTTCGCGGGCCGGAGCTACGTCACCCCCGACGACGTGAAATCGGTCGCCTTCTGGGTCCTCAACCACCGCATCGCGCTCCAGCCAGAGCTCGTCGCCGCGGCGTACTCCGAAGGGACCGGCGGGCTCGAGCCGATCCTTCGGAAGGTCCTCACCGAGAGCCTCGAACGCCGGGCCGTCCCCCGATGAGGGGGGGTCCCGTAGCGGGACCGGGCGGCGCCGAAGGGAAGGTCCGATGATCACCCATCGGGGTTGGGAATCGCTCCTCGCCGCGCTCGGCGCCCTCCTCCTTTCGCTCTACATCCTCCACTACCTCCTCCTCCTGATCGCCCTGGTCGCCTTCGCCTTCCTGTCGGCCGAGATCCTGCTCTTCCACGTCGACTCCCTCGACCTCTCTCCGTCGGCGTTCGAGGTCCGAAGGAGCTCGAGCTCGATCCGGCACGCCGTCGGCACCCCCGGCCACACCGAGGTCACCGTCCGATACGTCGGCGCTTCCGGCCTCGTCGCCGAGCTCTTCGACACGCTGCCCGACTCCCTGAGCGTCCACGGCCCGATGCCGAGGCTCGGCGGCTGGTGGGCCCCCGGCGAAACGCGAGTCCTCACGACACGGTTCGATGCCCGCCTTCGCGGGAGCTACGTCCTCGGCCCGTCGTACGTCCGGGTCCGCAGCCGCCTGGGGCTCGCCGAGCGCCGGGTGCTCCTTCCCACCGAACGGCCGATCCAGATCGTCCCGGAGAACCCGGTCCGAAAACCCGGTTCCTTGCGACGCCGGATCTTCACCCGGGTGCAAGGCCGCATGCAGCTGCGCCACCGTGGATACGGGACCGAGTTCCGGGCGCTGCGGCCCTACCAGTATTCCGACGATATCCGGCACGTCGCCTGGAGGCGGTCGACCGCCAAGGACCTCGTCGTCCGGGAGTTCGATCAGGAGAGCCGACAGGACGTGTTGCTGGTGGTCGACGTGAGTCCGGCGATGCTCGCCGGCCCCACCGGGGAGAACATCCTCGACCGGGCGTGCGAAGCGGCCACGATGATCGCCGGCTACGCCCAGCGGAGCGGCGAGGACCGGCTCGGGCTTTTGACCTACTCGGATCGGGTCCGCCAATACCTGAGGCCCTCCCGGGGACCGGCCCACTTCCGGCGACTCTACGAGAACGTCGGGATCCTCGGGGTCCAGCCCGGCAACTTCGACATCGGCTCGGTGCTCGACGCGGTCGGGGCGCGGCTGAGGCACGGCGCCCACGTCCTCCTCTTCAGCACCCTCGATCGCCCGCTCACCGGGCTCGAGCGGGCGTACGCCCACTTCAAGGCGCGCGGTCACCACCTCTACGTCTTCCTGCCGGACCTCGCGACGTTCTATTCGGCCGGGGAGGACCCCGTCTTCCAGCGAGCCCTCGCCTGGGCCGATGAGGAGGACCGCCTCCGCCGGCACCGGGTCATCGCGGAGCTGCGGGCCGGCGCGGTCCCGACGTACGTCTTCGACCGTCGGGGCGCCGGGACGAAGGTGATCACGGCCTACGGCCAGATGCGGGCGTGGGGGGCGGGATGAAGTTCTCGAGCGTCCGGGGCCTGCTCATCGCCCCGGTCTTCCTCTACGCGACGCTCCTCGGCTTCCAGCGGTTCGAGGCGTGGGACGTCACCGTCGCCCTCGTGGTCATCGCGATGGGCATCCCCCTGCTCGAGCTCGTCTTCCCCGAGAGCCGGGGACGCTGGTTCCTCCCCGCCTGGGTCCTCGCGATGATCGCCGGGGTGGGTATGGCGTTCTCGAACGGCGACCCGACCGGGATCTGGGCCGACGTGGGCGCCGGAGTGCTCCTCGGCGCCCCGCTCGCCATTCTCGCGGGCCTCCTGGTCTGGCGCGAGTCGCGGCTGGTCACGTTGATCGGGGTCGAGGCGGGGCTCGGTGCCCTCATCGACCTCGTCGCCACAAGTGCCGAGGCGAGCACGCCGGGGGTTCCGGACGGATCGATCGGCTGGCTCGTCGCCTTCTCCAAGGTCAACACCCAGCAGGTGGGCGTCCTCGGAGCGTGGTTCCAGGGGAACCCGCCCGTCGCTCCCCCGCCGCTCGCCGCGGTCGCCGACCCGATCTTCCTCGGGCTCGGCGTGATCGCGGCGCTCGCGGTCGTCCTCGCGCTGCTCGAGCGCCCGCCCCACGCGGGCGCGGGCCCCGACCCCTGGGACCCCCACTTCTCCCGGAGCTCGGGGATCGTGCCGCTCGTCGCCGCGATGTTCGCAGGGCTCGCGTTCGAGTGGACGGCCGCGGCGGAACCGCACTACGCCTTGCTCGCCGTGGCCGCCGGGGTCGTCGCCGCGCTCGCGGCGATGGCCATCCTGGTCGTCTTCACCTCGCGCCGGCGGGACCGGGGCCCCGCGGCGGCCCCCCCTCCCGAGCCCGACGGGATCCCGGCCCGCTCCGGCGCCCCACGGACCTAACGGGCTCCCTCTTGCTGGGTCGGGGTGAGGGGATTCCCCGGTACAGATCTCCGCCCTAGGAGTTCTCGCCGATCCCGCTCGTTGGGTGGCGGATCGGCCGGGAGATGACGTGGTAGGGGACCGGGGCGAGCGCGTCCTCGGGGTGGTAGCCATGGATGAACCGTCCGCCCCCGGCGCGTTCCCGGGTGTTCGAAAGGTGCTCTTCGCACGTGTAGACCCGGCGTCCGCTCCCCGCCTCGATGAACCCGTCCGCGACCTTCCCGCAGGGAATCGCCTCGAGGCTGTCGGAGAAGACGCCCGTCCAGGAGCATTGGGGGCGGGGACGACGCTCGAACACGGCCGCGCCCTCACCTCCCCCCGGGTCCCGGACCGCCCGGCGGGCCGTCCGGCGAGGTCGGGTGGGCGGCGATCACTTCGTCGATCCGCAGGAGCATGGAAGCGGTCTCCGTCGCGCCTTGGAGGACCTGCCGGCCGACCCGGATCGGCTCGACCGCCTCCTCCCGCATGTCGGCAACCCGCCCGCGAGCCACGTCAACGCCGGCATGGACGTCGCCGAGCGCGTGCCGCCGGCGGATCTCGAGGAGGGTATCGATGGTGCCCATCCCCGCATTCTCAGCGAGGATCGTGGGGAGGGTCTCCAGCGCGTCCGCGAACGCCCGGACCGCCATCTGCTCCCGCCCGGGGACGGAGCTCGCGAAGTCACGCAGGTCCTTCGCGAGCTCGGCCGCGGCCGCCCCCGCGCCCGTGACGACCTCGCCGTCCTCGAGGGCGATGGCGACGGTCGCGACGGCGTCCTCGATCGAGCGCTCCGCCTCGTCCACGACGTGGGCGGTTCCCCCCCGCAGGAGGAGGGTGACCGACCGGGCCGCTGGGGCGCCGCTCACGATGGTCACCTTTCCCTCTCCGACCGTCCGCTCCTCCACGAGGTCGGCCCGGCCGAGGTCGCCCGGCTCGAGGCCCCCGGCCCGATCGCCCAGACGGGCGCCCGTGGCTCGAGCGAGCAGCTCGAGGTCCTTTCGGGCGACCTGGCGGACGGCGTAGATCCCCGCGCGGGCGAGGGCTTCGGCGGCCAGGTCGTCGATCCCCTTCTCCACGAAGAGGACATTCGCCCCGCTGGCCCGGACCGCCTCGACCATGGCGAGGAGGAAGCGCTCCTCCTCGTCGAGGAAGCCCTGGATCTTCGTGGGGTCGGAGATCCGGATCTCCGCGCCGAACTCGGGTTTCTTGACCTCGAGCGGCGCCTCGAGAAGGGCGATGCGGGCCGCGGCAACCCGATCGGGCATGTCGGGCCGGAGGCGCTCGTGCTCGACGACGTGGCCGTAGACGAGCTCGGAGTCGGCGACGCGCTCGCCGTTCCGCTTCACGATCTGGACGTTCTTCTTGTCGCACACGAGCCGACCGGCGCGCGCTTCGAGCACCGCGTCGACCGCCCGCACGGCCAGGTCGGCGAGGAGCTCCCGGTCCCCCGCGATCCCCTTCGACATCATCGACGTCGTGGCGATCTTCCGGAGGAGGGGCGTGTCGCTCCGGTTCACGGGACGGGCGATGCTCGCGAGCGTCCGGATCGCCCGCGCCGCGGCGATTCGGTAGCCCTCGACGATGCGGGTCGGGTGGATCCGCTCGTCGAGCAGCTCCTCGGCGTGCTTGAGGAGCTCACCGGTCAGGATCACCGAGGTCTTCGTGCCGTCCCCGCACTCCTGGTCCTGCGCCTTCGCCACTTCCGCGAGCATCTTGCTCGCCGGGTTCTGGATCTCGATCGTCTTGAGGATCGTCGCCCCGTCGTTGGTGATCACCACATCGCCCGTCGAAGAGACCAACATCTTGTCGAGGCCTCGAGGTCCGAGCGTCGAGCGCAGGGAGTCGGCGAGCGCTCGCGCCGCCGCGATGTTCTCATGCAGGGCATCCTGGCCCGTGGTCCGCTCCGTCCCTTCCCTCAGCAGGATCACCGGCGTCCCCGTCAGCATCTTCCTCGCCTCCTCAAGGGAGACCGCCTAGGCGACCATGAACGCGAAGTGGATTCGACTTGACGTCGACCTCCGGGTCGCGATTCACGGGCGTGCGGTTTTCCCGGGGTGAGCTCGGGCGGCCCGCCGGAAGGCGGAGGCACGAGAAACCTCCGCCGGGCGCGTCGAGGGGCTCGACGGATCCGGGACCCGAGGAGCCCACGGGCCCGTAAGGTCAATGGGCTCGGCCGGATTTGAACCGGCGATCTTCGCTGTGTGAGAGCGACGTCTTAACCGCTGGACTACGAGCCCGCCGTGCTCCGCCGGGACCGGGCGCGAACTTAAACGTCACCCCCCAAGGCCGAGCAGCCCCGGGACGATCACGCCGGCCGCGAGGGTCAGGATGAGGCCCGTCGAGAGGGCGAGCGTGCCGGCGTCCGGGTCGCCATAGCGGGTGATGAAGTACAGCGTGGTGTCGAGGGAAGTCGCTCCGCCCATCGCCGCCAACCCTTCTCCCCGGAGTCGCGAACCGACGAGCGGGGCGCTCACCATCGTGGCGTTCTCCCGGAGGAAGTTCGTGAGGAAGGCGACGAGCCCGGCGGTCGCGCCGGCGGACTGGGCGACGAGGGGCCCCGCCAGGGAGTACCAACCAAAAGCGAAGGAGGTCGCGAAAGAGAGGCGGAGGGGGACGCCGAAGGCCGTGGACATGACAAGGCCGCCCGCGAATGCGCCGGCGACCGCGGCTCCGAGGGGGATCGCGATCGTGCGCGAGGCCGCCCAGCGCAGCTTGAGATCGAACCCCACGAGGAAGAGGAGGACGTAGAGCGCGTCGGTGAGGATCGTTCCGCCCGGCCAGGTCACGACGTGTCCGAGGGCGAGGCCGGCCCCGAGCGCGACGAGGAGCGCGGGGGGCAGAAGGAACCGACGGGGGGAACCGGCGGAGACGATCGCCGGGTCCGGAGCCTGCCGGTGGCGCTCCCGCACCCAGAGCTGCTCGACGAGGACCGTGGCCGCGAGGATCACCCCGGCGAAGAGGAGGGCGACCGGGATCGCGGCGAGGAAGCTAGAGGTCGGGAGCACGCTCAGTACCGAGGCCCAGCGCACCGACCAAGGCAAAGACCGCCGCGAGGGTGGCGCGCCCGACCCACGGCCCGGGGTGCGGGAGGACCCGGCCGAGAACGATGCCCGCGGCCAGAGCCACGTACAGGAATAGGTCGACCGACACAGTTCGGCCAGCCCGCGGTGGGAACTACCCGGACCATTCGGAGAGATCGTGCGTCGCCCGGGTCGACGCGCCCCGGCCCATCCAGAGGGTCTCCTCGCGCCGCGGTCCGTAGCTGACCCACTCGACCGGAACGCGCGTTTGGGTCGCGAGGTAGGCGAGGAACCTCCTTAGGGTCGAGGGAAGCGCCCGAGGACCCTCGCGACGGAGGCGCTCCTTGAGGCGCTCGGTGAACGGCGGCCAGGAGGGGAATCGCTCGTAGACGGGCTGGACGCGCCCGAGCTCTTCGGCGGAGGAGGGCGGGAACGACGTCAGCGTCTCTCCCGACGGCGTCACGTAGCCGGTGCAGACCGGGACCTCCTCGAGGCCCCCGAGGACGTCGACCTTGGTGACCGCGAGCGAGGTGAACCCATTGAGACGCGCGGCGTAGCGGAGGAGGACGAGGTCGATCCATCCGCACCGACGAGGGCGGCCCGTCGTCGCCCCTCGCTCGCCCCCTTCGCGCCGCAGGTATTCACCGAGGTCCCCCTCGAGCTCCGTCGGGAACGGACCGGTGCCGACGCGGGTGGCGTAGGCCTTCGTCACCCCGATCACCTCGTCGAGCTCGGGGGCGGGATCCCGCTGCCGACGAGCGCGCCCGCGCTCGTGGGGTGGGAGCTCGTGACGTAGGGGTAGGTCCCGAAGTCGACGTCGAGCAGCGCGCTCTGGGCCCCCTCGAGGAGGATCCCCTCGCCGCGGTCGAGCGCATCCCAGAGGATCGGCTCGGTCGAACGGATGTACGGGGCGAGCCGCGCGCCGACCTCGGAAAGCGAGGCTTGAAGGCCGGCGCGGTCGGGAAGCCCGGGAAGGTGCGCCTTGCGAAGGTAGAGCATCTCGAGGCGTTCGGCGAGCTCGCTCGGCCGGACGAGGTCCCCCATCCGGATCCCCCACCGGCCGGTACCGGTCCGAGTACGCCGGTCCGATCCCCCGGCGAGTCGTCCCAAGGGCCGACCCCGGAGCGTGCGAGGACCGGAGGGACTCCTCCCATCCGTCCTCGATCTCATGGAGCGGGAGCAGCACGTGGGCCCGGTCGGAGAGGATCAGCTCGCCTTTGAGGAGGTGCCGGGCCTCGAGGTCCTGGAGCTCGGTCTCCAAGGCGAACGGGTTCACGACCATTCCCGGGCCGCTCACCCCGGCGACCCCCGCGCGCAGGACCCCACAGGCCAGCTGGTGGAGCACCACGTTTCCTCCGGCGAGGTGGATCGAGTGGCCCGCGTTCGGGCCGCCCCCGGTGCGCACCACGTAGCGGTACTCGGAGGCGAGGAAGTCCGAGATCTTCCCCTTCGCCTCGTCGCCGAACTGGGCGCCCACAACCACCGTGACCGGCATCTCGAGTCCCTAAGACCCCCTGGGCGAGCGGGGTAAAAGGCACTTCGACCGGCGGTGGCCGAACGCGGCCGACGGCCCCGATCGCGGCGAGGACACAACCGTAAAGAAGGGCACCCCCGTTTCCGCCGAGGTGGTCGCCCAGCGGGCGCGCGAGGTCGAGATCTCCGGCATCCGCAAGATGTTCGAGGGGGCCCCCCCCGACGCGATCAACCTCGGCCTCGGCGAGCCCGATTTCGACCCCCCCAAGGTCGTCCTCGACGCGCTCTGCGAGGCGGTCCGACATGGGCAGAACCATTATGGACCGTCGGCGGGCTTGACGAACCTTCGGGCGAAGATCGCCACCCTCTACCAGGACCGGGACCCCACGACTTCGGTCGAGAACGTCATCGTCTCCGGAGGCGGCTCCGAGGCTCTCATGTCGATCGCCCTCGCCCTCTACGATCCCGGCGACGAGGTGCTCGTCCCGGACCCCGGGTTCGTGCTCTACGCCCCCCACGCCCGCCTCGCGGGGGCGAGTCCGGTACCGTACGCGCTCGACGAGGGTAAGGGGTTCCGCCCCGACTTCGAGCAGCTCGAGTCTCTCGTCACGCCTCGGACTCGGGCGATCGTGGTGAACAGCCCCTCGAACCCGACGGGGGCGGTGTTCGACTCGACGACGGTCGACCGGCTCACCGCGTTCGCCGAGGCCCATGAGCTCTACCTCGTTTCCGACGAGGTCTACGATGGCATGGTGTACCGGGGCCGCTTCGCGTCGTTCTGGGGACGGAGCGACCGGGCGATCATCGCGAACTCCTTCTCCAAGCGGCTCGCGATGACCGGCTGGCGGCTCGGGTTCCTCGTCGCGCCCCGGGCGCTGGCGGTCGACATCAACAAGATCCATTACCACCTCATGGCCTGCTCGTCGACGCCGGCCCAGATCGCCGCGCTCGCCGGCCTCGAAGCGGGCCCGTCGGTGACCCGCCCCATGCTCGAGGAGTTCCGACGCCGCCGCACGCTCGTCGTCCGCGGCCTCAACCGGATCCCGGGGCTCACGTGCGTCCCCCCCGCGGGAGCGTTCTACGCCTTCCCCCGCTTCGACTGGCCGGGCACGGCTTCGGAGGTCGCCCACGCCCTGCTCGGTCGGGGCCTCATCACCACGCCGGGCGACGCTTTCGGCCATCTCGGGAGCCGCCACCTTCGCCTCTCCTTTGCCGCCTCCCGGCCGTTGCTCGAGCGCGGACTCGCGATCCTAAGGTCGTACGGCCAGGACATCCGGGCATGATCGCCCGCTGGGTCGGAACCTTCTTGATCGCCACTTCGGCGGTCCAGCGAGAGCCGGAGAGGGCCGAACTCCGGAAGGTCGGGGAGGAGCTGCGGCGACTCCGCTTTCAGCGGCCGCCGACGCACTCCCGATAGAGGGCCCGGTGGGCCTCGACAGAACGCTCCCAGCGATAGTTTTCGACCCGGGCGAGCCCGGCAGTCCGTAGCTCCTGTTGGAGGGCCGGGTTCTGGAGGACCTCGCGGAGCGCCCCGCGGAGCGCCCCCTCGTCGCCCGGCGGAACGAGCCGGCCCGCGCGTCCACCGTCGAGGACCTCGGGCACGCCCCCGACGGCGGTCGCGATCACCGGCACCCCCGACGCCATCGCTTCGAGGAGCACGAGCCCGAACGCCTCGTACTGCGAGGGGAGCACGAAGGCGACGGCTCCTCGGAACGTCGCCCGGTACTGGGCCGGATCGGTCACGTGGCCCAGCCAGATGATCCCGTCGGGGATCCCCGCCTCCCGGGCCGCCCGTTCGACCTCCGCCCGGGCCCCCCAGTCCTGCCCGACGATGACGAGGGGCAATCGCTCCCCTGCCGGGACGCGCGCCATCGCCCGGACCAGCCCCGGGAGTCCTTTGTTCGAGGCGACCCGCCCGGCGAACAGGATGTAGCGGTCGGGTAGGCCCGGCGGCGCCCGGTCGCTTGGTCGGGCGGGCCACTCGCCGAGATCGATGCCGGGCGGGATGACCCGGATCCGCGATCGGGGCGCGAACTCGGCCACCTGGCGGGCCTCCCCCTCGGTCTCGACGACGAGCGCCCGGGCGACCCGGTAGGCGCTCATCCCGAACAGATGATCCTGGACTCGCAGCAAGGCGCGCTTGTGGGCAGGCTCCCCCGGATGCGGCGGATGGAAGTGGGTCGAGACGATGAGCGGGAGCCCGAGCGTGCGCGCCACGAGGGCGGACTCGAGGACATGCCCATAGCGGTGCGAGTGGGCGTGCAGGAGGTCCGGACGGTCCCGGTCGAGCGCCCCCACGAGGCCGACCATGAGCGGCATCGTGAGGCCGGGGATCAGGCGCTTGTAGACGGGGAACCGGTGGACCGGGACGCCGTCGACGGCCTCCGCCCACCCTGTCCGACGTTCCCAGCGGGCCTCGTCGTAGAGGTCGCTCGCGTAGACGTCCACGGACTCTCCCGCCGACCGGAGCCGCCGCGCGAGCTCTCGGACGGTCGTCTCGACCCCGCCCGGCGCGTCGAACCGCAGGGTGATCTGGGCGACCCTCATCGGCCAACGATCCCTTCGAAGAGGTCGCTCAATTGGGCGACGACCCCGTCCCAGGTGTACCTCGGGACCACCTGGGTGCGGCCATACTGGCCCATCCGGGCGCGCCGATCGGGATCGTCCCAGAGGGCGAGCATCGCCTCGCCGAGGGCCCCGGCATCCCCCGGTGGTACGAGCAGCCCGGCGCGTCCCTCCTCGATGAACTCCGGGATGCCCCCGACGCGCGAGGCGATCACGGGGGTTCCCTGGGCGAGCGCCTCGAGTAGGACGAGGCCGAACGCCTCGTACTCGCTCGGCAGCACGAAGATCCGGGCCTCCCGGAACGCCGCGGCGAGCCGGGCCTCCTCGGCGACGAACCCGACGATCCGGACCGCCGGCGCGATCCCGAGCTCTGCCGCGAGCGCTTCGATCGTGGGCCGCTGGCCGCCGTCGGCGCCGACCAGGACGAGGCTGGCCGTCGGGTCGTGCTGGTGGAGCCGGGCGAACGCCGGCAGGAAGGCCCGGAACCCCTTGTTCGATGCGAGGCGTCCGGTGAAGAGGACGAACGGGCCGGGGAGCCCGAGGGATCGGGCGAAGGGCCAATCCCCGGGGATCGGCGGCGGGAGCGGGGTGTACCCGGGGGCGATGCGGACGACCCGCGGGAGCGGGAAGCCGTTCTCACGGATCAGCCGTTCCTCCTCGGCGCTCTGCACGATGAGGGCCCGGGCGGAGGCGACGACGGGGGCGGCGAGGAGGCGATCGTAGAACCCGCGGATCCGGTGGCGCAGCCAGCCGCCCTCGATCGACCAGATCGGGTGGTAGTGGGCCGTCAGCACGTAGGGGGTCGAGCTGCGCCGGGAGAACCGGCGCGCCACGGAGGCGTGGTGCGTGCCGTAAGTGTGGACGTGGACGATCTCCGGCGCGTCCCGGTCGAGCGCCCGCCCGAGGCCCCGGAAGAACGGGTAGTGGAGCTCGCCCGGCAGGGAGCGAACGGGGAGCCGGTGGATGCGGACCCCGTCGAGCGTCTCTTCGCGGGGGACCGTCAGGTCGAGCCGCTCGATCGGGAACTCCCGATACAGGTCCGAGGTGAACACGCTCACCGTGTCGCCGCGGGCCGCGAAGCGGGTCGAGATCTCCCGAACGTGGCGCTCGACGCCGCCGGGCCCCGGCGGGTAGCGGGTCGAGAGCTCGGCGATCCTCACGGGCCGGGCCTACCCGGCCCTCGTCTGGCTCAATCGGAGGGCGTACTTCTTGTAGACCTCCGCGGCGCGCGCCACCGCCTCGATCTTGACGTACTCGTTCGCCTGGTGGGAGAGCTCCTCCTCGCCGGCGCCGAAGATCACGACCCTCGGGTTCACCTGGGAGTAGCTGACGGCCTCGGAGGCGTGCACGAGGACGGCGGACTCCGCCCCGGCGACCTCCCGCAGGATCCGAACGTGATCGGCGTTCGGGTCGATCTGGACCGACGGCATCGACAGGATGCGGCGCAGGGTGAAGGGGGTCTTGATCCGGCGAAGATGCTCCTCGATCTCCCGGTAGAGGACGTCGGGGAGTACGGGGGCGGGAAGCGGATGTCGACCTCCGCGGTCGCGCGGTTCGGAACGACATTGATCCGGGTGCCGCCGTTGAGCGTCCCGATATTGATCGTGACCGAGCCGAGCTCGGGGTGCGCGATCCGGCCCTTGAATCCCTCGAGCCCCCGAAGGATCCGCATCATCTTCGAGACGGCGTTCTCCCCGAGGTGCGGCATCGCCCCGTGGGCCGCCTTGCCGCGGGTCTCGATCGCGAGGTCGAGGACGCCCTTCTCGGCGTAGGCCACCTTGAGACCGGTTGGCTCTCCGACGACGATCGCCTTCGCGCGGCGCATGGGGAGGGTCTTCGCAAGGGCGAGCGCGCCCTGCATCGTGGTCTCCTCGTCCGTCGTCAGCGCGAGCACGACGGGGATCTTGCGCGCGACGAGGTCCTGGGCGGCCTGCATCATCGCGATGACCGTCCCTTTCATGTCCGCGGTGCCTCGGCCGTACATCCGGCCCGAGGCGAGCTGGCTCTGGGAGAAGCTCCAGTAGTCCCCGATGGGCGGGGTGTCGAGGTGGCCGGAGAGGACCACGCCGCTCTGCCCGTACTCCGCGAGGAGGGCCGGGGCTTGCGGGTCTCCGAAGAGCGTGTTGCGCATCCGGATCTGGTCCGTGAACGACTGGACGTAGTCGAGGACCTCCTGCTTGTCGGCGAAGGGATCGCTCGGGATCTTGACGAGATCCGCGAGCATATCCACCATCTGGCGCTTCACCGGCTAGCCGTTCCCTCCATTCCACGCAACACCACCCAGTCCCCGGGCGGCATTCGACCGTAAAGTCTCCCAAGCTTATGCCTTTGCGATTCCGAGGGGAGGATCCCCCGGCGCCCGGCGGCCCGGAAGTTTCCGCCTTCCGACCCGGGCCTTCGGGTCGATCTCGCCTCGCCGTTGGTGCCAGCCAACCGGGTCGCCGTTGGAACGTTTTAAGACGGGCCCCCCTCATCGGATTCGATGAACATGGCGGACCCCGCGGAGGAGATCCGCATCATCGAGACTCGCGACGAGCCGCTCCAGGGCGCCATGATGGTGATCGGCTTCCCGACTCACGGACTCGTGGGCTCGGTGGCGGCCTCCTACCTCGTCCACGCCCTCGACATGACGAACGTGGCGTACATGACGAGCGAGCGGTTCCCCCCGACCGTGATCATGGAGGAGGGGATCGTGAACGCCCCCGTCCGGTTCTACGTCAGCAAGCTCGTGTGCGGGGTCGACCGCTCCTGTCAGCAGCTCGTCGTCGCGATCTCTGACATCCAGCCCCCGCCCGATCTCCTCCCGGCGCTCTCCCGCCGGCTCCTCGACTGGGCGGAGTCCCGGGGGATCCAGCTCCTCGTGGTCGTCGAGGGGCAGCCGGTCGACGAACAGGTCCGCGGCGACGCCCGGATCGTGGCCATGACGAACCGGGCGGCGGCCCCGCTCCTCGCGAAGTACTCCTTCGAGCCGGCGAACGGGGTGGTCACCGGGTTCGCGGGCGGCCTCCTCCTCTCCGCGATCGGTCGGCAGCTCCCGGTCCTCTGCCTGGTCGCCCAAGCTCACAAGGACTTCCCCGACGCGCGGGCCGCGGCCAAGGTGATCGAGTCGATCAACCCGCTCGTCCCGCTCCTCGTGCTCGACACGAAACCCCTCCGCGAGAAGGCCGAGGAGATCGAGGCGGAGGTCCGCCAGACCCTGAAGCAGCAGGAGAAGTCCCTCGCCGGGCTCCGGCCGCCGGACGAGGGGGGCCCGGGTGAGATGTATCGCTGAGACGGTCTCCCGTGCCGGCACCGCCACGTACCCGAGCGACACGGCCGCCCCGATCTCCCTGCGGAACTTCGACGGGAAGGACGTCTCGCCGGTGAGCCGGATCGTCGCGGAGTCGCTCCACGAGCACTACGATTCGTCGCTCTACTTCTCGCTCAGCCAGTCCTGGCCGGAAGGGTTCCTCATCGCCGTCGACCCGTCGGACCGGCCCGTCGGCTTCCTCCTCGGGGTCTGCCAGGTCCCGGGCGAGGCGCGCGTCTTGATGTTCGCCGTGGACCGGCCGTTCCGGACACGGGGGGTCGGGACGAAGCTGATGAACGCCTTCCTCACGCGCTGCCGGGAGAAAACGATGCGCCGGGCGACGCTCGAAGTCCGGGTGGGCAACGCCACGGCGATCCGCTTCTACACCCGGTTCGGTTTCTCAGTCACCGACCTCCTCCGAGGGTACTACTCGGACGGCGAGAACGGCTACCAGATGGCCCGGGACGTCGGCTGAACCCTGCCCGAAGGCGGCGCCGGAGGTCGGGGAAACCCCTTAACACCCCCCGGGCTCGCGGCGAGCGAATATGGCGAAACCGTGGCCCCGCGCCCGCGAGCTCGATGACGCCGAGACCGATCACGCTCTCCACCGACGCCCCCCTTTCGAAGGCGCTCGGGCTGATGCGGTCGAAGTCGATCCACGAGATCCCGGTCCTTCGCAACGGACGGCTCGCCGGGATGATCACCTTCGACGCGATCGCCCGCCATACGAACCTCTCCCTCTCCATGAAGGTCGAGCACCTGATGGTCCTCCCGCCGGTGATCACCGGCGCGGCCGAGTACCCCGAGCTCGCCGAGCAGCTCGTTTCCGTCGGGCTACGGGCAGCGCCGGTGGTCGGGAAGCGGGGGAGCTCTTGGGCATCGTCTCCCGCACCGACCTGATCCGGGTCCTCCCCGACCTCCCGACCCTCGCGAACCACCGGGTCGAAGAGATGGCGACCCCGGTGAACCTGCTCATCGCCGAGCGCGACCCGTGCTCGAAGCTCTTTAGCCACGTGCGCCTCCTCGAGGAGCATCCGCTCCCGGTCGTGAACCGTTCGGGGCAGCTGGTGGGTGCGGTCGGCCTCGCCGACCTCGGCCATGTCCTGTGGCGTCCCGTCCTTCCCGGGAAGCGGGACGCGAAGGGCTACGGGCGGATCGGCGACATCGAGGTCGGAACGATCATGCACAGCCCGGCGCTAACGGTCGACGCGGGCACCTCCACCGGAGACGCGGCGCTCGCCATGACCCGGGCGAAGGTTTCGAGCGTCTTCCTGGTCAGCGCCCGTCGGCCGACCGGCATCGTGTCCCAGGCGGCCCTCCTCGGCCTCGCGGTCGGGCAGGCGGCCGCGGCCGGACCCTCGAAGCTCAGCGACGTTTACGTCCAGATCCACGGCCTGCGGGGCTCGGCCGATCCCGAGACCGTTTCCGAGATCGACCAACTGATCGCGAAGGGCCTCCGCCGGCTGGCCCATCACGTCCGGCCTCTCCTGCTCTCCCTCGACGTCTCTCCCCATTCGACCCGCTCCGGGGAGGCGTCGGTCCACGTCCGCGTCCAGACCGACCGCGGGATCTACTACGCGACCGTGACCGGTTGGAGCTTCTTCGCCTCGGTGACCACGGCCCTCGACGACATCGAGGGCCAGGCCCGCCGGGTCCACGAGGCCGACGAGCGCCGGCACCGACGGGCGCCCGGCCGCAAGGTGGCGCTCGAGGAGGAGATGCCGGGCGACCAGGAGATCGAGGCGAAGATCCGGGCCGCGACCTCGGGGGACGACGAGGAGCCGTGAGCGCGCCCGCGTGAGCCGGCGAACCAGGGGAGGATCGGCACCATGATGCCCGGAGGACCGAGGAACGCGCGCCAGATGCAGATGATGATGCGGCGGCTCGGGATGACCTCCGAGCCCCTGGACGGCGTCGAGGAGGTCATCGTCCGGACGAAGAAGGTCGACCACGTCTTCCGGGCCCCGGAGGTGACCATCATCAGCGTCCAGGGGGTCACCACCTACCAGATCGTGGGGAACCCCGAGACCCGCCCGCGGACCGCGAGCCCCGCGGGGCCCTCGGGAACGATACCGGCGGAACCGCCGGCCCCCACGGGACCTCCCGAGGAGGACGTTCGGCTCGTCATGGAGCAGGGGGGCGTGGAGCGCGCGGAGGCGATCCAGGCCCTCTCGGCAACGAACGGCGAACCCGCGGAGGCGATCATGACGATCCTGGCCCGGCGGGGCGGCGGTGGCGGGTAGCCCCGCTTCCGGCGTACAGGAGTGCGTCGAAGGGTACATCTTCTGCGGCCGTCCGCCGCGCTTCCTCATCCTGCGCCGCCCACCCGCCCGCGGCCGGATCTGGGTCCCCGTCAGTGGGAAGGTCGAGCCGACCGATCCCGACTTCCTCGCGGCCCTCCGAAGGGAACTCGCCGAGGAGACCGGGATCGTCGACCCGCAGCGGAGCTGGCCCCTCGACTGGGAGGTCGAGTTCGACGGTCCGGACGGCCGCCGTTGGCGGTTGCACGGGTTCGCGGTCGAGCTCGACCAGGAGGTCACCCCGAGACTCTCGGAAGAGCACGAGGCGTTCGCTTGGTGGGACGCGGCTGAGGCGAAGGCCCACCTCCACTACCCCGACAATCGGGAAGCGATCGACCGGCTCTTGGGAGCCCTCGAGAACTCCGGCGCCAACGGACCACCCTCAAGCCTTTAGCCCCGAGATGGCCGTTCGAATCCGGAGGTCGAAATGTCTGGCCCGGCTCCCGATCGCCCCACGGCAGGGGACCTCGCGTTCCTCGACCCGCCGAGCCCCCCGATCCCCTCTGCTCCGCCGCTAACCGTCCTCCCCCGGTTCGATGCGGAGCTCTTCGAGACCGTCCGGCGCGGCGGGCACCGACGGATCGCGCTCCAGGTCCCTGCGGGGCTCGTCCGCAACGCCCACGATCTTGCCGATACTCTACAACGGGAGACGGGGATCCCCGTGGTCACGACGATGCGCCCCTGCTTCGGGGCGTGCGACTTCCCGAGTCCCTCGGAGACCCCGGACTCCGATGCCCTCGTGGTCCTAGGCCATTCCCCGATCCCGAACGTCCCCCGGAGCCGGCCGATGTATTTCGTCGAGATGCGATATCCCGCGGCCGACCCTGCCCCGCTCGCCGAGGTCCTGGTCGCCGCTGGTCTGCCGCGCCGGCTCGGGTTGGTCGCCTCGATCCAGCATCTCGATCTCGTCGGACCGCTGACCGCGGCGTTGAGCGAGCGAGGGATCGAACTTCGGACCGGGTACTGGTGACCACCGGCTCGCCTATGCGGCCCAGGCCCTGGGGTGCAACTACACGAGCGCCCAGTCGATCCGGAGCGGGGTCGACGCCTACCTGTTCGTCGGCACGGGAGCTTTCCATCCGATCGGCCTCGCTTTCGCGACCGACCTCCCGGTCTGGAGCCTCGACCCGTTGCAACGGACCCTTTCTCCCCCGATCGATCGGGGGGCGCTCGTCCGGAAGCGCCAGCTTCTCGTGGCGAGCGCGCGCGATGCGCGATCGTTCGGGATCCTGATCTCCACCTTTGCGGGTCAGAACCGGAGCGCCATGGCGGCGACGCTCGCCGAGCGGGCCCGAAGGCACGGACGGGCGGCCACGATCTTGCTCTCCGACCGGATCGATCCCCGGGACCTTGAGGGGCGGGATATCGAAGCGTACGTCAATACGGCCTGTCCGCGGATCGCGCTCGATGATGCCGGGCTCTACCCCCGTCCGATGCTCACGCCCCCCGAGTTCCTCATGGCGCTCGGGGAGCTGCCGTTCGAGCCGTACCGTTTCGATACCTACCACTGAGTGGGTGGACCCGGGAATCGGCGAGGCCGACCCGGGTCCGCGGCGAGCGGTTCCGCTCAGGCGGGCGGGGGAGGCGGCGGGGCCATCATTCCCATCGGCGGGGGCATCATCGGCTCGGGTGGGGCCTTGTACGTGATCGCCATGATCCCGCCGATCAGCGCGAGGATGAATCCGATGATGAAACCCCCGAGCCCGAACGGAAGGCTGGCGATCGCGAGCAGGATCGTGATGACCCCCCAGATGGTCTTCATCGCCGGCATCACGAACATCAGGACCCCCATGATCAGGGTCAGGACTCCGACGGAGAGTCCGCCGACCACGAGGATCGCTCCGAGTCCAGGGAAGAGGAAAGAGATGATGGCCCCGACCGTAGCGATGACGAGTCCGCCGATCAGGATGAACACGCCGCCGATGATCGTCAGAATCCCTGCTGTGGTTGGAGCCTTTCCGGTCATTTCGTCCCCTTAACGCAGGGTGAGAGATGGCTCCGTCCCATAATTGACCGGCCGGACCCCCTCAGCGCTTCCCTCGGAATTGGTAGTATGCATCGATCCACTCGGCACCCTTCGGCCGACGGCGGACCGTGATGTCGTCCAATCGAACTCGGTAGGTCCGCCCTTTGCGCTGGCAGAGGCCGACAATCTCCGTCCCCTCTCCTTCCTCGACCCCATTCACGACAACTTCCTCGCCCACCACGGTGCCGGAGAAGGGGAACTTCAGGTGCTCCTGCATCGCGTAGCAGAGTCCCATGGCCACGTCGGCCTCGCTGTCGCAGTCCACCGAGACCTGTTCGATCAACTTCTCGAGCTTGGGATCGTCCCGTCGGGGCATGCCCGACCCCAGGCGAGTCGTTCAGATGGCCGTTGGGATGGAGGCAGGACGTTCGGTCAGCTCAGCGTCACTCGCAGTCGCGAGCGCGCACACAGCTCGGCGTTGTGGGCGACCACTCGCCAACCGTACTCCCGTCGCTGGGTCCAGATGTGTCGAGCTCTCAGGAACGGTCCTTGACACCGTTTGGTCGACGAGAACTTCCCCTCGACATTGACTCGGTACCGGTACCGGGCATGGAACCGCGCCGGTCGATGCTGGAAAAGGCGGACCATGTGCTTCCATGCCGGATGACGGCTCGGCCGAGGAGTTGCGTTGGACTTCGGCTTGAGGTACGGCACCCCACCGCGGTCCGCCACATACTGGGCGTTGGCTCTACTTGTGTACGCCGAGTCGCCCAACACGTCTCCCAGCGGCCCACGGATCTGGCCGAGGAGGGGGATGAACTCGGGGGAGTCTGCGTGCCAAGAGGCCGTGAGCTTCCACGCCAGGATCGGTTTCTCTACCGATCGGCACTCACAGACAATGTGGGCCTTGCGGAAGTGTCGTCGTCGGCAGGGGCGCATGCCCCGGAACGCTCGCCACTCGCTCCGACGGTGTTCGCCTAACCCCGTCGAGTCCGCGCCGAGAGTTCGGCGGCGAGGTCGGCCCGCTTTTTTTTGAAGGCGGCCAGCACCGCGTCGTTGAACTGGTGGAGCCAGGGTTCCGGGAATCGGCGCAACGCTCGCCAGATCGTGTTGCGCGAAGGTGGTCGACGCAACCCCATTCGCCTACACAGCTCAGGGGCGGAGCGAAGGTAACCCTCCATGCGACGATAGTCGAGGTCCAGGGCGTTCTGGAAGAGCAGGACCTTGGCCATCGGCGCCCAGCCATACGTCTCGGGGCGACCCCGACCCCGCTTCCGAGGGCGGCCAGCGGTCGTGCGACGAGTCCACCCGGGAGGCTTGGATAACGAGAGGAGGGCCTGATCGGCGACTTGGAGCAGAAACCCCGTCTCATCTCGTCGAATCGCGTCGTAAAGTCGGTCGTCGAGGGACATCCGGGGAGTTTGGTCGCTCCCTAGTAATCCTGACGGTGCTGCAGTGGAAGTCGACGAGGGGGAGCAACGCGATGCCCCTCAACTCAAATTATGGGACGGAGTCGTGAGAGATTCATCCTTGAAATACCCACCGTTTGACGCGCAATTGGGTACGATACGGGCCCAACGGCGTACCCAAAGTGAGAGCCGCCCCGGTCCCGCCCCCGGGACTACATTCCCCGCCAACTTGGGATCGATCCGCCGGCAAAATCGGTATCAGTTCGAATGGGCGTGTTCCCTAGGATGATCAACCGCGTCACTGCCGCGGGGATCGTCGCGGTTCTCGCCGGGATCGCCCTGATCGTCGCCTCGGTCGTCACCGCGACGACCCGGGTCTACCTCGTCGTCGTGATCCCGGTCCTCGTCGGGGCGTCCCTCGGGTTCCTCGTCGGAGTCGCCCTCCTCATCCTCGGATTCATCGGGATCGCGCTCGGGGGCGCCGTGCGGCCGGAGAACGGGTCGCCGGAACCAAGTGATTCGGGCACGGCGCCCGAGGCCGGCTCCGCTCGCACGGGCGGACTCGTCTTGATCGGACCGATCCCGATCTTCTTTGGTGACGCGCGGCAGATCGGGGACTGGTACTACTGGGTCGCCCTCGGGGCCGGTATCGTGTTGTTCACCGCGGTGCTCGCCCTCGTCTACTTCGGCTGAGAACCGCCGACGGCCTCGAGGAGGAACCGCTCGTGGAGCCGGGAGTCCCCCGAGAGCTCTGGGTGGAAGGTCAGCCCCCAGATCGGTCCCGACCGTACCCCGACGACCTCCTCGCCGCGCCGCGCGAACGCGCGGGCATTCGACCCCACTTCGAGGATCCGCGGGGCTCGGATGAAGACGCCGGGGAACGGCGGGCCGGTCAACCCCTCGACCTCCACCCCGCTCTCGAACGATTCCCGCTGGCGACCATAATCGTTCCGTCGGACATCGACGTCGAGGGCTGGGATCGGCACCGGGTCCCGCCCCCCGGGCGCTGGCTCGATCCTGCGGCTCAAGAGGATGAGGCCGGCGCACGTCGCGAGCACCGGTAGACCCGCCTCGATCCGGTCCGTGAGGGCCCGACGTAGACGCGTCTCGTCGAGGAGCCGGGAGAGCGTGGTGCTCTCGCCCCCCGGAATGGCGAGGGCCGCGATCCGCGCGAGATCCTCCTCGCGCCGGACGAGGACGACCGAGCCGGGGCCCAAGAGGCGCTCGAAAGCGATCCGGTGCTCCGGAACGTCGCCCTGGAGCGCCAGAACCCCGACCGTTATGGCGGAGCCGGGCGGCGTAGCTCCTCCACGATCTCACGGGCCCGGTCGATCCGGATCGCGTGCTCCTCGATGAGGCGGGCGACGACCGCCTCGACCTCAACTGGGCGCGCGCCCGCGGTGACCGCGATGTTGCGGGCGTGTAGCTCCATGTGGCCGCGCTGGATCCCTTCGGTAGCCAGGGCCCTCAAGGCAGCAAAGTTCTGGGCGAGGCCGACCGCGGCGAGCACTCCGGCCAGTTCCTGAGCACCCTTCACGCCCAAGATCTTCACGTTCGCCTTCGCGGTAGGGTGCACCGCCGTGGCGCCGCCGATCAGCCCAACGGCGGCCGGGAGCTCGATCGTGCCGACCAGGTTCCCGTCCGCGTCCTTCTCGTAGGTCGTGAGCGGCCGAACAACGCCGCCGTCGCGGGCGAGGAAAGCCGCGTAGGTGTGCGCCCCGCTCTCGATAGCGCGGAAGTCGTTCCCGGTCGCGACCACCACGGCGGAGATTCCGTTCATGATCCCCTTGTTGTGGGTCGCGCACCGGTACGGATCGACGAGGGCGAGGGTATAGGCGTCGAGGATGGCATCGACGACCTGGGCCCCGCTCGCGGTCTCGGTCTTCAGAAGCTCGGCCGGAAACGTAGCGGTCGCCCGGGCGAGCCGGTGGACCGCGAGATTCGAGATGATCCGAAGCACGGCCCGTCCTCGGGCGAGCCGAGCGAGCTCGGGCGCGAGTGCCTCGCACATCGTGTTGACGGCGTTCATCCCGCCGGCGTCCCGGGCGTCGACGAGGAGGTGGACTACGACCATCGTCCCCCGGGGCGTGGGGATGATGCGGACCTCGAGGTCCCGGGCCCCGCCGCCGAACTTCACGAGCATCGGGTCCTTCGCGTTCGCTTTCGCGAGGAGATCGTCGCGGGCGCCCAGGATGCGGACTCGGGCGGCCGCCGGGTCGGCGACGTCGAGTAGCTGCACTTGGCCGATCATCACCGGGGCCGTCGTTTGGACATGGAAGCCCCCGCCGGCGCGGGCGACCTTCGCCGCGTTGGAAGCGGCCGCCACCACGCTTGGCTCCTCGATGACCATCGGGACAAGGTAGTCCTGGCCGTTGATCTGGAAGTTCGTCGCAATGCCGACCGGTAGCGGGAAGGCTCCGACCACGTTCTCGATCATGCGGCTCAAGATCGCCGGATCTACTCCGGGCGGAAAGTCAAAGGCTCGAGCTTCCGCGTCGGTGAGCCCGGCCCACTGCTGGACGAAGCGGCGGCGGTCTTCGACCGAGAGCTTGTAGAAGCCGGGGAGCTCGGAAGAACGGGGTCCCAACAGCCCACCTCACTCCGAAGGGCCGGAGTCGGAGACCCCTTCGCGTCGGGTCGCGTGGGCCACCGTCGGTTCTGCCGGCGCGGCGGTCGCCCGCACGACGAGGACCTTCGCAGGTCGCAGGAGGCCCCCGCCGAAGCGGTACCCCTGTTGCACGACCGCAGCGACCGTCCCCGGTGAGTGCCCCGGGGACGGCGCAGCGTCGCCCACGACCTCGTGCTCGTCCGAATCGAACGGATGCCCGACCTCCGCGACCGGTGCGATCCCTTCGCGTTTCAGGAACGTGTCCCATTCGCGGGCGAGAAGTTCGATGCCTCGACGCACCGGGTCGGTGGCCGGGACGTCGTGGAGGAATTCACGGGCGCGTTCGAAGGAGTCATGGATCGGAAGGAACGTCCGCAAGATGTCGGCCTCGGCCCGTCGTCGGATCGACTCCCGGTCGCGCTCGCTGCGCTTTCGGTAGTTCTCGAAGTCCGCGAGCACGTACTTGAATCGCGATTCCCAATCCGGAGGAGTGGACTCTTCCGGTGGCGAACTCGGAGCGGGCGTAGCCGACTGTTCGGTCGGCTTCGCCGGTTCCGGCGCGGCACCCGCCCCGGCGGGCGGTTCCGCGGCGGCCGGCTTCTCCTCGGGCATGGCTCCGCCTCTATTCATCGGACCGTCGTATTATCGATTTCGTACCGTGCCCGGCATCGGCAATGAACGATTTCCGAAAGAGGGTCCGCTCGGGGGGGTTTCTCGCCCTTCGCGGGCTCCGGGCGGCCGGAAAACTCGCTCGGTTCAAGCTCCCGGAAGCTCCGTCCGCATGGCCCGATTCTTCATCAGTAAAGCAAGCCTTATAGCGCGGGCCCGGGTCTTCCAATTGCCCCTGCCTCCGGGGTCATTTCCACTATGGCTGAGCCGACCCCCGAAGCGAGTTCCTACGACGCCGGCTCGATCCAGATCCTCGAGGGTCTGAGCGCCGTCCGCAAGCGCCCCGGGATGTACATCGGGTCGACCGATGCCCGTGGCCTTCACCACCTCGTTTGGGAGGTGGTCGAGAACTCGATCGATGAGGTCCTCGCGGGGTATTGCTCGGAGATGTGGGTCACGCTGAACGCGGACGGGACCGTTACGGTCATCGACAACGGGCGAGGAATCCCGGTGGAGGAACATCCGCGCTACCATCGCCCCGCGCTCGAGATCGTCATGACGGTCCTGCACGCGGGCTCGAAATTCGATAAGAACACCTACAAGGTCTCCGGGGGATTGCACGGGGTCGGCCTGCACGTCGTCAACGCCCTCTCCGAGTGGTTCGAGGTCCGGGTGCGGAGGGGGGGCCACGAGTACTTCCAGCGGTACGAACGAGGCGCCCCGGTCTCCCCCCTGCAGGTCGTCGGCAAGGCCGAAGGCACGGGCACCGAGCAAAGGTTCAAGCCGGACTCGACGATCTTCGAGACCGTAAACTTCGAACGGGAGATCGTCGAACGGCGGCTCAAGGAGCTCTCCTTCCTCAACCCCCAGGTGGCGATCCACTTCCAGGACGAACGGACCGCCGACCCCGTGGTGACGTTCCACCACGCCGGCGGCATCACGGAGTTCGTCACCGACCTCAACGCCGGCAAGAATGTGCTCTCGCCCTCGCCGATCTTCCTCCACGCGAAACGCGACCAGACCGACATCGAGGTGGCCCTCCAGTACAACGACGGGTACAACGACACCACCCTCGCCTTCGTCAACAACATCAACACGGTCGACGGGGGCACGCACGTCGTCGGGCTACGATCGGCCCTTACCCGGACGCTCAACGACTACGCGCGGGAGCGCAACTTCATCAAGGGTGACAAAGAGGGGCTCACGGGCGAGGACGTCCGCGAGGGCCTCGCCTGCGTCCTCTCGGTGAAGGTCCTCGAGCCGCAGTTCGAGGGTCAGACCAAGGCCCGCCTCGGCAATTCGGAGGTAAAGGGCCAGGTGGAGAGCGCGGTCAACGAGAAGCTCGCAGAGTTCCTCGAGGAGCACCCCGCGATCGGCCAATCGCTCATCTCGAAAGCCGTTCAGGCCTCGCAGGCCCGCGAGGCCGCGCGCAAGGCCCGAGAGCTCACCCGGCGCAAGGGGCTGCTCGAAGGCGGCGGCCTGCCTGGGAAGCTCGCCGACTGCCACTCGAGGGACCCCGCGGAATGCGAACTCTTCATCGTAGAGGGGGACTCGGCCGGCGGCACCGCGAAGCAGGGCCGGGACCGTGAGTTCCAGGCGATCCTCCCCCTCCGGGGGAAGATCCTCAACGTCGAGAAGGCCCGCCTCGACAAGATGCTCCAGAACGAGGAGATCCGCGCCCTGATCACCGCGATCGGGACCGGCATCGGCGACGAGCTTGACCTCGCGAAACTGCGCTACCACAAGGTCATCCTCATGACGGATGCTGATGTGGACGGCTCCCACATCCGCACGCTCCTTTTGACCCTGTTCTACCGGAAGATGGGGGCCCTGATCACCGACGGCTACATCTACATCGCCCAGGCGCCGCTCTATCGACTCCAGAAGGGGCCGAAGATCCTCTACGCCTACTCCGACGAGGAGCGCGACCGCTTTTCGAAGGAGCTCGGCTCGAAGGGCGTCGGGATCCAGAGGTACAAGGGCCTCGGGGAGATGAACGCCGCCCAGCTCGACGAGACCACCATGAAGCCGGGAAGCCGGACGCTCCTCAAAGTCACGGTCGAGGACGCGGTCCGAGCGGACGCCCTTTTCTCCATATTGATGGGCGAAGAGGTCGAGCCGCGCCGCCAGTACATCCAGGAGCACGCGGTCGAGGTCACGAACCTCGACATCTGAGCCCCATGGGTCCAGGCGATCCGGTCGGCTCCGTTTCGGACGCCCTCGAGCGGCTCGGTCGCGCTCCGGCCGAACTTCCGCGCCATCCTCTCCTGCACGGCGCCGCCGGGACGCTCCTCGTGCTCGCGGTCCCCGGAGCGAAGGGACCCCCCGAGTGGGCCGGGGTCTGGCTGACGGACGCGCCGCCGGTCTTCCTTATCCCGGTCGAGGTCCCGATCCGAGTCTCCGTGGCCCACGGAATCGACGGACCCGCCGCCCGCCTCATCGACCTCTTCGGCGAGGCGATCCGTCGTTACCTCGAGGAGGCCGAGCGCCTCGACGAGCGGGTCGCGGTCCTCCAGGCCCGCGGGATCGAAGCCCCCGCCGCCGAAGTATGGAAGCTGCGCCGCGACTCCGCGAACCTGCGGGCGTGGGTCGCCCGCGCTCTCGTCGTGGCCGGGGAGGCGGGGGGCCCGTTCGCCGGGGCGTTCCCGGGGGGGCTCGAGCGGGCGCTCCCTTCGGTGGTCCAGGAGCTCGAGCGCGTCCGGGAGCTCGCCGCCGGGATCCAGCAGTCGCTGAGCGACCTCATCCTGATGCGCAATGCCGAGGAGTCGAACCGCATCGCCGCGACCGCGAACCGGCTCTCGGAGTTCTCGAACCGCATTGCGGTCCTGACGAACACCTCGAACATCCGGATGCTCGGGATCACCTACGTCGCCCTCCTGCTCGGGCTCGTCAGCGCGGTCGTCCTGATCCCGAATACCGCCGCGACGATCCTCGGGATGCCGAGCGCGGCGTGGGTCCCTGGGCTCTGGGTCGACGTGGTCCTCGTGCTCCTCGCCGTGATCCCCATCGTGGTCGTCTTCAGCCGGCCCTGGGTCCACCGAATCCTCGCCGACCTCAACGCCACGGCGGCCCGGTCGGCCGAAGGGATCGACGACCTACCGGAGAACCCCGAGCCCGGTCCCTCGGCGGGCGTGGGGCGGGGCGCGCCGCCTCCCGGGACCCGCTAGCCCGCCGAACCGACGGCGCTTACCAGGCGCCCTCTTCGGTCTCCGCCGGCGGGACTTCGTCGGCGGGGAGCTCCTCATCGGTGCCCTCGTAGTCGGTCTCGTCGGGCTCCGCCTCGCCTTCCTCAAGCGGCGCCTCTTCCCCTCCGTCGTCCGGCCCGGGCTCCTCCTCGCCGGGCTCGGTGTCCTCGACGGGGGGTTCCTCCTCCTCCGCCGTTCCGGCGGGAGGCCGTCGCAGCGCGAGGATCGCGACCGCCACGACGATGAGCGCGACGAGGGCCCCGAGACCGACGTAGACGTCGGTCGCGGGGAGGCCGAAGAGCGTCGAGCCGTTTCCCCCGCCGTTCGAGTTCGAGGGCGGGCTGCCGGTCACCGTGATCTCAGTCGTCGGCGACTCGACCTGGAATCCGTCCCCGTCGGTGACCAGGACGAAGACCTTGTACGTCCCCGGGTAGAGCGTCCGGCAGGTGAGGCTCGTCCCGGCGAGCACGGTCGAGTAGTTCCCGCACCCCTTCGGGAGGCCATTCCATTGGATCGATTCGTTGGTGGCGACCCCACCGGACACGTTGACGGTGACCGTGAACGGCTCGTTCGTCGCGACCGTCGACGGGGTCGCGACGGGCGCCTTCGCGACAGGATCCGTGAAGATCGCGAGACCGACCGAGGCGGACGCCACGGAGGTCCCACCGAACGTATCGGTCACCTGCACCGCGACCTGGAAGATCCCCGGGACCGTCGGCGCGCAGGAGAGCCGGGGGATGCTCGTCTTCGCGCAGTTCGTAGGCACGCCGAGCCACTTGTACGTGTACGTCCCCGACCCGCCCGAAGCCTTCGTCGTGAAGCTGACGAGCTGGCCGACGTCCGCCGTCGTCCGGTTCGCCGTCGGCGTGGTCGCGCCGGGCAGGGTATCGATGGTGAAGGGAAGTCCGGCGCTGTAGGCCGTGGCCCCGTTCGTGTCAGTGGCGGTAACGTAGACGTTGATCGTCCCGGTCCGGTGGAACACGCAGGAAGGGATGGAGGCCGTCAGCCCGACGCAGTCCCCGCCGGGGAAGCCGGTCCAACTGATCGAGGTATACTGGCCCGTCCCCCCTACGGGCGTGAGGTTCCACGTGACCGTGAGGCCGAGGTCCGCCCCGGCCACGCCCGTCAGTCCGCCCTCGGTGGCCACGGGGAGCCCCAGCGTGAACTTGGCGAAGACGGTGAACGTCATCGTCGTCTTCAGGGAGAGCCGACCGGTCGCGTTCACGTAGAGCGTGACGTCGAACGTCCCGGACGCGCTCGGCGTGCACGCGTCGTCGACGAACCCCTGGGAGATCGAGAGCGATGGCGAGCTCGCGCACCCCAGGCTCGCGGGCCCGCCGAGGGCCGCCCGGTAGGACCAGCTCTGGTTCCCCGTCAGGCTCGCGTTGAAGGTGATCATCTCCCCCAGGTCCGTCGTGTTCGCGGGATCTCCGGCCGGGGAGGCGCCGAGCGCCCCAAGGAGCAGGGAGGTCGTGATGATGTCGACCGTCTCCGAGTACTCGTTGATCACGTAGATGCACCCGTTCGTCCCGTCGTAGGCCACCGAGTACGGCCCCACCTCGGTCGGGAGGATCCCCACGACCTGGCCACCGGAGATCCCGGTGACGTTGTCGGTGCCGTTGTCGGTGAGGTAGACAAGCTGGTTCGCGGGGTCGTACGCCGCGCCCCAGACCGGATACCCCAGGGCGAGGTTCCCGACGACGGCCCCTCCCTGGATCATCGTGACGTTGTCGGAGGTCGATCCGGTCGCGTAGACCTCCTGGTTCGCGGCGTCGTAGGCGAGGTCGCCGGGCGCGTTGCCGACGGCGATGGTCGAGACGAGGGTCGAGCCGGAGAGGATGCTGACCGAGTTGAGGCCGTAATCGGAGACATAGACCTGCGAGTCCGCCGGATCGTAGGCCACCGCGACCGGGCCGGCGCCCGCCGGAAGGGCGACGGACCCGGCCGTGCTGGTCCCCCGGAGGATCGTGACGTTGTTCGATCCGTAGTTCGGCACGTAGACCTCGTGGTCCGCGCCATCGTAGGCCGCCCCGTACGGGTGGCTGCCCACGGTGACCGTTCCATTGACGTTGGTGCCGTCGAGGAACGTCACCGTCCCGATACCGTAGTTCACCACGTCGACCATCCCGGTGGTCGGGTCGTAGGTCCCTCCCTCGGGGCTGGCGCCGGAGTTCGGCGAGTCGTAGACCGTGCCGACAATGGTGGTCCCGTTGAGGATCGTCACCGTGTTCGAGGCGGAGCTCGAAACGTAGAGGTACCCGTCCGACGGGTCGTACACGCCGCCGAGAGGGCGGTTCGGTACGTTGATCGTCGAGTAAGGCACCCCGATGGAACCCGCAACGAGGGGGTGGGTTCCGGCTAGGTGGACCGTCAGTGCGGTGGCCGTCCCCGCGGAGGACCGTGCGTCGGCCCCGACGGGGCCAGTTGGAGCCGGCAGGCGGGAGTTCGCCGGGCTCGGAGCGGCCCCGCTCCGGTCGAACGGGGTCATGGGGAGGAGCGGCACCGCGATCAGGGCAACGACGAGCAGCGCCCCGAGGCATGGACCCGCGCTCGTACGCCCGAAGGCTACCCTAAAGTCCACGTCGAGCCGACCCAAGGGCCCTAGATATGCTCTCGGTCCAAATACTCCCCGGGGCGCTCCCGGCCCGTTCCGGGGCCCGTCAGTGGGGGACTAGCCGGCCCGGACGGCTCTCGCTTGAGGTGGCCGAACTCGGCCAGCGTGGTCAACGCGGGGCCTGCGAAGACCGGCCCGTCCACACAGACATGGTACGGGCCTAGGGCGCACGCGTCGCACATCCCGAGGGCGCACTTCATCACCCGCTCGACCGAGCCGAACGAGGCGACCCCCCGCCGTTCGGCCGACCGGATCACCTTCTCCATCATGACCTCGGGCCCGCAGGTCCAGACCGCATCGAACTTGGTTCGCTCGAGGAGGGCCTCGGAAACGCCGGTAACATACCCGCGCGCACCGGCCGATCCGTCGTCGGTGGCGAGCTCCACCGTCGACCCGAGCGCCCGGAACCGCTCCTCGAACAAGAGCTCCGAGGCGGTCGTCGCGCCGAGCGCCGCGGTCACCTGAGCCCCGGCCCGGGCCGCCGCCTCGGCCGCCGGGGCGAGCACGGCCGCTCCGGACCCTCCGGCCACGACCAGGATTCGCGTCGGGGCGAGGTCGAAGGCGTTCCCGTAGGGGCCCCGGATGCCGACGAGATCGCCGGCGCGTATCGATTGCATATGGCGGCTCGTCGGGCCCATCACCTTGACGGTGACCCCCTTGGAGAGGCCCGTGTACCAGAGAGACATCGGGATCTCATCGTCCCCCGCCACCCAGACCATCACGAACTGTCCGGGGCGGGCCTCGGGTGCCTGCTCGAACCGGAGGGTGACCGTGCTGGGGGTCTCCTGGACCCGTTCGGTGATCGGGACGACGTCTCGCATCATGGCGGTCCGCTCGCTCCCCCGGTCGCCCCGGTACCATGGGCGGCCCCTACGACGTCTCCGAGGCGCCGGATCCCGAGCCGATCGAGGAGCGCCCCCAGATCGTCCCGAAGCCGCGTGAAGACCCCGACGCCATCGAACGCCACCGCGGTGCCGACCTCGACGGCCCGCGCGCCGGCCATGACGTATTGGAGCGCATCCTCGGCCGTGCGGATCCCTCCGACGCCCACGATCGGGATCTTCACCTTCCGGTAGATCTGCCAGACGCAGGCGAGGCCGATCGGTTTGATCGCGGGCCCGCTCAAGCCTCCCAGCCCGTGGGAGAGCGTCGGGCGACGGAGCCGGACGTCGATCGAGATCGCCCGCAGGGTATTGATGGCGCTGATCGCGGCGGCTCCGCCCCGCTCCGCCGCCAGGGCGAGGGCCACCGGATCGGAGGTGTTCGGTGTGACCTTCACGAGGACCGGCAGCGAGACGCGCGCCCGGACGGCCCGGGTTACCGCCTCCACTTCGACCGGATCCTCCCCGATGTCCGAGCCGAGTCCCTCCGCGTGCGGGCAGCTCAGGTTGAGTTCGATCGCCCGGACCCCGGTGCGAGCCATCCGTTCGGCGACGTCGGCGTACTCCTCGGCGCTCCCACCGAAGACCGAGCCCACGACCATGGCGCCCCGAGCGATCGCGACGCCCACCTCCTTCGGGTACTCCTCGATCCCGGGGTTCGGGAGCCCCATCGCGTTCAGGAACCCCCACTGGTCGAGCGCCTCGACCGTGGGGTTCGGGTACCCGGATCGAGCCGTACGGCCGATCGATTTCGTGATCACTCCGCCCGCGCCGGCGGCCCAGGCCCCCGCGAGGGATTCCCCGCTCTCCCCCCAGATCCCGGAGGCGAGCAAGAACGGGTTGCGAAGCCTCACCCCCGCGAGGTCGACTTCGAGGTCCGCCACCGGGCCATCGAGGGGTGGCGCCTTATAAGAGTCCTATCGATGGCGCTGGTTCCCATGCGCCTCGAACGGTTGACGGACGCCGCGCGCTCGGCGCTCGAGCGCGCCTTCGCCCATGCGATGGAGCTCCGACACGCGGCGGTCGAACCCGCCCATCTCCTCTTCGCCCTGGCCTCCGATGAGGACGGGACCCCCGCCGCGGTCCTCCGGGCGATCGAGGTTCCTCTCCCCGAGATGCTGAAGAAGCTCGAGGAGCACCTCGCTCGGGCGCCGACGAACGAGCACGTCTCCGCCTCCGACCAGTACATCTCCCGGCCGCTCTCGGCCGTGATCGAAGCCGCCGAGCAGGAGGCCGAGAAGCGCAAGGACCGCTACACGAATTCCGACCTCCTGCTGCTCGGACTGCTCGCCGTCGGGTCGCCGGCCAAGGACCTCCTCGAGGAGTACGGCGCCCGCCGTTCGAAGATCGAGTCGGCCATGAAGGCCATGCGGGGCGCGACCCAGCAGGTCGAATCGCGCCGGGACGAGGAGGAGTACCGCTCCCTCGAGAAATACGGCCGGGATCTCACCCAGCTCGCGCGGGACAACACCCTCGACCCGGTGATCGGCCGCGACGACGAGATCCGCCGCGTCGTGCAGATCCTCTCCCGGCGGACGAAGAACAACCCGGTCCTGATCGGGGAGCCCGGTGTCGGGAAGACCGCCATCGTCGAGGGCCTGGCCCTGCGCATCGCGACCCAGGACGTCCCGGAGTCCCTCCGGGAGAAGCGGTTGATCGCCCTCGACCTCGGCTCGATCCTGGCCGGGGCGAAGTTCCGCGGCGAATTCGAGGAGCGCCTGAAGGCGGTCCTCAAGGAGGTGGAGCGGTCGGAGGGACGCGTGATCCTCTTCATCGACGAGCTCCATACGGTCGTTCATGCCGGGGCCACCGAGGGCGGAGCCCTCGACGCGTCGAACCTCCTCAAGCCCGCCCTGGCCCGCGGGGCCCTCCACTGCATCGGGGCCACGACGATCCAGGAGTACCCGGAAGTACATCGAGAAGGACGCCGCCCTCGAACGGCGCTTCCAACCGGTGGTCGTCTCCGAGCCGACCGTGGAGGACACGATCTCGATCCTTCGGGGGCTCAAGGAGCGCTACGAGATCCATCATGGCGTCCAGATCCACGACTCCGCGCTCGTCGCCGCGGCCACGCTGACCGCGCGCTACATCCCCGAACGCCACCTCCCGGACAAGGCGATCGACGCGGTCGACGAGGCCGCCTCCGCCGTTCGGCTCGCCCTCGACTCGCGACCCCCCGAGCTCGACCAGCTCTCCCGGCGGATCCGCCAGCTCGAGATCGAACGGGCGGCGATGCGCCGCGAGAAGGACCCTGCGAGCGTCGACCGGCTCGGCAAGCTCGAAAAGGAGCTCGCGAACCTCAAGGAGAAGGAGACCGCCCTCGCGGCCCGATGGCAGAAGGCGAAGAGCACCATCCAGTCCGTCCGCTCGCTCCGCGAGCGGCTCGAGGCGGCCAAGGCCGAGGAGGCCCGGGCCGAGCGGGTTGGGGACCTCGAGGGGGCCGCCCGCCTTCGCTACGGGGCGATCCCCGACCTCCAGCGGGAGATCGACGCCACCCAGAAGCTCCTCGCCCCGCGGGCCGGCGAAGGCCTCGTGCGGGAGGAGGTCGACGAAGAGGACGTCGCCTCCGTGATCGGGAAGTGGAGCGGCATCCCGGTCGCCCGGATGCTCGAAGGGGAGACCGAACGGCTCCTCGGCATGGAGCAGGCGCTCATGAAGCGCGTCGTCGGCCAGGATCACGCCGTGGCGATCGTCGCGTCCGCGGTCCGCCGCTCCCGCTCCGGCCTCGCGGATCCGAACCGCCCCCTGGGGGCCTTCCTCTTCGTCGGACCCACGGGGGTGGGAAAGACCGAGCTCGCGAAAGCCCTCGCCGAGTTCCTCTTCCACAACGAGCGGGCGCTCGTGCGGCTCGACATGAGCGAAAACATGGAGAAGCACACCGTGGCCCGCCTGATCGGGGCGCCGCCCGGTTACGTCGGCTACGAGGAGGGCGGTCAGCTCACCGAGGCGGTCCGGGTCCATCCGTATACCGTCATCCTCTTCGACGAGATCGAGAAGGCCCATCCCGACGTCGTGAACGTCCTCCTCCAGCTCCTCGACGACGGACGGCTCACCGACGGGCAGGGACGGACCGTTGACTTCCGCAACACCCTCGTCATCATGACGAGCAACCTCGGGACCGACCTGCTCGCGCAGGCGAAGACCGCGGAGGAGCGCCGCGCCGTGATCGACCGGGCGCTGCGGGGCTTCTTCCGCCCCGAGTTCCTCAACCGGATCGACGACGTCGTCGTCTTCGAGCCGCTCTCCACGAAGGAGATCGTCCGGATCGTCGAGCTCCAGCTGAACTTGGTCCGGGACCGCCTCAAGGAGCGCCGCATCCAACTCCAGGCCACCGAGGCCGCGAAGGAGATGCTCGCCCGGGAGGGATTCGACGCCGAGTTCGGCGCCCGGCCGCTCCGGCGGGCGATCCAGCGGCTCGTCATCGACCCCCTGACCGTCGAGCTCCTCGCGGCCCGGATCCGCGACGGGAGCGAGGTCATCGTCGACGTCCGGGACGGGGCCATCCACCTGCGTGCCCGCTCCCCGGCCCTCAAGGCCCTCCCGAGCTAGGAGCGATGCCGGGCTCGTTCACCGTCGCGGTCGTCGGCGGACGAGGCGTCGCGGGCGAGCTCGGCAAGAAGGGGACCGCTTCCGACGTCACGATCTACCACTCGGTGCGGGACGGCCAGGCGCTCTCGATCATCGAACCGACCCAGTTCCCGGAGCGGTTCCCTCCGCTGCTCTATGCCCTCGCGATGGCCGACCGAACCCTCTTGGTCGTGCCCGAGCTCTCGCGCGAGATCGCCGAGACCGTCGCCACGGTCGACCTCTTCGAGATGCCCGTGGAACTCCTCCTCGGCCCGTCGGCGGGCGAAGCGGAGGTCCGGCGGGCATTCAAGGGGACCCGGATCGAAGCGCTCCCGGCTCACCCGCTCGACCTTCCGAAGATCCGGTCGGAACTCGAAGGCTGGACGGCGCCGCCCGCACCCTTAGGCGATCTGCTGGTCCGGCTCGACCACGCATTCCCGGTCAAGGGGGTCGGCGCGGTGGCTCTCGGCGTCGTGCGACGGGGGACGTTGAATGCCCACGACAAGCTTAGGCTCTTCCCCTCCGAGAAGAGCGTCGAGGTCCGATCGATCCAGGTCCATGACGTCGATGTGCGCTCGGCGGGCCCCGGTGACCGGGTGGGCGTCGCCCTGAGGGGGGTCGAGGCGGATGAGCTCTCCCGGGGGCAGTGCCTGGCTCCGGAGGGGAGCCTGACCGTCAGCACCACGCCCCGGGGGCGCCTCGAGCGTCCGTGCCCCTACTACCGGGGGCGCATCGCCCCCGGGGCCCCGTTCCAACTGCTCGTCGGCCTCCAGCTCGCCCCGGTCCGTATCGGCACCGTCGACGGGGCCGAGCTCACCTTCGATTCGGATCGGCCGATCGCCTACGCCCCGGGCGATGCGGCGATCCTCTCGGACCCCTCCGCTGGGCCGGGCCCCCGTTCGGTCGGTCGCGTTCGTCTTGCCGGCTAAACGTAAGGATAATCTCTACCCAGAGGGAACAATTCCAACGTGGTCGAAGCGTCACCGTCCACCGGACCGCCGGACGAGTCGGTGGAGGAGCGCCACTGCTCCGGTTGCTCGAACTCGATGAGCCGCCTCGGGGCCCAACCGTTCCGGACGGGAGGCGTCCCCGGCTACCCGGACGCCGTCCTCTGGCTCGACACGTACTGGTGTCCCCAGTGCGGCCGGATGGCCTTCTTCACCGTCCGGTAGCGCTAAGGCCCCAATGTTCCCGGCGCGGAGGCGCCCTTTCGAGCCGGACTAGGCGAACATCGTGACGGACTCCTTGCGGAGTTCCTCTTCCCCGATGACCTTCTCGATCGCCCGTTCGAAGTCGACCAGCGTGACGTGGTCGCGCTCCTCGCGGATCGCCCACATCCCGGCTTCCGTGCAAACGGCCCGGATGTCGGCGCCCGTCGCCCCCTCGCACTTCGAGGCGAGGGCGTCGAAATCGACGGTCTCCTTGATCGCCATGCCCCGGGTGTGGATCTTGAAGATCTCGGCGCGCCCCTGGTAGGTCGGCAGCGGGATCTCGATGATCCTATCGAACCGCCCCGGGCGCAGGAGCGCCTCGTCGAGGATGTCAGGCCGGTTCGTCGCCGCGATGATCTTGACGTTGGAGAGCGGTTCGAAGCCATCCATCTCGGCGAGGAGCTGCATGAGCGTGCGCTGGACCTCGCGGTCGCCGCTCGTGGCGACCTCGAGGCGTTTGGCCCCGATGGAGTCGACCTCGTCGATGAAGATGATCGTCGGCGCCTTATCCCGGGCGAGCTCGAAGAGCTCGCGCACGAGCCGGGCCCCCTCCCCGATGTACTTCTGGACGAGCTCGCTCCCCACGAGGCGCACGAACGTCGCGTGGGTGTGGTGGGCGACGGCCTTGGCGACCATGGTCTTGCCCGTCCCCGGGGAGCCGATCAGGAGGACCCCCTTGGGGGGATCGACCCCGACCTTCCGGTAGAGCTCCGCGCGCAGGAGCGGGTACTCGACCGCCTCCCGGATGTCGCGGATCTGCTCGGTGAGACCCCCGATATCGTCGTAGGTGACGTTCGGCTTGTCGACGATCTCGCTGGCGGCGACCAGGGGGTCGAGCGACGCGGGGAGCACCCCCATGACGGCGAGGGTCTGCTTGTTGAGCGCGACGCGGGAGCCGACGGTGATCTTGTCGTGCTCGACGGTCTCCGCCGAGTTGACAACGAAGTCGGGCCCGGTCGAGGACTTCACGACGACCCGTCCGTCCGTCAGCACGTCCCGAACGCTCCCGACGATGAGCGGCGGGTAGCGGAGCCGGTCGAGCTCCGTCTTGAGGCGCTTCACCTCGCGCTGGAGCCTAAGGATCTCCGCCTCCATGTAATGGCGCTCGCTTTCGACGCGCTTGATCGCCTCAGCGAGCTGGTTGTTGCGCAGTTCGAGGAAGTTGACTCGGTCGAACTCACCGGACGGGGCCGGCGAAGCTTCAGGATCGGTCATCGATGCGCCTGCTCCTCGGGCCTCGCCCCGGGAGGACCCACAGAGAATCAGAGGCTCGTGCGCTTATAAGTAGTCGTCCTCGGGAGCAGCGATGGAAGCCGCTCCATCGAGACGACGGGGGCACGCGGCCCGGGCGTTCGCCCCCGGCCATGTCACCGGGCTCTTTTCACCGGCCGAGAGCGGGCCGGATCCGAGGGCTCGAGGGTCCGTTGGGGCGGGACTCGTCCTCGATGCCGGCGTCCATGCGACCGCCCGCTTCCGTGCCGGGCGCGCTTCGAAGGTCCGTATCCTCGGGGACGCACCGGGACCTCTCCCGATCTCCCGAGAGGTTGGGGAGCGGCTCTTGGCCGGACGCCCGGGAACCCTCGAGATCGAGCTCCAGCACGAGCTCCCGATCGGCCAGGGATTCGGGATGAGCGCCGCCGGGGCGCTCGCGACGGCGCTCGCCGTCGCCGCTCTCCTCAAGGTCCCCCGTAGACGGGCGATCGAGGTCGCCCACCTCGCCGATCTATTCGGCGGCGGGGGGCTCGGGGGGGTGGCGGCGATCCTCGGCGGCGGATTCGAGATTCGAGAGCGCCCGGGGATCCCTCCATTCGGCCGGGTCCGTCACCGGTTACAGGGGGCCTCGGTGTTCGTCTCCGTGGTGGGACCACCCGTTCCCTCACCGGGCCTCCTCACCGATCCGTACTTCCTTCGCCGAGTGGAGCGCGCCGCGGCCTCGGAGATCGCCCGGCTCCGATCCCGACCTTCGTTGACCGCGTTCCTCGGAGCTTCCGAGCGGTTCACCGATGCCTTGCACCTCGGCTCTCCGAAGCACCGCCGGATCCTCACGACGCTAAGGCGGACCGGATCTCACGTCGCCCAGGCGATGTTCGGGGAGAGCCTTTTCGCGGTCCCGGGATCCGAGGGGGCGCACACCCGGCTGATCGAGGCGTTCGAGCGTCTCGGGCTCCCGGCGCTCGAACTTCGGACCGCGCGTACCGGAGCGAGGCTGGAACGTCGCTCGCCCATCCGGCCCGCCAAGCGTTTTAACCGCCACTCGGCTCGCCCGCCTCCTCGATGACGCGCAAGCCGGCCCGCATGTACCGCAAGATCGAAGGGCAGGTCTACACCCGCCAGGAGTACATGGGCGGGATCCCGACCTGCCGCGTCACGCAGTTCGACACCGGGAATCTGCACGCCACCTTCCCCCTCTCCCTCTCGCTCGGCTGCGAGGAGGCCGCCCAGGTCCGGGACACCGCGCTCGAGGCCGCCCGGATCAGCGCGGTCCGGATCATGGAGAAGTTCGCCCCGAACGAGTACCCACTCAAGATCCGCCGGTATCCGCACCAGATCCTCCGGGAACACAAGATGGCGATGGGCGCCGGCGCGGACCGCATCTCCGACGGGATGCGGCGGGCGTTCGGGAAGCCGGTCAGCCACGCCGTGCGGGCCCAGATCGGGATGGAGCTCATCACGGTCTACACGACGCCGACACACCTCGACGCCGCCAAGGAGGCCCTTCGGAAGGCCTCGCACAAGTTGCCGATCCCCACCGACGTGCGGGTCCGCACCGCTCCGGCGTCGTAGCGGCGAGGATCGACCCTACGATCGGCCCGCGGGTTTCGCGGGTTCGGGGCGCACCAAGAGGACGGGGCACGCCACGTGGTGGCTGACCGCGTCGGAGACGCTCCCGAGCAATAGCCGCTTCGCCGCGGATAGTCCCCGAGACCCGAGGATCAAGAGGTCGGTCGGGTGCCGCTCGACGTGGCCGATGATCTCGTCGGTGATGACCCCCTCGAGGCAGATCCCCGTCACGGAGGCGATCCCGGCCGCCTGGCACTTCTGGACGGCCTGCTCGACGACCTCCCGGTACGCCTTCGACTCGCTCTCCGGCACCTCGGAGGGGACCCACGGTTCTGTCGCCGATACGAAGACCGCCTGGACCGGGGCGACCGAGAGCACCGTGAGCTCGCTCTCGTAGTGCCGGGCGAGGTCGATCGCCACGTCGAGCGCCCGCTCCGCGAACTTCGACCCGTCTATCGCCACCAGGATCCGGGCGAAGGTGCCGTCCGCCATCGGCGCCAGAAGCCCCTCCCGGGACTTATCCGTGCGCATCCGGGAGGGGTTGCACCCCGGTCCCATCTCGAGGTCCGTCCGGGGGCCGTTGCCGGCGGCAAAGCATTAATTCTCGGCCCTGCCAATCTCGAAGAGGAACCGTGGCGAGCTGTCCGAACTGCGGATCGAGCGATTTCGTCTGGGCGGGTCGCGTGCGCAGCGGGATCACCGGCGCCGGCCGCCTTTCCCTCCGGGGCCGCGGCGAGGCCGAGTTCGGGACCCGGATATGCCGGGTCTGCGGGCACGCCGACCTGTTCGTCCGTGATCTCGAACTCCTCCGCTCCCCGCACCGCTGGCGGCCCGGCGAGTTCGGTCCGGTGCCGAACGAGATCACGCCGCGCCGCGCGGCGCCACTGACGAACGGTCCACCCGGTCCTCCCGCTCCCCCGAGCGCCCCGAAGACCGCCTCCCCCGCGCCGCAGAACCCGTCGCCCCCGTCCCCTCCCGGGATCGTCCGCGAGCCGGAAGCCCGAAGTGCTCCCGCGCCCGTCCTCCTGCCCCCCCGTGAGGTCGTGCCCCCATCCCCTCCTCCAGTGGAACCGATCGCGCCCCCCCGGACCCCTTCACCCTCTCCCGCACCTATACTGCCCAGGGAACCCCCCACGATCGCCGAGCCTCCGGCCGACCCAACCGAGGTGGCGAGCTCTCCCTCTCCGGTCGAAGAGCCCAGTGCCCTGACCGACAAGTCGCCGGGGCCCATGGCTGCGGTCGGCGAGGAGCCCGAAACGGAGACGCCTTCGACCGAAGTGCGATCGAAGAAGTCGGCCGCTAGAGCCCGTTCGACCCGAAAGGCCACCGCGCGCGGTCCCGGGCGGGGCTCGTCGAACCGCTAGCGCCGGCTCGTGGGACCGGATCCTTCCCGGGCGGCCCAGTCGAGCAGGGGCACGATCGCCCTCCGGAGGCTCTCGCCCCGGTCCGTGAGCCGGTACTCGACGCGCGCGGGGACCTCGGCGAAGACCTGACGGGTGACGAGACCGAGCCGCTGCAGGTCCTTCAGGCGGTCGGCGAGCGCCTTCGACCCGATCCCCCCGAGCCCGTCGCGGATCTGATGGAAGCGATGGTTCGGTCGGTTCCCGAGGATGCCGATGAGAGGGAGCGTCCACTTCTTCCCGAGGGCCGCTGCGATCCCACCGGCGGGGTCGATGCAGTAGCTCGTCCCATCGACGCGGACCATGCAGGAGAGCTCACGATGGGGCGGCTCCGTCCGGCGGCCCGAGCGGGTCGGGCTCGTCACGTGGGACCGCGGCGCATCCCGAGTTTCGGACAGGACGGGGAATAGCGGGGCATGGATTTGAACCATGGATCTACGGGTTATGAGCCCGTCGGGATTTCAGGACGGAGGGAGTTCCCCGCCGCTTTCCTGACTACCCCACCCCGCTACGCGGCGGCCCACCACCACGCGCCTATTTGAGCCGTGGCCCGCCACGGACGCCGGGACCCTGGGCCGAAGCCGGTCCGGGGTTGGACGGCTCAGTCGCAGGGGAAGGAATCGAGGAATCCCCACCAGGAGGCGAGTGCCCCTCGCGTGGCGGTCTCGGCCTGCCGGGACGCCGCGCGCGTGCGCGCGGTCTCCTCGGAGATAAGGCGGCGCTCGGCGGCCGCGTGGGCCTTGTCCGCCTCGGTGTGCACCCGGAAGAACTCGTGGGTCTTCGGGTCGGTGAGGCCGTAGTGGTCCTTGAGGCCGCGGGACTTCTCGGCCGCGATCTCTGGAAAGATCGATTCGTAGGCGTAGAGCGCGCCGAGGCCCGAAGCGGCCGAACCCTTCAGGGTGTGGCGCTCGTAGGTGTTGAGGAGGGCTGAGGTCGCCGCCGAGGGGGCCATCCCACGGACCGCCTTCGCCGACATCCCGAGCCCCCGACCGAAGTCGACCCAAAGCTCGGGGTGGGTCGGGGAGCGCCCCTCCTCGTCGATGAGGTTCTCCAAGAGCACCCGCCGCGAGGCGGAGTTCTCGATCCGGGCGTAGGTGGCGGCCACGTACCGGGGGAAGTTCGATTCGAACTGGTAGTACTGGCCCGCGTAATTGCGGAGCGTCGACTCCGAGACCTGGCCCTTGGTCCAGGCGACGTAGAACGGGTGTTTCAGCAGGTGGCGCTCCCGGATCAGATGGTCAAGGGTCGCGACGGTCGTCATCTTGCTCCGCCAGTGGACGACGGCATATAAAGTCGGGGCGCAAATTCCCGCCGAGATTGATGCGCCACGTCCCCCCGACGGACCATCCATCGGTCGGGCATCGCCGCGCATAGCGACCTCGAGTCGCTCATTCGGTCGGTCGGACCGCCTCGGCCGGGGGGAGCCGGGCCGCCCGCAAGGACGGCTCGGCGACCGCCAGCATCGAGAGGCCGTAAGCGAGCGCGAGGATGATCGCCAGGTTCGTCCAGGGGATCGCGAAGTCGGTGACCCCCTCGGAGAGCGCCGCCGGGCTCTGGGAGAGGTCCCAGACGATCAGGAGTCCGAGGCCGGTGCCGATCAGCATCCCGACAAGGGTGATGAAGGAGTATTCGAGGAAGAACGCCTTGAGGACCATCCCGCGGGTGAAGCCGTTCGCCCGGATCATGCCGATCTCCCTCCGGCGCTCGACGACGGCCCGAAGGGCGACGATCCCCATCGCCGCGATCCCGACGGCGAGGCCGAGCCCGACGAACACCTGGAGGAGCCCGATCGTCCCTTCCGTGGAGGCGATCGAGGAGGCGAGGAGATCGGCGATGTTGAGGACGACGAGCCCGTAGGGGAAGAACGCGGCCTTCGCCACCTGGGCCGCCCGGGTCACTGAGGCGCCCGGCGCTGTCGTGAGGAAGAAGACCTTCGGCTCATCGAAGCCGAGGGTGGCCGCGGTCGGCGGGCTCACGAAGACCCCGCTCACGAGCGATTGCGACATGATCCCGAGGATCGTCACGTTCGCGAGACGGCCCCCGACCGGGTTCACGAGCCCGATCACTTCGCCCGGGTGCACCGTCGGGTGGCTCGGTCCGGACCCCGCGCCGAGGCTGCTCGACGTCGGCGAGTAGGACTGGTCGACGATGGCCACCCCGGGTTCGGTGGCGAGCGCCTGGAAGACCTCAGCGGCGCTGAGGCCGGCCTGCGTGGCCGTGAAGGAGAAGTGGTTCGTGGTGTAGAAGTCCGAAGACGCGGGCCCGCCCGACGGTCCGGAGTAGATCGTATCCGGGTACGGGCCACCGGCGAAGCCGCTGACGTTCACGTACACGCCGCCGAAGTCGAGCGGGACCACCTCCGAGAAGTACGGAGCGACGGTGGAGTTGTTCGCGACGAGCCCGGGCAGATCGGGGATCGCGGAGGAGGAGTACCCGACGAACGTGTACCCGCCGGACTCATCCTGGAGGGTCGACGAGAGGCTCTCGTCCACCGTCGCACCGGTCGCCGCGATCGCCACGAGCGTGAAGATCACGAGCGCGAAGATCGCGAGGCTGATCGTGGTGCGCGCCGGTCGGCGGCTCGGATAAGAGAGCCCGATCCGGGCCACCGGGGCCCGCTGGGAGGCGCCCCCGGAGAGCCGGACGATCCCGGCCGAGAGGACCGAAGAGTTGAACGCGTAGAGGAGAAGCCCCCCGAGGACCAGCACGATCCCCTCGACGAACACCGCGAAGATCCCACCGAGGTGGTCGACGCCGAGCAGGTGCTCGCGCAGCGGTTCGTACCCGGTCCAGACGACGAGCCCCGCCCCCACCCCCGAGAAGGCGATACGGTTCCGAACGAACCGCGAAGCCACGAGCCCCGCGCCGATGATGACGAGCGTGCCGCCGATCACCGGATACGAGATGTCGGAGGTTCCCGAGTAGGTCCTCCAGTAGAGGAGGGCTCCGAGCACGAGAGCGATCGCTCCGAGGTAGGCCAGGTAGGTGTACGTGCGCAACGTGGGCGGCGGCTCCGGGATGTCGCGGAGGGCGCGGACGATGTTGAGGCGGCTCGCGCGGGCGCTCGCGAGCACCACCGTGACGAGGGTGAGGAAGAACCCGACGACGTAGGCGGTGAGCAGCGAGTCGGGCGTGACCGTGAACGAGGCGAGGATGGCGCCCGAGGGCAGTCCAGAGCCCGAGTCGAGCACGCTGAAGGCGTAGGTCAGCCCGTACCCTACGCCGACGCCGAGGAACGCTCCGGCGAGCGCGCTCCCGGCCGAGTAGACGACCCCTTCGAACAGGTAGGAGTAGACGAGCTCGCGGCCCTGCAGGCCGATCGCCCGGAGGAGGCCCATCTCCCCTTTCCGCTCCTCGGCGAGCAGGACGAAGATGCCGACGATCAGCATCGCGCCGGCGACGATCGAGAAGAGCCCGAGGACGAGGAAGAGGGTCTCGACCCCGCTGCCGTCGGACTCGGCCGTCGAAAGGCTGCTCACGAGGAGTTGGTTGACCGAGATCCCCCGGGCCGCGGGGAGCGACGAAAGGGTGACGTTCAGCGCCGCGCTCACCGACGGGGCGTGGGCGAGCCGCTGCGCCTGGTCGCCGCTGTTCGTGACCGAGATCAGGTTGATCGCCCCGGTCAGGTTCTCGAGATGCTGGGCGAGCGGAAGATCGGTGAAGACCGTCCCGAAGTTCCCGAGACCCCCGGTCGGGAACGCCCCGCGGAGGTTGTCTTGGACCACCGCCTTGACGAGGGCCGGCGCCGGGACGGCCCCCAGCCCGTAGAGCACGACCGCGTCCCCGGCCGAAGCGTTGAGCTCGGAGGCGGCGAGATCATCGAGGTAGATCTGCCCCGGGCCCGGACCCGCGAGGCTCGTCCCATTGTCGGCCTCGAAGTGACCCAACTGGACGCTCTGGCTCGCATTGGTCCCGATCAGGTAGAGGTTGGGCTGAGGCACCCCGCTCGTGTGATCGAACAACTGGACCCGACCGGCGATTTCCGGGGCCGCGCCGGCGACTTGGGGGTTTCCCGAAAGGTTCGTCGAGATGCTCGTGTAGACCGAGTACGGGAACGAGGCGTAGGCGCCTGAGGGGGATTGATTCCCGATCAGCTCGTCGTTCAGGCCCACGGCGAGCACCGTGTAATGGACGGCCACCTGGGAGATGGTGTCCCCCGCGACCAGGCTCCCGGAGACGATCGTCGTAGCGACCAGGAGGCCGAGCACGAGGAGGATTGTCCGGGCCTTGGCCCGGGCGACGTTGCGCATCCCGATCCGGAAGGCGAGGCGGTGCCTCAGGGCGAGCCCGAGGATGGCGAGAGCCGCCAGCCCCAGGAGGACCAGGAGAACGGTGACGGCGCTGGCCATGATCAAGCCTAACCGGGGATGAATTGGCCGTCCCGCATCTTCATGGTCCGATCGCACCCGCTCGCGACCGCCGGGTCGTGCGTGACGACGACCATTGTCTGCGAATAGGTACGGTTCAGTTCCCGGAGCAGGCGGGTCACCTCATGCGAGCCTTCGTCATCGAGGTTGCCCGTGGGTTCGTCCGCCCAGACGATCGCCGGGCGACCCACGAGGGCTCTCGCCAGGGAGACCCGCTGCTGCTGGCCCCCGGAGAGCTCGGCGGGCCGCCGGTCGAGCCGGTCGGCGAGCCCAAGTTCCGTAAGGATCGCTCGGGCGCGCTCCCTCGCCTCCTTCCCGGGCACGCCCGCGATGAGGAGCGGCATCTCGACGTTCTCGGTAGCGGAGAGTACCCGGCAGGAGATTGTAGGCTTGGAAGACAAAGCCCACCCGGCGGGCCCGATACTTGCTCTTGGTCCGGTCGTCCATCGAGTGGAGATCGACCCCTTCGAGGAGGACCTGCCCCCGCGTGACCTCGTCGATGCCGGAAAAGCAGTTGAGGAAGGTGGTCTTCCCGCACCCGGAAGGGCCCATGACCGCGAGCATCTCGCCGCGCCGGATCTCGATGTCGATCCCCTTGAGCGCCGCGACCTCCGTCTCCCCGCTCCCGTAGACCTTCCACACGCCCTTTCCCACGACGATCGGTCCGCCCGGTGGGGGCGAAGACCCCGCCGCAGGATCCGGGCGGACCGGCGATGGCGAAGCCGCGATCATGCTCTCGGGAGAACTCGGGGTAAGTAAAGGGGACGGACCTGGGCATCAGAGGGCGGCTCGTTCCTTGGTCCCCCCCAACCATTCCGCCATAACTTAGGACGCTTAGAATCCGGTCTTACCGGCCCGTTGTCGGCCTCAGATCTAGGATCATGTGGACGAGATCGATGTACCGTCCGTTCCGCTTGATCGCGTAGGGGAAGGTCCCCCAGGCGCGGAACCCGAGCGATTCGTACAATCGGCGAGCGTTCGCGTTGGTCTGAAAGACCGAGAGCTCGACCAGTTCGAACTTTCCCCGGCAACGGTCCAGGGTCTCTCGCATCAGGGCTCTCCCCACCCCCCGGCCTCTCTCCCCGCGAGCCACGAGGATCCCCAAGCCGCCGATGTGCTGATTCTCGAGCCTCCCCAAGGGACTCACTTGGCAGAGGCCGATCGCGCGACCGCCCTCGTCGGCTACGACCGCAATGCTCGAACCTTCTTGGACCGCTCTGTAGACCCCCGCGAACCACTCGGCCTCCTGCCCCATCGTGGGAGGTTGCGGAAAGAGCGAGATCCCAACATCCGGAATCTCGCGGACCTCCTCGTAAAGGGCGAGGTAGTTCTCAACGAGGGAAGGGCAATCTCCCCACGCCAAGTCCCGGATCTTCACCGCGTCGCACGACGGAGATCCGGGAATTAGGCTTTCCTGAGCGGCCCTCGACGCGTCGGATCGGGTTCGGGTAATTGGGGAGTTCCCGATCTATATCATAGGGTCCATCGCTCAGCGAACCGGGTTCGACGGCTGCACCTCGGCGAGGTGCATCCTCGAGGACCGGATCCGCCCAGGGGAAGAGGTTTGGAGGGGGCCGCAAGCCCAGCTAGCGAGGACCCGGGGGCCGTTCAGCCCCGGGGCTCACCGGCTGCTCCCGGGATTTTCCCGAGGAGATTGGGAGGACCCCTCCCTTCACGCCGTCGCCACCGCGTGAACCGCTCGCGTCGCTGGATCCACGAGGTACAGGAGCCCCGCCAGGAACACGAAGATGCCGCCCACCAGGGCGACCACGTTCGCGCCGAGACCGAGCAACCCCCACCCGAGGAGGGCGACGACCACCAGGATGACCCCGCTCGTGATCGGATGGTCGCTCCAACCGTGGCTTCCGAGGTAGGCAAAGAAGGCGGCCAGAGCACCGATCACGAACAGGACCACGGCCTCGCTCAACATCGAGGCGCCGCCTAGGACGTGCCCCGTCACCAGGTTGGCGGCGCCGAGGATGAGCGCGACGATCCCCCCGACGGCGATCAGGAACCCTCCGAGGAGACCGAAGCCGTATCCCAGCTTTCGTTCAGTAAAACTCGCCATGTATGCATTTCACCCCCTTCCGAAGGACTCCGTGCTTTCGCTCCGGGGAAGATCGCCCCCGGCGCCCACACGGGCCTCGTTCCGGCAAGGAATTGGGGCGTGAGAGGCTACATTAAGTTATGTTCAATCCGAGGTCGTGCCGGTGCTCTTTCACCTCGAAAAAGGACATCCGACCCCCTCGGCCCTGGGGAGGCCACCCCCTGGGGGTCTCGGCCCGAACGGATGACCTTGCCCTCGAATCCACCCGTGGCTGAAGCCTAGACCCAGAGCGCCATCAGGAGCTCGTCTACGGGTTTCCCTTGGAGGATGACTTGGCCCTTGAGCCGCCCCTCCAGGGTGAAGCCGAGCTTTCGGTACAGGGCCACGGCTGGCCGATTGCTCGCGAAAACACCGAGGGTGAGCTTTCGGATCCCCTGCGATTGCGCCCACCCGATCATCTCCTGGATCATCGCCCGTCCCAGGCCTACCCCGCGGGCGTCCTTGCGCAGGGCGATGCCGAGGCTCGCGGTGTGCCGGTTCTTCGAATGACGGCCCCGGGCAATATCCGAGGTACCGACGATATCCCCATCGATGACCGCGACGAGGAAAAGGCCGGCCCGACCGTCGGCTTGTCGGAAGCGCGCACGCTCTTCCTTCGGAGTCCTAAGCACCCGTTCGGTCATGAGGTGAAGCCCCTCGGCACCGACCGTGTTGACATGCGCGATCACTTCCTCGGCGTCCCGTGGGAAGGCGCAGCGGATGAGCGCCGTACGCCCATCCTTGAGGGTCAGCCGCCTTGAGCCAAACACGTCCGCAGGACGGGCGCGGTCGATATGTTCCCTTCTGTCGAACCCTCAGGAAGCTCGCGCGCGGCAACGAGAGAATTCGACCCAATGTCGGTCCCCATGGGGGCGGGACGACATCTCTCACCCGTTGAGGTTAACACCACCTGTCCCGTGCAAAGGGTCGGGAGCGGGCGATGCCGAGCAAGAAGATCGAACATCCGTGGTTGGCGAGCGTCCCGATCGTCGTATCGGACAAGGGGGCCTCGAAGAAGTGGTACACCGAGAAGCTGGGCTTGGCCCTCATCGAAGATGAGGACCATTGGGTCACCGTCGGGGACCAGGCGAAGGGAAGCGCCATCCACCTCTGCCAAGCTTCGGAGAACCGACCGCAGCCCATTCCCCTCGAACCGGGCCCCTGGGGGTACGTCCTCGCGATCCCGGGGGACTTCAAGAAAGAGTGCCAGAAGTTGAAGGAGCGGGGCGTGGAATTCGCCCACGAGCCGGAGAAAGCGCCCTGGGGATGGTTCGCCATCGTCAGCGACCCGGACAAGAACCTCCTCTATCTTGGGCCGGCTCCCAAGTGAGCCGCTCGACCGATCCGTAATCGCCGAGGGTCACCTCAGGAACGAGTCCACGCAGGTCACCGAGATGGCGGGGAAGGCGAGCGGCGGGAGGGCCCTCCCCTCCCTCCTCAGCATCACGCTGCGACGAGGGCTCGTCACGGGGAGGGCCTACCTCGCCATCGGCATCCTTGTGTCGTTGGTCCTCACGGTGGCCCTTCTGCGGACCGCCAACCGTTCGACGGCCTTCGTCGCGGTCTTCCCGCTCGAGATCCCGTTGTTTGCCTCCCTGGGCGCGATGGGAGGACTGATGCTCTTCGTCGGGGACCGATCGAAGGGCGTCCTCGAGTACCTCATCTCCTACGGGATCCGGCCGCGGTCCCTCTTCGTGAACTGTCTCCTTACCACCGTCGTCCTCTCAACGCTCGTAATGGGGAGCGCCCTCTTAGTGGGCCTGGTCGGGTTCGTCGCGACGGGGAACACGATCTCGACGACGCTCGAGAACTCCATCCTGGGGTACACGATCCCCATGACCTACGCCTGCTCGCTGCTCGCCGCCACCAGCGGGATCATCTGGTCAACCCTCTCCTCGCCAAGAACGGGCTTCAACTCCCCGGCCGGGATCGCCCCGATGCTGGGGGTCGCTCCCCCCATCCTCGTCCTCGTCATCGCGGAGGGCGTCGACAAATCGGCGTACTACTACGTCACCGTGGGAGCCTCGGTGGGCTTCCTCCTCCTCGTCGTCGCCTTGCTGATCGCGTCGAGCCGGCTGATGGGTCGAGAGCGCTACCTCTCGCCGATGTGAGGCGATCGCTTGTCCGACGCTTCCGCCTTGAGCTCTGCGATCGGGTCGACGAAAGTCGAGCTCCGCCTTAACGGGCGTCAGCTCGGGCTACCTCGGGCAGAAGGTGCTCGACGACATCACCTTCTCGATCCAAGAACCCGCGATCTACGTGGTCCTCGGACCGAACGGGGCGGGGAAGACGACCCTCTTCCGGACAATCGCCGGCATCCTGCGTCCCTATTCCGGGAGCATCGAGATCGGGGGTCGGTCTATCGAGGAGCAGGACACGCGGGACCGGTTACATTTCCTCTCGCACGTGGACGGGATCCCCGAGGGACTTCGGGTCGAGGAGGCCCTCCGGTTCTACGGCTCAGTCCAAGGGGCCGACAATGCGGACGTCGAACGGGTCCTCGACCTCCTCGAGATCGGGCCGCTGCGCGCGAAGTACGTCTCCCAGCTCGAGCGCCGGGCAGAAGAAGCGGGTCTCCATCGCCCGCATCTTTCTGCGGGAGCGGGACCTCTACCTGCTCGACGAACCGACCGCCAACCTCGACCCCAAGATCGCGACCGAGATCCGCGACCTCATCCTCAAGCTGAGCAAGGACCGGGTCGTGCTCTACTCCTCGCACAACCTGTTCGAAGCCCGGGAGATCGGCAAGTACGTCCTCGCCATCAAGGACGGAAAGTTGAGCCTCTTTGGCCGGATCTCCGACATCAAGTCGGCGAAGTACATCGTCGGCGTCCGGACCATGGGAGGCGAGCGCGTTCTTCCTGCGGAGCGCCTCCGGGGGGAGTATTACGTATTCGAGCTCAGCGGCCCCGAAGAGGTCCCCAACCTGCTGAAGGAGCTCGAGGGAAAGGGGGTCCAGATCCGCGAGGTCAAGGAGCTCGGAAACCCACTCGAAGAGCTCTTCGCTTAGGAACGGGCTTTCGCGGCCACGCGGATCGACCCGTCCCCATCGACCGCGGATTCCCGGGCGACCCATGTCGGGACGAATCCTGCTTTAGGCTCGGCCCTCGAATCGATGGTGACCGCCGAGCTTCACGAGAGGGTGGAAGAGCCGCGGGAGGGAATCGAACCCTCGACCTGCTCCTTACCAAGGAGCCGCTCTACCGACTGAGCCACCGCGGCGCGGTGGTTCGGGAGTCGTCTCAGGTCTTGGCCTTTCCCCTAGGTTTCCCTGAATCGGACGCCCCCGGTGGTTTCGCCGGGTCGTCCGGTTCGGGGGCGCGGGGTTGGGGGGTCCAGGGCCGCTTCTCGACGAAGGCCGCCATGCCGGCCTTTTGGTCCGGGGTCGCGAACAGCCCCTTCCAGAGGTCGAGCTCCTGAGCGAGGCCGGGCTCGATGGCCCGGTCGATCGCCCGCAAGAGGGCCCACTTGGCCGCGGCGAGCCCGGTCGCCGATTTCAAGGCGAGCTCCTCGGCGAGGGCGATCGCCCTCGGAAGCAGCTCCGCCTTCGGAACAACCTCGAGGACGAGTCCGAGATCGCGGGCCTCCGCTGCGGTCGTGGACCGTCCCGTCAAGATCCATTCCCTCGAGCGGGCCGCTCCGATCCGACGGGGCAATCGTTGAGTCCCGCCCCACCCCGGCATGACTCCGAGGTTGATCTCGGGCTGGCCGAACCGGGCATCCTCGCTCGCGATGACGAAATCGCAGGCGAGCGCAATCTCGCACCCGCCGCCGAGGCACGAACCGTTCACCGCGGCCACGACGGGCATCGGGAGCCGCTCGATCGCCACCGTGACCGATTGTCCGCGCGCCCCGTGGATCCGGGCCTCGAGAGGGCCCATCGTCGCCATCTCTCGGATGTCGGCCCCCGCCGCGAACGCCTTCTCCGAGGCGCTCGCCAAGATCACCGATCGGATCGTGCCGTTCCGCTGGACCTCCCGGAGCCTCGCGAGCAACTGGTCCAGCACCGAAGCGCTGAGCACGTTGACGGGCGGGTGGTCGATGGTGAGGAGCGCGACGGCTCCGCGGTTTTCGAGACGGATGAAATCGTTCGGGTCGGGCATCGTCGGGGGAGTCGCCCCCGGGATATATCCCGGCGTCGTCGGCCCTACCCGCCCGGCCCGCGGGGTAAGGCAGATGTAAGCGACCGGGCGTGGTCGGCGCCGTGCCCGAGGCGCATCCGCCCCCGACGGTCTTCCGGGACCCCTTGATCGTCACCCAGGACGGGCACCGCCGGGTGATCCGGGGGGACGTCCGCGTCGACGGGGGGCGGTTCGCTTCCGTCGGAGAGCGCGCGCGGACGGAAGGGGCCGAGGTGGTCGACGCCTCCGGGTTCGCGCTCGTACCGGGTTTCGTCAACACCCACGGCCACGTCGCCATGTCCCTCCTCCGAGGGATCGCCGACGACCGGGACCTCTCGGGGTTCCTCGAGACGCTCTTCGCGGTCGATGCCCGAAGGACCGAGGCCGACGTGGAGGCTGGGGCGATGGCCGGGATCGCCGAGATGCTTTTCAGCGGCACGACCTCGTTCCTCGACCTCTATTATTTCGAGGACGCCGTCGCCCGGGCCTGCGATCGCTTGGGCATCCGCGGGTTCCTCGGCTGGGCGGTGCTCGACCCCGAGCTCACGACCCAGAAGGGCCGTCCGCTCGACAACGCGCGCGGCTTCATCGAGCGGTGGAGCGGCCGGGACCGGATCTCCCCCTTGGTGGCCCCTCAGGGCGTCTACGTGTGCGGCCGGGAGACGTGGCTCGGGGCCAAGGCCCTCGCGGATTCGACGGGCACCCTGTGCCACTTCCACCTCTCCGAGACGCGCCGCGAGGTCCACGAGCACGAGGCGAAGACCGGGGCTCGGCCGCCCGTATGGCTCGAGGAGATCGGCTTCTTCGGGCCCCGCATGGTGGCGGCCCACGCGGTCTGGATGACCAAGCGGGAGATCGAGATCCTCGCGAAGCACGAGGTCGGTGTCGCGCACTGCCCGAGCTCCAACCTCAAGCTCGCCACCGGGGGCGTCGCTCCCGTGGTCGAGATGCGGTCCGCGGGCGTCCGGGTGGGCCTCGGTACCGACTCGGTCGCCTCGAACAATTCCCTTTCGATGCTGCGGGAGATGCACGTCGCCGGCCTCGTCCAGAAGAACCAGCGGTGGGACGCTGCGGCCCTCTCGGCCCAAGAGCTCCTCGATCTCGCCACGCTCGAGGGCGCGGCCGTCCTCGGGCGCTCGTCGGATCTCGGCTCGATCGAACCGGGGAAGCGGGCGGATTTCTCCCTCGTCCGTCTCGACCACCCCACCCTCCTGCCCGCCCGACCGGACGCGATCGTCTCGCATCTGGCCTACTCCGCCTCGGAAGAGGCGATCGACTCGGTCTACGTTGCCGGCGAGTGCCTGGTGCGCCATCGGGCGCTCGTCCGGGTCCCGTGGTCCGACGTGCGGGTAGCGGCCGAGGCCGCGGCTCGGCCCCTGTGGCCGGCTCCGACAGAGTCGCCCTAGCCCTCAGGCCTTGGGAAGCGAGCTCGCGAGGTGCACGCGGAGTCGCTCCACGAGCTCCCCGCCCGGCTGGTCGATGCCTTCCTCCTCGAGGCTCGTCACGGTCCGGTCGAGGGTTGCCGGGTCGAGCTCGAACAGCCGTCCGAGCGTCGGTCGGTCGAGGTGAGCGTTGACGATCCCGTGGTGGAGGAGCGCCGAAGCGGTGGCGTGCTGGGCGGCGCCCCCGATCGCCCGACCCCGCGCGGTGAGGACACGACCGCGGGGGCCGAGCAGGCAGAACGAATCGGAGAGGGCGAACGGCTCTGACCACTCCGAGGGTAGACCGAGCTCGGCGAGCCAGCCGACGACGCCGGCGCCCAGTCTCGGATACGCCGAGACGAAATCCCGCCCGACGGTCTCGGTCCCTCTCGGAAGCACGACGGCCCAGGCGATGTCACCCACTTCGTGCAGCAGGCCGCTCCCGCCCGATCGGCGTCGAAGGACGGGAAGGCCGAGTCCCTCCGCCCGTCGAGCGGCGCCCGTGGTCGCGGCCGACCGGACCCCGACCGAGAACGCTGTCGACCCGAGGAGGCCGATGCGGAACGAGGGGCGGCCGGCGCGCAGGAGCTCCTCATCGAGCGCGAGGTTCGCCGCCGGGTCGATCCAGATTCCGCCCTGGTGAGGGCCGGCCTCCGTGGCGCCGGTCCGGGTTCGCATGGTAAGGGAGGATCCCGGCGCCATGGAGCCCCCACGAGGGCCTCAAACGATAAGGCCGTTGGCGACCCTCGACCTGAGATGGCCGAGCTCACGAAGTTTCACCTGCATCCCGGGGACCCGGCGCCGGAGTTCTCCCTGCCCGGGGTCGACGGTCGTACCTACAGACTGTCGGACTTCGGCAAGGATCGCCTCCTCGCGGTCGTCTTCTGGTGCAATCACTGCCCCTACGTACAGGCCTGGGAATCTCGCCTCATCGAGCTCGCCCGCGAGACCGGCCCCCAGGGCGTCGGCTTCGTCCTGATCAACGCGAACGACGCGAGCGCCTATCCGGACGATAGCTTCCCGAAGATGGCCGAGCGCTCTCGGCAGAAGGGCTACCCGTTCCCCTACCTCTGGGACGAGGATCAGGAGGTCGCGCACGCCTACGGAGCCCTCGTAACGCCGCACCCGATGCTGTTCGGGCCGGATCGGCGCCTCCTCTTCCAGGGGCGGATCGATGACCACCATGACCAGCCCGAGGCCGTGTCGCAGCGCTACCTTCGCTCCGGCATCGAGGCAGCTCTGGCCGGCCGTCCGATCGCCCGCCCCGAGCTATCGGTCCTCGGGTGCTCGGTCAAGTGGCGGTCGTGAGCTGCGCGTCCCCCGGGCCGTAGGCCGCTCGATCCCCGCGGCCCGGCGTTGGTAGGCCTCGGCGAGGGCGGGGTCGACCGGGCGCCCCGCTTCGTCGAGGCGGGCCGCGATCGCGACCTTCCCGGCGAGCGCGCGCGCGAGGCGACCCCGCGATCTTCGGGGCGCGCCTTGGATCGACGGATGCAGGAAGAGGAGACCGTGGCGCGGCGGTCGGCTCCCCCGGCGGAGGTGATCGAAGAACGCCTTCTCCGCCCCCAAGACCTGGACCGTGCTCGAGGGGAGTCGCGCCAGCCGCTCGAGGCCCCCGGCCTGGGAGACGAGACGGGCCGCGAGGGTAGGGCCGAGCAGGGCCGAGAGGTTCGGCAGTCGACGGGCCGCCGAATCCGCGACGGCAGAGTCGAGCGTGCGGCGGAGCTCGCCGAGCTCCTGATACGAGCGGGCGAGGCTCGCGCGTGCGGCGAGGAGGATCGGATCGCCCTCGGGCACCGTTCCTCCGGTGCGGGGGCGATCGCTCGACAACACCGCCCGCATGGCCCGCTCCCCGCTCTCGGTGTCCTCTTCGGAGAGTTCCGGCCGGTCGCGGGCCGCCCAGCTCGCGAGCCGCTCCCCCACCAGGTTGCGGGTTCGGTCGACATCCGCCATCGCCCGAACCGCCTCGTCGAGGTGGATCGACGGGTCCCAAGCGGCCCGCAGGGCGGTTTCGGCGTCGGCAAGAAGAAGCGCCCGCAGGTCCGCCCGCGGTGGCGCCGGGGAGGAAGCGCGGCCGGGCCGGCCCTCGATCCATCGGATGCCGAGCCGCTCGAACCGTCGGTCCCGGGAGACCGCGCCCTCCGACTCCAGCGCTCCGCCGATCGTCTCCTCCTCGGGCGCGAGGTGGCCCTCCCGTCGGGCCCGAAGCCGGTCCGCACGAGCCCGGTCGTCGTCGGGGAAGCGGGCCTCCCGGATGACCTTGCCCCCTTCGACGAGGAAAGCGCCGTACCAGGTCGTCACCAGCTCCCGGCTCCGTTCAGTCGGCACGAGCGCCTCCGTTCACGTGGAGCGTCGCCCCGGTGATATACGAGGCTTCCCGGCTCGCGAGGAAGGCGATCGCCTCGGCCACCTCCTGGGAGGTCCCGACGCGCCCGAGGGGGATCTCCCGGTTCCGTCGGGCCCGGATCTCGGGCGTGTCGCCGGCCAGGATCGCGGTGTCGATGGAGCCGGGAGCGACCGTGTTGACCGTGATCGCCGGGGCGAGCTCGAGCGCGAGCGACCGGGCGAACCCGACCATCCCCGCCTTGGCGGCCGCATAATGTGTCCCGTGGCGGGACCCGGTGAAGGCCAGGATGCTCGAGACGAGGACGATCCGTCCGGCGGGGGAGCGCCGAAGCAGCGGCAGCAAGGCCCGGGTCCAACGGAACCCGCTCGCGAGGTTGACCTCGAGGCAACGGTCGAGCTCGAGATCGGAGATCTCCGCGAAGGGCTTCCGATCGTAGGAGCCGGCGTTCAGGACGAGGAGGTCGAGCGAATCCCACTCGGTTCCGACGGCCTCGGCGACCGATTCCGCCGAACGGGGATCGGCGAGGTCGGCCGTGACGAGGAACGACTCCCGCCCCAGGGCGCGGAGCTCCTCGACGAGATCACGCCCGCGGTCAGGGTGCGTATGGGCGTGTACGGCGAGGTCCCATCCCGCCCCCGCGAGCCGCCGAGCGGTGGCAGCCCCGATGCCTCCGGAGGCGCCGGTGATGAGGCCCCGCATCGGCGAGGGCCAGTTCGCCCTCGCGCTTAGGGTTACGGTCCCACGCTGGCCCGCCGGCCGGGGCGAGATTCCTTGAGGGATGCTTTATGACGGGCCCCCTGTTCGGGGGCGCGATGCGGAAGGGCATATTTGCGGCGGGAATCGCGGTCTTGGTCATCGGCGGCATCATCGCCGGGATCTCTTTCGCAGCCTACAACCAGTCCGAGGCGATCCCGAGCACCGCCACGGGAAGCCTACTCGTTCTCACCCCGCCCCTGCTCGGCTCCGGCACCGTCACGGTCACGTGGTCCGATGCCTCCTCGCAATTCCGATTCTCGATCTACCAGTGCGCCGACTCCTCGTGTAGCTCGTTCAGCAAGACGAGCCCGCTCGCGAACGGCGCGGGATCTTCGGGATCGACCTCGTTCACGGGGAGCGGGGGTACCTCCTACGTTCTCGTCCCGTCGGGGAACTCGAACGCCGTCCCGGCGACCGTAGATGTCTCGGGGGGGCTCACCTACCTCCTCCTGGTCGGGATCATCATCGCCGCCGTCGGCGCGGTGATCTCCTTCGTCGGGTTCCGGGCCAAGGCGAAGCCGAAGGTCGTCTACGAGGAAGATGCCGGGCCGAAGCGAGAGATGTTCTCCTTGAAGGCGAAGCCGTTCACGGGGGTCCAAGAGGGCCCCGCCGCGACGACGTCGGGGGAGCGCCCGGAGTACCGTCCCGAGACCGATAATCCGAGCGGCCCGGTCTTCTTCACGCCTGGTGAGGGCGAAGAGTCGTACGGCTCGAACGCCCCGCCCCCCTCCGCGCCGGCGGCCGGGGCTCGCCCGCCCATCAAGTGCAGCACGTGCGGCACGATGAACGAACCGTGGATCACGAACTGCCGGAACTGCCGGCGCCCGCTCTCCTCGACCGGATAGGCCTGCCGGGGACCGCGACCCGTCCTCGGCTCGACGAGAGATCAACGCGATCGGGGAGCGGCCGGCGGCGGACGCCGTCCTCGCTCTTCGGGGGCCGGGCGACGGTCGGGGGTCGTCGTGAGCGGCCCCCGATGGGGGCCGGAGCGCGGTCGATCGACCGTTTCTCGGCTCCCGGGCAAGGAGCCTTTAAGGTGCGAGTCCGCTACCACCCCGGATCGTTCGCATGAAGGTCGTCGTGGTCAGCGGCGGGGTCATTTCCGGCCTCGGGAAGGGGATCACTACCTCCTCGCTGGGCCGCCTCCTCAAGGCGCGCGGCATCTCGGTAACGATCATCAAGATCGACCCGTACCTCAACGTCGACGCCGGGACGATGAACCCCTACCAGCATGGGGAGGTCTTCGTCCTCGACGACGGGACCGAGGCGGACCTCGACCTCGGCAACTATGAGCGGTTCCTCGGTCAGAGCCTCGTCGGTTCCCACAACCTGACCACGGGCAAGATCTACCGGTCGGTCATCGAAAAGGAACGGCGGGGCGACTACCTCGGGAACACGGTCCAGATCATCCCCCACATCACCGGCGAGATCAAGCGCTCGATCCGGGAGGTCGCCCAGGCGACCGGCGCCGAGGTCGTGCTCGTGGAGGTCGGGGGCACCGTCGGGGACATCGAATCGATGCCGTTCCTCGAGGCCCTCCGGGAGCTCTCCTACGAGCTCGGGGAGGGACAGATGGCGTTCGTCCACACCACCCTCGTCCCGACGGTCGGGCCGGTAGGGGAGACCAAGACGAAGCCGACCCAGCACTCGGTGCGAGAGCTGCGCGCGATCGGGATCCGCCCGACGATGATCGTCGCCCGGGGCCCGGCCCCGCTCACCGCCGAGATCAAGGCGAAGATCTCCCTCTTCTGCGACGTCCCCCCCGAGGCGGTCATCTCCGTCCCGGACCAGGCGATCATCTACGAGGTCCCCCTCGTCCTCGAGGCCCAGGGGGTCGGCGCCCGCCTCACGAAGCTCCTCGGCCTGACGAGCCGGGAACCCGACTACACCGCCTGGAAGGCGTTCCTCGAGACGTACCGGAAGGGGGAGGGCTCCGTGGAGGTCGCCGTCGTCGGAAAGTACACCGAGCTGCGGGACGCCTACCTCTCCCACACCGAGGCCTTCCATCACGTCCAGGGTCGCCTCGGTTGTTCGGTCCACCTCGCTTGGTACGACGCCGAGGACCTCCCCCGGGACGCGACCGCCGTGGCCCGCTTGGAGCGTTCGGACGCCATCCTCGTCCCCGGGGGTTTTGGGGCTCGGGGGGTCGAAGGGAAGCTCCACGCCATCGAGCTCGCGCGGACCCGGGGGATCCCGTTCCTCGGGATCTGCTACGGCTTCCAGATGGCGGCCGTGGAGTTCGCCCGGAACGTCCTCGCGCTCCCGAAGGCGAACACCTCGGAGGTCGACCCGCACACCCCGGACCCCGTCGTTTGCCTCCTCGAGGAGCAGAAGGCCGTCGGGGGCCTCGGCGGTTCGATGCGCCTGGGCTCCCAGAAGATCGCGCTCTCCGAGGATTCGGCCGCCGCCCGTATCTACGGGCGGACCGAGATCTGGGAACGCCACCGCCACCGCTTCGAGATCAACCCGGCGTACCTCGACCGTTTCCGGGCCCACGGGCTCGAGGTCACCGGACGCTCCACCGATGGCCGGGTGGAGGTCCTCGAGATCCGCGACCACCCGTTCTTCCTCGGGGTGCAGTACCATCCGGAGTTCCTCTCCCGTCCGGAGTCGCCGCACCCGCTCTACCTCGCGCTCGTGCGGGCCGCCCTCGCCCGGAAGGAGGTGGCGCACCCTGACGCCCCCACGCCGGCTGTCGCGTGAGCTGGCGGGCCTCGACGGGGCCACCGTCCGACTCGCGGGCCATCTCGAGGATTACCGGGCCCTCGGGGGGGTCGCGTTCGCGTTGGTCCGCGACTCAAGCGGCACGAGCCAGGTCACCCTGAAGAAGGGGGTCACCGACCCCGGGCTCTTCGAGCGCCTCGCGGAGCTCCCCCGCGAGTCGGTGGTCGAGGTCGAGGGCACCGTGGCCCGCTCGGCGAAGGCGAACCGGGGGGTCGAGCTCCTTCCGACCCGGGTCGAGGTGCTCTCGCGCTCCGAGGCGCCCCTGCCGCTCGGGGTCGTCGACAAGGTCCCGGCCGACCTCGACACCCGGTTCAACCACCGCGTCATCGACCTTCGAAAGCCGGCGGTTCGGGGGGTCTTCGTCCTGCGGGCCGCGCTGCTCGCGGGGCTTCGGACCACCTTGGGCGAGCACGGCTTCCTCGAGGTCGAGACCCCGAAGATCCTCAAGCAGGGGGCCGAGGGCGGGGCCACCCTCTTCGCGCTCGATTACTTCGGCCAAAGGGCGTTCCTCGCCCAGAGCCCCAGCTCTACAAGCAGATGCTCATGAGCGCCGGGTTCGAACGGATCTTCGAGATCGCCCCGGCGTTCCGGGCCGAACCGTCCGACACGGTTCGCCACATCACCGAGTTCACGAGCCTCGACGTCGAAATGGCCTACATCGACGGGGCGGAACCGATCCGGGAGCTCCTCGAATCGGTGGTCGTCGGCGCGATCGGCCACGCCCGCGGCCGGCTCGAGGCTCAGCACCCCGAGCTCGCCGAGCGGCTCGCCCCGCCCGCCCGGCCGTTCCCCAGGGTCCCGTTCTCCGAGGGCGAGCGGCTCCTCGGCCGCCCCGGCGAGGGACGCGACTTCGGGACCGATGAGGAGAAGCGGCTCGGCGAGCGGATCCGGGAGGAGCACGGGGCGTCGTTCTACTTCATCACCGACTACCCGACCTCGGTGAAGGCCCAGACGTTCTACGCCCAACGAAAGGACGCCGACCCGTCGCTCACCGGCTACTTCGACCTCGGGTTCGACGGGACCGAGATCGCGAGCGGGGGTCCGCGGGAGCACCGCCTCGCCCAGCTCGACGAGAACTTGGCCTCCGCCGGACTCGATCCGGCGGCGTTCGCCGCGTACCGGGAAGCCTTCCGGTTCGGCATGCCGCCCCACGGCGGCTTCGGCTTCGGCGTCGACCGATTCGTCTGGCGGCTCGCCGGGATACCGAACATCCGGGAAGCGCGCCTTTTTCCCCGCGACCGCTACCGGCTCGAGCCGTAGGGAGGTCAAAGATGGTCGTCGCGAGCCGTTCGGTCCCTGCCGCACCGGTCCTCGTGAGCCAGTGGGAGGCCGTCTTCGAGGAAGCGGGCTTGAGGCCGCGGATCCTCGAGATCGCCGACCGGTTCCCCGAAGAGCGCTCCCTCGAGATCCCGTTCCCCTCGATCGAAGGCCCGGACACCCCGCTCGCCGACCTCTTGCTCGAGCGCCCGGAGGAGATCCTCGCCTCCGGGATCCTCGCCATGCGCGAGATGATCCCCGTCGCGGGCCCGGAGACCGCCGGCCTGCGGCTGCGGGTGACGGGCCTCCCGTCGACCGCCCATCGGCTGATCCGGATGATCCGGGAGACGGATCTCAACCGGTTCGTCGCCCTCGATGGGATCGTCCGCAAGGCGACCGAGGTAAGGCCCCAGATCAAGGACGCCGTCTTCGTCTGCCTCGCCTGCGGCACCCAGATCCACGAGATCCAGGAGGACGGGGTCGTCGCCTTCCGGGAGCCGATCGAATGCCCCACGGCCCAGGGCGGCTGCGGCAAGCCCGCGAGCCGGACCCGCTTCCGCCTCCTCCCGGAACGCTCGACCTACATCGACTCCCAGCGGATCGAGATCCAGGAGAACCCCGAGACCCTGAAGGGCGGGGCCCACCCGCAGGGCCTCACGGTGCTCCTGACCGAGGACCTCACCGGGAAGGTCATCCCCGGGAACCGGATCGTCGTGAACGGGACGCTCAAGAGCATGCAACGGGCGACGGCCTCTCGTCAGGGCGTCGTCCGGTCGACGACGTTCGACCTCGTCGTCCTCGGGAACTCGCTCGAGTACAAGCAGCAAGAGTACGACGAGATCGCCATCAGCGAGGAGGAGGCGCGGCTGATCCTCTCTTTCCGGGGCGACCCCACGATCGTCGACAAGGTCGTCCTTTCCCTGGCGCCGACGATCAAGGGGCTCGAGGAGGAGAAGGAGGCGATCGCCCTCCAGCTCTTCGGCGGGGTGGAGAAGAAGCACCCGGACGGGATCCGGGTGCGCGGCGACATCCACGTGCTCCTCGTCGGGGATCCCGGGGTCGCGAAGAGCCAGCTCCTGCGCAACGTCGCCGACGTGGCCCCTCGGGGGATCTACACGAGCGGCAAGGGCGCGACCGCCGCCGGCCTGACGGCCGCCGCCGTGAAGGACGAGTTCGCGGGCGGTCGCTGGACCCTCGAGGCCGGGATGCTCGTCCTCGCCGACGGCGGGATCGCCGTGGTCGACGAGCTCGACAAGATGACCCCCGAGGACCGCTCGGCGATGCACGAGGTCCTCGAGCAGCAGACGGTCTCGATCGCGAAGGCCGGCATCACGGCGACGCTCAACGCCCGCTGCCCCGTCCTCGCGGCGGCGAACCCGAAGTGGGGGCGGTTCACGGCGGACCGCACGATCTCCGAGCAGATCGACCTCCCCCCGACGCTCCTCTCCCGGTTCGATGTGATCTACTCGATCCAGGACCACCCCCAGGAGGCCCGCGACCGCTTCCTCGCGAGCCGGATCCTCCTCTCCCACCAGGAGGGGGAGGCCCGGGAAGCGACGTTCGGCTATACGCCGGCCGTGGCGAGCGGCGGCGCCCCGTTCTCCCCGGACCTCCTCAAGAAGTACATCGCCTACGCCCGCCGGAACATCCGGCCCGTCCTTTCGAACGACGCCCTGCGGACCCTCGAGGACTTCTACGTCCGGGTCCGCAAGCAGGGGGAGGATCCGGACGCCCCCGTCCCGATCACGGCGCGCCAGCTCGAGGCCCTCGTGCGGTTGAGCGAGGCGGCCGCGAAGGCCCGGCTCTCGCCGGTCGTCAGCGTCGAGGACGCCGAGCGAGCGACCCGGATCGTCGAAGGGTACCTCAAGCGGGTCTCGACGACAGAAGGCAAACTCGACATCGACCTCCTCTCCACGGGCGTCTCCCACAGCCAGCGGGAGCGGGTCGAGCTCCTCCACGGGATCATGCGGAGCCTCCAGGAGCGCAGCGAGACTTTCACCCTCGAGGAGCTGAAGGCCGAGGCCGAGCGCCAGGGGGTCCCGGCGGCGAAGTCCGACGCCCTCTTCCACTCGCTCCGCAATCAGGGGGAGGTCATGGAGACCCGCCCCGGGCGCTGGCAGCTCGTCCGATTCTGATCGCCCCGCCCCCGGCCCGTTATGCGCCCGGATTCCGTACCTTTGACGACGATGGACGGAGGGATCGTGATGCGGGTCCACCGGGTCCGCTCGGAGTTCGTGGTCGCGGCGTGCGACGCCGAGCTGATCGGACGGGACCTCCCCATCGGCCACGCGGGCCGAACGGTCCGGATCTCGAGCCAGTTCTACGGGGAACGCCCGGTCTCGCCCGAGGAGTTCGTCTGGGCCCTGCGTCGGGCGACGATCGCGAACCTCCTCGGGACCCGGACCCTCGCCCTCGCCACCTCGGAGGGGCTCCTCGCCCCCGGGGCCGCGGGATCGCTCGGCGGAGTGCCGCACGCCGAGATCTTCTCGATGCTCGGGTAGGTCGAAATTGAAAGGCGAGTTCTGCGTCGTGTGCGGACGATCGGATGTCCCCGTGGAGGACGGGGTCTGCGCGGACTGCTACGCTCTCCGTAACCCGCTCGTCGGGGCCCCCGAGCGCCCGACGGTCGTCCTCTGCCCGACCTGCGGGGCCCGGCGGGTCGGCGCCCACTGGGAGGGGCGGGGGCGCTCCCCGAACCTCCTCGGGGCCGAGGACCTCTACCCGCTCCTCGAGATCCACCCGGAAGCGTCGGTCCGTACCGTCGAATGGCATGAGGACAGTCGCCATCCCCTCCTTCGCGAGGTCGAAGGGAGCGTCCACCTCCACTTCCGAGGGACGGACCGGACCGAGAAGGTCCGCCTGACGGTCAAGATCGAGCACCGCACGTGCGAGGAATGCAGCCGGCGTTCCGGCCACTTCTTCACGGCCACGATCCAGCTTCGGGGAGGCGAGGACGACCGGGAGAAGCCCACCGCCCGGCGCGATCGGCTCCGGGCGGCTTGGGACGCCGTCGTCCCCGAGGCGCGGGCCACTTGGCGTCAGGCGCTCTCCTGGTACGAGGAGCGGCCCGAGGGGTGGGACTTCTACCTGACCGATACGCTCGCGGCCCGCTCGCTCGCCCGCATGATGAAGGGCCGCCTCAGCGCGACGCTCAAGGAGTCGGCGACCCTCTGGGGTCGGAAGAACGGGCAAGACGTCTACCGGGTCACCCTCTGCCTGCGGGTCCCCGCCTCGTCGCCCGCTCCCGCGCCGGCCCGCGCGACCCCCCGAGAGCGCCGGCGACCCGTGAGCCGCACAAGTCGAACGGCAGCCTTATGAGGTGAGACCGCTCCGAATCGACTGACGCGAAGCGTCAAGGGCCTATGCTGAAGAGAAGCTCGATCCTGCGGCGCCACCACGGCACGGAGAACCTCGAGGAGGGCACGTTCCTCGACCTCGGCACGATGGGATTCGACGAGGAGGAGTCGCTCGCCGGCGCGAAGGCGATCCGGACCGCCGAGATCCTGCGCTTCGAGGACATCCACAACATCTCGAAGCTCGCCTACCAGGGCGATGTCGTCCTGATCGACTACACCTCGATCGCGAACGACCCGAACTCGGTCCGAAGGATGAGCATCGACCTCAAGAACGTCGCGAAGGACGTCGGCGGCGACGTCGCCGGGATCGCGAAGAACCTCGTGTGCCTGACCCCGGGCGGTTTCCGGATCGATCGGACGCGGATCCGCACCTCGCTGTAGGACGCCCACCATCGGCCGAACGGCCGTGTTGAGCCGCTCGGCGACCCAGCGCCGGCGCCCGGGCCCGGAAGGACTATCTGCCGGTCGTGTTCCTTCTCGGCGGGCCCAAGAGGGTCCGGAACCGACGATGAAGATCACGATCGACCGGCGGGACGCGACCGAGGCGAACGTCGACGCATCGGTGAGCGGGCTCGCCGAGCGCTCCGAGAAGGAGGAGGGCCTTCCCCGCGGGCTCGCGCGGGAGGACGCCGTTTCCGCCGGGCTCGTCGGCTTCGCCTGGAAGAACCGCGAGCTCGAAGGGCCGGCGCAAGGAGGTCACGATCCTCCACCGCCCGGACGGCAAGGGACGGGTCGCGATCGTGGGTCTCGGGCCCCGCGACTCGGTCGATGCCGAGACGCTCCGACGGGCCGCCGCCGAGTCGATCCGGGCGATGAAGGGAAAGGGCGTCACCCGCGTCGGCTTCCGGCTCGCCTCCTTCTCGCTCGGGGCCGTCGCCCCGGAGGACGCCGCCGCCGCCCTCGCCGAAGGAGCCGTGCTCGGCGGTTACGAATACACCCGGTACCGGGCGCCCCGGGAGCCCCCGATCGAAGAGGCGACGATCTACCTCGGCCCGGAGCACGCCCGACTCGAGAGCGGGATCCGCAAGGCCGTCGACCGGAGCCGGTCGATCGCCGAGGTCGTGCTGTGGACCCGGGACCTCGCGAACCTGCCCGCGGACACCGCGACCCCCGAGCGGCTCGCCGAGGAGGCGCGCGCGTTGGGGAAGGAGTTCGGCCTCAAGGTCACCGTCTTCGACGAGGCGAAGCTCGCCGAGATGCACTGCGGCGGCCTCCTCGCGGTGGGGGGCGGCTCGACCCATCCCCCCCGCCTCGTCGTGGTCGAGTATCCGGGCGGCAACCGTTCGGGGAAGACCGTGGCGGTCGTCGGCAAAGGGATCACGTTCGACTCCGGCGGCATCTCGATCAAGCCCGCGCTCCACATGGCCGACATGAAGTTCGACAAGTCCGGGGCGGTCGCCGTCCTCGGCATCCTGCGGGCGGCGGCGACGCTCAAGGTCCCGCCCAAGGTCATCGGGATCCTCGCCTGCGCGGAGAACCTCCCGGGCGGCGGGGCGTACCGGCCCGGCGATGTCGTGACGACCTACAACGGAAAGACGATCGAGGTCCTCAACACCGACGCCGAGGGCCGGGTGGTCCTCTCCGATGCCTTGGGATTCGTCGTCGATCGCTACCACCCCGACGTCGTCATCGACCTCGCGACCCTCACGGGGGCGTGCGTGGTCGCCCTCGGGGACGACACCGCCGGCCTGATCTCGACGAACGACCCGCTGGCCTCCGCCCTCCAGACCGCGTCGTCGAGGACCGGGGAGCCGGTCTGGCGCCTCCCCCTCACGGACTTCCACCGGGAGCTCGTCAAGAGCGACGTCGCCGACGTCCGGAACTCGACCGAGATCCCCCGGCCGGGCCCTCACCGCGGCGGCCTTCCTGGAGACGTTCGTCGGCACGTCCGTCGCCTGGGCCCACCTCGACATCGCCGGACCCGCCTGGACCAATGGCTCGACGCGCAAGTACCAGCCGTCCTACCAACCGGTCGGCGCGACCGGCTTTGGGGTCCGACTGGTGACCCGCTACCTCGAGGACGGGGCGAAGTAGGGTCGCCGAGAGCTCGAGCCGGGCCCCTCGGTCGGGCCGTCTAGTTCTCGACGATCCGCACGGACTCGCCGCCGTGCCGGGTCGCTCGGGGGCGCACCTCGCAGAAGAGCGGGGTGTGGTAGCCCCCCCCCGTGACGAGGGCGACGCCGACCGGCAGGGATTGGATCATCTCGGTCATCCCCGCGGTTAGTCCCTCGATGGACTGGGCGATCGCCCGGAGGTCGAGCGGGTTCGTGACCTGGAGGATCAGTTGGGTGTTGCACTGGGAGAGGACGGATTTGTCGATCCGGGCCGCCCGCTGGGTGACGACGCACAGGCCGAGGCCGAATTTCCGCCCCTCGCTCGCGATGTTCTTGAGGATTCGCGAGCAGGTCGCGGTGCCCTGCTGAGGGGCGAAGTTGTGGGCCTCCTCGATCACGAGGAAGAGGGGCGGGATCTTGCCCTTCTTGCGGTTGTCGAAGAGGTTCGAGGCGATCCGGGCGACGACGAGCTCCTGGACGTCCGGCGCGACCCCGCGCAGGTTGATGAGCGTCGCCACGCCCTTGACGACGAGCTCGTTGAGGCTCGTCCCCTTCGGGCCCAGGATCTTCGTCTGCTCGAGGTACTCGAGCCGTTCGTGGAGCGTCTCGGCGACCGCTCCCTCGCCGTGCTCGGCCGCCCGAACGAGGTCCTTCACGCCGTACTCGGGGTTCGTCGCCGCCACAGCGTCGACGATCTCCTTGAGCGGGGCGAGGTAGCTCTTGACGTTCGTTAGGCCCATGAAGACGAGGAGGTCGCGGGGGTCGATGTGGCGGAGCGAGAAGGTGAGCGGCTTCGCCGAAGGGTTCAAGGCGACGTCCGGCGAGAACTCCTGGACCTGCTTCGCGAAACCCTGGGCCTCGACCGCGAACCTCGCCGAGGCGCCGTTCTTCTCCGCCGGGACGCGGAGCGAGCCGGTACTCCCCGTGGGGGTCGATGATGACGCAGGTGACCTTGTGGCGGAGCAGCTCCTCGATGAGCACGCCGAGGAGGTAGCTCTTCCCGCCGCCGGTCTTCGCAAGGACCGAGACGTGGCGCTGGACGAGCTGGTTGATGTCGAGCTCGATCCGCAGGGCGTGGTTGCGGAGGAGTCCGACGTAGGCCCCGGCGTTCCCACGGTGCTTGAGGCCGAGCACCTCGGCGATCAGCGGCTCTTCGGCCCGGTAGACCCGGGCGCCCGGCCGGAACGGGATCGTCGGGATCTTGACGAGACCCTGGCCGTCCCGGAACCCGATGATCTGCGCGACGCCGAGGAGCCGTTCATGGATCGGCGTCGCGATCTCCCCGCGCCCGATCTCGTCGGCCCGCTCGAGGTTGAGGTCGCTCGTCCGGTGGAGGTCGTCAAGCTGGCAGAGGACCCGGCCGTGGGCTTCGTCCTCGACGGTGAGGTAATCTCCGCGCTCGATCGGGTGGGAGAGGCTGATCTGGAAGTGCCCCAGCCCGACGTCGCCGAAGATGACGCCGACCTCGTCCACGGCGTTTCATCGGAAGAGGCCGTTATTAGCGTGACGCGGGACTCGAACCGCGTCCCGGTGGGCCGCCTCGCGGACCGGCCCTGGGGATGCTGTGGGCCGGTCGCCCCGGTCCGGAGACTTCCCCCAGACGGCCGGAGCCGCGCGCGCTCGACGGTCCGGGAACGCTTATATCCGCGCCTCTTTCAAACGGGTTACATCCTCCGAATTCGGTGGATGGTGCCACGGTGACCGACGCCTCGGACGACCTCGAACGCAAACGGGCGGAAACGAACGCCAAGGCGGACGAGTTCCGCGCCGTTCGGGACCGGCTGAACGGCGAATCGCGGGCGCGCGCCGAGGAGCGCGCGATGCTCGTCGATGAGCTCCGGGCGAAGAGCGCTGAGGCGCAGGACCACCGCCGTCACCGGGACGAGCTCAACGAGGAGGTCCGGGAGGCGAAGCGGCTCCGCGAGGAGTGGAACCGCAAGCTCCAGGAGACCTCGGACCGGGCGGCCGAATTGAAACGGCTCAGGACGCCTCGGTCGGGCGCGATCCCGGTCTGGCGCCTCCGCAAGGACCTCAAGGAGCTCGAGTTCCGCCACATGACGAGCGCGCTCACCGGGGAACAGGAGAAGCGGCTCATCGAGGAGATGAAGCGCCTCCAGAGCGCGATCCGGGCCCAGGAGGACGAGCTCCGCCAGGACCCCGAGATCGAGAAGGCGACCGCGGCCCTTGAGGAGGCCCGCGTCGAGGCCGAGCGCCACCACTCGGCCGTCGGCGGGCTCGCCGAGGAGGCCCAGCGGGAGCACGAGGCCATGGTCAAGCTCTACGAAGAGGTCGACGAGCTCCGGCGCAAGGCGGACGAGGTCCAAGCCCGCCTCATCGAGGTCAAGGGCCAGGCCGACGAGGCCCACCGCTCCCACATCACGTCGATTGAGGAGGTCCGGGACATCGAGAAACTCCTCTACGCCGCGCGCGGCGGCCACGCCCCCGCGGCCTGGGCCGACGCCGAGCCGCCCCGGGAGGAGGACTTCCTCGCCCGCCTGAAGAAGGGCGAGAAGGTCTCGACCGAGGACCTGCTCGAGCTCCAGAAGACCGGACGTGCCTGACGGGGGTCCGTTGGTCGCCCCGGCGGGGGAAGCCCGCGCGGTCGTATTCGACCTCGACGAGACGCTCGTCCCGGTACAGACCTTCTCCCGGTGGCAGTGGGCGTGGCGCCCGAACGGGCCAGCGCTCTCCGATCGGCACGTGAAGGCCGCTCTCCGACGCGAGCTGCATGCCTGGGACCGGCGCCGTTGGCGAGGGCTCGTCGGAGCCGAACCACCCGTCGGCCCCGCCGACTATCAAGCGCACCTGAACCGGACCTTGCTCGCGGTCGCTGACCGACCGCTCCCCGAGGCGGAGGCCGCCGCCGTCGTCGATCGGTTCCTGCGACCGGTGGGACCGTTCGAGTCCTACCCGGACGTCGCCCCCGCGCTCGCCGCCCTTTCGGCCCGCTCGATCCCGATCGCTATCCTGACCCCGGTACCCGACGACGCCGCCCGGGGATTCCTGAAGCGATCGGGAATCCCCGTCGAACGGCTCGTCCCATCCTCGGGCGGGCAGCCCGCGCCTCCCGACCGGGCGGCCTTCCGACGGGCGACGGAATGGCTGGGGGTACGCCCTTCGCAGGCGTTCTATGTCGGGGACCTCTATTGGAGCGACGTCCGGGCCGCGGCTCGAGCGGGGCTCCGCTCGATCCTCATCGACCGGGATCACCGGGTCGGCGCCGCCTCAGGGATCCGTCTCCACCGGCTGACCGAGCTTGAGGCGTGGATCGATCGGCCTCCGGAGCCTCCGGAAGGGACGCCGACGCCGGAAGGGCCCGGCCCGGACTCGATAGGATGACCCGGGATCGGGCATTGACGAGTTCGCCGGGGGCACGGTTTACCTCGTCCTCGGCGCGGGGTCCGGACCCTCCGAACGCCGCTCGGATCCCAAAGTCCCGGCCGACGACTCCGGGGCCGGTCGCTTCAGGCGAGTCGCCCCCGGCCCTGTCGGGAACAGGAGTTTTATACAGCTCCCCGCCGTGGACCCCTCCGTCGATGCGCTACGTCAAGCTCAACCACGAGGACCTCCGCAAGGTGATGGAGCTCTATGAGGGGGTCATGTCGCACGCCTGCCACGGACTCTTCTTCAAGGAGGGTTCGGTCCTCGGCTCCGATCTCGCCGCGGAGGCGCTCAAGGACCGACCCCACTACTTCGAGCGGGCCGGCCAGATCCTCAAGGATCGGGGCTGGGTCGAGGGGGTCTCGTTCAAGGACGGCGAGGCCGTGGTCACCGGGTCGATCGAGGTCGTCCCGAGCGACATCCCGACCTGCCACAGGCTCCGGGGCATCCTCCGCGAGTTCTACGAACGCTTTAAGGGGTCGCGCGTCAAGTGTACCGAGGAGTCGTGTGCCAGCGTAGGGCAGTCGGAATGTCGCTTCCGCATTGAGGACGCCTAGAGGGAACCGGGAATGATGGCAACTGGGAACGTAGGGACGGTCGTCAAGGAGCTGAAGAGCCGCATCTCGGGCCTGGCCGCGGCGCTGGTCTCCCGCGACGGCCTCGTGTTGTATGCCGACGTCCCGAGCGGGGTCTACACCGAGACGTTCGCCATCATGTGCGCCACGATCCTGGGGGCGGCGGCGACCGCTAACACCGAGCTCAACCGGGCCTCCCCGGAGCGGATCCTCGTCGAGGGGAATGACTCGAAGACGCTCATCGTCGGCTGCGGGAAGAAGGCCCTCCTCGTGGCCGTCGTCGACCAGTCCGCTGACGTCCCGAAGATCTTCGCTGAAGTGTCGAAAGTCGCGGACCTCCTCAAGGTCCAGTAGCGCTCCGTCCGAGCACGCCCGGTCTCGGGCGATCCACGAGCGCCCCGCTCGCGTCCAACCGCTAGGGCGCCCGGACCGACTCGAGCTCCGGGGTCGGCGGCACGGGTGCGTCGAGCCGGTGGCCGACCCCGCCCACGATGCGCGCGCCGTAGCCGAAGAGTGCCGCCGCGAGTCGAAGCCAAGCGGTCACGGTCCGCTGGTGGCTCACGAGGCGACGGAGGCGATAGTTCCCCCAGAGCGCCCCGTGCTTCTCGGTGAGCTGCTTGCGCCCGTAACCGTTCCAGAACGCTTGGTAGAGGAACCTCAACAGGTTCGCCCGGACCTGGTGGTAGACGCGCGCGTCCGCCTCGTAGCGGATCGCGCTCCCGGACGAGACGGCCCGCAGGTTGAGATCGATGTCCTCGGCGGTGATGAACCGCGGATCGAACCCCCCGAGCTTGAGGAAGAGCGAGCGCCGATAGCCCAGGTTGCAGCTCGGGTACGTGACGTCATTGCCCCGCTGGAAGAGTTCGACCCGTTCGAGCAGTCCGTACTGGGCGGACCCCACCGCCACCGTCCTTCCCGCGACGACATCGCTCTCCCGGAACCCGGCTCGCACGGCATCGAGCCATCCCGAGTCGGCGAAGCAGTCGCCGTCGATGAACGCGATCAGCTCCCCCTTGGCGAGCGCGACCCCGACGTTGCGGCCGATCCCCCGGGACCCGGTCCGGCGGACTGCCCGGTAGAGGTCGGGGTGGGCGAGGGAGAACTGCTCGGAGATCTTCCAGGTCCGGTCGCGGGAGAAGGCGTCGACGAGGACGATCTCGAACGGGAGGGTCTGGGCGAGGAGACTCTCGAGCAGCCGCTCGAGGTGGGCCTGTTCGTCCCGGACGGTCAGGACGATCGAGACGAAGACGGGCGGGGCGACGCTACTTCCCAATTTCCATCACGACGACGTCTTTCACCGCGCGCATGCTCTTGAAGGGGAGCACGAGGCGGCCGGACGCGTCGGTCTGGAAGAGGCGTTGTTCGATGTCGTCGTTGGGCTGGACGAGGACGTGGGCGATGGCGCCGTTCTGGGTGTCGACGACGAAGTTCTCGATCAGGCCGAGGATCTGCCCATCGTTGGTCATCACGGTCTTCCCTCGGAGCTCGGTCAGGAACTTGCGCATGTCGTCCTCGGCCCCGATGGGCCGCCCACGATATTTAACCGTTGTCCGGTAGAGGAAGCGCTCCCGGCGTCCCGGACGCGCCCATCATGTGGGGACCGCCGACCGGCGCCGGGAACCGCCGGCCCGGGGGAATCTACCGACGTGCTTCCCGGCAATGCTTATATGAGCCACCCGGGGTGAGGGCGACCCGGCCCATGCTTCGGACCATCGCCAAAGAAAATCCCGAGCTTCGCCGCACGCTCATCGACCTCCGGAAGGCGGCGCGCGAGCATCGCGCTCCGCTCTGGGCGGCCGTGGCGGAGCGGCTCGCGCGGCCCCGCCATCAGGTCGACCCGGTGAACGTTGGGCACCTCGAGCGCCTCGCGGAGGCGAAGGCGACCGTGGTCGTGCCCGGGAAGCTCCTCGCCGACGGTCGGCTCACGAAGCCGCTCACGGTCGCCGCCTTCCACGCGTCGGTGGCGGCCCGCCAGAAGGTCCACGCCGCCGGTGGCACGGTCGTTTCGATCCACGAACTCCTCAAGAGCCACCCCGACGGCACGGGGGTCCGAATCCTTGCCTGAGGAGTCGCCCACCCCAACACAACCACCCGCGGCCGTCCCCTCGGAGAGCCCCGCGGCGCCGGCGGAGAAGCCCCGTCGATCCCCACGTCCCACTCCCAAGAGCTCCACCGCCCCGTCCGCTCCCACAAAGCCCGCGCCGAAGGCGAAGACGGCCACGGGGACCGGTTCCATCGATTCCTCCTCAAAGCCCGCAGCGAAGTCGACCTCCGCCGCCCGGCCGACGCCGCCCAGGGTCCCGAAGGCGGCTCCGGCCGCACCGAAGGGTACCGTGGTCGACGCTTCCGGACTCGTCCTCGGCCGCGCGGCGAGCAAGATCGCGAAGCGCCTCCTCGGCGGCGAGTCGATCATCGTGGTGAACGCCGAGAAGAGCGTCGTAACGGGCTCCCGCCAGAACGTCCTCGCCTTCTACGTTGCGAACCGGGCCCGCGGGTCCAAGCGGACCGGACCGCACTATCCGCGCTACCCCGACCGGATCTTCCGACGGACGGTCCGCGGGATGCTCCCCCACCTCAAGACCCGGGGGAAGGAAGCGCTCGACCGCCTCGAGGTCTACATCGGCGTGCCGCCCGAGCTCGGCTCGGCGACCCGCCATTCGATCGACGAGGCCCACCCGACCCCGGCGCTCCGCGCGCCGATGACCCTCGAGGAGATCACCCGTCTGTTGGGGGCTCGCCTGTGAAGGGTCCCGTCGTCGTCCAGGCCACGGGGAAGCGCAAGTCGGCGATCGCCCGCGCCACGGTCCGAAAGGGCGTCGGTCAGGTCCGGATCAACCGACAGCCGCTCGAGGTCGTCGAGCCCGAGATCGTCCGCCAGAAGATCCAGGAGCCGCTCCTGATGGTCGGGACGCGATGGAAGACCCTCGACATCGACGTGGACGTCTCCGGGGGCGGGATCATGGGCCAGGCGTCGGCCGCTCGCACCGCCGTCGCCCGGGGCCTCCTCGGATGGCTCAAGGACCCCGCCCTCAACGACATGTTCAAGCACTACGACCGGTCGCTGATCGTCAACGACCCCCGCCGCAAGCTCCCGAAGCGGCCGGGCGGACGGGGCGCGCGCAAGCGCCGGCAGAAGTCTTACCGTTAGGGGTGGAGAGGAAACCATGACGATGATGGTGCCGGTCCGCTGTTTCACCTGCGGATCCGTGGTTGGCCAGTACTGGGACGACTTCCGGGAGCGGACGAGCCGCGGGGAGCCCGCCGGCGAGGTCCTCACCGGCCTCGGGCTCAAGCGATACTGCTCCCGGCGGATGCTCCTCACGCACGTCGACCTCCTGGACGACGTCGGCCCGTACAGGCTGAGCTCGGCCCGACCCTGTTTCCCGGGTCTGCGGTCAATCCCCGCGGTTCAGCATCCGATCCGCAAGGCGTGTCCGCTCACGATTCGTTCAACGGTAGTCCGGAGGGCCCCGGCGGGGCAATTGCCCGGTTCAGTCCTCGTCGTCGTCCTTCTTCGAAGTGCCCCGCTCGAGCTTGCCCGAGCTTGAGCCGCCCGAGCCCTTCGCCGCGGGCTTCGGGTTGCGCCTTCGCCGGAAGAAGAGCACGATCACGATGATCGCGAGGACCACCGCCCCGCCCACCGCGGCGTACTCCTCGTCCGCAATGATGGGGTTGGGGTTCAAGGTGACCTGGACATGGGCCTGGTTCTGCCCGCTCGTGTAGTCCGCCGCGAACTCGTTCGTCGTCGTCGCGTTCGCCCAGATGTCCCAGGTGCCGGTGCGCGAGGGCGTGAACTGGATCTCGGCCGTCGCGGTGTGATTCCAGGCGATGTTGAACAGCCCGGTCGCGTTGACCTGAGAGCTCTCCATCGTCTTGTTGAGCCAGCCGTAGAACTTCACCGCCCCGGGCGAGCCTCCGATGGTGATCTGGGCACCGCTCCCGGAGGGCGGGAGCAGGTAGAAGTGCACCGAGACGTTGTCGGCGACCGACGCGTTCCCGCCGATGTTCGAGACGTTGACCGAGATCGTGTAGGTCGAGCCGTCGGTCATCGTCGTGGGGGCGGTCAGGTTCGTCACCGAGAGGATCGGCCGGACGGAGAGGTTGAGCGCCACCGTGAGCGCCTTCGTCACGAAGTTCGAGTTGTTGGCGCGATCGGTGACGGTGAGGTTCACGGTGTAGCTTCCCTTCTGGGGGGCGAGCCAGACCGGGATCCCCGACGGGAGGGGGTAGCCGGGCCCCGAGCTCGTCCGGTTGTAGTTGATGTTCACCGAGGCGTTCGAGGCGTCGGTGATCTTCCAGTGGTACATGGTGATCGACCCGTTCCCGGGGTCCGTCGAGTTCGTCGCCCAGAGGACGGCGAGCGCCGTGTGGTTGGAACCTTCCACGAGGCCCGAGCTCGGGACGACACCACCGGCCCCGTTCTTCAAAGTGATCGTCGGCACCGGCTTCTGGGTGTCCTTGACGAGGATGACCATGTGGGTCGTGTCATTGAGGCCGCCGTAGTCCCAGACCGTCAAGGTCACGTTGTACTGCCACCCGTAGAAAGTACCGGGTATCGAGGCCCCGTAAGCGCTCCCTTGAGTGATGTAGGCGCCCTTGTCGGCGAAGACGTCGGTGAAGTTCGAGAGGGCGTTGTTCGAGCCCGAGCCCCCGCCGTTCGCGTTCGTCAGGTTCCACGTCTGGGAGGTCGAGTCGGTGATGTTCCAGTACGCGACGCTGATGAGACCCGCGGGCGCCCCCGAGCCGGCATTGATCGAGGAGACGCTCGTCGAGGCGTTGAACTTGAGCGCCGTCGACCAGTTCACGATCAGGTAGGGCACGTTGTTCGAGGCCTTCAGGATCTTCGAGTCGTTGACGTCGATGACGGCCGTCGGAGGCGCCGAGCCCACATAGATCGTGAACGGCACGGTGCTCTTGCTCCCGCCGGAGGCGGTGAGGAGCAGCGAACCGACGTACTTGCCCTCCGATTGGTAGGTGTGGTTCGTGGTGGCGTTCTTGGTCATGTTCGTCGCGCTGTCCCCGAACGTCCAGAAGTACTGGCTCGCGTTCCCGCCGGCCGGGAACGTCGAGTTGAGGGCGGAGAACGTGAGGTTCTCCCCGACCCCCGCGATCGCGGTGTAGTTGCCCCGGCTTGTGTTCAGCACGTTCTTGCTCGACCAGGTGAATTCGTGGGCCGAGACGTTCACGGACGCGGTCACCGTCCCGTTCTTCACGGCCGAGAACGAGAAGGTCCCGCCCGCCGAGGAGGACGGCTTGCTCACGAGGGTGAAGGAGGTCCACGTCCCCGCGGGCCCGCTCGGGACGAGGGCCGTCTGGGCGGGGACCTGCGTGTTCGCCGAGAGCACGTAGCCCTTCGGGAGCTTCACGGTGTAGTTGAACGACTGCCGGTTCGTGGGGTGCTTGAACTCGAAGGAGAGGGGGTAGCTCTTCTGGCCCGCTGTGACCTTCGAGGTGGTGCTATAGCTCGCGCTCCAGTGGAATCCGGCGCCCTGGGAGCTCGAGAGTCCGCAGAACGTGGCGCAAGACGAGTTCGAGGAGAACGTGAAGTTCGCGTTCTGGGAGAAGCTCGTCCCGTTGACGGTCGTTTGAGCCTGGACGGCCGGGAAGAACGGTCCCTGTGACTCCAGCCAGTTCGCAACCGTGGCGAAGTTCGACTCCGCGAACGTCAGGTTATGCTGCCAATCGAGGGCGAGCTGCGCCCAGAGCTGCCCGACCGACGCGTTCGGAAGCTGCGGAAAGACCGAGTCGTTCCCCAGCAGGGCGGCGGTCGAGACGTTCAGGAGGCCAAACCCACCCGTCCAGTCGAGCGTGGTCGTGTAGTTCGCCGGGGCCGAACTCCAAGGAGAGACGACGACGTTCCGAGGGGAGCTCCCGGAGGGGTTCCCCGCGGAGACCGTGAGGGTGTACCATACGGTCTGCTCGTTGATCGTCGCCAACACGACCGTGTACGTCCCCGCGCCGCCGGTGCCGACGGAGTAGTACCCGCCCGGGACGACCGGAGCGGTCACGACGTTCCCGCCGCCGATGACCGTGACATTCCCGCCGTTCGGGTCCCGCCCGGACTTGGGCGGGGCGAGGTTGACGTACCCCCAGGTGGTGTAGCTCGTCGAAGAGAGCACCGCGGGGTTCTTCGTGAGGTTCCCGGTCGCCGGGGCGGTGGTCTGGTCGACCACGAGCGCGGTCTGGTTGTAGTAGTTCGGGGCGCCCGGGATCGTGGTCTCGAGGACCCAGTTCCCCCACGGGACGAGCAAGGAAAAGTATCCGGTGTGGAGGTTCTGGGTCTTGTTGTTGATGTTCGTCGTGGTGTTGCTCGCGAGAACGAAGTTCCCGTACCCCGGCGCGATCGCCTGCACGAGGGCCCCGGCATACGGGTGCCCCTGGAAGGAGACCGTCCCGTTGACGGTGACGTTCTCCTGGGCGACGCTGACGTCGTGGATGGTCACGGGGACGGAGTTCGTGAGGTTCGCGGAGGTCAGGTAGCTGAACTGGGCCGTCAGGTTCTGCGGAAGGACGGCGTACGTCCCGGGCAGCGCCTGGCCGCTCGTCCCCTCCAGCGTCGCGTGCGTCTGGGGCGGCACCGACAGTCCCCACCAGCCCGGCTGCAGGCCGGGGGCGTTCCCGGTGGAGGAGAAGGTGAACTGCCCGCTCGACAGGGAGGTCTGGGTCGAGTAGTTCTGGCCGGTGGCCGAGGAGGTGAGGACCACGGTGACGCCCGCGGGGACCGGCGGCGCGCTGACCCCGCCCGTCCCTTCCACGTACCCCAGTAGGGTATAGGTCGGCGTCGAGCCTGCCTGCGCCTGGCCGATCCCCGCTAGCGACCCCGCCAGCAGCAGGACGACCATGGCCAGCAGAGCGGCCCGTGGTACCCACTTGCCCATTCTTGTTCACGACTCCCGTGCGCGGCTCCCCTCTGAGGAAGCTCGGCGGCGAACTTGGCCTCAGGTACTTAATGCTTGCCGGAATCGAATCCGCCCTACCGATAGATGACCTGGGCGGCCTCTTCCCGTCGTCGACCGAGCCGCTCCCGGAGCATGAGTCGGGCGAAATCCTCGTAGAACTTGAGCGACTCCGCGTCGGTCGAGGGGTGGGTCAGGCGGAGCGCCTCGTCGAAATGGGCCATCGTGACCTTCTGAGCCTTGACGTTCTCCCGGATGGCGACGAGGCCGGCCTCGCGGCAGAGCGCCGCGAGGTCGCTCCCGACGTACCCCTCGGTCCGGACCGCGATGTCGTCGAGCCGGACGTCTTCGAGGGGCATCTTGCGCGTGTGGACCTTGAGGATCTCGAGCCGCCCGCTCGCGTTCGGAGGGGTCACGTAGATCGAGCCGGTCGAACCGACCGGTCCGCAGGAGCGCCTCGTCGAGGATGTCGGGCCGGTTCGTGGCGGCGAGCACCACGACCCGCTCCAGGGCCTCGAGCCCGTCGATCGACGTGAGCAGCTGGTTGACGATCCGCTCGGTGACCCCGCTCGAGGTCTGTAGCCCGCGCTTCGGAGCGATCGAGTCGATCTCGTCGATGAAGACGATCGCCGGGGAGGCCTGACGGGCCTTCTTGAAGATCATCCGGATCGCCTTCTCGGAGTCCCCGACCCACTTGCTCATGATCTCGGGGCCCTTGATCGAGATGAAGTTCGCCTGACTCTCGGTCGCCGCGGCCTTCGCGAGGAGGGTCTTGCCGACCCCCGGCGGCCCGTAGAAGAGGATCCCTCGGGGGGGTTCGATCCCCATGTTTCGGTAGACGGCAGGATTGCGGAACGGGAGCTCGACCGCCTCGCGGAGCGCCTGCTTGACCGACTCGAGGCCGCCGACCTCCTCCCAACGGGTGGAGGGGATCTCGATGGCGACGTCGCGCAAGCTCGAGGGTTCGATCTGCTTCAACGCCTCGCGGAAGTCGCGGTCGGTGACCTTCATCCGCTCGAGGAGGCTCAACGGGATCGGCTTGTCGAAGTCGATCTCGGGTAGATAGCGCCGGAGCGCGCGCATCGCGGCCTCCCGGGCGAGGGCGGAGAGGTCGGCGCCGACGAAGCCATGGCTCAAGGAGGCGAGCTCCTTGAGGATCCGTTCCCGCTCCTTGTCCGAGCCGTCGATCGGCATCCCACGGGTGTGGATCTGGAGGATCTCGAGGCGGCCCGCGAGGGTCGGGACCCCGATCTCGATCTCCCGGTCAAAGCGGCCCGGTCGGCGCAGCGCCGGGTCGATCGCCTCCTCCCGGTTCGTCGCGGCGATGACGATGACGTTCCCGCGTCCCGAGAGCCCGTCCATGAGCGTGAGGAGCTGGGCGACGACCCGCCGCTCGACCTCGCCGACCACCTCGTCCCGCCGGGGGGCGATCGAGTCGAGCTCGTCGATGAAGATCACCGACGGGGCGTTCTTCTCCGCTTCCTCGAACTTCTCCCGGAGCTCCTTCTCGCTCTCCCCGTAGTACTTCGAGATGATCTCGGGGCCCTGGATCCCGATGAAGTGGGCGCCGGCCTCGTTGGCGACGGCCTTGGCGATGAGGGTCTTCCCGGTCCCGGGCGGCCCGTAGAGGAGGACCCCCTTCGGGGGCGAGATCGCCAGCCGATCGAAGAGTTCCGGGTGCTTGAGGGGGAGCTCGATCATCTCCCGGACCCGGCCGAGCTTCTCCTTGAGCCCCCCGATGTCCTCGTAGGAGACCCGCGGCGCGGTGACCTCGGTCTCGGTGACCGTCTCGTCCTTGATCGTGATCAGGGTGGTCGGGCCGACCTGGACGGTCCCCTTCGGGTTCGAGGAGACGACCATGAACGGCAGCGAGCCGCCCATCAGGAAGACCCCCGGGATGACGAAGACGTCCCCCCGTACGAAGGGACGACGGGAGAGCGCCTTCGAGACGAACGCCTCGAGCCCGGGACCGAGGTCCATCTTCGCGGAGCCCGAGTAGATCGGCGCGATGGTGATCGCCTCGGCGATCGGGCAGTCGATCCGCTGGACGATGACCCGGTCGCCGATGCTGACCCCGGCGTTCCTCCGGACGACCGCCTCGACCCGGACGAGGCTCTTCCCCTCGTCCTCTTGCTGGGCCCGGTTGACGACCGCCGCGGTCACCTTTCGGCCCTTGATCTCGACGATGTCGCCGACCCCGACCTTCAGGCGCTGTCGGGTCCCGACGTCGAGGCGGGCCGTCCCGAGGCCGATGTCCTGCTGGAACGCCTCGGCGACCCGGAGGGTGATCGCTTCCCCCATCTATCGGCCGCGACCACCGCGGGCCGGGATAAAGGCGTTGGCCGAGCCTCGCCAACCCGGGGGGCAAACCGGGACCCCTCGCGCCCTACCCGCCCTGACGGCCGTCGGGCCGACGATAGCCAGATAACCCCGACCCGCTTCGTCGCCCGACGATGGCCCCCGTAGCCTCCGACACGCCGATCCTTCGGAGGTTGCTCGACGCCGCCGGCTACCGGCTCGAGGAGCGCCGATCGGGCTTGCTTGCGGTGCGAGGTGGGGATCGCCGAGTCGTCTTCTTGGTCGACGGGCTCCGCTCGCCCTCCGAGGTCGAATCGGAACTCCCCCCCGACATGGTCCACAAGAGCCTCGTCTACAGCGAGGATCCCGGGACGATCGCCCGGGAGCTCGCCTCGAACCGGGGGATCGAGATCCTAGACGCCTCCTCGCTCGGCCCGGCACTCGGAGAGCTCCTCCTACCGGGGCCGGGTCCGGCCCAAACCGTCGAGATCGAGCCCCCGAGCCATCCCCTCGAGCCTCCGACCCAAGTCCTTCCGGGCGGAGACCTCTCCGTCCGCTCCCGGCTCGGACGGACCGATGCGGAGGCGATCTCGGGGGTCGACGGCCTCCGATACACGCTTAGGCTCGTGCCGTTCTACGTCGCGCCCTACCGGGTCCGGATCGCGACCGCCCAAGGGAGTCCCGGGCTCCCGACCGAGCATTTCGTCGCGGTCAATGCGCTCTCCGGTCGTGTCGAGGTGTGGGAGGCCGACGAGCGGGAGATCTCGACCGATCCGCTCGATCCGTCCGCAAAGCTCGCCCCCGTCCTCACCGAGCCGATGGCGATCTCGGCCGCTGAAGAGGCGCTCCGGCGCCGCCACACCGTGAGCGTCGACCACACGGAGCAGCACGGCGGGACGATCATCATCGAGCGCCGCCGGGTCGCGCCGGGCCCGGCGGACCTTCGGATCGGGACCCCCGCCCTCGTCCACGTGCCGTACTGGTACGGGGAAGGTCGGGAGGGTCGGGTCGTGCTCGACGCGGTCACCGGCGCCCGCCGACTCCCCGGCGAGGGCGATCTGCCCGACGCCTGACGAGGCCCGTCAAATAGACCGCCCGCCTCGCGCGCCTGAATGCTCCTGCAGCAGTTCGAGATCGGCCCGTACCAGAACTTCACCTACCTCGTCGCCGATGCGGAGGGGGGCGAGGGAGTGGTGATCGACCCATCGTTTGGGGTCGAACCGGTGCTCCGGGCGATCGACGACCGCCACGTGAAGGTCCGCTGGATCCTCAACACCCACAGTCACCCCGACCACGTCGCCGGGAACCGCGACGTTCGCGACCGGACCGGGGCGAAGGTCGCCGCCTACCGGACCGCCCCGCTCGGCCAGGACCGCTCGGTCTCGGACGGGGAGACGATCGACGCGGGCCGCCTCAAGGTCGAGGTCGCCTACACGCCGGGCCACACCGAGGACTCGGTCCTCTACGTCTTCGAGGGGAACGTCGCCACGGGCGATACGCTCTTCGTCGGCGAGTGCGGTCGGACGGACCTGCCGGGGGGCGACCCGTCGAAGATGTACGATAGTCTCTTCGGTCGGGTGGTCCGCCTCGACGACGGGCTCGTCGTCCTCCCCGGCCACAACTACGGTCGGACCCCCACCTCGACGATCGGCCGAGAGAAGCGCGAGAACTACGTCCTCCGACCGCGCACGCGGGAGGAGTTCATCCGGTTCCTTCGGGAGTGAACGTATGGCTCCGTTGCCTCCGGAGGACCGGCTCCCGATCTGGGCCGTCGGCGCCCGCCGTCGCACCCCCGGGCGACCGACGGCGCCCGAGCTCGTGACGAAGGTCCGGGAGTCGTCCCGATCGAGCGAGGCCTTGGTCGCCCTCCTCGATGCGCGGGGGGTCCTCGGGCCGCGCCACCTCCTCTCGGCCTGGGCGCACCTCGGACGCGCCCGGGAACGCGGCCAGCTCCGGCTCCGAGAACGGGGCGCGGAGTTCCTCCTTTTCGTCGCCGGGGACGACCAGCTCCCGAGGGCGCTCACCAAGGTCGGGGTCCAACCGGACACCGAGGCGTTCGTCCTGGTGGGCGAACGCGCTCGGGCGCCCGGGGAGCTCCTCGAGGCGTGGGGACTCGTCGAGGCCCCCGAGGTCTACCCGAGGGCCGCGGACGTCGCCCTGCTCGAGCGCCTGGGGATCACCGAGTCCGAGCGCGCGCTCGTTCCCGAAGCCCAGTGGGAGGGGCTCGTCCTCGAGCGGGTCGCCCTGCTCGAGCTGAGCGCTCCCAACGCGACCGATCGCCCGGAGCCCGGGAAGGGCGCCGACCGGCCGCCGCGCCCTCCTCGGGCCAAAGCTTCTTAGGCCCACCGCCGCGTGGCCCCGTCCGCCCTAGACCGACGGGTGCAGGTGTAATCTAGCGGTAGGATGTCAGCCTTCCAAGCTGACCACCCGGGTTCGAAACCCCGGCAGGGCTGACCTGCGGGCGGAACTCCCGGCGCCTGCATCCCCCCTCCGGGACCGACGAATTTTTCAGGGCGGCCCGCCCTCGGGACCCCGGTGCTGAGGTAGCCTAGCCCGGAAAGGCGCCAGCCTTGAAAGCTGGTGGCGGCAACGCCCCGGGAGTTCAAATCTCCCCCTCAGCGCCACCTTCCTCCGGCGCCGCCGGCCCGATGTTGGGATTCGCCGGTCCGGAGGTGGCTTTGCTGGGCGCGCGTTCCCCCGGCTTATTATCCGGGGCTCGCTCGTCCTCCTCCCGATGACGGACGCCGCCGCTTCGACCCCGCTGATGGAACAGTACCGAGGGGGTCAAGGCGCGCTACCCGGGCCACCTCGTGCTGTTCCGGGTCGGCGATTTCTTCGAGACGTTCGGCGATGACGCGAGGCTCGTCGCCAAGGAGCTCGACGTCGTCCTGACCGCCCGATCTCCGGACGCCCGCGGGGTGCGGACACCGATGGCCGGGGTCCCTCACCATGCCGTCGATGTCTATCTCGGCCGCCTCGTCGAGAAAGGGTACAAGGTCGCGCTCTGCGACCAGGTCGAGGACGCCCGATTCGCGAAGGGCCTCGTCCGGCGGGAGGTCACTCGGGTCGTCACCCCGGGAACCGTGGTCGAGGACCGGATCCTCCCCGGGCCCGAGAGCAACTTCCTCGCGAGCTTGGTCCTGCGCTCCGGCGCTCCAGTCCGGTTCGCGGCGGTGGATGTGACCACCGGCGAGTGGTACCGGGGGTCGGCTCGCCTGGGCGGCCCCGAAGGCGCGACCGCCGCGCTCGCGCCGTACTCGCCCCGGGAGACGCTGCTCTCCGTCGAGGGCCCGTCGGGAGTCTCGGACGTGGTGGTCCGTGCGCTCCGCCGTGAGTTCCCGAGGATCCGGATCGAGCCGGCCCCAGCGCCGCTCACGCGATCCGATCTGCCGAAGGGCCTAGCGCTCGAGGGGTCGGAGGGAGAGCTCGAGGCCGACCTCCGGCTGGCGCGCTACGTCCAATCGACCCAACCCCGCCTCCTTCCCTATCTCGAGCCGGTGGAGCCGGGCCGGGCCCCGGCCCGCCTCCTACTCGATGCGAAGACACTCCGGCACCTCGAAATCGCGCGTCCGATGAACCCCGACGACCCGAACGGTCCGACCCTGATCGGGACGTGGGATGCGACCGTCACGGCCCCGGGTCATCGCACGATCGCGCTCTGGCTCAAGCACCCGCTCGCTGAGGTCGAGGCGATCCGCGAACGCCAGGACGCGGTCGAATGGCTCGCGAGCCGGGGGGCGGAGCTGCTCGCCTGGCGACGGGAGCTCGGGAACATCTCGGACGTCGCCCGGATCTCGGCCCGCCTCGCGAGCCGACGCCTCCGACCGAGCGAGCTCAGCGCGCTCCGGGAGAGCCTCGAAGCGGTCGGCCGCCTCGCGGACCGTTGGGCTCCGGCCCCGCTCACCCCCGGGCGCCTCGAGGATCTCCGGAGGCGGCTCGTCCCTCCGCCCGGCCTCCTCGAGCTCCTCCGATCGGCCCTGCCCGAATCGACCGGCGCGGAACCGGAGATCTCCGAGCGGTTCCGCCCGGGCTACTCGAGGGAGTTCGATGCTCTCCGCGAGGAAGAGCGCGGCGGCCTCACGGAGCTCGAGGGCCTCGAACGGTCCGAACAGGAGGCGAGCGGAATCCGCACGATGAAGATCGGATACAACCAGGTCTTCGGCTACTACTTCGAGGTCTCCCGGCCGAACCTCGCGAAGGTCCCGGGCCACCTCAGGCGCAAGCAGACGCTCTCGGGCGGAGAGCGGTTCACCTCCGACCGGCTCGAGGAGCTCGAAGGCCGGATCCTTCGGGCCCGGGAGGAGACCCGCCGCGTCGAATCCGAGGCGTGGGAGCGATTCCTCGGCGAGGTCGAGGTCCATGTCCCGGCGGTCTACCGGCTCGCCCGGGCGGTCGGCGAGCTCGATACCCTCGTGGCGCTCGCCTGGGTCGCGATCGAGCGGGGCCACGTCCGCCCGGTCGTGGACGACTCTCGGGTCCTCGTGGTGCGGGACGGCCGCCATGCGGTCCTCGACCGCACCCTCTCGGGGCAGTTCGTCCCGAACGACGTGGAACTCGACGCCGCCGGGGCGCGGCTGCTGGTACTCACCGGCCCCAACATGTCCGGGAAATCCACGTACATGCGGGAGGTGGGGCTGATCGTGGTGCTCGCCCAGGCCGGGGCGTTCGTTCCGGCGAAGTACGCCCGCCTCGGCGTCGTCTCGGGCCTCTTCACCCGCATGGGGTTCACGGACGAGATTGGGCGCGGCAAGTCGAGCTTCATGGTCGAGATGAGCGAGGTCGCCGAGATCCTCGGTGGGGCCGACGACCGGTCGCTCGTCCTGCTCGACGAAGTCGGCCGCGGCACGAGCACGTTCGACGGGCTCGCGCTCGCGTGGGCCACGCTCCGGTACCTGCACGATACGGTCCGCTGCCGGACGATGCTCGCGACGCACTACCACCAGCTCACCGAGCTCGTCGGCGGGCTCGCCGGCGCCCGCAATGCTCACCTCGCGGTCCAGGAGACCGGCGGCGAGGTGGTGTTCCTCCACCGCGTCGTGCCGGGGAGCACGGACCGAAGCTACGGCATCCATGTCGCCCGGCTCGCCGGCCTCCCGGGTCCCCTGCTCGATGAGGCGGAGGCCACCCTCAAGCGACTCGAGGAGGGCGGCCCGAACCTTACGGGACCCGCGCGACGGAAGAGCGGCGCCCCCCGGTACACTCAGGCGATCCTCCTCCCGGGGGGCGAGAACGCGCCCCATCCGATCGAAGGCGAGCTGCGGGCGCTCGACCTCGATCGGCTCTCTCCGGAGGACGCGCTCCGCTGGCTCGCCGACGCGCGCCGCCGCCTCGGATCGCCCCCGCCCCCGGAGGGTACAGAATGAGCGGGACGGCTCGGAGGGCGATCCGAAGGCTCGAACCGGCGACGGTCGCCCGGATCGCCGCGGGGGAGGTCGTCGAAGGCCCGGCTTCGGTGGTGAAGGAGCTCGTCGAGAACGCTTACGATGCGGGCGCCTCCGAGGTGCGGATCGAGGTATGGGGGGGCGGGATCGACCGGATCCGGGTCTCCGACGACGGCGTCGGGATCCCTCCCGCCGAGCTCCCGCTCGCGGTGGAGCGCCACGCGACGAGCAAGCTCGTCGAGGCGAACGAGCTCGAGGAGATCCGGACCCTGGGGTTCCGCGGCGAAGCGCTCGCCTCGATCGCTTCGGTGAGCCACCTCACGATTCTTTCCCGCCTCCCCGGGTCCGACGCCGCCCACGGGGTCCGCCTCGGCGGCGACGCGCGGGTCGAGGAGTTCGTCGAAGGGCGCCCCCCGGGGACGACCGTCGAGGTCCGCGACCTCTTCTTCAACACCCCGGCGCGTCGAAAGTTCCTGCGCGGCGCTCCGGCCGAACAGGTCGAGATCGCCCGCCTCGTGGGCGCCCTCTACCTGGCTCGCCCCGGCGTGGCCCTGACGCTCGCCGCGGAGGACGAGGAGCTCGCCCGATACCCTCGGACCGGGGCCCTCGCCGACGCGGCGGTCCGGGTGATCGGCGAGGAGCTCTTCGACCAGCCGCTCGAGGGCCGGTCGGTCCCCCTCGGTCCGGCCGGCCTCTTGGCGTCGTTCGTCCTCGGGCGCCCCACCCTCTCGCGTTCGAGCTTCGGGGCGCTCTATCTCTCCGTCAACGGACGGATCGTCCAGTCTCGACCGCTCCAGGCTTCGATCCGGCTCGCCTACGACGATTACCTTCCGAAGGGCCGGTACCCGGTGGGGGCCGTCCACCTCGAGGTCGACCCGGCCCGGGTCGATGTCAACGTCCACCCGACGAAGCGGGAGGTGAGGATCGCCCGGGAGCGGGAGGTCGCCGAGGGGCTCCGTCGGGCGGTCCGGGCCACCCTGCAAGCGGGCGCGGGGGCCGCCGAGATCGGTCCGCGTCCGATCCGACCGTTCTACCCACCCACCGTCCCGTCAGCCCCGTCGACCGCGCCGGTCGCGTCGACCCTCGCCGGCCACGCCGCCGGGGCGACGACGCCGGCGCGTCGGACCGCGATCACCCGGCTCGGGGAACTCGAGGGCCCCCGCAGCGTACCTCCGGCCCTCGGGCACCCCCGCTTGAAGCTCCTGGGCTCGCTCTTCCGCCTCTACTGGGTCGCCGAATCCGACGACGCGCTGGTCCTCGTCGACCAGCACGCCGCCAGCGAACGGGTCGTCTACGAGGCGCTGCGCTCGGATGGGCGGCTCGCCCGCCAGACCTTGGTGCAGCCGACGACCGTCTCGCTGACGGCCCGGCAGGCGGCCGCATGGAAGGCGAACCGTTCGGAGATCGAGGCCGGTGGGTTCGAGGTGGAGCCGTTCGGCGGCTCGGCCTATCGGGTCGCGAGCACCCCGGTCTATCGCGGCCACCTCGCCCGGGCCGAAGCCCTTCCGGGCCTCCTCGACGAGATCGCCGACGGAGGGCGGGGTTCTGCGCCGACGGATTGGGTCGATCGTCGGGCGGCCTCGATCGCCTGCCACGCCGCGGTCCGGGGGGGTGATGAGATCCGGGCCGAGGAGATGGGACGGATCCTCGACGCTCTCTACCGGTTGCCCGACGCCGCGTATGCGTGCCCCCACGGACGGCCGATCCTGGTCCGGCTCGACCGTCGCCGCCTCGACCAGTGGTTCCTGAGGAGCACTCCGTGAGGCAGGTACGTCCCCGGCCTCGCTGGGAGCGCGAGCTCGCCCCGCCGGTCTCGACCCACCTCGAATCGGAGGGGTACCGGGTGTGGGTCGACCCGGACGGGACCGACTACTTCGACATCATCGCTCGCCGCGGTCCCACGATCGGGCTCGTCGAGCTGAAGCTCGACGATGGAAGGACCGTCCTAAGGCAAGCCTTGCGGCGTCGCGGATGGGCCGACTGGGTGGCCGTCGCCGTTCCGGACGAGCGGCTCGCCCGGCGCATCGCGGAGCGGCCGGTGGCCGAGCGGGGCCATCGGGTCGGAGTCTGGTGGGTCGAGCCCGACCGCGTGCAGATCCTCCGACCGGCCCGGCCGATCGTCGGCCCCGGGGAAGTTGACCCGTTCCCCGGGCTCAAGAGCCAGCTCCACGAGCGGCTCGACCTCCTTGAGTCCGGGGCCCTGCCGCTCGGCGTGGCGTGGAACCTCCTGCCGGCCTCGCGGCGGGAGCTCCCCGGCCGACGCAGCACCCGGGACTGGAGGCTTGAGGAGTTCAGCGAAGCCGCCGACCGCCCCGAACCGCCTACGGGAGCAACGGGGCGATCGTCCGCTCGAAGTGATCGGCCATCCGGGCGTAGCTGAACTGGTCGGCGTACGCCCGCCCGGACTCGCCGAGCGTCCGACGGAGCTTCGGGTCGGCGAGGAGCTCCGCGAGCTCGCTCGCGTAGTCCCCGGGGTCGTCGGTGGAGACGATCCGGGCGACCGCCTTCGCGCCGGTCCCCTCGAGGGGGACGTTCCGGCTCACGACGGTCGCGACCCCGTAGCGCATCGCCTCGCGCGGGGCGAGGCCGAACCCCTCGTGGCGGGCGGGGAACAGGAAGACGTCGCTCGCCCGCAGGACTCGGGCCTTCGAGAGCTCGTCGACGACCCCGAGGGAGGTCACCCCGGGCTCCGACGGAGCGTCCGCGCCTACGACGAGGAAGCGAGCGCCGGGAAAGAACGCTCGCACCCGATGGAACGCCGAGAGCGCGATGGGGAGGCCCTGGCGGTCGGGGTGGCGGCCGACGAACGAGACGAGCGGTACGTCGGCCGGGACCTTGAGCGCCATGCGGGCCTCCTCCCGGGAGCCGGCGTCGATCGGATCGGCGACGCCGTGGGGGAGGAGCCGCAGGGTCTGGTCGGTGAGGCCGTAGATCCGGCGTAGGAGCGCCCCGTTCACTTCCGACGGCACAAAGACGAGGCGGGCCCGGGCGAGGGCCGTCCCCTCGAGGCGCTTCAAGGTGCGGCGCTCCGACCACCGTCCGATCCGCTCTCGGAACCCCCGCGGGGTGAGCGCCGGCTGGCCGGATTCGTAGACGTGCCAGGCGACCTCGTGGACGATCATGGCGAAGGCCGGGCGGCCGTTGGGTCGGTGGACCCACTCGAGGGCGCCGGCCTTCTCGTCCGACCCGACGATCAGGTCGACCTCCGGGTCGAGGAGGTCGGAGGCGTTGCGGCCGAGCGCGATGTCTCGGGCGAACGGCCGGCGTCCCGGCCCGGGGTCGGGTACCGGGATCGACGTCACCCCCTTCACATCGGGGCGGGCGTGCGGGTTCACCGAGGGGAAGAGGACCCGAACGGCGTGCCCCCGGGCCACGAGGGCGGCGCCGAGCTCCCAGAGCGACCGGCTCGGTCCGGAGGTGGCGTCCTGAGGCGGAGCCGCGGCCAGGAAATCGATCCGCCAGCCCATCGAGCGAACTACGGGAGGCCGTACAAAGGGTTTCGTCTACAGGGGAGGCGCCGGGCCCGCGTCGGCCCCGGGTCCCCCCAGCGCCGACCCGAACGATCGGCCGGCCATCCCCGCGTCGGGCGGCACGCCCATCGTCTCGAGGACCGTCGGGGCCACGTCGAGAAGCGAGAACGGTCCGCCCTGCCGGCCCGGGGCGACCCCGTCGCCCGCGACGAGCAGGATCCCTTCCATCCGGTGGACCCCGCTCCCGTAGAAGAAGCCGGGCCGGTCCCGGAGCATCGGCTCAGGGTAGCTGAAGTCCATGCGGGTCTCGGTCGCGAGCCCGTCGATCCGCAGGAGGAGCGCCGGGGCGTTCGAGAGGTTGCGGCCCCGGTAGAGCTCGCGGGGTTCGAAGACCTCGATGTGGGCGTCCGGGCACGTCTCGAGCTTGTGGCGGATCTCGGCGACCGTGCGGTCGGCCTCCTCCGGGGTCATCGCGGTGCGGTACCGGTTGAGGTAGATCCCCTCAGGCACCGGGTAGGAGAAGGCGACGGTCCGTTCCCAGTCGATGTTCGGCGCCATCGCCTCAAAGCTTCCCTCGCCCGCGAGCATCTTCCCGACGAAGTTGCGCCCCCGGCCGCCGCGCAGCCGGTCGGCGAGGCCCCGCACGAGCCACCGCGTCGCCCGGTACCGCTCCGAAGCGAGGAGCACGCGGGCGGCGAGCCGCCGGTGCCATCCGGTCGCCGGCTTTCGGAAGACGAGGTAGCCCTCGCGTGCCAGCCAGCGGTTCGTGAAGAAGTCCGAGCGGGCGGCCCCGTGCCCGTGGTCGGAGATGACGAACGTCCGCTGCGGCCCGCCCACGGCTCGGAACGAGGCGTCGATCCGGGCGCAGGTCCCGTCCACCATCCGCCAGAACCGCTTCAGGTCCTCGCCGATCTCCGCGAACGGTCGGGTCAGCTCGGCCCAATGCTGGTGCTCGACGCGGTCGGTCTCCCTGAGGAGCGTGAAGAGGAACGCGGGGCGGTACTCTTCGCAGAGGATCTCGGCATAGCGGCCGTACTGGTCGACGGCCCGGGTGGCGAGGTCGAGCCACTTCGCCCGCTCGGACTCCCGGTATGGGGGGAGCTCGGGGACGTGGGGGGTGTGGGTGCGGGCCTCGAGTTCGGCGCGCAACCGCGTGGGGTAGGTGTCCGAGGATTCGGAGAGCATCCCCGGCACGACGAAGCCGTTGATGGCGTACCCCGATCGGAGCGGGAAGTTGAGGACGCCGACCGTCACCCCACGGCGCGAGAGCCGGTCCCAGACCGCCTCGGCCGGACGGAACGTCTGCACGACGCGGCTCTTCCCGGGGCCGCCGTTCGGCTCGGTGAAGCCGAAGACGCCGAGGGCGCCCGGGTCCTGGCCGGTCGCGGCGCAGTACCACGCGGGGATCGTCTTCGCCGGATAGACCGAGAGGAGTTTCGATCGGAACCCCCGCTCGGCGAGGCCGCGCAGGAACGGCAGCTCACCGGCCCGGAACCACGGGTCAAGGAGGTCGAACGTGCCCCCATCGAGGCCGAGCACGAGGACGCGACGAGCGGGGATGGCCATCGATGCGATCTCCCCTACCCCGTCGGGGTTTTGACCCGGCGGCTCCTATAAATCGTACTGTCCAGCCCCCCGCCGCCGATAGAACCTCCGTGGGGCATTCGGTAGCGGCCGACCGCCCCCCGCAGGATCATATGAGCCGGATGGCTTCGAGGTTGTACGGGACCCGGGACTCCACGTTGAACCTCTTGTGGAGCCCGGTGGCGAGGTCGAGGGCCTTCGACTCCTCGCCGTGGTTCAAGATGACGCGCTGGGGCCGGGGATCCAGGGTGGCGATGTAGTTCATCAGCTGGACCCGGTCGGAGTGGCCGGAGAACCCCTCGATCGTCGCGACCTCGAGCCGGACGGGGAAGGAGCCGTTGCGCCCGTTGTCCATGAACGTCGCCTCGCTCAGCCCGCGCTGGAGGCGCCGGCCGAACGTCCCCTCGGCCTGGTACCCGACGAAGAGGATGCCGTTCTTCTCCTCGGGGGCCCACGCCTTGAAGTACTCCATGACGGGCCCCCCGCTCATCATCCCCGACGTGGCGAGGATGATGCACGGATCCTTGCTGTCGAGGATCCCGTAGCGCATCTGGGCGGAGTCGACCCGGTGGAAGATGTCCGAGAGGAACGGGTTGTCCCCCTGCTGGAAGATCTGGGTCCTCAGCTGGCTGTTGAGGTACTCCGGGTAGGCCGTGTGGATCGCGGTCGCCTCGAAGATCATCCCGTCGAGGTAGACCGGGACCTTCGGGATCGCGCCGGAGCGCATCCGCTCCTCGAGGACGAGCATGACCTCCTGGGATCGGCCGACCGCGAACACCGGGACGATCAGCTTCCCGTGGCGTTCGAGGACCTTGGAGGCGAGGTGGCTGAACTCCTCGGTCGCCTGCTGGCGGCTCGGCTGCAGGTCCCGGTAGCCGCCGTACGTCGATTCGAGGATGAGCGTCTCGAGCCTCGGGAACCGGTTCGCCGCCGGGTTGAACAGCCAGCTCCGCTCGAACTTGATGTCGCCGGAGTAGGCGAGGTTGTAGTCGCCGTCGCCGAGGTGGAAGTGGCAGATCGAGGAGCCGAGGATGTGGCCCGCGTTGTGCATCGTGAGACGCATGTCCGGGGCGATGTCGGTGGTCTCGCCCCATCGGAGCGGGATCGTCCGGGCGACGAGGTTGCGGACATGGGAGGAGTCGTAGAGGCCCCGGCGGGCCTCCTGGTTCGTGACCTTGATCGCGTCGAGGAGCATCAGCGCCATCAGGTCGCGGGTCGGCGCCGTCGCGTAGATCGGGCCCGTGTAGCCGTACTTGAGCAGGACCGGGATGAGCCCGCAGTGGTCGAGGTGGGCATGGGTCACCACCACTGCGTCGAGCGAGTCGAGCGGGAGGAGCTCGGGGGCATTGAAGAACGGAGTGCGGTCCGATCCGGGGTCGATCCCGCAGTCGATGAGGACCTTCGAGTTCTGGGTGGCGAGCAGGTGCGCGCTCCGCCCGACCTCCCGGTAGCCGCCGAGCGCCGTGTTCCGGGCCCAGATCTTCTCGGGCAGTCGGTCCCGCGCGATCTTGATACCGACCTTCTTGAGGAAGGTCCGGCGATCGTCGTGGACGTTGCGTAGGTGGATCCGGACCTCCTCAACGGTCTTCGACGGGATCGGGGGCGTCCGGACGACCGTCGGTACCCAGCCGATCCGTCGTTTGAGCTCGTTGAGGACCGCTCCCTGCCGACCGATCGCCGCGCCGGGGTTGGCGGCCTCGATCGTCACCTCGCCGGTCTCGGGTTCGAAAAAGAGCGCCGAGATCTCCGCCTCCCGCGGGATCAATTCCCGGATCGCCGCCTCGGCTTCCTTCGGGTCGATGAGGCTCTCCGGATCGGTGCGGACCAGGACCCGGCGACGGAGCCGCTGGGCGATCTGGCGAAGGTAGTCCCCGCCGGAGAGGAAGGCGTCGAGCTGCTTCGTGTAGAGGACCACATGCGGGCCCTCGAGCTCGATGTCGGTCACCTCCACGGTGTCCGGCAGCACCTCTCGCAGCGCTTGCTTTGTCTGTTCGACCAGCGAATCGAAACTCATTCTGGGTTCGTCTGGAACGGGTTGGGGGGGAAGGGGTTGCCCGGCGAGGCGGGGGCGGCCTTAGGCGAGGGCGGGGGGAAGGGGGATCTTGAGGGCCTTCAGGCGCTTGTTGATCTCGTCCTCGGAGAACTCCCGGTATTCGCGGGAGGTGATCGTGTGGACCGTGTAGCCGTCGCCGCTCGCGCTGTCGCGCTTCATCGCCACCGTCAGTCCGCGCAGGGCGAGGTCGACGCCGTCGGAGACCGTGAGGTCCCGCGAGTAGCCCTCCTCGAGCAGACCGTAGGCGAACGTCGAGCCGCTCCCGACCGACACGTACCGGTCCTCGATCGAGCCACCGGCGGGATCGACCGAGAAGACGTGGCCACCGGCCGAGTCGACGCCGCCGAGGATCAGCCAAGCGTAGTAGGGGAACATGCGGTTGCCGCTCAGGATGTTCGCGAGCAGCGTCGCCGCCCCTTCGGCCGAGAGCGGGGCGCTCCGGCGCAGCCGGTAGAGCGAGACCTCCGCCCGCAGGTAGCGGGCGAGCAATTGCGCGTCGCCGACGAGCCCGGCGACGGTCATTCCGATGTTCTGATCGATCTTGAAAAGCTTCTGAGTGGACTTGTTGGCGATCAGGTTCCCGGCGGTGGCGCGTCGCTCGGTGGCGAGGACGACGCCGTCTTTCATCACGAGCCCGATCGTCGTCGTGCCCTTCAGGAGCTTCTCTTCGCTGAACGCGGGGTTGGATTGCATCGATGCCACCGACCGGCTTCGGAAAACCGAGGCTCCCGATTTGGCCTGCCTATATAAGACCTGTCCGGACCACTTACCGACGAGCCATCGGCTTTCCACTTCGGGCAGCGCCAACCGAGCCACCGGAGGGACGGCGGGAGTCGCCGACCGTCCCGAACGCGACCGAACGCCTTAAACTTCGCCGGGCCTCGCACGCGCCCGGAAGATGGAACGTCACGATGTCTTGGTGGTCGGCGCGGGCCTCGCGGGCCAGCGCGCGGCCCTCGCCGCGATGGAGGCGGGCGCGGACGTCGCGATCCTCTCGAAGCTCCATCCGCTCCGGTCGCACTCCGGGGCTGCGCAGGGCGGGATCAATGCCGCGGTCGGGGCCGAGGATTCCGTCGACACCCACATCTACGACACGGTGAAGGGTTCGGACTACCTCGGCGACCAGGACGCGATCGAGTTCTTCTGCCGGGAGGCCGGGCCGACCGTCGTCGAGATGGAACACTTCGGCACGATCTTCAGCCGCGGGGACGACGGGAGCCTCGCCCGCCGCGCCTTCGGCGGGGCGGGATTCCCTCGGACGATCTATGCGGCCGACCGCACTGGACTCGCGCTCCTCCAGGCCCTTTACGAGCGGATCGGGACGGAGGCGTTCACCATTTACGAGGAGTGGGACCTCACCTCGATCGTCGTCAGGGACGGGCGCTGCCAGGGCGTCGTCGCCTTCAACCGGAACTCGGGCGCGTTCGAGGCGATCGCCGCCAAGGCGGTCGTGATCGCGACGGGCCCGCCGGCCGGGTCTACGGTCGTACGACGAACGCCCACACCTGCACCGGCGACGGTCTGGCGGCGGCGTATCGGGCCGGGGCGTTCTTGAAGGACATGGAGTTCGTCCAGTTCCATCCGACGGCCCTCCTCGAATCCTCGATCCTGATCACCGAAGGGGCCCGGGGCGAGGGCGGGATCCTGAAGAACGCCTCCGGGGAGCGGTTCATGAGTCGCTACGCCCCGCACGTCCTCGATCTGGCGTCCCGCGACGTCGTCTCCCGGGCGATCTGGACGGAGGTCCAACAGGGTCGGGGCTTCCCGGGCGGCTACGTTCACCTCGAGTTGATGCATCTCGGCAAGGAGAAGATCGAGTCGCGCCTCGAGGAGATCTGCGACTTCTCCCGGAAGTTCGCCGGCGTCGACCCCGTGACCCAGCCGATCCCGGTCATGCCGGCCCAGCACTACATGATGGGCGGGGTGGGCACGAACATCCGGGGGGAGACGAACCTCCCCGGACTTTTCGCCGCCGGCGAGGCCGCGTGCGTCTCGATCCACGGGGCGAACCGCTTGGGCGGGAACTCCCTGCTCGAGACCCTCGTCTTCGGGAAGCAGGCCGGGACCGCCGCGGCCTCCTACGCCAAAGGGGCCCCGGTCCCCGCGATCTCGGACCGGGACGTCGAGGCCGACGTGGCCGGGATCCGCGCCATGTCCTCCCGGACCGACGGCGAGGATCCCCAGGGGCTTCGGACGGAGATGCAGAAGGTCATGGACGCGCAGGTCGGGATCTACCGCGACTATGCCATGCTGGCCGACGCCCTGAAGAAGATCCGTGCGATCCAGGCCCGCTACGCGAACGTCCGCGTCGCGGACCAGTCCCGGACGTTCAACCTCAACCTCACGGACGCCCTCGAGACCGGGCACATGCTCGATCTCGCGGAGACGATCATCGTCGGCGCGATCGCCCGGACGGAGAGCCGCGGGGCCCACGCCCGGACCGATTACCCGAAGCGCGACGACGCGAACTGGATGCGCCACACGCTCGCTTCGTACAGTCGCGGGGGGCCGAAGCTCTCCTACGCCCCCGTGGCCTACACGCGCTGGGAACCGAAGGAACGGGTGTACTGATGGCGAGCTCCACGATCCACGCCCCGTTCGAGGTCTACCGGTTCGATCCGTCGAAGGACGCGAAACCCCGCTACCAGTCCTACGAGCTCGATCTCCCCTCGCACACGCCGGTGTTGACCGCCCTCCTGCGGATCCGGTCGGAGATCGACCCGTCGCTCACGCTGCGCTACTCCTGCCGGAGCGCGATCTGCGGCTCCTGCGCCATGCTCGTCAACTCGAAGAGCCGTCTCGCCTGCCAGACCCAGGTCGGACCCGAGATCGCCCGCCACGGCCGGATCGTCGTCGACCCGATGCGTAACCTCCCGGTGCTCCGCGACCTCGTGACCGAGATGCGGCCGTTCTGGTCGAACTACCGACGGATCGAGCCCCACCTGATCGCCGACCCGGCGAAACCGATGCCGGCCGACCGGCCGACGTCGATGAGCCCCGCGCAGGTCGCCCGGTTCGAGGGGACCCCGAGGTGCATCGCCTGCGCCTCCTGCTACTCGGCCTGCCCGGCGGTCGAGGCCGATCCGATGTTCCCCGGACCGATGGCGCTCGCGAAGCTCTACCGGTTCGTCGTCGATCCCCGCGACGGCGCGACGCGGGAGCGGCTCGCGAAGATCCAGCCCGGGGGCCTCTGGCTCTGCCTCCGATGCCATCTGTGCACCGAGGCGTGCCCGAAGGACGTCCGACCCTCGGAGCGGATCATGGACCTGAAGGAGCTCGCCATCGCCTCGCAGGGGGCGACGGAGCCCGGTTCCCGACACGCGGTCGGCTTCAAGGAGAACATCCGGGAGCGGGGCGTATTGAGCGAGATGCGACTCGTCCGCCAGACTTCCGGAATCGGTGGCGTGATGGCCCAACTGCCGCAAGGGCTCCACCTCATCCGAAAGAAGCCCGAGATCGCGAAGACCCCGAAGCCGATCAAGGACCATGAAGAGGTCGAGAAGCTCTACGAGATCCTCGACCCGGAGGATCGCTCGTGAAGCTCGCCTACTACCCGGGATGTGTCGCCCAGGAGTCGGGGAAGGAGCTCGACCTCTCGACCCGATGGGTCGCGAAGAAGCTCGGCATCGAGCTCGTCGAGTTCCCCAACTTCTCCTGCTGCGGCTCCGGCTTCATCGACGAGGCGAACCCGACGCTGAACACGGCCCTCAACGCGCGCAATCTCGCGATCGCGGAGCGCGCCGGCCTCGACATCCTGACGGTCTGCTCGACCTGCCAGGGGATGCTCTCGCTCGCGAACTACCACTACACCGAGCCGAAGATCCGGGAGAGGGTCGAGGGGGCGCTCGCCCAGATCGGGATGCGTTACGAGGGGAAGACCCACGTGACGCACCTCCTCCAGGTCCTGAGCGACGAGATCGGGGCGGAGGCGATCCGCCGGCAGGTCGTCCGGCCGCTCACGGGCCTCAAGGTGGGGGCGTTCTACGGCTGCCATCTGCTGCGGCCGGCGGATCGACTGAGGACCGAGAGCGCGGAGGAGCCCCACAGCTTCGAGGACCTGATCGCGGCGCTCGGAGCGACGCCGGTCTGGTATCGAGGCCGGGTCATGTGCTGCGGCTTCCCGATCCTCTTCGTGAAGGAGCCGACGGCGAGCCGGATCGCCGGACGGCAGATCGAGGACGCGAAGGCCCATGGGGCCGACGCGATGGCGACCCCCTGCCCGCTCTGCCACATCTCCCTCGATGCCTACCAGAACAAGGCCGAGCACCAGGTCGGCCACGCCCTCGACATGCCGGTCTTTCACCTCCCCCAGCTCGTCGGCCTCGCCCTGGGGGCGAGCGCCGAGGAGCTCGGGCTCCCGCGCCACCTCGTCTCGACCGACGCCGCGCTGCGGAAGATCGGGGGCGTCGCGATCCCGGCGTAGGGGTCGGTCGGTGATCCGGTGAGCGCGGGAGCGGAGCCCTCCTCGCTCGAACCGGCGCTCCTCGTCCTCGCGCTGCTCCTCCTCATCATGGCCCGCCGGACCTACGTGATGGTCCGGGGGGCTCCCGTCCGCCCGGGCCGCCTCGCGGTCTTCGCCGCGTTCTACGTCGCCCTCTTCGCGCTCACCCTCGCCGCGACGTCGGTGGGCACGCCCTGGTACTTCTACGCCCTCGACGCCTCGATCCTCGTGGTCGCGGCGATCCTCGCGACGGAGTACATCCGGGGCCACGTCCATCTCGAGCGAAGGCCGCCGAACCAGGAGTGGTACTACCGGCTCCACCCGTGGGTCCCGGTCTCCTACATGGTCCTCTTCGTAGCGCGGATCGCGATCGCGCTCTGGGTGCTCGGCCCGTCCGCGATCGACTTCTCCTTCGCGCCCGCCGTGACCCTCTCTCCCTTTGCGGCGCTGCTCCTCGGGATCGTCGACGCGCTCTTCGGCCTGAGCACCGGGCATACTGGTGGGGCGCAGCGTGGGTGTCTATCTCGCCTACGAGCGCGAGCTCGCCCGGGAACGCGCGGCCCCGGGGGGTCCGCTCACGACGGGCGTTCCGCCGCCGCCCCCGTGAGGGCGCGGGCGCCGGCTCCCTTCGTCACGTAGCCGTGAAGCCGGTCGCACGTCCCCCGGAAATACACCTCGCCTTTCCCCCCGAATTCGGCCGGGAGCCGCTCGGCGAGCTCGGCCTCCGTGAGGGCCGGGTCGACCTCGGGCGTGAACATGCAGCGGAACACGAGGAAGCGCCGACCCTCAAGATCGAGGCGGTCCGTGAGCGGCGATCCGCAGAAGGGGCATCGGAGCGTGGGGAGATCCGGCACGCTCGACCTTCTTTAGTCGATGTACCCGAGCGAGCGGAGCCGCTCGCGGAGCCGTTGCTCGTCCTCTTCGCTGAACGGGACCTCGGAGTGCCGCTCGAGCAGGCGGGCGAGCACGAAGCTCACGAAGGCGTCGACCGACTCGAAGCCGGTCCCCTGGATCCGCCGCTCGATGTCGGCGGCGACCTCTTCCGGGATCGTCAAGGTCCGGCCGGTGGGCGGCGAGGCGCTCATGGCCCGGACGGGGCGTCGCACCTGATAGGCTCTTCGCTCGCGGCTTGACGGCCGGTCGGCGGCGGAGGGGGCGCGAACGCGTCGGCGCGTTGGTGAACGGCTCAGGGCCTCGCGCGGGCGGCGCCGCGCTACTCCCATTCGATCGTGGCGGGCGGCTTGTCCGTGATATCGTAGAGGACCCGGGGGACCGTCCCGGAGAGCTCCCGGGTGATCCGCTCGGCGATCGTGCGAAGGAGGCTCACGCGGCGGGACGGCGGCGGTGGCGGTCATGGCGTCGATCGACTCGACGATGCGCACGCTGACCGCCTCGCCCCAGACCCGATTGTCCCCGAGGACCCCGACAGTCCGGACCGGTAGGAGCACGGCGAAGTACTGCCAAGGTCGCGCGAACGTCCCCGCCTCGACGGCCCGCTCGACCTCCTCTTCGACGATCGCGTTCGCCCGCCGGGCGACGCGCACCCGGGCAGCGGTGACCGGCCCGATCACCCGCACCGCGAGGCCGGGTCCCGGGAACGGTTGCCGGTGGGGGTCCGGGATCCCGAGGTGGGCGGCGAGCGCCCGGACCTCGTCCTTGTAGAGGTCCCGGAGCGGCTCGACGAGGACGAGCTTCGAATCCTTGGGGACGCCGCCCACGTTGTGGTGGGTCTTGATCGTGTCCCGGAGCTGGCCGCCGCTCTCGATCCAGTCCGGAGCGATCGTTCCCTGGACGAGGCGGTCCGCCCCCGTTCGGGCGGCCTCCTCCTCGAAGAGCCGGATGAACACGGCCCCGACCCGGCGCCGCTTCTCTTCCGGGTCGGTGACCCCTTCGAGCGCACCGAGGAAGCGGGCCTCGGCCGGGAGAACCTCGATCCCGATCTGGAGCGCGTCCGAGATCTTCCGGACCCGATCGACCTCCCCTTCCCGGAGGAGCCCCGTGTCGACGAAGAGCGCACGGGCCCGCTCCCCGAGGGCCTCTCGGGCGAGGACGGCGGCGGCGGTGCTGTCGATACCGCCGCTCGCCGCGACGAGCGCCTTCCCCGGGACCTCAGCGCGCAGCCGGGCGATCGCCTCCGTTCGGAACGACTCCGGGTCCTTCATGGGGGAGGGGCCGGGGAGGGCGTCGCCGGCTCTTCGCGCCACTTCGCCCGATAGGCGCTGAGGGCTTTCTCGAGGTCCGGATACTTGAGCGCCAAGATCGACGCCGCCAGCAGGGCCGCGTTCTCCGACGCATCGAGCCCCACCGCGGCCACCGGGACGCCCGGCGGCATCTGGACGACCGAAAGGAGGCTGTCGAGTCCGAGTCCTCGGTGAAGCGGGACGCCGATCACCGGCTTCAGGGTCCGGGCGGCGATCGTGCCGGGGAGCGCCGCCGAAAGCCCGGCCATCGCGACGAAGACGTCGACCTCGGGGTCGGCGGCCAGCCGGTCGACCCGTTCGGGGGTGCGGTGGGCCGAGGCGACGTGGACGTCCGAGGGGATGCCCAGGGAGGTCAGGCGGGCGCGGACCTTCTCCGCGTGCTCGAGGTCGGAGCGGCTGCCGACGACGATGGTGACCTTCATCGGGGGTCGGGAGCGGCCGGGAGAGAAAAGCCCTTGCGCGCGGGCGGCGAAACCGATTAGTCCGAGCGGGGGCGGGCCGGGCCGTGAGGCTCCATCGCGGCGGCCGGCTCCGGGGGTGGCTCGGGCGGAGCCTCGGGGGGGACGAGGCGCTCGGGGACCGGATCTGGAGGCGCTGCTTGCACGGCCTCGGGGCGGTCGTCCTCGTCTACTTCCTCGTGCCCGCCGGCTTCTTTGTGGTCCTGCCGAACGTGGCGGTCCTCTTGCTCGCGCTCGGCGTGGTGCTGTTCCTCGAGGGCCTTCGGCGCTACGGTCGGATCGACCTCCCCACCATCCGGACGTTCGAGCGCGATCGCGTGGCGAGCTTCGCATACTTCGCGGTCGCCCTCGTGGCGGCCGTGCTCCTCTTCCCCATGCCCATCGCCGTCGCGGTCGTGCTCGGCACGGCGTTCGTCGACCCGCTCATCGGGGAGATGCGCCTTTCGGCGCGGGCCCGGCGGGGGGTTCCGTCGGTCCCGATCGCCGTTTACGCGATCCTCGCGCTCGCGTGCTTTCGGGCGATCGGAGGGTGGAGTTGGGGGTTCGCCGCCGGAGCGGCCGTGATCGCTTCGGCCCTCGCGATCGCCGTCGAGAGCCTGCGGGCCCGCCACCTCGACGACGACCTCACGATGACGATCGTGCCCGGCGCCGTTCTGACGGTGCTCGTCCTCGCCATGCCGGCGCTGACGGGCTTAGGTGGCTGAGCGGCCGGTCTACACGATCGGCGTGAGCCGGGCGTGGGGCGCGCCGAGCTCGGGGTCGGTCGAGATGGAGTAGATGGTCGTCCTCGGCCGGATCCCGTAGATGCAGGGAGCGTTGTCGATGTTGATGATCCGGAAGTACGTGTCCATCATGTTGAGGATCTCACTCGAGACGAGGAGCCCCGGCTTGAGGAGGCCGATCCCGAGGTTGCCCACGAGCTTCGTGCGCCGGACCCCGTGGAAGTACATCCGGATCGCCACCTGGTCGCCCATCAGGCTCTCGAGCGTGTCGAAGCTCGTGTACTCGAGGAACGGTCGCTGCTGGGGCCCGCGGGCCGCCTTCTCGGCGACGACCATCGCCTGCATCGCCTCGTCCCGGCCGTAGTGGGCCATCGGGACGATGTACGTCTCCTCGGTCTCGCTCGCGGTGTAGTCGACGATCCGCACCCGCTGGTCGAAGACGTTGGGCGGGGTGTGCCGGACGAGCGTGTCGCGGAGCTTCTCGTAGGACTCGCCCGCCGCGAGCACGGCGATGATCCCGCGGGACTGGGAGAGGAAGTTGAGGAACGTCGGCGTGAACAGCATGTAGTAGTCGTCGATGCCGACGTTGACGTCGATCTCGAAGGCGTTGAAGCTCCCGCGGCGGAATCCCCCGTCGAGCAGCCGGTCGAAGTCGGGGATCCCCGTCGAGTAGTACCGCTCCGGGTCGGCCTCGGGGCGCCAGATCGTCGGCGAGGCGGTGCCGTTCGCGATCGGGACGCCGAGGGCGGCGAACCGACCGTCGCTCAGCGTGACGGCGTAGCGGGGGCGGCCGATGTTCGTGGCCCGGAGCTTCTCGATGCGCAGATGGCGGACCCGGCGCTCGTCGAGCTCCTCACGTTGGATGGAGACGAGCCCATCCACGAGGTACTCGATCCCGCCCGCCTCGGGCTTCTCGAGGATCATCACCACGTCGGTGTTCGAGCCCTCGACGAGGTCCTTCTGGAGGGCCATGACGAACTCCTCCATCTCGAGACCGTACTTGTGGGTCACACCCTCGAGGGAGTCGATGACCAGGAGGGACTTCTCCGGGAGCGCCCGCTCGATGCGGTCGTAGATGCTCTCGATCTCGGGCATCGGGTTGCGCTTCGCGAGCCCGGTCAAGTGGGTCCGATCGACCCGCGTGGGCGAGCCCGGTTCCTCTGAGATGCTGCGCATCATCGCCCTCGCGGCTCGGATCTTGCGCTTCTCCGACTCCGGGAGCTCTTTGACCGAGTTCTTCGGCGATTCGTTGACGGCGTCCAAGAACAGCTTGCCCGCGTCGAGGATGCGGGACCGCATCTCCGTCGACTTGAGCCAGGGGAACTGGCGGTAGAGCGCTTCGTCCCCGACCCGCGTGGAAAGGTAGAACGAATGGGCGGGCTTTCCGACCCGCTCGAGGAGCTCGAGACCGAACGTCGTCTTGCCCGTGCCGGCCCCGCCCTTGACGATCAGCGAACGGCCCCCCTTCCCGGAGAGGAAGGAGAGGACCTCGGCGGGGACCCCCGCGGCCATCGACCTCGCCTCGCGCGCTTCGTCGGCCATCAGAGCGCTCCCACCGGCGGGCTTGACCCCGCTCGATCCAATGGCATTCGAATGGTCCCCTGCGTGGGGTGTTCAACTTCGAGGGAGGTAAAGCTTTGCTAGGCGCGGGCCCCCGGGGGCGCCGCGTATTCCCCGCTTCCGAACCGGCGGGGGAGCAGGCCGGGTCCGCTCGTTACGGGGAAGCGCCCGGCGGGCCGCCGCTCGCCGCGGTGCGCGCCGCCGCCGCCGCTCGGGTCAAGGGCTCGCCCGGCTCGCCCACCGCCGTCGCGGCGGATGGGTTCCCACCGCCACGGCCGTCGAACGCCGAACGGGCCGCCGCGAGTAGCTGATCGGCGGGGACCTCGGGGGCGCTCGATCCGATGAAGAGGAGGCCCTTCCCGCCCTGCTCGGAGGTCAAGATCGCCACGCGTCCGGGGACCTGCGTCAGCAGCCGGGAGAGCTCCATGAGCCCCGCCCGGTCGAGCTCGGCCCGGGCCGTGGTGACCGTCGTTCCACGTGGCGTCTTCTGGGTCTCCGGACCCTCGAGGAGCGTGCTCGCCCTTTCAGAAAGGCTTCTCCGCTCCCCCGCTCGCTCCCTCTTCCGGGCCGCTTCGACCTCGGCGCGGAGCCGCTCGATCCCCTCGAGCAGCCGCTCCGGCGGGACGGAGAGCGCCCGGGAGGCGCCTTCGAGGAGTTGGGCCCGCCCGTCGACGACATCGAGGGCGCGCTCGCCAGCGGCGTAGGTGAGCCGGACGACGCCGTCCTGGATCCGCTCGGTGCCGAGGAGGGTCACGAGGCCCACTTCGCTCGTGTGGGTGCAGTGGGTCCCGCCGCACGCTTCCACATCGAATCCGTCGATCTCGACGATGCGCAGTTCCTTCCCCGGCACCGCGCCCCCCTGATAGAGGGTGAATCCGAACCTTCGCTCCGCCTCGGTGCGCGGCTCGAAGTAGCTCTTCACCGGGCGATCCTCCCGGACGACACGGTTCACAAGCCGCTCGATCTCGCGGATCTCCTGGGGGGTGAGCGCCCGGAAGTGCGTGATGTCGATGCGGGCCGAGTCGACGGCTTTGTGGGCGCCGGCCTGCCACACATGGGGACCCAGGACAGCTCGGAGCGCGCCATTCAGCAGGTGGGTGGCGGTGTGGTGCTGCATCAGCTGGGTCCGGCGTGGGGCGTCGATGCGTCCGCGGACTCGCTCCCCGATCGCGAACGGGCTCGCTCGGTCGAGCCGGTGGACGACCCAGCGGCCGCGCCGGATCACGTCGACGACGGGGACCTCCCCGAGGTGGCCGATGTCCGTGATCTGCCCGCCCCCCGTCGGATAGAAGTACGTGCGGTCGAGGACCACGTCCGGCCCATGCACGTGGACCACGTGGGCCTCGAAGTCGAGCGTGTAGGGATCGAGGTAGTAACGCACGTCGGTGGGCGCGAGATCCGGCGGGACGTCGAGCGGTCCCGTCGGTGTCTCCGTGTAGTCGGTCGCGCGCGCCTCGGCCTCGTGCCGCCGGGCGACCTGAGCGTAGAAGTCCTCGGGGATCTCGAGGGGCTGGCCGAGCTCGGCAATCGCGACTTCCGGCGCGACCCCGAGCGAATCGTACCACACCAGAAGGTCGTCGACCGTCACCGGGCGGTTCTCCTCCTTCCGGCGCGCCTCGACCCGACGGATCTGATCGCGCGCGCGACCGAGGGCCTCCCCGTACCGGTCGACCTCCGCCGCAAGGACCTTCTGGAGGTCGTCGCGGTGCTCGCCGACCTCCGGGAAGTCCCGCGCGATCTCCCGAGCGGCCCGATCGAGGATCGCGCCGATCGCCGGCGCCTCCGGCACGCCCGCGAGCAGCCGGAGCATCCGGCGGACGAGGAGCCGCGAGAAGTACCCTTCCTTGGCGTTCGACGGGACCACCCCGTCGGTCAGGAGGAAATTGAGCGCGCGGGCGTGGTCGATGAGGATCGCGGACTCCCGAGGCGCGAACGTCGAGCGGAGCTCCTCGTAGGGTCCGCCGAAGACCGCCTCGTAGGCGTTCTTCGTTCCCTGGGAGAGCCACGTGAGCCGCTCGAGCCCGTAGCCGGTGTCGACCACCGTGAGCGGCATCGGGCGAATCGCGTCGCCCTCCCGGTAGTACTCCATGAAGACGAGCGTCGCTACCTCGAGGCCCAAGAGCCCAACGGAGAGCGAAGGGCCGAGGTTGCCGCCCCCTTCCCACTCCTCCTCCTTGTAGGTGATCGCCTCCGGGCGGGCCCCGAGCTCGCCCGTCAGGAACTCGTGGCAGAGCTCGACGGTCCGGTCCTTGAAGTAGACCAGGTGGTCGGGGCGGTTGAACGCGTGGTGGGCCATCATCTCGAAAAGGGTGAAGTGTCGGCCGCTCCGGCCGACCTCGTCGAGATCGAGGAACCGTAGGCACGGCTGGCTGATCGCGAGGGGGTTCGCAGGTGGCGGGAGCTCCCCGCTCGTGACCCAGGGCTGGAAGTCGTAGATCGAAGCCTGGGTGAAGAAGACGTCGTTGCGCCACCGGGCGACCACGGGGTACCGCCGGATCCGGGGGTGACCGCGGCGTTCAAAGAAGCCGAGGAAGCTTTCCCGCATCTCCCGCGGGGCCATCGGTCGGGCAAAACCGGGGTGGCCCAGGAACGCGTACGGCGTGCACGGGGCCTCCTGGCAGCGCTCGTGGTCACCGAGCGACCAGAACGCGTGGCCGCACGAGGCGCAGGTCCGGCGCCGCATCCCGGCGCTCGCGAAGAACTGGAGCCGGGTACTCCTGCTCGTCCATCGGCGTCGAACCGAGCGCCCGCGGAGGAAAAGGGTTTGGTGAGTTGGGTCCGCTACCCGGCGGTCCGGGACCGCGGCCGGCGGGGGCGGGCGCGCCCCGCCTCGGGCCGGGCGGGAGGGCGCTTCGGCCGGATCCGGTCCTCCGGGCGTGGGGTCGCGCCCCCGGCGAGCTGGGCGATCCCGGTCGGGCAGAGGTCGACGATCGGGCAGAGCTCGCACTTCGGTCCGATCGGACGACAGATGTTCTGGCCGTGCTGGACGAGCACCGGGTTGAGCGGGATCCAGTATCGTCGCGGGACGACCTTTCGGAGGGCGGCCTCGGTCTCCTCCGGGGTCTTGGTGCGGACGAGCCCGAGCCGGTTCGCGATCCGGTGGACGTGCGTGTCGACCGGCATCCCCTCGAGTCCGTAGCCGAATACGACGACGCAGTTCGCCGTCTTCGGCCCGACCCCCGGGAGCGTGACGAGCTCCTCGACCGTTCGAGGGACGACGCCTCCGTACCGGCCGAGGATCGCGCGGGCGCACACCGGCAGGACCCGGGCCTTGGTCCGGTAGAACCCGACGTTCCGGATCAGCGGGCGGAGCTCCTGAGGTCGGGCTGCCGAGAGTCGCTGGGCGTCCGGGTACCGGGCGAAGAGGCGGGCCGAAGCGATGTCGGTCGCCTCATCGCGCGTCCGCTGGGAGAGGATCGTCCCGATCAGGACCTGGAAAGGGTCCTCGGCATGGTCCCGGAGGTAGGGCACCCGCCAATCCCCGCGCCCGTAGGTTCGGCCGAGCTTGTCGAGGACCTTCGGCCAGGGGAACGGTCCGGTCCGGTTCAAGCGTCGGCTCTCCCGGCCCGGGCGGCGTTCGCCGGTCGCGCGGAATCCTCGGGCGCTCGGGTGATCCCCGGATCGGAAAGGTCCGGTTCGTCGGGCGGGCGCCCCTCGAGCTGTTCGAGGACCTCCCCGACGAGGTAGTCGGACCCGACCACGAGCAGGATCCCATCGGGGCCGACCGAGGCCTTCGCGAGAGCGAACGCGGTCTCGGCGTTGGGCGACTCTACGACTCGGCGGAATCGGCCGGCCGCCTGCCGGCGGAGATCCGCCGGATCGGCGGACCGCTCCGATCGGACCTTGGTGACGACGATGGTCTGAGCGATCGGGGCGAGCGCTTCGAAGAGGAGCTCGGCCCGCTTGTCCGAGAGGCAGCCGAAGACGACCACGCTTTCGGCAGGGTCCACGAACGGGTGGATCTCGGCGAGGCTCTCCGCGACCGCCCGGGCACTGTCCGGGGTGTGGGCCACGTCGAGGTAGGTCGCCGGGCGTCGGGCGATCGGTTCCAGGCGGCCCCGCCATCGGACCGAAGCGAGGCCCCGACGGACCGCGGCCGGGTCAAGGCGCTCGCCGAGGCTCCCCAGGTAGCGCTCGACAGCCGCCACCGCAAGCGCGGCGTTCCCGGGTTGGAATCGGCCGAACAGCGGGAGATGAATCCCCTCGAAGGCCATTCCCGGGACCTGCACATCGAACCGCTGGCCTTCCTCCGAGAGGATTCGCTCCCCGGCCCGCACCTCCTCGCCGAGATGCCAGATCGGCAGCCCGAGGAGATCGGCGGTCCGGTCGACGACCGCGCGCGCCTCGGGCCGCAGTTCGCCGACCACCGCGCGCATCCCCCGATGGAGGATGCCGGCCTTCTCCCGGGCGATCTCGGCGATCGTCGTTCCGAGGAGCTCGGTGTGCTCGAGCTCGATCGTCGTGATCACCCCGACCCGGGCGTCGAGGACGTTCGTCGCGTCGAGGCGTCCGCCGATGCCGACCTCCACCACGGCGTCGTCGACCTCCTGGGCTCGGAACCAGTCGAACGCGAGCGCCGTCGTCACCTCGAAGAAGGTCGCCGGACGTTCGAGCCGACCCGAGTCGACGAGACGCAGACCGACCACGAGGATCCGCTCGACCCCCTCGACGACGGCCCGGCGGGGGATCGGACGGCCGTTGACCCGTATCCGCTCCCGGTAGCTGACGAGATGGGGGGAGGTGAAGAGGCCCACCCGTCGACCGCTCGACCTCAGGATCGCGGCCGCCATCGAGGCCGCGGACCCCTTCCCCTTGCTCCCGGCGACGTGGATCGAAGGGAACGCCCGCTCCGGGTGCCCGAGTCCCTCGAGGAGCCCCGAGATCGTTTCGAGCCCGGGTCGCATCCCGAAGCGCCGGAGCGCGAAGAGGGCGTCGAGGGTGGGGCGATACCGCTCGGCCGCGGCGTCCGGAGAAGATCGGGGGGCCTTCACAAGGAGGTCCGACCGGTCAGTACATCGAGCGCTCTCGATAGGTACCGAAGACCGACTGGAACGTGTGCACGATCTCCCCGAGCGTGGCCCGGGCCCGGAGGGCGTCGAGGACGGCCGGCATCGTGTTCTCGGATTCCGTTCGGGCGACCTTCGCGAGCGCCTCCAGGGCCGCCGCGTGACGGCGGGCCGACCGGCGCGACCGCAGGGCGCGCAGACGGCGGGACTGGTGCCGGCGCGCCTCTTCGGAGATCTTGAGCCGGGGGACCTCGATCGGAACGTCGAGGGTGTAGGCGTTGACGCCGACGACCTTCTGGGTCCCGGCCTCGACCGCCCGTTGGTAGCGGAAGGAGGCCTCCTGGATCTCGCGTTGGAAGAACCCACGCTCGATCCCGGCGACCACGCCCCCCATCTCGTCGATGCGCTCGAAGTATCGTCGGGCCTCCTCCTCCATCTTGTCGGTGAGCCACTCGACAAAGTAGCTCCCGCCGAACGGGTCCGCCGTCTCGGCGACGCCGCTCTCGCAGGCGAGGATCTGCTGGGTCCGCAAGGCGATTCGGACGGCGTCCTCGGACGGCAGCTGGATCGCCTCGTCGTAGGAGTTCGTGTGCAAGCTCTGGGTCCCGCCGAGCACCCCGGCGAGCGCCTGGACGGTCGTCCGCACGATGTTGAGCTCGGGCTGCTGCGCGGTGCAGGAGCACCCGGCGGTCTGCGTATGGAAGCGCATCCACAAGGAACGCGGCTTGCGCGCGTGGAAGCGATCGCGCATCGTCTCGGCCCACAGCCGTCGCGCGGCGCGGAACTTCGCGATCTCCTCGAAGAAGTCGTTGTGGGAGTTGAAGAAGAACGAGAGGCGCGGCGCGAACGCGTCCACGGGCACGCCCCGACGGATCGCCTCCTCGACGTACGTCATCCCGTCGGCGAGCGTGAAGGCGAGCTCCTGGACCGCCGTCGAGCCCGCCTCCCGGATGTGGTAGCCCGAGATCGAGACCGGGTTCCATCGCGGGGTGGACCGGGTCGCGAACTCGATGGTGTCGGTGACGAGCCGCAGGGCCGCCTTCGGTGGATAGAGGAACTCCTTCTGGGCAATGTACTCCTTCAGGATGTCGTTCTGGGTCGTGCCGCCGAGCTCGGCCCAGGGCGTCCCGCCCGCCTCCGCCGTCAGGAGGTACATCCCCCAGACGATGTTCGCGGGGCCGTTGATCGTCATGCTCGTGGTGACGTCCTTGAGCGGGATCCCCCGAAGGAGCCGCTCCATGTCCGGGAGACCGGAGACGTTCACCCCGCACTTCCCGACCTCGCCGAGCGCCTCCGGGTCGTCGGCGTCGATCCCGTAGAGCGTCGGGTCGTCGAACGCGATCGAGAGTCCGGACTCCCCGTGCTTGAGGAGGTAGCGGAACCGGGCGTTGGTGTCCTCGGGGGTCCCGAACCCGGAGAACATCCGCATCGACCACACCCTCCCCCGGTACATCGTCGGATGGATCCCCCGCGTGTACGGGTACTGACCCGGGTACTCCTCCGCCCTCGGTGCGCCCGGGCGCGGGGTGTACAGCCGGTCGATCGGGATCCCGCCGAGGGATTCGAACGGATTCCGCCGCTCGGGCGCGCGGACAAGGGCGGGGCGCTCGACCTCGGCTTCCCAGCGCTTCCGAGCCGCCTCGACAGGGCCCTCGCGCGACCGGGAGGGCGCGCGCTCCGAGGGGCTGCGGCCCGGGAGCGTCCGGCTCGCCGACATCGTCGGTACCGAACGTGCCCCCCGTTAAAAGTCCCTCGGGCGGCGAACGGGCCGCTTTGCTTTCGGGGCCGCCCGCCGAGGGGGCGGTCGCCGAGGGGCTGGCCGGCGGCGCGCGTGGGGTTTCGAAGATGGGATCGCCCCGTACTCCGGCACCCGGAGGCCGACGAGATCCGTGTCGCGACGTCGGACGACCTCGGCATCGATCGAGCGGGCGAATCGGTCGAACGCCTTGCCGGTCCACTTCGTGTTGTCCGCGAGGACCACCGAACCGGGTCGCAGCTTCGGTCGGATCGACTCGAGCTCGAACGTGAGGTGCGTCGGGGTATGGAGGTCGTCGTGGAGGAAGAGATCGATCGCCGGGACCGACTCGACGAGGCTGGGGAGGAGCTCTTGGCTCGGCCCGATCCGCAGGTCCCAGCCGAGCGTAAGCTCGGGAGGCACCGCCCATCCGGTCGAGCGGTCGGGCGGCAGGCTCACAGGGGACTCCCCCCGCGCCAACACCGGCCCGGCCTGGACGGTCGGCAGGTCGATCGAGTGGAGGGTCCCCGAACCGTTGTCGAGCAAGCCGAGCAGGAAGTGGGTCGAGGAGACCCCGGAGGAGACCCCGGTCTCGACGATGTGGGTGGGCCGGAGGAGCCGGGTGAGGGCGTAGAGCTCGAACGGGGCGCAGATCTGTGCATAGAACTCCCGACCCCCGTCGAGCTGAGCGGCATGCATCGACGAGAGGTCGTCGAGGTGCCGCCCGAGCTCCTCCACCTTCGCCTGCACTTGGGCGGGTTCGCACCCCGTGAGTCGGCTCACCCAGACGAGATCCGGGCGGGCCCGATCGTCGCCGACCGCCTTCAGGAGAGCGTCGACCGAAGGGGGCGAACGCTCGGGGGGGCCCATGCCGCTCGAGAGGCCCGGGAGATATCTATTGTTCACGCCCCGATCGATGGTCGGGGTCCCTTGGGGCTTAGGTGGGCGGCCCCGATGTCGAGCCGAGCCGCGAGGCCGCGGTGGACGATCCGTTGCTTTTCGATCACGATCCGATGGTCCCAGAAGGGGGCGTCCACGACGAGGCTCTCGTACTCCCCCCCTTCTCCCGCTGGATGGACCGACCGGCGAGCGCCGGTCGACTCGATCTCTTCGAGGAGCTTTAGATCCAGGCGGCGTCCCAGGAGCTCCGCCGAGAGCGGCTCCGCCGCGACTTGGACGAGACGGATGTCGAGACCGGCCTCCATCTCCGAGCGCACCACCCGGCCGGGGTCCTTCCCCCACAGCGGGGTGTAGAGCGGCCGCCCGAGACGGGCCGTGACCCGGTGGAGTCGGCTCCATTGATAGGCGGAGGCGATCGCTCCGGCCACGACCGGCCCGCTCCCGGCCGTAAGGGCCGATTCCAACGCCTCCGTCTCGGTCGATTCGCCGGTCCCCGAGATCGGGACGGTGCGAAGCGGCTTCCCCCACGCCTCCGCCTGGAGGGCGACGAGCGAAAGGTTCGGGGTATGGTAGAGGTAGGAGTCGACGTCCTGCGGGACGAGCACCACGAGCTCGTCGACGGTCCATCCCTGGGCGTCCGCGAGCGAGGCCGAGTAGATCGAATCCTTCCCGCCGGAAACCAGGGCACTCGTCATGGGGCGCCCGATCCGTCGAGGCCCGAGCGCCACCGATCGTAAAGTCCCTCGAGGTCGATCCGGCCGACCTCTTTCTCCTTCCAGCCGAAGCGACCTCGACCCTCGCGGACCTCCCCGAGCCGGACGATCGGTCGCCCCCGGAACGCGCGCTCGAAGGCCCGCGCCGAGCCCGCGCGGACCTCGACGAGCCATCGGGACGAACCTTCAGCGACGAGCGCGGAACCCGGGCCCGCAAGCCCGGTTCGGGCGAGATCGACGGAGAACCCAAGGCCCCCGCCGGCCGCCATCTCGAAGAGGGCGACGCCGAGGCCGCCGTCGGAGATATCGTGCGCCGCGCGGACATGGCCGAGTTCGCCTGCCGTCACGAGCGCTTGCCCTCGGTCGCGGAGACCGGCAGGGTCGGTCGGGGGGAGCCGGCCCATCGGTCGGCCCCCGTATCGCTCGTAGAGGGAGCCGCCCAGCTCGGGGGCGCTCGGTCCGACGAGGAAGATCGGGTCCCCGGCCTCCTTGAGGTCGGAGGTGATCGCGGAGCGGTAGTCGGCCAGGATCCCGGTGGCGAGCAGGATCGGCGTCGGAGGAATCCCTTCGCCCTGGCCCCCGTTGTAGAAGCTCACGTTGCCGCTCGGCACGGCGAACCCGAGGATCCGGGCGGCCCGGGCCAGTCCGTCCACACACTCGACGAAATCGCCGAGCACCTTCGGGTCCTCGGGGTTGCCGAAGTTCAGGCAGTCGGTGAGGGCATCCGGCCGCGCGCCGACCGCGTAGAGGTTACGGGCGGCCTCCTCCACCGTCCACACGGCTCCGGCGCCGGGGTCGAGGCGGCACGCCCACGGTTGGCTCGCCACCGCTACCGCGATCGCCCTCGGACTCTGCGGGCGGGGCCGGAGCACCGCGGCATCACCGTGCGACGGGGAGATCGGACGGCCCTGGAGCGGTTTGATCACGGTCCGGCCCTGGACCTCGTGGTCGTAGACCCGGATGATCGACTCCCGGGAGCGCCCGTCATCGTTGAGGAGCTGGGACTCGAGGAGCTCGGCGAGGTGGTCGTCCGGCACCCGCGGCCCGCGGCCACGCGGGGCCGACCGCTTTCGGCGGCGGCGCACGAGGAGCGGAGGATCGACCCGGAAGGCGAGCTCGAGATCGCCCACCGGCCGGCCCCCGTAGAAGAGCCGCTCCCTTCCGCCCCGGACGAACTGGCCGACCTCGGTCGCGGGGACATCGAACCGTCGGAAGATCTCGAGGACCGGACGAAGGTCGTTCGGCCGCACCTCGAGGAGCATCCGTTCCTGGGATTCGGAGATCCAGATCTCCCACGGCCGCAGGTCGGCCTCGCGGAGCGGGACCCGGTCGAGGTGCGCGATCAGTCCGAGACGCCCGGCATGCGCGAGCTCGCCGAAGGCCGTGGCGAGGCCCCCTCCCCCGAGGTCCTTCACCCCCCGGACGAGGCCCCGGTCGTAGGCCTCGAGGCACGCGTGGATGAGCGGCTCCTTCATGATCGGGTTGCCGAGCTGGACGTGGCTCCGCTCCGACCGGGCGCTCGACTCGCTGAGCTCGCGCGAGGCGAACGCGACCCCTCCGATCCCGTCACGACCGGTGAGTCCGCCGACGAGGACGGCGCGGTTCCCGGCCCGTTCGGCCCGGTTCGGGCGGAGCCGGGCCGTCGGCAGGAAACCGAGGCATCCGACGTTGACGAGCGGGTTCACCGTGAAGGCGGGATCGAAGCCGATCGAGCCGGCCACCGTCGGAACACCGACCCGGTTCCCGTAGTCCCGGATCCCCGCCACGACCTGGTCGAGCAGGTACCGGGGACTGTGGACCCCTTTCGGAAGCCGGGCCATGGGCGTGGAGAGCGGGCCGAAGTACAGGGGGTCGGCGAGGGCGATCGGCTTCGCCCCCACCGCCAGGATGTCCCGGAGGATCCCCCCGATCCCGGTGGCGGCCCCGCCATACGGTTCCACGGCGGAGGGGTGATTGTGGGATTCGATCCGCAGCGCGTAGGCGAACCCCGGCTCGAACGCCATCACCCCGGCGTCGCCGGTCCCGAGGACCCGAGGCCGCGGTGCGAGTCCCTTGAATCCCCGTCGTAGCCAGTGCTTCGAGCTCTTGTAGCTGCAGTGCTCGCTCCAACTCTGGGAGAGGCCGGCGAGCTCGACGTCGGTCGGGTCCCGACCGACGCGGCGGAAGTGGGCCCTCAGCCGTGCTAGCTCGGTCGGCGAAAAGCCGAGCCCACGCTCCTCCGAGAGCTTCGAGAGGTCGCGGGTCCCCAGGATCGGCACGGTCCCGATCTGCGGAGCCCACCGCTCGCCGGAGCCGCCCGCGCGTCCCGGCATGGGATCAGGCCGTGGGAGCGCTGACGAGCACCCGGTGGACGACCGGATTCGCGAGCAGCCGGTCGACCGCCCGGGCCGCCAGCCGCTCGGCTTGGGCGGGCTCGATCCCGTCGAACTGGAGCCGGAAGATCCGGGCGGTGCCGACCTCGCTCAGATGGTCGATCCCCAGGAGCCGGAGCGCCTTGAGCACCCCGTCCCCCTCGGCATCGAAGACCCCGGGCTTGAGCTCGACGCGGACCTCGATGGTGGTGGAACCGGTCGGGGGGACCACAGAACCTCGCTCGGGCCGTCGAACGGAGTCGAGTTATTAACGGTGGCCCGAGCGGGAGCGCGTTCACGTCGCGCCGTCGGGCCCGGGGCCAACCGTGGACGGAAGTACCGACCTACCAGGTCGAGCCGCGCTGCATGGCGATGAAATCGAGCCGGGCGAAGAACCCCTCGAGGAGCTCGTTGAACGCCTCCGGTTGGGTGACGTTGGCGAGGTGGTCCGCCCCCGCGAGCACCGACTGTTGGGCGAGGGGGAGCCGGTCCAGGAGCAACCGGGCCACCGACTCGAACCCCGGGAAGTCCCGCTCGCCGGTGAGCAGGAGCGTCGGGCACCGGATCGCCCCGAGCCGCTCGATCGTGCTCGGCACGACCTTCTGCCGGAAGACGTTCCGCTCCCCGAGCGCCCGCGGCTGGTTCTCGAGGGCGATCGCGATCAGTTCGGACCGGGTCTTCGGATCGGCGTTCGGCGCCCAGGCGTCGATCTTCGCCTCGATCGCCCGCTCGGGTCCGTCCCGCTGGGCGAGCGCCTCGATCGCCTCCTCCCGCTCGTCGAGCTCGTTCCACCACGCCTCCTCTTCGGGCGTTGAGGGGACGTATCCCTCGAGGGTCGGGGCGATCGCCACCAGGCCGTCGACCCGGGTGGGCATCGACGCCGCGAAATCGAGGGCGACCCTCGCTCCCATCGCGAGTCCGACGAGGTAGGCGCTTTGGATGCCGACCCCGTCGAGGACGTGCCTCAGGTCGAAGGATTCCGTGTAGTCTTGGGTCGGCGGGTCGGAGCGGCCGAAGCCGCGCTGGTCGTACCGCAGGAGGTCATAGCGTTGGGAGAACCGCGTGAACTGGGGTTCCCACATGCGGCCGTCGAGGAATCCGCCGTGGAGCCAGACGATCGGGTTCCCCGAGCCTTCCCGCTCGTAGTAGATCCGGACGCCCTCCACCGAAGCGAAACCCGAGGTCCGGACCATCGGGCCGGCCCGAAGGACCTCGTGTATTTGGCGTGGGGAGGGGCCGCGACTGGTCTCGAGCGCCCTAGCTTGGGTCGAAAGGTGGAGCGCGGGCCCATCGCTCAATAAACCATAAATAGGTGACCTTTTTCGGACCCCGCGGCGCGGTGGGGGCCGAGCCATCATGGAAGAGCTCATTTGCAGCGTGGAGTTTCTCCGCGGTACCGCCGAGATCGTCGCCCGCGTATCTAGCGAGGCGGGCGGCGTCCGGGAGTACCGGGGGACCACCTCCTCGATCGTCATTGACCAGGTGATCAACGACCTCCAAGAGGAGTTCGAGTCGGCCCCCGCGAGCTAGAACCGCTCGATCGAGGGGCATTGCTATGGCAGTCAGAGGGAACGCACGTCGTCGGAGTTAGTCGATGGACCACGGGGATTCGGGGGAAGGGCCGGTGAGTCGGACGGTCGAGAGCGCGTTCACGAAGGTCTACGGCGAGGACGCCGTGACCGCGCTGATCGCGCTCAAGGTCGAGACCTCCGAGGCCGACACCGTGGCCTCCGAGGTGAGCCGCTTCCCGGAGGTCCAGGACGTCTTCCTCGTCACGGGCGACACCGACATCTTCCTCAAGGTCCGGTTCCCGCAGTACCGACGAGCTCAAGGAGTTCGTCCTGCGAAGGCTCCCCGGCGTGCGCGGGATCCGGGAATCGAAGACCCTGCTCGTCGTGACCGCCTACAAGGAAGGCGGGGAGGCCCATCGGGCATGAGCGGAGAGCTCCCCCTCGCTTCGGCCCCGGTCGGCGCCGCGCCGCCGGCGCGCGGGCCGGCCCAGGACCTCGAGCCGATGCTGGCCTCCCTCGGGGAGCTCGCCGAGGACCTGAGCGTCCCGAAGAATGTGCGCCGCGGGGCCCTCGCGGCGAAGGCGGAGCTCGAGCGGCGCGGTCGAGCGGCGGACGTGCGCATCGCGAGCGCCGTGTACGCCCTCGACGAGCTCGCGAACGATCCCAACCTCCCGACCCACGGCCGGACCGCGATCTGGTCGCTCATCTCGCGCTTGGAGAGCCTCCAGTGAGCCGTTCCGTGCGAAACCTGAAATACGGCGCACTCGTCGGAGCGCCCGGGAACTGGGGCGGGCCCGTAGCTCAGGTAGGTCGGCCGATCGGTTCCGCCGTCGGCCCTACAAAGAGCATCTGGCTTTTAACCAGGTGGTCGGGGGTTCGAACGGGAGGCGCTCAGACCGGGCGCGCTCCCCGGACATCCCCCCGGGCCCGTTCGGTTTCCCAGGTGCTCCGATGAGTCCCCGCAAGGTCCCCACCAAGAAGGCGAAGGCCGAGGCGGCCGCCGCGGCCCGCGCCGCCCGCCCGTTCATCGCCCACTTGCTCGTGCCCCCCCACGAACTCCTTTCCGAGGCCGAGACGCTCGAAACACTCCAGAAGCTCGGCGTGACGATCGAGCGCCTCCCGAAGATCGTGATGGGCGACCCCGGTCTCAAGACCGATTCGAAGTACCTCGCGGCCCGCGAGGCCAAGGAGCCGATCGTCGGGCGGCTCGTCCGGATTCGGCGCCCGAGCGCTACGGCCGGGGAGGCGGTCGCCTACCGAGTGCTCGTCTCGAGCTTCGGGGACTGATATTCCATGCGAGAGATCGTCGACGCCTTCTTCCGGGAGCGGTCCATCGTCAACCATCATCTGGCGAGCTTCAACGACTTCCTGCCGACGAACGACAACCCGAACTCCCGGATGCAACGCATCGTCGACGAGTCCCGGGTCAGCGAGGACTCGAGCGAGCGCGGGATCATCCGCCTCGACGTCCAGAAGACCAAGAGCTCGATCTTCGTGCGGGTCGGCCGACGGCGGGACCCTCGGACCGGGCAGGTCTCATCGACCGCGGAGCCGACGATCTTCGTCGGCCAGCCGTTCGTCAAGGAGCCGGTCGGTTCGAAGCCGACGCTCACCCCGATGGAGGCCCGCCTCCGCAACCTCACCTACCAAGCCCCGATCTACCTGCGCGTCACCGTCGTCGAGAACGGCGTCGAGCGCGCGCCCGAGGAGGTCCACATCGGCGACCTCCCGATCATGGTCAAGAGCCGGCAGTGTAACCTCGCCCAGGCGAACATCGAGCGCGACAGCGGCGTCCCGCTCTCGCCCGAGGAGTACCGCGCGAAGCTCGTCGAGTACCTCGAGGACCCCCTCGACCCGGGCGGCTACGCGATCATCGGAGGGACCGAGCGCGTGATGATGAGCCTCGAGGACCTCGCGCCGAACCGGATCTTCGCCGAGTTCAACGAGCGCTACGGGACGCCGGTCGAGAGCGCGAAGGTCTTCAGCCAGCGGGGCGGCTACCGGTCGCTCACCGTCGTCGAGAAGAAGAAGGACGGGATCCTCCAGGTCTCGGTCCCGACCGCCTCCGGCCAGATCCCGCTCGCGATCCTGATGAAGGCGCTCGGGATGAAGAACGACGAGGAGATCTTCCAGGCGGTCCTCGGCGAGCTCCTGCCCCTGGACGAGCCGTTCGTCCAGACGATGAAGCACCTCTTGAACGTCAACCTCGAGGAGTGCGTCTCGAAGAAGCTCTATCCGCCCGAGGGGGTCCTCACCACGGAGGACGCCCTCCTCTACCTCGAGAAGAAGTTCGCCACGGGCCAGGCGAAGGAGTACCGGCAGCGCAAGGTCGACGGCATCCTCGACCGCTCGCTCCTCCCCCACCTCGGCGACACGAAGGGCGACCGCCTGAAGAAGGCCCTCTACCTCGCGCGGATGGCGAGGACGGTCCTCGAGCTCCACCTCAAGGTCCGGGGCGAGGACGACAAGGACCACTACGCGAACAAGCGGCTCAAGCTCGCCGGCGACCTCATGGAGGACCTCTTCCGGGTCGCGTTCACGCTATTGCTCAAGGACCTCAAGTACCAGCTCGAGCGCTCCTTCGCGCGGAAGAAGGACCTGCGCATCGCGAGCGCGATCCGCCCGGACCTTCTCACGCAGCGGCTCGTGCACGCCCTCGCCACCGGGAACTGGGTCGGCGGGCGGGCCGGCGTGAGCCAGGTGCTCGACCGCACGAGCCACATGTCGGCGATCTCCCACCTCCGACGCGTGACGAGCCCGCTCACGCGCAGCCAGCCCCACTTCGAGGCGCGCGACCTGCACCCCACCCAGTGGGGCCGCCTCTGCCCGAACGAGACCCCCGAGGGGCAGAACTGCGGGCTCGTGAAGAACTACGCCCTGTGCGTCGACGTCTCCGAAGGCGCCGACGAGGAGGAGGTCACGCTCATCCTCCGCGACCTCAACACCCGCGAGATCGGGCCCGAGGTCTTCCAGGAAGGGAACCAGCCGAGGGGTAAGCGGGCCGCCCGGGTCTACGTCAACGGGAACCTGATCGGGCTCCACTCCGCCCCGGTCGAGCTTGTGCGGGAGATCCGCGACCGTCGGCGATCCGGGACGCTGTCCCCTTCGCTCGGCGAGCGGACCTACGAGATCAACGTCCGCTACGACGGCGAGATGAACGAGGTGATCGTCCACTGCGACCCGGGCCGCCTCCGCCGCCCGCTCATCGTGGTCAAGGACGGCGCCTCCCGGGTCACCCGGGCCGACCTCGACGACCTCACTCAGGGGACCCTCTCGTTCTCCGACCTCATCCACGCCGGCAAGGTCGAGTGGCTCGACGCCGAAGAGGAGGAGGACACCCTCATCGCCGTCGACGCGTTCGACCAACCCGAGCGCTGCCCGAAGTGCGAGCGGGCGCTCTCGCGCGGCGACGTCCGATGGATCTCGGCCGGTGAGAAGCGCGACGTCGCCCAGCTGCGCTGCGGCCGATGCGGGGAGGAGTTCCCGACGAAGCTTCGGCTCGAGCCGAAGCACACCCACCTCGAGATCGACGCGAACCTGATGCTCGGCGTCTGCACGGGCCTCATCCCCTACCCCGAGCACAACTCGACCCCCCGGAACACGATGGGCTCCGGGATGGCGAAGCAGGCGCTCGGCGTGGAGTCGGTGAACTACCGGCGACGGCCGGACACCCGCAGCCACCTCCTCCACTACCCGCAGGCCCCGCTCTTGCGCACGCAGACGATGCGCTACGTCCACTTCACCGAGCGGCCGGCCGGCCAGAACTTCATCGTGGCCGTCCTCTCCTACGAGGGGTACAACATGCAGGACGCCCTCGTCTTCTCCAAGGCCGCCATCGACCGCGGCCTCGGCCGGTCCTCGTTCTTCCGGACGTACCGGGGCGAGGAGCGGAAGTACCCGGGCGGCCAGGAGGACAAGTTCGAGATCCCCCGGCCCGACGTCGCCGGCGCGCGCGTCGACACCTCCTACCGGAACTTGGGGGAGGACGGCCTGATCTTCCCCGAGCTCGAGGTCGGCGAGGGGGACGTGCTCATCGGCAAGACGAGCCCACCGAGGTTCCTCGAGGAGAAGACCGACCTCCTCACGCCGCAGAAGCGCCGGGAGACGTCGGTCACCGTCCGCTTTGGGGAGTCCGGCTGGGTCGACGGCGTGATCCTGACCGAGGGGGAGAACATCTCGAAGCTCGTCAAGGTCAAGGTCCGCAACCAGCGGGTCCCCGAGCTCGGCGACAAGTTCGCCTCCCGTCACGGCCAGAAGGGGGTCATCGGGCTCATCGTCCCCCAGGAGAACCTCCCGTTCACGCGGGACGGCGTCACGCCGGACCTTCTGATCAACCCGCACGCGATCCCGTCGCGGATGACCGTCGCCCACGTGCTCGAGATGCTCGGAGGCAAGGTCGGTTCGCTCGAGGGCCGGACCATCGACGGCACGGCGTTCTCCGGGGAGCGCGAGGAGGCGCTCCGGGAGTCCCTGAAGGCGCTCGGCTTCCACCCCTCCGGGCGCGAGACGCTCTACGATGGGATGACCGGTCGCCGTCTCGAGGCGGAGATCTTCATCGGCGTGATCTACTACCAGAAGCTCCACCACATGGTCGCGGGTAAGATGCACATGCGCTCGCGCGGGCCCGTCCAGATCCTCACGCGGCAACCGACCGAGGGGCGCTCCCGGCAGGGCGGCCTGAGGTTCGGGGAGATGGAGCGGGACACCCTGATCGGCCACGGCGTCGCCATGGTGATCAAGGACCGTCTTCTCGACGAGTCGGACGGCACGGTCCAGTACGTCTGCGGGAACCCAGAGTGTGGGCACATCGCCATCCCCGACACCCGGGCGGGGTCGCTCCGATGCCCCTCGTGCGGGAACACCTCCTCGATCTACCCGGTCGAGATGAGCTACTCGTTCAAGCTCCTCCTCGAGGAGCTGATCAGCCTCGGCGTGATCATGCGGCTCCAGCTCGAGGAGATGCGCTAGGAGGTCTTCGATGACGCAGGGACTTTCGAAGAAGATCAAGAGCCTCCAGTTCGCCTTCCTCTCACCGGACGAGGTCCGGCGGATGAGCGGCGTGAAGATCATCACGGCCGACACGTACGACGACGACGGCTACCCGATCGAGATGGGGCTCATGGACTTGCACCTCGGCGTCATCGAGCCGAACCTGAGGTGCCGGACGTGCGGGGGCCGGGTCAACGAGTGCCCGGGCCACTTCGGGATCATCGAGCTCGCGATGCCCGTGATCCACGTCGGCTACGCGAAGGAGATCAAGCGACTCCTCCAGGGGACGTGCCGAGCGTGCGGGCGGATCCTTCCCGACGCGCCGTCGAGCCGGGCCGAGGCCACCGCCGACTCGGACGACTCGACCGTGCGGACCCGGGAGCCCAAGGAGGAGCGCGTCTGCCCCCACTGCCACGAGGTCCAGCAGAAGATCATCCTCGACAAGCCGACGACGTTCCGGGAGAACGGCCACAAGATCACCCCGAAGGAGGTCCGCGCCCGGCTCGAACGGATCCCCGACGACGACGTCCGGGCGATGGGATTGAACCCGAAGTTCGGACGGCCGGAGTGGATGGTCCTCACGGTCCTGCCGGTCCCGCCCGTCCAGGTCCGCCCGTCGATCACCCTCGAGTCCGGGGAGCGGAGCGAGGACGACCTCACCCACAAGCTCGTCGACGTGCTCCGGATCAACCAGCGCCTCCGCGAGAACCGCGACATGGGGGCCCCCCAACTCGTGGTCGAGGACCTCTGGGAGCTCCTCCAGTACCACGTCACGACCTACTTCGACAACCAGACGAGCGGCATCCCGCCGGCCCGCCACCGCTCCGGCCGCCCATTGAAGACGCTCTCCCAGCGCCTCAAAGGGAAGGACGGGCGGTTCCGTTCGAACCTTTCGGGGAAGCGGGTGAACTTCTCGGCCCGCACGGTGATCTCGCCGGACCCGCTCCTGTCGATCAACGAGGTCGGGATCCCGGTCGAGGTCGCCCGGGCGCTCACGGTCCCCCTCGACGTGACCCCCCACAACCAGGAGGTCGCGAAGGAGTTCGTCCGGCGCGGCCCCACGCCACCGAACGCGCCGGGGTACGTCTGCGGGGTCAACTACCTCGTCCGCGAGGACGGCCAGCGGATCAAGGTCATGGAGAAGAACGCCGAGGCGTGCGCCGAGCTTGTCCAGCCCGGCTGCGTCGTCGAGCGCCAGCTCCTCGACGGGGACATCGTGCTGTTCAACCGGCAGCCGTCGCTCCACCGGATGAGCATGATGGCCCACTTCGTCCGCATCCTCCCCCACAAGACGTTCCGGTTCAACCTGTGCGACTGCCCCCCCTACAACGCCGACTTCGATGGGGACGAGATGAACCTGCACGTCCTCCAGAGCCAGGAGGCCCGCGCCGAGGCGAAGGTCCTCATGAAGGTGGAGGAGCACATCCTCTCCCCCCGCTACGGCGGCCCGATCATCGGGATGCTGCACGACCACATCACCGCGGCGTTCCTTCTGACCTACCAGAACCCGTCGTTCCGGCGCGCCCAGGTCACCTACCTCCTCTCGAAGCTCAGGCTCCCGATCCCGCCGCCCGCCGGCACCGACCGGGACGGCCAGGAGTACTGGCTGGGGAAACAGACTCTTCTCCCTCGTGCTGCCGAAGGACCTCACGATCGAGTTCCGCTCGAACATCTGGAACCGGTGCGACTGCTCGCCGATGAGCTGCACCCACGACGCGTTCGTCGTCATCGAGCAGGGGGTCCTCAAGGCCGGCACGATCGACGCGAAGGCGATCGCCTTCGGGAAGGGCGCGATCCTCGACGCGATCGCCCGGAACAACGGGCCCGCGCGCGCCCGTCAGTTCCTCGACGAGATGAGCCGGCTCGCGATCACCGCCATCGGACTGAACGGCCTCTCGACGGGGATCGACGACGAGGACGTCCCCGAGAACGCCCGCAAGGAGATCGGCAAGGCGCTGAGCGAGGCCCGGCTCAAGGTCAACGACCTGGTCGAGCAGTACCGCAAGGGGAAGCTCGAGCAGATGCCCGGCCGCTCGCTTGAGGAGACCCTCGAGGTCCAGGTCCGCCGGGAGCTCGGCCAGGCGCGCGACACCGCGGGGGACATCGCGGGCCGCTACCTGGGGCTCGAGAACCCCGCCGTGATCCTCGCGAAATCCGGGGCGCGCGGCTCGATGCTCAACCTGACGCAGATGGCCGGGGCCGTCGGCCAGCAGAGCGTCCGGGGCGAGCGCCTCTTGCGCGGCTACTATAGCCGCACCCTCCCGCACTTCGAGCGGGGCGACCTCGGGGCCGACGCCCGCGGGTTCGTCTCCTCGAGCTACAAGCAGGGCCTGAGCGCCACCGAGTACCTTCTTCCACTCCATGGGTGGGCGGGAAGGTCTCGTCGACACGGCGGTGCGGACGAGCCGGTCCGGCTACATGCAGCGCCGGCTCATCAACGCCCTCGAGGACTTGAACGTCGCCGAGGACGAGACGGTGCGCAACACCGCCGGGACGATCATCGAGTACCGCTACGGCGAGGATGGGATCGACCCCGCCCGCTCCTTCCAGGGCCAGGCCGTCCCGCTCGACGAGGTCCTCTCCTCGGTGCTCGGTCGACGCGTGAAGCCGACCGTCGACTCCCGCGGGGAGCCGATCGCCGGGGCCCCGCCGGTCGGGGAAGAGGAGATGGACCTCCTCGCCGAGGCCCAGCTCGAGGAAGAGGGCGAGGAAGAGGAGACCGAGGAGTTCGGCGCCTCCGAAGAGGGCCCCGATCTCGGAGGGGAGTGAAGATGCCGACGGACAAGCACGCCAAGGACGACATCCCGGGCCGCATCCGCGAGATCTCCCGCGAGCAGGGCGCCAACCTGCCGCCCTCTCTCGTCCAAGAGCTCGCCCGCAAGGTGAAGACCCTCAAGCTCGGCCCGGCCGAGACGACGAAGGTCGTCCGGGAGGTCTCGAAGCGCTACCGGCGGGCCGAGGTCGACGCCCACGAGTCGGTCGGGATCATCGCGGCCCAGTCGATCGGCGAACCCGGGACCCAGATGACCTTGCGGACGTTCCACTACGCCGGGGTCGCCGAGATGAACGTCACGCTCGGTCTCCCGCGCCTGATCGAGCTCGTCGACGCCCGCCGGATCCCCTCGACCCCGATGATGACGGTCTACGTCGAGAAGAAGGTGCGGGCCGATCGCGACGCCGTCGAGAAGATCGCGCTCCAGATCGAGGTCACGAACGTTCCGGACATCGCCTCGATCGGGACGGTCGTCGAGGAGCTCAAGGTCATCGTCACGCCCCAGACCGACCTCATGCAGGCCCGGGGCGTCAAGCGGGCGGACCTCGAACGGGCCCTCACCGAGAACATCGACCCGAAGCAGTTCCTCTTGAAGGACGCTTCGGGCTCCGGGGAGAGCCGACCGTTCGAGCTCCACATCGCCGAGGCCCCCGCGTCGAAGAAGACCGAGGAGGCCGAGGAGCGACCGTTCAAGCGGCTCCTCGAGGCGAGCGAGGAGGCGAAGGCGATCCGGATCAAGGGGACCCCCGGCATCAAGCGCGCCCTCATCAAGAAGGAGAAGGAGGAGTACGTCGTCTACACCGAGGGATCGAACCTCGAAGGGGTCCTCGACATCCCCGGCGTCGACGCCACCCGAACGACCACGAACTCCGTCTTCGAGATCTACAAGGTCTACGGGATCGAGGCGGCCCGGGCGGCCCTCGTCCTCGAGGCGTCGCGGACGTTGAGCGAGCAAGGGCTCGGCGTCGACATCCGCCACCTGATGCTCGTCGCCGATGTCATGACGAACGAAGGGGACATCCGCGCGATCGGCCGCCACGGGATCTCCGGGAAGAAGTCGAGCGTGCTCGCGCGGGCGGCGTTCGAGATCACCGCCGCCCACCTCTTGCGCGCGGCGATCACGGGCGAGGTCGACGAGCTGAAGGGCGTCGCCGAGAACATCATTGTCGGCCAGCCGATCACCCTCGGCACCGGCGCCGTGAACCTCATCTACCGCCCCTCGGTCGCAGCCCTCCCCGTCGCGCCCGCCGAGGCGCCCGCCGAAGCGAAGCCCACGGAGGCCTGAGGATGGACCTCGCGCACGCCCTCAAGGTCGCCCTGCAGACCGGCAAGGTCAAGATCGGGGTCAACGAGACCCTCGAGAGCGCGAACGCGGGCAAGGCCCGCATCGTGATCGTCTCGAACACCTGCCCCGCCGAGGCCCTCAAGAAGGGGACCAAGATCGGCAAGATCCCGCTCTACCACTACGACGGGACCGCCGTCGAGCTCGGCGCGGCGTGCGGCCGGCCCTACCCGATCAGCGCGCTCGCGATCCTCGACCCCGGCGCCTCGGCGATCCTTTCGCTCGAGACCGGCGGCTAGCCGGCGGGTCCGTCGAGCGCGCCCGAGCACGGCCGTGGCGGAACTCACCTTCGATACGGAGACCCTCGGCTACATCCGCCTCTTCGAGGAGCGGACCGGGGCCCGGGTCAAGGACTGCTTCGAGGCCGAGGACAAGCTCATCTACCTCGTCCAGCCCGGCGAGATCCACAAGGCCGTCGGACCGGGCGGGGTCGTCGTCGACCGGTTCAAGGGGATGCTCAAGAAGGAGATCCAGGTGATCGAGTTCTCCGATTCGGAGGAGGCCCTCGTCCGCAACATCTTCTTCGCGTTCAGCCCTCGCACCGTCGAGATCGCCCCGAAGGGGAAGGGCCGGCACGCCACCGTGACCGTCGATCCGGCCTGGAGGGCCCGGGCGATCGGCAAGGCCGGGAAGAACCTCAAGATCGCGCGGGCGATCCTGCTCCGCCACACCACGATCGACTCGGTGAGCGTCGCCTGATCCGTCCGTTCCGCTGGACCGGAGGGATATAGGGACGCGGCGCCTCGAGCGCGCCATGCCCTGGGTGCGCGCTCGCAGCCCGCCGAAGTTCCGGGCGGTGCTGTTCGATGTCGGGGGCACCCTCGTCGAGGACCGGGACTTCGGGGAGTACGCCGCGATCGCCGAGCACCTCGCGATCCCGACCCATCCGGAGGCGATCGCCGAGGCGGTCCGATGGGCCGACGAGGCCCTCGATGCCCGGGCCGAGCGGGGATCGACCGACGAATACTGGCGGGCGGTCCTGGGCCGGGCCTCGGGCCAGGAGCTCCCAATCTCCGTCGGCCGCAAGTTCGTGGAGCGACTCGAGCGGCTCCCGCGGGTCGCCCATCTCTTCTCCGATGTGCGGCGGACCCTCGAGCGGCTCCGCAAGGAGGGCCGACGGCTCGGCATCCTCTCGAACGCCCGGTCGGATTCGGCGCTCCGCGAGCTCCTCGAGCCGGTCCGGATCCTCGGCTACTTCCAGGCGATCGTCGCCTCCGGGTCCGAGGGGGTCGCGAAACCGGACCCCGAGATCTTCCGAAGGGCCGTCACGCGCCTCGGGGTCGGCGTCGGCGAGGCGTTCTACGTCGGCGACTTGGCCTACACGGACGCGAAGGCGGCCGAGCGCGCCGGGCTCGGCTCGGTCTGGCTCCACCGCGACGGGACCGGTTTCGGGACGGACCCGCCCGAGATCACCTCGCTCACCGAGCTACCGCGATGGATGGCGAAGCTCGAGGGCGCTCGACTTAAATAGAACTCCCAGCTCCAAACCCGCACCGCCCGCCGGACCCATCCGGGCCCGACGGAACGGGGCGCCGCCACGGCGAGCCGGGGATGCGTGAACCGGTTCATTCCAGGGCAGCGCCACAGATGGCCCGATGGGGCGTGGAGCCCCGAGATCCCCTCCCCGGAGACGGGGAGTGACCTCTCGGGACTGACGTGGGAGAGAGTGAGATAGACGCGAAATGAGCTCATGTCCAAAATGCAAGAGCACGAAAGTTCCGCCAGTCAGCGAGGATCGGTCACGACCCGTATAGACAAACCCATTCAGGATCGTGTGTAACAAATCCGGTTGATCCTGCCGGCGGGCACCGCTATTGGAGTTCGCTTAAGCCATGCGAGTCGAGAGGGGTAAGCCCTCGGCGCACTGCTCAGTAACACGCGGACAATCTGCCCTCGAGACGGGGATAACCCCGGGAAACTGGGAATAATACCCGATAGACCTGGGATGATGGAAGGCTCTCAGGTTCAAATCCTGCGAGGCTCGAGGATGGGTCTGCGGCCTATCAGGTGGTAGGGGGTTTCACGGACCCCCTAGCCGAAGACGGGTACGGGCTTTGGGAGAAGTCGCCCGGAGATGGATTCTGAGACACGAATCCAGGTCCTACGGGACGCAGCAGGCGCGAAACCTCCACACTGTGGGAAACCACGATGGGGGAACTCCAAGTGCCTACACTATGTGTAGGCTGTTCTCGAGCCTAAAAAGCTCGAGAAGTAAGGGCCGGGTAAGACGGGTGCCAGCCGCCGCGGTAATACCCGCGGCCCGAGTGGTGCTCATTATTATTGAGCCTAAAGCGTCCGTAGCTGGCCGGGAAAATCTCCGGGTAAATCGGGCGGCTCAACCGTCCGAATTCCGGAGACACTTCCTGGCTTGAGATCGGGAGAGGGAGAAGGTCCTCCCGGGGTAGGGGTAAAATCCTGTAATCCGGGGGGGACCACCAGTGGCGAAGGCGTTCTCCTAGAACGAATCTGACAGTGAGGGACGAAGCCCTAGGGCGCAAACGGGATTAGATACCCCGGTAGTCTAGGGTGTAAACGCTGCAGACTTGGTGTTGGGGGTCCTGCGTGGGCTCCCAGTGCCGGAGCGAAGGTGTTAAGTCTGCCGCTTGGGGAGTACGGTCGCAAGACTGAAACTTAAAGGAATTGGCGGGAGAGCACCGCAACGGGAGGAGCGTGCGGTTCAATTGGATTCAACGCCGGAAAACTCACCGGAGGCGACGGAGGGATGAAAGCCAGGCTGAAGACCTTGCCCGATTCTCCGAGAGGTGGTGCATGGCCGTCGTCAGTTCGTACCGTAAGGCGTTCTGTTAAGTCAGATAACGAACGAGACCCTCGCCTTCAGTCGCAACCCCGAGAGCGATCTCGGGGGCACACTGAAGGGATCGCTGCCGCTAAGGCAGAGGAAGGAGAGGTCTACGGTAGGTCCGTATGCCCCGAATCTTCCGGGCAACACGCGCGCTACAAAGGTCGGGACAATGGGATCCGACCCCGAGAGGGGAAGGCAATCCTGAAACCCGATCGTAGTCTGGATCGAGGGCTGTAACTCGCCCTCGTGAAAATGGATTCCGTAGTAATCGCGGGTCAACATCCCGCGGTGAATGTGCCCCTGCTCTTTGCACACACCGCCCGTCAAGTCATCCGAGTTGGGTCGGAGTGAGGGTGCCTCATCTGGGGCGTTCGAACTTCGGTTCAGCAAGGGGGACTAAGTCGTAACAAGGTATCTGTAGGGGAACCTGCAGATGGATCACCTCCTAAGAACGCCCCTGCCAAGGGGCGTCGGGGGTCGAGGCCCACCTCGCCCTCACTCTCTTCTTCCCACCGGGCTATCAACCCATTCTTGAGTAGCTACCAAACATATTATCCCCCGGGGGCCGCTCGCCGAGGCGATGATGCGGGTCCCGTCGACATCGGGGCGGTCGCGCGAGGTCGACCAGGCGCTCTCGGCGCTCGCCCACGGCGAACCGGTCCTCATCTTCGATGCGGCCGACCGCGAGGGGGAGACCGACCTCGTCATCCTCTCCCACCTCGCCACCCCGGAGCTCGTCCGGCTCTTGCGCACCGACGCGGGTGGCCTCATCTGCACGGCGATCTCCTCCGAGCTCAAGGAGAAGCTCGGGCTCCCGTTCTTCTCTGAGCTTCTCGCGCTCGGCGCCGCCCGCTACCCCGTGCTAGGGGCGATCGGCGCCCCGCCGCCCCGCTACGACCGTAGGAGCGCCTTCGGGATCACGGTGAACCATCGGACGAACTACACCGGGATCCCCGACCGCGACCGCGCGACGACGATTCGGGCGATCGGGGAGCTCGCGCTCGACGCCCGGACTCGCCCGCCGGCCGAGCTCCAGGCGCGCTTCCGCGAGGAGTTCCGCTCCCCGGGCCATGTCCCGCTCCTCTACGCGGCGCCGAAGCTCCTCGAAGAACGAAAAGGCCATACGGAGCTCGCCATCTCGCTCGCCCGGATGGGTTCCCTCCCCGAGTCGGCGACCGTTTGCGAGATGCTCGGGGACTCCGGAGGCGCGCGATCCGTCGACGCGGCCCGAAGGTACTCGAGCGATCACGGCTGGCCGTTCGTCGAAGGGGCCCACATCCTCGAGGCATTTGAACGATGGTCCGAGTGATGGCGACGGGGGTCTTCGACCTCCTCCACCCGGGCCACCTCTTCTTCCTCGAGGAGGCGCGCAAGCTCGGCGACGAGCTCGTCGTCGTCGTCGCCCGGGACCAGACGGCGCGCCGGCTCAAGCATGAGCCGTACGTCCCCGAGCACATCCGCCGGGAGATGGTCGAGGCCCTGAAGCCGGTCGACCGGGCGGTCCTCGGCTCGGCGACGGACATCTACCAGACCGTCGTCGAGGAGCGCCCCGACATCATCGCCCTCGGCTTCGACCAGAAGTTCGACGTCCAGGAGGTCGAGCGGGAGTGCGGGCGCCGCGGGGTCAAGGTGCGCGTCGTCCGGCTCGGGCCGCTCACCCACGACGAGCTCGCGACGCGCCGGATCGTCGAGCACATCCTCGCCCGGGGCCGGGATCCGCCGGAGGCCGGATGAAGCGGATCGGCCTCGTCGACACCACGTTCGCCCGGGTCGACATGGCCCGGTACGCTCGCGCGCGCCTCGCCGAGCGAGGGACCGGCTTTCGGACCGCCCACCGGACGGTCCCCGGCATCAAGGACCTCCCAGTCGCGGTGCGAAAGATGTTCGTCGAGGAGCGGGTCGACCTCTGCCTCGCCTTCGGGATGCCGGGGAAGGCGGAGTACGACAAGACCTGCGCCCACGAGGCGTCGCTCGGGCTCATCTACGCGGGCGTGCTCGAGGCGAAGCCCGTCGTCGAATGCTTCGTCTTCGAGGGGGAGGCGCGCGATGACCGGGAGCTCGTGGGCCTCGCCCGGCGAAGGGCCGAGGAGCACGCCGAGAACGCCTACGACCTCCTCTTCCGGCCGAACGCCCTCGCGCGGCGAGCGGCGAGCGGCGCCCGGCAGGGTTTCGCCGACGCCGGTCCGGCTCGACCGGGTCGGTGAGCGGGAAGGTCGCCGAGGATCAGATCACGAGCGCAAGAGTTCGATAGGGAAGGAACACGATGGCGAAGAAGCGGGAAGGCGAAGGGATGACGGTGGCCCTGGTGGCGAGCGAGTTCAACTACGACGTGACCTACTTGATGGTCGAGCGGGCCCGCGAGGAGCTCGAGTTCCTCGGGGCGCAGGCGGGTCCCCTCGTGAAGACCCCCGGCGTCTTCGACATGCCGCTCGCCGTCGATGCGCTCCTCGCGCGCCCGGGGATCGACGCCGTGGTGACGCTCGGCGCGGTCATCGAGGGGGAGACCGACCACGACGAGGTCGTGATGGGCCAGGCCGCGCGCAAGCTCGCCGATCTCATGGTCCAGTACCATAAGCCGGTCGGCCTCGGGATCTCCGGCCCGGCGAGACGCGCCTCCAGGCCCAGGACCGTATCGAGAACGCGGCGAACGCCGTTCGGGCCGTCGTGAAGATGGTCGGCCGGATGCGCGCGCTCGCGCGCGCTTAGCGGGCTTTTAGAGACCGAGGCGGCGCCGCAGGAACTCGAACGCCCGGCGCCCCTTCTCCGTGTGGGCGTCGACGTTTAGCGGGCCCGGCGGGACCTTCGCGGGATCGCGGGTCCGTAACGCCGCCTCCAGGCGCTCGAACGACGTGCGGATCGTGACGTCCGGCGACGCCACGGCGCCCTCCTCGACCGCGACTTTCCCCTGGGCGGAGACGACGAGGCTCGCGGTCGAAGGCTCGGTGACGAAGACCCAGCGCTGGGGAAGGTGCGCCCGGATGATCATCCCGGTGAATCCATCGAGCGATCCAGACAAGCGCGCCTCGAGCTCCGGCGCGAGCGCCTTGAGGGCCGGAACGATCGATCGGTTCACCGGTGCGGCGCGGGACGGCAACGTCCGGGCCTCGCCCAGAAGGGGTTAAGGGTTTCTGAACGTCCCGAACGTCGGCGATGGACGCTCCCCCAACGGCTCCCTCCCCGCTTCCTTCCGGGGTCGTCTATGCCCCGGCGCCGCCCCCACCGCCCATCGGGTACGGCCCGCCGCCGCCCGGCTGGGCGGGATGGTACGGCGGGTTCCCCGCCTCGCCCCCGGGCGAAAGGACCCGGCAGGCCGTGAGCGAGCTCCAACGGGCGATCAATTGGTACGTCGTCTACCTGATCCTCACGCTCGTGGGCGCTCTCATCAGCGCCGCCGTCCTCGGAGCGGTCAGCATCTCTTCGGCGGGACCGCTCTCCGGATCGTTGGGCGCCGGCGGTGCGGGGGGCCTCGGGCTCGGCGGGGGTGCCGCCCTGGCGGTCTTGGCGGCCAGCGGGCTCCTCGCGCTCGTGGCGTTCATCCTCCTGATCCTTTCGTGGGTGACGTGGCGGACCGGCTCCAAACGGCTCGCAGAGTCGGCCGGGGAGGTACGGCCCCGCCGCCGCGCAAGCCGCCGAGCGCGCTTCAAGGGACTGGCTCTACACTACGCTGATCTTCATCTTCGGGATCATCGCGACCGTGGTGATCGTCTTCGCCTTCATCTTGTCGGCGATCGCCGGAGGACTGGGAGCCGGCACGGGCAACAATACCACCGCCATCGCCAAGTCGGTCGCCAATTCGGTCGTCGGCCTGGCCGTGGCGGTCGCCTTCGCCTCGGTCGTGTTCAACCTGCTGACCTACTGGTTCGCAACCTCCGGCTTGGTCGGGGGCCTTCTCCCCATCGCCCCCGAACCCGTGAAGGCCGTGGCGACCTCCGCCCGATCGTTCATCCTCGTCGGGGCCGTCCTCTCCGTCCTCAGCGTCACGGGCTTCTTCGTCCCGTTCGGGAGCCTGCTCGGGCTCGTGTCGCCGTTGGTGCTCCTCTACGGGTTCTGGCAGTTACGGAGCGCCTACACCACCTGGCTCGCCGCGCCGCCCCGCCCCGGCGGGTTCCCGGCGACCGCGGTGCCGACCTACCCGCCTTGGCGTCCCTGACCGGTCGACCGCCCCCGTCCGACGGCGACGAGGCGGTCCTCTCCTCGGGTACCTCTTATGCGACAACCCCTCCTCCTCGCCGGATGCTCCCCATGGCCGAGCGCCTCTGCTTCGACCTCCTTCCCTCGACGCAAGATGAGGCGGTCCGGCGGGCGCGCGATGGAGCCCCGGCCGGCCTCGTGGTGGTCGCCCGGCGGCAGCACCGGGGCCGCGGGCGCCTCGACCATTCCTGGGCCTCGCCCGAGGGTGGCCTCTACCTCTCTGTGGTGACCCCCGAACCCCGCCTCGAGCCGGGCCTCGTTCCGGTCGGCGTCGGCGCGGGGCTCGCCGGCATGCTCGCCGGGCGCTACGCTCTCGAGACGGCCGTCAAGTGGCCGAACGACCTCTTTGCACGGAACGGCGACGGTTCGTTCGGAAAGCTCGCCGGGGTGCTCGTCGACCGGGTCCTCTCCCCCGCCCTGGGGGTCGCGCTCGTCGTCGGCGTCGGCGTGAACGTCTCGACCGCGCGCTCCGACCTCCCCGAGGAGCTCGCCCCGCGGGTCGCCATCCTCCAGGAGCTCGCGGGGCGAGCCGTGTCGCCCGATGAACTGGAGCCGTTGGTCACGGAAGTGATTCGAACCACCGTAGATCGCCTCGGCACCGTCGCGGGTCGGTCGGAGGTCTGGTCGATGGCGCGGGGAGCGCTCTACGGGGTGGGGCGGAGGGTTCGGGTCGACGGGCGGACCGCCGGGGTCCTCCGCGACCTCGCCGAGGACGGGGCGCTGCTCGTCGAGGGCGAATCGGGGATCGAGAGCATCCGTTCCGGCGAGATCGAGGTCGAGGGGATCGCTTGACCGACCCGTACGAGGTATGGCGAGCCCGCCTCGCCGGGGCCCGCGAGGGCGGCGGGGCGGAGCGGACGAAGCGGCAGTCCGACGCCGGCAAGCTCGGGGTCCGGGCCCGGCTCGAGGCGCTCTTCGATCCCGGGACGTTCTGCGAGCTCGGTGAGCTCGTGACCCACCGGGCGACGGCCTTCGGGCTCTCCGAACGGAGGATCGCCGGCGATGGGGTGGTCGTCGGGTTCGGGGAGGTCGAGGGGCGGCGCGTGGCCGCGTTCGCCCAGGACAGCACCGTCTTCGGAGGGGCGCTCGGTGAAGCGCACGCCGAGAAGATCGTCCGCGCCATGGCGCTCGCGCACCGGTCGGGGATCCCGATCGTCGGATTGAACGACTCCGGGGGGCCCGCATCCAGGAGGGCGTGATGAGCCTCGCGGGGTACGGCGAGGTCTTCTTCCGCAACGTCACCCTTTCCGGGGTCGTCCCCCAGATCTCCCTGATCCTTGGCGCCTGCGCCGGCGGGGCGGTCTACTCCCCGGCGATCACCGACTTCGTGATCATGCGGCGGGGGACCGGAGAGATGTACATCACCGGGCCCGACGTCATCCGGGCGGTCACCGGGGAGGAGGTCAGCGCCGAAGCGCTCGGGGGCGCCGACGCGCACGCCACGAAGAGCGGGGTCTCCCACCTGACCGCCGACTCCGACGAGTCGGCGATTGCCCTCGCGCGCCGGCTCTTGGGCTACCTCCCGCTCAACAACCTCGAGGACCCCCCGGCGATCGCCGGTGTGCCGCCCGCGAAGGACGCCGCGTCCGGCCTCACCGCGGTCGTCCCGGCGGAGGCGAACGCGCCCTACGATGTCCACGACGTGATCGAGCGGATCGTCGACCCGAGGAGCACGCTCGAGATCCAGCCGTCGTTCGCGCCGAACCTCGTCACGGAGTTCGCCCGCCTCGACGGGGAGGCCGTCGGGGTCGTGGCGAACCAGCCGAACCACCTCGCCGGATGCCTCGACATCTCGGCCTCGACGAAGGGGGCGAGGTTCGTGCGGTTCCTCGATGCCTTCAACTTCCCGATCCTGACGTTCGTCGACGTGCCGGGGTTCCTCCCGGGGACCCAGGAGGAGCATGGCGGGATCATCCGGCACGGGGCGAAGCTCCTCTACGCCTTCGCCGAGGCGACCGTGCCGAAGCTCACCGTGATCCTCCGCAAGGCGTACGGCGGGGCGTACGTGGTGATGTGCTCGAAGCACCTCGGCGGGGACCTCAACTACGCTTGGCCGACCGCGGAGATCGCCGTCATGGGGGCCGAAGGGGCGGTGAACGTTCTTTTCCGTCGCGAGCTCGCGAAGTCGGAGGGTCCGGACCGGGAGGCGGTGCGTCAGCGCCTCGTCGACGAGTACCGGGCCGAGTTCCTCAACCCCTACCTCGCGGCCGAGCGCGGCTACGTCGATGCCGTGATCGACCCGGCCGAGACCCGGGCGCGGCTCCTCGCGGGGCTCGCCACCCTCAAGCCGAAGCGCGAGGACCGGCCGGCGCGCAAGCACGGGAACCTCCCGCTCTGACGAGGGGCCCAGGCGAGCGATGGTCGGCATCACCGAGACGGTCCTCCGGGACGCCCACCAATCGCTGATCGCGACCCGGATGCGCACCCGCCACATGCTCCCGATCGCCGAGCGGCTCGACGCGATCGGCTACCGATCCCTCGAGGTCTGGGGCGGGGCGACGTTCGACGTTTGCCTACGTTACCTCAAGGAGGACCCATGGGAGCGGCTGCGCCTGCTCAAGAAGGCGATGCCGAGGACCCCGCTCCAGATGCTCCTGCGCGGGCAGAACCTCGTCGGGTACCGGCCGTACGCCGACGACCTCGTCGAGGCGTTCGTCGAGCAGGCCGCTCGTACCGGGGTCGACATCTTCCGGGTCTTCGACGCCTTGAACGACCCCGCGAACATGGAGAGCGCCCTGCGCGCCGTGAAGCGCGCCGGCGCCACCGCCCAGGGAACGATCTGCTACACCCACTCGCCGGTCCACACCCTCGAGGCGTTCGTCGCCCTCGGGCGGCGCCTCGCGGAGCTCGGGGCCGACGAGCTCTGCATCAAGGACATGGCCGGATTCCTCCCGCCGGGCGACGCGTCCTCTCTCACCCGAGCGCTCGTGCGGGAGGTCGGCCTGCCCGTCGTACTCCACACCCACTCCGCGAGCGGCATGGCCACGCTGAGCTGCCTCGCCGCCGCCGATGCCGGCGCGACCGCGGTCGACGCGGCGATCTCCCCGTTCTCGGGCGGGGCCAGCCAGCCGCCCACCGAGACCCTCGTCGGCGCGATGCGATCGACGGCGCTCGACCCGAAGCTCGACCTCGGTGCCCTCGCCGAGATCGCTGAGTACTTTTCGGGGGTCCTCGAGCACTACCGGCCCCTCCTCAATCCGCGGTCGTTGATGACCGACCCCGGGATCCTCGTCCACCAGGTCCCGGGCGGGATGCTCTCGAACCTCCTGAGCCAGCTCCAGGAGCAGGACGCGATCGGGCGCCTCGCCGAGGTCCTCGCCGAGATCCCGCGGGTCCGCGCCGATCTCGGCTACCCCCCGCTCGTCACCCCGACGAGCCAGATCGTCGGGATCCAGGCGGTCCTCAACGTGCTCACCGGAACCCGGTACCGGGAGATCACCCGCGAGGTCCGCGACTATGTCCGCGGGGTCTATGGAGCGGCCCCGGGACCGATCGACCCGGAGCTCGCGAAGCGGGTCCTCTCGGTCGACCCGGCGGTCACGGGCCGACCGTCCGATCGTCTCCCCCCGAGCTCACGAAGGCGATCGATGCCGTCCGGGCGCTCGTGCCGTCGGCGGACCGGGCCGAGGCGCTCTCCTACGCCCTCTTCCCCATGGTGTTCGAGTCGTACCAGAAGGCCCGGGCGCGCGGGCTCGGCTGGGACACGCTCACCTCCGCGGGGCTCGGGGTCGTCGGCGCGCTTCGTTCGATCCCGATCGGCCCGTCCCCTTCCACCCCGGTCGCTCGGGCCGCCCCCCCGGATCGGCTCGCCTGGTCGCTCGAGGGACGAAGCCGCCTGCACCACCAGGGAGGTATCGTTCGTGAAGGTCACGCTCGAAATCGACGGTGAACATCGAGAGGTCGAGGTCGACCTCGCGCTCGGCATCGTGACCGTCGGGGGCTCGACCTACCCCGTGAAGGTCGTCGCCCGGGACCGGGACTCGGTCGAGCTCGAGATCGCCGGCGAGCGAGTGAAGGTCGCCGGGTGGCCGTCGGATGAGGCGAACCCCACTCACCCCGTGACGGTCGAAGGGGAACGGTTCCGCCTCTCGGTCCGCGTCGAGGCGGGATCGGGCGCGATCGGGTTGCCGGAACGGACCGCCCCGACGGTGCCGGCGGTCCCAACCTCCACGGGATCCGTCCGTGAGGACGCCATCGTCCCGCCGATGCCCGGTCGGGTCATCGAGGTCCGGGTGCGCGAAGGCGAGCGCGTGGCGGCCGGGGCCCTCTTGCTCGTCCTGGAGGCGATGAAGATGCGCAATGAGATCGTGAGCCCCCGGGCGGGCGTCGTGCGGGACCTCCACGTCTCTCCCGGGAGCAACGTCAAAGGCCGCGAGATCATGCTGCGCGTCGTCGCGGACGACCCCGCGGGCGGCCCCGGTCGCTAGAACGCGCGGACCGGGTGGCCACACGCCGGGCACTGGGAAGCCCCGGCCGCGAGCTGGGTCCCGCAGTAGGCACAGAACTCGAGCTGCACCGGAGGTCCGGAAGGAAGGGGGGCCGACCCGCCCGATGATGGGGGCGGCGGCGACGGAGTCTTCGAGGAGCCGCTCCCCGGGACCGGCCTTCCCATCCCGGGCAACCGGAAGAGGAAGAAGCTCGCCACGAGCCAGAAGAGGAGCCCGTAGAAGACAAGGCCACCGAGCGCCGGGTAGAGGAACTGGACGAGCAGGGCGACCGCGAGGACGACCGCGTAGACGACGAGCAGGGCGGTCCGGACGATCATGGCTCTCGGGGCGCGTCGAGCCGCCGGGCGTATTAGAGCCGCCCGTTCTCGACGCCGCCCCACCCTCTAATACGGGGGCCGGATGGCGCGCGGCGTGCCGGAAGGGCCCACCCTCGTCCGCATCGACGAGTTCACCTACGAGATCCCCCGCTCCGAATCGGAGGGGATGCGCGTCCCCGGCCGGCTCTACACGAGCGCTCCGCTCCTCGAGGCCGCCCAGGGGGACCCGTCGCTCCAGCAGTTGAAGAACGTCGCGACCCTCCCGGGGATCTGCGAGCGCGCCTACGCGATGCCCGACATCCACTTCGGCTACGGCTTCCCGGTCGGCGGCGTCGCCGCCTTCGACCTCGACGAGGGGGTCGTCTCGCCGGGCGGGATCGGCTACGACATCAACTGCGGGGTCCGCCTGCTCCGCACGCCGTTCCGCAAGGAACAGATCGTGGGGAAGCTCCGGGCCCTCGTCGACGCGCTCTATCGGGAGGTCCCGACGGGGGTCGGCTCGAAGGGTGGGCTCAATCTCAACCCCTCCGAGATCGAGGAGGTGCTCGCCGGCGGCGCCCGCTGGGCCGTGGAGCGCGGACACGGTCGGCGCGAGGACCTCGAGTTCCAAGAGGAGCAGGGCGCCCTCGCGGGGGCGGATCCGGCCGCGGTCAGTGAGGTCGCGAAGAAGCGCGGCCACCGACAGCTCGGCACGCTCGGCTCGGGGAACCACTTCCTCGAGATCCAATCGGTCGACACCCTGCTCGAACCGACCATCGCCGGGGCGCTCGGCCTAGAGCAAGGCCACGTCGTCGTGATGCTCCACACCGGTTCGCGCGGCCTCGGCCACCAGATCGCGACCGATTTCATCCACGAGATGGACCAGGCGCTCCTCGCCGACGGGGTCGCGCTCGTGGATCGGCAGCTCTCCTGCGCGCCGATCGCCTCGGAGCGGGGGAAGCGCTACCTCGCCGCCATGGCCGCGGGAGCGAACTTCGCCTGGGCGAACCGCCAGCTGATCACCGAAGGGGTCCGGCGAGCGTTCACCTCGGTCCTCGACCCAGACCCGGCCGGGATCGAGGTCATCTACGACATCGCCCACAACATCGCGAAGCTCGAAGAGCACCGCGTCGACGGCGCGCCTCGGCGCGTGCTCGTCCACCGTAAGGGCGCGACCCGGGCGTTCCCCGCGGGGCGCGAGGAGGTCCCCGAGCGGTATCGGCGCTTCGGTCAACCCGTCCTCATTCCCGGTGACATGGGCACGGCGAGCTACGTGCTCGTCGGACTCCCCACCTCGCTCGAGCGCTCGTTCGGCTCCTCGTGCCACGGGGCCGGTCGACTTCTCTCCCGCCACGCCGCGGTCCGCAAGTTCCGCTACGAGGAGGTCACCCGACGGCTCTCGGAGCAGGGGATCGTGGTCCGCGCCGCCTCGCGCGAGGGGGTCACCGAGGAAGCCCCCGGCGCCTACAAGGACGTCGAGGAGGTGGTCCGGGTCGCCGAGGGCGCCGGGCTCACCCGGCGCGTCGCCCGCCTTCGCCCGCTCGGCGTCGTGAAGGGATAGCGGGGGCCTTCGGCCCCCGGCGCCGCCTCCGCACGACGAGCAGGATCCCGACGGCCGCGACCGCCGCGGCGCCCGCGATCCCCGCGTAGTACCTGGTACGGGACCCCGGGCGTGTGCTGGGTCTCGACCGGCGAGGTGCCGTTGAGGACGGTGAACGGGGTGCGGGCGCTCCCCACGAAACCGGATCCGTTCGCCCACAGGTAGAGGACGTACTTCCCGGCGGAGTTGGGCGCGATCAGGGTGAAGTTCGAATACCCCGAGGCGCCCATCGGATGGCCCGAACCGGCGATCGACCCGTTCGAGGGCGGTGGGACCCCCGCCGCCTCGACCAGGGTCCGGAACGGGATCCGGGCGCTCGTGCAGTTCGGGACCGATTGGGCGCCGCACGCCGCGGACTCGTGGACCGAGAGCGGAAGCGAAGCTCCCGGGGCGACCGACTCCGGGAGGCCGGCGACCGAGAGTCCCAGCGAGGTGGAGCCGTACACGTCGATCGCGAGGGCGAAGCTCGCGGGGTCACCCAGCCGGTCGGTCGCGGTAGCGCTCGCGATGAATTCGCCGGCGCTCCCGTAGGTGTGCGAGACCGAGGCCCCCGCGGCGATCTTCCCGTCCCCGAACGACCAGGTGAACTCAAACGGTCCGCCCGCCCCACCCGAGGCGGCCGCTTGGAAACCCACCGAGAGCGGAGCGAGCCCGTTCGTCACGTTCGAGCTGGCGGCCACGGTCGGCGAGTACCGCTGCACTCCGGTCACGACGAGCGCGAGATCCTGGATGAGGCGGTCCCCGTACGGGTCCGTGGCGACGGCCGTCACCGTGTAGTTCCCCGGCGTCAGGTAGGTGTGGTTCCCGTATTCGCCCGGGCCCGTGCTGCCGTCGCCGAACGTCCAAGCGACCGAGACCGAGCCCATCCCGACGGTGTCGGCGATCCCCCGGAAGACGAACGGGGTCGCCCCGCGGGTCGTCGAGGCGCGCACCGATAGACCGAGCGCGGTCGCGTTCCCGAGCTGGGCCGGATCGAGCGGGAACGTCACATTGAGCCAACGGTGGTTCCCGTCCTCGGCGCCGAGCCCGATCGAGAGCGAGCAGGAGGGCGGGCTCGCGCAAACGAGGTAGGGGTACGTCGAGGAGGTCCGCGAGCCGAACGCCGACCCGTTCGGACCGAGGGTCCAGTGGAGCAGGTACGGGCCGTCCGGGCCGGTGGCGTTCGCGAAATAGTCGACCGCGGCCCCGACCGGCACGTCGAGCGCCGGGGTGATCTCCGCGGTCAGGACGGTCGAGGGGGGGGTCGAGGCCGGCGTGGCGTCGATGAGGAAAGCGGCCGAGGCATGGCCTCCGAAGCCGTCGGAGGCGAGGGCGGTGACGACATACAACCCGGGATTGAGGAAGGTGTGGTTGACGAGGGATCCTGTGCCGTTCGCCCCGTCGCCGAACTCCCAGTGGGTCCGCGAGGCGTTCGGGAGGTGGCCCCCCGAGAGCGCCGCCGTGAAGTTGACGATGAGCGGAGCGGCCCCCGACTCGACCGACGCGTGGAACGAACCGGAGAGCACCGGATAGAGCGTCACGTTCGTGGAGGCAGTCGCGGCCGCGTCGAGGCTATCGGACACGAGCGCCCGCACCGTGTGGTTCCCCGCCACGGAGAAGATCGGGCAGTGGCACTCGACGGAGTACGGGTCGTTCGAAGTGTACGTGACGGAGTAGGGAGGGATCCCGCCGGTGGTCCGGCTCACGAAGTTGAACCCCCCCGGAAGGTCGAGCGCGGGGGTGGCCACCGAGAGGTTCGTCGAGAGGGCCGAGGAGGAGGCGCAGGAGACGTTCCCCGTCGCGCCGACCGAGACGGCGACCGGCGGCGACTCCCCGCCGTCCGGTGGGGCGAGCGCGTCGGCGACCACGACGAGCGGGCAGTACCCCCCGGGGCCCGGTAGGCATGGGTGACCCGGCTCTGATTCGAGCCGTCGAGGTACGTCCCGTCCCCGAACTCGTAGCTAAAGTTGTACGGCCCGGTCCCGCCGGTGACGTTCGTCGAGAGCGTCACCGCCGATCCCAGACCCGGATGGGCGTTCGAGATGTTGAGCGCGACCGTGAGCGGCCCCCCGCCCCCGACCACGATAGTTAGGGCCTGAGAGGTCGACGAGTTTCCTAGGCGGTCGAACGCCGTGGCGGTGGCGGCGTATACCCCGGGAGCCGTGAATGTGTAGGACGCGTTGCCGCTCTGGGTGGTCGTCGCGTTGCCGTCCCCGAAGGCGATGTCGTAGAAGCTCGTCGAACCCGGGCCGCCGGAGGCGTTCGCATGGAACCGGACGGCGAGGGGGGCGTTCCCGAATCGAGGGCCCGCGAGGAGCGAGACGTTCCCGTTCGGGCTGGGGACGGGGGTGCCCGAGAGCCGGGGGAGGAGAACGAGGGCGTTCGGGCTGCCGAGCCCGGTCACCGGGTCCCACCCCTTGGTCGCGTTGTAGCCGTTCCACCCCTTCGTCACATCGTGGAATGCGGTGGAGCCCGACGGGGATCGCGCGATGTCGTAGAGCGACGGATTGAGGAACCCGAGTTGCTGGCCCCCGTAGGTGTCCGCGTCCGCCGCGATCCCGGCCCACATCGGGGAGGAGAGGCTCGAGCCGCCCTCCACGGTGACCGAGCTCTGGATCACGATCTCCGCGCCGGGGCTGCCGCCGAGGATGGAGACATCCGGGACCCCCCGAAGGTCCGGTGAACTCGGGACCCCCGTCGCGTTCTGCCAATAGGGTCGGGAGAACGGGGCGTATCCGCCGCCCGAGCCGCCCTGGTTCTGGCAGCCGGGCGAGCTCGATCCGGAGCTGTTCCCCGCCCAGGCGGTCTCGCCCCCGTACGCGCCGCCCGTGCCGAAGGTGAGGTCGGTCGCCCCGACGCCCGTGACGTACGGATCGGAAGCGGGATAGTTCGTGGATACGCCGTTCGTCCCGTCGGCGGTTCCGCAGTCTCCGGACGCCGAGAAGAGCGTGATCCCCTCGGCGGCTGCCGCCTCGAGCACGGGGTGGAGCGTCTCGTAGGAGCCGTCGGAGCTCGCGTTGCATTGGATCCGGCAGACCCCCGAGAACGCATTGTACACTCCCACGTCGTTCTCCCCCCAGCTCATGGTGATCACGTTGACCGCGTCATGCGACACCAGCCAGTCGACGGCCTGGTAGAGGCCCGTGTTCGTGTTCGGGGCGAACGTCATGTCGATCACGGCGCCGGGCGCCATCGCTCGCGTCCATTCGATGTCGAGCGCCTCCTCGGCGGCCCAGCCCGTGAACGTCGAGTTCATGTTGCCCCCGCTCGGGATCGGGTAGACGAACGCGACACTCCCCCCGGGCAGGGTGAACGTCTGGGTGAACGATGCGAAGTCGCTCGCGAGCTGGTTCTGCGGCTCTCCGCCATCGTAGACGTCGACGATCCCCACCCGCTCCCCGGTCCCGTTGTCCCCGGAGGTGAGGAGGCTCGTGAGGTTGTAGGCGGCATGCGCAAGGCACGGGGTGGCCCAGGAGCTCGAGGGGCAGCCCGAAGCGGCGGGCGACACCGAAAGCGGGATCGTGGGTGCACTCGCCGGCGAGATGTCCGGCTGGATCTTCGTTTCGTTCCCGAGGCCGACCACTCCGGACCACGGAAGACCTCCCGGTAGACGGGCCGGGGTCGGATGGCTGTAGAAGAGGGTCGGGCCGTCGCGGTACTCGAGGAAGCTCGTCCCGAACGCCTCGCCGAGCGGGCCGGGCGCGCCGTGGACGAAGAGGAGCATCCGGTCCGGGCTCGTGGTCACCTGGAGTCCGAACGACTCGAAGTACGCGGCGGCCGAGCGGTACTCGCCGACCGGGGCGCCGTACCGGTCCGCGATCTCGCTCGGCGTCAGGTAGTGGTGATAGTCCGGGCTTCCCGGGGTGTACTGGAGGGCGATCTCGCTCGGCAGCGATCCGAGCTCGGGGGAGCCGAGGCCGACCGCCACCGCGATCGACGCGCCGACCGGCATCGGACCGGCGATCTCGATGCCTCCGATCGGCACGAACGCGGGCGCGACGATGACGGAACCCGGGAGGCTTCCCGGATCGGAACGCCCGGGAAGCACGATGGCGCTTGCGGGAGCGATCGAAGGGAGGCCACTCAGCAATAGAGCAAGGACGATCGCGATCCCAAGTGCGGCCGCCCAAGGGTTGAGGGTCGGTAGGTCGAACGGGCGCATCCAGGACTCCGACGGTACAGAGCGGCGACGGTATTTGTAGAGGTCCGAAGGCGCATTCCGTCGCAGATCCGGAGGGCAGCGAGGTATTATCTCGGGCCGGCTCGCGAGGTCGGCATCGTGGCGCTCACCACCTTCGACGGCTACCTCATCGCGCTCGCCGCCGTCGCGGTCTATGGCGTCGTCGTCTACGGGCTCTACCGCCGCGGACAGATCGGCCCGGATCGGCCGCTGACCCTGTTCGGGCCCGCCCTGATGATCAAGACCCGCCGAGGGATCTCCTGGCTTGACCGCATCGGGCGGTTCCGACGGTTCTGGACGGTCGCGGCGGACCTTGGGATCATCCTCGCGGGCGTCGCCATGGCGCTCATCATTATCGTTCTGGGCCTCGACGCGGTCATCGCCTCCCAGATCCCGGCCTCCGCGGCGCCGCAGGTCTCCGAGGCCCTCGGGATCCCGGGGCTGAACCCGATCATCCCGCTCGGATACGGCATCGTCGCGCTCGTCGTGGGGATCGTCCTGCACGAGCTGATGCACGGCGTGATCGCCCGCTCCCAACGGATCGGGGTGAAGAGCGTGGGGATCCTCTGGTGCGTGGTCCCGGTCGGGGCATTCGTCGAGCAGAACGACGACGAGATGTTCGCCTCGAACCGTCGGGCGCGCAGCCGGGTCGCGGCGGCCGGGGTCCTCGCGAACTTCGCGCTCACGGTCGCCTTCTTCGTCGTGCTCTCCGCGGTCGTCAGTTCCTCGGTCGCCCCGAACGCCACCGGCGTCGGCGTCGCTTACGTCCTGCCGGGGTTCCCGGCGAGCAACGCTTCGCTCTCGAGCGGAGACATCATCACCTCGTTGAACAACACTCCGGTCCCGACGCGCGCGGCCCTCAGCGGCGCGCTCGCGAACCTTTCGGTCAATGAGACCGTCCCGATGACCTTCTACTCGGACGCTCAGGGGGGTCTCGTCACGAAATCGGTGACCGTGACGACGTTACGATCGTATACCCACAACGCCGCGGACTCGAAGTACGCTTTCCTGGGCGTTTCGGAGACCTTCCTCACCCCGGCGCAGCTTCAAGGGGAACTCTCGAACCCCGCCGGGAGCCCCTACGGCCCTCTCGCGGGGGTGACCTACTGGGTCGTCCTTCCGCTCGCGGGCCTCGAGCCGATCCAGGGATCCACGATGAGCTACTTCCACCTCACCGGGCCGCTCGCCGCGCTCGGACCTACCGGCTTCTGGATCGTGGCGAACCTCCTCTTCTGGCTCGCCTGGATGAACCTCCTGCTCGGGCTCTCGAATGCCCTGCCCCTTGTCCCGCTCGACGGGGGACTCCTCTTCCGGGACTTCTCGGGCTGGCTCGCTTCCCGGCTCCGTAAGGGGTGGGACGCCGCGCGCATCGACGCGTTCAGCGGGCGAGCGGTCGCCGTCTCCTCGGCCCTCGTCGTCTTCCTGCTCATATGGCAGTTCATCGCGCCGCACCTGTAGTCGAGCGGGAGCTCTTCGCGGAGTACCCGTTCCTGCCCGGCGCGGCAGCGTTGATCGATTCGCTCGCCCCTTCCGTGGGCGCGCTCTTCCGAGAGCCGGCGTTCGACCCAGCGAGAGCCGCCGGACGGGCGAGGGTCCGCGCGGCCCTCGACGACCCGGGGGCGGGCCGAGAGCTCCCCGAACTCGCGGCGCTCCTGCCCGACGAGCGGTTCCTCTCCTTCCAGTTCGCCCGGCTCGTCCTCTCGGCCGCTCCCGGGCGCGCCCCGATCCGGCGATGGGCGGTGTGGGAGGCGAAGTCGCTCGGACGCCGCCTTTCGAAGGCGCCCGAGGAGGTCGTGCGGTCGGTCGCGGAGCGGCTCGGCTACGAGTTCGACCTTCGGGGCAACGAGGTCGTCGTCGACCTCCCGGAGTACCTTCGCCTCGCGACGCCGATCCGGGAGGCCGAGTTCCGCCTCGCCCGCCAGGCGCTCGCCTTCGGGCGCGTCACCGTCGGCCGGGACCGGGCGCTCCGGCTCCTGGAGGAGGCGGTCCGGATCTCCCTCACCGACCCCGTCCCGCTCGCCCCGGGGACCCGGGGCGCCATCGAGGAGCGGGAACAGGAGTTCCTCGAGGAGGTCGCGCGCCGACTCCCGAACCCGGCGCCGACCGGCCGACCGGGGTTGGGATCGCTGCGGCCGGAGGCGTTTCCCCCGTGCATCCGGTCGATGCGCCGCACTCTCGAGGACGGCGAGAACCTCTCCCATTCGGGCCGTTTCGCCCTCGCGGCGTTCCTCTATCGAGCCGGGGCCGACCTTGAACGGATCGTCGACGCCTACCGAGGCGCCCCCGATTTCGACGAGTCGGTCACGCGCTACCAGGTCGACCACATCACCCGCAAGGACGGCGGCGCCGGCTACGAGCCCCCGGACTGCGCCACGCTCCGAACGCACGGACTCTGCACGCGGGAGGGCGATCCGAAAGCCCGAGAGGTCGCCTTCCGGGCACGCGATCCGATGTGCTTCGAGGAGTGGCTCCGCCATCCCCTTCAGTACCACCCGGATCCGGTCCGGGGCGGCCGCGAAGGATGGAGGGCCTACGGCGGGGGCGCCGGGAGCGACCGGTACGAATGGACCGCTCGACCGATCGCCGTCCACTGACCGGCGATGACGAACCACGCCATCGCCACATCGAGGAGCGTGAACGGGATCCCGGCCCAGTTAAGATGGACCCAAGGGGCGCTCGGCGCCCATGGCCAGGGTAAGGCAAGGTCCCCGATGAGGAACGTCGCAAACGTGAGGATCACGAGCCGGTCCGCCCGGGAGAGCAACCCCCGGTAGATCCGTCCCACCCCGACCGCCTGCGCTTGGGTCCCCATGTAGCTCGTCAGCAGGAGGCTCACGAGCGCGAGCAGGGCGAGCGGCGGGTAGGCGTACCCCGAGATCGCGATCCCCAGGAGGATGAACAGGTCCGCGTACCGGTCGAGGACATGGTCAAGGAGGTCCCCGCGCGGACCCGCCCGACCCGACCGGCGCGCGACTTCGCCGTCGAGCACATCGAAGACCCCGCCGAGGAAGATCAGGACGGCGACCCCGAGGAAGACGATCGGGGTGGTGAAGCGAGCGAGCGCCGCGAGGAGGCCGGCGAAGGCGCTGAGCCCGAGGGAGGTCCAGCTGAGGGTCGCGGGTCGGACCCCCAGGAATGGGTGGACGAGCCGGTCCAACCGGGGGGCGGCCCAGCCCCGGTACCCCTCGAGGACCATGCGAGGGCTAGGGCGGTTCGCGCAAAAGGAAGTCGGTCACGCGGTCGTCGGAGAGCCAGTCGACGACCCCGGTCCGGGGACGGAGCGCTCGTGCGATCGCCCGGCGGACCTCGATTGCCACCGACCGGGTCGACCGACCCGTGGTGTCGATCTCCCGGACGGTCCGTCCGAGGCCCACGGATTCGATGAGGATCTGGTCGAGGGCTTCCGAGATCACGTTCTCCCGGCGGTCCGAAGCGCGGCCCCGGCGGGCGTTCCGCAGGCGCTCGAGGAGCTCGAGCGGGTGGCACCGAAGGATCACCACCTCTTGGATCGGGAGTAGATGGGCGAGATGTCCCACGACCAACGTGGGGCGGTCGGGCGGCGGCCCGTGCCGAAGTTTGCGCCCTAACTGGACGAGGTCGACTTGGGTGACGCTGTCCACCCTCCGGCCCGCTCCCCACTGAACGGCAAGATCGGCCACCTCCACGCTTCCGACACCCTTCGGAAGGGCGCGGGCGCAGGAACTCTTCCCGGTCCCCGGGGTTCCGGTGAGGGCCACGTACCGGTCGGCGGTCGACCGCCCTGGTATCGCCAAATCGTCGTCTCCGGATAGCGAAGGTATTTGAAGGGTTGCCGGTATGAGCGCGCCGCCCCTCGAAGGATCGAGGGCCTGTCGACGGCGCCCGGAGAATCAGAATGAGTCCAACCGAACCCCCTAGAGCCCTGCCAAATTCCGCAACCCTCCTGACGAGCCGGCGGGGGATCCTGCTCCCGATCCTTGCGGTCGTCCTCATGATCGCTAGCGGCGTCGCGATCCTGGAGGTGCCGAGCGCGCATTCTCCCCCCCCAGTCTCCGCGCCGTCCGGAGGCGCCGCCTACCTCTCTCCAATGGCGCTCCAATCCGGTGCCCAGCTCCCAGTCGGACCCGGTCACCCCCCTCGCCGGCGCGCCCCTGTCGAACCTTCCGAACGCCTCCGTAACGGGCACCGTCCCCGCCAGCCAGCAGGTCTGGTTCACGGTCGGTTTCCCCCTTCAGAACGAGAATGAACTTGCGACGATCATCAGCGATCAGCAGCTCCCCGGGTCGCCCCTCTACCACAAGTGGCTGACGAACGGTCAGGAGCAGGCGATGTTCGGCCCCTCCCCGACGGAGGTCCAGAACACGGTGAATTACTTCACCTCCCTCGGGATGCAGGTCGGGACCGTCGGCACGCTCTCGGTCTCTTTCCACGCCCCCTCGAGCCTAGTCGCGACCGCCTTCCACACCACCTTGGGCGAGGTCAGCTACGGGACCTCGACCTCGACGAACACGACGATCGCGAACACCGCCCCGCTCGCCCTCCCGACCCCGATCGAGAGCGGCATCAGTTCGATCGATGGCCTGAGCGGCCCCGGCAACTACCACTATTACCACTCGATCAACCCAGCATTCGCGAACGCCATCGAGAACGCGGAGGCCGCGGGCTACGCGGCCCCGACCGCCATCCCCTCGACGGGTCCCGTCGTCTACAACGCGACGATGGCCGAGCTCTTCAACTACTCCGACCAGGCGTTCGCCTGGTTCGGCTTCCAGTACCCGTTCCACTCCCAGCTGGAGAACGCCCGGTACCAGTCGGTCTCGGCGGCGACCTTCAACCAGCTGTTCCAGGCCGATCCGCTCCTCGCGAAGGGGTACAATGGGAGCCTCGGCGACACGGGCGGCAAGCCGATCAACATCGTGATCGTGATGGAGGGCGGGATCAACCCCGGCGACCTCCAGGCGTACTCCCAGCTCGTGTACAACAACCCCTACCAGATCACGAACCGCGTCACGCCGGATCCGATCGACGGGGCGTACACCTGGAACGGGACGCTCTACTATACCGACGGTGGGTCGGGCGAGATGGCCCTCGACATCGAGTTCGCGAGCACCATGGCGCCCGGGGCGCACATCACCCCGGTCTACTCGCAGGCGTTCTACGGCAATATGCTCGACGACCAGTACGCCGCGATCAACGCGATGAATCCCGCTCCCAACATCGTCTCGAACTCCTGGGGCGGCTCCGAGGACGAGGCCGGGACCCTGGCGACCCCGGGGATCGGCAGCGACCTCGTCATGCACAACTACTTCATGCTCCTCGATGCGAAGGGCTCCTCGGTCCTGGCGTCGAGCGGGGACGGCGGCGGATTCGACGTCACGACGGGGATCCTGTCGGGCTCCTTCCCGGCTTCGGACCCCTACGTCCTCTCGATCGACGGGCTGCGGTCGAGCGCCCAGAACTCCTACGGCCAGATCTTCCCGAGCACGAACCTTACCTACGGGAACCTCCAGACGTTCATCCCGCTCCTCAACCAGTTCCAGGGCGGGCTCGGCGTCAACGTCGACTTCCGGGTGGCCAAGGCGGACGGCCTCCACAACCAGTCCTATTGGTACGAGCCGATCTCGAACCTGACGCTGTATTCCGCGCCGCCCTCGGGGTCTGGCGGATTCGGGCTCAGCTACTGGACCCTCCAGCCGTGGTACGAGCACGGGATCGGGGTCCCGAACGTGGGCCGGTCCCTGGGCAGCGGGATCGCCGCGGAGGCCGACTTCAACATGTCGATCTTCTTCGACGGCGTCCCGAACTTCCTCTATGGCGGAACGAGCTTCGCTTGCCCGACGACGGCCGGGGAGTTCGCGGACATCGAGGATTACCTGAGCGTCGCTGGGGGCCACTCCCCGTACCTCGGGAACCTGAACGTCCCCGTTTACGAGGTCGGCAACATGTGGCTCAACGGGAACCTGACGCTCCCGCCTTTCTACGACATCACGAACGGGACGAGCTTTTGGGGCAACCACGGCGCGAGCCTGCAGTACGCCTGGCCTCCCGGCCAGAACTTCCCGACCGGCCCGACGGGGTCCTCGGACTACGGCAACACGATGGTCGGCTGGGACTTCCCGACCGGCTGGGGATCGATCAATGTCTACAACTTCGCGGTCGACCTCAACCAGCTCGAGAGCGAGGAGGGGTTCGAGACGGTCAATGGCGTCAGCAACACTGCAGCCCCAACCCTATGGTTCAACATGAGCTTGAACCAGACGTACACCATCGACGTGAACGCCACCTCGACGATCGCCGCATCGAACCCGGTGGTCTCCGTTGAGTACTTCCCGGAGGGCGGAACGGAACAGTCGATCCGCCTCACTGGTTCCCAGCTCACCTACGTTGCGTCTCCGAGCAATGGCCTCCGCTTCACCCTGAACACCGGGGCGGCGCCCTTCGCGCCGAGCTTCTCGCCGGGGCTGCTGATTTTCACCTTGGGCAACACGACGAACAGGAACGTCGGATTCGCGTACGACTGGGTCAACCCGTCGATCCCGCCGGGCGCGCTGACCGTCCAAGTCCTGAACCCGGGCTCCGGCTCCATCGTAGGTGGATGCGCGACCGCGAACCTCGACAGCCCGATCGGCTCGCTCGTTCCGCCACTCGTCCAGAGCGGTTTGGGCTGCTTCGCCTACTCCGAATGGGGCGGTGGGCAGGCGAACGCGGGCGTCCTCTACGAGAACACCTTCGCGGTGAAGGTGACGGATGCGGCCGGTAGCCCGGTCTACGACGCGGTCGTGACGGCGACCGTCCCCCAGTTGACGGACCTCGCTTGGGTAGGCTCTCACGCCGAGAAGTCCTCGAGCTACTACGGCAACAGCGTCGACCAGCCGACCAACGTCGTCTCCGTGACGTTCACCAACGTCTCGGGGGTCGCACTGGTCCAGACCTGGAACATGGCCTACTCCGCGCCGTACTTCGTGAACGCGACGTACGGGCCCGAGAGCGGCGGCACGGTCTACACGGTCGTGCCGGCCCCGAGCGTGACCCCGGTCGGGATCGACGGCGGGAAGTACGGGGAGTACAACGCCGTCGATCTCGAGCTCTACGTCTACCACATGAGCTACTCGAACGCGACGCTCGAATCTTGGGTCCAGAACTTCGCGAACACCTCGAGCCTCTACGACACCCTCTACGCCTGGCAGGGTCAGGTGCTCACCCTCCACGTGAACAACTGGACCGGCGCCTCCGTCCCCTACCGGCCCGTCTGGCTCGGAAAATTCGACACGGGCCAAGAGTACAAGTTCGCCCGATACGAGCCGACCGCGGGCGTGTTGGGAATCACCAACAGTTCAGGGACCTCTAGCACGACCGACGCCAACGGCTACGTCACGGTCGACGTTCCGGACAATATGAGCGACCGGAACTACTATGACTACCTCGCCGGGGCCCCGCTCGGGCTAGGGGCGATCGCGGTCAACACACCGGGGACCTCCAACCAGAGCTTCAACTACGTCGAGCCGTGCGCGCCGGTGAACCGGTCGAACCCGAACCTCATCATCAACTGCGAGTACAACAACTCCTACTACCGGAACTACACGGCGACCCCGATGTGGATCCTGCCGAACCCGGTGAACGTCACGACCATGACGAACCAGCGGGTCGCGCGCGACTTCTTCAGCACGGGGACGAACGTCTCCTTCCTCGTCAACGTCTCCCTCCCGAACGAGGACCCGCTCGGCCTGTTCTACTACGTCCCCAACGGCTACAACGGTAATCCGCTCCAGTGGTCGAGCGGACTCGAGCACATCACCGGGGTCAACGCCTACGTCGACGGGCATTTTGCGGCGAACATCACGCCCGAGGAGCCCCCGCAGCTCCAGCTCTGGGCGTCGTTCATCAACCTCACGGGGAACTACACCCCCGGGATCCACGAGCTGACCGTCTACGTCAACACGAGCATGGGCCAGACGTTCAGCTACACCCACCGATTCATCGTGGGCGCGATCCAGAACGAGAACCTGAACCAGAACGATCTCTACACGCCGATCCCCTACCTGCTCAACTGGTCGTTGAACATCCCGGCGGGCCAGATCAGCAACCTGACGTTCAACTCGTCCCTCGAGATCACCTATCTCGGGACCGGTTGCCCCTCGGCCGGTTGCCTCGTGGTGAACTACTCGGTCAAGGTCCAACCGCACAAGGTGAACTACAACCAGTCGATCAACATCACCCTGCTCGAGCTCAGAGGGTTCTATGCGGACGCCCCCGAGCTTCCGACGCAGTCGGACTACGAGGTCACGATATGGTTCAGCGCGAACCATTCGGGATCGTTACGGCAAGGGGTCTCAACGAATTTCGTGTTCGATCACATCGCCGCGAACATCACCGGGCCGGAGGCGAACGGGGTGGAGCCATTAGGCAACGTCACGATCGCCTACACCTACCAAGGCGACTACCTCACGAACGCCACGCTATTGGTCTACGAGAACGGCACGAACGGGGCTCCCGCCACGCTCGTGTATAGCCAGCTCGCGTTCGTGCCCGCCCAGGGCGGCCAGACGCGGAGCGGCAGCGCCACGTGGACGGCGGTCGCACCGGGCCAGGTACCTGGATCGAGCTCGAGATCGGGAACCCGTTGACGACGATCAAACGAGGGGAACCGGTGACCGTAGCGAACTTGAACCCGGTCACCACGATCAACCGGACGAACGGGGCGAGCCCGCTGTTCGGCAACGCGCTCCTCGACGCGACCGCCCTCGTCCTCATCGCCGCGATCGTCGGCATCCTCCTCGGCCTCTGGGTCGCCCCGACCCTCCGGCGCGAGACCCCGAGTTCGCCGGGCGCGGTCGCCCCCGCGAAGGCTTGGGAAGAGGGGAAATCGGACACGAAAGGTCCCTCGACCGACACCAAGAACGAGTGCCCGATCTGTCACGAGCGCTTCGAGACCCCCGCGGGCCTGATGCAGCACGAGCGCGTCGTGCACGGGGTCGAGGACTAGGCCGGCCGAGTCGCCGCGCTGCGGGGGTTCCGCGACAGCGGGTACCCCCGACCAACCCGTTCCCGGTTGTAGTTCTGAACGCTACGGGATAGCACTCAGGACAGAGTAGTTTAAGCCCCGGAGCGGATACGGTGTATATGGACACGACAATAGTGGTCCAAAGACCAGGGCGGGTCGTCGCGACGCTGGCTATCGTGCTCCTCGTGGCCGGATTGTCCGGGGTGGGCCTCTATGGAGGCGGAAACGCCTTTGGCGCCTTCGCCCACGCGAGCGCTCCTTCGAACGGCCCGAACGGCCACACGCTCCCGAGCCATCCGATCGGCGGGTCGGCCCCCATCTCCCCGGCCTACGCGCCGACGGTTGGTCCGGTGCTCCTGCTCTCCCCCTCCACGGCTTCGGTCGGGGCCATGGTCTACGCGAACGGGACCGGCTTCGCCGACAGCGCGAAGATCAACGTCACCTGGACCGGCCTCCCAGCCGTCCTGTGCGCCCCGACTGCGACCACGAGCAACGCCACCGGTGGTTTCTCCTGCTCGTTCGCGGTGCCCGAGGAACTCAACGGCACGTACACCGTCACGGCGAAGGACAACGCGTCCACGCCGAACGTGGGTACGGCGACGTTCACCCTCATCTCCAACATCACCCTCACCAGCTATTCCGGAGGACCGGGGACCCCGATCAGCCTCGACGGGACGGGATTCGCGGCCCACTCCAGCTGGCACGTCTCTTGGACGGGAACCCCCGCGATCGCCTGCTCCGGGTCCCCGGCCACCACGAGTGCCCTCGGTAGCTTCTCCTGCGCCTTCGTGATCCCCGCCACGACCGCGGGCGCCACCTACGTCGTGCTGGCCAATGACAGCGCGACGACGGTCCACAACGCGAGCGCGATGCTGTCGGTGCCCACCCCGGCGATCATCCTCAACGATTCGACCACCATGGCGGCCAACGGCACCGTCGGCGACGCCGTGGCCATCACGGGCGTCGGCTTCGCAGGGAGCAGCGGCGGCATCGCGAACGCGGTGACCGTCAGTTGGGCGCCCGGAGGCTGGGTCCTGTGTAACGTCGCGACGAACGCCACGGGAGAGTTCGCCTGCGCCGCCACGATCCCCGACGCCTGGGCGGGGCCCCACACGGTCGGGACCACCGACGCGTTCTCGAACGCCGCCACCGCCGTGTTCATCGTCATGCCGGCGATCACCCTCACCCCCTCGAGCGGCCTCGCCGGAACGAACGTTACCGTCGCCGGAACCGGCTTCGCTTCCCTCGTCTCCGCGACCGTCAAGTGGGCTCCGGGGGCCGTAACGGTGTGCACGGTCGACACGTCGACCATGGGCGACCTGACCGGCTGCGTCTTCCCGGTCCCGGCCGGGGCCGCCCTGGGGGCCCACACTGTCACCGCGACGGACGCTTCGGCGAACAGCGCGACGGCGACGTTGACCGTGCCGCCCACCCCCCCGACGATCTCGGTCGCCTTCTCTACGCCGTTCACGCTCTACATGCCGACCCCGCTCACTCTCGCCTGGACGATCACGGCGAACGCCCCGGTGAACACCGAGACCACGAACATGTGGCTCCTCGTCGAGGACCTGGGGAGCTCCGCCTGTCCGTTCATCGAGTTCAACGGGCTCAAGCAGGGCGTCGCCGTCCAGAACACGCCCTGCCCCGTGACGGACCTCCCGTTGAACTCGCTCCTCGTGAACAACACGGACTCCTACACCTACACGCTGACGGTCGCCAACATGACGATCCAGAACTACAACTCCGGGACGCTCCCGTTCGCGGCGGAGTACTCGGTGGCGGTCTACGTCAACATGAGCACCTCCCCGTACGTCAACGGGACGACCTCCGGCTCGGTCGCCCAAGGCGGAGCGACCCAGGACATCTACCTGCAGACCAACCTGCCGACCGCGGCCCTCGTCTCGCCGCTCCCCGACGTGGGGGTCTCGACCGGGAACGTCTCGATCGTCGTGAGCTACTCCGGGGACTTCGTCTCCGGGGCCACCGTCGACATCTATAGCGGCACGGCGAGCGGCCAGCTCGTCTACTCGGCCGGGGTCGCCCAGGCCGGGATCGGACCCCACGTCGGGAGCGCGGCGGCCGACTGGCGGCCGACGGTCCCCGGGGCCTACACGGCGGTCGTCAACCTTTCGGGTCCATACGGCTACACCCTGACGTCGTTCCCGCTCACCGTCGTGCCGGCGGGCACGAACGTCTTCGTGAACTCATCGACCTACCATAACCAGTCGCTGATCGGCGGCTTGAGCTCGGGGATGAGCGCGACGATCTTCCTCGTGATCGGGCTCATCATCGGGATGGTCGTCGCCCTCCTGCTAGGTCGGATGGTCTGGGGCGGCTCCCCGGCCGCGAAGCCGCCGGAGCCGTGGGCCGCCAAGCCCGAGGAGAAGACCCCGCCGGACCAGGCGAACCTGAAGGCGAACGAATGTCCGGTCTGCCACCAGCAGTTCACCTCGCCGACGGAGCTCGCCGAGCACCAGAAGAGCGCCCACGGGTCGAGCACGTAGTCGACCGGCATCCGCGCCGGACTCGCCCGCCCCAGGTGGCCGCGGGCCTACCGAGGGAGTTGACCTAGACGAAAGCGAGGCCCGAGAACGACCGGCGCCACTTCAGCACCTCGGGCCCGACGCGCTCCTTCCGAACCCCGCTTCGGACGAGGAGGCTCGGCGAGCCTCGGCATGTCGGCCTCGGTGAGGCCGAGCCGGACCACCTCCGCGGTCCCGATCCGTCCGATGAGATCAGTGATCAACCGAGCCTTCTCCCACCGTCGGGCGAGCTCGGCGGTCGATAGGCCGTACTCGGTGCGGAGCGCCGCCCGGTCGAGGTGGACCTGGTGGGACCGCGTGAACCCGGCGTCCGCAGCGACCATGCGAAGGCCGCGTTCCTCGAGCGAACGCCCGAGGGCCCTCGCGGCCCCGACGACCCCGGAGGCATAGGCCGGGCCGAACCGCTCGAGCTCGAGCAGGGTCTGGGCGAGCGCGGCGATCCGGTTCCAGTGGGCGTTGTCGAGGACCCTCCAGGTGAGCGACGGGTCGATCTGCCGGAAGAGGTCCTCGCGATCCGTGACGAGGAGTCCCCCCTGCGGGCCGGGGAACGACTTGTGGGTGCTCCCGTAGAGCACGTCCGCGCCCTCGCGCAGCGGGTCCTGGAACTCGCCGCCCGCGATCAGGCCGAGGACGTGCGACCCATCGTAGAGGACGAGGGCGCCCTCGGAGTGGGCGGCCTCGGCGATCGCCCGGAGCGGGTAGGGGAAGAGGAAGAGGCTCTGGCCGAGGATGACGGCGTTCGGACGCTCCCGATGGATCTCCGCGATCGCCTCCTCGGCGATCACCGAGCTCCCGGGGCCGCTCGCGGGGAGCGGCCGGACGGTCCAGCCGAAGAGCGCGGGCAGGTAGCCGGGGGCGTAGCCGTCGTAGCCGCCCCGTTCCGGTGGGATCGCGAGGATGCGCGCCCCCCGCGGGAGCAATGGGACCATCGCCGACATCGCGGCGATGTGGCCGGAGAGCGGGCGGGTCGTGGCCCATCGGCCGTGGAAGAGCCGGGCGGCCGCCTCGTTGCCGAGCCGTTCGATCTCGTCGGTGTACCGGGTCCCGCCGTAGTCGTTCGTCGATCCCGGTTCGCCGGCCCGCTCCTCGTGCGGGAGCGTGTATCGTCCAGCGAGGTCGCTCCCGAGGTAGCGGCGGGCCGTCGGCGAGAGGGCGTTCTCGCTCGGCAGGAGGTTAAAGACGCTCTTCGAACGCCACCGCTCGTGCGATCGCACGAGGCGGGCGAGCTCGGCTTCCCTACCGCTGGGCGCCATCGCCCGGAGCCGGTGAGGCCGGCGGGACGAACGTCTGGCCATACTCGGCGGCGATCTTGCGGCGTTCCCGGTGCCCGCACCTGGGGCACTCGAGCTCCTGGCCGTGCTTCGCAAGGAGCGCGTGGCAGACCTGGCAACGGGCCGCGACCACGCCGAGGAACGATGGGCCGGTCGTGAGCTTGATCGTCGGCCGGCTCTGGATCACACGGGCGAGGACAAGGTCCCCCGGCGCGAACTCGTCCGCCAGGGTCTCGGTGTAGCCGTCCTTCGCCTTCGAGATGTGGATCGTCCCCTCCGGGGTCCCGGGGACACCGCGACCGGAGGCGGCGGCGGCAAGGACCGTCACGATCGCCATGGCGCTCTTGATCTCGTCGACGCGTCCGTAGATCGTGTCGTTCTCCGAGATCGACGGGATCGCGTTCAGGGCGTCGACGCGGATGGCGCGGTCGGAGGGATCGACCCGGGGATGCCCGAGGAGCGCCGCGTAGATCCGACCGCTGTCCTCGTAGGTCCCCCGGCCGGGGACGAACTCCTCGGCGGTGCCGAGCAGCTCGCCCGGGAGGACGAGGCGGCCCGTTCCGATCTCGCTCATGGTTCGCGTGCTCCCGTCCCAACGACCCACAGGTCCACGGAGAGCTCCACGGCGCGCCGTCGATGGTGCGCGAACGTCGCGGGGAGGCTCCAGGGCACCCGTCGGATCGTCTCGATCCGGGCGAGGCGCTCGACCGCTCGACCCTCTATAAAGGTTCGGGAGTCCGAGAGGGCGAAGGCGTAGACGGCCCGGGCGCCCGGCCTTAGCGCGATCCGCCAGAACGGGCGGTCGGCGCCTCGACGCTGGGCCCCGAACGGCGGGTTCATCACCACCGTCCCTTCGGGGATCTCGCCGGCCCCGACCTGGCCGGACCGGAACTCGACCTCCGCCCCCAAGAGCGCCGCCGACCGTCGCGCCACCTCGAGCGCAGTCCCGGCGACATCGATCCCGACGACAGGTGAGGCTCCGAGCAGGGACGCGCCGATCGCAAGCCGTCCGGTGCCTGTGCCGAGGTCGACGACCGAGCGCCCGACGAGGTCACCGCGCGCGACGGCCTCGAGGAGGAGATCCGCCGCCGCTTCCGGCGGGGTGACGACCTGCTCAAGACGCGGGTCCGGGGTCGGGAAGTCCGGGATACCGGCGAGGGCCCGGATGAGTTCGCTCCGGCGACGAAGAGGTCCGCCTCCGGCGGCCGCCCGGCCTCGCGAGGGAAGATGGTGCGTCACCGGAGCGCCCCGGCGGGGTCGTCTGTTTGGCCCGAGCCAAGGCTGGCCCTTGTCCTCGGATGCCGACCGGAACGGCGAAGCTCCCGGCGAGCAAAGAGGTAGACCCACTCGACCTCATAGAATCCGGGGATCAGGAGCTCGAGGGATACCACCAGGCCACGCGGACCGTCGGGAGGCTCGCGATGCCGGTCCAGATCGCCTTCGAGATCCGGTGGCGCCCGTCGAGGGCGATCTGATACCAGCCCCGGCCCGCGATGATGATCGGGAAGGTGACGTCGGCCCGGTCGAGGAATCTCGGGAACAGCCTCAGGGCGAGCTGGATCGTCGAGCGGGAGAGGCGAGGGAGCTCGGAGAGGGGGGTCTCCACGACCGCCTCATGGTGCTTCCGCAGGTATCGGATGGCCAGCATCAGGCCCGGTCGATAATGCCAGTGCAAGGTTTCCGAGTCGTGCACGTGCGCGCGTAACCCCCCGCCTGTGCCCCGCTGAACAGCCGCCGCTCGACGATAAGGGTCTAGGCGGATCCGTCGGGCTCCCCGCGGTCGGCCCGCGAGCGGGCTTCGACTCCATCTCGGTGAGTGTCTCCTCCGTAAACGGATGGTCTCCTCGGGAGCGCCATCCATGAACGAGGGGACCCCCTAGCGCAGCCAACCTACCGGACCGCCCCGAGGCTCGAATGGTCGGGCAATCGGCTCGAAACTCTGGCGAGGGTCTAGTGCCCGGGGCCAGGATTTGAACCTGGGAACTCCTGCGAGAGCAGATCTTGAGTCTGCCGCCTTTGGCCACTCGGCCACCCCGGCTTGGCTGCCCGGACGAAGTCCCCGGAAGAAAGCTATTCCTCCTCGGGGGACCCGAGCTCGGCCGCCTCCTCGTCGAGGTCCGAGGGCTCCTCGGCCAGGGCCACCTCCGGGCTTCGGGCCGGTGCGAGTCCGAGGTCGGGGGAGCGGGCCCGCGTTTCCCGCGTCTTGAGAGGCTGGCGTCGGGTGACCCCACAGACGAGGCAGGTCCGCACCCGGCGGGCGCCCCTCAGCCGGGTCCGTACCGTTCGGCCCTCAAGCCAGAAGCTCGAGCAGTGCCGGCAATAGAGTTCCCGATACTCATGCGGGATGCGGACGTTGTGGCGCGTACCCACTTTTCGCGCGAGCTCCACGTACCGGTCCGCGAGCCGGGTGGAACCCCGCGTACCTTCGGCGCTCGCCAGCGCGAAGAGGTCGTCGACCCGCTCCCGGGCCGTCCGTACCATCAGGGCGGAGCGACGCCCCCGGCGCCCTCGGCGGCCCGGGGGACCTGAGGGGCGAGGCATACCGGGCAGACCACCGCCACCGTCGATATCAGGGTGTTGCAGCGCGGGCAGTGGACAGCCACGCCGGTCCAAGCGGGCGGGATCCAATCCTCGACCACCGTTGGCATGGGAGGTGGGGGTGGAATGGGCATCGGCACCTCTTGGGGTATCGTCCGACCGCACCGTCCGCAGAACAGCGCCCCCTGGGGTGCCGGGTTTCCGCAGCTCGGGCAATCGACCATCGGGCTAGCAAGCTATATGCCGTATATCGACCTTCCATCGACGTTGAGAACCCGGCGCGTGGGTCTCGCAACCCTGGACGCGCTCCTCTATGAGGAGCTCGCCGGGGAGCTTCGATCGCGGCGAATTCCGACCGTCAGCCTGCTGCCGGACCAACGTATCCCTTCCTACGTGGCGGTCGTGCTCACGAGTCCGCGCGAGGCGGCGCAGATGGACTCTCGAAAGGTGCTCGAGGTCGCCCCCGGCGGCGACCGCGATGCCCTCTGGGCCGCCGTCGAGCATGCGCTCCACCCGGCCGACCCTGCCGCCGAGATCGTCGTGGGCTTCGACCCGGGTCCGACCCCGGGGTACGCTGTCCTCGCCGAGGATCGGCTCCTCACCGAGGGGATCCTCGAGCGGCCCGAAGCCGCCGCGGAGCTTGCCCGCCATGTCCACCAACGGTTCCCGGCCCGTCCGCTCCGACTCCGCGTCGGCAGCGGGGACCGGCTCTCCCGTGACCGCATCCTCGCCGCCCTCGCGCCGCTCCGACGTCCGGTGGAGGTCGTCAACGAGCGAGGGACCACGCCCCACGGCCATCGGCGCCCGCGCGACGCCATCGCGGCCCAGGCGATCGCCCGCAGCCCCGGGCGGATGCTCCCCGCCGCGCGTCCGCCGACGCTCCTCGTCACTCCGGGGGAAATCGCGAACCTCCAGAGGTTGAGCCGTGAGCGGAGCGGCGGCCAGTTCACGATCCCCCGCGCCGAAGCCGGCCGAGTCCTTCGGGGAGAGCTCACCCTGTCCGAGGCGATCGTGCAGGGCGAACGCCGGTACTTCCCCGGTCGAGCGCCCCGGACCGCGCCGGGTCCGTCGACCGAAGGGTATTAGGCCGGCGCCCGGTGGCATCGCCGATGCCCCTCGAGCCTCAGGTCGAGACACGGGTCCGCCGGTTGGTCCTCGAGAACGCCGTCGAGCACGGCGGGGCGGCCCGATCGGGTCCGATCCTCTCGAGGCTGCTCGGGACCGATCCGACGCTGCGCTCCCGGGCCTCGGAGGTCCGCGCCGCCATCGAGTCGATCCTCGGGGAAGTCGCGAAGCTCGAACCGGGGGCCCAGCGAGCGGCCCTCGCCCAGCTGGGCGGTGCGGAGGCGGCGCCCGCCCGGCCCCGCGAAGCGAGCACGGAGGGCACGTTCCCGGATCTTCCGGGGGCCGTCGATGGGCGGGTGGTACTGAGGCTCGCCCCGTTCCCCTCCGGAGCACTCCACATCGGGAACGCCCGGATGCTCTACGTCAATGACCACTATCGAAAGCGCTACCACGGCCGTCTCCTCCTCGTGTTCGACGACACGGTGGGGTCAAAGGAGAAGCAGATCGCCCCCGAGCTCTTCGAGGTGATCCGAGGCGACCTCGACCTCGCCGAGGTCCCTCCCGACGAGGTCCTCTACAAATCCGACCGGCTGCCCATCGTGTACGAGTGGGCGCGCCGGGTGATCGATGCGGGTGGGGCGTACGTCTGCCAGTGCCCGAGCGAGCTCCTCCAGGAGCGGCGGGCCCGAGGGGAGGCGTGCTCCGAGCGGAGTCAGAGCATCGCCGAGACCCGCGAGGGATGGGCGAAGATGCTCGACGGAGGGTTCGCCCCGGGTGCGGCGGTGCTGAGATTGCGGACCGACCTGTCGGACCCGGACCCCGCGTTCCGGGACCGCGTGCTCTGCCGGTTGAGCGACCTCGATCATCCCCGGGTCGGTCGCCGTTGGCGGGTCTGGCCGATGCTCGAGTTCTCCTGGGCGGTCGACGACGTGGAGCTCGGGATCACCCACGTCCTCCGGGGGAAGGACCTCGTCATGGAGGACCGGATGGAGGAGTTCATCTGGCGGCTCCTCGGCATCCGGGGCCCGCCGTTCCTCCATTGGGGGCTCCTCCGGGTCGCGGAAGCGAAGATCTCGAAGAGCAAGGGCTACGCCCAGGTGCGGGCGGGCGAGTACGACGGGTGGGCCGATCCGAGGCTCTGGTCGATCGATTCGCTCGACCGACGCGGGATCTCGGCCGAGGCGCTCCGTCGCTTCACAATGGGCTTTGGGATGTCGCTCGCCGATATCGAGGTCCCCGCCGAGACCCTCTACGCCGAGAACCGACAGATACTGGATCCGACCACCCCGCGAAGGGCGTTCGTAGCCGATCCCGTGGCCGTCGAGGTCGGCGGGTACCCACACGATCTCTCCGAAGTCCTCCTCGCCAACCATCCGGAGCGGACGGAGCTCGGTGGCCGGACGGTGTCGGGAGGCCCGCTCTTCTGGCTCGCGCGCTCCGACGTATTGCCCCACCTCGGGGATGAGGTCCGCCTGAAGGACCACGGGAACATCGAGCTCCCCGGAGAGCTCCCTCCCGACGGTCCGGTCCCAGCCCGGTTCACCTCCCGCGAGAACCGCCGGCTGCCCCGACTCCAGTGGGTCGGGGCCGCCCAAGCGACCGCTGTGGACATCCTCGATCCGGACGGCACGCACCGCACTGGCCTCGGCGAGCGCGCCCTGCGAGGCGCCGCACCCCGGGATATCTTCCAGTTCGAACGGGTCGGGTTCGTTCGAGTGGAGGGGAACTGGACCCCTGGGACCGAACCGCTCCGGGTCTGCTTCGGACACGTTTAGCGCGTATCGACCGATTCGCTTTTGGGGAAGGAAGTCGGCTAGTTCGGGCGGAGTCCGCCGGGATGAAGTTCGCTCATACCTCGATCACGGTCCACGATCTCGAAGCGAGCATTCGTTTCTACACCGAGCTCCTCGGCCTCGAGTTCGAGCGCCGCCGACCGATCCCCGAGAACCATGCCGAGATCGCCTTCGTCCGGGACCCATTGAGCGGGGCGCGGATCGAGCTGACCCATTGGGGGGGCAAGGCGCGGATCGAGCCGGGCGAGCAGCTCGACCACCTCGCCTTCGAGGTCCCCGACCTCGACCAGTTCCTCGCCCGAGCCCGGGCGCTCAAGGTGCGGGTCGCGAAGGAACCGTACACGCTCGCGGGGGGCTCTTCGCGGATCGCCTTCGTCCTCGATCCGGACGAGGTCTGGATCGAACTCCTCGAGCGGCCGCCGAAGCCCGCGTAGAGCGACCGCTGTGCGCGGACTGACCGATTGGGAAGGGCTCCACCGGCCCCGCGTCCTGCGGGCCGTTTTCGGGGCGACGTTCCTCGTCCGGTTCGCCTTTGGCCTGACGCTCAGTGTCTTCGCCTCCTACATTGCCCGGAGCTCGGTCGGTTTCGGGGCCGAGTCCGTCGGCACGATCGGGCTCATCGCCGCGCTCGCCCCGATCGGGGAGTTCTCGACGGTGCTCCTTACCGGGCACCTCGCGGACCGCGTGGGCCGCACTCCGGTGCTGCTCGCTTCGATCGGGAGCGCGGCCGTCTTCATGGCCCTCATCGCATTCTCTCGCGACCCGATCTGGCTCGGGGGGGTCAATTTCCTCTTCGGCGTGACGAGCGGTGCGATCCTGACCTCGAGCCTCGCGATCGTCGGCGATGAGTCGGGGTCTGACGAGCGGGGCTTCGAGATGGGCCGATTCGACGCCATGAACCTGCTCGGATGGGTGCTCGGGTTCGGACTCGGGTTCGCCCTGCTCGGCCTCGTGCCGAACCGCTCGCTCGGCGAGATCTTCTTGCTCGGCGGTGCCGTCCTCGCCATCGGGCTCGGGTTCGCCTACGGGTCGCTCCGCGGGGTCCCCGCGGCGGCCCCCGGACACCGGGGGCTTCCTATCCTCGAGTTGATCCGCGCGGCGTTCCGCAAGGAGATCCTGCTCGTCACCCTCCCGTGGCTCGTCATCTACCTGCTCCTCGGCACGCTCTTCGTCTTCCTCGGAGGGGCCTCCACAGCGATCGGGCTCCCGTCGTGGGAGCTCGGGGGATTGATCGGCGCTGGCGGGCTCCTGCTCCTGGCGACCCAGCCGTACTTCGGTCGGCTCGCCGACCGATTCGGCCGTATGCGCCTCATGGGCGTCGGGACCCTCGGGTTCATCGGCGTCCTGATCGGCGCCGGTGACCTCGCGACGTACGGCCTTTCGATCCCCGCCGTCGCCTTGGTCGGGGTGAGCGCCCTCCCCGCCCTGTCCTACGGGCCCGCAGCCCTCGCCGCGCTCGTCGACGAAACTCGCTCGATCTCCCGGGCGACCACGATGTCGGTGTACACGCTCACCATCAGCCTCGGGATGATCGGTGGCCTCGTCCTCTCGACGTGGCTCTACGATACGTTCGACTCGATCGGGCTCGACATCTACTTCGCCGGGATCGCGATCGGGCTCGCCGCGCTCACCCTCGCCCGGTGGTGGGGCCATCGGGTCGGTCCGGCGCCGGACCGGACGAACGTGCCTACGACTCCGGCTCGATGAGCAGGTGGCGCATCATGGGGAACGATTCCCGAATGGACGCCGCGATCTGGTCGATCGCCCCTTCGATCTGATCGGTGGTCAACCCGTCCTGGAAGTTGACCCGGAGCGCGACCAGGATATCCTCAGGGCCGAGCATCATCGACTGGAGCCCCCGGACCTTCCGGACCCGGGCGTCGCGCTCGACCAGCTGAAGGACCTTGCGGGCCTCGCCGGGCGAGATCGCCTTGCCGACGAGAAGCACGCGGCTCTCCCCGGCGAGGAGGACCCCGGTGACGAGGAGGAGGACCCCGACGCCGATGGCGGCCAGCCCGTCGAAGACTGGCCGGCGGGTGATCTCGATGAAGACGATCCCGAGGAGCGCGACCAAGGCGCCGAAGACCGAGACCAGGTCCTGGTAGAAGATCGTCTTCAGCCCGAGGTTCGACGATTCGAGGAACTCGGGAAGGGAGAGGTGCTCGATCGCGAGCTCCCGGAGCGTGACGAAGATCCCGATGGCGCTCGAGAGGACGGTGAGGCCGAGCACGAGGAAGACGTAGCGCAGGTCGGTGACGCCGGTCGGGTGCGCCACCGAGGCCAGGCCGGTGAGGATGACGATGAACCCCGCGAGCGTGAACGTCACGAGCGACGCGGAGAACGACCAGAAGAAGCGTTCCTTGCCGCGTCCGAACGGGTGCTTCTCATCCGGCGGGCGCATCGAGGCGATGATCCCCCAGGAGAGGAGGCCGGCGCCGATCAGGTCGGCGACGACGTAGATCGCCTGGGAGAGCACGGCCCGGCTCCCCGAGGCGATCCCGACCGCGAGCAAGGCGAGAAAGAGCGCCGCATCGACGACCAGCGTCGCTCCGACGATGACCTGGGATCGCATCCGGTCGAGGGACTCCGCCCGAACCATGCGGGAACGGGGGATAAGCCCGCGGCCGAGGCGGAGGCGAGGCCGCTCCGACCAAGCCTTAAATCGACCGCCCCGATACGCCGCCCCGAGGCGTTACCGTGTCCGATGCAGCGGTCCGTTCGGGCCCCGCGCCGGCGGTCGTCCCGCCACCTGCCTCGGCCGGTCGATTCCGCCGACCCGCGCTCTCCACGCTAGGGCTCTCCCCCGGCAAGCGGACACGCCTGACGCGGCTCCTCTACCACCACGGGCCGGGGGGCGGTACGCTTCTCGTGCTGCCGATCGACCAGGGGCTCGAGCACGGCCCGGTGGACTTCTTCGACAATCCCCAATCCCTCGATCCGCAGTACCAGTTCGAGCTCGCCGAGGAAGGGAAGTTCTCGGCGATCGCGTTGCACATCGGGCTCGCGGAGAAGTACTTCGGCGCCTACGCAGGCGAAGTTCCGCTCATCCTCAAGCTGAATGGCAAGACCTCGATCCCGCCCGACGCTCAGGCGTTCAGCGCCTTAACCGGGACCGTCGAGGACGCGGTCCGGCTCGGGGCCGACGCGGTCGGGTACACCGTCTACGTCGGCTCACCGGCCCAGGACCGGGACTTCGAGCAGTTCCGCGCGGTCCGCCGCGACGCCGAGCGGCTCGGGATGCCGGTGATCGTCTGGGCCTATCCGCGTGGAGAGGCCGTCACGAAGAAGGGGGGCAAGGAGAGCCTCTACGCGATCGACTACGCCGCGCGCGTCGCCCTCGAGCTCGGCGCGGACATCGTGAAGCTCAACTATCCGGTGCGCTCGGAGCGGGACCGCGAGAGCCCCGCGCCCTACAACTCCCTCGACATCACCCCCGAGGCCGCGTTCCGCAAGGTCGTTGAGAGCGCCGGCCGCGCGCTCGTCCTGGTCTCGGGCGGCGAAAAGGTCACGGACGCCGAGCTCCTCTCGAAGGTGCGGATGTCGATGGACGCGGGGGCGACGGGGATCATCTTCGGCCGCAACATGTGGCAGCGCCCCAAGGCCGAGGCGCTGAAGATGACCCGGGAATTGCATGCGATCTTCCGGGAGTACGCCGAGCCCCCCCGATAGCGGCCCGATCCGCCTCTATCTCCTCCTCGCCGGCGAGGATCACCCGAAGGCGTGTACGGGCCGTCACCTCCTCCACGTAGGGCTCGTGCGCGAGCTCAAGGGACGGCCGGCCCCCGGCGGGTTCCGCTCCTCCTCGACCCGCACGCCGAAAAGCCGCTTTCGCCGTCGGACAAGGCCTGGGTGGAGCGATCGGGCCTGCTCGCCGTGGATTGCTCCTGGAACCGTCTGCGAGACCGGGGTGGGTACCCGGACGAGGACCGTCGGCTCGGGGGAATCCGGGAACGGCGACGGCTACCTTGGCTGCTCGCGACGAACCCGCAGCACTTCGGCCGCGTCTCCGAGCTCAACACGGCCGAGGCGCTCGCCGCCGCCGCGTGGATCCTCGGGGCGCCCCAGCAGGCGAGGCGCCTGCTCTCCGGGCTGCGAGGGGGGGAGGCGTTCTTCGACGTGAACGGTGCTGCGCTGGCAGCGTTCGCTCAAGCACGGGACGCACGCGCCCTCGAGGCCGAGGAGGCCCGGATCTTCGGCGGCCCTCCGCCTCGCTGACCGGGCCGACTTCCCACGAACGAGCTCAGCGGCGGGCTCAGTCGATCGTCGAAGCCGCTCGACCCTCGGTGTGGAGGTGCTCGACCGTCACGTCGAGCACGCTCTCCACCGGCCGGTCGAGCGGGAGCCGGCCGACGATCACCCCGCCGAACCGTTCGAAGATCCGGCAGGTGTGTAAGGTCAGGCAACGTCCGTGAAAGAGGGGGCGACCGGTGAGCTGCAGGGTCGTGGCCGCGGAGGAAGATCTTCGTGTGGCTTCGTGCGAGGAACCGGTCGAGCTCCGCCTCGCCGAAGGGCCGGACCACTCCCCTGTGGGACCGCCCGACCGACGTTTCGCCCCAGACGATCTCTGCGAGCCGATCGATGTCGACCGATCGGAACTCGGCGGGGAAGGGATCTGGCCCCGGCTCTGTTGGAAAGCCACCGTGCGCAAGGTAGGCCCCGCTTGCGGTCGTCAGGGCGAGCGGCCCGCGTCCGAGCAGGTGGAGGATCCTCAGGTAACGGGATTCCACGGGGCCCCACAACTGATCGACCTCCTCGGCGAGGGTGTGCGGCAGGACGGCGATCCGGGTGTGCGCCTCGTGGTTCCCCTGAAGCAGGAAGACTCGGTCCGGGTACGAAGCGACGAGTTGGAGGAGGTAGAGGGCGTTCGCGACCGAGCCCGAATCACAATCCGGAGGTGGCCGGTCGATCATGTCGCCGAGGCCGATCAAAGCCTCGGATCGGGGGTCCGACCGGAATCTCTGCGATGCCTCGAGCGTGCTCGGCCAATCGCCATGGGTATCCCCGAAGACGGTGGCCGCCCGCATCGGGGTGGCGGGGACGGTCTCGTACGCCGCGCGGATCGGGACCTGCGCCTCCAAGCGATCGAGCAGCCGGTCCGCCGCGTCCGGATCGAGCGCCAGGATCTGGTCCGGCTCGAGGAGCTCTTCGGCGGGCATCCGTGCGGGCGGCCCTACGGCCCCGGGTTCGAAGGGAATGCGGGGGGCCGGAATCTCCGGGGGCCGGCTCGGACCGACCCACCCTTTGAACCGGCGAATGCCCTAGGCAACAGGGTCCTAAGCCCTGCCTCGGTGGCCCCGACCCCGATCCGGGCCGGATTGGCCGAGCTGGAGCACCCCCGCATCGACATCGTGAACTGCTGGCGATAGGAAGAGTAGCCCCGGCAGGAGTCCCGGCCCCGAGGGAGGAGCTCCCCCGTGGCGTTCGAACCTGCGTCGCGAGATCCAGAGTCTCGCATGATTGGCCACTACACCACGGGGCTACGAATCGGACGAGCCGGGTTGGACAGATAAACATTGCCGAGGGAATCTCCCCCGACGATGATCCGCCCCGATCCGGATCCGTCCGCAGGCGATCGGCGCCCGCGGGCCCGAGGCCCGACGCGCCTCATGAACCGTTGAGCCTGCCGCCGCGGATCTTCCCGAAACTCCGTGCGGTTCGCCCGCCGGACCTCGAGTCATGCCGAGTAAGACGCTTAGATGGGCCGGCGCGAGCGAACGCAGATATAGCCTAGAACGGTCGCCCCCGAGACCATGCCGTAGCCGCAGCATGGCCGTGGTGGTGCATGGCCAACGAGGGCGGGGCGCCGGGAACCCCACCCACCGGGGCGGCGGCCGGGGGTCTTGGGGCCGCTCAGAGCGGGAACGTCGCGCCCGGCTTCCGCGGCTTCCATCGCACGCCTCGGCAGGTCGCGTTCGTCGCGACCGCGTTCGGGGCCGCCCTCTCGGTCCCGGCTGCGCTCACCCTCAGTGGGAGCGGGATCGGCCCGGTATCGAACGACCTTCTCGCCGCGCTCCCGGACCTCGGCGCCTCGTTCACCCGAATGCTGATCGCCTATATCCTCTCCCTCGGCTTCGCGATCGTTTACGGATACTTCGCGGCGTCGAACGCGACCGGCGAACGGATCCTAATCCCCGTCCTCGACATCCTGCAATCGGTCCCAATCCTAGGGTTCTTTCCGGTCGCGATCGCGGTCTTCGTGAGGCTCACTCCGGGGAGCCCGATCGGGGCGAACTTCGCCTCGATCTTCCTCATCTTCACCTCCATGTCCTGGAACATGGTCTTCGGGGTGTACGAGTCGCTCAAATCGGTCCCGAGCGACCTCAAGGAGGCCGCCGACACTTTCGATGTCCACGGGATCCGGCGGCTCCGCCGGGTGCTCCTCCCGGCCACGACGAACCGGCTCGTCTACAACTCGGTCCTCTCGTGGACCGGCGGGTGGTACTTTCTCGTCGCCGCCGAACTGATCAGCACCGCCTCCTCGACCACACGCCTCTCGGGGATCGGCACGTTTCTCCTTACCGCCGCCGCCGGGGGGACGGGACGGCGCTCATCGTCGGGCTCGCGGTGCTTATCGCGCTGATCGCGGCGATGGACCTCTTTGTGTGGCGCCCCCTCGGGCGTTGGGCGGAGAAGTACCGCTACGACGTTACGCCGAGCGGCGAAGGGATGCTGACGGGTGGCCCGAAGCCCCGCGCCCCGTTCGTCCGGGCCGTCGGCCTCGTCCGCCGGGGGTTCCTCACCGGCGTCAATCGGATCGGTACCTCCGTTCGTGGCCCTCGCGACCCGGGCCACCCAGGCCGGGCGCTCGAAGCGCCGGCCGTTCTGGGGTGCGGTAGGACGCTCGGTGGCCCTCGGGACCCTTCTCGTTCTGGTCTGGCTCCTGCTGATCACGATCAGCGTCTCGGTCTACCGGGTGCTCACCGGACCAATCCTCGGCCCGGTGCGGGACCAGATCGACAGCCTCCCGGTCGCCCTGGCGTTCTCCGGGGGTCGCCTGATCGCCGCGTATGCGATCTCGCTCGCGATCGCGCTCCCGCTCGCGATCGTCTTTGCCCGACGTGCCCGGGCAGCCCGGATCGGTCTCCCGGTCGTGGAGATCATCGCCTCCGTGCCGGCGACCGCCCTCTTCCCGGCATTCATCTTCGTCCTATGGCCCGTGATCGGGGCCGGACTTACGTCGGTCCTGATGCTGCTCACCGGGATGATCTGGTACCTCTTCTTCAATCTCCTCTCAGGGGTGAGGACCATTCCCCCGGACCTCGATGAGGCCGCCCGCTCCTACGGCCTCGATGGCGCCGACTATCGCCGTCGGCTGCTCTTCCCCGGGATCTTCCCCGCGTTCGTGACCGGTTCGATCACGGCGTTTGGCGGGGGGTGGAACGCTCTCGTCATTGCCGAGTACCTGGAGAACCCGGCGGGACATGCCCCGTTCCAGGTCCTGGGCATCGGGGAGCTCATCGATGTGGGGAACGGCGAGCTCAACGGGGCAGGGCTTCCGCTCATGGTCGTGGCCCTGTTCACGATGGTCCTCACCGTGGTTGTGATCAACGAGGTGCTCTGGAAGCCGCTCTACCGGAGGGCGGTCGAGAAGTACCGTTACGATTAGGCGGGATACGAGGTTCAGGAGGTCGCATGACGCTGATCGAGGTGAACAACGTCTCGAAGGCGTTCAGCTCGCGCCACGGCTCGATCACGATCATGTCCGACGTCAGCTTCTCGGTCGCGGACAACGATTTCCTCGCGATCGTCGGCCCGTCCGGATGCGGGAAATCGACCCTCCTGAGGCTCATCCAAGGGCTCGACCATCCGACCGGAGGGGAGATCCGGTTCCGCGGTCAGCCGGTCACCGGCCCGAACCATGAGATGGCGATGGTCTTCCAGAACTTTGCCCTCTTCCCGTGGCTCTCCGTGCGCGAGAACGTCGCCCTCGGCCTGGAGGCTCGGGGGTGGGAAGCGGGCCGTATCGAGGCCCAGGTCGAGCGGTACGTGACGGTCACCGGCCTCGTGGGGTTCGAGGAGGCCTACCCGAGGGAGCTCTCCGGGGGGATGCGGCAGCGCGTCGGCCTCGCCCGCGCCCTTGCGATCGAACCCGCGGTCCTCTTGATGGACGAGCCATTCAGCGCCCTCGACCCGCTGACCGCGGAGAGCCTCCGCGAGGAGGTGCTCCAGCTTTGGCGGGATCCCGGGCTCCCCCCGAGGCGGTGATCCTCGTCACCCACAATATCGAAGAGGCCCTCTCGATGGCCGACCGTGTGCTCGTCCTCTCTCGAAGGCCCGGTCGGGTCCTCGCGGGGGTCCTCGTGAACCTTCCGAGGCCCCGGGACCGCAAGTCGGAGGCGTTCTACGCGCTGACGGACTACGTCTACTCGCTGATCACCGAGGGGGCCCCCGTCCCCGCCCCCGGGGCGGTCGTGCCGGCCCAGGCGAAGGAGAGCCCGGCCCCCCTGTCCGGGGCCCCGAACTCCGCCAACGGAAGGGGGTCGACGTGACCCACTTTCCGTGCCCTAAATCGAAGCCTTATAGGCGGCCCCCCTTCGTCTTTCGGGTTCGTTGAGCGAGTGAGAACGTGCCGACCGTCTATCCGAAGTGCGCCCCGACCGAGATGCTCGGGCTCCTGGTACTCTTGGAGACCCACAAGGGGGACGAGGAGATCGCCCGGCTCGCCGACGACCTCGACCTCGAGATTGACGAGATCCTCCCAGCGATCGACTTCGCGCAGGTCCTCGGATTCGTCAAGCTTTCCGATGGGCGAGCCTCGCTCACGGAGTCCGGAAAGCACCTCATGGCCGGAACGATCAGCGCCCGCAAGGAGGTCATCCGGGAGCAGCTCGTTCGGACCACGCTCTTCAAGGCCCTCATGCGGGCGCTCGAGAGCGCCCCGGAGCACCGGCTCACGGAGGAAGAGCTCGTCCGCCTGATCTCCTTCACCACCGCTCCCGCGGACGAGCTCGTTCAGAACATCATCAACTGGGGCCGGTACGCCGGCATGTTCCGGTATGACCCGGACCAGCACCTGCTCCTTCCGACCCGCGCCGCGCCCACGCGCGGCGCTTCCTCGGCCCGCAAGCCACCCCCGGTGGGCCCGACCCCGGCCGCCACGGCGTCGACCTCCGCCGGGGAAAAGCGGGATCAGCCCGCCCCGAGCGGGGAGCTCGCCTCGCTCGCGATGATCGCGCCATAGCCCGCCGACAAGGCTTATGCCCCGCCGGTCCTCGGCCGCGCTCGAGGGCACGTAGATCAGCGGAAGATCGCTGCTTTCGCAAAGCAGAGGCCGGGGGTTCAAATCCCCCCGTGTCCATGAACCTCCTCCCCATTGGCTCGACACTTTCGGCTCGAAATTGGACAAACCCGCAGTTCGGGAAAGGTTCGCCAAACTCCGGAACAGCGCGGAGTTACGATTCGTGATCCATTGCGACGACGCCCCGCCAAGGGCGCTCTGCAATCCACCGTCCGCACGGAATCGCGCAGTATGCCGGAGCGCCCCCCGCCCCCGTGCCCTGGATCCCAACCTCAGCCTGAACTCACGATGGGTAGAACACCCCAGTGACGCTGGCGTAGGTGAGATATGTGGTGTCCAAGCTGCGGGACATCGCGGCATAGCCAACTATGTCCACAGTGTAGGTGCCCGAGGCGTTCACCGGGAAGTTCTGGGCAAGTCCCAGATACACTATGAAGAAGCCCGTTGGCTGCGTCCCGAAGGACTCACCGGTCACTGAGTTGTTCAAGAAGGCGTTACACTGCGTCGAACCATTTCCGAACGAGACTGCAAAGATGGTGTAGTTGGTTTCCGTATGGTACATGACGATTTGGACCGACGCGGTTACCACCAAGATACCGGGACCGGTCACCGTGAAATTGACATCGGAGCCGGCATACGGGACGCAGGTAGTGTTCAGTGCAGTGCTTTGCACGTCATAGGTTTGATTGGCCATCGCTCCGGGGCCCGGAGGTCCCTGCTTCCCGTTCGTGCCATTGGCGCCCTCCTTGCCGTTGGTGCCATTGATGCCGGGGATTCCGTGAGCCCCCCGGGGCCCGGCGCTCCCGTGGCGCCCGTTGCGCCCGCCGCCCCCCGATGGTCAACGTTCGCAAGCGCTATCGCTAGGCCCGACCCACCAAGGACGAGTGCAACTACCCCAAGGATCAGGGCGATGTGACCTGCCCCGATCGCGGCTCTGCGGGCACGGTTTCGTCCCGAGGAATGCGGCTCGTTCGGACGCGGGACCCCGTCAGGCGGTCTTTCGGCCATGGGCAGCCATTCGGGTCCTGACGATAATAGGCTCGGGATATCGGGCAGCTGTGTTGGAGCGTTCTGGAAACCCATTGACTCAGCGCCCCTCCACCCTCTCCGTTGTTGGGGGTTCGTCGTCACGAAACCCGGGGGATGACTACCAAAGCCCACCGAGGGGTCCGAAGGGAATTCTTGGCCATTCCCCCCGACCCAGGCGGCTTGAAGACGTCCCCGCGAAGATGTCTCAAGGAAGTGGCTTCAACGGCTTGGACCTTGACCACTTCTCCGGGTGAAAAAGTGCGACGAACGCTACCCCGAATGCGCCGATGCCCACTGCCCCTGACACTGCCGACACTACATTTCCCTCCAACGAACCGCCGTATGTCCAGCTCAGCAACTCAGTCCCGAGCCCACCGACGATCCCCGCGATTAGCCCACCTATGTAGACAGCCCGGGAGATCGCGCTCATTATGCCTCCCAGTCCACGGGTCTCTCCTGGCTCCAGACCACCCTCACCGCGGGCGTCCCGCTTCGTGAACCTTCGCGGAGGTCTCTTCGAACGACCGCGAGGTCAGCCGACCGCCTGACCGAGTCGAAAAACCGATCGGGCTGAGCTGATCGAGATGTAACCGCCGATTCCGACCAAGGCCAAGCCAATCCATTCAAAGGGGCCCTCGATGGTAAGGCTGAACGGGGAGCACCAGGCCGGTGCCCTCGACAGGCACGCTCCACCGGCATATTCTACCGACCAAATCCCGATGCCCAACCCGGCCAGCATCAGTCCCATTGTCGCCAGGGCTATGAAGAAGAGTCGGCCTCGATGGTCGGGAGCTTCAGCACCCATTGTTCGGCGGGTCGGAGGCGGCGACGCCTAACCTGGATTTTCGCGCCCCACTTGACCACTGAGGTTCTCGGTCTCAGGTTCAGGTAGTGCCTCCCTGGCTACCTCGACGGGAACGATCCGCCGAACGAATGTGGCTGCCACCCGCCAGGCCGTTGAAGCCTCCCCTCGCTCGCCGGGCTCGCAGTGCACCGAAATCGTCCGAGCGTTGATCCGCGTCACGGTGCCCCGGTGCCTGATCCCGTTCCGGTCCTCGAACTCCACCCAGTCCCCCATCCGTATCGTCGCCAAGTGCTGGGCTTCTCGTGCGCGAACCTCGTCCCATACTACCTCGCGGAGCACTCGGAACTCCTCGGCCGAGAGCCCACGTAGCATCTCTCGCCACCCCTCGCGGTTCATGATCCCACCGACCCTCACGCCGCCCGCAGCTTGAGGTCCCCGGTCACTTCGATCCTCAAGCGCCGGTTCCCAAGCCACGGGACCGCCGGACGGTCCCGCACGACCCTCGTGTCCAGTAGAACGGGCGCGCGGCTGAACCGTCGAACCTTCACCACGATCTCGTCTTCCCTCACCGCGACCTTCCCCGGACGGTCCAAGAACCTCTCCCAGATCGTTCGCGCCGTCGCCACCTCGTACCCCTTCAGTTGCGACGACAGCCATCGATACGCCGCGCTTGCGGCCACGCTCAGCACCACGTCCAGGTCGACCTTCACCCGCACCGAACTCGAGAGCGCGTCGACGTGGAAGAAGTGCACCTGCTCTCCGAGCGAGTTCTCGATCAACGTTCGTCGGGCATACCGGGTCAGCAGCGCCGCCGGACCCCTCCGAGTGTCGTTCGTGAGGAGCAGGGTCGGTTCCTCCCGCCCCAAGTTCCGCGCCGCCACCTGTCGGATCCGTCCGGGATACCCATCGATCTCGATCCGCTCGTCCACTACGATGGGATGACGATACGCCCGATCCTCGATCTCCAACTCGACCGATTTCCACCGGTCCTCGGGGAGGGAGCGGATTCGCTCCACCTCCCGCGAGCGGCGCTCCCTCAACGTCAGGAACTTGATCCCTTGGCGATCCAACTGCGCCAGACCCGCGTGGGTCGTCATGTGGGCGTCGAAGACGAGCTCCTCCGGGAGCGCTCCGTCCACTTCCTTCCAGTAGTCGACGAACCGAACGACCTCGTCGGCCTTCTCCTCCTTCAGCAGGTTCGCCCGAGCGTAGACCATCTCCCGGCCCTCCCACTCCTGGGCGAACGCCGACACCACCGCCGGGACCGATTGGCTTCGTCGCGGAACGTAGTCCTTCTCGAGCCGGGAGACCGCCGGATCGCCGTAGTGTCGGATCGTGTGGAAGTCGAGGTTGAACGAGCGAGTTGGATACGCCCCGGCCGCCTTCCGAGCCCGAGCCAAGCCCCGCAACAGCGCTCGGTGGGGGCGGTCCCCCACCCGATACGAGTAGTCGGAGAGGGCGGTGGTCTTCGGCAGGACGTTGAGTCCCGCGAACCACCCCAGTCCTTCGTCGTCAGCAATCGGCATCACGTGGTTGTGCCTCGGTCGACCGAGCAGCTTGAGGGCGAGCAGCGAACGGAGATACGCCGGGGCCGGGATCATCGCGGACCCCGGGTAGTGGGCTCGCCAAACCAGCTTCTCGAAGCCGACCTCCTCGAGGAACGGCGCAAAGAGGAAGAGGAGTGGGGTGCGGCACTCGACCTCGACGCCGGAACGGAGAAGGAGTTGGCCCGCGTCGGAGACCGGGGGCGCGAGCAGTGGGGGCCGCCCCCGCTGCTCGGCGGTGCGACGAGGCAGTCGACCGACCCCGGCCTCCCGAAGGAGGAGCCAGACGGTATGGAAGCTGACCGGGCGGCCCTCCGAGCGCAGTCGCTCGGCGATGTCGATCACACTGAGGCTCTCTTCGTGACGGAGGCGAAGAACCGCCTCCCGGAGCGGCTCGGCGACGGGGCGGTCCTTGCGACCGTGGGGAATGTCCCGGAAGAACGGAGGAAGCTGGTCCCGCCGGAACTGGGAGGCCAGGACCTCGAGGGAGTGGGCCGAGTAGTGGAACCGTCGGGCTGCCTCGGCGGCGGAACGCCCCTCGAGGAAGTAGGCGCGGAGGGCCTCGTAGCGGCGCTGGAGGGGGTGACCGGGCTCGCGGAAGAAGTCTCGAGGGTCGCGCACATAGGCTCATGCATATCTCAACAATAAAGCATTCGGTTGGACGGGTCGGACGGAGGGAGGCCGCGGGAAAGAACGCGGCAACCTCGAGAAGGCGAGGTCTGTGCTCGACGGGAGAGCTCGGGGATCGTGGGTCGGGCCGGGGGGCTTATTGTTGTGCGGGCCTGAACCCGACGGGCCCCGAGAGCCGGAATTATCGACGAAGGCTACAGCACTGAGGGGGCGGAATCCTCAGCTGTTACTTCGGCGCGAAAATCCAGGCTAATGAGAGGTCGGTGTGGCCACCCACCTTCAACCGACTCGTTGCCGGAGAGTGTCCCGGTTGACCTGAACTACGGGGAATTGGGAGACGGTCTTGGGGCGGGCACCAACAGGAGAGCACCGCGATCCATGCGGGGGCGACCCAAGAGCCGACCCGAAGGGTCGATCCTGATTCGCAACCAATTACTTGCGAACACCCCCGTGTGCACTAGGCCCGCGGCCGAGGGATCCTTCGGGTCTGTGATCGATCGAACCGGGACCGCAAGCGCGACCTCAGCGTCGGACTCCCCTGGAATGACCCTTCCTGACGGCCGGAATGCAATATTGGCCGCATCTATCCGGGGGGGGTATATGAACGTCAAGAGACACAATCCTGCCCGATGGTCGCAAGCGCCGAAACCGTACGAATGCCGAGTCTGGGCCAGCGGTTGGGCCCTTCCCCCAGCGAAGGGCCAGTCGAGCGTTACACACGATACATGGATCTCGTCGACTCCCTCGTCCCGCCGGTCAACTCGTCCTGGTACCAGCCCGTGGAGACGCCGAGCGGACCCGAGCCTTCCCACCGGATGCGACAACGCGAACTTCAACGGAAGCTCCGAGCGGTGAACGGGAGTCGTCTGTGAACCGCCTCCCGGTCGTTCTCCCCCTCCTCCTCCTGCTGGCGGGATCGGTCGCCTTCGGCGGGCTGGGCGCCGTCAGCCCGTCCGGGACGACCACCCACACCCCGACCGGGGGCGGTACGATCGAACCGGCTCGCTCGCTGGCCTCCTTCTCCACCCCCTCCCCCGCAACTGCCGTCCCGGCCTCCATCATCCCCTCCCTGCTCAACGTTCCGGGAGCCTCCACCCCCACTTCGATGACCTACGATTCTGGGGATGGCTACATGCTCCTGGTCACGCCGACCGCCAACTCCACTATCTCCAGCACCGCCATGATGGGGACCTGGTCCTATCGGGCGGGCACTTGGACGGAGCTCTCCCCCTCCTCGGCCCCCCCCGCCCGCCAGTACGCCTCGCTGACCTACGACGCGGCGGACAGTGACGTGGTCCTGTTCGGCGGACTCAGCCCGGGCGGCACCTTCCTTTCGGACACTTGGACGTATTCGGGGGGCGCCTGGACCAATGTGACGGCCGGGTCGTCCGTCGCCCCCTCGGCTCGGGCCGACGCCTCGATGGTCTATGATGCGGCAATCTCGGCGGCGGTCCTGTATGGGGGCTTTGGGGTGGCCGGGGCCACCGCCGGAAACCTGACTGACACCTGGACGTTCCAGGGTGGCTATTGGGCCGCGGTTTCGACCACCAATGCACCGCCTGCGGAGGGGGCGATGGCCTACGACCCCGCGATCTCGCGCTTGGTCTACTATGGGGGCGTCTCCTCGCTCCTCGGGATCCAGAGCTGCACCGCTCGCACGTACGAGTTCGACGGTGCGGCGTGGACGGACGTCAGCTCAAGCGTCTCGGGAAACCCCGGAGCCATCGCCCTCGAATCGATGACCTACGATCCGGCGACCTCCTCCGTCGTCGCCTACGGCGGGGTCTGCGGCCTTGGGATCGCGGGGTTCAGCCTGACGCTTACGACCTCGAACTCGATGTGGGGGTTCTCGGGCACCGCGTGGACCGAGCTCACCGCTCAAAAGGCCCCCCAGCCGACCTACGGGGGCGACTTCGAGTTCGATCCGGACCTGTCGGGCTTCGTCCTGTTCGGGGGCGTCCATCCCACCCTGATCGGGGGGGTGGGGATGCTCAACCGTCAGCTCTCCGAGGAGAGCTACGTCTGTGCGAACGCATCTTGGACGGAGATCGGCCCGGATCTGACGAGCTCGGTGGCGCTCGCGGAGACGGGCATGAACGTCACGGTCCACGTGACGAACGTGGTGACGAGCGGTCCGTCTACCTACCGCTATACCGGACTCCCGCCCGGCTGCGGAACCGCCACTGGTCCGGGCGTCGCCTGCCGGCCGACGGCCGTTGGGAACTTCACGATGACCGTGAACCTCACGATCACGCTCGGGCTCCCGGGCACGACCGTCGGGGTCGCGAACGACACGGCGAGCGCGGCCCTGCGGGTCGTCGCGGGGATGCGGCTCGCTCCGCTCTCGGCGAGTCTTTCGAGGACCGAGGTCGGGGTCCCCTTCACGCTCACGTCGAGCATCTCGGATGGCGTCAACGTCTCGACGCTGCACTACGACGGCCTCCCCGGGGGGTGTGCCTCGATGAACACCACGACGCTCGCTTGCACGCCTTCGGCGGCGGGATCGTACGTGATCTGGCTGACGGCCACGGACGCCCTCGGCGTGCAGGAAACCGCGTCGACCCCGGTGGACGTCGCGGCGCGCCTCTCGGTCGACTCGTTCGCCCTCTCGAGGACCGTACTCGATTTCGGGATGTCGACCGGAGTATCGGCCGCCTTAGCGGGCGGGGTCGGACCCATCGGCATCGGATATTCGGGTCTCCCGAACGGCTGCTCCGGCGCGAGCGAACTCTCCTTCACCTGCCAGCCCTCCGAGCTTGGAAACTTTACGATCGGGGTCCAGACCGCCGACGTCCTCGGCGTCACTGCCGCATCGAGCGTCCTGCTCACCGTACACGCCGCTCCGAGCGTCGCCTCGTTCGGCGTGTCGAGTCCCTCGATCGTCGAAGGCGGTGGGGCGACGTTCGAGGTCAGCGTGGTCGGGGGAACCGCCCCGTTCACGATCGGCTACTCGGGCCTGCCCGCCGGATGCACGAGCGCGGACACCACCACGCTCGAGTGCGTCCCGACGGTCTCGGGCAACTTCACGATCGTCGTGAACGCGACCGATGCTCTCGGGGTGAGCAGCCTCGCGGAAGCGAACCTGACGGTCGAAGCGCACGCCGTCGTGACCCCTCCCCACGGCGGCGGGCCGGCCACCGGGATCCCGACGTTCGCGGAGGGCCTAGTGAGTGGGGCCGTGGTGGCTAGCGTGCTCGTGGGCGCTCTCCTCGTGCGCACCCGGCTCCAGTCATCGGAAAGCCGCCGACTCGCTGACGAGCTCGAGCGAGGCGTCGCGACGGAAGGGGCGGGCCTCGCCGGTGAGCCGGGGGGAGTGCTCCGCGGACCCCCCGGCCGGTAGCGCGCCGCGAGACGAACCGCTATCCCCTCGGGCCGCCATTCCCGTGGGGGGAGCATCGCCTGCCCGTCAGCGCGTTCTGGCTCGGGTTCCTCGCTGGGGTTGCGGTCCTCGCGGCCGCCGGGATCACCCTGTGGGCGCTCCAACGCTTTTGGCCGGGTCCTCACGCCATGAAAGACCCGATCGATCCCCCGTCAACTTCCGGCCCTGCGCCGACGCCGAACTCCCCCTGGGTTCACCCCCTGGAACAGCCTCCTCTGGCGCCACCACCCGCCGCGCCTTCCCGCTCCGACCCCGTTCCGGCTGCCGTCGCCCCGACCTCGTCGGACCCACCGAAGCCTGCCCCCGCCCCGTCTCCGATCGGCCGCCCGATCGACCCGAAGTATGGGAACCTCCGAACCTCCTACCGGATCCTCCTCCACGTCGCCCGCCAAGGCCGGACCGCGCCGGGGGACATTCCGCCCATCGGGCTCACGCAGCGCGGGATGATCGACGCCCTCGGGGTCAACCAGGGAACGCTCGCCGGACCATTGCAACGTCTGGTCCTTTCGGGGGCGCTCTCCGTTGAGCGAAGCCACGCCCGGGGCGCGGATCGCCGGGTCAAGGTCTACCGGTTGACGCCGCTCGGAGAGCACCTGGTCGAGGAGCTCCGACGGAACTCGCGGGAGCGCGAGTCGCACTCGGCGAAGGCGCGCTCGAGCGAGGGCACCGGTCATTGACAGCTATGGTACATCGACCCCGGAACGGTGGGCCTTCGGAACCAACGATTGAATAGGTCGACCGAGGCTGGGCTCCCGGGATGCATTCGAGCCCTTCCGGCCGGATCTCGATGGAGGAGTTCCGGCCGCGGCTTCTCTCGGGGATCGTCGGCCAAGAAGCGGTGATCACGCGGCTGCGAAGCCTGGTCGAAGGGGTGCGGTCCGGCCGGATCGTCCCCCCGAACCTGCTCCTCTATGGTCCCCCCGGGATCGGGAAGACCACGGCGGCCCGGGCGTTCGCCCGGGAGGTGCTCGGTCCCGAGTTCGACAACAGCTTCTACCAGCTGCGGACCGCCGACGACCGCGGCCTCCCGGTCATCCAGAGCGGGATCATCCCGCTCTCCCGGCTGCCCCCCAAGCGGGGCGCTCCGTTCCGGATCTTCTTCTTCGACGAAGCGGAGTCGTTGGCACCAGGCGTTCAAGGTGCGCTGCGCTCGGCGATGGAGGAGGGCTCCGGGTACACGATCTTCATCCTCGCTTGTAACGACCTCGGGTCGATCTCGGCTCCCATGCGTTCCCGTTGCACCGTCCTCGAGTTCACCCCGGTCGATCGCGACGCGATGCGTCGCCTGGTGGAGACGGCCGCGGCCTCCGCCCTGGTCCTTCTCGGCGCGGGCGACGTCGACGACATCGTCGACCGGTCGGGAGGGGTGCCCCGGGAGGCCGTCAAGCTCCTGGTCGAGCGCATCGGCGCCGGCCCCGCGCTCCGAACGTCGGACGGGGGCGACCCTCCAGGGGCTAGCCCTCCAGGTTGAAGCTCCGTCAGACCACGGGGACCAGGGTGTAGCGCTGGTCCGGCGCGACCCAGTCAATGAGGTAGGCTCGGGTCGACGGCCGTACCCCGTAGATCACCGGTCGGCCGAAGACCATCTCGGACTGCAGGAGCGTGTCGATGGTCGATCGTAGCTGGGCCACGAGGGGGTCCTCCGACCGTCCGAAACCGAAGCCGTGGAATCCGGCGATCCGGGCGTACGTCCCGAACACCACCGGGATCGTGGCCGTGTCGAGGGGGATCTCGGCGGCGTCCGCCGCCGCCCGTAAGCCGTCGATCGAGAGCACGTACAGGGCCGGGGTCGACGGAGGGTGGTCCCGCAGGAAACGGTGGGCATCGGGGAAGATGGGCGGGACCCCCGGGGCGTTGGCGGTCCTCATGTCGTCGCCCGAGACGTCCCGGCGGAGGGGGAGGATGCACGACCGTAGCTCGCCGAGGCCCGGGTCGTCGCCGCTCGCCGACACGAATCGCAACCGCTCCCGGATCCAGTCGGCCGGGACATGGTTGGTTATCTGGCCGATGATCCGCGAGGGCCGGACCGAGGGCGCCGGGATCCAGACGACGCGACCTCCGGAGCGGAGCGCGTGAATGGTGAGCGGGACCGCCAGAACGTGCGGGAGCGTGTCCGGGCAGTCGTTCGACATCGCGAGGCCGGTGAAACCCCCCGAACGCATTCGACCGAACGCCTGGGCATACGATTCCGAGCCGGGCCAAAGGGTCGTGGCCCGCTCATCCGGATCCGGATCGGGAGGTCCGACCGGTGGCCGGAACCCCTTCGGGAGATTCGGCAGGGCACGGAACCGGCCTTCTTCGAGCGTGTAGAGGTAGTCCGGGTTGAACGGGTAGTGGACCCCGCGAGCCTTGCTCGTCGTGGCGATCCGCAGTCGGGCGCCCTGGCGGGTCGTTTCGTGGAGCTCGACGACTGCATCGGCGGTCGAGGTCAAAGGAGCACTGGCTTCGGGGGTCATCGCGATCACGAGGTGGACGGGGGTCGAGAGGATCGAGACCTGCATCGCGCCGATCGAGTTCGCCGGGGCTGTGAGCGTCCGGACGCCTTGCGGAGAGCGGACCTGGGCTCGGAAGAAACCGTCCGAACCGCGGTCCCACGAGTCGACGAAGACCACACCGTGACCGCCGAGCCGATCCAGCGACTCGCGAAGCGGCGCCGGGAGGATCGAGGCCTCGGCCGAAGGGGGCCCGCCAGCCTGCTCGGTCCCGGGATCCTCCGGTGACGAGCCGGCGGTCTGCTCGAGCTGGGGGTCCGCGACGAGCAGGGCGACATCATGAGCGCCCCCGACCGTCCCCGGGGCCGCCGGGATCGGCAGGTACCCGACGAAGAACTTCGGGCCGGGCACGAAGGGGAGAAGGGCCCGCAAGAGCGAACTCTTCCCCATCCCCACCGCGCCGGTGATGAGGAGGAATCTCGGTCGGTCCGCCGACTTGAGAAAGTCGCCGAGGTAGTTCAGGAGGTCGACCTCCTCCGACCGCGCGGCCGCCGGGGGCTCGCCCGCCGGCCCGCTCCCCGCCATGTGCTCGCCCTACGGTTCGGCCCCCCTTAATCTCGAGGTCCGAGCCGGTTGGCCCGAGAACCGTCGCAATCGGGATGTACCTGGCCGCGCTCGAGCTCGACGTGACGGAACCGACGAACCGGAACCTGCGCCCCCTGACCAAGGAGGAAGAGCGGGTCATCGTCCATCGAGGGACGGAGCGACCGTTCTCGGGCGAGTACGAGCACTATACCGGCCAGGGAACGTACGTCTGCAAGCGCTGCGAGGCTCCGCTCTACCGGTCGGAGGACAAGTTCGATGCCCGCTGCGGCTGGCCGAGCTTCGATCTCGAGATCCCGGGGGCGGTTCGGCGCCTCCCGGATCCAGATGGGCAGCGCACCGAGATCGAATGCGCGGCCTGCGGGGCCCATCTCGGCCACGTCTTCCTCGGGGAGCGGCTCACCCCCCGGAACACCCGGCACTGCGTGAACTCGATCGCGCTCCGGTTCATCCCGGGGGCCCCGCCGAGATCCTGACCCGATCGCGCCGTCGAACCGGCGGCCTGCCCGTTTAGGCCCGGGGGGCACCGGTCCCGACGGCGTCTCACGTTTCGAACGCGCCGAGCGCCGGACCCATCGCACGACGAGCGCGACCGTCACTCCGAGCGCGGCGAGCCCGAGAGCGATGACCGCATACCCCTCGTTCGGCGAGAGCCCGAGCACCGCGGCGATCACCGTGATCTCGACCGTCGCGTTCGCGCTCTCGCCGAGCGCGTCGGTCGCGAGGACCGTGACCTCGAAGTGGCCGGATTCGGTCGGGCGGCAGCTGATCTCGGACACGTTCCGGGGATCGCATCCCCCGGGCAATTGAAGCCACTCGTAGGAGTAGGGGCCGGTCCCCCCGCTCGGCCCCGCCGTGATCGTCAGCGGGTAACCAGCCACGACCCGGGCCTCGGAAACCGAGGGCGTTCGCATCCACGGGGACGGGTTGACCAGGATCCCGATGGCTGAGGTGTTGGCCGTGCCCCGGTTGACGTCGGTCACCTCGACGGCGGTCGCGAACGACCCGGCCGTGCTCGGCGCGCAGTCGAGCTCCGCGCCGTCGGGCGGGAGGCAGCCGGTAGGGAGGTCCGCCCATCCGTAGGTGTACGGACCCTCGCCGCCCGAGGCCTGGACGCCGACCGAGATCGGGTGCCCGACGTCGGTAACGTTCGTCGGCGTCCCGATCCAATCGATCTGGGGGTCCGCATAGACCGTGATCGGGAGGCTGGCGGCCGCCCGGGCGCCGCTTTCGTCGACCACGGAAACGGAGACGGTGAGCGCCCCAGTCGAGCGCGCCGCGCACTCGAGTTGGGAGAGGTTCTCCGAGACGCACGCGGTCGGGAGACCGGACCAGGAGTACCAGAGGGCGCCGGAACCGCCCTTCACCGTGGCCGCAAGTCCGAGCGGTTCGCCGACGTCCGCCCCGGGAGCGTGGTCCGCGGTGAGGACCACGGTCGGGTCGGCCGCGACGTCGACGGGAAGGCTGTAGGAGCTCGCTCGTGCCCCGTTCGAGTCCCTCGCCACCACCGAGACCGAGAGCGACCCGGAGGCGTTCATCCGGCAGTTGACGAGCGGGGAGGTTGGCGCGCAACCGGACGGGAGGCCGGACCAGACGTACGTGAACCCGCCGGAGCCGTTGACGACATCCGCGAACAGAGTGAGGTTCTGACCGACGTCGAGGTACGGCTGGAGGTTCGAGAGCGACCGCACGCGAGGATCCGGGTAGACCTCGAAGGCGAGCGGGGGACCCGTGGAGCGGACGCCCTCAGAGTCCGTGATCGTGACGTCGATGGTCGAATCGCCGGGCGTGGTGAGGTTGGCGCAGTTCACCGAGGAGCCGCTCGCGACGCATCCGGCGGGCAGGCCGGTCCAGGTGTATTGGTACGGGCCGGCGCCGTTCGATCCGAGGACCGAGAACGTGGCCGACTGGCCGACGTCCGCGGAGGTCCGGTTCCCGGAGGGGGCGCTCACCCTCGGGTCGGGCCGGATCGTGATCGAGGTCTGGGCCGAGATCGCATCCCCGATCCGGTCATGGACCGTCACGGCGAGGGTGAACGGGCCGGTCTTGGTGTACGTGTAATTGATCGTGTTCAAGGCAGTGGTGTCGAAGGTGCCGTCGCCGAAGTTCCAGAGGTAGCCCAGGTACGGCCGGAACCCTCCCGTGGCGTTGGCCCAGAACGTGAGGGGAATGCCGTAATCGACCGCCGATGCGGTCGAGGCGGCGGTGACCGTCAGATTGGTCGTGATCGTGAGGATGGAATAGGCAACGTCGGCGGCCGATGCATCGTCCGAGGCGGTCAGGTTGTACGATCCCGCCGGGTCGAGCGGGACCGAGAACCGGCAGTTGAACGATCCGTTCGAGCCGGCGGTGGCGTTGCAGACCGGCGTCGCGTTGTTCGGCCAATCGACCGACACGGTCGAGCCCGCGGCGAACCCCGACCCTTTCGCCGTGACGTTCTGCTGGGCCGAGGTCCGGTTCGGGCCGATCGAGAGTTCGGCGAAGCTCAGCGGGAGATATTCCCCGGCGGTCACGGTCACGTTCTTCGAGGCGACGATCCCCGAAGCGTCCTCGACGGCGAAGTGATAGGCGCCCGGGAAGAGGGTGAGGTTCGCGATCGTCCCCCGATACGGAACGGTGGAGCCGCTGACCAGCAGGGTCCCGTTTTGGATGGGGGCGCTCACGTTCACGACGGAGAGATTGCTCTCGCCCCAGAGCGCGCGGAGCGAGCCCGAGCCCGCGAGCAACCGGTCGGCGGGGGGGCCGGGAGGAGGACCCGACCGGCAAGGCGGCCTGGGCGTTCGAAGCGGTCTCGGCCGTGTCGCCGCCGAAATCGTAGGCCGCCCGCACGCCCTCGAAGTTGTGCCCGTTGAACTCCTGAAGGGAGAGGTTCAGATTCGAGTGGAGGATATCGGTCGAGGCGGAGTTCCCTGGCCCGCCGACGATCCATTCCGCGTCATCGAAGAGGCCGAACGGGTTGTACGACGCCCCCGTGACCTCGAACCCGTGGTACGTCCAGCCTTTCGTCCAGGGGAAGGTGACGTTGTCGTACGTCTCCCAGCCGTAGCCGTCGTTGAACCGGAACGCCACGTGCGTGTATCCGGAGACGTTGCTCGCGACGACCTCGGCCGAGACGTTCGCCGGCAGGGTCAACGTCGTGCCGCTTCCGGAGTAATAGCTGCTGGCGGAGTCGGCATAGTACTGGTCGCTTCCCGAGGTGTACACCGTTCCGTTGCCCGAGACGGAGTTCGCCGGCAGCCTCGGCGGGTTGGTTCCGGAGAAGTTCCAGACGTTGTTCTCGAAGTAGATGTAGTGAGAGCTGGTGTTGTAGATCGGAACGTCCTGGATCCAATATTCGGCGAGGGCGCTCCCCTTCGACATCACGACGACCGCGTTCAGCTGCAGGGTGGTCGAGTTGGTCCCCCGGTTCCCGACGGCGGAGTAGGTGCCGATCCGAGCGGTCCCTTCGAACGCAGAGGTGGTGTACGTGTAGGCGGCGCCGGACGACCCGATCCCGTACTCTCCTAGGCCCATCGGCGCCGGCTCGCTGCCGTAGCTCGCGTACGGATCGACCGACTGGGGTCCACCGAGGGGCGGGCCCACTGACGCCGGGACGGCCAAGGGCACTCTCGGTCCGCCGAGCCAGATGATGGGGGTGCCAAGATCGCCGGCCGAGGCGCTCCCGGCAGTCTCCGAAGGCGCCGAGGGTTGAGAGGTGAGGCTTGCCGTAATGGTCGGGGGCTGGTCTGTGGCACCCACCGCCGGGGAGGCCGCCGTCCGTGGCGCGTCGATCCAGGAGGCATTCGGTAGTCCGATGGCGAGTCCGATAAGGATCACGGCCCCGACCCGGGCCCATCGCGCCGCGCGCACTCCCCGAAGACTCCGTCCGTAACAGGCCGGGCCGGCCTTTTGTCGGTTTGGGGTCAATATCGACCCGATTTCCGGGGGGAAGCTCACTCCCCCGGCCAGCCGATGGGGGCCCCCCGGGTCTCGGATTCGAGCCAGCTCCTAAGCGGTCGGAAGTAATCGAGGATCGCCGAGGCGTCCATCTCGCGCCGACCGGTGAGCGCCTCGAGGGCGTCCGGCCAGGGCCGGCTCGCCCCCATCTCGAACATCCGCCGGAGCCGCGCTCCCCCGTCCGCATAGCCATGGACGGAGAATCGGTGGAGCGGGCCGTTCCAGCCGGCCGACTCGGCGAGCGCTCGGTGGAACTGGAACTGGAGGATCGCCGCGAGGAAGTAGCGCATGTACGGGGTGCTCGAGGGGATGTGGGTCTTCGCCCCGGGGTCGAAATCCGCCTCGCTCCGGGGGACCGGCGGGACGATCCCCTGGTAGCGCTGCCGGAGATCCCACCACGCGGCGTTGTAGCGCTCGGGCGGGATCTCCCCGGAGAACACGCCCCACCGCCAGCGGTCGACCAGGAGCCCGAACGGAAGGAAGGCGATCTTCTCGAGCGCCCGGCGGAGCAACAGCCCGAGGTCCGCCGAGGGCCCCGGGAGCTCGGAGAGGAATCCCAACCGTTCGAGGTACTCCGGCGTGACCGAGAGTCCGATCGTGTCGCCGACGGCCTCGTGGAACCCGTCGTTCGCGCTGTCCCGGAACAGGAACGGCTGACCCTTGTAGGCCCGCTGGTAGAAGTTGTGACCGAGTTCGTGGTGGACGACGTAGAACTCCTCCTCGGTCACTTCGATGCACATCTTGATCCGGAGGTCGTCCTCGAAGTCGATGTTCCAGGCGCTTGCGTGACAGAGGACTTCGCGGCCCGGCGGCTTGACGAACATCGAGCGCTCCCAGAACGTGGCCGGAAGCGGATCAAAGCCCAGGGAGACGAAGAACCGCTCCGCGATCCGGACGAGCTCCCGCTCGTCCACCCGACGGCTCTTCAGGATCTCAGAGAGGTCGAAGGCCGGGGCGCTCCCCGAAGGGGCGAGGACCGGATAGAGGTGCTCCCAGGACTGTGCCCACATGTTCCCGAGCAGGTGGGCCGGGATCGGGCCGCCGGGGGGAACGACCGATGGCCCGTACAGGGCGGCGAGACGCCGCCGGACGTAGGCGTGGAGCAACCGGTAGAGAGGCCGCACCTGGCCCCAGAGACGCTCCGTCTCCTCGGCGAATGCCTCCGGGGAAAGGTCGTACTTCGACCGCCACATCGCCCCGGTGTCCGGGAAGCCGACCTCTCTCGCCCCCCGGTTCGAGAGATCGACGTACTGCTCGAACTCCGGGCGCATCGGTCGGCCGACGGCATGCCACCCCGTCCAGAGCTCCTCGAGCTCCCGCGGATCCCGGCTCTCGGCGAGCCGACGTGAAACGCCCGTGAGGTCGAGCTCCTCGGTGCCCCCCGGGAGGCGGACCCGCCCTTTCCCGTAGCGGCCGCGCATGGAGGCGACCAATCGGGCGAGCTCCTCGCTCTCTCGAGGGTCCGAAGGGGAGAGGAGGGGGAGGGAGAGCCTGAGCAGGCGGAGCTTGCGGGCCGTCTCGAACGAAAGTCCCTCCGTGGGGACCCGGGCGGAGCGCTTCACGAGCCCTACGGTCGCGAGCGTCACCCGGGCGTCGGCCTTCGAGGTCAGCGCCTCGGTGTCCTCGTTGATGAACGTCTCGTAGACCCACGCCGCCCGTTGAGCCTCGATCGAGAGGTCAAGGAGGGTCCCTTCGGCCTCCCGGATCAACGATTCGGCGTCTTCCGCCGGTCCCGCGCCCATTCGGTGTCGCCTGGGACCGAGGAACCACCTTCCTATAGCTGTCTTCCGGGTCGGTCGGAGATCGTACGGTCGGGGGCCGAGGGTAGGGCGCGTCCGGAACCCAGGCGTCCTGCCGCCTCTTGCCCAGGATGCGCCCGACGTCGGTATCCCTCGGTCGAGGACGTCGCCCCCGGCCCGTGCGAGGGTTTTATATCTGTGGCCGGGTCGGGGGCGGGGGAATGAGGAGCACCTGTCTCACCGATCCGATGACGAGACACGCGACGTACTGACCCCCTCGGGATCATGGCCCAGAACCCCTCGATCCTTCCGGTCGTCGTCCTTGTGGTCGTCGTGCTGATCGCCGGCGGCGCAACGGGGGCGTACCTCTACGTACACAACGCCTCGAAGTCCGCGGGCGCCCCCTTGACCGTCCGACAGGGGGACAACGTGACGGTAGCGTACATCGGCGTGTTCGGCTCGGGGCCGGAGCAGGGGAAGGTCTTCGACACCTCGATCTACAGCGTAGCGATCCAGAACAGCACCTATCCGAAGGCCCTGGAGTACCATCTGCGCGGTGCGCCGGGGAACTACACTGCCCTGCCGGTGTACGTCGGCTCGAACGCGCCTTCCAGCGGGTACTCCTTCGCCAACAAGAGCTTCATCCAGGTCGTCACCGGGTTCTGGCAGGGCCTCGTCGGTCTCACCGGCAACCAGACGCGATCGATCCTGGTCCCGCCCGAACTCGGCTACGGGAGTCCGAACCCGGCGTGCTTGGTGACCCTCCCCCTCACGGTCCATGTCCCCGTCGTCGAGACGTTGACCGGGGCGCAGTTCAACGCCCAGTACCCCGGCGTCCTCGCGACGACCGGGACCTACTTCACCAATCCCAAGTACGGGTGGGAGACCGAGGTCTTCAGCGCCAACTTGACGAGCGTCACGCTCGAAAACTTCGCCTTCGTCGGGGAGACCGCCACCCTCCAAGGGTGGGAGACCCAGGTCACCAACGTCACGAGCACCTCGAACGGCTCGGGGCAGATCACGGTGATGAACCTCCTGACGCCGGACGAGGCCGGCCACCTCGCGGGGCACACGGCCAATGGGGCCTGCCAGTCGTCCTCGAGTGGCAACTACATCGTCTCGGCCGTGAACTATACGAGCGACACGTTCACCGAGGACTTCAACCAGGAGGTCGTCGGCGAGACCCTGATTTTCGACGTCACGGTCATCGACATCTACGCCCCGGTCTCGACCCTCGTGTGAGGGTCGATCGGTCTAACCCCGCAGCGTAACGCGGCCGCGCTTGAGGAGTTCTTCGAGCTGGCGGTCGGCGACGGTCTGCGCCGCCCCCGCCTCGCCACTGGGACCCGAGACCGAGCGGCGGTACTCCTGAAGCACTTGGCGGGCCTCGGACCGGCGGTCGCGGGACTTGCGGGAGAGACCGTCGGCCTCCCGCTCAAGCTCATCGATCTGAGCGCTAAGTGCCCGGAGCCGGTCCAGGGCGGCCCCCCGGGCGCGGGCCTTCTCCCGGATCTCCGCTACGAGCTTGCCGGCTCCCTCGAGCCGGCCGCGGATCGACTGCATCCGGGCGTCCCGCTCGGACTTCAGGCGCTCCAGCTCAGCGGAGATGCTCCCGACCGCGGTCCGCCGCTCGACGAGCGCGGCCTCGAGGGCCGCGAGCTGGCGCCGTCGCTCCTCCTGGACCTTCTGGGTCCCTTCGGCCTCTTGGGCGACCTTGACGAGCTCGCGGAGTCGCTTGATGAGCGCGTTCTCCTCGGCGATCGTGAGCGTCTTCGTCTGCTGGGCGTGCTCGAGCTCGGCGATCTCGCGTCGGATCGCCTCGGGTCGCGCAGCTTCCCCCTCGGGAGCTTGGCTCGGAACTCCCGAAGTTCGATGAGCGCCTCGTCGAGCTTCCGGCGCGCCTCGTCGCGGAGTCGTCGGCCCTCGGCGATGGCCTGGCCGATGTCCCGGTACTCCCGGTGGATCCGCTCGACCTCGCGCTCGCCGGGTTGACGCGCGTCGTGGAGCCGATCCTGTTCGTCGGTGAGCCGGCGGACCTCCTCGAACTGGAGGCGCCGGCGGTCGAGCAGCGCGTGAAGCTTGTCTCGGAGCTCGCGGAGCCGATCCCGGTCCGCCTGCTCCTCCTGTTCGGCCTCCTCGGAGAGGAGCGCGCGCGGCATGTCCTTAGGACGGTAACACCCTGTCAAAAAGCTGACCTAGCCGCCCGGAAGGTCCCTGCGGGCGCCCTACGGGCGGCCGGCCCGTCGTCCCGACGCGGCGAGGAGCTGGAGCACGAACAACGCGGCGGGGACGGCCGCGTCGATGTTCACCACGGCGAGGGGGGCGCACGATTGCAGCATGGCGAGCAGCGCCGCCGAGCCGCGACCCCCCCGACCGTACCCGACCGAGGTGGGGACCCCGACGACCGGGGCGCGGACGAGGCCGGCGACCACGGTCGGAAGCGCTCCTTCCCGGCCCGCAAAGACTAGGTAGGCCCGCGGTCCGCTCCGTTCGAGCTGGTCGAGTGCGCGCTCGAGCCGGTGGATCCCCGCGACGCCGACGTCGTGGGCCAAGACGACCCGGACCCCGAAGGCCTTGAGCAGCGCTTCGGCCTCCTCCGCCACGGGAACATCGGCGGTCCCAGCGGTGAGGATGGCGACCGCGCCGCGGGGGGCCCTATCACCGAGGGGTCCCGCGAGCCGGACGAGCCGGCCGCTCGCAAGGAATTCAACCGGAAGTCCGGTATTCCCCTCCTGTCGGAGTGCCCGGAGTCGAGCTGCGGTCGGCCGAGAGATCAGGGCGCCGAGGCCTTGTTTCCGAAGCGCCCGAACGATTTCGATCAGGTGCTCGACCGTCTTTCCTTCTGCGAGGATGACCTCCGGGGCGCCCGTGCGGGCCCGCCGGTCCCGATCGTAGCGAGCAAAGCCGTGAACGCGCAATTCGCGGCTGTGCGGCGCTCTCGACCGCCTCCGCGTCCGGTTCACCGCCATCGCACGGCCCAAACCAGATATAGCGGATTCCGATGGTCGCGTCGCCGGTTCGCGAACATGCCCGATTTCTCGCTCTCGGAGGACGAGAGGAGCCTGCAGGACCTCGCGAGGAAGTTCGCCCGCACCGAGATGGCGCCCCACGCGGCCGAGTGCGACCGGGCCGCCGGTTCCCTGAGGAGATCTACCGGAAAGCCTGGGAGCTCGGCCTCATGAACCTGAACGTCCCGACCGAGTACGGCGGGAGCGGCCTCAATCTCGTCCAGCAGTGCCTGATCGTCGAGGAGCTCGCGCGGGCGTGCGCGGGGATGACGACCTCGATCATCGCGAACTGCCTCGCGCTCGAACCGATCCTCCTCGGCGGGACCGAGGAGCAGAAGCGACGGGTTCTCTCGCCGTTCTGCGCGGAGTACCACCTGGCCTCCTTCTGCCTCACCGAACCCGGCGGGGGGAGCGACGCCGGCGCGCTGAAGACCCGGGCGACCCTCAAAGGTGACCACTACGTCCTTACCGGTGAGAAGTGCTTCATCACGAACGGCCCGTTCGCGAGCCTCTACACCGTCTTCGCCACGACCGACCCCGCCCTCAAGCACAAGGGGATCACGGCGCTCTTCGTCCCCCGGGGCACCGCCGGGGTGATTCCCGGGAAGGAGGAGGAGAAGATGGGCCACCGGGCCTCGGCGACGAGCACGGTTCGGTTCGAGGAGGCCCGGGTGCCGGTCTCGGACCGGCTGGGGGCCGAGGGGGAGGGCTTCTCGATCGCGATGCGGACGCTCGACCAGACCCGGACGCCGATCGGAGCGCTCGCCACGGGGATCGCCCAAGCGGCCCTCGATCACGCGGCGGCGTACTCGAAGACCCGGCAAACGTTCGGCAAGCCGATCGGCGAGCACCAGGCGATCCAGATCAAGCTCGCGAACATGGCGATGGAGCTCGCCGCCGCCCGTCTCCTGACCTGGAGGTCGGCGTGGACGATCGACCGCGGCGAGCGCGGGAGCCTCGAGTCCTCGATCGCGAAATGCTTCTCTTCCGACGCGGCGATGCGGATCGCCGACGAGGCGATCCAGATCTTCGGTGGGTACGGCTACATGAAGGAGTACCCGGTCGAGAAGCTCCTGCGGGACGCGAAGCTCGCGCAGATCTACGAGGGGTCGAACGAGATCCAGAGGATCGTCATCGCCCGCCAGCTCCTCGCGACCTACCCCTGATCCGGGTCCCCCGATGGAGATCGTCGTCCTGATCAAGCCGGTCCCCGAACCCGAGGCCCGGCTTCGGGCCGATGCCTCCGGCGCCGAGCTCGACGCGGACGGCGTCAAGTTCGTCCTTGCGGGCTACGACGAGTCGGCCGTCGAGCAGGCCCTCCTCCTCAAGGAGGCCGCCCCCGGGACGACCGTCCGGGCGATCGCCCTCGGCCCGGTCGCCCGCGCCGAAGAGGTGGTCCGGGCCGCGCTCGCTCTCGGCGTTGATCATGGGATGGTGGTCGAAGCGCCGCCGGGGACCGCCCACGACCCGATCCGGACCGCCCGGGCCCTCGCGCTCGCGGTCGGTCGCCATTCACCGGGGTTGATCCTTGCCGGGAAGCAGTCGCTCGACGAAGGCTCCGGAACCGTGCCCTCGGCCGTGGCCGAGCTCCTCGAGCTGCCGGACTTCGGATCGGTGGCCGACCTCCGATGGGCGGCCATCGAGGGCCGCTTCCGATTCCAGCAATCCCTCGAAGGGGCCGTTCGGAACGTCTCGGCCCCGCCCCCGGTGGTCATCGGCCTCCAGCAGGCTTGGAACGACCCGAGGACGGCGAAGCTTCCGATGATCCTCAAGTCCCGGAAGGCTCCGATCGACCGGATCCCGGCGGCCGAGGTCGAAGCCGCCCTTTCCCAGAGCGACCGCCCGGCGGTCCGGGGGACGGCGTTCCGGCTCCCCCGCCCCGGACCGGCGCGAAGATGATCGAGTCTTCCTCCCCTCAGGAGGCGGCCGAGAAGCTCGTGCGTGCGCTCTCGGAAGAGGCGAAGGTACTGCCGTGAGCACGGTCGTCGTCGCCCTCGAAACGCGAGGCGGGAGGGTCCCTCCCGAATCGCTTGAAGCGATCCAAGCGGGCCGAACCGCGGCAGGCTCCGGTGGTCCGCTTATCGGAGTGGCCCCCGGCCCGGTCGACGACGGCGAGCGGGGCCGGTTGGCTTTGGACCGTCTGATGGTGGTCGATCTCCCGAAGGGCGCGGGGCCGTCGACCGCAGCATTCGCGGCGACGGTCGGGGAAACGGCCCAATCGATGTCGGCCGGCCTCGTCGTTGTGGCGGGGACCGCCCGGGGCCGGGAGCTGGCGGGTCGGCTCGCCGCTCGCTGGGACGCCGCGCTCTCGAGCGGCGTCACGGAGCTCCGTCCCGCGGAGGACGGCTGGACGATCGTGCGACCGGTCTTCGGGGGCCGGGCGACCGAAGAGCTCCGTCTCGTCGGGAAGCGCGCGGTGATTGCGGTGCGGCCCCGGGCGTTCCCGGTCGCCGCTCCCCCCTCGACACCCCCGGCGTTCGAAACCCAGCCGGGCGCTACCGTCCCCTTGGCCGTGACCACAGGCGAGGTCACCGGCGAGGCGCCGGTCTCGGCCGGACAGGGTCCGAGCCTCGCCACCGCCACGATCGTCGTCAGCGGCGGCCGTGGGCTCCGAACGGCCGAGAACTTCCGGCTGGTGGAGGAGTTGGCGCGAGCGCTCGGGGCGGCCGTCGGTGCGTCGCGGGCGGTCACGGACGCCGGGTGGCGGCCAACCTCCTACCAGGTCGGACAGACCGGGCAATCGGTCTCCCCGCAGCTCTACATCGCCGTCGGGATCTCGGGAGCGATCCAGCACCTCACCGGCATGATCGAGCTCGCGCGTGATCGTGGCGATCAACTCGGACCCCCAGGCGCCGATCTTCCGGGTGGCCGACTTCGGGATCGCCGGCGACCTCTTCGCGATCGTGCCCGCGCTCACCGAAGAGATCCGCAAGCGCCGCGCCCGGTAGGCCGGGCCTCGGCCCTCAGAGATTCCGATAGACGGAGTAGCCATCGGTGAGGAGCTTCCAGTTGGAGAGCTTCGCCGCCCGTTGGGCCGCCTTGAGTGTCTTGCGAACGGGGGACTTGGGGGCGCCGGTCTCGGTCATCATGCGGCCCAGCATCTCCGTCGCGAAGGCCGGGTACTCCGTGTAGAAGCGGGGGTTCCACTTCACTCGGTCCATCCGCGCGAAATCCCGGAAGTCCGCGAGGATCCCCGTCGACCCGAGACGGCGGTCGTACTCGCTCGAGCTCGGAGGCCGCGCCCCCGCCCCGGGCCTTGGCCGCGAGGGCGGTCTCGGCCGCCTCGAGCCCGGAGCGTACGGCGTAATTCATTCCCTGGATCACGATCCCATTCGAGAAGACGAACCCCGCGGCGTCGCCGATGACCATCCATCCCGGCCCGAGAAGCTCGCCGGACGGCTCGCCCACCCCGAGGAGATCAGCTTCGCTCCGTACTCGACGAGCTCGGCTCCCGCGAGCCTCGAAGCGATCGCGGGGTGGAGCTTGAACGCCTCCATCATCTCCTGGGACTTGACGCCCCGGCCGAAGAGCGATTGGATGTTGAGGATCAGGCCGACGGAGAGGGTGTCGCGATTCGTGTAGAGGAAGCCGCCCCCCATCACACCGGGGGGAAGAATCCCGGGACCCACTCTTCGGCGTGCCCTTCGCCCGGTCGAAGATTGAACCGTTCGTTGATCTGGGCCTCGGGGAGCCGGAACACCTCCTTGATGCCGAGTTCGGTCGCCTCCCCGGAGAGGCGGGGCGCCGGCCGGATCGGCGTCCCGAGGGCGAGACGGGAGTTCGCCCCGTCGGCGAGGATCGTGACCGGGGCGGTCATCGACTCCCCACCCTGCACGATGCCCCGAACGCGCGATCCCTCCCAGAGCAGCTTCTCGACCGGGACGCTCGTGACTACCGAGGCACCGGCCGCTTCCGCCTGCTTCGCGAGCCAGGCATCGGTGCGGGCGCGCAGCACCGAGTGGGCGACGTACGGCGGCTTTGCCCAGCCGGCATCCTGGTACTCGAAGGCGACGGACCGGTCGCCGGTCATCATCCCGAAACGTTTCCGAATGATGTGGCGCTCGACGGGCATCTCGTCGCGCCATTGGGGGAGCACCCGGTCCAGGTCGTCGCCCCAGAGGATCCCGCCCGAGAGGTTCTTCACCCCGGCCTCGGCGCCCCGCTCGAGCAGGAGCACGTTCGCCCCGCCCTTCGCGATCCGGATCGCCGCGGTCGAGCCCGGCCATCCCGGCGCCCACCACGATGACGTCGAAGTCCTCGGCCATGACCGACCGGGCCTGTTTACGGTCCCCGGGTTAAAAGAGGCCCCGGCCGCTCGCCTACATCTGTCCCGGCGGTCGGAGGTACCCGGGCCCCGGAGGTGCAGCCGCCGTCGGAGGGGAACCTCCCCATGGGACCCCGGACCGTTGGGTCTGGCTCGCGCTCTCCACGAGCCGCTGGAACTGGAACGGCTTCGGGATCCCTCTCCAGTCCTCGTTGCCCACCGAGGACCCGCCCTCGGACGAGACCCGGATCGTCCCGTAGCCGAGCATACGCTGGAAGAACGACTGGTGGACGTCGACCCCGCGCACCTGGCTGATCGGGATCTCGTCGAAGTCCCTCGAGAGGATGCCGCGCTGCACGATCACCCGAGCGCTCGAGACCGCGTAGACGGTGGTGATCCACCGGAGGTAGCGGACAAGGAGCCACAGGAGCCCGAGGATCGTCAGGAAGAGGAAGAAGACGAGCAGGTAGGTCCCGGGGGCGTAGGCATTGATCGTCGGGAGCATCCCGAGGTGGCCCGTCAGCCACGGCACGGCGGGGAGCGAGGAGGAGCGGACCGACTCGGCGAGGTAGTCGAGGCCCAGGAAGATCAGCAAGAGGACGATCGGTCCGGGAAAATAGTAGAGCTTCGTCGCCCGGGTCTCTTTGAGGAGGCTCTCCTGGGGCGCTAGGTAGGAGGCCTTCAGGTACTTCGGGTGGGCCGCGGTCGCCGACGGATCCATCCCGCGAGCTACCCTTCCTGACCCAGATAATACCTCGTTCCGAGGGCCCAACCCCCCAAGGCCCGGTTGGGGCGGCGGGGGAAGGGGGGTCGCCGCCGCGGACCCAAATAGGACCTCGGTGTGGCCGGTTTGGTGGGGATCACCGACTGCCACGTGCACATCAACCCCGTCTGGGAGATGCTCCCGAAGGCCCGGGCGATCCTCGGGACCCGGGGGCCGGGCACCGAGGTCGAAGCCTACGATCGATCGCCGACGAAGTTCCTCGAGTATCTCGACCGGTGCGGGATCGATCGGGCGGTCCTGATCAACTACGTCGCCCCGGAGATCGTGGGGTACACCGAGCGAGCGAACGATTTCGTCCTCGAGTACGCCCGGATCGACCCCCAGCGCCTGGTCGCCGTCGGTGGGGTGCTCCCGACGCACCGGGCCCCGGGCGCCGAGGTCGAGCGGCTCGTCCGGGGCGGCCTGCGCGGCCTCAAGCTCCATCCGCCCCACCAGCGCTTCTCGCCGAACGACTACCTCGGCGCCCTTCCCGCGCTGGCCGAGATCTACGAGACCGCCCAGCGACTCCACCTCCCGGTCGTCGTCCACACCGGCACTTCGATCTTCCCGGGAGCGCGAAACCGCTTCGGCCAACCGCTGCTCGTCGAGGACGTGGCGATCGACTATCCGCAGCTCACCCTCGTGCTCGCCCACGGTGGCCGTCCCCTCTGGATGAAGGAGGCCGCGTTCTTGGCGCGCCGGTTCCCGAACGTCTACCTCGAGATCTCGAGCACGCCGCCGCACCGGCTCATCGAGTACTTCCCGGAGCTCGAGCGGCTCGCCTCGAAGGTCCTCTTCGGGAGCGATTGGCCCGGGCCCGGGGTGGAGGACATCGGCCAGAACCTCGCCGCCTTCCAAGCCCTACCGATCTCGGCGGAAGCGAAGGCGCGCATTCTCACCGAGAACCCCGAGAAGGTCTTCCCCCGGATATAGGCCGATGGGGTCCTCGGGCTTGACGTGATATAGAGCGGCCGATTCGTGCGGTCGTGTCCGACGTGCCGGAGGCCCCCGGAGAACAACCGGGTGGACCGCCGGCCGAAACCGACCCCGGCGAGGCGCCAGCGGTGGTCGTCGTCGAAGGTGGGGAGGAGGTCGGCCGTCTCCCCCTTCCGCGGCGTAGCCGCGGGGAGATCTTCGGGGTGGCGAGCCAGCTCCTCGGCGCCGCACGCATCCGCGCGATGTGCGAGGACGGGATCTCCCGGATGGGTCGGATCACCGGGAAGATGAAGAAGAAGATGTGGATCCGGGAGGGCGACCTCCTGATCCTTCGGCCGTGGGGGTTCCAGGAGGGAAAATCGGACATCCTCTTCCGATACAGCCGCACCCAGGCGACGTACCTCGCCCGGCGCGGTCTTCTACCGCCCTCGATCAACATCTTTTCCGAGGGGGAGGAGCCGTCCCCCGCGACCCCGCCCGCATAGTCGGGGATGTCCGGCACCGACCTCCCCGCGATGTCGGCGACCGAGATGGCGGTCGCCGAGGCGAACGCCGTCGCCCTCGGAGTACCGATCGACCAACTGATGGAGACCGCCGGCAAGGCGGTCGCCGAAGAGGCCCAGAAGCTCCTGGGCCCGCCGAGCGGGAAGGTGATCGTCGTCGCCGGCCCGGGGAACAACGGGGGCGACGGCACCGCCGCGGCGCATTACCTCAAGCAGTGGGGGTACGACATTGAGGTCCGGCTCCTCTTCCCCCCGTCGGAGATCCGCAGCGCGCCGGCCCGCCGGTGCTACGAGCGGATCGCCGAGCGATTGCCCGTCGCCGTCGGTGTCCCGCCCGTCGAGGAGCTCAAGCGGGCCGTGATGCTCCTCGATGCGCTCCTCGGCTCGGGACAGCTTGGGCCCCTCCGAGGTCCGTACCGCGACGCCGTCCGGGCGATGCAGGCGAGCGGCGTCCCCGTCCTATCTGTCGATATCCCGACGGGCCTCCATGATCCCGAAGGGATCCGGCCGAGATGGACGGTGGCGTTGACCGCCGTGAAGGCCGGCATGTTGCCGGCGAACTCGGGGAAGATCCGGGTCCGGGAAATCGGGATCCCGCGCGCCGCCATCCGGGGGACGGGGCCCGGGGACGTTCTCTACTACCCGAGCCCCGCGGACCGGGGACGACGGGGACGCTCCGGAAGGATCGTGATCATCGGGGGTGGGCCATACTCAGGCGCTCCGGGCCTCGCGGGCTTGGCGGCGCTGCGCGTCGGTGCCGAACGCGCGACCATCTTCGCTCCAGCGCCCGCGTCCGACCGCGTCCAAGCGTTCTCCCCGAACCTCGTGGTCCGCTCTTTCGGCGAGGAGCGGTTCCGACCCCGGGACGTCCGGCCGCTTAGGGAGGCGCTCTACGAGAGCGCGCCCAAGGCCGTGCTGCTCGGGATGGGCGCCGGCCGGCACCCGGAGACGATCCAGGCGCTGCGCCTCCTGATCGAGGCGCTCGCCGGGACCGTGCCCCTCGTCGTCGACGCCGACGGGCTCGACGCGATCCCGCTCGAGCTCGTCCGTCACGGGGGCTACGATATCGTCGCCACGCCGAACGCCGGCGAGTTCATCCGGGTCTTCGGCGGGGACGCCGACGCCCCCGAGGAGGCGCGCCTCGAAAGCGTCCGCAAGATCGCGAGCGCCCGGAGCGTCACGTTGCTCGCGAAGGGTCCTCAGGACCTGATCTCCGACGGGAGGGCCGTCGCCGTGAACTCGAACCACACCCTCGCGATGACGGTCTCGGGCGTCGGGGACGTCCTCGCCGGAGCGGTCGGAGCCCTGCTCGCCGACGGCGTTCCGGCGATGGGGGCGTGCCGACTCGCGAGCTGGCTCGTGGGCGAGGCCGGGAACCGGGCCACGGAGACCCGGGGATTCGGGCTCATGGCCACGGACGTCATCGACGCCCTGCCGGGGGCCCTCCTCGAGGGCCTCCGAAGGGTACACCCGGGCGGCGCTTAGGGTTCCGCGATCGATCAGGCGTAGCGGATCCGGCCCCGGATCGCCTTCGCGCGCTCGCGGACCTGGGCGGCCCCGGACGGGTTTCCCTCGTCATACCCTTCGTAGAACACGTCGAGGAGAGCGGCGCCCTCCGGGTGCAGGCCCTTGAGGTCCTCATCGACGAGGTGGAGGTCGATGCCGAGCTCTTCGAGGCTCGCGCCTTTGGTACCCATCGAGAGGTCGATGAACGCCGGCGCCCCGCCCGGACCATCCGGGAAGAGCACGTTCGAGCTGGTGAGGTCGCCGTGCGAGACCCCGCCGGCATGCAGGACCCCAAGGGCCCGCCCGAACGATCGCACGGGTATTCGGAGGGCGTCGACCGAGTCCCGGTGCTCCTCGAGGAGGACCTTCAGGGTCGGCCCCGAAAGCTCCTCGAGGACGATGCGGTGGCGCACCAGGTCGAGGTCGTAGATCATCGGGGTCCGAACCCCGAGGCGGCGAGCCTCGACCAGGAGGCGGGCCTCGCTGCGCGTGCGCTCGCGGCGGAGCCGGTCATCGAGCGCTTTCGCCCGGTACCCTTTGGGATCCCGCTCCTTCTGGAGCGCGGGGAACCCCCACCAGTCCACGGCTCGCAGCGTCGCCTCGGCGCCCCGGGAGACCGCCCGGCCGGCCGTCGGTCCATCCGATCCTGGTGCGGTGCCCTCTTGACTCATTTTACGCGGTGGGTGGCGACGGCCCGCACGATCGCCTCCCGGGCGAGTCGGGCCGCGAGCGCACTGGTGTTCCCCTGGTCGTACATCGGGCTCACTTCCATGATGTCGAGGCCGGCGAGCCGTGGGGCGACGACCCCGATCGCATGCTTCACGTCGCGCGGAGTGAGGCCGAACGGTTCCGGGGTGCCCGTTCCCGCCGCGTAGGCCGGGTCGATCGCGTCGATGTCGATCGAGACGTAGATCCGGTCCGATTTCAGCATGTTGAGCGCCTTCTGCATCGACGACTCGATCCCTTCCCGGAAGACCTCGTGGGCCGTGACGAACGCCATCCCGATCGACTTGTTGTCCTCGACCTCTTCCCGCGAGACCGACCGGACCCCGAGGACGACCACGTTGCGGGCTCCGACCCGCTCGACGATCCGCCTCGACGAGCAGGCGTGGCTCCGGGCGTCCCCAAGGTAGCTCGAGCGGAAGTCGAGGTGGGCGTCGATGTAGAGGACGCCCACGGAGCTCGGGTCCGGGTAGGCCTCCACGCACGGTGGGGAGCAGGCGTGGTCCCCGCCGAAGATGATCGGGATCTTCCCGGACTCATAGACCGGTCGGATCTCCGAGCGGACGCTCTCGACCATGTCGTGGGCGTTCCCGAACTCCCCGGCGTTCCCGAGGTCGTGGATGGGGACCTCGGAGAGGTCGACACCGGTCTCGAGATCGTAGGACTCGAAGTTCCAGGAGTGCTGCCGGATCGAATCCGGGCCGAACCGAGCGCCCGGCCGGAAGGACGTCGTCCGATCGAACGGGATCCCCGCGATGACGAATTGGGCCTCTTCGAAGGTCGCCTTCGCGTCGGCGAACCCCTGGGGTCGTTCCACGCGGTTGGAACGGGGGCCGGGTATTAAGGGTATGAGGGCGCGAGGGCGGTTCGCGCGCCCCGTCGGGCCCGGGCCGAGAGTCCCGTGGCCGGAGAGTTATCAAGGGGGCCCGGGATGTCCGCGCGGGGCGAACGGGTTGGCGGAAGGGGAGAAGGTCTCGAGGAAGGCCGATGGTGACGGCGTCGAGATCCTCACGCTCCGCAACCCTCCCGTGAACGCACTCTCGACCGAGCTCCTCGCCGAACTCGGCCGGGAGTTCGAAGCCCTCGAAGCGGCCTCCGATGTTCGGGCGGTCATCCTTACCGGGGACGGGACCTACTTCAGTGCCGGGGCGGACCTCAAGGAGATGGTCGGGATCGATGCGGAACGCGCCGTCCGGGCCGTCGCCGAGGGTCACCGCCTCCTCGGTCGAATCGCGGCGTTCCCGGCGCCCACCATCGCGGCGATCAATGGCCTCGCCGTCGGTGGGGGCCTCGAGCTCGCCCTCAGTTGCGACTTGAGGATCTGCGGGGACTCCGCGAAGCTCGGCGCCCCCGAGGTCAACTACGGGCTCTTTCCGGCCTACGGCGGGACCCAGCGGCTCCCCCGGCTCGTCGGTCCCGCCAAGGCCCGGGAGATGATCTTTGGGGCCGGCCTCGTTCCGGCCGCGGAGGCCCTGCGGATCGGCCTTGTGAATCGGACGGTCCCCTCGGGTCAGGAACTCAGGGCTGCGCGGGACCTCGCGCATACGATCGCCCAGAAGGCGCCCCGCGCGGTCCGGGCCGCCAAGCGGGCGATGATGGAGGGGTTCGGACGACCGCTCGAAGAGGGGCTCGCGATCGAGGCCCGCCTCTTCGAACGCGAGGTCCTTCCCAGCTCGGACCTTCGGGAGGGGATCACGGCCTTCGTCGAGCGCCGCCCCCCTAAGTTCACGGGGGCCTGAGGTGGCGCTCGAGTTCACTTTCACCCCGGACCAGGAGGCGTTCCGGGAGGGCGTCCGGGCATTCCTCGCGCGCGAGGTAACGCCGATCGTCGCCGAGATGGATGAGAAGGAGACGTTCCCGGCAGAATCGATCCGCAAGATGCAGTCGGAGGGGTACTTCGGCGTGCCCGTGCCCGAGGAGTACGGCGGGCTCGGCCTGGGGAAGGTCGGTTACGCGATCCTCCTTGAGGAGATCGGGCGCGTGGATGCCTCGCATGGGACGATCGTCGGGGCCCACACCTCGCTCGGGACGACCCCCCTGCTCGCGTTCGGCACGGAGGAGCAGAAGCAGCGGTGGCTCGTCCCTGCCGCCCAGGGAAAGAAGCTCCTCGCGTTCAGTCTGACCGAACCCGGTTCCGGGAGCGACTCCGGATCGGTCCGGACCCGTGCGGAGCGCTCGGGCGACCACTGGGTCCTGAGCGGCACGAAGATCTACGTCTCGAACGGGCGGGAGGCCGATACGGTCGTGCTGCTGGCGGCGAACGACGCGAAGCTCGGGCCGGCCGGAGGGGTGACGGCCTTTGTCCTCGACAAGGGCCTGAAAGGGTTCTCGGTCGGACGGTGCGAGAAGAAGATGGGACTCCATGGGACCTCCACGGCCGAGCTGATCCTCGACGGCGTGGAGGTCGGGGACGACCGCGTGCTGGGCCCTGTCGGCCGCGGATTCATCGTCGCGATGACGGCCCTCGACGTCGGCCGGGTCTCGCTCGGGGCCGCCTCGCTCGGGGCGATGGAGGCCGCGACGAGCGCGGCCCTCAAGTTCTCCCAGGAGCGGACCCAATTCGGCCACCCGATCAGCGAGTTCGAGGCGATCCAGTTCAAGCTCGCCGACATGGCGATGCGGGTCCACGCCCTCCGCTACCTCGTCTATCACGCCGCGGAGGAGCAGGACCGGCTCGGGCCGGACCCGACCCAATGGAGCCGGAACGACCGCGAGGCGAAGACACGGACCGCAGCGATCGTCAAGTGCCTCGCCTCGGAGTGGGCGAGCGAAGTGATCGATGAGGCCCTCCAGATCCACGGCGGGCTCGGCTACATCCGGGGCACGCCGATCGAGCGGGCGTACCGGGACGCGCGGATCTCCGAGATCTTCGAGGGTACGAACGAGGTCCAGCGGCTCGTGATCGCCCGGGACCTGCTTCAGCGCGGGCTCTGAGCCGGGGCGGTCGGCGGGGGGCCCGCAGCTCCCGCTTGAGGACCTTCTGGACGGCGCTCTTCGGAAGCACTGCCCGGAACTCGACCGAGCGCGGGGCCTTGTAGTGCGCGATGTGGGCCCGAACGAACTCGATCACCTGGGCTTCGGTGAGATCGCTCCCCGGTCGCCGGACCACGAAAGCCTTGACGACCTCTCCGAGCGTCGGGTCGGGGACGCCGAGGACGGCCGCCTCCGCGACCCCGGGGAGCCGGTAGAGGAGCTCCTCGACCTCCCTCGGATAGACCTTGAGGCCCCCGACGTCGATCATGTCCTTCTTTCGGTCGACGATGAACGCGTAGCCGTCCGCGTCGATCGTGGCGATGTCGCCGGTGAAGAGCCAGCCGTCCCGGATCGTCTGGGCCGTCTCCTCGGGGTGGTCGAGGTAACCGAGCATCACCTGCGGGCCCCGGACCACGAGCTCGCCCGGGCCCCGGTCGGCAAGACCGTGGTCCCGGTCTCGAGGTCGACGATGCGATGCTCGGTGCCGGGCAGGGGTAGGCCGATCGACCCGTCCCGGCGGAGCGCGTGATCGATGGGGTTCGCGTGGGTGACTGGGGAGGCCTCCGAGAGGCCGTATCCCTCGAGAAGGTTCCCCCCCGTGATCGACTCGAACCGGCGGGCGGTCTCCGCCGGGAGCGGGGCGGACCCGCTCACGCAGAGCCGGATCGATCGGATGTCGTACCGCCCGACCTTCGGGTGATCGGTGATCCCCCGGTAGATCGCCGGTACGCCCGGGAGCTCGACCGGGTGGTGGCGGTGGATCAGCTCGAGCATCTCGCCGATCTCCGGGCGGATCTGGAGGATGATCGTCGAACCGGCGATGAGCGGATAGTTCAGGGCGACGGTCATTCCGTAAACGTGGAAGAACGGCACCGCGGCCAGCAGCACGCTCGTCCCGGGGGGTTGGACCGGGAACCACGCCTGGCTCTGGAGGGCGTTCGCGAGCAAGTTGCGGTGCGAGAGCATCGCCGCCTTCGGCACCCCGGTCGTCCCACCGGTATACTGAAGCACCGCGACCTCGCGCGCCGGGTCGGTCGAGGGCCTCGGGAACTCGCCGGGCGTCCGCATCGCGCGCGCAAAGCTCCGCACGGCCGGATCCGAGGGGTACGAAGGATCGAGCCCCCGGCGTCGGGCGATGAGGTTCACGAACGGCCGCTTGAGCGCCGGATAGAACGACCGCAGGCGGGCCGCGAAACGCACCTCGGGCAGTCGGTCCGCCGGGATCGCCTCGAGGTTCTTCGACGAGATGTCGAGAAAGACGATCCCGCGGGGTCGGGCATCTCCGAGCAGGCGAGTGAGGTCGTCGGCGATGTAGAGGGGGCTCAGCTGGACGACGACGACGCCGAGCCGCAGGGCCCCATAGAAGGCGATCGGGTACGCCGGGCAGTTCGGGAGGTACAGGGCGAGGCGATCGCCCGGTCGGAACCCCTCGGCGTAGAGGGCCGCGGCGAACCTTCCGCTCGCTTCCCAGAATCTCCGGTAGCTCCAGCGGGATCCGTAGAAGACGAACGCCGGGCGATCCGGCCAACGCCGGACGCTCCGCTCGACCGCCTCCGGAAGCCGTTCGTTCGGGATCTCGGACTCCCATGGGACGTCGGGAGGGTAGCGCGCGAGCCAGGACCGGTCCGCGGGCGGCGCCCCACGTTCAACGGGAGTGGACATCTCCGTCTCCCGTTCCGCCCGGTTCGAACTGAACCCCCCGGCGATACCCCGGCACAAAATGGACCGGGTCGCCCAGGTGGAGCGAGCCGACATGGGCGCCGGCGATCCACCCCGTGAGCCGCCCGCCCTCCCTCAGGTCGACGACCACGTAGGCGTACGGTGCGTCGTTGAGGTACTCCTCGCTCGGAACGGTCTGGACGGTGAACGCCGCGAGCCGCCCTTCCCCGGAGAACGTGACCTCCTCGAGGTCGCGCTGGCCACAACTTGGGCAGACGAGCCCCCAGGTGGCGGTGACGAATCCGCACGCCGAGCGGAGGCCGACCAAACGACCGTGCTCCTCGGTACTGCTCCTCGAAGTCGCGGATGGAGTGCGGGGAGGACGTCGGCAAAGTCCCCCTACCGGCGCGTGAAGATGTGCACGGAGCAGGAGCCCCCGGTCGCACCGACGTTGTGCGTCAGGGCGGTCTCGGCCCTCGGGACGGCGCGCGTTCCGGCGCGGTGGTTGAACTGCTCGAAGACCTCCACGACCTGGGCGGCCCCGGTGGCGCTCACCGGATGGCCCTTCGCTTTGAGGCCGCCGGAGGGATTCACCGGGAGCTTGCCGTCGATCGCCGTCACGCCTTCCGGGGCGGCCCGGGCCGCCTCCCCCTTCGGGAAGAATCCGAGATCCTCGAGGGCCATCACCTCGGCGATGGTGAAGCAGTCGTGCACCTCGGCGAAATCGATCTGGGCCGGGGCGATTCCCGCCGACCGGAACGCCTTCGCCGCCGCGGCGCGGGTGGCCGGGAGGCCGGTGAGCTCCGGCCGGTCCTGCAGATCGGCGATCGAGCCGGAGCGGGCGCTCGCCCGGATGACGAGCGGCTCGTTCGGAGGGTTCGGGAACGCCTCCCGGGCCCCCACGATGAGGGCCGAGGCCCCGTCGGAGAACGGGCAGCAGTCAAAGAGGCGGAGCGGCGAGGCGATGACCGGCGAGGCGAGGTAGGTGTCGAGCGTGATCGGCTTTTGGAAGTGGGCGTTCGGGTTCCGGGCGGCGTTGGCGTGATTCTTCACCGCGATCGCCCCGAGCTCCTCGGCCCGGGTCCCGTAGCGGTGCTGGTGGGCGTTCGCGAGCGTCGCGTAGAGCCCGGGGAACGTCGCCCCGTTCCGGGTCTCGAACGGATAGTCCGCGCCCATCGCAAAGTAGCTCGTCGATTGCAGCGTGTCGAGGTGGGAGAGCCGCTCGACGCCGACGACGAGCACGGCGTCATCCATGCCGGAGGCGACGTGAGCGTAGGCCTCATGGAGCCCCGCGCTCGAGCTCGAGCACGCGGACTCGATCGTCGCCGAGGGGACCTCGGGTATCCCGAGTCCGGTGTTGATGAGCGGTCCCACGTGGGCCTGGTGCTCGGAGATGCCGAAGCAGTTCGAGACGAAGGTGTACCCGATCCGTTTCGGGTCGATCCCCGCCGAGTCGATCGCCGCGAGGGCCGTCCGGGTGGCGGCCTCCCGGCCGCTCTCCGAGAGCTTCCCGAAGCGGCTCGTCGCCGCCCCGATCACCCACGTCTCGCGCATGGACCCCCTCCCCGGCTTCAGCATCGCCCGGCGGTGGATAATGGTTCCAACGGGGGCGTCGTCAGCTCCCTGACTCGCCGATCCACCGGAGGACCCGCTCGAAGAGCCGCTGTGCCTCCTCGGCCCGGGGGATCTTGATCAGGATGCGTCCGTCCCGTCCGATGGTGACCTCCTGGCGATCGCCGGCGATGAGCATCACCCGGGCGTCGATCACGGGGATCCCCTCCGACCTCAGACGGCCCCGAACCTCGGCGAGATCGAGCGACCGGCGCGGGGTGGGGATGGCCTCGAACGCCGAGCGCCCCGAGCAGAGCCGGAGCGCCGAGTAGCTCACAACACCACCGCGTGGCGGATCACGTCGTCGAGGATCGCGTCGACGTCGACGCGCTCCTCCTCCTTCATGATCTGCACGAGCGAGCTCTTCGTCGCCGGACGGTCGGGGACCGCTTGGCAGCAAAGCCCAGGCCGGGTCGAGATCTCGTAGGTGCCGATCGAGCGGGCGACCGCCTCGATCTCCTGCTTGTCGAAACCGATGAGCGGCCGAACGATCGGGAGGAGGACCGAAGCCGTGGCGCTGCGCATGTTCGAGAGGGTCTGGCTCGCCACCTGCCCCAGCGACTCCCCGGTCGCGAGGAACGTCGCCCGCTCCCGCTCGGCGATCCGTTCGGCCGAACGCCACATGAACCGTCGGCAGAGTACGCAACCGACGTGCCGGTCGGTCCCGCGCATCAGCGCGATCTGGGTCGGACCGTGGGGCAGGAGGTAGAGGGGGATCTTTTGGTGGTAGCGCTCCCGCAGGATCGCGAGGTGGTCGACGACCTTCCCGAGCGGGGAGTCGTCGGTGAACGGGCGATTGTCCATGTGGACCGCGAGCATCTCGTGGCCCTGGCGGAGCAGGAGGTCGAGCGTCACGGGCGAGTCGATGCCGCCGCTCATCAGCATCACCCCGCGCGCCATATCGTCCCCAAGGAGCCGCCGTGCCATATTTAGGGGTGTGGGCGCGGGGGGCGGGCCGCCTCGGACCCGGCCGCCACCGCTAAGAATATCGCGGCCCGGTCGGCCGTCGCATGGCGTCCCCCACCGCGGCGGCCGTGGAGCTCCACCGGCTCGAGGAAGGGAGCGGGCCCGCGCTCCTCCTCTTGCATGGGCTCGGAGGGGACCACACGATCTGGAATGGGATCGTCCCAGCGCTTCGGACCCACGCCCACGTGATCGCGCCCGACCTACGCGGGCATGGGCGCTCGCCGGCCCCGCCGGGTTCCTCGTTCCGCTTCGCCGAGCACGGGGCCGATCTCCTCGAGCTCCTCGACCGCTCCGGGGTGAAGCGGGTCCACGTCGCCGGCCTGAGCGCCGGTGCCCTCCTCGCCCTCCAGTTCACCCTCGACCACCCCGAGCGGGTGGCGAGCCTCGTCTCGATCGCCGGGGCCGTGAACATCGACAACCACACCCGGGCGATCGTCGACCGATGGGTCGAGACGTATCGGACCGATGGGTTTGAAGCGTACGTCCTGCGGCTCGCGAAGGACCTCTACTATCCGGACTGGATCGAGGCCCACCTCGATATTGTCGACCGGCTCCGGGAACAGACCGCCGAGCTCGATCTCGGCCATGTGGTCCAGTGGCGCGAGGAGATCCGCCAGTTCGACCTGCGCGGGCGGGTCGGCAAGATCCGCGCCCCGACGCTGATCGTCCACGCGATGGACGACCAGGTGATGGACGTTGCCCACGCCCGCCTGCTTCGTCAATCGATCCCTGGGGCCGAGCTCCGCCTGTTCGCCCAGACCGGCCACCTCATCCCGGTCGAGCGACCGGGGGAGGTGGCGACCCTCCTCGCGGCGTGGGTCCACAAGGTCGAGGGCGCTTCACCCTCCGCGGGCGCCGACGCTCCGGACTGACCCGGCGAAAGGCCTTTGCCCACCGGGACGGTGGCCGTCGCATGGCTGCCCCTTCCTCCCCGTCGGTCGAAGCCCGACTGGCCGCGCTCGAACAGCAGGTGCAACAGCTGAGGGCCCGCCTGGTCGCCGTCGAACAGGCGCTAGCGAACCCGCCGGGGGAGCACCCCATGGACCAATCCGTGGTCCGAAAGAAGGTCACGTACGACTGGCAGAGCTGAGCCGAGCGCCGGGCCGGCGACGATCGACGGCCTGCTCTCGGGGTACGCGCCCGCCGCGCCGCCGGCGGCCTCGGCCGGAGCGGCCGTGGTCATCGTCCTTCGGGACGGGCACCACGACGTCGAGACGCTCCTCATCGAACGGACGACCCGACCGGGGGACCCCGCGAGCGGCCAGGTGGCGCTGCCCGGCGGCCACGTCGACGCGGGCGATCCCGACCTTAGGGCCACGGCGCTGCGGGAGCTCCGGGAGGAGGTCGGGCTCCGGGAGACCGATCTCGTCCCTCCGGTTCTGTACGTGGCGACGCTGGAGGCCCGCCGCTTCTCGATCTCGGTGGGCGTGTTCGCGGCCCCCCTGGCCCCCTCCACCCCGGCACCGGCCCACGGCGATCCGGGGGAAGTCGCGTCGATCTTCTGGCTCCCGAGGCGGTCCCTCTTCGACCGGACCACGATCGTTGCGGAGGGTCCCGGCGGACGGTTCGAACTGCCGGCCGTCCGTCACGAGGGCCACGTGGTCTGGGGGTTCACGCTCCGGGTGCTCGACTCGGTGCTGGGCCCGGTCCGGTCGTAACGGCAGACGGCGGTTCGGCTAGGTCGGATCCGGACGCGGGGGCGTCGGTTTGGCCGGGGGCCAGGGCGCTTCGAGCCAGGAGGCGTAGATCCGCTTCGCGAGCTCCGGCGCATCGTCGATCGATCGGATCAGGAGCTTCTCGGGCGGCGGCGTCCCGGTCGTCGCGGACACCTGGGTGAGTAGTCCTCGGCGGAAGAGCGTGAGCTCGACCTTGGCGCCCGCCGGGTAACGCTTGAGGGCATTCGCGAACTGGTCGAACGGAACTCGACTCCCGTCCATCGCCACGATCTCGTCCCCCGGCGATAGACCCGCGAGTCCTCCCGCGGAACCGTGACGGACCGACCGGATCCGGGCGAACCCGTTCGAGTTCTCGAATTCGATACCGAGGTAGCCGGCGGGGGCGTCGTCGGCGGCGTCGGGCGGTCGCTCGTCCGGGGCGATGGCGAGGCCGGCGTAGGCGAGGAACGTTCCAAAATCGACCTCGTCCGTCCCTTGGACGAACCGCCGGAACGATTCGGAAAGGTCGAGGCCCGAGCTCCGCTCGAGGACGGTCCTGAGCTCCCCCTCCTCGAGGCCGACCTCCTTCGATCCGTACTCCCGCCAGAGGGTCCGGAACGCGTCGTCGAGGCTCGACCGGTTCTCGGTACGGTGGCGGATCTCGAGGTCGAGGCAGAGGGAGACGAGGGCGCCCTTGAGGTAGTAGGAGACCGACTGGTTGACCGTGTTCTCGTATCGCTGGTAGAGGTCGATCCAGGAGTTGAACGACGCCTCCTCGAGGCTCGTCACGAGCCGACCGGGGATCTCCCGGTACTCCCGGATGTCCTTCGCGATCCGCTCGAGGTACTTTGGGGCGCTCGTCAACCCGGCCCGTCGGAGCAGGAGGGGCGCGTAGTAGTCGGTGGTCCCCTCCATCGCCCAGAGGAGGTGGGTGTAGTTCTCCCGGGTGTAATCGAACGGGCCGAGCACCTTCGGGCGGATCCGTTTGACGTTGAACCGGTGGAAGTACTCGTGGCTCGTCAACCGAAGGAACGCCTGGTAGTCCGACTCCGGCCGGAACGACGTCCGAGCGATGACCATCGAGGCGGAGCTCCGGTGCTCGAGTCCCCCGTCCCGGCGGTCCCCGAGGTGGTAGAAGAAGGTGTAGCGCTCGGCCGGAAGCTCCCCGAAGAGTTTCGCGGTCGCCTCCACGATCTTGGTGAGGTCGGTCTGGATCCGGTGGGCCTCGTAGTTGCCGCCCGACCCGCAGAGGACGATCCGGTGGGCGATCCCCATCGGGCTGATCGGCAACACCGTCGGGTTCCCGCAGTCGACCGGGGAGTCCACGAGCTCGTCGTAGGAGGCGGCCCGGTACGTCGGGGGGGCCCGCTCGACCTCCCGGAGCTCGGTGAGGACCTTCCAGTCGGGCGGCACGTGGAAGAGGAGGTCGTGTGGGCCGTCCTTGTGCCCGTCGACATACGGAAGGCAGAGTCCGGCGTTGAGGAAGAGGTGGTCTTCCGTGACGTCCAGGGCCTCGGTGATCAGTCCGTGGCCGTAGACGGAGTACTCCATCCGGAGCGCCCCGGCGGGGAGGGACCCGACCCGCCAGCGGCCTTTGTCGATCCGCTCGACCGGCAGTTCGGATCCCGTCTCGGGATCGAACGTGCGAAGCCCGTGGACGTTGCGAGGGATCGGCCGGAGGGTGTAGGATCCGGGGACCCAGCTCGGGAAGACGAGGTCGACCGGGCCGGGGCCGGCCCCCTCCAATCGGAGCGTGAACCGAACCTCGTGATCATGGGGCTGGTCGACCCCGACCGAATAGGCGATCCGCATCGTCGGGATCGGGTCGGTTCGCTCGGCCAACGTCGATCCGCGTCCCCACTCAGCCGAAGCCGGGGATCTCGCGGCCCTTCGAGTCTTTCGACCCCTTCTGGTACGGGTCGGCGGCGACCCCGAGCTGGATGGCGAGGCCCTTGAACGTCCGGGTCAGTTCGGAGACGGCCTCCGCGAGCTGTTGCTGGTCCTTGCGGAGCTCCGCGAGCTCCTGACGAAGCGCCCCGATCTCGGCGAGGATGCGATCCGTGCCCCCGGTCTCGGCCAAGTTCTGACTCCCCGAGGCGGGCGACATCCGGGAGGTACTTATGGGCCGCCCCGACTAGCGGCGGCCGCCGGAAGGTCCGAACGGGCTTTCGGAGCGGCCCTTCTCCTCGAACGACGCCCAGTCGCCCTTCTCGGCCGAGAAATCGACCCGTTCGAGCTCGACGACGAACCGCTTGAGGAGCTCCTCCGGAGCGGGGCGGACCCGAAAGGAGTAGACATAGATCCCGAACCCCATGAAGTCGGAGATCCTCCGGAGGGCCTCGGCGAGGTCCTCCCGGGGGACCTCGATGCGGATGGTGGTCTCTCCCAGCATCTGGGAGAACTCGTCGATGTCGAACGGCCGCTCGAGCGAGATCAGCGGGATCGGGGCCGAGCTCGGAGCCGCGAGGGGTGTCGTCGCCGGGGAAGACGCAGCGGCCGCTGGAGCCGGGGAACCGGGAATCGTGATCGGTCCGGGCGAAGGTCGGGAGGGAGGGGACGGGGGCCCGCGGACGGTCAGGGACGGGTCCTTCGGGGGGTAGTGGTCGAGCACCGGGGAGCCCTCCCGGCCCACGAAGTGGGGTTCGGCCCGGCCGCGTCGAGCGCGGAGGCGGGAGGCCGGGCGGGTTCGGCGCGCTCGCTTCTGGGGTCGCTTCTTGACCATTGGGATGGCCATGGGGGGTGGGGCTTAAGGTTCTTCGAGGCCCCAGTAGGGGTGGAGATGCCCTCCGTCCGACGGTTTGTCGCGCGCCGGTCCGTGCGAAGCCTCGTCAAGGACCGACCGTTTTGTCGCGGCCAAGACGACACATGGGTTATGTAGGCCGTGGTTGGTGGTCGCTCAAGGCTCGGATCGACCGGGCTGGAAAGTGGAGTAGGAAAATGCCGGCGCGAGTCATGAAGGAGTTCCAGGCCCCGCGGGGTCTGCCGAGGAAGACGGCCTCGGTTTGCCCCGAGTGCATCAAGGTCATCCCGGCGGTCGTCCGCGAGAAGGAGGGCCGGGTCATCATGGAGAAGACGTGCCGGGTGCACGGCTACTTCTGGGACATCATCTCGAACGACGTCGACTTCTACCTGCGGATGGAGGTCTATGCCCACGACGGCGTCGGGTACGAGAACCCGTACTACGACAAGTTCCGGGGCTGCCCGACGACCTGCGGGATGTGCAGCCACCACAAGTCCCACACGGGGCTCGCTCTGATGGACCTCACGAACCGCTGCAATCTGAAGTGCCCCGTCTGCTTCGCCAACGCCAACGCCGCCGGCTACGTCTACGAGCCGACCCGCGAGCAGATCCACTTCATGCTGAAGACCCTCCGGGAGCAGAAGCCGGTGGGCGCGGTCGCGGTCCAGTTCTCGGGCGGCGAACCGACCCTTTCCCCGCTCTTCCTGGACGCCTGCAGCATGGCGAGGGACTTGGGCTTCAAGCAGATCCAGGTCGCGACGAACGGGATCCGGGTCGCCAACGAGCCCGGCTTCGCCCAGGCGTCGCGGAATGCGGGTCTGCACACGCTCTACCTACAGTTCGACGGACTGGACGACGAGATCTACCGAAAGGTCCGGGGGGTCCCGCTCCTGAAGGTCAAGCAGAAGGCGATCGAAGCCGCCCGACAGACCCACTCCTCGGCCGAGGAGCTCGCCGCGGGCAAGCCCGACAAGCCGCTCTCCGTGGTCCTCGTCCCGACCCTCGTGGGCGGGTTCAACGAGAAGGAGATCTGGCCGACGGTGAAGTTCGCCATCGACAACCTGGACGTCGTACGGGGGGTCAACTTCCAGCCGGTCGCGCTCACGGCGCGGATTCCCGACAAGGACCGCTTCCAGATGCGGTTCACCCAGTCGGACCTCGTACGGATCCTCTGCACGGAGGGGCCGTTCGAGAAGTCGGACTTCTTCCCGGTGCCGTCGGTCGCTCCGATCTCGGAGCTCGCCTCGATCATCCACGGCGAGGAGAAGATGACCCTGACGACGCACCCCGGCTGCGGCTGCGCGACGTTCGCGTTCGTCTCGAAGGACGGACAGAAGATCACGCCGCTCCCGCGGTTCATGGACGTCGACGGGTTCTTCGAGAACGTCGAGGCGATGATCGAGAAGTACCGGGACGCCCGGTTCGCCCGGGTCCGTACCGCCGTCGCGGGGGCGAAGCTGCTCCACGACGTGTCGAAGTACTTCGACTTCGCGAAGGCGCCGGAGGGCCTCAACGAGAAGAACTGCGTGAAGATGATCGCCGCGATCTTCACCGAGGGGAACAAGGAGGCGCTCGCGAAGTTCACTTGGAGGACGCTCTACATCGGCAACATGCACTTCCAGGACGCCTACGACTACGATATCCAGCGCCTGATGCGCTGCGATATCCACTACTCGGTGCCGGACGGACGGATCATCCCGTTCTGCTCGTACAACTCGGGCCCGATCTACCGGACGGAGGTCGAGAAGAAGTTCTCGATCCCGATCCCCGACTGGCAGAAGGCGAAGTCCCAGAGCGGCCTCACCCTGAAGACCATCGAGACCATGGGGATCAACGGCGAGGTCATCGTGGACCCCGAGTACTACAAGGTCCGGGCCATCAAGGGCGCGCCCGGGATGTCGAGCTAGAACCTCGACCCCCGACCCCGGGGATCAACCCTTTCCTTCTTTTCGGGCCTATTGGGCCGATTCCGGGGCCCGCAGGCGCTCGAAGAGGAGCGCCCCCGGTCGCCGGACGCTCCTCGGATCGACCCTTCCTCGGGCCGCCTCCCGGTCGATCGCGGAATCGATCTTCGACCAAAGCCCGCGGACGTCGAACGGTCGGGGGGAGGGACCTCCGTCCGAGGGGTGCTCGTCGATCCACAGGAGCACCGACTCGATGTGTTTGCAGGTGCCGATCCCCCGGCGTCCGAAGTCCGTGCAATTGCACATCGCCCCGTCCTTCCGGGGGAATTCCGGCAGGAATACCGAATACCGGGTCGCACGGCGTGGGTTGCGGACCTCGAACGCGGCGCTGAGGCTCCCCGATCGGGGTCGGACGTCGAGCGGCTCCTCGAGCGCGCGGGTGCGTCGCTCGCGGGCGAGCTCCCCCGGTGTTCGGGCCGCCCGGGTTTCCGGGGGCTTCGGATCGGTTCGTGGCATCGGTCCGGGCGCACCGGTCGTCCCCAGATAGGGCCTTTCCCAGCCCGCCGGCTCTTCGGGGGTTGCGGTTATGCGATGGGCCGGCTGCCTCGGATGTGGCGTCGGATCCGGGGGCCTTGGACCGAGACCACCGTCGGATCGCCCGACAGCGAAAGATCGTCGTCGGGGTCTTCCTGACGATCCTCGCCGGGATCGTGCTCCTCGCCGCCCCCGACCTCACCGGCCCGCTCGTGAAGGACCTCCCCTACCTCGCCGGCTCGCTCCTGTCGCTCTTCGTCGGCGGGATCCTCCTCGGCGTCGGATACGGGGAGCGGTCGAAGGGGCCGGAGGGAGCGCAGTGACCAAGTTCCCCTTCGACCTCGTCACGATCGATATCGATGGAACGCTGACGATCGAGAGCGGCTGGAGGTACTTCGCCCGGCGGCTAGGGCGGGAGGCGCAGTACGGGGCGACGGAGGCCCCGTACCGGGCCGGTCAGGAATCGGAGGACCGCCATCTCCGGGACCTGCTGGAGCTCGTAGACGGGGTCTCCCTAGGGCGCGTCGAGACCCTCATGGAGGAGACTCCAAAGCTCTCGGGAATCTCGGAGGCCGTCCAGGAGCTCAAGTCGCTCGGCGCGACCGTCGCGCTCCTCTCCCACAACCCCGGGTACGTGAGCGAATGGTACGTCCGGCGGTTCGGGTTCGAGGATTGGGACGGGACGAAGGACCGGCCCGTTCCCGAGGTCGCGCACGGGATCATCGGGTCCCCGGGATCGATCTCGGCCGACAAGCCTGGGGGCCTCACGCGACTCCTTCGACGGCACCCGGCTCCACGCTCCCGGGTCGCCCATGTGGGGGACTCGACCGCCGACGCGGCCGTGTTCCCTCTGATCGGTTACGGGATCGCCCTCAACGCGCTCCTTCCTGGGGTCGACCGCGCCGCCGACGCCGCACTGCACGTGACCGACCTCCGGGCGGTCGTTCCGGTCCTTGCGGCCGCCCACCCCCGGTCGGTCCCGAACGCCTAGTTTATTAGATTTCTAATACGTCCCCCGGTCGGATGGAGTACATCGCGCTCAAGTCGGTCCACCCGACCTGGCTCACCCTCCAGCTCCCGAACGAGGTCGCCGACCTCCTCGGGTACGAGGCGTCGGAGACCGCGGGCCGCAGCTCCGCCGGGCACGGCCTCGCCTACCTTTCGAGGGGCCCCGGGGTGGTCCGGGTCGTTTCGGCTTACGGGGCCCGGGAGATCCTCCCGATCGAGATCGTCCGGAACCGCTACCTCGCGACGGCTCGACCGACCGCGAAGCTCCTGCACAACCTACCCCTCGCCGTCATCCAGCACCTCGGGGTCCAGGTGATCCCCCGGGGGCCGAAACTGGCCCGATCCACCGACGATGGCCTCCTGTGGTTCGTCCCCGCCCCGGAGTACTACGAATACCGGGGCCGGGAGCGTCTCGAGAAGCCGTGGAACGGTCCGTCGTCCGGCCGGATGGCCCATGTCTACCTCGCCCGCTCGATCCTCCCCCTCCCTTTCGATCTTCGGATGCTTGGCGAGCTCGAGCATCGCGTCGAGCGCGAGGAGTGGTCGCCCCGTTTGGAGGCGGTCGAGAGGCCCCCCCGAGTCCGGTGAGGAACCCCCTCCCGTCAGCCGGAACGAGCGGTCGGTGAACGCTCCGTCGGACAAGCCGAAACGGACCCTGCGCACGGGCCGTTCGAGGCCAAAAAAATTACCAAGGTATATATAGCGACCCGAGCGATTTCATACCCATGACCCGCAAGCTCGGAGCGTCCATCGGTGGCACCAGACCGGCCCTACACGCTGCGCAACCCCGTTCCGCTCCGGAGCGCGGAGGACATGCGGACCACCCGGTCCGGGATCCCCGACGACCCGGTCCTTCAGATCGCGGGGCCGGTCGACCATGACTCCCTCGCGAAGGCGATCCGGCGCTCGGTGGGCCACGACGGGATGCGCTCGGAGGACGCCCGGTCGATCGCGGCCCACGTGCTCAACTTCTTTGGCTTCAACGAGCGGATCATCGACAACGTCCTCGAACCGGACGACCGCGACACGTTCTACATGCTCGAGGATACCGGCATCCTCGAGACCGAGCGGGACGAGACGACCCTCTACGACGGCCGGGAATGGCGGATCCACTACTGGATGTTCCGGAAGGACCGGATCTTCGACCTGGCGAAGGAGGAGACCGAGGCGCTCAAGGCCTCCGGAGAGGCCGACATCGTCTACTCCTCGAACGCCGCCCGGTCGGGCGCGTTCCGGCTCCCCCACGGAGAGACCGGAACCGGGCTCGCGGCCCACGCAGTGTACCACGAGCTCGGCGACGAGATCTGGCTCGAGCGGGCGTCGGCCCCGGCGGGCCCGAGGCCCCCACCGCCATCGCCGCGAAGCACAGCCCCCTGCGCCCCACCCGGGCGAAGGCCCCGAAGGGCCCCAAGGCGAAGGCCTAGGACCCCCTTCGGCGCTCGCCAAGGGTAAGCCCCCACGCCGTTGGGGGCTTCGTGCGTCGGACGCTCCTCATCGCCCACCGGGTCCCGGTCTCGGGCGCCTTCACCCTGAACGACCTTGCCGGCGGGGCCGGGCGGATGGACGAGATCGCCCGGTGCGTCTCGACCGCGTTCACGCTCTCGAACGCCCTTCGGACCGATGCCGAGATGACGATCCTCTTCGTCGCCGAACCGCCCCCGAAAGCTCGACGGATCGAGGTGATCGGGAACCGCCTCAAGTTCCTGAACCCCGACGAGCGCTCAACGGCCGCCCTTCTCAAGAACGCCCTCGTCCGTTCGATCCCGGTCGAGCACGATATGGAGGTCTCCCCGGGCCTGCGCGTCGGCCCCGTCGATCCCCTGGCCGCGCTGCGATCGTTCGCGGGTCTGCCCGCGGCGTTCTGGCTCACCGAGGAGGGCGAGGACTATCGGGGGTCGCCCTTGATCGACGCGGGGTTCTCGGCGATCCTCTCGGACCCGACCGACCCGACTCCGGAGGAGGCCGAGACCCTCCGGGCGACCGGCGTGCCGAGGATCTCGCTCGGGAACCGGTCGATGCGCTCTTCCCAATGCCTTGACGTCTTGAACCACGAGGCGGACCGGCGGGCGGCCGGAACCTCGGCCGGCCCGGCCCCCACGGGCTCAGCGTAGCGGGGCGATCCCGGGGGCTTCCCCGAGCGCTTCCTGCATCGTGCGAGCCTTCAGGCCCCCGACCACCGCGGTCAGGTGGACGACCTCCCGGGGTTCCGAGCGGATCCGGGTGCCGAGGAGGAAGCGCTTCGGTTGGCCGAGCCGCCGCCGCAACGACTGGACGACCCGGTCGAGCGTGCGGAGCGTGAGGTTCGAGCCCCCGTCGAGGTGGAGGAGCGCCGACGGGTCGGAGTCCAGGGCGAAATCGAGGAGACCCTCGGTGAGCGCCTGCTCGACGAGGCGCTCGGGATCCGAGATGTGGTACTCCCCGCACAGGAGCGTCGAAAGGCCGGAACCGGCGAGGTGGCCCTTGAGGCTCGCGAGGTCGACATTGAGCTGGGAGGGATGCTCGACCATATCGACGAGACTTTGGACGAGGGCGTGGACGTAGGCGTTGCGGACCTGGAAGACCCGGTGGAGCGGGAGCGCCTCGAAACGCCGGAGCTTCTCGTTCGAGAGCGCGAGCAACAGGCCCCCGAGGGACTCGAGCTCATCGAGGGCCGCGTGAACGTTCTCCCGCCGGTTCGAGTTCGTGTCGAGCTCGACGCGGAAGGGCAGGAAGGCGACCGGGACGGGCAGGGTCTCGGTCCGGCGGAGCTCGGCCGTGAGGTAGGGGAGGAGAGCGCTCCCGGTGCCCCCGCCGAGGCCGGCAAGCAGGAAGACGACCTCGTACTTCGAAAGCCTCCGGACAATCTCCTCGCGGCTCTCCTCGGCCGCCTCGAGCACCGCCGGGCGGTTCCCCCCACTCCCACGACCCCGCATCCGCCGCTCGCCGATCAGGATCCGTTCCTCGATGGGGATCTTCAGGAGCTGGCGGGCATCAGTGTTGATCGCGACCGTCCGGATCTTGAGGAGGCCGAGACCCACGAGGTCCTGCACGGCCTCGCCCCCGGCCCCGCCCAGCCCGACCAGGGCGAATCCGCCCTCGCCCGACCGCTCGGCCCAGGCCTCGATCGAATCCGGTTCCATCGGACCGCCCCCGACCGACCTACGACGGGGGCGAGCCCTCCGAGGCCGCGACAGGTTCACCGTCCCGGCGGGCCCTCGACGTGGCCGTCGCCGCCTGGTCGACCCGGCTCCGGATGAACTCCCGGACCGCGGAGCGCACGGCGTCGTCGACGCTCACGGAGTTCCCGTCCCGGACGAACTCCTCGAGCTGGCGGTTGTCCTGTCGGGAGAGGTCGACGACGACCTTACGGATGTTCGGAGGCGGAAGATTCACCTCGACGTACCGTTCGAGGCCTTCCCGTATCGTGTCCGAGATCGTCGCGACCCCCTTCGATTGCTGGATCGACTTCAGTCGCTCCAACAATTCCTGGGGGATCCTGACCGTCACCCGTTCCGACGTGTCCGCCATCGGTGTCTGACAATAAGATTACTTTTGTCAGACGTGTGTATGATGAACGGACCATTTAATGGTTTGGAGGGCGCCGCGGCCAAAATCGAGGACGTTACCGCTCGGGCGGGACCGACGATGGATCAGCGATGGGCGCCACCGAGCCGGGCCCGAGCGGCTCGGGGGGAGCGACCGCCCGAGCCTCGCCGCCGGCACCGACCGTTCGGGGCTCGAACCCCAGGCGACGGAGGCCGGAGAAGGAGGCCATCCCGCCGGCCACCGCGACGGTTCCCGACCCGGCAAGGATGAAGGTGGCCTGCACCCCCGCCACCAGAGTGGCGAGGCCACCGACGTACTGGCCGATCGGGACCAATCCATAGCTGCCGACCTCGTCGGCGGCGAGGACCCGGCCGAGCAGGCGGTTCGGCACCACCGCCTGCATCGTGGCGAGGAAGATCGTGTTCGAGAGCCCCGGGAAGAGCCCGAAGACGACCATGATGGGGAGGCTCGTCCAGATCGAGCGGGAGAAGGCGAGGGCGAGCATCGCAAGCCCCTGACCGACGGTGAAAACGATGAGGTACTGGCCCGCGCGTCGCTCGAAACCGAGCCGACCCGCGAGGACGGTGCCGAGGCCGGACCCGACGGTCGCGCTCGTCGTGATCGCTCCGAGGAGGATCGCCTCGGAGACGCCGAGCCAGTCCCGCACATAGAGGCCCAGCTCGACAAAGGCGATCGCCGCGAGAAAGTTGATGAGCAGGCTCGCGACGGTCACGAGGAGGAGGGCCCGGTTGCGATAGAGGAACCGGTATCCCTCGGCGACCTCGGTCGAGAACCGGGAGGTCCGACGGGTCGGGGATCCCTGGGCCGGCCGCATGGCGTACACGGCGACGCCCGTCGTGACGAAGAGCGCGAGCGGGACGAGGAGCGCCCAGCCCTCACCGAGCTCCATGATGAGGCCGGTCGCGCCGAGCGATCCGGCGATGCTGGCGGCGACAGCCGCGCCGCCGACGAGGCCGTTCGCCCGGCCGAGCGCCGCCGTCGGAACGAGGTTCGGCAGGTTCGAATTGAAGGCGGGCCTGAAGAGCGTGGCCGACGCCGTCACGACCGCCCAAAGGGGGCAAGCGATCCCCAGCCACTCGGGGAGGTAGAATCCGGGGGGCCCGGGAGGTGGATCGTGCCGTCCGGGTGGGCGAAGAGGGTCGCGACCAACCCGGCGGTGGCGAGCACGGCCGCGATGTTCGTGACGGCCATCAACCGACGTCGTTCGAATCGGTCCGCGAGGGTGCCCGAGAGGACGGCCGCGGCGAGCGTGGGGACCGTCGCCGAGAGCCCGAGGATCGCGAGGGCGAGCGCGGAGAACGAATCCGCCGAGGGGTCCGATGCGGGGTAGGCGGTGGCGGTGGCCCAGATCATGACCACGAGCACGGTGGAAGGTGAAGCGAACGAGAGCGCCCCGCCGAGCCAGTAGGGGGTGAACGAACGCCGGCGAAGGAGGTCCTGGTAGCTGAACACGGACCGTGCCTAGAGGCTGGCGAGCGGTGGCTTCCACCATAACTGTATCGAGACTCGATGAGGGTTGGAAAGTGGGGGCCATCCGAGTCCAGGACCTCCTCGGCGCGTTGGGCGCGGGGTTTTTCCCGTCCGACCGTCAAGGGGAATGGGGGAATCGGTGCGGCTGATCCATCAGGACCCGAGGACCGGGATCCTGAAGCTCCGTCTGGAGACGCCCAGCGACCTCTGGCGGATCGCCCGACTCGTCCGGGTCGGTGAGAGGGTCGGGGCGTCGACGACCCGGCGGGACCCCGAAGCGCCCGAGGACACTCCGGCCGCTGAACGCGCCCGTCGGCGGATCTGGATCATCCTCCGGGCCGAGGAGGTCGAGTTCCACGGATTCTCCCGCCACGTCCGGATCAATGGGACCATCGTCGAGGCGCCGTTCGACATCGGGCGTCACCATACCCTCGACCTCGACCTCGGCGACGAGATCTCGATCCAGAAGGAGTCCCTCTCGCCCGCGGAGCGCTCGCTCCTCGAAGAGGGGATTGCCGGGAAGGGCGAGGCCGCCATCCTGCTCGCCGCCGTCGATTGGGGGGAATCGTCGATCGTGCGGCTGCGCGGACGGGCGATCGAGCCGATCGCCGACCTGCGGCGGACGATCGCCGGGAAGCGTTACGGTGGCGGTCAGGGGGAGAAGGACCGGGGCGCCTACGTCTCCGAGATCGTCGGCGCGCTGCGCCCCGAGGCCGCGCGCGCCGATGCCTTGGTGATCGCCGGGCCGGGCTTCCTCAAGGAGACGGTCGCCAAGGCCCTCTTCGAGGCGGAGCCTGGCCTGCGTTCGAAGGTCCGCCTCTTCCCGACGAGCGAATCGGGCCGGGCCGGCATCGACGAGCTCCTGCGCTCCGGGCGGGCCACGGAGGTCCTCCGGGGGACCGTCGCTGCTGAGGAGGCCGATCTCGTGGAGCGGCTCGTCACCGCCCTGGGGGGGCGACGCGCCGCGGTCGGGCTCGACGAGGTCGGGGCGGCGGCTGCGGCGGGAGCGGTCGAAACGCTCCTCGTTTCGGAAACCTTGCTCACCGAGCCGTCGGCGATCCGGGCGATGGAGGTCGCCCGAGGCGACCGCGCGCGCCTGTTCGTCGTGCGGGAGGAGGGGGCCGCGGGCAAACGGCTCGCCGGCCTTGGAAAGATCGGGGCCCTGCTCCGGTACGAGTGGGTCCCGGAGGGGCGGGCGGCTGGCGCTACGGGATCGACTGGATCGCCTCGCGCAGCTCCTCGTAGCGGCGCTTCAGGTCCTTGAGCGCGTATCGGAGGGCCTCGCGGGTCGTCAGGCTGCCATCGGTCTCGAAGTGGAGGAAGTAGCGGTCCTCGTCCGGCTCGACCTTGACCGAGCCGTGCTCGCAGGACTTCTCGCAGGCCCCGCAGAGGATGCACTTCGACTCGTCGGTGACGGTCATCTTGCCGCTAGCGTATTCGAGGATGTCCACCGGGCAGGACTGGGCCGCCCGTTTCAGGCAGGCGTCCGAGCAGTTCGATTTCTTCGAGACCTTGATGTGCGGATGCGGGTAGACCCCGACGGCGTGGGCGACCTGCCACTTCGAGTGCTCGCGGGCGGTCCCGACGACGGCCGTCGCGTAAGCGAGCAGCGCCTGGCGGGCCCCGAGCCGAACGATCGGCACTTCCGGGGAGAGGATCGCGAGGGTCGGATCGCCGAGGGGCACCAGGTCCCGGGCATAGACCGTGCATGGCCCCTTCTTGTCGATCGAGTACATCGCCTGGCAGTGCACGCATCCCTCGCCGTTGCAGGTGCACTCGGACTTGCGGCGGAACTGCCCGAGGTCCATCGGAACCGGCAGCAGGCCGAGCCGCAGGGCGACCGCCTCGTCGAACATGCTCGTCGAGGAGTCGTAGTCCTTCCCGGTCGTCTCGTCCCGGATCGGTCCGAGATGGAACTCGACGTCCTCGATCGCAAGCTTCGGGACATCGGAGAGGAGCGTGCGCCGGACGGCGTTGACCTGAGCCGCCGTGGTCCCGGTGAACTCGAGTGCGAGCGCCCGGGGCTTGAGCTCCTGGATGGTGGATTCCATCGCCATCAGACCCTCCGGCCCCGGCGTCCGCCCTTGGCCTTCGTGCCGTCGTGGGGGACCGGGGTGACGTCCTCGATGCGATTGATGCGGATGCCGGCCCTCGAGAGCGCCCGGATCGCCGCCTGGGCCCCGGGCCCGGCGAGCGCGAGCGATTGCCGCCGGGAGCGCGGACCCGGATGTGGAGGGTATCGTACCCCTTCTCCTTCATCACGGCCGCGACCTGGTCGGCGGCCTTCATCGCCGCATAGGGACTCGACTCGTCGCGGGCCGCCTTCACGACCATCCCGCCCGTCGCCTTGGTGAGCGTCTCGGCGCCGGTGATGTCGGTGACCGTGATGTGGATGTTGTTGTAGCTCGCGTAGATGTGCGCGATCCCGATCTTCGCCATGTCGCCTCAGCCCCCCGTCGGGCCGCTCGGCCCCTCGGTCGGGACCGGCTCGGCGCCACGGGCCTCGAGCTTCTCCCTCAGCGCCACTCGGATCGGGTGCTCCTCCGAGGTGATCGGGCTCGTTGGGGTGTAGCTGATCCGGGGCTCGTCGGCCGCCGGGACGAAGTATCCGGGTCGGGTCATGCGGCGGTCCCCGATCGCCAAGTGGCCATGGACGATCAGTTGCCGGGCGCCGTTCGGCGTCCCGGCGAGTCCCCGGCGGACCACGATCCACTCGAACCGGCGGCTCAGCACATCCTCGATCCCGAGCGCGAGGACATCGTCAAGGGTCGTCGTCCCAGCGGGCAGGAGGCCGAGGCGCGTGAGGCGGCCGAGGAGGCCGTCGGTCTCGCGCCGAGCCTGCTCCTCTCCGGCTCGCAATCGCGCCTGGAGGTCCCGGGCCTGCCGGCGGAACCCCCGGAGGATCGCCTGGGCCTTCCAAAGCTCGCGCTTGTTCTTGAGCCCGTATTTCTGGAGGAGCTTGCGCTCCTCGTCCATTCGGGCGGCCTCCCAAGGGTGCTTAGGAGCATCGTAGGTCCGCCGGAGGAACTTGGGATCGCCCATCGCCCTAGGATTTCTTCTCCTCGCCCTTCGCCGGGGTCGCGGCCTTGGCCGGCGCTGCCGCCTTCGACCCGGAGGCGGGGGTCTTCGACGTCGCCGCAGCCGCCGCCGGGGCGGCCGGCGCCGCTGCGGCGCCGCCGCCCTCTTCCTTGGCCGCCGCGGCGGCCTTGGCCTCCTTCTTGAGCACGCCCGCGGCCATGCCCGTGCGGCCGTTCGAGCGGGTCCGCTGGCCGCGGACCTTCTGGCCGCGCTCGTGCCGGACGCCCCGGTAGGAACGGATCATCTTCATTCGGTTGATGTCGTCGCGGCGCGACGTCTCGAGCTCTGCGCCGATGTTGTGGTGAGCCTCGCCGCCGACCCAGTCGACGGGATGATTGAGCATCCAGGGGGGCAGGCGTTCCGAGAGCCCGCTGAGCACCGCCTCGAGACCCTCGACCGTCGGCTCCGGGAGGTTGCCGATCATCTCGCTCGCACTGACGTTCGCCATCCGGCAGGCGACGGTCGCCATTCGAAGGCCGACCCCTCGGACGCCGGTGAGGGCGAGCGCCGTGGAGCGCTGGCCGTCAAGGTCCGAGCCGGCGATGCGCACGATGTATCGGAAGTTCGGATTGTCGGGGACGGGTTTGGCCTTCTTCTTCGACCCGGGGGCGCCGGGCTTCGCGGCCTTCCCCTTCGCCTCGCCGCCCTTCGAATCCTTGCCTTCCTTCCCGTCCTTGCCCTTCGGTCCCTTCTCCTTCCGGGCCGACTTCGCCTCCGCTTCGTCGGGCTCGGGCGCCGCGGGCGCGGCCTTCGGGTCTTCCGGGGACGGAGGATTCTTGGGCGCGGGGTTCACCTTCTTTGTGGGTTGCGGCCCCACCGACCGCTCCTCCCCGGGAGCGGGGAGCCGGCCGAGGGCAGGCGCGGCCGCCGAGCAGGCTTCCCCATTTAAGTGCTTCGGGGAAGTCGCCGAACTGGACCCTTTCCCGCCGACGGCGCTGGCTCCGGCTCGGCGCCCCGAGGCGCCTCGGGCGACGAACCGGGTCGACGGGCCTCGAGGACCCGGTATCCGCCTCCCCGGGCGAGGACCTCGACCGGAACGGCCCAGTGCTCGGCGAGCCACGCTTGGTAGAACCGGATCCCCTGGCTGCCTTTGCCGACGATCAGCAGGCGGCCGCGGTCGGAAAGGTGGCGGGGCGCCTCCTCGAGGAGCCCGAGCACCAGCTCTCGGCCTGCGTGGTAGGGCGGGTTGGTGGCGATCAGGTCGAACCGTTCCTCCCCGATCGGTTGGAACCCCGGCCCGACCCGCACTTCGGCGTTCTCGAGCCGGTTCCGTCGGAGGTTCGAGCGCGCGAGGAGGGCCGCTCGTCGGTTGACGTCGGTGAGGACCACGTGCCCGTTCGGCGACGCCCTCGCCGCGGCGATCCCGATCGCTCCCCACCCGCAACCGAGGTCGAGGATCCGGTCCGAAGGGTCGGGGTCGAGCCGTTCGATCAAGAGCGCCGTTCCCGGATCGAGCGCCGTAGAGGCGAAGACACCGCGGTCGACGGTGACCGTGATCCGGCTCCCTCGGTAGAGGAAGTGGAGCTCGCGCCGCTGGGAGGCGACCTTCGGCCGTTCGCTGAAGTAGTGCTCGGGCTCGGTCGCCTCCCCCCACTCCCCGGCCACGGGCGTCCTACGAACGTCGGCCGAAGAGCCCGCTCCGGCGGGAGGCCGCCTCGCGAGCCGCCGAGATCCCGAGCGCCTCTCGAAGGAGGTCGCGCTGGTGGGCGTTCAGCGATTCGGGGAGGTCGACGTGCACGGTCACGATGAGGTCGCCCCGGTCGGTGCTCCGAAGCCTCGGGAACCCTTCCCTCCGGAGTCGGAAGCGGGTCTCGGGCTGGGTGCCCGCGGGTACCGTCAGGATCGCTTGACCGGTGATCGTGTTCACCCGCGCTTCCCCGCCGAAGAGGGCGAGGCCGAGCGCCACGTGGGCCTCGGTGTAGGCGTCCTGTCCCTCCCGGTGGATGTTGAGCATAGGGTCGAGCAGGACCTGGACGAAGAGATCGCCCGGGGGGCCGCTGCCGTCGGCCGGAACGCCCTGGTGAGCGAGCCGGAGGACCGCCCCGTCCTCGATCCCGGGGGGCACCTCCACCTTGAGCTTCTTCACCCTCCGCAGGATCCCGGTGGCGTCGCAGGTTGGGCACGGCTCCCGGATCCGCTGGCCGGTCCCGTGGCACATCGGGCATTCGAGGATGGTGATCGAGCTGGCTGAACCCGCGGCTCTGAGAGCGGCGGACCTGACCGCGCCCGTCGCACTCCGGGCACTTCTCGAGGGCGGTCCCTCGGAGGGCCCCCGTCCCCCGGCAGTCCGGGCACCGCTGGCTCGTGGGGACCTCGAGCATCGGCTCGGCCCCGGTGACCGCCGCCGACATCGGCAGCCGCACCGAGATCTCGACATCGCTCCCCCGGGCCGGGATCCCGGACCGTCGGCCGGTCGGCCGCCCGAAGAGGCCGGTCGGGATCCCGCCGCCGAAGAGGTGCTGGAAGAAATCGGTCGATCCGAGGAGGTCCTCGAGGTCCTGGGCATGGGTAAAGTTCTGCCAGCCGAAGCCCCCGGGCCCGAAATCCTGTTGGACCCCGGTGAACCCGAGCGAGTCGTACCGGGCGCGCCGCTCGGGGTCGACGAGCACCTCGTACGCTTCGGAGAGCTCCTTGAACTTCTCCTCGGCCGCCTTCGGGTTCTCCTTGTTCATGTCGGGGTGATGGAGGCGGGCGAGCCGGCGGTACGCCGACTTCACCTCGTCGGGGGAGGCGGACCTCGGGACCCCGAGGACCTCGTAGTAGTCGCGCTTCGCCATCTTGAACGGGTCGACGGATCGTCCCACCGTGACGTGCCGGCGGCAGTTATTATCGATATCGTTGCGGGCGTCGGAGGACCGAAACCGGGAGGCCGGTCCGGGCCCGGTAACGCGCCGCGGCACTTCCCTCCCGGACGCTCACCTCGAGGAGACCGAAGCTCGAGCCGACGAGGGCGCTCTCGCCGACTTGGACCGCGTCATACGCGCGGACCCGCCGCAGGACGATCGGTCGACGGCGCCCGAGCCGCACCGGAACCCTAGATCCTTCCGGAGGCCCGGTCTCGGTGGGGAGGTCGGTGATGAGGTTCCCGAACCGGTCGACGTGGACGACCCGGCCCCGAAGCTCGTCGGGGGTGACGGTTGGGGCGGGAAGGATGAGGGGCGAGAGCGACGTCGGGGAGCCCAGGGCCTTGAGGGGCGTGCCCTTGGCGAGCCGGGCGGCCGCCGGCGCAAACAGGTCTCGTCCGTCGAAGGTGGCGCCTTCCCGAGCCCCGGTGGTCCGAGGCGGCAACCGGACGACCCGACGGACCCCGAGGTGGGCAGCGATCGGGGCCAGCACCCCGTTGTCGGGGCCGACGAGGAAGCTTCCGTCCTCGCACTCGACCGCGACGGCCCCCCTCGATCCTCCGACCCCTGGGTCGATGATCGCCACGTGGACGGTCCCTGGAGGAAACGGGGCCGCCATGTGCCGGAGCAGGAACGCCGCCTCCTCGATGGCCCGGGCCGGGAGGTCGTGGGTGAGGTCGACCACCGCCCCGGGCGGGAGGGTCCGGGCGAGGACCCCCTTCATCTGAGCGGCGTACGCCCACCCGATGTCGCTCGTCAAGGTGACGAGCCGCGTCGGCACGCCGGACCGCCTCCGGCCTTCGAGGTTGACGGGCCTACGACTTCATGATCGCCACCAAGAAGATGGCGATCGCGGCGAGGGCCCCGATCACGGCGGCGACAATGACGAGGAGCGATTCCTCGATGAGGCTCGTAAGGCCGGACGTCGAGCTGTGGTACCAGTACGCGGTCAGGACTCCAACGACAATCCCGACGACGAGGAGGACGACCCCGATCGTCCGGCTCTTGCCGCTCCCGAAGTACGCCGTAAAGATCCCGGCCAGGATCAGGAACAACCCGAAGACAAGGAGCAGGATCGCCCCGAACTCGACGAATCCGACGGATAGCGTGGCGCCCCAGAGCGTTTCGGTCAACATCGGTCGAACCTTCCTCAGAACTTGATGCCAGTGAGCGTCTTCGTGTCGATCACGCCCGGGACCGCCCGGATCTTGTCGACCACGAGCTGGCCGAGCGCGTTGAAGTCGTCCGCCTCGACCTTGGCGATCAGGTCGTACTCCCCGAAGAGGGGGTGGAGTTCGACGATCCCCTTGACGCGCAGGAGCTCCGTGTAGACCTCATGCTCCTTCGCCGGGGCGGTGCTGATCAGGACGAAGCCGATTGCCAACGAGCCCACCTGTTCTGACGGGCGCGAGACACCGCCCTTCCTTTATAAGAGTTATTGCGGAGCGAGCGCCCGAGCACCGGCGTTGCCCTTCCGCCGACGGTCCTTTAGAGCTCCGCTCCGGTCGGCCGGTCCCGCTATGGCGGAGTCCGTACCGACCCGGCCGAGCCGCGTGGTCGCCCGCCCGTGGCTCCTCGCGTTCGTCCCGATCAACGCCGCCACGTCGGGATTCGGCGTCGCCCTCCCGCTCCTCATCCTGATCACGCTCCACGGCGCGTGGGCCGACGTCGCCCTCGCGGCCGCACTGTTCAATGGGGCCGTGATCGTCGCCTCGATGGCCTGGGGGTGGGTCGCCGACCACTACCCGACCCGCCGTCGTCTCCTGCTCCTCAACTACGTCGGGTTCGGGGTCATCTATCTCGCGCTCAGCACCATCCACAGCGTCGCCCAGCTCCCGCTCCTGCTCACCCTCTACACGATCGTCGGCTTCCTCGCGCCGGCGGGGGCGAGCGCCTCGAACCTCCTCATCCTCGAGAAGTTCCCGTCGTGGGAACGTCCCAGCGCGTACGCCTCGTTCCAGTTGGTGAGCATCGCGGGCGGGATCGCCGGCCTCCTCGCCGGCGTCGCCTGGCTCGATGCGAACCTCTCCCTGCCGCTGTTCCTCGACCTGGTCGCTATCCTCGCGTTCGCGAGCGTGATCGCCGTCTGGTTCGGGGTCACCGACTCGAAAGTCCCGAAGCGGACGGGCCACGTCGCGGAGCATCCGGACAGCTTGGTCTCTCGGGTCCGACACGTCGTCGCGTTCCGCAACCCCTTCCCGTTCTTCCCCCACCGACCCGACTTCAGCCGCGCCGGGTGGGCGAAACTTCGGCGGTGGATCCGGGCGGAGGCCCACCACGAGCTGCCCTTGATCCTCGCCGCGTCGTTCCTCTTCAACCTGACCTCGAACCTCTTCAACATCTCGTATACGCCCTACCTCTATGCGATCGGGCTGAGCGCCGCGTCGATCTTCGTGGTCAACCTCGCGAACAACTCCGCGCAGGCGATCGTCTATCCGACGAGCGGGTCTCTGACCACGAAGGAGGGGGCCGACAAGCTCGTCCGCGACTCGACGTACGCCCGGAGCCTCGGCTACCTCGCTGTGACGGGGTTCACCTTCATCCCGCTCGCGGTCGGTGTCGCCTACTTCGCGAACGCCCTCGCCTTCGGGGTCCTCGGCGGGGCGATCGCGTTCTACTCGACCGCGTCCGGCATCATCCTGTTCCGGGCGCTCGAGGGCCGGGACGCGGGCACCCTGCTCGGGGTCAACAGCGCGCTCGGGGGGATCGCCGCGATCGGGGGCGCAATCCTCTCGGGTGTCCTTGCCGTCTTCGGAAGCTTCCGCCTCGTCTTCCTGATCTCGGCCGGGGGCCTGCTCGCCTCTCTGCCGCTCTGGTCGGCCGCCGCCGTCGCTTACAATCGTCGTCGCTCGTCCGTAGCGCCCGCGCCCCGCCCGGCCCCGGCGGCGGCGCCGCCGGCGCAAAGCGATTAAGGGAAGGGCCGATTGGCGCCGCCGGTCCCTCTCGGGGGCCGAGGGAACGACTTGGCGGCAGGGGGAGTCCAGCGGGGCCTCGAGGACGTCGTCGCCCTCGAATCGCAGATATGCTTCATCGACGGGGTGGAGGGCCGGCTGATCTACCAGGGGTACGATATCCGTGACCTCGCCGAACAGTCGACGTTCGAGGAGGTCGCCTACCTGCTCTGGTACGGTCGGCTGCCGACGACCCGACAGCTCGACGAGCTGCGTACTCGGCTCGCCTCGCTCCGCGTGCTGCCGGACCCCGTCGTCCGGATCCTCCACGAGATCCCGCCGTCGGCGAATCCGATGGACGTCCTTAGGACCGCGGTCTCGGCGCTTGCTGTCTTCGAGCCCGCCGAGACCCTCCCCGGGTCGAGCTCGATCGGCGGGGCCCAACGTCTCACCGCGGTCCTCCCGACGATCCTCGGCCATTTCCATCGGGCCCGCCTCGGCCTCCCCCCGCCCGACCCGGCCCCGGACCTCTCCCACGCCGCCTGGATCCTCCACGCGATCCGGGGTACCGAGGCCAGCGAACTCGAGGTGAAGAGCCTCGACACGGCGCTCATCCTCCACGCCGATCACGAGCTCAACGCCTCGACGTTCGCGGCCCGCGTCACCGCCTCGACGCTCTCGGACCTCTACTCGGCGGTGACGAGCGCCATCGGTACGCTCAAGGGGCCGCTCCACGGAGGGGCCAACGAGCGGGTCATGGAGCTCCTCGACGAGATCGGCACCCCGGCGCGGGCCGAGGAGGTCGTCAAGGCGAAGCTCTCCCGGCACGAGCGGATCATGGGCTTCGGCCACCGGGTCTACAAGGTCGAGGACCCCCGGGCAACGATCCTCCGGGAGTGGTCGAGACGCGTGGGCCAGGCGAAGGGGAACCTACGCTACTACGATCTCCTGCGGAGCGTCGAGCAGGTCGTCCACACCGAGAAGGGTCTCTACCCGAACGTCGACCTCTACTCGGGGTCGGTCTACACGCTCCTCGGGATCCCGAGGGACCTGTTCACGCCGCTCTTCGCTGCGAGCCGGGTCGTCGGCTGGACCGCCCACGTGCTCGAGGAGTACCAGGACCTCCGGCTGATCCGGCCGACCGCGGCGTACGTCGGGCCGACCGACCTCGTCTACGTCCCGCTGGAGAAGCGCGGGTGATCTGCGGCGCGGCCCTTCGAAGCTTCGTGACGCTCATCAACGGGTAGCGAAGCTCGGGTCGGTGCCGCAGCGTCGCGGTGACCTCGGTGCGGCCATCGGAGAGCGTGACCGAAGCGCTCAGCATCTCCGCCGTAAGGTAGCGGTAGCGGAACGGGCCGTGCCCCAAGGGCTGCCCCCGGGACGGGTCGATGCGGACCCGGACCGATCGGACGAACGGCTGGAGCTCGACCGCGGAACGGATCGCCCGGGCCAACGCCGCGGCGGTCGTTGGGGCGATCGGCGTGCCGAGGTACTGGTGGAAGAGCCCCCCGAGTTTGATCCCGGCCTCGAAGAGGAGGGCCTCTCGGTCCGTGAGCGAGGCCCGGTGGAACGACGCCGGGCGAGGCTCCCGGGAGAGACTCATCCGCTGCCTCCGGCGAACTGAGGGGCCGCCCTCGGCACGGTCCAGGGCCCTACGACGTAGTAGGAGACGATCCCCAGCGCGGCGACCGCGGCGAACGCAAAGGCGACGTCATAGAGCGCGCTCCCGTCCGCCAGGTGGAACTGGAGCGGGAGGAGCGCCCCCACGAGCGCGAAGCCCGTGACGGTCATCGGGATCCGCAGCGGCGCGCCCCGGCGCATCTTCGGGAACGGGATCGGGGCGACCATCGTCACCGCGAGCGCAATTGCCCCGAGGAGGACGACGAGCGGCTGCGTGCCGAGGAATGCCGGGACGTCGAAGAAGAGGAGGAGCACGAGGACCCCGAGGGCGTTCTGCGGCGTGGGAGCGCCGACGAAGTCCGGATGGTGGTAGGCGCGCATCGTGAACCACACGAGCCGGGCGATCGCGAGCCCCGCGACGGCCGCTCCGGCCGAGAGGCTCAGGAGGCCAAACGGGGCCCAGAGGTGGGCGTGGTACGGATGGTCGAGGAGCAGGGCCGCCGGGGCGAGGCCGAACGTCACCGCATCGGAGACGGAGTCCGCCGCGCGTCCGAAGGCGCTCCCCGGAAGTCCGCTGCGGCGGTGGAGCCAACCGTCGAGGCCGTCGAACCCGATCCCGCTCACGATCAGGAGCATCGCCCAGAGCTCGTTCCCGGCCAGGACGTAGGCGATCGCCCCGACGCCGACCGCGCCGTTGGCGAGCGTCGAGAGGTTCGCCCAGAGGGCGGTCCGCCGCATCAGGGCCGCTCCCGGGCGAGCGTCGTCGTCCCGGCGCGGACCCGGTCCCCCGGACGGACCAATACCTGGACCCGGTCCGAGGGGAGGAGGAGGTCGACCCGCGAACCGAGGACGATCATCCCGAGCCGTTCCCCTTTCGACCGCGTCGCGCCGATCCCGACGAACGAGACGATCCGGCGGGCGACGAGCCCGGTCATCTGGACCACCTCGACCGTCCCGATCTCGGTGCGGATCGCGTAGCGGCGCTGGAGGTTGTGGCTGGCATCGGGCACGTACGCCGGGCGGAACCCCTCCCCGCTCGTCTCGATCGCCTCGATGGTACCGTCGAGCGGGAACCGGTTCACGTGGACATCGGTGACGTTCATGAACGTCGCGATGCGGACGCGCTCATTCTCGCGCTCGACCGCGAGGATCCGACCATCGGCCGGGGCGACGATCCCCTCGCCCGGGGAGCGCTCCGGGTCCCGGAAGAACGCGGCGAAGAACGTCCAGTACCCGAATCCGATGGCGAGCAGGAGGACGAACTCGAGGGTCCGGGGGAGGTCGTCGATCCCCACCAGGGCGGCGAGGAGGACCAGGAGAACGAGGACGGGAAGGAGGAAGCGGCCCGTTTGCGGCGCGAACACGTCGCCGCGCCGGTCAGCTCTTGAGGACGATCTCGATGTTCACGCCGTCGGGGACCTGGATCCGCATCACCTGGCGGAGCGCCCGCTCGTCGGCGTCGATGTCGATGAGCCTCTTGTGGATCCGCATCTCCCAGTGGTCGATCGTGCTCGAGCCGCCGCCGTCCGGCCCCTTGCGGACGGGCACCCGCAGGCGCTTCGTCGGAAGGGGAATGGGGCCCGCGATATCGATCCCCGTTCGCTGGGAGATCTCGCGGATCTGGCGGCAGACCGAGTCGACCTTGTGGGAATCGATCCCGCTCAGCGAGATCCGAGCCTTCTGAGCCATCGATCCCTCTCGGCTCAGCGCCCGCCGTCGCTCGCGACGGTTAGCCCTCGCGCTTCTTGACGTCGACGACGACGCCCGCCGCGACGGTCTGACCCATGTCGCGGACGGCGAACCGCCCGAGCTGGGGGTACTCTTTGTACTTCTCGATGACGAGCGGCCGCTTCGGCGTGATGCGGACGAACGCGGCATCGCCGGTCTTGAGGGTCTGCGGATTCTCCTCGGCGACCTGCCCGGTCTTCGGGTCGAGGCGCTTCAAGAGCTCCGTGAACTCGCAGGCGACCTGGGCCGTGTGGCAGTGGAAGACCGGGGCGTAGCCCGCGGTGATGACCGAAGGGTGGTTCAGCACCTGGATGTTCGCGGTGAAGCTCTCCACGACGGTCGGTGGGTTCGAGGCCGGACCCGCGACGTCGCCGCGGTGGATGTCGTTCTTGTCGATCCCGCGGACGTTGAAGCCGACGTTGTCGCCGGGGATCGCCTCGGTGACCGCCTCGTGGTGCATCTCCACGGACTTCACCTCGCCGGTCTTCCCGCTCGGCATGAACGTGATCTTGTCGCCGATCTTGAGCTTCCCGGTCTCCACCCGGCCGACGGGCACCGTCCCGATCCCGGTGATCGTGTAAACGTCCTGGACCGGGAGACGCAGGGGCTTGTCGGTCGGCTTCTCGGGCACCTTGAGGTTGTCGAGCGCCTGGAGCAGGGTCGGGCCCTTGTACCATGGCATGTTCGGGGAGGCCTTGTTGATGTTATCGTCCTTGAAGGCGGAGATCGGGAGGAAAACGATCTGCTGGTCGACCTTGAAGCCGACGTTCTTGAGGAGCTTGGTGAGCTCGTCCTTGACCTCGTTGTACTTCGCCTCGGCGTACTTGACCTCCTGGCGATCCATCTTGTTGATGGCGCAGATCACCTGGGCGACGCCGAGCGTCCGCGAGAGGAAGATGTGCTCCCGGGTCTGCTCCTGGACCCCGTCGGCCGCGGAGACGACGAGCACAGCCGCGTCGGCCTGGCTCGTCCCGGTGATCATGTTCTTGACGAAGTCCCGGTGGCCGGGCGCGTCGATGATGGTGAAGTAGTACTTCTGGGTGTCAAACCGCCGGTGGGCGATGTCGATGGTGACCCCGCGCTCCCGCTCCTCCTTGAGGTCATCCATGACCCACGCGAACTCGAACGTCGCCTTGCCCTTCGCCTCGGCCTCGGCCCGGAACTTGTCGATCTCCTCCTGGCGGATGACGCCGGTGTCGAGCAAGAGCCGGCCCACCGTGGTCGACTTTCCGTGGTCCACGTGGCCGATGAAGACGATGTTGAGGTGGGGCTTCTGCGCCATTCGATAGGCTCCGGGCGCGCCGAAAATGTACCCCTATATAGGCGTTGTCGCCGAGCCTCGTGCCGGAAACGCCGTCGAGGAGCGACGTGAGGTCCGATCGTCCGAGGGCCCCTTCCGGTCCGGGGACGCGGGGCGAGGCATATATCAGCGGGGGGGATGTGGCGCCACGTCCCGGCCGAGTTGCCGGGCGTGGCGGGCGTCCGATCGTGAACGGGGAGAGGATCGAACCTTCGGGGGACTCCCGAGGGCCGACCCGGCATCGAGGACCCGTGCGCTCGCCCGCCCGGCTCGCCTCGGCGAAGGGAGGTCAACGATGATCTGCGAGATGTGCGGCAAGGAGGTCCCGTCGACGCACCGGGTCGAGATCGAAGGGTCGGTGCTGCGCGTCTGCGAGTCGTGCCGGAAGTTCGGAAAGCTCCTCGACCCGCTCATTTCGCCCTCGGCAATGAGCGCAACGGCCTCCCGGCCGTTCAACGGCCCGGTCGGGTCCCCGGTCCGCGCGGGGCGGCGAAGCACCGAGGAGCGCGACGTCTTCGCCGAGGTCCCCGAGATGGAGCTCGCGCCCGATTGGGGGATGCGGATCCGCGTTGCCCGGGAGGCCCGCAACTGGACCCAGGAAGAGCTCGGGAAGCGCCTGAACGAGAAGAAGTCCCTCGTCCTCAAGCTCGAATCCGGGAACTTCCGGCCGCCCGACGACACGATCCGGAAGGTCGAGAACCTGCTGAAGATCCGGCTCCGAGCGGACTCTAGGGAGAGCAGCGAGTAGGGCGCTCCGGGGCCTACCGGCCGGACGCCGGGGGCGGCAGCAGGAGCTCGAGGATCGCCTTCTGGGCGTGGAGCCGGTTCTCGGCCTGGTCCCAGATCGCGGCGCGCGGCCCGTCCATCACCTCGTCGGTGATCTCGAGGCCCCGGTGCGCCGGGAGGTCGTGGAGGACCCAGACCGTCGGCTGGGCCACCGCGACGAGCGCGGCGTTGATCTGGTACCCCTGGAACGCTGCCTCGCGCTCCTCCTTCTCCGACTCATCGCCCATGGAGACCCAAACGTCCGTGTAGAGGGCGTCCGCGCCTTTCGCCGCCGCCATCGGGCTGTCGGTGAAGGAGATCTTCGCTCCGGAGCCTTGGGCGAGCCGCTTCGCGTCTTCGACCACCTTCCGGGTCGGGCGGTAGGCCCTCGGGGTCGCCGCCGTGAGGTCGAGTCCGACCGCGGCGCAGCCGAGGAGCAGCGATTGGAGGACATTGTTCCCGTCGCCGATGTAGGCGAGGCGCTTCCCGCCGAAGCCCTGGGGCCAGCGTTCCTTCAGCGTAAGCAGGTCGGCGACGATCTGGCAGGGATGCTCGTGATCGTCGAGGGCGTTGATCACCGGGATCGTGGCGTGCTGCGCGAGCTCGAGCTCGTCCGAGTGATGGAACGCGCGGTAGGCTATCGCGTCGACGTACCGGGAGAGGACGCGCGCGGTGTCGGCGACCGTCTCGCCGCGGCCGAGCTGCATGTCCTTCGATGAGTAGTAGATCGCGCGGCCCCCAAGTTCGCCGATCGCCACCTCAAAGGAAGTCCGGGTCCGGGTCGAGGGCTTCTCGAAGATCAACGCGAGCACGGCGTCGGGGCGAGTGCGCGAGCGGTCGCCGGCGGCGCGGACACGCTTCATGGCGAGCGCGCGGTCGAGCAGCTTCGGGAGGTCCGAGGCGATGTCGAGGATCGAGATCAGGTCGCGCTTCGCGGGGTTGGTCGCCATTGCGTGTCGACTTCGGGACGGTTTGATAGAGGTTGTGTCCCGAGGGGGCCGCGTTCGCACCGGCGGCGTCGGCGCCGGGACCGCCCTGAGAGGTTATGTGGGCCGCCCCGTACCCGGCCGCTCGGAGGGAACCCGAGTGCCGCCTCGATCATCCAGGTCGTCGAGATCGTCGAAGTCGTCTAGATCGTCCAAACCGTCGAAGTCCGCCCCCGTCCGGAAGCCTGCCCCGCCCCCCAAGCTGACCCCACCGAGCCGCGGCCGAAGGGTGTACATGGTGACCGGCGGGGTCACGAAGTTCGCGAAGGCCCATCCGGCGATGGACTTCCGTCTGATGGTCAAGCGCGCGTTCGACGCCGCCGTCCGGGAGGCCCCCAACCTCACCAAGGACCGGATCGATGGAACGCGGATCTCCTACTTCTCCGACCACTTCAGCCGCCAGTTGAAGGCGGCGAGCATGGTCCAGGACTACCTCGGGCTCAACCCGAAGGGGTCGGTCCGGATCGAGTGGGGCGGAGCGACCGGGGGCGAGTGCTTCCAGGCCGCCTACGAAGCGGTGGCGAGCGGACGGATGGACGTTTGCCTCGCCGCGGGGTACGAGACGATGAGCCGGGTCGCCACTTGGAAGGGGAACGAATTCATCGCCCTCGCCTCCGACACGAACTTCGACTTCCCGCTCGGAGGTTTCTACACGGGCTACTACGCCCTGATGGTCATCCGGCACATCTACGAGTACATCCGGAAGACCCGGTTCGCTCGCATCAAGGACGAGCGTGAGGCCCAACGGCTGGCGATCGCCGAGGGCTGCCGGATCATGAGCCTCGTCTCGGTGAAGAACCACCTGAACGCGATGCACAACCCCTACGCCCAGTACCCGAAAGAGCTCACCGTCGATGATGTGCTGAAGTCGGAGATGATCTCCTATCCCCTCACGCGGGAGCAGATCTGCACGATGAGCGACGGGGCCGCGGTCGCCGTCCTCTGCGACGAGTCCCGAGCGAAAGAGTTCACCGACCGCCCGATCCGGATCACCGGGGTCGGATGCGGGACCGACACGATGCGGCTCGCGGACCGACCGTTCGGGAAGGTCCCGTTGATGCGCAATGAAAGGGCCTCGGACTACGAGGACCTCGACTATCCCGGGGTCCATTCGTTCCGGGCGGGGCGGGCGGCGGGCCTCGAGGCGTACCGGATGGCCGGGATCAAGGATCCGAAGAACGAGCTCGACTTCATCGAGCTCCACGACGCGTACGCGTCGAGCGAGATCCAGACCTACGAGGACCTCGGCCTCTGCCGGTATGGCGAGGGGTACGGGTTCGTCGAGACCGGCGAGCCGTTCCTCAAGACCGTCAAGTATCCGTTCCCGACCCCGAGGGCCGGCACGATCCCGGTGAACCCTTCCGGCGGTCTGATCGCCTGCGGCCATCCGGTCGGCGCCACCGGGCTCATGCAGGCGGTCTTCGCGTCCTGGCAGCTCCAGGGTCGGATCCGCAAGCACTACCGGGACGGCACGCTCCAGATCCCGAACGCCCGCCGCGGCGCGATCCATAGCCACGCCGGGACGGGGTCGGCGGTCACCGTCTCGATCCTCGAGCGGGGGTTCTAACGATGGCGGACTCCCGTCGCCCGAAGACGTTCGACCACTTCCGGGACGTCCAGGCGGAGCTCGACCGGAGCGGGGCGGCGCTCTTCAAGGACGCTCAGGGGATCGAGAGCCTCGTCATCCGGTACCCGGTACTCGATCCAGGTACATCCACAGCTACGCGGAGGACTCGCCGTTCTTCCTCGGCCTAGCCGAAGGACGGCTTCGCGGCTCGAAGTGCACGTCGCGCACTTGCGGGTTCGTCTTCGCGACGCCGCGCAGCCACTGCATGGTCTGCGGCCAGCCGACCGCCTGGCTCGACCTTCCGAACTCCGGCCGGATCCACTCGTGGACCACCTGCCACTTCGGGTCGGAGGCGTTCCTCAAGGAGACCCCGTACAACATTGCGCTCGTCGAGTTCGACGGGGCGGGGAGCCTGCTCCTGGTCCGCTTGAAGGACTGCACCGAACCCGAGATCTACATCGGGATGCCGGTCGAGGCGCGGTTCGAACCGAATCCGAAGTGGTCGATCACGGACGTCTGGTTCGTCCCGTCGGCCGGTGCGATGGGACCGTAGCCGGACCCCGCGGGCCGCCATATAGGGGCGCCTCCCTTCGAGCGACGATGAAGCGCCCCGCCCGCCCCGCCTTCGTGTCGGCGGCGGTCGTGGCGCTCGCGGTCCTCGCGGCCTGGCCGGTGCTCTGGCCGACCGCCTTCGGCGACCGGGCCGTCCGCGAGGCGGTCGGCTCCCGCCCGGCCCAACCGCCGCCACCGCCGATCAAGATCCCTCCGGCCAACTCGACCTTGGCCCTCACGAACGGCTCCGTGGTCAACGCCTCCTACCTCCCCGGGAACGGGCGGGATCCGACGTTCGGAATCTACGACGAGTGGTTTGGAGACTCCTTCTTCGTGGATGCCGACACGGGGGTGGCGCCGACCGAGAACGTGACCATCCTCCAAGGCAACCCGCCGAAGGTCCTCGCGACGGTGCCGATCGGCTCGGGGCCCTCGTCTCCCGACGGCTTCGGTGTGGACCCGGCGCAGGGGGACGTCTTCGTGGCGAACACGGCTCTCGGCACCGTCTCGATCGTGAACGCGGGGTCCGAAAGCCTCCGGGCGACGGTCCGGGTCGGGTTCGCCCCGACGTCGATCGTCTACGATCCGGCGAACGGCTCCATGGTCGTCGCCGACCGGAACTCGAGCGAACTGACCTTCCTCAACGATTCCTCGGAATCCGTCGTCGGGACCGTCTCCGTCGGGACGTCACCGACCACGGTGATCTTCGACCCGTTCGACCGCGACCTCTGGGTCACGGATGTCGGCGCCGATGCGGTCGAAGTGGTGAACGGCACGAGCGGGCGCCTGATCCAATCCGTTCCCCTCGGGTGGACCCCGGGTCCGATCGCCCTCGACCCGGTGAGCGGCGATGTCTACGTAGCGAATCCGGTCGGCGGGAACGTGAGCATCCTCAACGTGACCCAGAGGGCGGTCAGCGCCACCGTGACCGTCGACCCGGACCCGACATCGATCGTGTACGACGGCGCCGATGCCTTCTTCTACGTGGCGTCCGGGTCGACGGCGCTCGTCGACCTCGTGAGCCCGCGCACCCACGCGGTCACGGTCCGGGTGTTCGTGCCGGCGGCGATCCTCTCGGCGGTCTACGATGGCTTCAACGGGGAAGTCTACCTCACCGAGGCCGGGTCGGGCGGCCTCGCGGTCCTGAGAGGGATCGTGCCCTCGGTGTTCGCGACGATCCCGACGGGGCGCGGGACCCGCGGGATCGTGCCCGACCTCTCGAACGGATGGGTCTTCGTCGCCGACGTCAACGCGAGCGCGGTCGATGTGATCAATGCGACCACGAACCGCTTTTCGAGCATCCTGCCCACGGCGGCGGCCCCCGACGGCCTTGTCTACGATCCGCCCTCGGACGAGTGGTTCGTCTCGGATCCGCAGGCCTACTCGGGGTACGTCATCGTGATCCAAGGGCGGCTCCACAGCGTCGTGGCCACGATCCCGGTCGGATTGGATCCCACGGGGATCGCCGACGATCCCGCGAACCGGAGCGTCGCCGTCGCCGACGCCGGTTCGAACGAGATCAGCTTCGTCTCGATCGAGGGCATCGGGGTGGTCGGGGCGACCTATCTTCCGTTCGCCCCGGGCCAGATCGCCCTCGATCCGGTCGACCAGGCGCTGTTCGTGACCGATCCGGACAACTCGAGCGTCACGATCGTGAACGGGACGAACGGGGCGGTCGACCGGACCGTCACGGTCGGCGCCGATCCGGTCGGCCTCGCGTTCGATTCGGCGGCCGACGCCATGGTGGTCGCGAACCGAGCGAGCGCCAACTTGAGCGTCCTCGACGCCCGGAGCGGGACCGTGGTGGGCACGATCCCCGTTACCGGCTCGCCCGAGGCGATCGCCTACGACTCGGCCGACAAGGCGCTCTTCGTGGTCGTCGGGGGCGGCGCGGTCGGCGGGGCGAACGCGCTCGAATCCTACGTCGGTCCGGGGCTCTCGCTCGCCCGCTCCCTGGTCCCCGCGCCTCCCCTCGGAGCACTCGTCTACGATCCGGAGAGCGGCCTCCTCTACGTCGACGAACCGACCGAGTCCCGGTTGGTCGCCGTCGACGGGAGCACCGACGCCGTCGCCGGCAGCTTCCCGACGGTCGGGAACCCGACCGTCCTCGCGGCGGGCGGGCCGGAACCGGTCCTCGCGGCCGCCGAAGCGGCGTCCGGATCGGTGGCGTTCCGGGTTCCCCCGGTCTACGGGAGGTATCCCGTTCAGTTCTCCGAATCCGGCCTGCCAAGCGGGGCGGCTTGGTCGGTCGACCTCAACGGGCAGGTGAACCGCTCGGTATCATCGAACGTCACCTTCGAGATCGCGAACGGGACCGACTACCCGTTCACGGTGGGCGTCGTCCTCGGGTTCCGTGCCAGCCCGCCGAACGGGACGATCGTCGTCGCGGGCTCGCCCGTGCTCGAGGAGATCCGCTTCACGCTGATCCCCTCCGGGCCGAGCACGCCGTCACCGGGGTACTTCGGCCTCTCCGGCTACGGACCGACGTGGGCGACCGGCTTCCTCGCGCTCTCGGTGATCGCCGTAAGCGTGCTCATCCTCCGACGGTTGACCCCCGGGCGCTCCTGGGGGCGCCTCGATAGCGCCTGGGCGAGGGTGACGAAGCGTTTTCGTCGACCGCGGAAACCCGTAGCGGGGGCCGGGGAGATCGGCCCGCCCGTGGGGCCGCGCTGACTTAGCGTTCGCTCGAAGCGGATCGGTGAGAGAGCGGCGGCGCCGTCCACGTGCCGGGTTTCAGCGTCGGAGGGGGTCGGGAGAGCATGCCGCGGGCCGGGCTTGAACCGGCGGCTTCAAGATCTTCAGTCTTGCACTCTCCCAAACTGAGTTACCGCGGCACCCCGCGGCCCGACTCCCCTCCCCCTATTTAGGCGGTGGCGTGCGAGCGCGCCGGGCGGTCGGCCCTCCATCCGTCGCTCGACTCCGGACCGTCGGGAGAGGCCCCCGCGCCGGACCCTCGCACCGAACGTGCGCGCGCACGTTCGAGCGCCGGGCTCGACCCGCACTGCCCTCTACTCTTAACTAGGGCGCCCGGCCTAGATGCCGCCCTCGGACCCCATGCGGACGCTCGTCATCGCGGAGAAGTTCAACACCGCCCTTCGGATCGCCATCGTCCTCTCCGACGGCCGGATGCAACGACTTCGGACCGCGGGGACGAACGTCTTCCGCTTCGACCGTCCCGAGGGCCCGTACGCCGTCGTGGGCCTGCGGGGCCACATCGTGGAACTCGACTACCCCCCCGAGTTCGCGGATTGGAACCTCGAATCGCTCGGCCGCCTCCTCGAGACCGAGCCCCTAAAGCGCGTCACGGAGACCGGGATCGTCGGGACCCTCCAGGAGATCGTCCGGGAGTTCGACCGGGTCATCATCGCCACCGATTTCGACCGCGAGGGGGAGCTCATCGGTTCCGAGGCGCTCGAGCTCCTCAAGAAGGTCCACCCGAACATCGAGGTGAAGCGGGCCCGCTACAGCGCCCTCACCCGCGAGGAGATCGAACAGAGCTTCACCCACCTCGCCGAGCTCGACCACGCGCTTGCCGAGGCCGCGGAGGCCCGCCAGGAGATCGATCTCGTCTGGGGGGCCCTGCTCACCCGCTTCCTCTCGATCGTCGCGGGCCAACGGGGGAAGAGCTTCCTCTCCGCGGGCCGCGTGCAGACCCCCACGCTCGCTCTGCTCGTCGAGCGGGACCAGGAGATCAAGGAGTTCGTCCCCAAGCCGTTCTACCTCATCGAGGCCGAGGCCACCGACGGCCAGGAGACGTTCGCCCTCGCCCACCAGCACGGACGGTTCGATGTGCGGGCCGAGGCGGAGAAGGTCTTCCAGAGGGTTGACGGCAGCCGTGAGGGTCGGGTCGAGGCGTTCGCCGAGGAGCCGACCCGCCGTCGCCCGCCAATCCCGTTCAGCACGACCCTCTTCGTCGCCGAGGCAACTCGTCAGGGTCTCGGGGCCGCCTACGTCATGCGGATCGCCGAGGACCTCTACACCCAGGGCCTGATCAGCTACCCGAGGACCGACAACACGGTCTACCCTCGAGGGGTCGGGCTCCGTTCGCTCGTCGAGAAGTTCAAGGAGAGCCCGTTCCGGGAGGCCGCCGATTACGTGCTCTCTCAGGAGACGTTCCGGGCGACCCGCGGTCGCAGCGAGACGACCGACCATCCGCCGATCTACCCGACCGGCGTGACGGATCCGAAGAAGTTGAAGCCGGACCATGCCAAGGTCTACGAGCTCGTCGTCCGCCGTTTCCTCGCCACCGTCGCCCCGGACTCGACGGGCCTCTCGCGGACCGTCACCGTCGACATTCGAGCCGAGAAGTTCGACGGTAAGGGCCAGATCCTCGTCGAGCCCGGCTGGTACCGGGTCTATCCGTACTCCAATCCGGAGCAGGCGCCGATGCCCGTGCTCTCGGTCGGCCAGAACGTCGAGATCCGCTCGATCACGCTGAGGGAGGACCAGACCCGGCCACCGAAGCGGTTCACCCAGGGCACGCTGATCCAGGAGATGGAGCGGCTCGGCCTCGGGACGAAGTCGACCCGGCACGATGTCCTCCAGAAGCTCTTCGATCGGCACTACGTCCAACAGCGCTCGCTCGAGCCGACGGTGACTGGCATCGCCGTGACCGAGGCGCTGAAGGCCCACGCCCCACTGATCACCCGCCCGGAGATGACCCACCGCCTCGAGGAGGAGATGGAGGCTCGTCGCTGAGTCGAAGAAGGAGAAGGCCCAGGTGCTCTCCGATTCCCGGGACATGCTGCGCGAGGCCCACGAGCTCTTGACCCGCAACCGGGAGGGGGTCCGGGAAACCCTGACGGGGGCCCTCGACACGCAGCACTTCGTGGGCCCGTGCGCCTTGTGCGGCGGCGCCCTGCGTCTCGCTCGGAGCCCCCGGGGGGCCCGATGGGTCCAGTGCGTCAACAACCCTGGGCGCTGCACCGCGACCTACAACCTTCCGTCGGCCGGCTTCATCGAGCCGGCCCCGGAGTTCCTGTGCGGGACCTGCAAGGTCCCGAGGGTCAAGATCACCTTCCGAGGGCAACGGCCGGACCTCTACTGTATCAACCCGGAGTGCGCCGAGCACCACCGGGCGTTCCGGATCGGTAGCTGCCCGAACTGCGCCTCGCCGCTCGAGATCCGGGTACTCCTTCCTCGGGAAGCGGTTCGTGGGGTGCACCGGCTATCCGAACTGCCGGGTCACCTACCCATTGCCCCAACGGGGCAAGCTCGAGAAGGATCAGCCGCCGTGCCCGATCTGCCGGGCCCCGGTGGTGACCGCGATCGAGGCGGGGCGACCCCCTTGGACGCTCTGTATCAATCCGGAGTGTCCGTCCCGCGAGAAGAAGCCGAAGGTCGAAGCGACGAAGAAGGCCCCCCGGAAAGCGCCGGCCCGCAAGAGCCACGCCGCCCGGGCCCCCCCCGCCTCGGAGCCCGCGGCCGCTCCCACCGAGGGAGCCGTTCGGACGGAGACCCCCCCACCGCGGGCGCGCCGGGTCCGCAAGGCCCCCCAGTAAGAGGCCCCGCCGCGCCCCGCGGCGGAGACCGGCGCCGCGCCGCCGTGAACCGGCGGTCGAACCTCCTCTGAATCCCCCGGGGGCCTTCAAGGCTCCTCCCCTCGTGGACCGTTTCACACCGCTACTCGGCGCGTTAAATAGCCGGCCCAGGTCGTTGTCCTCGGTGGCGGCTCGCAGCGTCCGTTCTTCGAATCGTCGGCCGACCGGCACGACCATCCCGTCGCCCGGGGACGGCTCCTCCCCGGCGGTCGAGCTCGAGCACCCGGCGATGCCTTCGGGGCCGGCGATCCGGATCCGAGGCGCGCGCCAGCACAATCTCAAGAACATCTCCCTCGACCTTCCCCGAGACCGGTTGATCGTCGTGACCGGCGTGAGCGGCTCCGGGAAGTCCTCCCTGGCGTTCGACACGCTCTACGCCGAGGGCCAGCGGAGGTACATCGAGAGCCTCTCGGCGTACGCCCGCCAGTTCCTCGGGCAGATGGACAAGCCCGACGTCGACTCCATCGAAGGGCTCTCGCCGGCGATCGCCATCCAGCAGCGGGCGGGGAGCCGGAACCCCCGCTCGACCGTCGGGACGGTCACCGAGATCCACGATTACCTCCGTCTCCTCTTCGCCCGCATCGGCGTCCCGCACTGTCCGAACGACGGGCACGAGATCCTTCCCCAATCGGTCGACCGAATGGTCGAGGCGATCCAGGCCGTCGCGCGAGAGGGGCGAGTCGACATCTTGGCGCCGGTGGTCCGGGGCCAGAAGGGCGAGTTCCGCGACCTCCTCGACCGGCTCCGCAAGGACGGCTACCGAAGGTTCGTGATCGACGGCGTCGACGCCCGCAACCCCGCCGCGATCCGCCTCGAGAAGAACAAGAAGCACACGGTCGAGGTCGTCGTCGACACGGTCGAGCCCGGCGACGAGAGCGCGCGGCTCAGCGAGGCCGCGACGCTCGCCCGGGACCTCGCCGACGGCCTCGTGATCGCCCGGGGCCCGAAGGGCACCCGCACGGTCTTCTCGAGCCGGAGGGCCTGCCCGATCTGCGGATTCTCCTCCGAAGAGCTCTCCCCTCGGATGTTCTCCTTCAACAACCCGTTCGGCGCCTGCCCGACGTGCCTGGGGATCGGGGCGATCCTCCGGGCCGACCCCGGGCTGATCATCCCGGACCGGTCGAAGCCACTAGGCAAGGCGATCGCGGTGTGGGGCCTCGCCCCGGAGCGCGAGGCGCTCGAACGTTTCGGTCGACTGTTCGACTACGACCCGCGCCGCCCCGTCTCCGAACTCTCGGAGAAGGGGTGGGAGGCGCTCTTCAACGGGAGCGATCGGTCGCTCGGGATGGGGGCCCACGGCGCCCACCACTGGTGGGGGGGTGGATGGCTCCGGGAAGGTCTCGCGCGCGCCGTCGAACGGCGCTGGAAGGCGACCAAGAGCGAGGGCGCCAAGGAGTACTACATGGGCTTCATGACGTTCGTCCCGTGCCACCACTGTCACGGGGACCGGCTGAAGCCGGAGAGCCTCGCGGTCAAGGTCCTCGACCGGTCGATCGCCGAGTTCTCGAAGCTGCCGATCGACCGCCTGATCCCCCTCTTCCGCGACCTCCACCTGAACGAGCGCGACGAGAAGATCGTCGGGCAGGTCGTGAAGGAGATCCGGTCTCGGCTCGGGTTCCTCGAGAACGTCGGGCTCACCTACCTGACCCTCGACCGGGGCTCCGCGACCCTCTCGGGCGGGGAGGCGGAGCGGATCGCGCTCGCGACCCAGATCGGCTCCGGCCTCGTTGGGGTGCTCTACATCCTCGACGAGCCGTCGATCGGGCTCCATCCGCGCGACCACCAGCGCTTGCTCGCGACCCTGAAGACGCTCCGCGACCTCGGCAACACCGTCCTCGTCGTCGAGCACGACGAGCAGACCATGCGCGAGGCCGATTGGCTCATCGACCTCGGACTCGGCGCCGGCGCTGGGGGGCGAGCTCCTCTTCGACGGCCCGCCGGAGCGGATCATCGACTCGCCCCGCTCGATCACGGGGGCTTTCCTGTCCGGACGGCGGGCGATCGAGATCCCCCCGGAACGCCGCCGACCCGGGGACCGGTGGCTCGAGATCCGGGCCCCCGGGAGAACAACCTAAAAGGCGAGGACATCCGCCTGCCCCTGGGGACCCTCACGGCGCTCTCCGGTGTCAGCGGCTCGGGGAAGTCGACCCTCATGCAGGAGATCCTCTACAAGGCGGTCCGGCGCCACCTGGGCCTCGGCCGGGAGATCCCGGGAAAGCATGACCACATCGAGGGGATCGACCAGATCGACCGGGTCCTTCTGATCGACCAGGCCCCGATCGGACGGACGCCCCGCAGCAATCCCGCGACGTACACCGGGCTGATGACCCCGCTGCGGGAACTCTTCAGCGGCCTTCCCGAGGCGAAGGCCCGCGGCTTCGGGCCCGGCCGATTCAGCTTCAACGTCGCGAGCGGACGCTGCGAAGCGTGCGAGGGCGACGGCGTCATCCGGTACGAGATGCACTTCCTCCCCGACGTCTACGTGATGTGCGAGGAGTGCCGGGGGCAACGGTTCAACGCCGAGACCCTCGAGGCGAAGTTCAAGGGGAAAACCATCGCCGAGGTCCTCTCGATGACCGTCGACGAGGCGCTCGAGTTCTTCCGGAACCACCGGCGCATCGAGTCGCGGCTCCAGCTCCTCACCGACGTCGGCTTGGGCTATCTCCAGCTCGGGCAGAGCGCCACAACGCTCTCCGGCGGGGAGGCCCAGCGGATCAAGATCGCCTTCGAGCTCGCGAAGACCCCGACCGGCCGGACGCTCTACCTCCTCGACGAGCCGACGACCGGGCTCCATTTCCAGGATGTCGAGCGCCTCCTGGACGTGCTGTTCCGGTTGCGCTCGGGCGGCAACACGGTCGTGGTGATCGAGCACAACCTCGACGTCCTCAAGTCGGCCGATTGGCTCATCGACCTCGGCCCTGAAGGGGGCGAGGCCGGGGGCCGGATCGTCGCGCACGGGACCCCGGAGCAGGTCGCCCGGGCCCGGGGCTCCTATACCGGTGCCTTCTTGGCACCGCTCCTCGGACGTTCGATGGAAGCCGCCCCGCCCGTGCGATGACCGCGCCCGAGCCGCGCTTCCCGGGGTTCGTCCCGGCGAGCGAACTCGCCGTGACGACGAAGGAGGGGTTCCGATCCGGGCCCGACTCGGTCGGTGTCTACCTGTTCCGGTCGGCGCGGGGCGAGGTCGTCTACGTCGGGAAGTCCCGGAACCTGCGCCGCCGCGTGCTCGACCACCTCCACGCCCGGGTCGAGAAGGACGGGACGATCGTCGCCCGCAGCGCCTCGGTCGAGTTCGTGCCGACGGTGAGCGAGCGCGAGGCGCTCCTCCTCGAGGCGAGCCTCATCAAGCAGTACCAGCCCCCGTACAACACGCTCCTCAAGGACGACCGCAGCTTCCCCTACCTCGCGGTCACCCTCGGCGAGCGCTTCCCGCGCGTCCTCGTCGTGCGGAGGCCCCGCCGGGGCGGCCCGACCATCCTCTTCGGTCCGTACCCGAGCGCCCGGGAGGCCCGCGGGCTCCAGAAGCTCCTTTCCGAGACGTTCCAGATCCGCCAATGCGTCCGCCTCCCCCGCAAGGAGTGCCTGTACCTACCACCTGCGCACCTGCACGGCGCCGTGCATCGGCGCGGTCGATGAACCGGGATACCGGGCTCAGGTGGATCGGGCGATCGGGGTCCTTCGAGGGGGCGGGGCCGAGCTCGAGCGGACCGTCGCCCAGTCGATGCGGGACGCGGTCGAGGCCGAAGAGTTCGAGCGGGCCGGGGCGCTGCGCGACGCCCTCGCCGGGCTCTCGGCGCTCGCCGAACGCCAGCACGTGATCGGGCCCGGGGAGGGCCGCGCCGACGTCCTCGCGCTCGCCTACCCCAACGACCCGGCGAGCCTGCGGGTCGCCGTCGGGCTCCTCCACATCGTGGACGGGGAGGTCCGTGGGACCGAGCCCCACCTGCTCCAGATCCCAGCGGACGACGCTCCTGAGCTCGGGGAGACCCTCCGACAGTTCCTCACCCAGTACTACGGGAACCGCCTCGAACTGCCGAAGCGGATCTACATTCAGGGGGCCCGGCCGGCCGGGATCGAGGAGACCGTCGACTGGCTCGAGGGGGAGCGGGGGATCGAGGTCCGGTTCCGGCCGACCGGGCGCCACGCCGCCTTCGCAAACCTCGCCGAGCGTCTCGCGCGCGCCCACGTCGACTCGGTCGCCCCGCGGGCGGCCCCCCGCGAGGTCCTGATCGCCCTCCAGACCCTGCTCACCCTTCCGAAGATCCCGAACCGGATCGAGGGGATCGACATCTCGATCTTCCAGGGGTCGAACGCCGTCGGCTCGGTGGTCGTCTTCGAGCGGGGCGCGCCGGCGAAGTCGGAGTACCGGCGCTTCCGCATCCGGACCGTCGAGGGAACGAACGACTTCGCGATGGTCCGCGAGGTGGTCCGGCGGCGGTACACGCGCCAACTCGCCGAGTCCGAGCGCCTCCCCGACCTTCTCCTGATCGACGGGGGCCGCGGCCAGCTCTCCTCGGCGATGGAGGCGCTCCGCGAGCTCCACCTCGAGGAGACGATCCCAACGATCGGGCTCGCGAAGCGGCTCGAGGAGGTCTACCGACCGGACGAGTCGGAGCCGCTGCGGCCGAACCCGAACGCGCCGGCGATGCTCCTTCTAAGAGCGGTCCGGGACGAGGCCCACCGGTTCGCCGTCACGTACCACCGGACCCGGCGGCGGATCCGCCTCCGCGAGGACGCCGAAGCGGCGGCCCGATAGGGGGCCCCACCGACCCCGGGGGGTGGCGGTCGAACGGTCTACTTCGCGGGCTTGTTCGCCCGCTCGCTCGGGCCGATGAACGGCAGGCCCGAGACGCGCCGAGCGACCTCGGTCGGCACGAGGCGCCTTAGGTCCTTCTCCGGCTCGAGGATGGCGGCGTCGAGCGCCTCGGCGGGGAACGGCGTCGGGGAGCCCTCGGCGACGGCCTGGACGGCGAGCTTGAAGGCGGACTCCTCAGAACGGCTCGCGGTGATCTTCTCCTCGAGGAAGTCGGCGACGGCCCGCCGGTTCCGGCCGATGGCGTAGGCCTTCCAGCCGATCGTGGCCCCGCTCGGGTCGAGCTCGATGAGCCCTGGGCCGCCGTCGGAGGCGAACCCACCCAGGAGGAGCGAGACCGCGAACGGTCGCGTTCCGCCGAACTGGGTGAACTGTTGGAGGTGGGTCCCGAGGGTATGGCCGAGGAGGGTGTAGGGGGCCGCCTCCCCGAAGGTGATCCGGTGGCGCTGGGCTTCGAGGCGCAGGAACTCCACGAGGACCCGTGAGTCGGCGATCAGCCCCGCCGTGACGCAGCCGAGGCCGGGGTCGATGGCGAAGCTCTTCTCGATCGAGCCCGACTCCGCGAGGCTACTGACCGGCAGGTTCCGGTACGCCACGAAGACGATCCCGGAGTCGTAGGTGACGGCGACCGCCGTCCCGCCCATCTGGATCGCCTGCAGGGCGTACTCCACCTGGAAGAGCCGCCCATCGGGTGAAAAGACGGTGCTTGCCCGGTCGTACGCCATCTGGCCTGGTTGCATCTCCATCGAAGCGGACCTCGGATCGGTACGCGGGCAGACGGGTGTAGCATTTGAACCTGCCCCTCGGCGGTGGCCTCCGAGTAACCGCCTGGAGGGCGGGGTCGGTGATGCCCGGCCGACCGTCGCCCCGGTCGTGTAGACAACCCTAAATGGGCGGGCCGTCCGGTCCTCGGCGATGCCCGATCCGAGGCTCCACCTCCTGCCGATGGCCTCGTCCTACCGCGGGCCGATGTCGCCCGCGTGCACGCAGTGCTCGGAGGGAAAGAAGATGGTCCTCTTCGTGACGGGTCTCTGCCGGTTCCGTTGTTTCTACTGCCCGGTCTCCGAGCGCCGCAACCAGATCGATGTCGCCTACGCGAACGAGCGTCGGGTCCTCTCGGACTCGGACGTCCTGGAGGAGGCTCGGTCGATCGGGGCGAGTGGGACCGGGATCACCGGGGGGGACCCGCTCGGGGTGATCGACCGGACCGTCCACTACGTGGAGCTCCTCAAGCGAGAGTTCGGTCCGTCCCACCACATCCACCTCTACACCCACGAACCGAACGCGGAGAAGCTCCAGCGGCTCGCCACGGCGGGCCTCGACGAGTTCCGGCTCCACATCCCGCACTACCTCTGGGGGCCACTCGCCTCCCGGGGCGGGGCGTACCGGTCGGTCCTCGAGGAGGCTCCGTCCTGGGGGATCCGCCGGGGCGTCGAGATCCCGGTGCTTCCCGGAAAGGAGGGGGAGCTCCGACATCTCTTGCACACGCTCGGAGAGATCGGCGTCGACTTCGTGAATCTGAACGAGCTCGAATTCTCCGAGACGAACGAGTCGAACCTCTACGAACGGGGCTACGCCCTCGACCGCCGGGGCGGATGGGGGGTCGCGGGCAGTCGCGAGATCGCGGAGCGGCTCGTGCGGGAGACCCAAGGGACGCTCCCGATCCACTACTGCTCCTCGAGGTTCAAGGATGGCGTGCAGCTCAAGCGACGACTTCTACGGCGGATCGAGCGGACGGCCCCGTCGTTCGCCGTTTCCACCGGGGAGGGGACGCTCCTCCTCGGTATCGTGGAGGCCCCGGCCGGGGCTGACCTCGACCGGGCGGGCCGAAGGATCGCGAGGCTCGCGGGGATCGGGGCGTCGGATTACCGAGTCGACCGGGTCCGGCGACGGATCGAGCTCGGTCCCCGTCCGCTCCGGCGGGTCGCCCGCCGTCTCGACCTGCCGGCCTTCGAGATCGAGGAGTATCCGACCGCGGATGCGCTCGAGGTCGAGCGGATGCCGCTCAACGACCCGGCCCGGCCGACCGTGCCCGGCGGTGGCCGGTAGCCCTCGTCGCATTCGTGGCCCCCGTAGGTCAGGAACCGCTCGTCGTGGCGGCGGTTCTTGATCGAGCAGGGGCCCCACCCCTGATCCTCGGCCCCGTACCACATGGGACAGTCACGGCAATGCAAGGGGACCGCCTGGACGGCCGTCTGGGCGGGCGCCCGCTTCACCATGGCGACCGTCCGGGACCCGGATGGGCGTGCGCCTCCGCGACCCCGAGCATGAGCGCCGCGACCGATACCGGGCCCACCCCGCCCGGAACCGGCGTGATCGCGCTGGCCCACCCGTCAAGGGCTTCCGCGTTCGCATCCCCCACTCCCCGCAGGGCCCCGGCTTCGCGGGGTCGGGCACCATGGAGAGCCCGACGTCGACGATGCAAGCGCCCTTCGGGACGATTGACCGGTCGAGGAGCCCGGGCCGCCCCGCGCAGCTGAAGATGACCTCGGCGCCGGCGAGCGCCACCGCGAGGTCGGGCGTCCTCGAGTGGGCGACCGTAACGGTCGCGTCCCCGGTAGCGCCCCGAGCGAGCAGGAGGAGGGCGATCGGGAGGCCGACCGTTCCCGAACGGCCGAGCACGGCGACGCGTCGACCCGCGACGGGTATTCGGTAGAACTTTAGGATCTCGAGGGCGGCCCGCGCCACCGCGGGGACATGGGCCGGTCGGAAGCCGACCATTCGGCCAAGGTTCGCGGGTCCGACCCCGTCGACGTCCTTCTCAGGGCGCAGGGCTGCGACGGCCGTGGGGAAATCGAGGACCTCGGGCATCGGGTGCTCCACGAGGACCGCGTCGACCGAAGGGTCCGAATCGAGCGCGCGGACCCGCTCGAGCAGCCGCTCGGCGGTGGGGGCGGGTCCGAGACTCTCGGAACGGAACCGGATGCCGACCTTCTCGGCGGCCCGTTCCTGCCTCCGTAGGTAGACCGAAAACGGGGTGGGCGCGCCGAGGTGGACGCTCGCGAGGCAGGCCGGCCGATCGGGGGAGGATTCGAGACGGGTCCGGACCGCCTCCAACATCCGGTCCGCCACGGGCCGACCGTCCAAGCGCTCGGTCATGCGAACCCGCTTCGCGAACGAGGTCGGCGTAATAACGGCCCGGCCGAGTCGATTCGATGGCGGGAGGCCGGAGACCTACCGGGGGTCAAGGGACGGCGGGATCGGCGGTCAGGCCGTCGCACCGGGACGCTGCCGGCGGTCCATCACAGAATTTAGGGACCAAATCATTTATAGGGCGCCCCCCTTGATTTATTGCCAGGAACTCCGACGGAGTTCCGTGGGCGAAAGAGAGGCAGTTACGGACTCCCCTTCCGAGAAGCCGAAGGCGGAAGGGCCCAGCGTCGACCCTTCCGCGGAGCTCGACGCCTGGTCGAAGCAGCTTCCGTACGAAACGACCGCCCAGGTCGAGGTCCCGCCGAGGCTCCTCGACCAGGTCATCGGTCAGGACGAGGCGGTCGAGGTCGCCAAGAAGGCGGCGACCCAGAAGCGCCACATGCTCCTGATCGGGGAGCCCGGCACCGGGAAGAGCATGCTCGCCCGGTCGATGGTCGACTTCCTCCCCAAGGAGCAGCTCCAGGATATCCTCGCCTACCCCAACACCGACGACCCGAACGAGCCGAAGATCCGGGTCGTCCCGTCCGGGAAAGGGAAGGAGATCGTTGCGGCCCAGAAGCTCGAGGTCGCCCAGCGGAAGGAGCAGCGGATGATCCTCGTGATCCTCGCCGCGCTCGTGATCTTCGGCTTCGCCCTCTACATCGTCTGGAGCACCCCGGGCCACGACCCGACCGCGATCCTCGTCGCTCTCCTGATCGTCCTCGTGATCTACGTCTTCGCGCGCCTCTCCGGCGGCCGGTCCGACTCGGGGAACGGTGTGGCGAAGCTCCTGGTTTCGCACACGCCCGACGACCGTCCGCCGTTCATCGACGCCACGGGCGCCCACGCCGGGGCACTCCTCGGCGACGTGAAGCACGACCCGTTCCAGTCAGGCGGGCTCGAGACGCCGCCCCATGAGCGCGTCGAGGTCGGGGCCATCCACAAGGCAAACGGCGGGGTCCTCTTCGTCGACGAGATCAACCTCCTGAAGATCGAGAGCCAGCACTCGCTCCTCACGACCCTCCAGGAGCGAAGGTTCCCGATCGTCGGCCAGTCGGAGCGCTCGGCCGGCGCCATGGTCAAGACGGAGCCGGTGCCGGCGGACTTCGTCCTCGTCGCCGCCGGGAACGTCGACAGCGTCCAGGCGATGCACCCGGCGCTCCGCTCGCGGATCCGGGGGTACGGCTACGAGGTCTACGTCAAGACCACGATGCCGGACATCCCGGAGAACCGGATGAAGATCGTCCGCTTCGTTGCCCAGGAGGTCGCGAAGGACAAGAAGATCGCCCACTTCGACATGGGGGCCGTCGCCGAAGTCCTCCGGGAGGCCCAGCGGCGGGCCGGCCGCTCCGGTCAGCTCACCCTGCGCCTCCGCGAGCTCGGCGGCCTCGTCCGCGTCGCGGGGGACCTCGCGAACTCCGACGCCGCTCGCATCGTGACCGCGGAGCACGTGTTCCGGGCCAAGCGATCGAGCCGATCCCTCGAGCAGCAGATCGCGGACCGGTACATCGAGCGCCGCAAGGAGTACCGGATGTTCAAGGTCGAGGGCGCCGCAGTGGGCATCGTGAACGGCCTCGCCGCGATCAACGCCCAGTCCGGGATGTCGGAATTCTCCGGGATCGTGCTCCCGATCGTCGCCGAGGTCACTCCGGCTCAGACCCGGAACGGCGGGGTCGTGGTGGCGACCGGGAAACTCGGGGAGATCGCCCGCGAGGCGGTCCAGAACGTGACCGCCCTCATCAAGAAGTACACGGGTGCGGACATCTCGAGCTACGACATCCACATCCAGTTCGTGGGGACCTCCGACGGGGTGGAGGGGGACAGCGCCTCGGTCTCGATCGCGACCGCGGTGATCAGCGCCCTCGAGGGGGTGCCGGTCGACCAGTCGGTCGCGATGACCGGTTCGCTCTCGGTCCGCGGACAGGTCCTACCCGTCGGGGGGGTCACGGCCAAGGTCGAGGCCGCGGCCGATTCGGGCCTCAAGCGGGTCCTCGTCCCCGAGGACAATCTGGCGGACCTCGTCCTGGAGACGCGCTACCGCCACGCGATCGAGGTGATCCCGGTGCGGACCCTGCGGGATGTCCTGAAGTATGCGTTGGTCGGGCAGGGCCGCGAAAAGGAATCCCTCCTCGAGCGCTTGGCCGCGATGGTGCACGCCACGAGCCGGATCGAGCCGTCCGGCGGGATCGCGGCCCCTCCGGCTCAGCCGGCGGGGTCGTGAGGGCGTCGATCCGTCTCCCGGCCCACTACGCGCCCGTACGCCCTCCCTCGGAAGAGGAGGACGAGTCGAAGTTCATGGGCCGGCCCTGCTACACCTTCAACAAGTCGCTGCCGCGCTCCTCCGACGACACCCGATGCCGGCACTGCCGGCTCTACCTGACCTCGGCCTGTCCCCATATCGACGAGTTCATCGAGGACGTCGAAGACCTCTCGCCCGACTAGCGAGCACGGGGGAGGGCAGGGTGCGCGGTCTATTGATCGGGCGCTTCCAACCGTTCCACTTGGGCCACCTCGAGGTCGCCCGGTACATCCGAAAGCTCCACCCGAGCGAGACCCTCCTGCTCGGGATCGGTAGCTCGGAGGAGTCGTTCACTCCGGAGAACCCGTTCACGGCGGCGGAAAGGGCCGAGATGATCGCTCGGGCGGCCGCCGAGGACCATCTCGCCGACTGCCTAACGGTCCCGATCCCGGACATCGACCGCCACGCGCTCTGGGCGGCCCACGTCCGCGAGATCGTCCCCCCGTTCGACCGGGTTTACACGAACAACCCCCTCACCCGCGAGCTCTTCGAGCGGGAATCGATCGCGGTCGAGTCGACCCCGCTCTTCGGGCGCGAGTCCCTCCAGGGCCTGAAGATCCGTTCGGCGATCCTCGAGGAGATCCCATGGAAGCCGTTCGTCCCCACGGCCGTGGCCGAATACCTCGAGGAGATCCGCGGCCCGCACCGGATCCGGATGCTCGGCCCGGAGTGAACCCGGGGGCCGCGCTCGGGGCCGAGAGATTAAGAGCGCGGGTTTCTCGTGCCGGCGCAGCGCCACTGTAGCTCAGTCTGGCAGAGCGGCTGATTCGTAATCAGCAGGTCGGGGGTTCAAGTCCCTCCAGTGGCTGGCCCGATTCTCCTGGGCGCTCCAGAGAGGAACCCTCAACATTTCAGTCGGCCCTTCGGGGAGAATCCTGAAAAGTGTTGCGTCCCAAAACGGGTGCCTTCTCAAACGGCACTCCCGGACCTCGTCAGGTTACTCGGGCCGCACCTAGAGCCAAAGGACGTAGATTGGCTCGTGGGACCTTCACGACGGGCACGGGCAGGCGCCTCGCTTGGACGAGCGGGCTGTTCTGCCGGTCTAGGGTGATTGTCGGCGAAGATAGGCGAGAACGAAGGTCATGTTGACGCTCGGGCGATCACCTCTGCAAGGTTTCGAGCCACTCGCCGAGTTAGGGGACGGCGGGTGGCGAGAAGGTTGTACCAAAGGACCCCGTGGACTATGTCGATTACAAGCTCTATGTCAATGGTCCGGCGCAAGTCCCCTCGTGAACGCGCACGCTCTAACACGGCCCGCATGGCTGCCCTACGAGGTTCGAGCAGCTCGCGAAGAAGCCGCTTGTGAAAATCAGGGTCGAATTGGGCCTCGGCCATGAGGCCCTGAAGGAGCGCTGGCACCTGAGGAACGTCGAGCGGAAAGTCGAACCCCGCGCCTATGAAATGCTCAAGATCGCTCCGAAGGGAACCCAAGTCCCGGTCTTGGACCTTCTCGAGGGCCAGTTCTCGAACGACCTCTGACATGAGGCTCGCCCGCGAGTCCCACCATCGGTAGATCGTCTGCTTACCGACCCGGGCATGGCTGGCAATCCTTTCCAAAGTCACCTTTCCGTATCCCATCTCCCCTACCAGGAACAGGGCGGCCGAGAGGATCGCCGCTCGGCTGGCCTCGCTCCTGGGACGACCCCGTCTTCTCCGGGGTCCTTCTCCGAGTTGGTCATAGGAGCTGTTCACCATTTTCGAGACGTTACGGTCCATAAAGACGAAATACTTCCTGAGGATGAAAAAGGCTTGTATGAAACATTCGATCGCTCTCGTTACCGGCACCACCTCCGGGCTCGGTTATGCGGCAGCCAGTATGCTCGCCGCCGGGGGCTGCCGCCAGGTCATTGTCACGGGCCGCACCCTGGCCCGGGTCCGGGAAACGGCCTCTCAGCTCGCAGCTGAAACAAACAAACAGGTCTTCACGCCGCTGGAGCTGGATTTGGGTTCGCCGACAAGCGTTCAGTCCGCTCTAACTGAGCTGGTCAAGCTAGGTCGACCGATCGATTTTCTTCTGCTCAATGCGGGGATGCTCGGCGGCAAGGAGCGTCTGGTCACCGTGAAGGGAATTGAGGCGGCTCAGGCCCCACTGATCGGCCATCATCAACTGACCGTGGGGTTGCTCCGCGCCAACCTGCTTAGCCCCAGCGCGCGGATAGTTATCGCTGGCTCGGAAGCTGCCCGAGGGGACGTACCTATGTTCAGCTACACCGACGTCGCGGCCCTCGCGGCCACTCATCACCAGGGTGACCGAATTGCCGCCGTGGAAGCCCTGTTGCGCGGCGGGCCGAACGTGAAGTACCGGCCCAACCTGGCGTTCGCTGACGCGAAGCTCATCATCGCTTGGTGGGCCGCTGCACTGGCGCGTCGCCTACCCTCCGGCATGGCTGTATATGCCGTCTCGCCCGGTGCCGCGCCCGACACCCAGGCGGTGCGGAACGCTCGGGGGGCCACGAAGTGGCTGTTGATCCCGCTGTCAAAGCACATCCCCGGCATGTCTCATACGCCGGAGACCGCGGCTCGTCGCTACCTCCAGGCATCGGAGTTCGGAACCGACGTCTCGGGCCAATTCTTCGCCTCGGCGCCGAAGAAGCTCACAGGCCCAATCGAAGCGATGCGCCACCCGCACTTTCACGATCGCGCCAACCAGGAAGCCGCGTGGCAGGCCGTCGTCAAGGTCTCCGGCGTCGACTACTCCTCCGCGGCACCCTCGAGCGCTGTGTCCTAAGCGAAAACCCGGTCGCGCTGAATTGAACGTGGTGACCCGAATGGGCCGGCGGGTCCGGGGTCGTCGTTCCCGCGCTTCGATCTCGTCGAAGCCGCGCGGTGGTCCGCGTTGCCTAAATGTATTTTGAATCTTTGAACGAGTTCAGGGCACGGGGAGGGAGAGTCTCTGCCTGTCCTCCCAGCCTGAACCCTTCTAACTAGGCTCACCTTTTCTAAGACCCCCTCCCCGAAACGGGCCCTCATCCTTTTCGAGGCAGGGTATTTTGTAACCCCCCCTTCCCCTTACTAAATCCCGTACGCTTCATCATGATGGGCTAAGCGTAGCAAACGAACCGAGTGCTGGGCCGGGACTGGCTCGAACAGCAGAACGTAGACGCTTGCGATGTGAACCCTCCGTATGCCTTGCAGCGGAGCGCGAAGGGGCTTGTAGTGAAGAGGAGCCGCGAGAATCTGTCGCACCTTGGAATCGACAGCGCGTTTGACACCGGCGTTACGGCCGCAAAGCTTCCGATAGTCTTCCTCGAACTCAGGGGAGACCTCGAGGTTCCACCTCAACGGGTCCCACCCAGAACCTGGTCTAACGAATCGATTCTGCGGAAATTGCCCCTGCGAACTCGTTGCAACTCCTCGAGGAACCCCGGGCGCAGAGATGGTTCGAGGATCCTCTCCTCGTAGGCCGCAACGATGCTCTCGAGGGCTTCGGACTTGCCCTTGAGGCCGTCTCGGGCTTTGACCACGTTGACGACTCGGTTGGCATGCTCCGAGAGTTCCACGACTGCTTTCGGCATGGTCGTAATAGTACCCATGTTACTTGGAGTAATAAGGAGTATCTACGACATACGGTCGCCGTCGGTCTCGGTCCCGAAACCCTGATCGGCTGCTCGAGGGCCGGACCCAAGGTCCGGCCCACGCCTCCTGGCTCGCGTTCCGAAACCGCCCGGGGCAGGATTCAGGGGATAAGAACAATTCCGGGATGCCCTCCAGTGGCTGACGATCACGACGATCGACGGATCCCCTGCGAACGTCGTTCGTTCAAGGTAGAAGGCTCGGTCTAGCTTACCCAGATCCATCGCCGCGATTTGATCCGGATTGAGGCAACGGGTCTTGAGGGGTTCGAAGCCTCGATGCCAAGCGCGGCGTCGGTGAGTCTTACTGTTGCATACCACTGAGCCGAGCCGTCCGTCCGACGGGGAGCCCACGGATCCCGACCGCGAACTCTCCGGCGATCCGTGATAAGGGGAGTAGGGTTGTCGTTTCATCCGGCACCACGGCCAGCGCTCGATCGGGAACTTCCTCGCATAGGATCGGCAATCGTTTCAGACTTCGAGAGCGCGGACCCCCACGTTTCGAGCGGCGATCAGCTGGGCTCGGTCCCTCGATGCCAACGCCGTCCGTTCCCGGCGAGCGAGCGCGATGTACACGGCGTCGTATACGGTCAGCTCCTGGTCGTGCGCGATCTCCCACGTCGCAGCGAGAAGCGGAGGGTGCGGCGAGAGGGTGACCGTCAGCCCCGAAAGATCCCGGATCATGCGGAGTGCCTCCTTCGCCTCCGGCAGGTCCACTCGCTTTCGCCTCTGTGCGGTGAGGACGGCGTTCGTGGCCTCGAGAGGGAGTAACTCGACCGACGTCGGCCCCTCATGAAGCACTGCTTCGATGGAATCCCAGTGTTCCTCACGAAGTACGAAGGCTACGAAAGCGGAAGCATCAATGACCGTCACGGTCCTCCCGCAGGAGACCGGCGGCGAAGCCCCGGGGCCGCGGGCTCAATCGGACATGCTTCGCGTGGATCTCGGCGAGCACGCGTTCCGATTGCCATCGTCGAAGACGGCCCTGGATGAATTGCCGGAGCTCCTCGGGCCAATCAATGTCCTGCTTGGACCGTCGAACCTCCTGCAAAACCTCGGGGGCGACCTTCACGCTAACTACCGAAGTATCGCTCATGGTTTACCTGAAACCATTGCTTACTAAAAACTTTACGTGTACTCTTGAAGGCGAGGCCGAGTCGTGGATCTGAACCTCCGGTGGGAACCCCTTCCGCGGCACGCCAAATCATTCGAACTGCGCGAGAAATGGGGCTTTGACCATTCCGTCATTGCCCTCCAGTGGCTGCCAAACTGGTCCCGGCGGCCATACGGGCGGCTTTAGGTTCAAAAGGTGGCGTACCGTGCCTTCGAACCGGGATGGCGACAGGAAATCGGCGGAACGGTCGGAACCGTCCGCGGCGAGACCGCGCTCGCGCGGGTGGCCTCGTCAAGCGTCATGAGAACCTCCAGACCTATTTCGGGAAAGCTGGCGTCTCTCGCGAGCGCGGCCGGTACGCCCGGGGCGTAACCGGCAGCTATCGGCGGGAGTTGATCCACCGATTCTTGGCGCGCCATGCACCACGGGTCGATGGCTCGTGCCTGGAGGTCGGACCCGGGCCGGGTCGGTTCAGCCGATTGTTGGCGAATCAGTACTCCTCGCTCTGCCTGCTCGACCTTTCCCTGCCGATGCTGAAGGCGTGCCGTCGGGGGCTCCCCCGTCCAGACCCCGGCAGCGCGTGGAACTTCATCGAAGGCTCGCTGGAGGCGTTGCCCCTTCGCGCTCGGTCATTCGATCGGATCGTGGCCCTGGGGGTCCTGCCGTTCGTCGCCCGCGAGTTCCCGCGCGTCCTGCGAGATCTGGGCCAACTGCTGAAGCCGAGCGGCAGGATGCTCTTCGAGATCCAAACACCGAGCCAGGCGACGATGACCCTGCTTTCGCCGAACCCCTCCGGGGCTCGGATGATCCTCCACCACCCGAAGGAGTTCCACCTCTGGCGGGTCGTCCGGGACGGCTACCAGCCCCACGATCCCGGGCATTGGGCGCGTTTAGAGATCATCTGGCGACGGCCCTTTGAGCTGAACCGGGACTTGGCGGCCGCGGGTTTGCGGAACGTCGACATGATGGCCATCGGACCCAATTTCGGTAACCAGCCCGCGTTCCTGCGGACTATCCGACGGGATCCCGTCGCCTATGCGACGGCGCTTCGGTTGGAAGAGGAGACCGGCCGCTGGCCGGAACTCCTGGGGGCAGGAGCCGGAATTCTAGTGGCCGCGGTACCCGAGCGGCACTAGGTCTCGGGTCCGGCGGACGGCTCTCGGGGAGTCTCTCACCGCGGGGGACTTGAACTTTCAGTACAAGCGCATCAGTGGCTGCTCGACTCCCCGGCGAAGGTTGGAGCAATCTTGGCCCAACCGTGGGGCACTCGATCGAACGCCCCTCCGGAACAGATCCAGCCTGCCAATTCGATCTGGGACGTCTATTCAGCTGACGTCAACCCGTTGGCCCTGCGGGCGGCGATGAGCTGGGCCCGCGAGACACCGTTGGAACATGTTCACGACGTCGACTCCTGGTTGGGGATGGCAAAGGGGGTCGCGGACGCGACGCCGATCTCCTGGACGGCGAGCTGACCGACCTGCCTGACAGGCAGGACCGGGCGAGATCCGGCTCGAAAGGCGCGCCTGCCACTCTAAGCGTACACGAGGTTCAAGATCCCGTTGTAAGGACTCCCAGGGACGGTGATGGTCAGGTCTAGCGTGCCGTTGTGACCTCCAAGCACGGTCACAGGGACCTGGACATTCGAGAGCCCGAACCCACTCGTGTTCGTCACCACGGAGTGAAGGGAGCACGTTGTCGAGTTGAAGTTCGGCAACTCGAGCGAGAACGCGTCGATACCGCCGGGCGAGTCGTCGAACCCGTCGTAGGAAACCGGATTCGCCTCGAGACCACAGACATTGTCGGGGGCCCAGACGTCAATCTCGGTCACGTGCACCTTCGGGCGGGGCGACGTGAATACGAACACTGCGAGGACGACGATGATGACCACCACGACGACGATCCCGGCGTAGAGGACCCGGGGTCGGATCTCGTGAGCGTGGGCCGATGTGGTGCCCGGCGACCCTCCGCGCTCGGCGTCAGCCTGCCGGGGGTTCGCTTCGATGGCGTCCTCCGCCCGACGAGCGCCATGACGGAAGGCGACGAACGTGATGAGGAATGCGAGGCCGACCGCGATCGCGACGATGGCGTAGACGTTGACCCGTTCACGGTCATCGGTCACCGTCCCGGCGGCATCCCGGAATCCCTCGGCGTAGATGCTAATGTCCCAAATCTCCGAGAAGACGTTCCAGGCGGCGACGGCAATGGAACCATAGTTCCGTTGTCGGTAGGCGATCGCGATGGACTGAGCCGTGATGACGAGACCGAAGCCGATGATCATCGCCCCGAAGATCAGGAAGTCGAACGCGACGAGGAAGAGGAACTCGCCGATTGCCAGAACGCCGACGAGCAGCGCGACGTAGGAGATGACGATGATCAGCACGTAGGAGACGCCCACGAAGCCGAGGGCAACCCCCACAACGGCGCACGTCTTCGCAAACAGCTGGCCGGGTTGGTTCCTGACCAGGACCCAGCTCGAGCCGGACGCGTAGGCATTCCAAAGCGAGAAGACGAAATCCAAGACGAGCGTAATGACGAGGAAGATGTAGGTCAGGTCCGCCAAGGTCCCGTTTCCGACCCGGGTCCCAAGGTTGGAACCGGTTCATAGGCATTGGGTCCTTTCGGGCGAGACCCCGGGGCGGTGATGGTCTCCGGCCTCAATCCATAAGGGTCGGTCCCTCCGTCCACCCACCGACGCATGGACCCGTTCAGCCACCTCCTGCTCGGTTACCTCCTCGGCTTCGGCATCTTCGGAGCCGCGGGCCTTCAGTACGTGGTGGCCGCGGCCATCGGCGGGGCCCTCCCGGACGCCGATGTAGCGTTCTACCCGCTCTCCCAGAAGTTCCCGATCCTCCGGCACCGAGGGATCTCCCACTCGATCGTGGGGGTTACGATCATCGCCTCGGTAGGCTGCTTCGTCATCCCGAAGGCGATGGCCTGGGGGCTCGGCTCAAGCTTCTCCCACGGAACGCTCGTGCTATTCTTCCTCGCCCTGGAGGTCGGCGGCCTTTCCCACGTCTTCCTCGATTCGCTAGATCACTGGTCCGTCCCTATCTTCGCCCCCTTCTCGCCGACGGAGTACAAGTTCGACGTGGACCGGATCGTCAATGTGGGCTCGATGGCGTTCACGGTGTTCGCCTACGGGCTCTTGGTCTACGAACGTGGCCGAATCTCGCTGGAGCTCTGGGGTCTCACGACCTACCTCCTACTTGCCGCGGCGGCCATCTATTTCGTTGTCCGGATCCTCGGGCGTGCTCTCGCCGGGGTCGCCCAGCGCCGGGAGGCTTACTCCGCCGTGATCCCGCAAGGGAACCCGCTCCGTTTCGTGTTCTTCCGTGAAGAACGATCCGAATTCCGGCGGAGGCTCGAATTCGCCCCGTACCATCTGCTCCGAGGGTTCGAGGCCTCCCCGCGATCGATCGAGGTCCCCTTGGGTCCCCGCCGGAGCCATGCCTATCGAGGACGAGCAAGGGGCCCTGCAGCGAAGCTACACTACGGCGTTCGAATCGAGTTGGATCCTCGGCGAGACTCACCCGTTCGCCGAGGTCCGGGGCGTCCCCGGAGGGTTCGACGTGTTCTGGTACTCCCTGGAGATGAGCTTCTGGGGCCGGGCGGCTGGGGTCGTAGCGCATGTAGATAGTGTCTCGGGGGCCGTCAGCGTCCGGAGCCGCTGGAGGGTCCCCGGGAGGGCCTTCGACTAGACCGGTGTTCGACCCGATGGGAGATTCTCGATTTCGACGAAGCGACATGCCCCATTCCCTCGTGGGCCCACTAATTTCGCGGGTGCTGCGTGTCGTGCCGGGTAAGGGTGGGTTCACTAAGCGATATCTTTCTCGATTTCTTCAGGGCTACGCTTCTGCAACCGGTCTTCGCTTGCCCTGACTTCAATCTCGTCTGCAATTCCCTTTGGAGTAGCGCCAAACCCGAATCTCAAGCCCAGCATCACGAATAAACCGGTCCAACCTATCAATAAGTCGGTGTATGCACCCCAGTAGAGAGAGCTGTCCCCTTGAAACGGAATTAGGATGATGAAGACAATGGCCGCGATGGCAAGGGGGACCCAGATCAGTGCAGTCCTGACGGAATCCGTCATTCTCCCTTCCCCGAGTTCAAGTGACGAGACCTCAGGACACCTCGCCTCGTTCTAATCGGTCAGGATCTGAAAGCCGTCGCTGTTGGTGGGACCCCGCTCCACGGCAGTCGACGAACACGGCAGGGTTCGTTCGCTCGCGCCGCATCGAGTGTACCCCTGGTCCGAGGGTCCGCCGCCATCACTCCGGAGGATACGAACCTGCTCCAAATGAAGTGAGAGTCGCTCACCCAGCCAAGGACCTTATGACAGAGACCTCCTCGCGCAGCGCGAGCCGGGGACCGTTCGTTGTCATGGGTGTCACCCAGTACTGCCGGATACGTGGCTCCGAAACGAGCGGCGCCTACTCGGTAATGGAGCACGTATTCCCGCCGGGGGCCGGGCCGGCATTCCTCCACACCCACCCCGCCCAATAGTCGATTGGGATCATCGAGGGCTCGTTCGAGTTCTATTCAAGAGGTCTCAAGGGCAAGGTCGCCAAGAAGGGTGGCCCGGGGGACATCCATCACGTGGCTTCCCAAGGGGCCCACGGCCTCAAGAATGTCGGTGAAGGGGTCGGCCGCGCCTTCATCGTCTTCCATCCGGCCGATCTTCAGGAGCGATTCTTCGAGGAGTTCCATGAACTCCTCGTCCGGACTTCCGGGCACCCGGAGCCTCAGGCCCGAGACGCGTTGTTTGCGAAACACGGTCTCGTCCTGCTCGAGCGACCTCCTGCGTAGCGGTTCCCTCAGGGCCTGAGTACCTGAAACGATCGAAGGCAACTGGGCCCGACAGGTTCTCACCCGGCCTGGATCCAGGGCCCCGGAGCTGGGTCTGGTGAAGCCGCCATCCGCGGGGCGGAGGAAAAGGACGCTTTGGGTGAAAGGGAACCGGCAGCTCTTGAAGGGGATACGAATCGGGTGGGTTCTCAAATCGCGGGATCACCCCGCCACAATGGGTCCACCTACAGAATCGCCGAGGTCATGTTGACCCAAACGGGCATGGTACCGGACCCTAGGCCCGAGTATTCGGCGCCGCAACGGAACTCACCACCCCAGGTCCAGGAGGAGTAGGAATCGGAACCGCCCCCTCCGCCCATCATTCCGCCGGCACCCATCATCGAGCGATTGAACATCATTCCTGACGGCCCGTTCCTCCAATAGTGCATTCCCGCGCTTCCATGTTTGTCAAAGTGAACGATGACCCACGAAGGTCCGTGGACCGAGAAGGTGACAACGGCAGTGCTCCGGGAGAGACGGAAAGAGCCCGGGCATCCGTACGTGCCGGGATCAGAACCAGCGCCAGGAAGGCGGCGATGATGACGACGACGACGATGATCGGAACGACGCGGCGGACGCGTCCCTTCCCGCCAGCTTTCGTCGGTGGAAACGGCTGACTCATGACCGGCTCAGCCTCAGGGCAGCATCTACGAGAGCGGTCAACACCCCTTCACGAGGCTCACAGTCTCCCAGGAAACCCAACTTGGGTGTGGTGCGGCCACCCTTTCCTAACATTGGGTTTCTCTACGGCCCCCTCTGCAGCCTCGTGGACCCCGCCGGGAGAATGGAAGTTCCGAGCTCAGTCGCGATGGGTGTTCCCCTCAACGCCGGCGTATTCAAGATCTAGTCCGGCGGAGAGGAGTCGAAAGTTTCGCCGGGTCCCTTCAGTAGTTCCCGAGCCTGACCTAGGAAGCCGGGTGAGCAGCTCTCCCCGTTCGAACTATACCCCGGTCCAAACGACCCGTCGGCGGACATCGCGGGTCCACTACTCGGAACGTGGGTGCCAAGCGGCCCTCCCGTCCCAAACACTGACGGGCGAGCCGGACAGGAGCTCTCGGAAAGAGATTGCCTACGGCCGAAAGTTTTTCTACCATGAGTTTCGTCTCCCCAAGGTGGTCGACGCCCTGGCCGAGACCATCGCTGCGATCGCCCTCATCGGGGCGGCGTTGGCCGTTCTTTTTGCCTGGATGGAGTGGGTTCGCCTCGGCACGACGCGTGAGCAGTTGGCCTTGGTCCAGCGGCAAGCCATGGAGCAGGGGGAGAAGGTCGAGCGGCTCGGGAGCCTCGTCGCCGCCCTTCGAGCCACCGTGGAAACGAAGGTCCAGAAGTTGCAGATGTCCGCGCTCGAAAGGCAGGTCGAGATGGCGACGGCCGCGCTCAAGACCCAGGACGCCCCACCGATCGAGGGCCCCCGGATCCGATCGATCCCCGTCACCTCGAGAACCGCCGCGGTCCTCAGCCAGGTAGAGCTGGATGGGGGAAGGTCGCCGACGGGCGCCTTGGTTCGGTTCCGGAATTGGGCTGGATGGCGGCGACCATCGCGCGCCCAGGATTTGGGAAAGGGCCCCCGACGGGACCCAGAACCGTAGTCGATTCGTGGCCCCGAGTCGCCCCGCCTAGTCCAACGGGCTACCCGGCGGGGGCGCGGCGGCCAACGAAGAATCGCCGTAGCGACGACCAGGTCCACCAGTAGACGACCGGGGGGCTCAACTCTGCGATCGCCGCGCGCGCGATCTCCGGACATCGAACAGTAACCGACGGGAGTTCCGCCTTTCGCTGCTGGCGAGCGTGCTCGAGCCGGTGGTGGCCGTCGATGAGGTACCGCCGCGGGCCGATGTCGAGGAAGACGAGGGGGAAGCCGGGGTCCGAATCCGGGACTCTCGCCGGGTCGATTGGCGATGCGAGCCGGCCGACACGACGCGGGTCCTCCGGGGAGCGCAGCCAGTCGGTGAGCGAATCGAGCGCGATGTACTCGACCGGAACCGGTACCCGGCTCAGGTGCGCCTTCACCAGCGAAACGTCGAACACGAGCACGCCGTGGAAGTACCACTCGCGATGGGGGCGACTCCAATCGACGTCGGTCGATCGGGACCACCGCGCCGGTGACCTGGCGGGTCGCGATGCGTCCAACGTGGCGTTCGCCTCCATCGGTCTACGCCGATGTGGGACGCTCGAATGAGGGCTTCGGTCCGATCGAGCCCGCGAATCGGCACGGATCGCGGCGTCCATTCACAGCGGATCCGGGCTCCGGAGCCCCTGCCGCGGCGCCGTTTGGGAACCCTCATGTGCCACCTCGACCATGAGCGGACTAGGGCCGGTGGGATCGATGAAGGTGGGGATTCTCGGGAGCGGAGATGTCGGAAAGGCGATCGGACGGGGTTTCGTTGCCCGAGGGCACGATGTCATGATCGGCTCACGGACGCCCAATAGCCCGGGGCTGACCGAGTGGAAGAAGTCGGTCGGCGCGCGAGGTTCGACCGGCACGTTTGCCGAGGCCGCCAAGCATGGGGAGCTTCTCGTGGTGGCCACTCTCGGTCAGGCGGCCGAGGCGGCGGTCGAGCTTGCTGGACCAGCTCACTTCTCGGGCAAGGTCGTCATCGACACCACGAACCCGTTGGACTTCTCCAAGGGGATGCCTCCCGGGGTCTTCACCGACGGACGTGACTCGCTCGCGGAGCGGATCCAGGCCAAGATCCCCAAGGGCCGGGTGGTCAAGTGCTTCAACATGGTGCCGAACAGCATGATGATCGACCCGAAGACCCCCGACGGAGCCCCCGACATGATCATCTGCGGGGACGACCCCGCGGCCAAGCGCGAGGTCACCCAGATCCTGACCACGTTCGGCTGGCCCAGAACCATCGACGTGGGCGAGCTCCGCGAGGCGACGTGGATCGAGGCCTGGGTCCCGCTGTGGGTCCGGATCGCGGGTGCTCTGAAGAGCTACAATGTCGCCATGAAGATCGTCGGCGGTTAGACCTGGGCGAGAAGGCTTCCGTCGGCAGGTAGGGGCGCCGGTGGTCCGGCGCCCCGGGGGTTCGGTCTACTTGCTCCCGAATCGCCCGACGTACGACTCGATCCGGTGGAGCAGGTCGGAGAGCGGCATCGTCGTGTCCTCGCGGGACCACTCGAGCGTCACAGTGGGGCGGCCCTCGCCGCCGGAGACCGGCAGCGTGAGGGTCACGGTCACGCGCCGGGGGTTCATCTGGACGATCTGGGCGATGGCAGTGTCGGGCAGCTGGGCCGGTGGAGCTCTTCGACGACATCTCGGGCATGGTCGTCGCCAGTGTGCTCCAAATATAATAACTGGGGGCGCTCGAAGGTCGAGAGTCGCGAGATGCTTCGACCCACCGCTCGCCGTCCCGGTCCGACCGGGATCCGACCACCCGCCCTTCCGAGCCGTTCTTCTCCTCCGGCGTCTCGGGTGCTGCGGGGGAGGGGTCCAGACTGACCGCGAAGCCGAAGGGTTTACCGGAGGAAGACCGGAAGCACTGGCGGGAAGTCTACGAGCGTACGCCCTATCGGAAGCTCCCGTGGTTCTCGAATCAGCCCTTTCCATGGGTCGAACGTGTGGTCACGGACGGGTGGTTCGCCGCGGGCGATCGCATCCTCGACGTGGGCTGCGGGGCCGGGACCAACTCGCTCTTCCTCGATCGGTCCGGCCTCCAGGTCACCGGCGTGGATCTCGCGCCCTCCGCGATCGCCGCCGCGCGCGCCCGGGCTGCCCGGACGGGGCGGGCGGTCGATTTCCGGGTCGCCGATGCCCTCGACCTCCCGTTCCGCCGAGGGAGTTTCGACGGGGCGATCGACGTTGGCTGTTTCCATACCCTGCCGATCCCGCTTAGGGGGCGGTATGTCGAGGAACTGGCGCGGGTCCTCCGCCCCGGCGGTCGGTTCGCCCTCACCTGGGTGGCGAGGGAGCACACGGCGAAGTTCGGGCCCCCGCACCGGCCCTCGGTCGCCGAGGTCGCGGTAGCGTTCGAAGAGCGTTTCCGGTTCGACCGGGCCGAATACCGGGCCGGCCGATGGGGTCGGATCCCTTCCTATGGCGCCCGGTTAATCCGCCGCTCGAGCCGGCAACCTCCGCCCCGTTGAACCCCGCCGATACGACTGGGCCACCGTGGGTTGGCGGCGACCGCCACCTGCCTACCACCGGGTAACCGCCGAACTATACCGACCAAACCGGATGTCAGGGCGATGAAAGAGTGGTCAGAGGAGGGACCCCGCGAGCCTCGGGTCGAGGACCAGGTCCTCACGCTCCTCTCGGACACTTCTGGCACCATCGCCTTCAGCGGGCTCCGCAGGACCCTGAAGGTCCATCCGGAGTCCCTCGTCCGCGCCCTTCGGCGGCTCGAACGCTCCGGGGCTGTCACGCGCTCGAGTCAGGGCTACTCCCTGCGCGATCCGACCGGTCCGAGACCGGAAGAGACCCCTCCCGCCCGGACCGTGGCGTCGGGCCACCTCCCAAACGGTGTCTCAGGGACTGAACTGCTCGGCCGACTGGCCGGACGGTGGGTCGGCTCCCTAAGGTGGCTCGGCGTCTACGATCACCCGGAAGATCCGTGGCTCGTTTGGACGGTCGGCGGGGGACGGGGACGCGCGATGCTTTCGGTGCTCCACGACGAACTGAGGGTGATGACCGACGGGACTTCGGACGACTCGGAGACCGACGACGCCGCCTACACCCTGCTCGCGCGGGCCCTCGAAGCGGTCCGCCACGCTCCCGAAGGAGCGTCTGAAGGCGAGGTGTCGACGTACGCCCAGGAGCCGGCCCCCTGGGAGCCGAACTGACCCGGTCGAGTGTGACCGGGTCCAGTGCTTTCCGCTCAATATCCTCCCCCGCGCCGTCGGACCTTCGGGCCGACTTCGGCCCAGAAGGAACAACGATGGGAGAGAACGACGACGGCTGTGGACACGGCCCCTCGTACGGGCCGTGGGTGTGGAGCGCCTACCGAGCCTACAACGAGCTTCTGCGGGACAAGATCAAGAAGCGGTTCGACGCCTCGGAAGGCCCGTGGATGGACCAACTCGCCGACCAGCTCGTCCAGCTCGTCAACGCCCGCTGGGAAGGCGGACGGAAGGGCGACAAGGTCGAGAACGAGATCCTCGAGCGGATCGAGAAGCTCCTCGAGGAGTAGGCGGATGCCGATCCCGCTGCCCGGCGGCCCGGGTTCCGGCCCGTGGCCGGCCCCGCAGCCGCCGATGCCTTGGCCGGGTTGAAGGGTCCCGGAAGCCAGCCCTGACCCGACCAGCGGACCCGGGGATCGCCCGGGCCGCCGAGGTCGGCGAGCTGGTTCGATCCCCTTGGGGAGGGCGTCGCACGTAGCCCCCACCCGGAGGTCGCCGCTCCCGCGGGCTTTTTCCCGCAACGCGCGCTCCCGCCCTGCGGCCATGTCGACCAACGAGGAGGTGGCGGCAATCCTGCTCGGGATCGCCGACCTCCTCGACCTGCAGAACGAACGGTTCAAACCCGAAGCGTACCGGCGGGCCGCGCGCTCCATCGTTGGGGTCGGCGAGGACCTCCGGGCGATGGGTCGCAGCGGTCGGCTGTCGGAGATCCCCGGCGTCGGGGAGGCGATTCGGGCGAAGATCGAAGAGTTCCTCGATACCGGTCGGATCGAGTATTACGAACGGCTGAAGCGGGAGGTCCCTCCGGGGGTCCTCGAGCTGATGCGGATCCCGGGGATCGGGCCGAAGACCGCCGCGCGTTTCCTCCACGAGCTCAAGATCGAGAGCCCTTCCGCGCTCCTCGAGGCGATCGACGCCGGTCGTCTCGGCGGAGTCGCCGGGTTCGGGTCCAAGAAGATCGAGAACCTCCGTCACGCGGTCGAGCAGGCTCCCTCGACGGGGACCGGGCGTCTCCCGCTGCGGGCTGCGTGGGCGATCGCCCGGCGGATCGAGAACGCCGTCACGTCGGCGGCGCCGCTCGATCAAGTCGAGATCGCCGGGAGCCTCCGACGGCGCCGGGAATCTATCGGAGACGTCGACATCCTCGCCACATCGCGGGACCCTGTCCGCGCGATGGACGCCTTCGCCGCGCTGCCGGGGGTCCGGCAGGTGGTGCTGAAAGGCGACACGAAATGCACGGTCCGCTACGAGCCCGGGATCCAGGTCGACCTCCGGGTGGTCGCCCCCGAGTCGTTCGGGGCCGCGCTCCAGTACTTCACCGGTTCGAAGGACCACAACGTCCGCCTGCGGACCCTTGCGCGGGACGCGGACCTGAAGATCAACGAGTACCGGAGTGTTCCACGGGGAGGAGCGGGTCGCGGGTCGGACCGAGGAGGAGGTGTACCGAGCCCTCCACCTTCCGTGGATCCCGCCCGAGATTCGGGAGAACCAGGGGGAGCTCGAAGCGGCGGCGAAGGGGGCAGTGCCGACGTTGCTCTCCCTCGCAGACCTTCGGGGCGAGCTCCACCAGCACCTGCCGGAATCTTTCGGTCGGCGAGAGATCGAGCGGTTGGTGGAGGCCGCGAACAGGTACCGATTCTCTTACGTCGGAGTGATCCTCCCTGGGAAGCCGACCGACCCTTCCTGGGGCCGCCGCCTCGAGGAGCTTCGGACGGCTTGGCCGAAGAAGAGCGGGGCCCCGGTCCCCCGCCTCCTCGTGGGAGTGGAGATCCCAATCGAGGACGGATCGGAGGAGGGCCCAATCCCCGACGGGGCGGACCTGGTGATTCTCGATGGTGCTTCGCGACCGGGGGGACCGCCCGAAGGTCCCGAGAAGCGCCATCCGGGGCACACCCCACGGTTCGCGGCCCATTTTTCGCTCGGCTCGGACCCGGCGATGCCGTCCGGCGAGATCGGGCAGGCCTGGATCCGCTGGGCCGAGAGGACTGGCGCAGCGCTCGAGGTGTCACCGAACGGACCGACCGGAGGGCTCGACGCGTCGTCTGTCCGCAAGGCCGTCCAAGCCGATGTACGGCTGGTCGTCAGCGCCGGTTCCCCCAGCATCGGGGAGCTCGACGACCTCGAGCTCGCCGTCGGGCTGGCCCGACGGGGCTGGGCCCCCCCCTCATCGGTGTGGAACGCCGACCCGGAACCCATCTCGAAGGGCAAGCCATCCCAGCCCGGTCCCCGAAAGAAGGCCCGCACGCGACGCGCTCCCTGACCTGAGACCGGCCCGAGTTCCGCTCGGGCGATTAAATAGCTCGATAGGCTCGCGTTCGTGAGGACGATGCGAGGCTCGTGGGTCGCCGTCGGAATCGTGATCCTGATCGCAGGGTTCGTGCTGTGGTACTATCCGATCTCGATGTCGGTCGGCTCGAGCAGCGTTCCGGCGCTCTCCGGTGACATCGTCCACGACAACCCGACGCTCGCCCTCCTGACCCCGAGCGTGAAGTACACCACGAGCTGGACCTCGAGCTCGGGGGCCGCGGTCGAGGTCAATGTCTACAACTGCGGGTCGGACTCCTCGTGTTCGAACTTCACCTCGCCCACTCCGGTGGCTTCGGGCCATGGTCCGTCGGGATCGTTGAGCTGGAGCGGGGTGAAGGGGAACTACTACGCGATCATCCCCTCGGGGATCACCCAATCCACGACGATCTCGGTCTCCGTCGCGCAGCCGCTCGGCGGCGGGTTCGATGGGCTCGGCGTGGTGGTCATCGGGCTCATCGTCGCCCTTCTCGGCGCGGTAAGGCGCTCGCGGCCCCGGTCGGTGCCCCCACCGAAGCCATGGACGAAAGGCGACCCACCCAAGTAGGCGATCCAACGACCCGCGGGCCGCCCGGCCCGGCCTCTACGAGACCAATGGGATCGGCCCGGAAAGGGTGCCGCTTACGGTTGGATCTCGATCCGACCGGACCGGCCCGGGGAGATCTGGAGCTTCCCCCGGAAATCCTTCACCCAGCCGTCCGTGATCCGAATCTTCTGGCCGATGGTGTAGCGCTTGGTGTCGTCACCCCAAAGCGTCAGTACGATCGTGCCGCTCTCGTCCTGGATCGTCGCGTCGGCGACCCGGGAGGGTCCCCGGACCGTGTTGACCTCGCGAACCGCGGAGATCGCCGTGATCGTCCCGTCAATCGTCGCACTCGAGTTCGCGCGGAGGCTCGCAATCGTGGCCATCGGGTTCCGCCCATCTCCGGAGGCCTAAAGCGTTTCTGGGCGTCCGGAGGGTGGCCGGAAGGCGGCCCCCGGCCGGTTTCGGTGTCCGCTCCCTCGATCCCTTAGTCCAGCGGAGTGGGCCCGTCCTCGGCTTTAAGGGCCGGAGCGAGTACCCGGCCGATGAGCTCCTCCGGTGCCGCAACGGTCCCGCCCAAGGCGATCCTGACCGAGATCAATGGGGTCCTCGTCGAAGAGGTCTGGTCGAGGGCCGCGCAGCTCCTCGCCGACGAGAGCGGCGTCAACGCCCGAAGCCTCAAGGCCGCCCTCGACGACCGCTTGCCGGCGTTCGAACGGTCGGGCGAGGACTGGGAGTCGTTCTTCCGGGAGATCGCGCTCGCCACCGAGCTCAACCTCACTCTCGAACGTTTCACCGAGATCGTGCTCGATAGCGCGGTCGTCCCGGTACCGGATAATGTCGAACGCCTTCGGGCGCTCCGGTCGGATACCGGAGTTCGCATCCTCGCGGTCTCGAACCTGCCGGGGCCGATGTACGAGGCGATCGATCGGAAGGCCGGGCTCGCCGACCTGTTCGATGACACGATCCTCTCCTACCGGGAGGAGATGGCCAAACCGAACGAGCAGATCTACATCGAGGCGATCGACCGGGCGAGAGTTCCTCCTTCGGCCATCCTCTACCTCGATTCCGTCGCGGAGGACGTGGCCGGGGCCGTCGAATGGGGACTCCGAGGCGTCCGGCTGGAGCGACCCCAGGAATTGCGGGCGGTGCTCGACCGGTACTTCGGCTCGTAGCCGCCCGAGGCTACGGCTTCCAGACCGGGGTGGAGTAACCCTCGGGGACCTTCGGCGGGGCGGGGCCCTCACCGAACGGGTCGGGGCGCGGGATAGGTGCCCGCCCTTCCTTGTGGGCAAGGTAGGCGTCGATCGATTCCGCCGCCCGTGTCCCCGCGGCCATTGCATGGACCACCGAGCGCCCCCCGGAGGCAAAGACCCCCTCGACGGCGGTCATCGTGTCGGGGTGGATCCCTTCGGGCCATCCCTTCGAGCCGATCTTGAGCTTGAGGTCCGCCGAGAAGCCGGTGAGGTCGGCGTTCTGGCCGATCGCCATGATGACCGTGTCGCACTCGATCACCTGGGTCGAGCCCTCGATGGGCCGCACGGCCCGGCGACCGGATGCGTCGGACGGTCCAAGCTCCATTCGTTGGAACTCGACCCCCTCCACATGCTCCTTCCCGAGGACGCGGAGGGGCCCGAGCAGCCAGTGACATCCGGACCCCCTCGGGCTCGGTCTCGCGGATCTCCTCCTCGCCGGCGGGAGCCTCCTCGCGCGTTCTTCGGTAGACGAGCGAGACCTGGGCGCCCGGCGAGAGCCGGAGGGCGGAGCGTACCGAATCGACCGCGACGTCGCCGCCGCCGATCACCACGATGTTCTTGCCGAGGGGGGCGATCTTGTTCTCGTTGACGTCGAGGAGGAAATCGAGCGCGTAGATGATTCCCGGAAGCTGTTCGCCCGGGACCCCCGGCGACCCCGCCTTCGAGGCGCCCACGGCGATGTAGACTGCCCGGTATCCGTCCGCGAGGAGTCCTTCCGGGGTGACGTCAACGCCGCCCCGCGTCCCCGCCACGAAGGCGATGTCGAGGTTGCGGAACCGCTCGAGGTCCTGAAGGAGCTCGCTTCCGGGCATCCGGTAGTGGGGGATCGCCTCGGCCTGACCTCCGATGACCTGGAGCTTCTCGAACACGGTGACCGAGTACCCTCGGAGGCCAAGTTCCCACGCGGCCATGAGGCCGGCGGGGCCCGCTCCGATGATCGCGACCCGTTGGTGCCGGGGTGCGTTGGGGACGTAGACTAATTGGTCGTTCCCGAATTCCATCGCCGCCCGCTTGAGGTGTCGGATGGCGATCGGGACGCCGCGGTGGCGCATGATGCAGGCGTCCTCGCAGTAGTGGTAGCAGACCTTGCAGAGGGTCGTGGCGAGAGGGTTCTCCCGGAGGGTCAGACGGGCCGCCGCATCGAACTCGCCCCCGGCGACGAGGCCGATGTACCCCGGGCAATCCTGGGTGATCGGGCAGGCCTCGACACAGAACGGGAGCGCGCACTGGAGGCAGCGGCTCGCCTCCATGATCGCCTCCTCTTTCGTGTAGGAGTGCAGGACCTCGTCGAAGCTGTGGATCCGCTGCTCCGGCGGCTCTTCCGGAACCTCGACGCGGTCGTAGCGCGCCTCTGAGTAGCTCATCGCCGCGCCCATCGGTCCGATCTCCACCGACAAACACGCGGTCTGGAGTTTAAATTCAGCGGCTCCATCACACCCGTTAGCGTGCTAGAGCCCTGCGCCGTCATCAGGGCGACCCAGCCGAGGCCTAGGGTCCCTGAGGTCGAGCAATCCCCCGGGATCCCTACCTCGAGACCCTCGGTATCCGAGGCGCGCGGGCGGGACCGGTCCAGACGAACGCCTAAATAGCCCTCCCCGAGAAATGCGATTCTGCCGCCGAGGCGCGGCCGACCGTTGACGGCACGAACCCCTCGAAGGACGTTCCCGTGATCCCCGACCCGCTCGTGAACAACCTGTGGGTCCTGCTCGCGGGGCTCCTCGTCTTCACGATGACGATCGCGGTCGGGCTCCTTGAGATCGGTGAGCTTGGCGAGGCGTTCAACTTCAGCCTCCTCAAGACGTCGTTCATGACGGGGGCCGCCCTCGTGCTGATGGCGGCGGCCGGATTCAACATCGCTTTCGCGCCGACGTGGAACGGGCTGATCGGCAACCCATTCTACGGCCCCGGATTCTTCTTGGGCGGCTTCTCCTCCTCGTCGGTCCTGCCGGCGTCGGACGTCTGGTGGTCGGTCCAGGCACAGGGACTCACGACGGGGACCTACTTCCTCTTCGAGACCGCCTTCGCCGCGGTGACGCTCGCGCTCGTTGGCGTCATCTTCCTCCGCAAGGTCAAGCTGACCGCGATCGGCCTTTACTCGGTGGTCTACTTCCTGCTCATCTGGGACCTCCCGGCCGCCTGGATCTGGAACCCCTCGGGTTGGCTCGCAAAGCTCGGCATGGTCGATTTCGCGGGAGGTCTCGTGGTCCACGGCGCCGCCGGAGCGGCCGGGCTCGGAATCGTCGTCCAGGTCTGGCGGGAGGAACGGGCCCGGGGTCTGAAGGAGAGCCCCCAGGTCCCGTTCCGTCTGCAGCCGAGCTGGCTCACCCTCGCGGTCCTGCTCCTGTGGATCGGATGGTTCGGCTTCAATCCGGGAAGCGTCCTCCAGTTCAACGACGAGGCGATCGTCGTCATGCTCACGACGTTCCTCGCGGCGGCTTCGGCCTTCTGCTCCCTGCTCGCCACCTGCTATTTGGTCGATGGGACCCGGCCGGACATGCTGTGGGGAGCGAACGGGATCCTGATGGGGCTCATCGTGATCACCCCGATCGCCGGCTACGTGAGCCCTGGGAGCGCGATCATCCTCGGCCTCCTCGGGGGTCCGCTGTTCCTTGGTGCGGAGAAGGCGCTCGCCAAGGTCAAGTGGTACTCCGATCCGGTCGGTCTCTTCCCGGGCCACCTCGTCGGAGGGGTCTTCGGGGTGCTGATGATCCCTTTCTTCGCGGAAACGGCGTTCGCGGTCGGTTCCGGGGCGACGGCACTTCCGAACGGCCTCCTCTTTGGGGGCGGGTGGGCGGCGGTCCATCAGCTCGGGGTCGAGGCGCTCGGCATCGCCGCCGTTCTCGTCGTGATCTTCGTCATATCATTCGCGACCATGTCGATCCTGGCCCGACTCCTCGGGGGGATCACGGCCGCGCCGGCACCCTCGACCGCCGCCTCCGCAGCCCCGGAGTCCTCGATGGCCCCTTCGGCGGCGCCACCAGTGCTCGGAGCGACGCCCTCCACGGCCTCGGAATCGTCATCGTAGCCGGCCGATTCGTACCCGAGGGCCGTCTTGCGGTGCGAGCATCCTGGGCGGAGAAGGTAGACCCCATGGCTTCGCGGGGCCGGACCCGATAGGGCCTTTCGCGGCGGCGCTGTGCAAGGCGCGCGGGGAGCGGGCTATTGGAGGGGATCGTCTCGCTCGAAGGCCCGGAACGCGATCGGGCGGTCCCGGTGTTGATCGATGCGTTCACGGGGATCTATCGTTGGCACGCGAAGCGAACGCTCCGGGAGGCGACGTGGGTCCGGGCATGGGAGCGTCCCGGCGAGGTGCTCGGCGTCGCGATGCTCGAAAGGCTCACCCCTGAAGTGGGCTACGTCTACTACGTCGCGGTACGGTCTGACTTTCGGAGGCGGAAGATCGGGGCGAAACTGCTCGACGATGCCCTGGCGTGGCTCGCTCTGCATGGCGCCCGCATCGTCTACGCGGTCGTCACCGAGGGGAACCGGGCCTCGGAGTCGCTCTTCCGGTCCCGAAGCTTCCGAGTGGTCGACCGCGACGAGAAGGGCTACCAGGAAGGCGGTCTGGGGGCGTGGGGACTTCGCAGTCGGATGCGCATCGTGCGGGGGGAGGTCCTGATGGGACGGCGGTTGCCGGAGCCTTCGGAAGGACCTTCCGCCCCCGGCTAGGGCCGACGCCGGTCCGGGGCCCGATGTCTATAGACCGCGTCGGGTGAGTTCCCGCATCGCCTCGTCCCGGATCACGGTCGGCGTCGCCCGGGCGTCGAGGCGGACCCAGCGAGGCGGTTGGAACAATCGCTCGAACCTGCGGCGGACCTCCTCGAGGTACGCGGCGTCCTCGAAGACATCGGCGTGGCCCCGGTGGGCGACCCGGCCCATCGCCACGTCGACCGGAAGATCGAGGTAGAGGACGACGTCCGGTTCGCGGGCGACGGAACGCTCGATCCGCTCGATCTCTTGGGACGTCGCGCGGTCGAGCTTCGCCCCTTGGTAAGCGAGCGTCGAGTAGAACGATCGGTCCTGAACGATGACCTCCCCGCGATCGAGGCATCGGTCGACCTCGGGGCGGAGCATCGCTCGGTCGACGGTGAAGCAGAGCGCGGCCCCGATCGGGTCGTTCGAAAGCATCCGGGCGCCCTGGGCCCGAAGGAAGGCGTCGGTAGGTTCGCGCAGTCGCGAGACCGCATGTCCCCGCGAGATCAGCGACGGCACCAGAAGTTCGACGAGGCCGGTCTTGCCGGCTCCGTCGATTCCCTCGATCGCGATGTAACGGGCGGCGTCGGTCGACGACGCTCCTCCGGGTCGCATGCGATCGACTCCGGCGCGCGCCGGCTTCCTCGGTCGCCGCTGGGAAGAGGATCGGACCATCGGGGCAGCCGCCGGGACCTCGCCGCCCGCCATCAACTCTTCGAAGCCTCCCGACCGAAGGGCGTTGGCCCGAACGATCTCCGTCGACTCAAATGAGGATGGCCGTCTTGCCACGCCCGAGGCCTTGCCGGTTGAGATCGACCGCCTGGGGCGCCTCCGCGAGCGGGACCTGGGCCTCCAGCGGGATGCGAAGGCGTCCGGAGGAGATCTCCTTGGAGAGCCGGTCGAGGAGATCGGTCGATGGCGCGAGGTTGACGGCCAACGAGCGGATCCCCCGTTCCAGCGCCACCGCTCCGCTCGAGCGCAGCATGGTAGAGGCGACCACCCCTGCGTCCCGTACGAGTCCCACCGTTGGATCGGGCGTGTGCTCGGACGCGACAAGCTCGAGGGCGGCGTCGACGCCGCTGGGGTGGGCGCCGCGGTAGTCTCGAGTCCAGCCGATCCGATCGTGGTCGAAATACTCATAGGCGCCGAGTTTGCGGATGTACGCGCCATGGTCCCCGCGGCTCGTGGCCACGACGAGGATCCCGAGATTCGAGGCGATCTGGGTCGCGAACGACCCGACGCCGCCCTTCGCGCCGCGGATCAGGAGGGTCTGGCCCTTGCGAAGGCCGAGCGCATCGATGGCGGTCAAGGCCGTCATCCCGGCCGTCGGGACCGCCGCGGCCTGGGCGGTGTAGATCCCCCGGGGGATCGGGGCGATGGGATGGGTCTCGGGGATCGTGATGAACTCGGCGTACGTCCCGACGCCCAGGGGTGGATGGAGGAGCTGGCCGAAGACCCCGTCGCCGACCTTGAACCGGGAGACGCCCGACCCGACGGCCTCGACGACCCCGGCCCCGTCCACCCCGTAGATAAACGGGAAGACGTGGGGAGCGTCGCCTCCGCTCACGCCGTCGGCGAGCTTCCAATCGATCGGGTTCACGCTCGCCGCGCCGAGGTGGATGAGGATCTCCCCGGGGCCCGGCGTCGGTTTCGGGAGGTCCATCACTTCGGGGGCGGCCTTGAAGGCCCGGATCGCGAGTGCGCGCATGTCCGTGGCACCGTCCCCCTCCCCTTGAAGTCTCCCGTCGCCGCGGGAAGATCCGCGCGCCTCGCCGATTCCCGAGCCATCGACCACCGGGCTGAGGCCGGCCCACCAGGGCCCCCCTAACCTATTTGCCCGGCCGGTTCCCGTTCCTGCGAGTGCGTTCTGTGACGGACCCGACCGTTCCCCTCGAACCGACGCTCGACGAACTGACGTTCGACCTCGCGCCGGTCGAGCTTCGACAGCGGGCCGAGGCGCGGCTCGCCCGGACCGCGGAGGCGTTGATCGGGCTCGAGCGGACGGCCGATCCGCCGTCGATCGAGTCGTTCCTTCGGCCGCTCGATCGCCTCCTCACCGAGGTCCGCGACCTGAGCGCCCACGGCAGCTTCCTGTTCGCGGTCCATCCTGAGGAGACCACCCGGGCCGCGGGGCGGGAGGTCTCCGAGGCTGCGGACCGGTTCTTCAACTCCTTCCGTCTCAACTCGGCGATCTACCGATCGCTCGAGCGCCTCGATCTCACGTCCGCCGACGAGCCCACCCGGTTCGCGGTCTCAAAGATGCTCCGCGAGATGCGGCGGGCCGGCGTCGAACAGGACGCCGACCGCCGGAAGCGGCTGCTCGAACTCACCAACGAGATCGACCGGGTCTCGAACCAATACATGGAGAATATCGCGAACGGGCGTAGGTCGATCGAGGTCGACGGCGCGGCGACGCTCGCCGGCCTGCCGGAAGACTACGTTCGGGCCCACCCGGCCGATGCCAGGGGAAAGGTCCGGATCACGACCGACTATCCGGATTTCCGGCCGGTCATGGCCTACGCGGAGGCCGCGCCTATGCGCAAGGCCCTCCTCGCCGAGTTCGCCAACAAGGCCTACCCGGAGAACGCCCCGGGTACTCGACCGCCTCCTCGCGCTCCGACATGAGTTCGCGACGTCGCTCGGATACCCGAACTACGCGAGCTTCGCCCTCGAGGACAAGATGATGCTCACGCCCGCCGCGGCCGAAGAGTTCCTCGGACGTGTGGGCGAGCTCACGAGAGGCGCGGCGTTCGCCGACCTCGATCGTCTGCTCGCCCGCAAGCGCCGCGACGATCCGTCCGCTTCGCGCGTCGAGAACTGGGACATCGGGCTCTTCGCCGACGGGTTCTACTCGACGAAGATCCGCTCCGAGGAGTACGGCGTCGACACGAAGGCTCTGCGGCGCTACCTCCCCTACGGGCCGGTCCGCGACGGCCTCTTCGCCTTGTGCGGGGAGCTCTTCGGCCTCACCTTCCGGCGGGTCGTAGGGGAACGGCTTTGGCACCCGACCGCCGAATCGTACGACATCGCGCTCGACGGCAGGCGGATCGGCCGGTTCTACCTCGATATGGTGCCCCGGGACGGGAAGTACAGCCACGCGGCCTGCTTCGGGGTCCGGGAGGGGATCCTCGATCGCCAACTCCCCCAGAGCGCCCTCGTCTGCAACTTCCTCGACCCTCGAGAAGACCCCACCCTGGCCCGCATGGAGTATGGGGACGTGGTGACGTTCTTCCACGAGTTCGGCCACCTCCTCCATGCGATGCTCTCGGGCCGGGCACCCTGGCTCTTCGACTCCCCGTCGCTCATCGAATGGGACTTCGTCGAGGCTCCCTCGCAGCTCTTCGAGGAGTGGGCCCGGGACCCCCCAACCCTTCGGCGGTTCGCCCGGGATCCGGACACGGGGGCGCCGATCCCGACCGAGATCCTCGAGCTGCTGAAGGCGTCCGAGTCGTTCGGACGAGCCTCTCGGTGGGCCCGCCAGGTCGCGCTCTCGGAGGCGTCCCTCCAGCTCTACTCCCACGATCCGGCCGGCCGGGACTCCGCGAAGGTGATGCGCGAATCGTACGATCGGCACGCGCCGATCCCCCTCGACCCCGACTATCACACCGAGGCCGGCTGGGGCCATCTCACCGGTTACTCGGCGTTCTACTACACCTACGTCTGGTCGCTGGTGATCGCCCGCGACCTTCTTCGGCCGTTCGAGGAGAAGGGGACCCTCGCCGATCCTGAGTTGGCTCGTCGGTACGCCCGGGAGATCCTCGCCCCCGCGAGCGAGCGACCGGCGGCCGAGCTCGTCAAGCGCTTCTTGGGCCGGCCGTTCAATTTCGAGGCGTTCGAGCGATGGTTGAACGCCCGACCTTCGAAGGCGACCGGGTAACGGTTCCGCTCGGTCGCGCTCGGTTGCCCGAAGGAAAGCGTCCCCAGTTATACGTCGCGGGCCCCTTGCGGCCCAGCGGACCATGTCGACCAAGATCCGATCTGTACGCCAGCGCTTCGATGGGAACGAGACGCTCGAGGGGGCCGGGGTCCGGCTCCGGAGGATGTTCGGGAACTCCGAGGTCCCCCTGCTCGACCCGTTCCTCCTCCTCGACAACTTCGGCTCGAGCAACCCGGCCGATTACCTCGCGGGGTTCCCTTGGCACCCTCACCGGGGCATCGAGACCGTCACCTACATGTTGAACGGAGAGACCGCCCACGAGGACTCCCTCGGGAACAAGGGGGTGATCGGTTCCGGCGACGTCCAGTGGATGAGCGCGGGGAGCGGCATCCTCCACCAGGAGATGCCGAAACGGACCGAAGGGACGCTCTCGGGCTTCCAGCTGTGGGTCAACCTGCCGAGAGACCATAAACTCGAGACGCCGTCCTACCGGGGCGTCGAATCCCGGCAGATCCCGATCGTCCGAGGTGAGGACGGCCGCGAGGTCCGGGTGATCGCCGGGTCGTTCCACGGGGTAGAAGGACCGGTCCGGCACATCCCCGTTGACCCGCTCTACCTCGACGTCCGGCTCCCGGGCAACGCCACGTTCGACCTCGCGGTCCCCAAGGGTCACACGGTGTTCGCCCAGGCCATCGAGGGGAGCGCGCGGTTCGACGCTTCCCCTTCGGTGAGCGTGGGGTCGGGCGTCCCGCCTCCGGGCCGCTCGAAACTGCCCCCGTCGAACGAGGAACCAACGGGCCCGGGCCACACCATCCTTTACGGGGATGGTGACGCTGTCAGCATCCGCAGCTCCCCCACGGAGTCCGGTTCCTGTTGGGGGCGGGTCGCCCGCTCCACGAGCCGGTCGCTTGGTACGGCCCGATCGTCATGAACACGCGCGAGGAGATCGCCGAAGCGATCTCCGACCTCCGGGGTGGGACGTTCGTCCGGTCCTCGAAGGTGATCAACGAGGTCTGAGGGTCGGACCGTTACTTCTTGGCCGCCGCGCCCGTCTCCTTGCCGTGGGTAGAGAATCCGCCGTCGACCGTCACCGACGCTCCCGTGATCCAGTGCGCCTCGTCGGAGAGGAGGAACTGGATCGCCCGGGCGACCTCCCACGCCCCGGAACCGGATCGGTCCTTGAGCGGGAACGGCGTGCTCGGGCTGGGGGCGAATGCGGGGTCGATCTCGTGCTCCATCGTCCCCGGAAGGACCGCGTTGATCCGGATCCCGGTCGAGCGGTAGTCGTGCGCGAGCTTGCGCGCGAGATCGATCATCGCGCCCTTTCCGGCGCAATAGGAGGCTGTGCCCGTGTAGCGGATCCGCTCCGAAGCCGAGACATAGACGATGGACCCCGAGCCCCGAGCGATCATGGAGGGGAGCGCCGCCCGGGTAAGGAAGAAGGCGGGGTCGATATTGTCGGAGAGCCCCTTCGTCCACTGATCGTCGGTCGAGAGGTGCAACAGCGTCTCCCCCTCCACCCAGTGACCGGCGTTGACCGACATTCCGTCGATGGTCCCGTACTCCCGGACCACCTCCGCGACGGCGCCGTGCACCGCCGCCGGATCGGCGAGGTCGGCGGAGATCCCTCGGAACTTCCAGCCGCGGTCGCGTCCGATCGCCTCGAGCTTTTCGAGCGCCGGTCGCCCCCGGGCGATGCCGACCACCGTAGCTCCGGCCTCCCCGAGGAGACTGACGACGGCGCTACCCAATCCCGGTCCCACCCCGGCGACGACCTCGACCTTCCCTTTCCACGTCATCCGAATGACCCCCTGCGGCCCAATCGTCGACGACCTATGGGCTTTCCGGCGACCCGGTCCCCAACCCCGAGGATGGGCCCAGGAGCCAGGTCGAACGCTCGAGCCGGTTCAATCAGACGCCCAAACGAGCGAGGAGGCGCTCGCTCTCATGCCAGAGCCGCTCCTGAGGCCCGGCGTCGCGGGTGTAGTCGGAGGTCGATCCGACACGGGTCCCTTCGAAGAACGCCCCGTTCGCCTGGGCGAGCGGCGCCCCGGTCATGAGCCAGGCGAGCGATTCGCCCGCCGAGTCGGCCGACGAGCCGATCGCTCGCGAAAAGGCCCGTACCACCCAGGGCGCCTCCTTCAGGAGGCTCGATCGCACCACGCCGGGGAAGAACGCGTTCGCGGTCCTTGAGCTCCCCGAGAGCCGCCGAGCGAGGGCGTAGACGAACAGCAGATCCGCGGTCTTCGTGGCGCCGAACGTACTGAGGGACCGGAAGCGGCGGATGGATTGAAGGTCGTCAAGATCGACGGGGGTCGTGGAGGGCGCGGTCAAGACGACCACGCGCAACGACCGTTCACGCGGGAGCCGGTCGAGGAGGATCCGGGTGAGCAGGAAAGGCGCGAGAAGGTTCGTCGCGAACATCCGCTCGAGTCCCTCCTCCGTCTCCTCCCGACGGCGGGTCAAGACCGCCGCCGTGTGGATCACGCCGCGGAGCCTCGGGTACGATTCGGCGACCTGCTCCGCTACCGTCCCCGTCGACGCCATCGAGCTCGAGGTCCCCGATGACCAGCTCCACGCGGGCCCCCGGCCGCTCGGTCACCAGAGTGGCGCGCGCCGCTTCGCCTCGAGTGCGCTCTCGCGACCACAAGATGATGGGAGATCCTTCCCGGATCAACGAACGTGCCGCCGCTAGTCCGATGGCCCCGTTTCCTCCCGTGATCAGGATCGGCTCCGGGTCCGCTCCCACAGTAGGTCAGGTGCGCCAACCTTCCCCGAATACTTGACGTGGGAGGAACCAGTGGTCGCACCTGCCGCCGCGACAAACCGGCACGGGGCACGGGGCGAAAGATGACCCAATCCTGGCGGGCTCGGGCACGGGACGACCCCTGAGAAGGCTTAACACTCCTACGGCATGTAGGGGGTTGAGGACGTAGAGCCATGGCGGTCCGGCTCCGACGACTCTCGATCGCCTTGACGGGCGCCGCGGTCATGGCGGTGATCCTGGTCGCCATCGGGCTCCCAGGTCTCCCCGCCTCCACCCCCTCGAATCCCTCGACGGGGCCCACGCTGCTCTTCGTCTGGCACCAGGCGAGCTACCAGGGCGACATGCTCGGCGGGGTCAACCACTCGGTGGTCATTGCCGTGCCCACGCCGCCGGACCACGACCCGACGGTGTATGTCGACGGTTCGTTCAGCATGCTCTCTTGGACCTCCTATCGCGACGGGATCTTCAACGAGTCAGGGGTCTGCGCGAACTCGTTCACCCCCGCGAACACCTGCGGGGTCTACGCGGGGATCTGGACGGCCTCAGGGTGGTCCTCGTATCTCGCCGGAGGTCCGATGGTTCCGCTCTGGTGCTTCCCGGGAAGTTCCGCGAACTGTTCCAACGCGACCGGAGCGCTCCTCGAAACCCCCAACCTTCACCAATACAATAACGCCGATTGGGAGATCGTGATCTGGAACGTCGGATCGGTCGTCCTGAGCGGCAACTACCAGTTCACCGTCTATTCGAGCGTGGCTCCGTCGTGAGCTCCGACTCGGGAAGGCACGTCGGGGGCGTTCTTCCCCCCGCGTCCGCAGAACCGTCCGCGGTTCTTACGGCGTCGAACCCGCTCGTGGGCATCGCTTATCCGAGACCGTGCTCCCCCTCTCCTCGGGGAAAGCACCGGTGAGCGCGGGGGCGGTCGCCTCGACGAACCCACACTACGAAGGGATGAGCGGCGAGGGCTCGGACATGAGCCGGATCATCTCGCTGAGCGACGGGGTCTTTGCCTTCTCGATGACCTTGCTCGTCATCAACCTCGCCCTGCCGGCCGTGACCCAGTCCGGCACCGTCCCGCCGATCGCGTCCTACCTGAGTTCCCTGGAGAGCCGCCTGCTGGATTACGCCCTTGCGTTCATCGTCGTGGCGAGCTGGTGGGGGGAACACCACCGCCTCTTCTCGGCGATCCGGCGGTACGACTTCCTCTTGATGCGCCTCAACACCTACTTCCTTCTCCTGATCTCGGTGACTCCCTTCATCCTGGCGTTGGTGTTCGCCTATGGGCCGAACACGCTCTTCGACCGGGCCCCCTCGGCGATCATCGCGGTGGGCCTATTCGGCCTCGTCGAGGCGATCACGGGTCTCTTACTGTTCGCGATCTGGCGCCATGCGACCCGGAACCGCCATCTGGTCGACCCCGACCTGCCCGAGGCCTGGATCCGGGGCGCCGAGGGCCAGAGCCTCCGGCGGATCGGGATCTTCGGGGTCTCGGTCCTCGTGGGGATCGCGCTCCCGCTCGCCGGCGAACTGATCTGGCTCGGGACCCTCTTCGGTCGCGTCGCTCGACGCCGGCCCTTCTCGCCGCTGGACGCACCGCCGAGATCGAAACCGCCTTCCCGGTGAAGGGCGAACCGGGATGGCCCGAACCTAGTCAATGGTACCGAGTGGGATTCCAGCCCAATCGGAGTCCGACGTTCAGGGCATCGATCCTCCGGAGCTCCGCCGAGGAGAGCTCGAAGTCGAAGATCCGGCCGTTCTCCCGGATCCGGTCGGGATTCCCGGATTTCGGGATCGGGATCACGCCCCGCTGGAGGTCCCATCGGAGGATCACCTGGGCCGCCGTTCGGTCATGGGCGCGGGCGATCTCCGTGAGCGTCGGATCGTCGAGGCGCTGCCCTCGGACCAGCGGCGAGTACGCCTCCAGCTCGAATCCCCCGCGTTCGGGCGTGCTGGAGCAGCTCGGATTGGCAGAGGAACGGCGAGAACTCTACCTGGTCGACGGCCGGGACCACCGAGGAGCTCTTGGCCAGTTCCTCAAGGTGTTGGACGGTGAAGTTGCTCACCCCGATCGCGCGCACCGCCCCCTTGCGCTCGAGCTCGCCGAGGGCCCTCCAGCTCTCCTCCCGGAGGCCCCGGACGGGCCAATGGATGAGGTAGAGGTCGACGACCTCTACGCCCAGGGCCCGACGGCTCCGCTCGAACGCCCGCAGGGCAGAATCGTAGCCCTGGTCGTCGTTCCAGAGCTTGGTGGTGATGAACACCTCGTCGCGCGGGATCCCGGAGGAACGGACCGCTTCCCCGACGTCACGCTCGTTTCCGTAGAGCGCCGCGGTGTCGATCAGCCGGTAGCCTGTATCGAGGGCGGCCTTCACCGCCTCCTGAGTGGGCCGTCCTGCCGGCAATTGCCAGACGCCTAGGCCGAGCACGGGCATCCGGACCCCCAGCCGGATCTCCACCGATGAGCCGATCCCATGGGTGAGGTCGAGCGCTCCTTCGGCGGGTCCCGACGTCATCGTCGCTCTCTTGGGGTGGTCCGATCTAACGCGGAGGCCGGTTTCCCAGAGGGCCATCTCGGTCGGGCCGGGCTCATCCGGATCGCCTCCTACCCTTCGGGGCTTACTTGGTCTCAGCCGCAGGCTGGACCTGACGGCGGATGGCGTCGACCACGGCCGGATCAGCGAGGGTGGTCACGTCGCCCGGCGGCCGTCCGTTCGAGATCGCCGCGAGCACCCTTCGCATGATCTTCCCCGAGCGGGTCTTCGGCATCTCCTCGACCACGCGGATCGCTTTGGGCCGAGCGATCTTCCCGATCGAACTTTCGATGGCGCGTGCGACCGCCCGCCGAATCGCTTCCGGGGGCCGGCGCCTCCCTTGAGCGACACGTAAACTTCGGGAACTCGCCCCTTGATCGGGTCGGCGACCGGCACGACCGCGGCCTCCGCTACTCCGGGGACCGTGAGGCAGGCGGATTCGATCTCCTTGGTGCCGAGCCGGTGTCCGGCCACGTTGATGACGTCATCGAGACGGCCCAGGATCCGGAGGTACCCGTCGGCGGATCGGGTCGCGCCGTCGCCGGTAAGGTACGGCCAATCCTTCCAATCCCGGCTCTTCGGGTCCGGATTGTAGCGGGCGAAGTAGGTCGAGACGAACCGATCAGGGTCCCCCCAGATCGTCTGCATCAGGCCCGGCCACGGCGCCCGGATCACGAGGTTGCCGGCCCGGCCGCTCCCCGCCGCTACCTCCTCCCCCCGGTCGTCGAGGATCGCGGGCGAGATCCCCGGTAGCGGCGGGCCGGCGCTCCCTGGTTTCATCGGATCGAGGCCGGGGAGCGTCGAGCAGAGTATCCCACCGGTCTCGGTCTGCCACCACGTGTCGACGATCGCCGCGGAGCCGTGTCCTACCTCCTCGTAGTACCATCGCCACGTCTCGGGCTCGATCGGCTCTCCGACCGTCGCCATCACCCGAAAGTCGTGGTGGTGTTTGCGGGGCTCATCGGGACCCAGCTTGCGAAGCTGGCGGATCGCCGTCGGCGAAGTGTGGAAGATCCGGACGCCGAGGCGCTCGGCGATCCGCCACGGGCGACCGGCGTCGGGATACGCCGGCACGCCTTCGTAGAGCACCGTCGTCGCGCCGAGGGCGAGCGGGCCGTAGACGATGTAGGAATGACCGGTGATCCAGCCGATATCGGCCAGACACCAGTAGATGTCGCCCGGGTGGACATCGAGGACCATCCGGGTGGTCGCCGCCACATACGAGAGGTAGCCCCCGGTGCTGTGCTGGGCGCCCTTGGGGCGCCCGGTCGTCCCGCTCGTGTACATCAGGAACAGGGGCGCCTCGGACGGCATCGGGACCGGCGGAACGCGCCGGCCGAGATACGGTTCGATCGCCTCGTTGAGCAGGAGGTCCCGTCCCGGGACTTGGGTCGCCTTCGACGAACTCCGACCCGGGTACCGCTGCCAGACCAGGACCTGCTCCACGCGTTGGCCGGCCCGCTCGGCCGTCGCCACGGCAACGTCGGCCGCCTTCCGATGGTCGTGGAGCTGCCCGTTCCTCCAGTAACCGTCCGTCGTGATGAGGACCCGGCTTCCCGAGTCCGCGATCCGTTGTCCGCAAGCCTCCCCGCTGAACCCACCGAAGACGACCGAGTGGACCACGCCGAGCCGCGCGCAGGCGAGCATCGTGACCGGAAAATCCGGGGTCATCGGCATATGCAAGGTCACCCGATCGCCGGGCTTGAGCTCGAGCCGGTCGAGAAGGCACGCTGCGGTCGCGTTGACCCGATCCGAGAGCGCTCGGTACGTCCAGGTCTCGACCGATTCGGATTCGGGCTCCGGCACGAAGAGGAGCGCGGGCTGGTCCGACCGCTTGGCGAGGTGGCGGTCGAGGCAGTTCGAGGAGGCGTTCAAGAGGCCCCCGGGGAACCACCGGTAGAAGGGGGGCCGGCTGTCGTCGAGGGTGCGGTCGGGCGCCCGGTCCCAGGCTGAGGAGGTTCGCGTACTCCTGGAAGCATTCCGGGAAGCCGACCGAGCGGAACCGCTCCCGGATCGTCTGATCCTCGGCGCGCATCGTATCGGAGAGCCCCTTCGGAGGTTCGAGGAGCCGCTCCTCCTTCCAGTGAACCGCGATCTCCGCTTCGCTGGCCGCCCCAGAGCCTTCCGGTTCACCGGAGTCGGCCGGACGAGCGCTCGCGGCCCTGCGGGAGCCCGTTCCCTTTCGGGCAGACATCCCGAAGGCTCACTCCGAGCGAAGCTCCCGCGCTACGGCCTCTGCGAACTCCCTCAGCGGCCCGACGCGGGCTCCGGGTCGGGCCCGCGCGGCCACGATCCGCCACGGTGGCCCCGAGAGCACCTCGAGATGGCGATACTCCGCTTTCGTCGTCTCCGGGAGGGGGAGTTCGGTGGCGGCCCGGTCTTGGATCGAACCGGGCAGGAGCACGCCGAGGAGGGTCGCGCCCCCGTCGGTGTTCGGACCCGCGAATGACCGCTCCCACCCGAGTTCCCCGGGCCAAAGCCGGGACATCGGGATCTCGACGGCAGGCCCGAGTCGGATCGACGCGAACTTCGGATCGCGGGCCACGTGCTCGCACGCCTCCTCGAAAGCCTCCCCGAGGGAAGCGACGGCGTCGACCTCGGGGTCGCGGCCGAGGTCGTTCGAATTGGTTCTCGGGAGCTTAGGATTCCGGGATCGCGGCATCGAGCGTGGGTCCTCCGATTGCCGGGGCGAGCGGCGGCCCGCGCTTGAAGGTGACGCCCATGATCGTGCCGAGAGGTTGGGGCGGGTCTAGGTCAGGCGGGAGCCGAGCGCAGCCGGTCCGCGAATTTCTTGCGGAACTTCGCGACCTTCGGGGCGATGATCACTTGGCAGTACGATCGCTCGGGGTTGAGCCGGTAGTATTCGCGGTGGTAGGATTCGGCCGGATAGAACTTGGCGAACGGCGTGACCTCCGTCACGATCCGACCCCGCCACAGCCCCGCCTCCTCGATCTCCCGGATGACCGCGCGTGCGGTCGACTCTTGCGTGGGGCTGTGGAAAAGGATGATCGATCGGTATTGGGTGCCGACGTCGTTCCCCTGCCGGTTCGGGGTCGTCGGGTCGTGGACCGTGAAAAAAATCGAAAGGAGGTCGTGGAAGTTGATCACCGACGGATCGAAGCGCACCTGGACGACTTCGGCGTGGCCGGTCTCGCCGTCGCAGACCTGCTCGTAGGTCGGATCTTGGGTCCGGCCCCCGCTGTATCCCGGAAGGACCTCCGTGACGCCCTTCAGGTCGGAGAAGACCGCCTCGGTGCACCAGAAGCAACCGCCCCCCAGTGTCGCCAGCTCCTCGGGGCCGCTCGACGCGATCTTCGGGGGGCCCGTGGCTTCGCTCATCGGTCGCCTCGATTCGACGGGGGAGCATCCCTCGAGGAGGAGCGATTCCGTTCAGGGAGCCGGGGGGTTGGCGAGCGCTTGAGCGCGGCTCGGGCCGATCGACCGAACGCTCTCAGATGAATCGCCTTTAGCGAGATGGGCACGCAGTTAGATAACGCCGCGGGGCGAGGGCCCGTCGCCCTCGCTCCGGGTCCGGCGCCCTTGATGATTCGACAACCTAAAACCACGAAAAGGCTCTCGAGCGCCATGGCCGCGACGATGAACCCGGCAGCACAGAATCTCGTGAGCTCGCTCGATGGCCAGTCGACACTGTTGATGAAAATGGCCATCATGTCCCTCGGAAAGAACTACTCGATCATGGACTCGAACCAGCAGGTCCTCGGCACGATCAGCCTCGATGCCTCGCAGAACGTGACCGGGGCGGTCGTCGCGAGTGCGGTCTCCCAGGTGGCCGGAGGCTACGTCGGCCGTTGGGCCGCGCGGCGACGGGAGTACGAATACGAAGTGAAGGACGCGCAGGGGAATCTCGCGATGCACATCCGCAAGGGGAAGGGGGGGAACGCTTCGATCTTCCAGGTCGTCGACGCCGTCACCGGGGGCAGCTTCGGGCACATCGACATGCGGCGTAGCCTGATGGGAGGCCTCAAAGCCGCGTGGGTCGCCCCGGACGGTTCCCAGCTGATGTCGTCGAAGGGGAACATCATGCGAAGGAAGTACACCATCGTCGGGGCGAACGGCGCCGAGCTCGGGAAGGTCCGGCACAAGATCCTGGCGATCCGCGACGTCTGGCAGCTCGAGCCTCGACCCCGGGACGAACCACCTTTACTCCGCGATCTTCGCGACGATCCTCGATTTCGAAAAGCAGATGTGAACGGCGCCCCGGACCTAGGCCCCCGGACGGTCGGATTCGATTGAACGCGAACACTCCACGCCCGATCCCGTGTCCGTGCCTCCGGGTCCCTGAGCCCTTCCGAAAGCCGGCCGTCGACGAGCACCGCCCCAACTGAGGAGCGTTCGCTTCGATGGCCGCGACCCCGGAACGGCCTCAGACGTTGACCGCGCTCGCCAGCGAACTGCCACCGTGCCAAACCTCGGGAGTCTTCCCGCGTCGATACGTCTACCGCGGCGAGAGCGTCCTGTTCGAGACGCGCCCGAGTTTCCTCACGCGCTACTGGGGCCGGATGACGATCTACATCCTGCTCCTCTTGCTCTTCATCGCGGCGACGACGGCGATCCCCGACGACCCGGCGACGGAGTTCTTCGACGGGCTCATGATCTTCCTGATCCTTTGGACGATCTTCGCGTGGTGGGGGAGCGCGTATGCGCTCACCGATCGCCGGGTCCTCTCGACCTCCGGGCTTCGGAGCCGGACGTTCCAGGAGATCAACGTGGACGCCGTGCACAACTTGACCCAGGACGGGAGCGGGACGGGGAAGATCACCTTCGATAGCGGGATCGTCCGGAACCCATCCGCGATCCTGAGCCTCCACCGGACGGTCAAGCTCGTCTGGTCCGACCTCCCGAACACCCCTCAGGTCTACGCTTTCCTACAGGATGGGTTCTCGATCCTCCTCGCCCAGGCCCGACGGACGCGCGTCCGCCAGGCGCTGTTCGACCGCGCGCGCGAGTACATGGTCACCTGCCAGTACTGCAACAGCCTGATCGACGTCCGCCGCATCGAGAGCGATCCGCCGAAGTGCCCGCGATGCGGAGCTCCAATCCTCCCCCCCGAGCTCGTGGCCGAGGTCGCCGCATGAGGCGCGGGGCCGATCCGTATGCGCGTCGGTCGGGTGGCTCCTTCGATCGCGGGGGCGCGATCGGCGCGCTCCTGGCGATCGCCCTGTTCGCCCTCCCGATCGGGGCGCTTTCGATGGGAGCGGCGGCGGCCCGGCCCTCTTCGACCCTGGCCCAGCTCGAGCCGTTCCTGCGCTCGAACGGGGTGACCCCGCCGCCGACGGTGTTCGGCGCGATGGCGTTCGATGCCTCCGATGGCTACCTCGTGATGTTCGGCGGCCAGGACGTCTACCAGGATACCCTCGGAACGACCTGGGAGTTCAGGGGCGGCAATTGGACGAACCTGACCCCGACCCTCTCGATCGAACCACCGCCCCGGTACGCGGCGGCGATGGCGTGGGATGCGGCGGACCACGAGCTCGTGCTCTTCGGAGGATGCTCGAATCCCCAGTGCGTGCCCGCCCTCGGCGACACCTGGGTCTTCGGGAACGGGCATTGGTCCGATCTGACCCCCAAGCTCAACGCCTCCCCCCCCGCGCGAGCATCCGCCTCGATGATCTACGATCCGACCGGCAACGGTTCGATCGTCCTGTTCGGCGGCGACGGCGGTGGCAATGGGGCGAAGGGGATGAACGACACCTGGACGTTCCGGGGCGGGGTGTGGTCCGATGCGACCCCCCTCCCCGGACGGCTTTCGCCGCCCCCGCGGAACTCCGCCGCCTTCGTCTACGATCCCGCCCTGGGTGAGTCGATCCTTTTCGGCGGGGCCTCGTCGAACGGACTGCTCGCCGACACCTGGGCGTACTCGAAAGCGAACTGGACCGATCTGAGCGCCGCTCAGATTTCGGCGCCCTCGGTTCGGCGAGACGCTCAGGCCGTCTACGACCCGGCCGACGGTTACCTCCTGCTCCTCGGCGGGTACGACAATGGGGCGTACCTACGGGGACACTTGGACGTTCGGACCGCACGGGTGGGCCGCGCTGGCGACCTCGAACCCGCCGGAAGCCCGCTACGCCGCCGAGATCGCTTATGATGGTACGGACTCGGTCGTCGTCCTGTTCTCCGGCGTGGGGGCTTCCGGGGATTTCACCGGCACGTGGACCTACTCGGGCGGCAGCTGGGAACTGATCCTCAACCCGCCGGGGAACACGCCCCCGATCGTCTTCGTCGGGGTCCTCCTCCTCTTCCTCACGGTCCTCTTCGCCTTGATCCTCGGGGCCTCGTTCCTCTCCCAGCGTTGGCGACTACGCCACCAGACCCAGGGGTTCTCCCTCACACCGAGCGAACCGGTCCAATGGGTCGAGGGCCAACCGCCCCGGGCCCGACAGGCGTTCCTCGCCGTCATGATGGCCGTCTTCGTCCTGGTCGTCGTCTTGCCCCTCGCCCTCCTCGGAAGTGGGAGCTCCGCCGCGAGCCTCGCGGTCTTCCTCATCTTCGTCCTCCTCTTTGTGGCGGTGATCGCCGGGCTGACGGTGGTCGTGAACCGCCAGAACCAGATCTACCGAGTCGGGATCGCACCGGGGGGGATCTTGTTCGGCCGCCGCGGAGGCGACACCCGGGTCGCCTGGGACTATCTTTCCCCGGCGTCGTTCCAGGGACAGCGCTCGACGTTCATCTTCCAATACACGACGGCCGGACGCCGACCCCGAACAGCCTTTGCCGCCGTCACCATCGCCCAAGCGAAGGCGATCATCGGCAGCCCGTACGCGCCTCAATGGCCCCTGAGCCACGCTCAGGCGAATCCCCTCGGGATGCAGATGCGAATGGCGCCCGCGGCCCCCCCACCGCCCGGGGCCCCCGCGCCGCCTTACCGCGCGCCCGCGCCGGGCGCGCCGCGCTCGGCCGCCCCCACGCCCGCCGCCGCGCCCCTCCCTTCTCGTTCCTCGCCGAGACCGGGTCCGGCCCCCGCGCCACCCCCGCCCACAGTGGTCCTCGCCCCATCGACCGACCACCTCGTCCGATGCGGCCGCTGTGGCCAGTTGATCCCCAACAGCGGCGTCGCGTTCTGCCCGGCGTGCGGGGCCCGGCTCATCTGATCGAACCGCCCGATCGGCCGAACGCCGGACCGCCGATAGATGGGTCCGGTTTGGCGTCGAGGCGGACCGCCGCCCGGATCATCCGGCGGATCCCGGGGGAGGCCGCGAGTTCGACGGTAGACAGTCGAACATGTCGCATCGAAGCCCCGGTCCCCGTGACCTCAGGGAAACCGGCGGCCAGCTCGGCCCCTCGGAAGAAGCCGAGGTTGAGATGCGCCGGATAGGCCATCAGACAGAGGACGTTCGAACGTCCCGTCCAAACCGGGTTGCCCCACTTCACGGCTTCGACGAGTTCGGGGGCGCACGATCGGACCGTCGACCTCAGCTGGTCCGCGATCGGACGGAGCTCAGGCGGGAGGTCTTCGAGGAGGGTGCTGAGTCGGGCATCCGGGGCCGAAGGGGGCGCGCGAGGCGGGGCGTTGGACTCGCTCGAAACCCGGCCGGACCCTGGCCCGCGGCGGCCCGGCGCAACTTGTTTAGCGGAGGGCGACATGGGAGAGCTCAGGTCGATACATGGCGGGCGAACACGAGCACTGGGATATGGCAGGCGCGATGGTAGGAGAGGTCCTGCGAGCATTGACGGACAAGCAGGGCCAGCTCGATATCCGGATGCGACACGTCGCGTTGGACTGGAAGGGGACCCCGCTGGGCCTCGAGTTGAACGGCACGATCACCGTCTCCGTCCACATGCACGACCTCAACGACAAGGAGAAGCAGGCCCTCCGAGAGGCGAACATCTCGGCCATCAAGAGGCTGACCGAGCGGGATCCGACGAGAAGGATGGCGGTGGGACCCTCGGGCGACCGCCGCCATCGCCCTCTGACCCTGCGGTAGTGGGGTTCAGCCCCGCCGGAGACCCATGGACGACATCGACCGGACGATCCTCCAGCGACTTCGCGAGGACGCCTCATCGACGAACGCCGAGATCGGAACATCGGTGGGCCTCACCGAAGCCGCCGTCCGCCGGAGGATCCGCCGGCTCCGCTCCGACGGGACGATCGTCCGGTACACCGTCGTGACCCAACCGCTCGGCCCCGAGGGGGTCATCCTCGTACGGTGCCGCCCGGGCCGCACGCCCGAGATCCTGCGCTCCCTACAGACGAAGGCGACGGAGGTCTTCGAAACGAGCGGCGAGTTCGACCTCGGGGCAGTGATCGAGCAACCCACCATGGAGCGGTTCAACGCCGAGCTCGACCGCATCCGCTCCCTGGACGGGGTCGTCTCGACGGTCACCCTGGTTCGCCTGACCCGAACCGTTCGGCCCCCGGATACCACGCGCCACTGGGACACTTCCGGTGGCCCGGGCGTCCCTCGCCGGGCCTCCGCCCCGGGGGAACGCGATCGTCTCCGGCGTTTGTAGCGTCCTTTCAGTTCGCTCGTAGCCGATCGAGGGCCTCGGCGAGGTCTTCGTGCGGCGCGGTCACCGCCCATCGGATGTAGCGCCGGCCCCCGCGGCCGAACGCCCCGCCCGGGGTGACCAGGATCCCGTACTTCTCGAGGAGCGTTTCGGCAAACCGGGCGCCGTCCCCCCGGGGGACCCGTTGCCAGAGGTAGAGCGTGCCCCGCGGCTCTTCGACGGGCCAGCCGACCTCCGTGAGGCCCTCGGCGAGCGTCCGAAGGCGGCCTCCGTATTCGTCGAGGGCCGTGCGCACTTCCACGGGCCAGCCCTCCGCGCCGTACTCTCGGAGCAGCTGGGCGGCCGCTTGCTGGAGCGGTCGCGCTGCCCCCGAGTCTGAATGGCTCTTGAGGTCGGTGAGAGCGGCCACCCGCTCCGCGTTCCCGACCGCGAAGCCGATCCGCCATCCGGGGATCCCGAGCGTCTTCGAGAGCGAATGGAACTCCACGGCCACCTCGCGGGCTCCCGGGAGCTCGAGGATCGAAGGTGCCGGTGTTCCCCCGAACGTGAGCTCAGAGTAGGCGTTGTCGTAGGCGAGCGTGGCGTGCGCGTCGCGGACCCGATCGAGGCTCTCGGCGAGATCATCCCGCCCCACGACGGCTCCCGTGGGGTTGTTGGGATAGTTGAGGTAGACGAGCGAGCCGCCGGAGGGCCAGCGGTCCCACATTGGCCGCCATCCACGTTCGGGGTCGAGGGGGAGCCGGACCGGGCGCATCCGGGCGAGCCGGACCGCGTTCTCATAGGCGGGGTACCCCGGGTCCGGCACGATCACCCGGGCTCCCGGATCGAGGAGGGCGCGCGGGAGGCCCGCGAGTCCCTCCTTCGAGCCGAGGAGCACGGCGACCTCCCGAGCGGGGTCGACCGATACGCCGAACCTCTTTTGGAACCATTCGGCGAACGCCCCCCGGAGCTCGGGCTCCCCGCGGCTCGAGGAGTACCCGGTTCCCCCCGGGGTTCGCATCGCACCGAGGGCGGCCTCGACGAGGGAGGACGGCGGCGACTGGTCGGGGTCGCCGATCGCAAACCGGAGGACCCGGCGCCGGCCCTCGGCGGCGCTTGCCTTCTGTTCGAGGAGCGCGAAAGGATACGGCGGCAGGCGGGCGAGGGCCCGGGAGCGCGGAGCCTCCATCATTCGCCCCGGCCCCTCGCGGCGACCCTTGGCCCCGCGAGATGGTCGGGCAACTCGACGTGGCGCACCAAGTCGTCGAACGACTCGGCCGACCGGATCACGATCGCCCGGCCGTTGGTCACCAAGAGCTCCGCGGGCCGAGGGCGGGTATTGTACCTGGCTCGACATCGAGAAACCGTACGCCCCGGCGTTCCCGATCGCGTAGAGGTCGCCGACCTTGGGCGTCCGGAGGTGCCGGTCTCGGGCCAGCACGTCCGTGTTCTCGCAGACGGGTCCGACCAGGTTCATCGTTCGGATGGGCCCGCGAGAGCCCCGCACCGGATGGACCGGATGGTACGCTTGGTACAGGGCGGGTCGAAGCAGGGTCTGCATGCCCGCGTCGACCCCCACCAGGAGCGGTCGCCCTTCCTTGACGTGGGTGACGCGCGTGAGGAGGACGGTGCTGTCGGCGACGAGATAGCGCCCGGGCTCGTTGCAGAGCATCGGGGGCGATTCGAGGTCGGGGCCAAGGCGCTCCAGAAGCCCCGCCACGAGACCGCGTGCGACCCGGTCGAGGTCGAGGGTCGGTTCGTTGGGGCGGTACGGGACGCCGAACCCGCCGCCGGCATCCATGAAGTCGAGCCGGACCCCGGCGTCGCGCTCGACCCGTCGGTACGCTCCACCGAGGAACCGTCCGACGAGGGCGAAGTGCTCAGGCCTCAGGACGTTCGAGCCCGGCATCGTGTGCAGGCCGAAGTGGGCGACCCCGGCCCGCTTCGCCTTCCTGAACCCTGAGATCGCCCGGGCGAGGGGGATCCCGAACTTCGCCCCGCGGCCCGCGAATCGAAGGCCTTCCGGGCCGCTCTCGGTCCGGCCGGGGTTGATCCGGAAGGAGAGGGTGTTCGGCCATCCGAGTCGGTCCAGCCGCGCGAGCAAAGCGTCATCGTCGAGGTTCACCGGTACGCCGGCCTCGAGGGCATACGTGAGCTCCGCGTCGGACGGATACGCGCCCGTGTAGAGCGACTCGGCGGGAGGGACGCCGGCCTCCCGGGCGATGCGGATCTCGGCCGGGGACGAGCAGTCGGCCCCGAGTCCTTCGGAACGGAGGATTCGAACGATTGCCGGGTTCGGGTTCGCCTTCAGGGCGTACAAGAGGCGGTAGTTCGGCCAAGCCGACCGGAACGCGGCGAGGAACCGGCGGGCGTTCTCGCGGATGCGCTGTTCGCTGGTGACGTAGAGCGGCGTCCCGAACCGGTCGGCGAGTTCGTCGAGCCGAAGCCCCTCGAGCGCTCTCCCGTCCGGTCCGACGGTGAACGGAGGGGGCAACGGGACCGCGCGGTCCGCTCGGACGCTCATGCCGGGGTTCCCGAACCGACCGCGCGGGGAACGGCCGGCTCCTTCAGTCCGGGCTCGACGACCCAATGGACCAGCCCCGCCGACTCGAATGCTCCGACGACCTCGCCGCCGGGTCCCGCAGGTGCCGGCCCCGGCCGATCGATGGCCGACGAGGATCGATCGACTCGCACGGAGAGCCCGGTGCGGCTCGTGATCGCCGTGAACGCCCCGGTGGCGTGAAGAGATCGAACCAGAGGAACCACCTCGGGCTCGGGCAGATAGACGGTGATCGAATTCGGAGTGGCGGAGAGTCCGAGCCAAAGCCGGTTCGAGATCTCGCGCCCGAGGACGCCTAGGCCGTCGCTTCCCAGATCGTGTACGACCGTCACCGAACCCGCCGCCGCTCGATCGGCGGTCGGTCCGGGCGGCGCGCGATCGAGCGGGCCCGGGCGAACCCAGGTTCCGGCCGAGTCCAGAAGGGGCGGACCGAGCGGGATCACTTTGACCCGAGGGCCCGCATTGAGGTACTCGAGAGCCTCCCGCGCCACGATGGAGGAGCCGGAGCGGACGAGCTCGGCGAGGTCCCCGGCGCTCACCTCGGGGAGCTTCCGGGCTTCCGGCACGACCCGAGGATCGGCCGAGAGGACGCCGGGAACATCCTTGACAAGAACGACATCCGTCGCTTCGAGGAACGCACCGAGAGCGAGAGCGCTCGTGTCGCTCCCGCCCCTTCGAAGGGTCGTCACCCGACCGCCCTCCCGGCCGAGGAACCCGCAGATGACGACGACGTGATCCTTCAGGAGCGGGCGCAGGACCGCGTTCGCCCGTTCCCTCGAGGGCCCCGGATCGATCTCGGCTCCGACGCTGCCGCCGCGCGTGCGGATCGGCCAGTCCGGATCCTCCGGCTCGAGGAGGCGGACCGGGACACCGCGGCTCTTCAGGATCGCCGTGAACAGGCGCGCGCTGATCCGCTCGCCGAACGCGACGAGGTTCGCCTCTTCGGACGGATCGATCGGATGCGGGACCTCATCGACGAACCGGAGGAGCTGGTCGGTCATCCCCTGGGGGGCGCTGACCACGGCGAGCCGTTCCTCGGCGGGGGCTTCGATGAGGAGACGGGCCGCCTCCGCGACGGCGGCGCCGTCCGTGAGGACCGAGCCGCCAAACTTGACCACCAGTCGACGGGGCGAGGCGCTCATCGAACCCTTTCCCCCAGCACGTCCTGTAGGGTGTAAAGCCCAGGCGGCCGCCCGCGGGGCGCCGCACGGAGCCATTCGGCCGCGCGGACCATTCCCTCGGAGAACGTCTCCCGTCCGTAGGCAAGGTGCTCGAAACGCACGAGCTCCGACGGGCCCGCGATCTGGACCACGTGGATCCCGGGGGTCTCACCGCCCCGGAGCGAAGCGATCTCTACCCGACCCGGTGTCCGGCGTCCGCGCGCCCCCTCCCAGCCCGTCGCCCCCGACTGGGCGAGGTCGCCCGAGAGGCTGCGGGCTGTCCCGGACGGGTGGTCCGCCTTCTCCCGACGATGGGCTTCGACGATCGACACGTCGAATCCGTCCGGAAGCGGACCGATCGACCGAACCGCCGCTCTCAGGATCCCCATCCCGATCGAGAAGTTCGAGTCGAGGACGATCGGGATCTGGTCGGCGCAGGCCCGAAGCCAAGCCGGGACCGGAGGGCCGATCCCGGTGGTCGCCACCACGGCGGGGACCGAGGCCCGCGCGACCATCGGCAAGTTCGCACGCTCTGCGGCCGGCGTCGTCGCCGACAGGAAGACCTCCGCCCCTGAGAGCAATCGTTGGAGGTTTGCGGGGGTCGCACGATCGATCCTCGGAAGGCTTCCATGAGCGGGCTGCGAGACCCGGTCGACCGACCCCACCACGATGAGGCCGTGCGAGGCCGCGCTCCGGAGGATCGCGCGCCCAAGTCGACCAGCCGCGCCGGCGACGACGATCCGCAGCTCAGCAGGGCGATCCCGAGACCGCCCCCGCGTCGGCCGGACGGACCTACCAGGCGGCATATGCGAGTCCCTTCGCGAGCGAACGGTCGGCGAGGCGTTTACCAATATCGACAGCGAACGACTCCTCGATCGGTCGGAACGTGCTCGGGTCCTCCCGATGGACCGTCTGGAGGACCGCGACGAGCTGGGCCACCCCGGCCGGACCAAGCCGACCTAGAGGCGGGCGACACTCCCCGACGGGGACGCCCAGGAGCGCGAGCGCGGTCTTCACCGGGACCGGATTGCGGCTGCGGACCGGCACGAGTTCTCCGGCTGGGCCAGCCTCGCTCGATCGGAGGGTCACCGAATCGAAGAGCGGGCGCAACCGGGCGGCGCGGGTTTTGGCCTCTTCGGGTTCGCCTGACCGCGCCCGGTCGACCATCTCGCGGACCGCGCGGGGAACGAGGTTCGAGGTGACGGAAATGACCCCAGAGGCGCGGACGTGGGGATCGAGCATCATCGGCACCGTCCGAGGGTCGTCCCCAGAGACGATCGAGAGTTTGGGGGTGCGCCGACGAAGCTCCCGCCCGAATTCCTCCTCCCCGGTCGCGTCCTTCACACCGACGATCCGGCGACCTTCGACGACCATCCGCTGGAGATCGACCGGGTCGAGCCGGGTACCTGTCCGCCCGGGGATCACATACGGAATGAGCCCGAGCTCCGGGAACCGCGTGGCGATCGGCTCGAGGTACTCGCGTCGGATCTCGAGGGAGCTCGGTCCATTGTAGTAGGGATCGACCAATAGGACGTTGTGGATGCCGAGGTCCGCGGCCGCCTGGGTGAGGACCATCGACCCGACGAGGTGGTTGCGCCCGGTCGCCGCCACCACGTCGACCTTCGAGGGGAGCTCCTCGCGGGCGATCGTGAAAAGCCGGACGAGCTCGCCCTCGGTCAGCGTCGGCGATTCGCCGGTAGTGCCGCCGATCACGACGCCCTCGACGCCGGACTCCTGCTGCCAACGCAGGAGCGCCCGGAACGCCCCGTCGTCGACGTCGCCCCGGCCGACGGTGGGGGTAACAATGGCGGTGTAGGTACCCGCGATCGGCACGACCGCCGCGAGTCCCGCCGCTTCTTAAGGGTTACCGGTTTTCGGATAATCGCGACGATTTTCGTCGTATTTCCCCCCGCCCTCGACCACCCGCAAGCTCTGGGGGCGGCCCCACTGGACGGGCCCCGCTGACCGGTGAAACCCACGAACACGATCTCCTTGGCCCCCCTTTTTCTACTGGGGCCGACCAGATACTTTGCCATCCCATGACGAAACGTCCCGGGTGGCTCGTGGTGTCCCGGGTCTTCGCGATCCTCTCGGTGGTGGCGATTGCGGGGATCGCGGTGTTCGCCGGGCTTTCGGTCTATTCGGCCTCCCAGCTACGTCCCGAGCCCTCCTCGGGTCCGATGGCGACCGCTTCCCAGGGACCGAACGACACCTTCCTACTCCAGGCGAACGTTGCGGTCTCGAATCCGGGGTATTTCGCCGTGGACGCCCTCCAGGTCTCTACGGCGGTCTGGATGCCCGGGGCCGCGGGCGCCCTCCTGGCGGCGGGTGGATCCCCGGTCGTCACGGTCCCGCCCCGTTCGGTCGGAGCGCTCACGATCACCCTGCGCATCCCGATCGATCCCACGGTCGATGCCGAGCTGATGACCCATGACCTCGTCCTCCCTGGGTGGGCCTGGGTCAATGCGACCTACGCCCAGGTCTACGCGATCGCGCTGACAATCCCCCGGAACTACTCTTGGGGTGCGCCGTTCGCGAACCTCGCCACGACGGCGGGGTCGCCCACGGTCTACGGGAACGGGACCACCGGGGTCCCGTTCACGGTGTCGTTCACCGATGACGCCCCGTTCGCCATCGACGGCACCGTGGACTACCAGGTCGTCGTCGCCGGAGGCGCCGAATGCGGGGGCGGGGCGTTCCCCGTCGCGGTCGGGGCTCACTCGGGGTTCCAGGGAGGCTCGGAGGTCTACCTCCCCTCCGCGTGCGCCTCGTCGGTCCACTCGATCACCCTCCGCTTCAGCGGGGGTCCCTGGAACCTTCCGGTCGCCACGGAGCCGTTCCCATGAGCGGCTACGTGCCTCCCGACCCGCGCACCTACCGGCTCCCCACGGTCGGCGCGCGGATCGCCTGGGGAGTGATCCGATCGATCCCGGCGGGGCTGTTCTACCTCGGCTGGCCGTATGTGGCGGACCGCGTCTCATCCACCCTCGGGGTCCCGGAGCCGTTCCCGCTCGGAGGGGTCGTGCTCCTCGGGCTCGGCCTCCTGGTGCTCTCATTCCTCACCTACGTCGCGAAGCCGACCCGGGCGTACGGGCCGGTCCTCGCGGTGTACGCGTCGGCCGCGATCGGCTACCTCGTCTGGCTCTCCGAGCGGGCGACGGGAGTGATCGCCTACCAGGGGGCGACGATCACGGTCACGTTCTCTGAGCTCGTCCTGATCGCCGTGGTCGTGCCGACCTTCCAGCTCGTCAGGGCGCTCGTCACCACGGCGGGGGACGCGTTCCGGCCGGCGCAGCGCTACCCGTTCGACTTCCCGGCGTGAACCGGGTTCATCCGACCGTCGCCGAGACGATGCGGACCGGGGTCGTCGGGCGGTCGGAGGCCCCGCGCGGGACCGTCCCGATCTTCTCCACGACCTCCTGGCCGGAGACGACCTTGCCGAAGACCGCATGCTTGCGGTCGAGCCAGTTCGTGGCGGCGAGGGTGATGAAGAACTGGCTGCCGCCGGTGTTCGGTCCGGCGTTCGCCATCGAGACGATCCCGAGTTCGGAGTGGGTGAGGAGCGGGTGGAACTCGTCCGGGATGGTGTAGCCGGGGCCGCCGGTACCGTCTCCCTTCGGATCCCCGCCCTGGATCATGAACCCCGGGATGACGCGATGGAACGTCGTATTATTGTAGAACCCCTTGCGGACGAGGGTCAGGAAGTTCGCCGAAGTCTTCGGGGCCTTGTCCTCGTAGATCTCGAGTCCGATGTCGCCCAAGGAGGTCTTGAGCGTCACGCGCGGGTTCGCCATATCCCACCGTCGGCCCCCCGGGGCTATAACGCCCACGGGCGCCGGGAGGCCGCCCCGCTACCGGAAGTGGCGGTTCACCACGGCGAGGTAGATCAGCAGCACGACGAGGATCAGTCCCTCGAGCGAGAAGAGTGCCCCCGCGACGATGACGCCGAGGAGCAGGAAGCCGATGGCGATGATGCTGATGACGAGCGCCCAGAGCTCCTGGTCCCACAGGCCCTTCGCCACGGCCAATATCACGATCCCGACGAGCAGGAGCAGGATCCCCCCGAGGGTCGAGACGCCGAAGGCGGCGGCCCCGGCCGCTGCGCCGAGCCCGACGGCGAGGAGGATGAGGATCCCGACGATGACCAGGATGAAGGCGAAGATGCCGATCAGGACGGCAAGGATCGCGACGCCGAGTGGCAGGGAGGACGTGGAGTTCGCCATGCCCGTGCCTCGACCATGGGCGGTCAAGGGGTATCAAGCTTCGTTTTTCCCCCAACATCTCCCACCCCCCGACACCCCCAAATACCGTGCGCGGCCCGGTATGGACCGTCCGGAAGGTGATCCGGTGAGCGACGGCGCTTCGGGGCGGACCGAGTCCGCGGACGCGGAACGTGTCCCCCGGGGGACGACGCTCTTCCCGGCGGTCGTCACCGTCCATTTCGACGGGGCCTGCCAGCCCCCCCGGGGCGGCGGGTTCGCCGCCTACGGATTCACCGTCGACGGGGAGAAGCTCGACCACGAGGAGAGCGGGCTCGCGGTGAGGCCCGGTTCCGAGCGGGCAACGAACAACATCGCGGAGTACACCGGCGCGATCCGGGCCCTCGAGTACCTGCTAGCCCCGCGGGTACCGGGGGACCGTCGTCACGATCGGGGACAGCCAGCTTCTCATCCGGCAGATGAGCGGGGAGTACGAGGTTCGGGCCGAGCACCTTAAGGCCTACCATGAGCGGCTGGCGGCGCTCGTCGGCCAGTTCGAGGAGGTCCGGTTCAACTGGGTTCCCCGCGGGGAGAATCAGCGCGCCGACGAGCTCTCGAAGGCCGGGATCGAGCGGGCGCGATGGCTCACCCCGACGCGATGACCCATCGCCCAGCGCGAGGGCGCGCCGGCAAAGGCTTAGTGCCAGCGGACCGTGTAGACGAGGGTCCGACCCTCGCTCGCGGCGCGGGCCCGGGCGGTATCGACCATCGTGGCGAAGGCCGCCGCGGCCTGCGGGCTGAGCCGGGGGCGGTGGCCGTACCCGCGCGGTGTCGCCGTGCCCAGGGAGATCTTCCGTCCGCCACTATGGGCCGGTTCCGGGATCTCGGGTAGGGTGCTCATCGCCACCATCCTCGGAACGTGTCGAGAATCGTCGGGCGGTGCGGGCAGGCGAGTGCAGTACGGGGCATGAACGCGAGGGAATAATCGAGGTCCTTGGAGGCACGTCCGGCGACGGGGAGTGCGGCCAAGGGGATCCATTGCGATGTACGTTCGTTCATCCCGCTCACTTCGCATATGTCGGACGCTTGTCATACATAAAGGGGTGAGGTCGACAGGAAACCGAGGGGTCCGAAGGGTCCTATCGTCAGGGAATCCGGGCGGACAACGGGCGGACACACCCCCCCTTTGCGAGTGGAAAGATGGGGGGGCCGAGAGGCGGGGCGGCGGGACGGTTTCAGTTGAACTCTTCGCGTTCGAACAGGGCGAGCCCGGCGAGTGCCGCGGCCACGAAGTAGACGATCATGATCAGGATCCCCTCGGCGATCCCCGCGGTGTACGTCGTCTCGCTGAGCTGCCCGAAGTGCACGGTCGTGACGGTGCCCGAAAGCCCCCAGTTCGCCGTCGAAGAGAAGACGTTCCCGATGGTCGACTCGGCGTAGGAGATGATCATCCACGGTTCGACCTTGACGAGGCCCGTGATCAGGCTCTCCAGGATGGAGAACCCGAACAGGAAGAGGATCACCGTGAGGACGAACCCGTAGGCGCTCGTCTTGAAGAGCGAGCTGATGAGGAAGGTGAACCCGAGGACGGAGACGAGGTAGCAGACCGCAAGCAGGAGCGAGAGGCCGAGCTGCCAGGGGAAAAGTCCGGCCCCGAAGTAGTAGGCTCCGTTCGCGAGGAGGATCACGAGGAAGAGCAGGAGCATGGCGACGGACGCGAGGAACGCCGCGATGAACTTGCCCAAGTAGACCGTCGAGCGGCGGAGGGGGAGGCCCATCAGGAAGTAGCCGGTCTTGTTCTGGAACTCCCCCGCGATCGCATCCCCACCGAAGAACACGGCCGAGAGCACAATGACGAGGTCGACGCCGCCGCCCCAGAAACTGCCGTAGAAGGCGAGGTTGTTCGAGATGATGCTCCCGCGGAAGTGCGCGACGACCACCGTCAGGATCGCCCCGATCGCGACGATGATCCCGATCAGGGCGACGAACCTCAGCGATCGCATGTACTCTCGCAGCTGGTAGCGGGTGAGCTTGGGGACCTGCTGGAGTGAATCCGGGACGTGGAGCCGCGAATCGGCCGGGATGCGGGGGGTCGCCATGCCTAGTCCCCTCGGGAGATCTTGCTCAAGTAGACCTCTTCGAGCGCGCTCTCGGACTCGGTCAGGCTGATCACACCCAGATGGAGGCCGACCAGGCTTTCGAGAAGCTTCTCCTGAGCGGACCGTCCGCCCTCGAAGCCTATCCGTACCCGGTCGGCCGCGAGGGCCATCACCTGCTTGACCGAGGGCAGCAATGGGAGCTGATTCGCAAGCACCTCGGGGGGACCGGCCGGGCGAACGACACATCGACCGAGGAGTGGCCCTCGGAGAACCGGCTCGTCACGTTGGCGAGGGTATCGTAGAAGAGGAGCTTGCCGTGGTCGATGAGGGCGACCTCGTCGCAGATCTCGGTCACCTCGCTCAGGATGTGGCTGCTCATGAAGATCAGCCGGTCGCTCTTCTTGAGGTCGCGGACGATCGAGCGGACCTCGGCCATCCCGCGCGGATCTAGCCCCGTGGACGGCTCGTCGAGGATGACCACCTGCGGGTCGTGGACGAGCGCCGCGGCGATGTTGATCCGCTGCTTCATTCCCTTGGAGAACCGGCCGACCTTCTGGCTCGCCCAATCCGACATCTTGACCTCGGCGAGGACGGTCCGAATGCGCTCCTTACGGTCCCGCTCCGGCACGCCCCGCAGGTCCGCGACCATCTCGAGGGCCTCGTTCGGGGTCAGTGAGGGGTAGATCTCGGGGCTCTCGATCAGCACCCCGGCGTCCGCGAGCGCCCGCTTCCGGTCCTTCTGGACCGAGATCCCGTTGATGAAGCACTCGCCAGCGGTTGGGAAGATCACGTCCGTGAGCAGCTTGAGCGTCGTCGTCTTCCCGGCGCCGTTCGGCCCGAGGAAGCCGACGCACTTCGTCCCCTCGATCGTGAGATCGAGCTGGTCCACGGCCATGAACGAACCGAACTTCTTCGTCAGGCCCCCGGCCTTGAGCGATGCGCCACCCACGATGGCGCCGTGGCGCTGGATGCTATTTATCGATGGGCCCCAGGGTACCATGCCGTAGCCCGGCAGCCCCCGGTGGTCAGTGTCCGCGCAGGATCCGGCCGGACCTGGCCAGCCCAACGGTTTATGCCAAGCCCCGATAACCCCCCGGCCAGGCGTGGCCGGGCAGGACAATGGCGTTGGAGGAGGTCGCGCGCTCGCGAACCCGAATCGTCCTCGGGCGAGTTCGTCAGTCCGACGTCTCAACGCGGACGATCCTTCCGAACCCCCGGTCCCTGGAGTTCGATCCGTACCTGCGCATCGCCGAATCGATCGGGACCTCTCGGAAGGACCCCGTACTGCACGCCCACCTCTGGGAAGAGGTGGCGATGGTCGTCCTGGAGGGCGCCGTCGAACACCTCGTCTCCGAGGGACAGCGATCGGTGTTGGACCAAGGGACCGTGCTCGTCGCGACGGCCGGTCGGGAGATTCGGCACGGCTTCCGGGTCGACAAGGGGCGCACCGCCCGCTGGCTCAGCGTGGTCACGCGTCTCGGGGGGGCCGCCTCGACTTCCTCGATCGCGATCGGCATCCTTCCCGAAAGGAGCGAGGATCCCGGCCCCGAAGGGGCCGTGGTCCGCGAGCTCGTCGGGCCGAATGCCGCCGTTCCGTCGCCGGCCCGGTCCGTACTGAAAGAGATCCGTTTCGTCCAACCCGGGACGATTTTCCTATCGCTCGGGCAGGGACGGCGCGGGTTCGCCTATGCCCTGAAAGGTGAGGGCCGGGTCCAGGACCATCCGATCTCCGCAGGCCAGGCGGCGCTCCTCGACCCCCAGGCCGGGATCGCCCTGCGAGGGGAGCCCGGATTCTGGACGATTTTCGGGTCCGCCCCGGTCTTGACCGCCGCGATTCCCACCGGCGCGGCTCCGCCCCCGCCCACATCGATTCCCCCCGGTCGTGGCGCGAACGCGCCCCCGTGAGGCGGGCGCCCTTTCCCCGGCACCGGCGAGGACGAGGCGGGATGCCGCTTAAGTACCGGACCAATTTCGCGACGGCCAGGAACGGGTACCCATGGTAACGGTCGATGTGGTCCTCTCCAAGTGTACGGGCTGCGCCCACTGCCGCGACGTCTGCCCCGTGAACGTCTTCGAGATGCAACCGCGGGAACGCTTCGCGGGGGTGACCGACGATCCGGCCGTCGCGGCCAAGTTCCAGTTCCGGGCCGAGAAGTCGGCCGTGATCAACGGGCCGGACTGCATCATGTGCGAGGCCTGCCTCTTCGAGTGCGAGGGGGAGTGCATCACCATCATCGACGACGAGGGGAAGACCCACCTCTCCACCTACAAGTAGGTTCCAACCGCCTTTCTGCGCCGCGCGGACCCAAGGACGGGCTCACCCCGCCCGGAATCCGTCGAGTGCCCCGGCCGAATCGGTCGTCGTCGATGGGCGACCCGATGGTCGGCTACCAGGGTCATAGAAGGGATCACGGGCATTCCGAAAGCGTTCGGACAGTCGACGTGCAAGCACCTCGCCTTGCGGGGTCAGCGAATAGACCTTGAGGCGGAGCATGCGGTTCCGCACGTGCCCCTTGTCGATCCTCACCACTCCCCCTTCGACGAGAAGCGTGAGGTTTCGGGAGACCGAGCTCTGGCTCGTCCCCAACGCCTCGGCGATCCCCGCCTGGGTGAGCGCTGGGGGCGGGACCTCGTCCGGGCCGTATCGACCCTGCCGAAGGAGGTGGAGCAAAATCCGCATCGAGAGTACGGTTCGCTCGTCACCGCCATGACCATCCGAATCACGGAGGTCCCCCGGCTGCGGCGCCGAGGCGGTCCGATCCTCGGGCGCCTCGCCCCAGTCGGTCACGCGCGGGGGATATCGACGAGGACCCTTACCGTCTGCCGGTCGCCCGGTCCTCTCCATGCCGCCGCCGGACGGGAGCTCGCCAGGGTCGCCATCCGGTCAGAGGCCCGGGGGTGGCTCCTTCCCATCGGCGATGCGATCGAGTCGGGCGACGAGCTCGCGGGCCTCTCGGCGGCGCTCGGTTCGGACCCGCAAGCCGACAGCGATCAACCCGACGGCCGAGAGGAGCGCGAAGGTGATACCGACCCATTCCGGAAGGGTCGGCGAAGGGGCCGGGGCCGGGCTCGAATGATGGACCGGTCCCGGAGCGACCTGAACCGGGCGCACGAAGCTCACCTCGACGAGGGGCGGTACCTGCTGCCCCACCGTGAGGTTGCCCTGGGCGATCGCGAAACCGGTGGATTCGGCGAGGTAGGAGTACGGACCCACCGACACGTTGAAGTCGATCGGGAACGGAGCCAGCCGGGAACGGGTCAGCGTCGCGAGCGGAACCGCGAGCTCGATGTGAAGGCCCGGACTCTTGCCCGTGAGCACGATCTCCCAGGGGGTGCCCGTGACCAGCCCGGATTCGGCGAAGACCAGCTCGCGGGGCGCGAGGGCGGTCACGTTGATGGAGACGTTGTTCGCGTTGACGTTGCCCGAACCGTCGGTGGCGGTCACGTTCATGTTCCCAGTAGCATTGGACGGGACGACGGCGGTGCAGTTCCAGAAGCTCCCGTTCGAAGCCGTGCGGCAGCCGGCCGCGGCCGTCGCCGAGACCCCACCAATGGCGAAGGAGATGCTCGAATTCGCGGCGTAGCCGGTGCCGCTGAAGGTCACGTTCGAGCCCGGCGGTCCGCTCGATCCCGGGGCCACGTGGAGGTTTGACTCGACCCCGAACGACGCATTCCCGCCCGTCGATGGCGGGAAGATGGTGACCGTCCCGTCGTTCTGATCCGTCAGGAAGACCGCGCTCGATCGCGGGTCATAGGTGATCCAAGTGGGATTGACGCCGACGGAGATGTTGGCGACGACCCGGTCGGTGGTGTCGTTGATGGCGAAGAGGCTCCCGGGGATTCCCGGGTCGGAGACGCCCTGGCCGGCGTTCCCTCCTGCGCCTGCCATGTTGAGACTCGCGACGAGGACCGTTCCCTCGACGGGATCGTAGGCGGCCCCGGTGAGGCCGAGGCCGACCGAGACGTTGCCGACCATCGTGTCGGTGGTGTCGGAGATCACGGCGACGAGGGAGCCGTTGTTCTGGGTGGCGAAGACCTCGCCCTTGGCGGGGTCGTAGGCGACGCCCCAGGGGTTGTCGCCGACCCAGACGTTGGCGACGACGGAGTTGTTGGAGTCGGAGACGACGGTGACGTTGCCGTCGTGGGTGGCGACGAACATCTGGTCGGTAGCGGGGTCGTAGACGATGCCGACGGGACCGCCCGGGAGGGGGATCGTGGTGGTGACGAGGTGGGTGACGTCGGAGATGACGGAGAGGGAGCTCGAGAGGAAGTTGGTCGAGAAGATCTCGCCGTGGAGGGGGTCGTAAGCGACCTCGAGGGGATCGAGACCGACGGGGATGGTGGCGACGACGGTGTCGTTGGTGGCATTGAGGACGCTGACGCTGCCGGGGCCGCCCGGGTCGTAGTTGGTGACGTAGACGTTGCCGTCGGCAGGGTCGTAGGCGACCCCGTGGGGCCGGGACCCCACCGTAATGTTCCCGACGAGGCGCGAATTCGAATCGTTAAGCACGCTGACCGTGCCCGAATCGAGGTCGGCCACGAAGAGCTCTCGCTGAACGGGGTCGTAGGCCATCCCCCACGGTCCGGCCCCCGCGGGCACTGCACCGCTCGCCGTGACGTTCCCGCTGCCGAGGAGGGTCAGCGAGGCACCGTTTTGGATCGTCACGTAGGTGACGTTCGTCCCAGGGTCGTAGAAGATCCAGGTGGGATTGACGCCGACGGAGATGTTGGCGACGACCCGGTCGGTGGTGTCGTTGATGGCGAAGAGGCTCCCGGGGATTCCCGGGTCGGAGACGCCCTGGCCGGCGTTCCCTCCTGCGCCTGCCATGTTGAGACTCGCGACGAGGACCGTTCCCTCGACGGGATCGTAGGCGGCCCCGGTGAGGCCGAGGCCGACCGAGACGTTGCCGACCATCGTGTCGGTGGTGTCGGAGATCACGGCGACGAGGGAGCCGTTGTTCTGGGTGGCGAAGACCTCGCCCTTGGCGGGGTCGTAGGCGACGCCCCAGGGGTTGTCGCCGACCCAGACGTTGGCGACGACGGAGTTGTTGGAGTCGGAGACGGCGGTGACGTTGCCGTCGTGGGTGGCGACGAACATCTGGTCGGTAGCGGGGTCGTAGACGATGCCGACGGGACCGCCCGGGAGGGGGATCGTGGTGGTGACGAGGTGGGTGACGTCGGAGATGACGGAGAGGGAGCTCGAGAGGAAGTTGGTCGAGAAGATCTCGCCGTGGAGGGGGTCGTAAGCGACCTCGAGGGGATCGAGACCGACGGGGATGGTGGCGACGACGGTGTCGTTGGTGGCATTGAGGACGCTGACGCTGCCGGGGCCGCCCGGGTCGTAGTTGGTGACGTAGACGTTGCCGTCGGCAGGGTCGTAGGCGACCCCGTGGGGCCGGGACCCCACCGGGACCGATGCGAGGACGGCACCGGTGGAGTCGTTGACGACGGTCACCTGACCATCGTCAATGTCCGCCACGAATATTTCCCCGTTCGCCGGGTCGTACGCCTCGCCCCACGGGCCATTGCCGACCGAGAAGGAGCCCAGCACCCCGAAGTTCGAGGCGCCGGTAAGGTTCCCCGAGGAACTGTTGCTAGCGGCTGGGGAGGACCAAAGGATGTTGTGATCGCCGTGGGGAGATGCCGGCACGGCGAAGGCGCAGGCGAACGCTCCGTACGGTGTGGTCTGAACGTTCGACCCGAGCGGGCTCAAGGTTCCTTCGGAACACGATTGGAGGCTGAGGGGCGCACCGCCGAAGGAGCCCTGTACGAGTTCCCCCGCCCCGAACCCGCTCCCGTGCGCAGTGACGGTGGCACCCACGAATCCGGACGAGGGGGATATCACGACGGAAGTTCCTTGCCCGAGGGTGATGGCCCCCAAGAAATTCCTGGGGGCGACGGCTGCGTCTCCTGGGGAGTGCAGGGTTGCGACCGGCTGAAGCGCGGAAGCGGCCCCGCCTTCCGAGTTCGGGAGCAGGATTCCACCTGCGAGCATCATTCCGACGACGATCAGGGCCGGAAGAAGTGCAGGATGGAACTTACGGGCAAACCGAGCCCGTGTGGGGACTACCGCAAGCAGACCACAGGCCTTCCCGATTTCGCGTTCGACACGACCCGACGACCCATCGAGAGGAGCGGGGTCTCTGCGAATCATACATCCCGGGTCGGTCCGGGCCGATAAAAACCTGCGCCGGGCTTATGCAAGCCGAAACGAGACACCGAGGGTCGCCGCGGCCGAACTGCGTGAAACGGGCGAGCGCCGTCGGATTGGGACGAGCAGCGCTGCATCGCATGTTCCCGGCTCTCAAGGGTCTTCGAGGGCGATCAGCCACCGGGCGGTCACTCGGCCATCGGGAGCCAACGGTGGCTGTTCGATTGGACGCTCCCCTGCTGCGGGCCAGGGGGCTTTCGAATCGGACCGCTGCCCTATCCAACGGCTCGATGCTCCGGTATAAATCCCCGGTCGTGTTACCCCGAACGATGCCGCTGTACATAGACGTCCACCGGATCAAGGGGGCCACTGCCGAGGCCGTCGCGGAGGCTCACGCCAAGGACCTGAAAGTGCAGGGCCGGCACGGGGTGAACTTCAAGAACTACTGGGTCGACGAAAAGGCCGGTATGGTCTTCTGCCTCGTCGATGCGCCGAGTCCGGATGCCGCGAAGCGGGTCCACGCGGAAGCCCACGGGCTCCTGCCAGACGAGGTACACGAGGTCCACCAGGGGTAGGACGGCGCGTTCGACCGGCCCGCTCCGACGGAACGAACCGCCGGAGGGCGTTCGGCGTTCAGACGACTATGATTCGACTGCTGGATACCTCTTGCAACGGTCCGGTGTCGATGGCCCAGACGAGGCGGAAGTTGGCCTGTCAGACGTACGCCCCGCGGCTCGCGACGAGCTGCGCGGAGAGGATCGTGCCTAAGGGGCGAGACTGAGGCGCATTCGGGTCCCCTCTTTCACCGGATCTAGGAAACGAGGACCTGGACCTCGGTATGGGCTTCGGCGGCGCGGTCGGTCCAAGGATTTCCCCGGTAGACCTCTCGGGTACATCCCTGCCCGCCGGATCTTCTTGTCCTTCTTGCGCCAGCGGAGCCAGTCCGAGATCCCGTGATAAATCACGCGGGGGGAGACGACCTTGGGGTCGAACACCACCGACGCCACCCGGGAAGCGGCGAACGTCTTCACCCGGAAGCCGTCCCCGGACTTGGGGCGCCCTCGGGCCTCGATCGCCACGAGCCACCGGGAGTTCTCATAGTCGCCGGAGTAGATCCACCGGCCGGGTCGGAGACCCTGAGCCCGGAGCGCCCGTTCCACGCGCTCGAACTCCTTGCGAATCCTCCGGTCCTGCCACGGTCCCTTCCAGGACTTGCTCAACGTTCGCAGTGCCGGCTCCTTCCGAAAGGCGAAATCGACGGGCATGCGGGCCGCAGGCGCGGTCGATAGATAGCCAAGCTGGAAGGTCGTCCCGGCTACCAAGCTTGATTGCGTGGTGAACGCGCCGACGGAGCCTCGTCGACACGAGCGTCCCGGACGGCGAACGCCGGCGCGCGACCGTCGCCACGACCTGGGCGACCTCTGTTTAATCGGGGCATGGGTATCGGCTCGATCATGCTCGTGGTCGAGGACCTCACCAAGAGGTTCCCCGGACGCTCGAAACCCGCGATAGAGGGGATCGACCTCGAGGTGCGCGACGGCGAGGTGCTCGGCCTCGTCGGGCTCAACGGCGCCGGGAAGACCACGACGATCCGGGTGGCCGCGGGGGTTTCCCTCCCCACGCAAGGGAAGGTCCTCGTCGATGGGAGGGACATCGTTCGAGAGAAGCGGCTCGCCTCCGCCCACATCGGATGGGTCCCCGAGCTCTTCCCTTTCGAACCTCAAGCCCGCGCGCTCCCGCTCCTGATCTATTACGCTGGATTCCACGGGCTCCGGGGGGCGCCCGCCCGGCCCGGTGCCGAGAGCTCCTCGCTCAGGTCGGCCTCGGGCCCGTCGAGCGAGGACGGCTCGGGACGTTCTCCCAGGGGATGAAGAAACGGTTCTCGTTGGCGAGCGCCATGGTCGGCGACCCGACGAACCTCCTCCTCGACGAGGTGTTGAACGGGCTCGACCCCGAAGGGATCGCCTTCGTCCGTCGATGGGTCACCGGCGCCCGGCAGGAGGGGAAGGCGGTCCTCCTCTCCTCCCACCTCCTCACCGAGCTCGAAGCGCTCGCGGACCGCGTCGCCTTCGTCCACCAGGGTCGCCTCCTGCGGACGATCGACCGGGCGGAGCTCGCAACCGCGGGCGGGATCACGCTTCGGATCCGGGTCGAGAACCTCGATGACGCGGCGATGCGCTACCTCGACGGGATGGGGAATATGCGGCGCGACGGAGCGCTCATCCTCCTCGAGGCGCCCAAGGCGGAGGCGGCCGAGATCAACGCCGAGCTCGTTCGCAGGGGATGCCGGGTCTCGGAGCTTCGCATCGAGTCGACCTCGCTCGAGACCTACTTCCTCGGGCTCATCGGAGCGGCCCAATGAACCCGTACTGGCATGAGTTCCTCTGGCTCCTCCGCCGGAAAGCGGTCATCGGGGTGGTGATCGTGGCGGCCCTCGCCGGATCCCTCGGATACGTCACCATCTCGACCACGACCACGGACGTGTCCGGCTCCGGATACTGGTACTACGAGCAAGGCTCCTATCATCTCGTTCTCTGGACCTTCGACGCCGCCGGCAGCCCCCTCCAAGGGGTCCAAGCCACGCTGATCGTTGAGGAAACACCGTCCAACCTCTCTTCCCCCTATACGCCCCCGTTCGTGGTACAGGTGAAGAACGCGACGAGCGACGCCGGAGGCGTCGTCCGCATCGACTTCAAGCTTCCCACGGCGCCGTCCGGGGCCGGGTTCCAAGCGACGCTCGACGGCGACTATTCCGCATTCCCTCACGCGTCGTTCGGGGGGGCGTTCGAGGGCGGGTTCTCCCTCAGCAACGCGACCGCCGCGCTCCCCCAGTCGATCAACACCCCGTTCAACGAGGTGGCCCAGGGTTTCTACAGCGGACTCGACCGGTACTTCATCACCTGGGCGGGACCGAACGGGACCGTCCCCTCCGGGGACGCCGTATGGGCCTGCACCAGGGCGTTCTACTCGGAATACGGTCCAGGGTTCGCTCCCAGCCTTCCCTCCAACTGTACCTGGAGCGGAGGCCACCGAGGACCTCGGCCGACTCGCGGGCTTCGCGTCCTACCTGCCCCTTCCGACGTTGCCGAACCAGCTTCCGAACGGCACGAACCTCGTCGAGTACGTGGAGATCGTGAACGCCACCGGGGCGACACTCTACTTCTCCTCGGAAGGCAGTTCTTGCTACGCGGTGTGCGCGCCCGGGGCCGAGTTCTTCTCCGATTCGACCCCGGGACCCGGCCTGCTCAACGACTACGCCTCCGAACTGAGCCTCTTCCTCCCGTTGATGGCCCTGCTCCTCGTCTACTGGAGCTACGCCCGTCCTCGCCTGACCGGAACCCACGAGCCGGTCCTCGCGCGGCCGGTGACCCGGTCGGGGCTCTTTCTCACCCGCTACGCCGCCGTCGCCCTCGCCCTCCTCGCCGCCTCGGCTGGGGAGGTGCTCCTGCTTGATGCCGGCCTCGCGGGACTCCTGCGGGAACCGCTTCCCGCATCGATGATCGCCCCCCTGATCGCCGGGTACGCCATCGCCACGGTCGGTTTCGCCGGGCTCGTCTTCCTGATGGCCCACACCTTCCGATCGATCGGGCCGGTGCTGGGGCTCGGGATCGCGCTGCTCCTCGTCTTCTCGATCTTCTGGGGCGAGATCATCGGGCTGTTCGTGGTCTTCTCTGGGGTCCCGCTCGGTTCGTCCATGGGCTACGGACCGCTCCTCCTCCAATCCCAGCTCGCTTCCCCGGCCCAGATCCCGTCGGTGGTCTCGGGCACCCTCACGAACTTCGCTTCCGACGGGACCGTCCTGGGCTACGAATCCGCCGGCGTGACCGCCTCGCTGATCGCGGCCGTCTCGGCGGCCTGGATCGCCGTGCCGTTCCTCTTCGCGTTCTGGCGGGCGTCGACGAAAGACTAGGCCGGCAGCCGCCCGATCGGCCTTGGGGCGGTAGGATCAGGGAACGAGCTCGCCTTCGTTTACCAGCGTCCGACCGCTCGAAGGAGAACGGTACCTAGCGGAGTTCCTCCGGTGAAAAGCTCCGGAGCGGGAATCGATCCCGCGGTCGCGGGAGCCGCCTTCAGCGCCGAGGGCGGCGTGCCCGGGAAGAAGGCCACATTCAGGTTCGGTGCGCCCGTGGTCCCGTTGAGGTCGTACTCGAGGGTGAAGGTACCGCCTCCGGGGAGCGCCCAATAGCCGGCCGGAACGTCGAGCGTGAAGGGGTACGTCCCATTGGGTTCGAGCAGGAAGAGGAACATGCCCGTGGTGGTCACGGTGGAGTTCCCGATCGTGATCCCCCAGGTGGTGCCGTTCGGGAGCCCGCCCGAACCGGTGTCGAAGTAGTCCACCTCCTCGACCAGGACGGGGATGTCCCCCGGATTATCGACGAAACTGAGGTTGACCGTTGTCCCCGTCCCGTCGATCTCGAACGAGCCCGTCGCCGGGGCTGCCCAGTATTCCGGAGTGACGTTGGTCCCCGACATCCAGCTATAGTTCCCATCGGGGAGGGCGAGCGCGAACGAGCTCCCGTTGGTCCCGCCGGAAGCTTCGTCGAGCGGCGCGCCACCGAAGATCACGCCGTCAGTGGCACCGTTCTTCACCGCGTTAGCGCTCCAGCCGGTCCCCGCCGGTAGGCCCAACTCCGTGAACGTCGCGGAATAGGTCGGGAGCGCGCTGAACGCGATCGAGATGTTCCGTCCGGACCCCGAGATCGTGAAGTTCCCGGAGGCGGGCGTGGCCCGGTAAGCGAACGCGGCGACCGAGTAATTGAAAGTCCCATTCACGACCGTGAAATAGAGCGAGGTGGCCCCGGTCGTGGACTCCGAGGTGACGCCCAGGATGCCGGTGCCGTTCAAGTTCGCTAACCAGAACGAATTGTTCGAGATCCCGGTGACCTGGAACACCACGGAGTAGGCGACCACAAAGTGCACGGTGACCGACACCGGGGCGCCCGCCACGGTGAAGGTGGGGTAGCTCACGAGTTGGTAGCCCGAAGCCGCCGCAAACGCATTGACGGAGTAGGTGCCGTTCGGGAGGGAGAGGTTGATGGGGGATCCGGCCGTGCCGATCCCCGCGGAGGACCCCGCGAACGCGATCCAGGTCGTGGCGGCCGGAAGACCGGTCTCGTAGACCTTGACGGTGTAGTTGGTCGAGGAGTTGTTGGTGGAGCCGTTCGAAGCGGGTTGGAACAGGATTGGCACAGAGATCGGGAGACCGGCCACCGAAAGGCTTCCCGAGGCCGGATTGGGATTGTAGACCGTCCCGTTGGTGACCGATATCGACGCCATCGACCAGTAGTACGTGCCGTTCGGCAGCGACTGGATGATCGTGGAACCTTCTCCCGTGGTCCCGAACACCGGATATGCGCCGGCGGCCGAGAGGTACTCTTGAGGTCCCCACGTGATGTTGCTCGCAAGGCCGGTCTGATGGAACGTCACGTCAAAGTACGACGACGAGGACGACGTGACGGCCGAGAAGGAGACCGGGATCGAGACCGGGTGCCCGTTCACCCTCGCGGTCCCGGTGGAAGGGTCGGGGAGGTACCCGGACGGGCCCGAAACGGTGTAGGGATACGATCCGTTCGATTCGGTAAAGGCGATCGTTGACCCGGCGGAGCTTTGGAGAGAGCCCAAGAGGGTCACGGACCAACTCGCCCCGGCCGGAAGGCCGGTCTCAGTGAACGTAACGGGGTAGGAGGGTGGAGGGATCGCGCTGAAGGCGATCGGGTAGGAAACCGCCGCGCCGTGGACGGTCGCCGTCCCGCTCGATGGGGAGGCCGTGTACCCGGGGACCGCGGTCACGGTGTAGGCATAGGAGCCGTTGACCGATTGGGTGGAGATCGATGCGCCTGCCGAAGTCAACTGCGAGCCGTTGTAGGAGATCGACCAGCCCGTCCCGGACGGGAGCCCGTTCTCCTCGAAGGTAACGGGGTAGGCAGGGCTGTTCCCCGTGGGCGTCGTCGTGAAGGTGACTGTAAGGCCGACACTGCGGCCGGCCACCGCCACAGAGCCTTGGGACTTGTCCGGGGTGAAACCGGGGACGTTTCCGACGGAATAAGAATAGGTGCCGTTCGGTTCGGAGAAGGTGATCGTCGCGCCGGTCGAGTCCTGGGTGGTGCTGGCGAGGTTGAACGACCAGGTGGTCGCGGAAGGAAGGCCGGCCTGGTGGATGGTGACGGCAAACTTCGTCGGGGTCGTGGAGGCCTTTGGGGCCGGGGAGCCGGAGAGGTGGAAGCCGGGAATGACGTTCGCGAAGCCCAGCCCGACGAGGACGATGGCTAGGAGGATGATGACCCCGACCACGATCGGCCATCGGCGGCTGCTCGGAGGTGACCCGGACGCCGCGGAGGGGTTCGGGACTGTCGGCTTCGGGTCGGCCTGAGACACAGTGCCGCTCGGGTCGGTAGCCATCGGTGGTCTCCGGGAACCTCAGGACTCGGGCGCGGTTGGCACCGCAGCCCGCTGCTCTAGTTAACGGGTAGGGCCGACACCCCGAAAGCCTGACGGAGAGAGTCCCCAAGCATCATCGAATTGCGCAACGCCGGCGAAACCTGTGCCCTAGGTTCGTCCCCTCGATGGCGTTCGATCCATTGAGCCGACAGCGTGACTCGCGAGGGGACTGAATCGCTTCATCGGGACTGGGGACTCACGGTCTGGACGAGACCTTGCCGATCCGACCACCGTAGCGGGGATTCCAATATCGGATCGCTGAACGGGTTTCAGGTGGACATTGGCCACCGCCCCCAGGAGATCGGCATACTCCTCGGGGGGAAGCGAGCTGCACGTGGTTTGGTTGACCCGGGAACGCAGTGGGAGCCGGGTGGCCAGGCCCCAGTCTAGCTTGGACATGCGAGCAACGGGGCACGGGACCGTTCCATCCAGCGTGGCGTTTTATCCCACACTCGACGGTTGGAAGCCAGGACCGTAGGCTCTGGCAGGGTAGGACTCTCGGTCCCAGAACCGTATCAGGAGGTTCTTCGCGGCATTGACGTCCGCGTTGCCGGCGTAGCCACACTTCCGACAACAGAACTCCTCCCCTTTCCGATTCCCCCTCTCGGTGTGGCCGCAGACGTGGCACCTTTGACTGGTGTAGGCCGCAGGCACTTTCTCGAAACGAACACGGTTCATTTCGCAGGCCCTCTCGAGCCGACCCAACCAGTCACGATACGCCCACGCACCGAGACTCCGTCGCATACCTCGAGCGAGGCGACGGTCTCGCTTCGTCCCCTGGGAGAGGCGCGTAAGGTCCTCAGCTACGATCAGCCGAGGGGAAAGCGCGGCGACCTCTTGGGCCACCTCAGCCATGCGCTGATGCAGCGCCCGACGCGCCCGCTGCTGGCCGTGCGACCCGTGTTCGCAGCGCTTGATCCGAGCCACGATCGAAGGGATGTCCCGGCCGAATTGGGTTCCGTCCGAGAGCGTGGCCAGACTTCGAATCCCCGTGTCCACCCCAAACTCCGGCCCCTCGGACCGAGGGCGGTCCACCTCGATCTCAAAGGCCAATTGAACCGCGTCCTCCGTGATGATGAACGATTCGAGACGTCGCGCTTTCGGGTCCCGAGCCCAGCGGTGATAGTGGCGGTGGAAGCGCACGGGGAGGTCCAGCACGATCCCTCGACCCACGCTGGCCACATGGAGCCAGGCATCGAATTCGGGGCTCTCTTTGGAAAGATATAGGGCAGCGATGGTGGAGGAGACGGACATTCGGAGCCCCTTGTGGACGGGTTTCCGAGCCCACCTTCCATCCCGCTCTCGGGAGGCCCGGATCATGTCGATCGCCTCCCTCGCCGCCACCTTTCGGAGTCGGGCGGTAAGCCAGGTATCGGGGACCGCGATGACCTCCTTGAGCAGCTGCGTCTTCGCCGGAGGGGGGCCGGTGCCCCACCAACGATTGACAAAGTGGTTGACCACTCTCCCGTATTCGGTCAGGAGCCCGGCCAAGGTCGATCGCTTGGTCGGAGTGGCCTCCGAGAGAGAGCACCGGGTCGAACGAACCACTTTCATGCGGCCTTCGCTGCCTCCAAGGCCCTTCGGGCGCGGTTCTTCGCCGACCTCTGACCGTAGAGGCGGGCGCAGAAGGAGGTGAGCACCTCGGTCATGTCTCGCACCAAGTCGTCCGCAAGCTCTCCTTCCTCCACCACGATCAGCTGACGTTTGGAGGCGGCCATCGCTGCCTCGATGTATTCGGAGCCGAAGCGAGCCAATCGGTCCCGGTGTTCCACGATGATCGCCCCCACGGTCGGGTCGCGCAAGAGGGTGAGCAAGCGGGAGCGTCTTCCGTTGAGGCCGGAGCCGACTTCCTCGACGACCTTTCCCACCTGGTGACCGTGTCGGGTGGCGTAGGATACGAGTCGCCCTTTCTGACGCTCAAGGTCGGCCCGCTGATCCCCCGACGAGACTCGAGCGTAGAGGGCCGACGGGCGGACCTTGACTTCCTCGGGAGGGGTGACGAGGATGGTGCCGGTCGGAAGTTGAATGGCCTTGGCCGGTAGGATCCCGAGGTGAAACCATCGGTGAGCGGTCTTGTACTTGACCCCATTCTGGGCCGCCCAATCAGAAAGTTTCACGAGAAGTTCGAGAGGAGATAAATGGATAAAAGGCTATTTGCGCAATGGAATAGTTCAACCCTGGCGCCGGTTCAGTCTGAGGGAGCGATCGGACCCGGGATCGGTTTGGCCATGGGCAGGAGGACGGAGCGTTCGGTCGGCGAGAAGGTCGCGGCCCCGACGCCGATAGGGCGGCCCCCGCGGCGAGTGGGAGTCGGAACTGACGCTCCCCTCGGGCGGGTCTCGGGGCGCCCGAGCAGCCGCCGGAGGGTGTGGCGGACATCCGAGACGTAGAGGTTGTCGTACGGGCAGGCCTCGACGCAGTCTCCCACGCCGCAGCACTTTGTGCTCCGGAACTCCCCCTTCGTCCGGAAGTGGCCCGGCATGTCGACGAGACCGATCGGGCAGCCCTTCGCACAATCGACGGTCGTGCAGTCCTGGCAGACCTGCCGGCTCCGCACCTTGAGCTTGAAGAACCCGATCTTCTGGAACGCTTGGGCGACGGTCCCGGTGTAGCACCACCCCATCGTGACGCAGCTGTAGTTTCCCGCGTACGGGATCATGACGAACAGGGCATACCATGTGATCGAGAAGGAGATCGTGAAGAGGAACACCGTCGGGTCGGTCCCGAGGACGTAGACGCTGGCCGCCCCGATCGAGTCGAGGTAGGAAAGGACCGACGTGCCTATGAGGGCGATCATCACCGCGGCGGTCGTCCCGCCATAGAGGGCGGAGAACCGGCTCGAGAGGTACTTCCGAGCAATGGGGCTCGACCGATTGAACGATTTCATCTCGTCGAGGGTCGTTCCCTGGAACATCAGGGGCGCGGTGCAAAAGACCGAGCAGATGACCCGGCGGCCGAAGAGGACGGTGAGGGCGCCCGTGATGACGTACGTGAGGAGGACGACGCCGAAGACGCCGATCGCGAGGGGCGCGGAACCGATCCCCATCGACCAGCCGAGGACCGGGACCTGGCTCGATTGGGGGGCGTTCGGGACGAGGAGTCCGAGATAGATGCTCGGATAGAACACGGCGAACGCGGCGTAGCTCCCCAGCATGAGTCCCATGCGGATCCGGTTCTCGAGGTTGCGGCTCTCGCGCATCTTGAACACGACGAGCGCTCCCATCTCGACCCCCATCATCGCGAGGAACCAGGTCGAACTGACGGCGGTCGCCACGAACCAGAACGCGTTCGAGAGGGCGCCTGAGAGCATCGCCGCCGGCGGCCCCACGAGGGCGACGAACGGGAACCCGCCCGCGTACTGGGCCGGATCGAGCTCGACGCTGAGGACGGCTCCCATGAAGACCTCGGCGAGGAAGACGAACGATAGGAAGGCGAACGTCCAGTGGGGCCGAAGCTGCCAAGGAGTGCCGGGCGGCCCCGCGAACCGTTCGGGTTCGACCACGGCCACGTAGAAGACGACCATCTCGGCCAGGATCGAGACGACGAAGGCGGTCGGGTCACCCGTGTAGAGCCAGACGAAGAGCCCAGCCATCATGAGGGCGTACACCGCGAGGAGCTCGACGAGGTAGCGCGCGAGGGCGACCGACGGTTGCCGGTGTCGGTAGAGGTGCTCGAAGAGGTAGACGAAGAGCCCAATCATGAGGGCGCTCGAGAGGCCGATCGAGAGCCCCGACCACGTGGGGTTCCCGAGCGCGGGCGGGGAGAAGACCATGATCGCCGATTGCACGACCAGGATCGTCAGCACGGGCTTCGGCAGACGGGCGCGGAGGAGCGTCGCCGTGAGGAGCATCTCGGCGCCCATGGTGAACAGGAACCAGGGGGTATCGACGACCGACGCCACGAACGGTAGAAGGCCCGACGTCGTGAGCGAGGTCCCGCTCACGCCGGCGGCCATCACGAGGCCCCACCCCATCAGGAATTCGTTGACGAGGACCAGCATCGCGGTGAGGGCGACGATTCCCGGTCCGAGAGGGATCGGGGCCCCGTCCGGGGCCGAACCCTGGGCCCCTCGCGCCCGGCCGAGGGCGACCAGAAGAGGGGCGACCGAGATGACCATCAGGCCCCCGCTCACCGAGAGCGCCGCGATGAGGCCTCGGACCGTTGGGAAAGCGAGCGCCACGACGGCCGCGACCCACATCTCGCCCATCATGGCGAGCAGAAACAACGCGATCCACGCCTGGGGTCGTCGACGGGCCTCGACCAGGATCCGGATCAGGTAGGCGGTCACCCCGGCCATGGCGAGGGCCACGATCGCGAGCAGCACCAACCCGGCGAGCATCCGACCGCCCCCCAATCCGACCTACGCAGGGGGTTCAAGGCTTTGGCAGGTGGGTACGTACGACCGGGGGCCCTGGTGAGAGCCCGACCCGACGGTTTGGCGCACTCTCGAAGAATCCCTCTGGTCCACGATCGCGCGGATCGCTAGGACACGTGGCCGTAGGTCCTCCCATCGAACGGAACCGCTCGGGGGCCACCACCGTCGCTAGGAAGACGATCATCTGGAGCGCCACGGCGCCCCCGAACGCCAACAGATTCCCATAGAGCGTCCAGATCGCCAGGCCTAGGGCCATCAGCCCGAACGCCGCGAGCAGGAAGGCCAAATAGACCATTGTGGGCCGGGAGAAGGGCTCCCCTCGGTAGGTCCGAACGACGAGGGAGCCGATCACCGCCGCCATCGCGACGCTCGCTCCGAGCGCGCTCGCGGCGGCCCAGCCGAGGCCGGGCAACGAGGGCGGTGAGCAGAACATCGCCACCGCCTGGAGGCCGAGCCACCATCGGACCCCCCCGGAGAACTCGCGCCGCAGCCAGTAGAGGCTCAACCCCATCTCGAGGGCCATCGGGAAGACGAACCACGGGGCGACCAGGACGGCCAGGAGAAAGGCCGGAATCCCCGCGTCCAGTCGGATCGGTCCGAACGCCGCGGCCTGGAACGCCCAGCCCATGACGAGCTCGTTCGCGAACGTGGCAGCGATGACCGACCCGAGGAAGGCGCGGACCCGTCGGACCGGGGTCGGGGCGTACGCCGGGGCGCCTTCGAAGGCGGCCCGGGCTTCGCGCAGGAACGGGACGAAGACGATGAAGACGCTCGCCGACATGATACCGCTCGCCGCCCAGAGGCCATCGATCGCTCCCGGGACGGTGGGGGTGTGCTCGTAGATCGCCGCGCCGACGAGCATCCCCGTCATCATGACGAGGAGGAACAGGACCACGGCCGCCCGGAGGACCGTGCGGGCCGTGGCGGCCCACTTGAGGAGGTAGGCGGTCGTCCCGGCCATCCCCGCCGCCAGGATAGCGAGAGTGACCAGAACCGAGGCGGACGTCATGGCCGGTCACCCACGGGGGTGGTATCCGCGCGGGCCCGCCGGACGAGACCCCGTGCCCGAACCCTCAGCCGCTTGACTTCGAGCACCCGCCGCGGTCGGTAGCCGCGGGAGTAATAGACTTGGGTAGCGCCACGATTCCGTCCGAGATGGCTTAGGACGACCTCCCCGAATCCTTGACGGGGCAGTTCCTGCTCGGCCGCCCTTAGTAAGGCGTTCCCGACCCTCCTCCGCCGCGCTCTCGGAGCCACATGGAGCTCGTAGATCTCCCCACTCTTTCGAGGCAACGGGCGGCCCCGGGAATCCCGGGTCCAAGGCTCGTTCGCCGGGCCCGCGATCACGAACTCGCCGGATTCGCGGTCGAGCTCGGCGACGTAGAAGATCCTCCAGCGGGACCACGAGGTCCGAAGCCCTTTCCGGAACCAACGGAGCGCTCCTCCCGGACTCGACGGGCCGGCCCGATCCGGGTCCATGCGGCCCAGTTCACGCTGGGTCCCGTCGACCAATCTACCGATGAAATGGAGGTCTGTCGCGAAGAACGCACGAATCCGGATCACCATCGGACTCTCACCCGCTACGACGGATCGATCGCCGGCCCCCCTGCGGGCACACCGGTCCGAGTATTTCGTCGACACTCTGCCGCCCACGACGCGTGGTCGCGTCCGCGGTGATGTACCCCATCGTTTACCGGCGGGTCGGGATCGACCCTCGGGTGCAGGGATTTAGCGGGAATCGGCGAAGGAGCCGCCCCCAGGCCGCTTACTTGGACGACCCCGAAGAGCTTCTCGTCGGACCGCCGGGCGCGCGGACGGCGCGGGCTTGCTCGCCCCGCCCAAGGGTCGCGACCTTCCGAGTACCGTCATTCTATCGGGTCATTCCATCCTGGATGTGGCGGACAAGGCTCTCGCCCTCAGGGGTCAGCTGGTAGACCTTTACGCGCCGCCGCCGATTCTGAACATGTCCACGGAGCCCCCGAACCGCGCCCCCGTCCTCCAGGGACTGGAGCGCCTGGGTGACCGCGGTCCGACTCGTGCCCAGCCAGTTCGCGATACCGGATTGGGTCAGGGCCTCTGGGGAGGTTTCGCCGGTCGAGATTCGGGGCAGGCGTGCGAGGTGGAGGAGGATGCGGGCGCCGAGGCGATACTCTTGCCAGCTCAGCGATCGAGGGCCCGAAGGGGCCGCTTCGTCGGCGAAGGGGGGCTCCGGATCCATCGAACGGGCCTCGCGGGCGAGACCCGCCAAGGGCCGGAGCGGGTCCGCGCGTCCCGCGAGGTACATCTCACCGGTTCATCCGTGGGACGGGTTCGCCCGACCCGTCGTTGGCCCAATCGACCTCGGCGATCCCTCGCACGAGGTCGCGCCCCCGTTCGGCCCGCCGGGCCCGTGTCCGGTAGACGGTGGCTCCGAGTCCCACGGCCCCGATCGCAAAGATCGCGACCCCGAACGCCCAAACCTCGGGGAGGGCGAGCGGACCCGTAGTCGTCGAGCTCCCTTGGGCCGGCAAGAAGCTCACCGTGAGCGTCGAGGCCGAGACCCCTCCGACGTTGATCGTGCCGCTCTGGGTCCCAAAGCCGGACGCCGTGGCCGTGTACGCGTACGTTCCCCGGGTGGCCTGGAAGGTGATCGGTTGGTCGCCAGCGGCCGAGCGGGAGACGGAAACGGTGGTGAGGATGGTGAGCCCCGGCGAGTCGGGGGTCAGGGTGACGGTCCAATGGAGGGAACCGGGGAGCCCGGCCGCTTCGAACGCCATCTTGAGGAGCGGGGCGAACCCGCCCGTCGCGTTCTGGCAGACGATGGAGCGTGCCACGATCGAACCGGAGACGTTCAACGTACCGCTCGCCGGGCTCGTGGTGTAGTTCGCTCCGCAGTCGGCGGCGAAGGAGTACGTTCCGTTCGGTTCGGTGAACCCGATCGTGCTCGCATTCGCGGCCCGGGCAGCCCCGCCGAGGGTCACGGCCCACGCACTGCCTGAAGCGAGCCCCGTCTCGGTGAAGTCCACGGTGTAGTACGCCGTCGAGCTCGAAGCCGAGAACTGGATCGTCAACGTCTGCGACGTCCCATTGACCTTCACGGAGCCCGAGCTTGGCGACGCTGCAAAGCCGGCGATCGACCCGATCGTGAAGGAGTAGGTCCCGTACAGGTACAAGGAAAGAGATGGGCCCCGTGGAGGTAGAGGTGGTTTGGTCGAATCCGACCGTCCAACTCGTTCCCCAGGGGAGCCCGGAGGCGGCGAACGTCACGGAGGACTCGGGGATCCCGCTCACCATCACGCTCGGCATTTGGGCCTCGTAGGTCCGCTCCCGAATCCAAGTCGTGGTGAAGTTGTTCGTCAATCCGCCCGAGGGCCCGCCGGTCTGGGAGAGAATAACGGGTACGGGGTCGGGGGGGATCCCTTGGGTCAGGGTCTGCAGTCCCTGGTAGTTGTCGAGGAAGTAGGCGATCGATTGGGAGGCCACCTCGGTCGTGAAGACGGCGTACCGTTGGGTCGGAAAGACCGAGGTCCCGTTCTCGTGCGATACGTTCCACGCCGCCCAGGGCGAGGGCCCGTTCTCGAGCGAGGTCTGGGCCTGCCAGCCCACCGCGCTCGAGTTCGGGGGCGAGCAGATCATGCATCCGCCCGAACCGAAGCCCTGGCCGGTGTAGGCCCAGGCGGGGTTCGATTCGAACAGGTTCGAGTAGGCGTCCACCACCGCCGGATAGGAGAACGTCGGGTTACTGACGATCCCATCGCCGTCGCCCGGGACGGAGTCGATCATGAAGCCATTCGCCACCGTGTAGTTCCAACCGCCGTGAACCTCCCAGGCGGAGCTGAGCGAAGTGCCCGCAAAGTTGTCGTAGAAGTTGAAGACGCTCGCGCCGTTGTCGAACGCCCCGTAAGAACTGCTGAGCTCCGGGGCCTCGCCCATGTAACCGGTCGGGGAGAGGTCAAAGGAGCTCAGGGGCCCGAAGGCGATCGTGAGGTTCGACCAACCGCCCGCCGGGATCGACGCCATCCTCACCCACAGGAGTGTGCTGCTCGAGTTGTTGGAAGCTCCGGATTCGATCCACGCATAGACCGGCGCGCCGGAGGTCGCATCGTAGACGCGGCCGTTGGTCCAGTTCGAGTTGATCCAGACGCCCAGGGCGGCGCTGTCGATCTCGATCGGTTGCTGGTAGGTGCCGGTGGAGTTCGCCATCGTGTTGTGCACGGTGACCGTCAGATTCCCTCCGCTTCCGTTCGGGACGATATCGGCACGGAGGGCCCCGACCGCCGATCCGGGGGCGATCGAGGAATTCGAAGCGGCCCCGGCCCCCATCCACATCGAGGAGAGGAGAAGGACCGCGAGTAGGCCGATGATCCCGATCCCGGCGTTGAGGCTGTTCAGTCGAGGCCGAGGGAACAAAGGCTTCCCCGGCCGGGGGTGCCCGCGGGTCATCGCGTGCTCGGACATGAGTTGGCCCACGGCGGACCTCGGGCATAAACTCCGTCCGTTGATGTTGAACAATGCGCATTCTTCAACATCTGCGACCCGGCCCCCGGCGCTTGGTAGCGCCACGACCTTACGGGGAGTCTCTCGTTCCGGAAACCGGGATCGCCCCCAGGTGGAACGCATTACCGGCCGCACGGGATCCGACCGGTTGGATGCGGGTCCACGCGCGGAATCCAACCCGAGCGTGTGATACGATAGCGGGGTCGGTGCTGAGGGGTACGCCCGTGATGGGATTCGTCACCCCCGGGGGTTCGAATACGACCGCACGGGGCCGCATACCCCTCCTCGGAGGCGAGCAAGTTGGGCCGCCAATCTGGGCCAATGAGCGAGGGCGGGGGGTCTTAGCGAAGGGGCTTTCCTCGAATCGATGGGAGGGCAGCGAACCCGGCTTGGCGGAAATCAGAGTCAAAGGTGAATGCGGATTCGATCTCCATCCCCCTCATCAGGATGAAGCTCGTGCAATCCGTGAGGCTCCAATGCTTGTCCTCGTGCGAAAAGAGGAGCTCCAGCGCGTCGCGGAACTGGACCTCCCCTACCCAGAGAACGTGCACGTTCGGGCTATCGAGCAGGGCTCGAGAGAGGTCACGGGCACGGGCCACGCCGGCCTTATCTCGGACGATCGTGATCGTCTCATCCAAGACGAAACTGCTCGTGACGAGCTTCCCATGTGCCCCCCGCCGGAGCCCCTCTTCGAACTCCCGGGCCTCCGAGTGATGAACGTCCGACGGATCGACGAGCGCTAGCCAGGCGCTCGTGTCCACGAAGATCATCGGCGAGTCCCGTACAGATATCGGTCGTGTTCTTCGGAGAGACGGTGGGTCTTCCCGCGTTTCACTATGAGTGGGAAGAGGTCGAACAGCGGGTCGTTTGGATCGACCGTGTCCGGGAGGAGCTTGGCCCGCAAGGCCTCCCTCACGAGAGCTTGCACGGACTTTCCCTCGGCCTTCGCCCGCCGGTGGAGCATCTGAAACTCAGCTTCGGGGATTCTCGCCTGTATGAGTCTCATGGCCATGCTCATTATCATGATAGTGCAGATTATAAGATGACGGCACGGGCGCCGTTGGTCGAGAGAGTTCTGCGGCGGGACCTTGGAAGGTCGATTCGCCCAAGGGCCCCGGTGGGGGTTGGTGAACAGGTAAGACCTGAAGCCCACCCTCGACCCCACCTCCGTCCAACCTGTTGGACGGTTGCTCCCCGGCAACCCCTTCGAAATCGGGGAGGTTGAATAACCCCTCCAAGAACACAATCCGGCCAGTACCAGTGCACCACACCGAGCGCAGTGGAGTAAATCTTCGATTCAAATATCGCTGGGGGTGCTTTATGGGCCGTCTGGGGTTCTTGATACCCAATGAGGACTGCGGTTCCATCCCTCCGTGTCCCGCTGATAGCGGGTGTCCTCGTCCTGATCCTGATTGCCGCGACCCCCCCGGGCGCGGCGACCTCGACATCTATCTCGGGGCACGTCGTAGGAGTCTCGCGAGCAGAAGCTCGGGGGGCTCCGATGCCCGCTCCGATCGGGAACCCGTGGGCAGTAACGCCGGTCGGCACCTGGGCCTCCGTTGCACAGCGAACTAGCGGGCTATCTTCCCATGCCGCACCGCCCTCGGGAGCACTGCCCGTCTTGCCCGAATCACGAACAAACTCGTCTCAGGTGGTTGAGACGGGCAGCCTGGTCGGCCACCTGGAACTGCCGTTCGAAATAGGCAAAATGAATGGGACGTTGGGCGGGGACACCTGGGGTGCCTTCGACCCTCAGACCGGCGCGATGTACTTTGCCTTCGGCGACTACCTCGTCCTCGCTTGGTATGGTGGCTCGTCCCCCCTTCAGGTCATCAACGTCACGAACCCTGGGGTCATTGCGTACGATGCCAACAATGGATTCATGTACGTCACCGGCTGGCACACCGACAACGTCAGCATGTTCGACGCATCGGCTGCGACACCCTCGGTCACGACGATCCAGAGCGCGTCCGACCTCTATTGGCCCCGAGACATTGTCTACGATTCGGCTGATGGGCTGGTCTACGTCCTCACTAGCTACCCCTCGGAAGGGGTCACGGTGATCAACGGAACGACGATCGAGGGGACCGTCACGATTCCAGCACTGAGCGCGGGCGCAGGCGGGAGCAACGAAATCTTTGATCCGGTCGACGGTGATGTCTATGTGAGTTACCTTACTGGTCACAACGTTACCGTCTCGGTCGTCAACGGAACGCGGGTGATCGGCAACCTGACCCTTCCCGATAATGTAACCGGGGGCTACGCGGGATATTCGCCGTCTGTCGCCTTGGACCCAACTCGAGGACTCTTGTATTTTGGTTCCGGCTCGGGGCGCACACCGATCCAAGTGGTAGTAAACGCCACGGAGACGAACGGCACCGGCGTGGCCGGAACGATCAATAATGTCACCGGCGGAGATTGCATCAACTATTGTTGGGAAATGGGCTACGCGCCGACGGACGGAACCGTTCTTTTCCCGGATTTCCTCACGAACGTGATCACGATCGTCGAGGGAACCGAGGTTGTGGGCAGGTTATCCGATCCCAGCCCCTCGGATGCCTTCTATAATCCCCCCGCCCAAACGGAGTACGTTTCGGATGCCGACGGGCTGGGCGTCATCTCCACGTTCCTTTCCGAATCACTCATCAATCTGTCTCCGACTGGAAATCCGAACGGAAGCGTGGACCTCGGCCAACCCATGAGTCTGGTCGCGGCACTGACGGGAATCGGAACTGGGAACGACTCAGTCACCCTCGCGTCGTCCCCCGCCGGGCGAATCGAGTGCAACGCCTCGGTAATGTTGATGGCCAATTCTATCCAGGGCACGGTTACCGCGGCTTGCTCGCCACTGCAGGTCGGCAACGTGACCATGTGGCTCAACATCTCCGATGGGATCGGGAGGGTCTGGTCGCGCATCACTGCGCAGATCTTCCTTCAGCCAATGGCATCTGAACCCGACGCGATCGTCGATGGCCTGGGCGGCTGGACTGCAGCGGACGTAAACCAGACGGTCGCCTTTCTTACCACCCTCGACAGCGGTAGCGCTCCTAATCTCACCTACCAGTGGAACGGCCTTCCTGGATCCGCGGAATGCAACGGACTATCCACCAATGAGCCAACCTGCGCGTTCTTCGCCACCGGGAATCTCAGTATTTCCGTCACGGTGATGGATGGAGACGGGTCGAACGACACCAGCCCGCCTCTCGCGTTCCAGGTGTATCCGAGGCTTCTAGTATTCGCGCCCTCCCTTAGTCGCTCGGCTGCCGATGTGAACCAGCTGGTGCTAGTTACCGCGATCCCCGATGGCGGCACCGGGAGCTACCGCGCCGAGACGCTGGCCGACGGGGGTCCGGCCACCTGCGCCGTTAGCTCCGGATTGGTCTTCAAGTGCACTTTTCCGGCCGCCGGACGCTTTGAAATATCGACCGTGGTGAACGACACGAATGGGAACTCGGTGAAGAGCTCAGCGGCAGTCTTCGTCGTGGACCCCCTACCGGGGCTCGCCGCCACGGCGGCCAGCCGGGTCGCCTTGGACGTCGGTCAGACGGTAACGTTCTGGGCGAATTCGACGGTGAGTAGCGGGACCGAGCAGTTCACCTGGAGCAATCTGCCTAGCGGTTGTGCAGGCAGATCGACAAATTTCCTGACCTGCCGCCCCACGGTCGCCTCCTCGTATGATGTCTCAGCGATGGCAATGGACAAGAATGGTGGGGTCTCGGCCCCCTCCACCCCGGTTCTCGTGGTCATATCGAGCGCCCTGATGTTCGAAGCGCTTCACGTCGCGCCCGCGACCCCAACTACTGGGACCGTCATGTGGATCAACGCCACCATAGCGGGCGGGACTGCAAACTATTCCTTCTCATGGTCCCACCTTCCGCCCGGGTGCACAGGGGCCACGGCGGAGATTCGGTGCGAACCCATGAGTGCCGGAACGTATTCAATCTCGGTTACGGCCACCGACGGGAATGAAGATGCGGTCAATTCTTCGGTCACCACCGTGAATGTTGTCTCCCCGACCCACGGGCAGAGCCTGCTGCCGGGCCAATCGCTAGGAGTAATCGCCCTCATCGGCGGGATTGCCGTTGCGGCCGCCGCTGCCGCGACGATGGCGGTCCTGTGGAACCGTAAACGAAGGGCCCCTCCCGCAGAGCTTGCCCGGTAACTGGGTTCGGGCCAATCTCTGGAATCCAGTACTTGGCAACGTTCACAGTTCTGGTGGGATAGTTAACCCCTGACGACGGAGACGGGGTGGTAACCGTCGATGGTTTGTGACTGCCGTGAGGTTGCCGAGACGGTAGCCCACCGCCCGCATCAACATCTGCAGCAGATCCTCGAAGCGGAGCATCTCCTCGTTGATGCGGAACCCCACCGGACCCTGCCGACCCTCGCTGGCGTAGAGCAGTCGAAGGATCACCCACTCGTTCTGGAGCATCATGCCGACCCCGACCTGAAGGAGACGGAGCGCCGGGGAACGGCTCGACGTTCGGGCGAGAGCTTGCCCGAGAATCCTATAGCTGGACTCGATGCCGAACCTCCCACGATAGCGGTCGGCCACCTCCTCGAGCCCCATCTCCCCGAGCACCGCGTAGATCAGGTACTGGCACCCATGGCGGTTCCACTTCTTTCCCATCTGGTAGCGCACAACGACGTGGATCGGCAGCTCGAGGGGCGGGTCCCCCCGCCGGGGACCCTTCAGCGTGTGCGTGGTGGTGTAGGAGCGCTGACCGTGCTCCCACCGCTTCCGCTGGCGAGATCCGAGGCGGAGGGGAACCACCGCCGTGATCCCCTGCGCCTTCAACCACGAGAGGACGGCGTAGTTGTAGAACCCGCGATCGAGGAAGATGGCCCGGAGCTTCCCGCCCGCCATCTGGAAGTCGTGAAGCGCCGCCCGAACAGCGGCGAGGGTCCCGCCGTTCTTCGGGTGGAACCGGAGGGAGACGATGAGGCGGTATCGGGGGAGGAGGATCGAGAGGGAGGAGAAGCGGTGGGCCCGGTGAGTGCCCCGCTCCTCCTTTGTCCGGACATACTGGCGCCGATGGGGGTCTTGGGGGTGACCGTAGTACGGTCGGTCGTGGAAGTCGATGGCGACATCGACGGGCTCTGGGGGGATGTGCGGACGGACTTGTCGTCGGAGTGTCAGGGTGAGGGAACGTTGAGTCCGTCCGATCCCGAGATGACCGAAGAGCCACCGAGCGGTGCGGTCGGAGTGCCCTCGTCGGCACTGCGCGCGGGCCCGATGGACCGAAGCTCTCAGGACGGCGGCGCGGAGGAGGAGGTCGGCGGTATCGTAGAGGGTGGAGGGTCGGAAGGAGCGCCAGAGGGCGCCTTTCAGGAAGGGGAGGAGCCAGGCGAGGGCGGTCGAGCGGACCTGCCGATCGGCGAGGGTCCTCGGACGCCAACGGGTCCGGCGGAGCGGAGGGTATTTCTCTCGGAGGCGAGCTCTCCTCGCTGCGGTCGAAAGACCGCCGCCGCGGCGGTTTGGCGACACACTGAATCGTCCGCGGCGACCCCCTCTTCAACGCCCATCTCCATCGGAAAAGACGGGGGCCAAGAACCCCCCGAGAAGTCGTCAGCTCACGTCAGGCGGCCGGTTGCCAAGTACCTGGAATCCCTCGCCTTGAATCACGTCCGTCGGCCTGCCCTGCTTCCGACCTTTTCAGGTCGTCAGGGTTTTCTACGCCCCCGCTGGGGGAAGTCTCCTTCGGCCCTCTGCGACAGGTCCATTTCGAGTCGAAGTGGGTTCGGAGTCTTGACGGATCGGTGAGGAGGCCACCCTCCATGCTAAGGGGTGTCACGCCCGTGCTGGGATTCGAACCCAGGTCTGAGGCTCCGCAGGCCTCTAGGATAATCCATTGCAGCGAGACGGGGTGGGTCCCCGGCTCGTAGCTACCCCACACGGGCACTGAGACCGATCGAACGACCGGGCGCGTGCGAGGTCACCCAGATTATAAAAGGTCGGGGTCGGCCGTCGTCGTCGAGGGGGAGGAGTTTATGCCGCCACGGGGCTCCGAGCGCAGCGAAGGCGCTTCGGGAGGAGATACGGTCGGCGAGAGGGGATCATCGGAGGACCCTTGGGAGGTCCTCCGGGCCCTTCCCAGGGGCCGCACCGTCGAGATCACGACGGCTGAAGGACGACGATGGCGTGGGACCCTCGTTCCGTCGCACGAGCTCTCGGGGGAGAGGATCGTCCAGCTCAAGCTCGATTCCGGTTATAACGTCGGTCTACGGATCGGCCCGTCGGATGTCGTCCATGTGGGGGACGCGGCCCCCCCCTCGGCGGATTCAGAATCCCCCGGGACCGGCGGGGGATCGAGGGACCCGAACTCGTCGTCGGAACCATGGATCGCGCTCTTGACCACCGGGGGAACGATCGCCTCCCGGGTCGACTACCGAACCGGTGGTGTTCGCCCGGTCGAGCTCGGAGCGGGAGGTCCTCGGGTTCTTCCCGGATCTCGAGCGGGATGGACCGGTTCGGTTGGTCCGGGTCTCCGACCGGCTCAGCGAGGAGATCGAACCTTCCGATTGGCTCGAGCTCGCCCGACAGGTCGTCCAGTCCTTCACCGACGGGGCCCGGGGCGTCGTGGTCGCCCACGGGACCGACACCCTCGCCTACACCTCCGCGGCCCTCTCCTTTCTCCTCGAGGATCTCCCGGGACCGGTGGTCATGGTCGGAGCCCAACGCTCCCCGGACCGGCCCTCCTCCGACGCCTTCACGAACATGGCGATGGCCGCCCGGGTCGCGCGCGACCCGAGGCTCGGGGAGGTCGTCGTCCTCATGCACGAGGGGCTCTCCGATGACCGGTTCGCTATCCACCGGGGGACGCGCGTCCGCAAGATGCACTCGAGCCGCCGGGACGCCTTCCGATCCCGGAACGGTCCGCCGCTCGGCATCGTCGAGGGCGACACCATCTCATTCCAGGCCCGCGTCCGACCCCCGCATTCGGGTCCGCCCCGGCTTACCGGCGGGCTCGATCCCGGGGCCGCCCTGCTCTGGTTCCACCCGGGCCTCGACCCGAATCGGGCCGCCGCGTTCGCCCATGGCCTCCGTGGCCTCGTGATCGCCGGGACCGGGCTCGGCCACGTCAGCCTCCCTCACCTTCCCTGGATCCGGGAGGCGGTCCGCTCCGGCGTCGTCGTGGTGATGACGACCCAGTGCCTCGAGGGGAGCTCCGACCCGTACGTGTACGCCACCGGCCGCGAGCTCCTCAAGTCCGGGGTCCTCTACGCTCGCGACCTGCTCCCCGAGACCGCCTATGTGAAGCTCCTCTGGGCGCTCGACCGTTCGCGCGACCCGGAAGCGGTCGGAGCGGCGATGCTCGAGGACCGGGCCGGGGAGTTCGAGCCGCGCCACCCCCCGAACGAGCTCGCATGAAGGTGGGCCTCGAGGTCCACCAGCAGCTCGCCACGGGGAAGCTCTTCTGCGACTGCCCCGCCGAGCTCTCCGAAGACGTCGTTCGGACGGTCACGCGGCGGCTCCGGGCGACCGGAGGGGAGAACCACGTCATCGACGCGGCGGCCGCGTTCCAGGCTGGACGAGGGCTCTCCTACCGGTACGAGGCGACCCCAACGAGCTGCCTCGTCGAGCTCGACGAGGAGCCGCCGCATCGGCTGAACCCGGACGCGGTCGACCTCGCCCTCACGATGGCGCTCCTCCTGAACGCCCGCCCCCTCGACGAGATCGAGGTGATGCGCAAGATCGTCGTCGACGGCTCGAACACGGCGGGGTTCCAGCGGACCGCGCTCGTCGCGGTCGACGGATCGACCGAGATCGGGGGGAAGCGGATCTCGATCCCGACGATCTGCCTCGAGGAGGACGCCGCCCGAAAGATCGCCGAGCGGCCCGGAGAGGTCACCTACCGGCTCGACCGGCTCGGGATCCCGCTCATCGAGATCGCCACGGGGCCCGAGATCTCCGAGGGCCCCGAGGCCCGCGCCGTGGCGGAGGAGATCGGGATGCTGCTCCGTTCGGCCGGGCGGGTCCGCCGAGGGATCGGGACGATCCGGGAGGACCTGAACGTCTCGGAGTCCGGAGGCACACGGGTCGAGATCAAGGGGGTCCAGGACCTCCGGCAGTTGCACCGTTACGTCGAGATCGAAGCGGGCCGCCAACGCCTCCTCCTCGACGTCCAGCGAGCGCTGATCGCCCGGGGGGCCCGGGTCCCGGATGACCCCCCGGTCGATCTGACCGAGATCGTCCGCGCCCACGCGGAAGGGCCCATTGCCCGCACCCTCAAAGACGGAGGGGTCGCGTTCGGCGTACCGCTCCTGGGTTTCGCGGGATTCCTCAAGTCCCCGGTCGGCTCGATCGAGCGGCTCGGCCGCGAGCTGGCCGACTACGCCCGCTCCGCGGGCCTGCGGGGGCTCCTGCACTCCGACGAGATCCCGGCCCAGGGGATCGACGAGGCGAGCGCCCATCGGATCCGGGAAGCGCTCGGCGCCCGGTCGGCCCACGACGCCTTCCTCCTGGTCGCGGCGCCCGATCCGATACGGGCCCAGGGGGCGCTCGAGGCGGCCCGGGGGAGGGCGGCGGCCGCGCTCCTCGGGGTCCCCGCCGAGACACGCGACCCGCTCCCCGATGGTCGGAGCCGGTACTCTCGGCCGCTCCCGGGCCGGGACCGGATGTACCCCGAGACCGACGTGGCCCCCGTCGCGGTGACCTCCGAGGCCGTGGCCGCGCTTAGGGCTCACCTTCCGGAACGGCTCGACCAGGCCCGCACCCGACTGGTCGCCGAGCACGGCCTCTCCGAGGACCTCGCCCTTCAGCTCCAACGGACGGGGGAGACGGAGCGGTTCGCCGTGCTCGTCAAGTTCGGGCACCCGGCGCCCGCCGTCGCGCGCCTCCTCACCCAAGAGCTCGCCGCGCTCGAGAACACTCTTCCGGATTGGGAGCGAGATCGCATCTCCACCGAGACCCTTCACCAACTCCTCACCAAGGTGGAGCTCGGAGGGTTCGCGAAGGAGGGAATCCTCCCAGTCCTCACCGAGCTCGCGAAGGGCGCTCCCGACCTCGGTGAGGCGATCGCCCGCACGGGCCTCTCCGGGGTTCCGCCCGAGGAGCTCGACCGGCTCGCCCGGGAGATCGTCGACCGGAACCTCGACTTGGTGAGCGCCCGCGGTGACGCCGCTTTCCAACCGCTGATGGGGGACCTGATGAAGGTCGTCCGCGGGCGCTCCGACGGGAAGGCCGTGGCGGCTGCCCTGCGTCGGGCGATGGCCGATCGAAAGGGTCCGTCGCCGTGACCGGCAGTAGGACTGCGGGCGGTCCCCCCGGCGGGATCCGGGCCGTCATCACGGACGTCGATGGGACGCTGACCGACCGCTCGCGCCGCCTGGACCCGGACGCCGTCCGGGCCGTCCGGTCGATCGAGGACGGGGGGACCCCGGTGCTCCTCGCGACGGGGAACGTGCTACCGATCGCCCTCGCCCTCCACCGATCGCTCGGATTGACCGGGCCCATCGTGGCCGAGAACGGCGGGATCCTATACACGGGAGCCCGCGGATCGGAACGCGTGGAGCGCCGGGCCGACCGGGCGATCGCGCTCCGCGCCCTCGAAAAGGTCCGGGCGGCCGGCCTTCCCGTGCGGCCTCTCTTCACGGACCGGTGGCGGGAGACCGAGGTCGCGCTCGAGCCGGACGTGAGCGCCGCCCGGATCCGTGCGGCCGTCGCGAACCTTCCGGTGCGGGTCGAGTCGACGGGGTACGCCACCCACCTCATCGAATCCGGCATCGGCAAGCTCGTCACGGTCCGGGAGGCGCTGGGCCGAATGGGGATTCCCTTCGAGGCGTGCGTCGCCCTCGGGGACGGCGACAACGACGTCGAGCTATTGAGGGCGGCTGGCCGCTCCGTCTCGTTCCGGTCGGGGAGCGCGAAGGCCCGCCGGGCGGCGGGCTACGTCGCGCGCCGGGCGTACGCCGGGGGATTCGTCGAAGGGCTTATCCACCTCGGCCTCGTCCGGAGCCGAGCTCACCCCCCAAGGGAGCAAGATGCTGGTCGGTAGCTGTCAAAAATGCGGCGCTCCGGCGACGTTGCGGTGCGCCTTCTGCGGGCGGACGTTCTGCCGGAACTGCCTCGACACCGACGAGCGGCTCTGTGCGGAGTGCCGCAGCCTCCACAAGAAGGGCGAAGGCGTCGAGGGCCCGAGGCTCCCGCCGTCCCGGCGGATCCATCGGTAGGTGGGCCGGCCGACCGGAACGGTCGGGATCAGAACGAGGCGCCGGGGAGGACGATCGGACCCTTCGGGCGCCCTTGGGCGACCCAGAGGAGGCCGATGCCGATCGCCGTCGCGAAGAGTCCGAAGCCGAGGACCGCCCACGCGTAGTCCCCAAAGGTGGTGGAGACCGTCCAGGGCCCGATCGGGGTCCCGGTGGCGGGGGCCGTCGAGTGGACGTAGAGGTTCGCGATGACGCCGAAACCGAATCCGACGAGGAGGAGCAGCCCGCCCGCGATGCGCAGCCCGAGCCGCTCGTCGCCCCCGACCGGCTCGGGGTTCACGGCGGGGGACTCCGTGAGATCGACCACGGTCGGTCCCGAGCGTTTCGGGTCCTAAACGGTTCCGGGGGCTCAGCCGAAGCCGGGGATCGACTTCGAGTCCTTGTTGCCGGGCCGCATCGGCGATCGGCGGAGCTCCTTCGGGCACTCCACGAGCCGAACGAGCGGGGCCGACTGGACGATGTAGGAGGGGAGGCCGGTGTTCGGGTCGTTGCCGGCCCGCAGGATGTTCATGATCTCGAGCTTGACCTCGATGATCGAGCCGTCCTTGAGCTTCAGCCGGACCCGCCCGTCCCCCTCGATCGTCGAGTAGTCGACGATCTCGGCGTTCGAGAGGTCGGGCGGCGCGCCCGGCGCGCCGCCCATCATCGGGCGCCCCGGCGTTCCTTGAGCAGCGCGCGCGGCTCCTTGCCATCGACCGTGAGGCCGGCCGAGACGCACGTCCCGAGGACCTGGTTGATCTTCTCCTCGATCGTTCGGCCGTAAAGGTCCTCGCCCTTCGCCTCGGCGATCCTCCGGACGGCGGCCAAGGAGACGTCGCCGACGATGTCGGTCTTCGCCTTCCCTGAGCCCTTCTCCTTCCCGGCCTCCTTGAGGAGCAGCGCGGCCACCGGAGGCCGGCCGACCTCGAGGGTGAACTGCCGGTTCGCCGGGTTGACCTTGATGACGACCGGGACGCGGAGGCCCGCGAATCCCTTCGTCTGTTCGTTGATCTGGGCGACGACCTGGACGACGTTGACCCCGAGCGGGCCCAGCGCCGCTCCGAGTCCGGCCCCGGCCGACGCCTTTCCGCCTTCGACGAGCACGCTCACTTCATCCGCCACTCTTTCCGCCTCCCTTCTCGAGCATCCGCACGTGGTCGCCGCGGACCGTCACGGGGATCGGGACGACCGCCTCGATCAGCTCCACGGTGATCTCTTCCTTCGCCTGGTCGATCTTCTTGACCCGGGCCTTCTCGCCCTTGAACGGCCCGCTGATGAGCTCGACGATCGCGCCCTCGACGAAGCCTTCGACCGTGATCTTCGGGACGAGGAGCGGCTCGACCTCCTTGAGCGTGGTCTCGCCGGCGACGAGCCCGCGGGCCTTGCGGATCCCCTTGAGCATCTCGTGGACGCCCTCGAAGCTCATCCCTTCGGCGAAGACATACCCGCGCAGCGCCGCGGGGACGAGGAGCGCGAAGACAACGTCGGGCTTCTCCTCGGCCCGGGCGAGGAGGGTGTCGGCGACCTCGCGCTCGTACCCGCGGGAGGTCTTGATCGCGAGGATCGCCTGGCGGGCGATGAGGGCGAGCGTGAGGCTGGCGTCGTTGGCCGTCGACTCCTCGTAGCGGGCGGTCAAGCGCACCTCGAGCCGGTCGCCGTATCGGACCCCGACCGGCGCCGTGACCTCGAAAGAGAACGGCACGGGTTGGCCCGGGTTCAGGCTCGCCTGGAACCGCTCCCGTCGGGCGACGAGCTCGGAAAAGCTGCGCTTTCCCGGGAGGAGCCAGCGCACCGGCCAGTCGGCCCCCTCGCCGGGGTAGGTGGAGGTGTAGGCGATCTCGACCGCGACGCTGGCCGCGGCGGGCTCGGGCCGTTGGCTCGTGAGGACGACAGAGAGCGTCGAGACGGTGCCCGCCGTGACGAACCGGCTCTCGTCGTCGGCGGCCTTGAGGGTGAGCTGACCGGAGACCGGCGGTCGGGTGGAAGGGGCCAAATGCGGGGCGGGCGAGGCGGCCGTCGGGGCGCCCGTGGCCGGCTTCGGGGGCGTCGGGCGCGGGGTCTCCTCGCCGCTGATCAGGCCGATGCCCTCGCCGCCGGGATTCTCTTCCATCTTATCCACCGTGAAAGGGCCGGGTACTTACAGGCTCGCGAAGATCGTCGACCAGAGCCAAGGACCGACCTGACTGAAGAAGATGTAGATCAGGAACCCGACCACGCCGATCAGGACCGCTCCGAGCCAGGTGATCTCGAGGACCCGGACGTACTCGTCCGTGGTCGGTTTGCGGGCCATCCGCAGGACGCGTCCGAACTTGCCGTGGCCGACGGTCTTCAGGCGGCCATCGAACTCATCCTGCAGGCGCTTCGCCCGGTCGAGGAATGCCATCGGTTACCCTAGCGGACGACGTCGAGCTCCGGGCCCGCGTTGCGGGCCGGGGCGCCGCCGGCCGAGGGTCCAGCGAAAATCTGGGGGGATTTAACTCCGGTGACCACCAACATCACCCGGATCGTGCTCTGCATCGTCGGGTCGACAGCCGCCCCCCAGATGATCCGCGCGTTCGGGCTGACGACCTTCTGGACGACCTCCGCGGCCTTCTGGGCCTCGGAGACCGTCATATCCGGTCCGCCCGTGACGTTGATGAGGGCGCCCGTGGCGCCCGCGATGTCGACCTTGAGGAGCGGCGAGTGGATCGCCTCGAGCACGGCGTCCTCGGCCCGGTTGTCGGACTCCGACTCCCCGATCCCGATGAGGGCGACGCCGCCGCCCTTCATGATCGTCCGAAGGTCGTTGAAGTCGAGGTTGACGAGGCCCGGGCGGGTGATGATCTCCGTGATCCCGCGGATCGCCCGCGCGAGGACGGAGTCGGCGACCTTGAACGCCGTCTGGATCGGGAGGCGGGGCACGAGCTCGAGGAGACGGTCGTTGGGGATCGTGATCACCGTGTCGATCGTGGAGCGGAGCCGCTCGAGGCCCAACATGGCGTTCTCCTGGCGGACCAACCCTTCCGAGGCGAAGGGGAGGGTGCAGACCGCGATCGTGAGGGGGTTACCGCCGTTGGCGTCCTTCGCGAGCTTCGCGATGACCGGCGCCGAGCCGGTCCCCGTCCCGCCGCCGAGCCCGAGGGTGATGAAGACCATGTCCGAGTCGGCGACGGCCTTCTTGATCTCGTCTTCGGCCTCCTGGGCCGCCTGCTCGCCGATCTGCGGGAGCGCCCCGGCCCCGAGGCCGCGAGTGAGCCGTCGGCCGAGGAGGATCTTCTTCGGGGCGTGGATCGCGAGGAGATGCTGGGCGTCGGTGTTGCAGGCGATCATCTCGGTGTCGCTAAGTCCCTCCTCCGAGAGGCGATTGATCGTGTTGCAGCCGCCGCCGCCGCACCCGACGACTTTGATGTGGGTCTTCAGCGACGCGAGGACCGCCTCGAGCTCGGCGTCGTCGCCGGAAGGGGTCAACGGGGCGGCCGACGCCGGCCGCTTGAGATCGGAACCCGGTAGGTGCGCAAGGATCTCCTGGGCCAGCGGGCGCATTTCGAACGTTCCTCGCCGGGCGATGCAGGCCTGAATTTATAAAGCATCCCTCGGAGGTGGCGACGCCCGGCGGCGATGGAGCCTGAAGATCGGGATCCCCCGGGGCGGGCGAGGGACTTTGACGGGGTCGGCCCTGCCGGCTCCCGAGGGGCCGATGGAGTACGTCCGGTGGGGGAGCCGCTACGAGGCGATCCGAGCCGAGTTCGGCTACCCGTTCGAACGGGAGGAGACCGCCCTTCGGACCCTCGTGCGGTTGCTTCCCGACGGGGCCCGCGATAGGGCGCTCGAGCGAGTGGCCGACCGACTCACGGAACGGAACGTGGTGGTCGTCGGTCTCGCGCCGGGCGCGGGTCCCCCCCGATCTGGACGCTCCCGAGGGGCCCGGTCGCCCCCGCGATCATGGCGGCCGACGGGGCGACGCGGATCTGCCTCGACGCGGGCCTCACCCCGGATGTCATCGTCACCGACCTCGATGGCCCGGTCCCCTCGGAACTCTCGGCGAACGCGTCCGGGTCCCTCGCGGTGATCCACGCCCACGGTGACAACGTTCCGGCGCTCGAGCGCTGGGTCCCGGAGTTCTCGGGGGAGCTCGCGGGCTCCTGGGCGGGACCGCCGCGTGACGGTGTCCTCGACGTCGGTGGGTTCACGGACGGGGACCGGGCCGTGCTCCTCGCCGAGCACGTCGGCGCCCGGCGGATCCTTCTGTGGGGGTTCGACTTCGAGCGCGTCGATCCGAGCGAGGCCAGTGGGCCGAAGCTCGCCAAGCTCGCCTGGGCCGATCGGCTGATCCGGGAGGTCGCCGGGCGCTCGAGCACCCCGATCGAATGGTGGGCGAGGGACGGCCGACGACGACCCTACGGGGCGACCGGCATCGGCCCGTCGACCCAGTAGACCGCCTGCGGGCCGTTCTCATAGATGGGCACGAACGGCGCCGCCTCGAACCAGGCGGTGGCGCTCGAGCTCATCGGAATGGCGAGACCGCTGGGATCGAGCGCGACCCCGGTCGATCGCATCGTCTCGTCGATCGCCACCGCGTCAATGGGAAGGAGGGCGTGGGGCGCGTCCGACCCTTCGAGCTCCTCCCCGGCGATCGTAAAGTTCGAGCCGGTGAAAAGTCCCGGCGTCGAATCCCACGTGGCGTTGTGCCGATCGAACCCGAAGATCATCGAGCTCAGCCGGTGGTCGGAGGCGACCGTCGCGTTCGGGGGGAGCCCGTGCCCGGCCCAGCCCCACAGGGCCGCGTCCTGGAAGGTGAGTCCTTCCTGGAACCCGCCGAAGTCGGCGGGCTGCGGGTAGGCGATGGCGGCGTTCGCCCCGAGGAGGAGCGCCACGGCGATGCCGCCGGCGAGCACCGCCGGTCGGCCCCACCGGTCCCCGGAGCGGGCGAGGAGCCGGCCGATGCCGATCGCCACCAGGAGGCCGAGCGGGATGACGAGGTACTCGGCGTGCCGGGCCGGGCTCATCACCGGGTCGGACGTCGCGAGCGCGAGGAGCGCCGAGAGCCCGATCGCGAGGAGCCAGGCGATCGCGTACGGGCCGAGCTTGGAGAAGCTCACGAGGCGGCGCGTGCCGGCGGCGAGCGCGACGATGGCGAGCATGGGGGCGAAGTAGAGCACCGCCGAGACCGTCGTCGTCTGGGAGGTGCCGGGCAGCGGGATGTGAGTGATGACGAGGATCCCGACGAACGTCCCCACCAGAAGGATCGCGAAATCCCGGGCGACCGAGCGATCGGACGGCCACCGGACCGTTCCGGACGGGCGCGGGCGCTCGCGCCGCCACCGGATGAGGAGCCCCGAGACGACCATCGCGCCGATCGCGCCGGCCTCGAAGAGGAGGAAGAGCCCCGGACCGTGTCCCAGCCCGCCCTCACTCACCGTCGGAAGGAAGCCGGGTGCCTCGTAGATCCAGAACGCAAAGAGCACGAGAAGGAAGGCGGCCCCGAAGGCGAGCTCTCGGAGCGGGAACCTCCGGCTCCAGGCTCCGGGCCGGTAGAGCTCGAGGACGAGGAGCGCCGCAAAGGCGCTCAGGACGAAGAAGTAGCTCGAGAGATGATGGGTGACGATGAGCGCCCCGCTCGCGAGGGCGAGCGGGAGGTACCAGCGGGCGTCCTTGCGGCCCTCGACGAACATCCATAGGGCGGCGATGACCAGGAAGTCCCCGATCGCGAGCGGCGCCGGGTGGGCGAGAGAGAAGATCCTCGGGAACGCCACGGTTGCGAGACCGGCGCCGACGATGGCGACCGTGTCGTTCGGGAAGACCCGGCGGAAGAGGAGGAAGAGCGGGAGGGCCGAGAGGGCGGCGACGACGGGGATGGCGATCGTGAGCGCCGTCAGCGCGTCGGTCCCTGCAGCCCCGGCCGTGATCGCCGAGAGGAGGAACGTCCCGGGGAAGTCCGGGTACTGCGAGCCCCAGCCCAGGTAGGCGGAAGGCAGGTGGCCGGTCTGGGCGATCGACGCGGTGAGCCGATAGTACTCGCCCGTGTCGGAGCCGAAGACCGGGAAGCTCCCGAGGGGTTCGAGGACGAGGAAGACCACCCCTCCGACGAGAGCGAGGACCCAGATCAGGTGATAGAGCTCGAGGTGGCCCGCCGGAGAGGCCGGCCGTACCGGACCGAGTTCGGGGGGTTCACCCACGGGCGCGCCAACCGATCATCCCTGATGACCCTACCGAGGTCCAAGGCCGGGTCGGACGGTCCGAAAATCCCGCGAATCTCTAAATAGGGGGGGTTGGTGGGCCGCGCCGAGGCCGTTCCGAATGCCGAGCTCCCGCAAGGCCCCGACTAAGCCCCGTCCGACGGCGAAGGCGGCGAAGAAGCCGACGAAGCCGGCCAAGTTGCCGGCCCGTCGTCCCGCTCCGGCGGCGAAGGCTCCGGCGAAGAAGCCCGCGCCCTCGCCCGCCAAGGGCAAGCCCGCACGCCCCATCCCGGGCGGTTCGTCCAAGGCTTCGGTCGCGCTCCCGCAGCCCGCCCCGATCCGGATCGGGGGCCGAACCCACATGCTGTCGCTCTCGTTCCTCCGGGACGGCGACGAGTTCATGGCCCGGCTCGAGACCGACTCGGGGCAGATCACCGAGCTCAAGAACCGCTTCCTCGACCAGCTCCTCTCCCTCGTCGCGAACGAGCTCGAGGACCTCCTCGAGTAGGGGCACGCCGTCGCCCTACCTGGGCGTCGTCTCGGGGATGGCTCCGGCGTCCACCAGATAGTTCCGAGGGGTGCCCCGCCCCTGCGTTACCTCGACCATATCGGTCGGCTCCTCCGCGAGGAGCCCCTCCGGATATCGCTTCACCACCCGGACAAAGAGTCCCGGGGCGATCGGGAACCGCCTCTCCGGGCCGTACCGTTCCCGGAGGACGAGCACCCCACCATCGGTGCGGATCTCCCGGGGCGCCCGAAAGATTGTCATGAGCACGGCCCCGAGCGCGATCACGACGGCGAGGGCGCTGAGCAGGATGTAGCCGGTGGTCCCGGTCCGGACGCCCTCCTCCGGTGAAGTCAATAGGGTTCCCAGGAAGAACGCGTAGATGGCGAGTAGTCCGGCGATGAAGACGAGGAAGGTTCGGAAGGCACGTTGACGACCGAACCGGTTCTCCCGATGGGGCGAGAGGCCCGCGGAACCCGGCGATCGATCCGGTTCGATGGACGCGCCCGTGGTAGTTGGCGCCGCAGCGGACCTCGTCCGGGCCGGGATCCGGACGACGCGCGGAGTTGCCACCATCCTCGCCATCAATTCGGGGCGCTCCGATGATAAAACCTACGGCCGGTCGCCGGAGCGCAAGGCTCCCGTGGGGTGGCCCTAGGCCGCCGCCGAGGCCGGCGCAAACGCGGGGCGGGGCTTCGAGAGATCGATCCGCGGGACCTTCCGGGCGATCTCTGCGGCCATCTCGGAGCACTTGGAGGCCGGGACCGGCCGATCCGTGTAGCCGGGCAGCGCGAGGTCGTACGTGATCACCTTTCGCTCGGCGACGGTCTCCCAAACGGCGCGGTAGACCCGCTCGGCGGCCTCGGTCTCGCCCACGTGCCGCAGGAGGAGCTCGAGGCTCAAGATCTCGGCGACCGGGTTCGCCTTGTCCTGGCCCGCGTACTTCGGCGCGGAGCCGTGGACCGGCTCGAAGAGCGCGATCGACTCGCCGAAGAGCGCCCCCGGGGCTACGCCCAGCCCGCCCGCGAGACCGGCGCATAGGTCGGAGAGGATGTCGCCGAAGAGGTTCGTGGTGACGATGACGTCGTACTCCGACGGCTTCTTGACGAGTTGCATGCAGAGATTGTCGATCAGCCGCTCATCGCTCGTCACATCGGGGTAGCCCTTGGCCATCTCGCGGAACGCGGTCTGGAACAGCGCCCCGGTGGTCTTCATGATATTCGCCTTATGGACCGCGGTCACTTTGCGACGGTGCTCCCGGCGTGCGAGCTCAAAGGCGAACTTCGTGATCCGGTCGCACGCCGGCCGAGTGATCACGTTCACCGTCTCGGCGGCCGTGTGGGCCCGGTCGACCCAGTGCTCCACGCCCGAGTAGAGCCCCTCGGTCGCCTCCCGGACGACGATCAGATCGGTCTCGGGGAACCGGGTCCCCTCGCCGGCGATCGCACGCGCCGGCCGGACCGAGGCGTAGAGGTCGAGCTGCTGACGCAGGGCGACGTTCACGGACCGGAACCCGCTCCCGATCGGCGTCGTGATCGGTCCCTTCAGGGCGAGGCGGTTCTTACGGATCGAATCGAGGACCGCGTCGGGGAGCGGGGTGCCCGACGCCCGGATGGCGGGCTCGCCCGCTTCGACGACCTCCCAATCGATCGAGACCCCGGTCGCGTCGGCGACCCGTCGAGCGGCGGCCGTGACCTCAGGTCCGATGCCGTCGCCCGGAATGAGGGTGATCCGATAGGACACTGACGCTCCCGAGACCGGCCGAGTCCCGTTCACTACAAATCGATTTGCGGGAGATCCGGGGCGTCGCCTCTCTGCCGACGACGGGGAAACGCGTCAAGGTCGGGTGGAAACTGCCGGCATTAGATTTCTTATATGACATAGTAATCTTGTGCTCATGCTCGCCATTCCCCGCCCCGAAGTCCTCGCGCCCGACTGGGTCCCGCCGACGTTGGTCGGCCGCTCCGAAGCGCTCGAGCGGCTGGGCCGTACCCTTCCGGTCCCGCTCGACCCTCCAGACCACCCGGCGGTCGCGGTCGTCCGCGGCCCGCCCGGTTCCGGGACCTCCGCCGTGGCGCGTAGGGCCGGCCTCGATGTGATCGAGCGGCTTCGAAGGGAGGTCGGGATCGGATCGCCGCTCTTCGTGGCGGTCCGGGTCCGTTCCATCGGGGGGCCATTGGGCGTCGCGGCTGAGTTCCTGAAGGCGATCGACCCCCAGTTCAATCCCCGAGGCTTCACGGTCGCCCAGCTGATGGCCGGGTTCCTTCGCCGGATCCTTCACGGTGGCCGGCCCTCGGTCGTGGTCCTCGATGATATCGGGACCGAATGCGCCGACCTACGCCCGATCGTGGGGGCCCTGCTCGCTCCGGATCGGTTCCTACCGGAGGGCACCACGGTGCGGCCTTCGACTTGGTTGATCGTCGCGGGCCAGGACGCCGCCGAGGCTGGGTGGCGCCGGGTCCGTTCGGCCGGGCTCTCCTTCGACCGGGCCGTCTCACTTCCGCCGTACACCTCGAACCAGATCGACGCGATCGTGAGAGACCGGGCGCGACGCGCGCTGGGCCGGGACGCTCCGGAGGGGTGGGCCGAGCGAATCGTTCGATACGCCACGTTGCAGGGGACCGGTGCCCGGCGGGTCATCGATCTCCTCCGGTGCGAGGCCCTCGGGGCCGGGGGGTTCGAGTACCGGTGTCCCGCTCGCGCCGCCGGCGAAGCCGGTCCGGCTGGCGATCGAACCGCGGCTCCTCGAAGCCTTGGAGCGCGCCTCACTCCACGGGCCGACGCTCTTCCGGGACGTCCGGGCCTGGGAGGCTCGGCTCGCCCGTCAGCAAGGGGTCCGGCCCCTGCCGTCGACGACGCTGTGGCGGAGGATCGTCCGCCTGGAGGCCGCCGGGGTGATCCGGCGGGAGGTGCGCCCCGGAGGCTCGGGAGGGACCCAGTCCCGGGTCGAGCTCGTGCGGTCGATCCCGAGGGAGACCGTTGTTACGGCCCCGTCGGGAACTCTTCCAAGGACCGGGGGCGCGTTCGGGGCTTGGGGGCTGTAGCGGGCGCCGAAGCGGTAGGGGTCCGGGGGGCTGGTCGACCCCCGGGCGGCGAGCCGACCTGGTGCAGTACGCTCTCGGCGAGCGCCCGCGACTTGAGGACCGACTCGAGGTTCGCGACGGTTGCCTGCCGGAGGGCGTCTCGGTCGGGAAAACCGGCCTTGAAGAGCGCGCGTCCCCGGACCCGGCCGATCCCGCTCAACCGGACCAGGTCGAGCAGCTCCTCGCGGACCCCGTAGCGGACGCGGAGCCCGAGAGCATCGACCGACCGGGTCGCGCGACGGTTGAACTTGAGCGAGAGCCGCGTGGCGGCCCCAATGAGCCATTCGCCGTCCTCGACCCGCCCCCGGACGTCGCCCGCGCCGATGTTGTATCGTTCGGTGATCTCGACGATCGGGGTCTCGTCGATCCACGCCTCGAGCACGCAGGCGGTCTTGAGGGTCGAGAGGAAGAGGTCGAGGTCGAGGCGGAGCGGCTCCTCCTCCGGTTTCACGAGGAGCTCGGGCTCCTCCTCGAGGAAACGCTCGAGGAGAGTCTTCTCCTCGTTCCGCCTCAAGAACATCGGCGCGAGATCCGGGGTCGCGGAGATCGCCGACAGGAGGGCGAACGGCCGGACCCCGATCGGCGCCCGCTCGAGCGCGTTCCTAAGGACGAGGGCGCTCATCGGGTCGAGGTAGAGCTCGGAGGTCATCGCCCCGAACTCGGTCGCTCGCAGGCGCTCCCCACGCTCGAGGAACCCCTCGGACTCGAGGAACGCCCGGACCGTCCGCACCGTGGCGTCGAGCTCCCGGACCGGCCGGGCGTGGCCGAAGAACGTCGAGGCGAAGAATCGTTCCAGGTCGGCGCTCCCGGCGACCGCCCCGCTCGCCACGAGCGCAAGGAGATGCATCCGAAGGGCGGGCTCGGCGGCGAGCTGCGAACGGACCTCCTCGGGCGGCGCCGAAAGGTAGTCGTCGAGGTGGGACTCGACCTCCTCCTCGCTGCGGGCGATGAGCACCGCTTCGCCCGCGGGATCGAGCCCCGGGCGGCCCGCGCGCCCGCACATTTGCTGGACCTCCATCGCGGGGATCGGGGCCTGCAGGCCGAGCCGGTCGTCGTAGCGCGTGGTGTCGCGCACGATCACCCGCCGGGCGGGCAAGTTGATCCCGGCGGCGAGCGTCGGCGTGGCGACGAGGACCTTCACGATGCGGTCGCGAAAGGCCCGTTCCACCACGTGGCGCTCGGGGTTCGTCAAGGATGCGTTGTGGAAGCCGATCCCGTTCGGTAATAGCCCCGAGAGCCTGCGGATCCCCTCGGTCTCCTCCTCCGCGATCCCCCCGAGCGCGGCGGCGGCCTCCTCGGCCTGTCGGCGGCCGCCCACGCTCAGCGATGCCCGGACGGTGGGCGCCAGGGCCTGCGCCACCTGCTCGCTCGCGCGGCGCGTGTTCACGAAGACGAGCGCCTGGCCGCCGTCCTCGAGGACGGTCCGCACGAGTCTCGGCAACGGCTCCCCGGGCGGCGCGATCGGCCGGGTGCTCAGGTCCGTGAAGGTGATCCGGCCGTCGTAGTAGACCCCGCTCTTCAAGGGGATCGGGCGGAAGTCGCTCGCGATGTGCCGGGCCTTGAGCCACTCGGCGAGCTCTTCGGAGTTCCCGACCGTCGCCGAGAGGGCCACGACCTGGAGATCGGGCTTGCCGATGCGCAACCTCGTCAGGGAGACCTCGAGCGTCGGTCCCCGGTCGGGATCGCGCATCAGGTGCACCTCGTCGGCGACGACGCAACCCAGACGCTCGAGCCACGGGGAACCCTTCCGTAGGAGACTATCGGCCTTCTCGCTCGTCGCCACAAGGATGTCGAGCTTCTCGAGGGTCTGCGGCGCGAGGTCGAAGTCGCCCATCGAGACCCCGATCCTCAGGCCCAGCGAACCGAACTCGGAGAGCTCCTCGAACTTCTCCTGCGCGAGCGCCCTCAGGGGGACGAGGTAGAGCCCGGTCCGATGGGCGAGCGCGGCCCGGACGAGGGCAAGGTAGGCGACGAGCGATTTCCCCGAGGCCGTCGGGCACGCGAGCAGGACGTTCTCGCCGCGGAGGACCGGCCCCAGCGCCTCGGCCTGCGGAGGGTAGAGTTGGTGGATGCCGCCGGCCTCCACGACCGCCCGGACCTCCTCCGGGAGCTCCAGGTCCCGGACCCAGGTACCCTTCGGAAGGTCCGGCGACGCGGCCACGACTGCGGACCGTCGGGAGGCTTGTAAGAGTTCGCCCGAAGGCTGGAGTATGCCTAGCCTTCGGAGAGGGTCCGGCCGAGGATCATCTCCTGGATCTCGGTAGTCCCCTCGACGATAGGGAAGACCCGGGCGTCCCGGAGCAGTTGCCCGGCCCGAGCGCCCGACCGGACCGCCGGCGGACCTCCGAGGTCCACGGCGCGCTCGGCGATCCACGTCGCCGCCTCCGAGCAGGCGAGCTTGGCCGCGGAGCCCTCGAGCACGAACGGTTCGCCCCGGTCCTTGCGATCGGCGGCCCGCTCGACGAGCGCCCGGGCAGCGGCCAAGCGCGTGAAGGCCCGGGCGAGGACCGACCGCCTCCAATCCTGGGGGTCCGAGCGGACGTAGGTTTCGAGCTCCTCGTACGCCGCCTGGGCCACTCCGAGAGCGCAGGCGGCGATCCCGACCCGTCCGCCCGTGAGCGAACCAAGGGCGATCGAGAGTCCCTTTCCCTCCGTCCCGAGCAGGGTCGAGGTGGGCACTCGGACGTCATCGAAGTGGAGCTCGTTCGTCTCGCTCCCCCGGAGCCCGAGCTTGTCCAAGTGCTGCGGAGCGGTCAGCCCCGAGGCATTGCGCCGGACCAGGAAGGCCGAGATCCGGCCCGCGGTGGGCCCTCCGGAAGCCGTCGCGAAGGCGAGGATGAGGTCGGAGGTCGCGCCGTTCGTGATGAACATCTTCGAGCCGGTGAGGACGAAATCCTCCCCCTCCCGTCGGTACCGGCACTCGATGTGCGCCGCGTCCGAGCCGGCCCCGGCTCGGTCAAGGCGAATGCGCCGACCCACTTTCCCTCCGCGAGCGGGCGAAGATACGTTTCGCGCTGGCTGTCGGTCCCCCACCGGTCGATCGGTTGGGCGCAGACGGACAGGTGGACCGAGACGAGGGTGGCGACGGCGGCGCTCCCTCGGGAGAGTTCCTCGATCACGGCCGCGAGGTCGCGGGTGGTGCCGCCGCGTCCGCCCCAGCGTTCGGGGAGCCCGACCCCAAGGAACCCGGCCTCGGCGAGCTCACCCCGGAGCCCTTGCGGGAATCGGTCGTCGCGGTCCATCGCCGACGCCCTCGGGAGGATCCGATCTTCCGCGAACGCCCGCGCGCTCGCTCTCCACGAGGACTCGGAGTCCAGGTCCGCGGTCGGCATCCGCCGAGGGCCAGCGACGGCGGCAAGTAAAGGATGGTGATAGACGGCCGGCCTCCCGGGGGACCTCCGCGGCGCGCGCCGGGGCCCCTTGGATCAAGTCGAGGTTGGGGCGCTCGATTGCGGCTGGTCGACCGGTGCCCGACCCGTCGCGCGTTGGGCGAGCCACGCCACGGCGACGGCCGCCGATAGAATGGCCACGAAGTAGACGCCGATCCCCGCGTAGTCCCCGGAGAGGACCGCGGGGGCGATCGTTCTCGCCGGGTTCAGCGAGCTGCCCGTCCACGGGCCGATGAGGAAGGTGGAGAGTCCCACCACGAGCGCCGGTAGGAGGAGCTCCCACCGGGTGGGGACCTTGCCGGGGGAGGTCAGGTACAGGACGGAGAGGATCAGGAGCGCGGTGAAGGTGAACTCGAGCGGGAAGACCCAAACCAGGGCCCCGGCCCTCGGGAGGGTCGCCCCGAGGTGGGCTTGGCGGCCCAGGAGCCCCCAGACCGTGAAGCTTCCCGCGAACGCGCCGGCCAGCCTGCGCCCCGATGTACGGGAGCGAATCCCGACCCGGGAACCGTTTGGTAACGACGAGCGCGAGGGTCACGGCCGGATTGATGTGGGCGCCGCTGGCGAAGGCAAAGATGAGGACGGGAACGGCCACCGCGACGAACCAGGCGAGCGCGAGCACCCATTGGGGAACCCCGCCGAGTCTCGCCCCGGCGACGATCGATCCGGTGCCGATGCCGACCAGTAGCGCGGTCCCGATCGCCTCCGCGAGGCACCGATGGGGGAGCGAGCGGCTCACGGGGGCGTGCGACGGGGCTGACCCCCGGCCGCCGTCGGGGTACGTCGTTCGAGCTCTCCCTTCATCCGGTCGATCCGCCGGCGGAGCTCGTCCCGGACCTCGCGGAAACCGCCATCGTCGAGCTGGGCCGGATCTGGAAGGGCCCAATCCTCCACGCGGAGCGTCCGAAGGCGCGCCGGGCAGCTCTCCTGGTCGAGGCAGCCCATCGTGATCCGGAGCTCGGCCCGGTCCATCATGACCGGGGTGAGGAGCGTCGGTGGATGCGCCGGGAGGTCGAGTCCAATCTCCCGGAGCATCGGTCCTGTCCTCGGGTTCGGGGAAGAGGCCGGGGCCGTTCCCGCCGATTCCGCCCGCCACCCTTCGGGGGGGGCCGCGTTGAAGATCGCCTCCGCCATCAGGGAGCGACCGGCGTTCTCAACGCAGATGAACAGGACGGTGTGGCTCCCTTTCAACAGCAGGGCTCGCAGCATCCGGGGGGGCAGTTGGTCGGGTCGCATTCGCAGCAGGCCGTCTTGCAACACTTCTCGGGCATGGGTCCTCGACCACTTCAATAGCTGAAGCGCTCATAAGGCGCCGCTACGTACGGACAAAGTGTCGCAGTGCTGCGAGGGGGAGCTCGAGTGTCCGTGCCCCCCGATCGGGCTCATCGACGTCGTCGGGAAGAAGTGGGCGGTCTGTGTCATCTCCCTACTCGGGAAGTACGGGACGGTGCGGTTCGGTCCAATCCAGAAGTGCCTCTCCGGGGTGAGCCCGGCCACCCTGACGACGACACTGCGTTCGCTCGAGACGGCGAAGCTCGTGCGACGCCGCGAGGTCGACGGGCCAAGGGGGACGGTGCGAGCCTACGCGCTGACCGGCTCGGGACAGGCGCTCTATGATCGATTGCTCCCGCTCGCGGACTGGCTTCGCCAGTCGTGAACCCTGACCCCCGATGCCGGCCCGCCCCCCAATGAACCCGGGCCCGGGGCCCAGGCGGCTCCGAGCGCGGCGGTTAAGTGTGGGCGGCTCCCGTCCCGAGGTCGGGGTCGACGGTGTCGGGCAACGCCTCCGGTATCGCTAAGGACCGGTTCACCGCCCTTGATGCCCTGGCCCTCGTGCGCGAGCTGAGGGCCCTTTCCCGACCCCGGGTGGACAAGGCGTTCGACCTGCCCTCGGGAGGTTGGTCGATCACGTTCCGGGTCCCCGGCGAGGGACGCCGCGAACTCCTCCTGGTGCCCGGGCGTTACGCCGCGCTCGTCGAGGCGGCCGACCACTCCGAGGAGCTCGGGCCGATCGCCAAGGAGCTACGGCGCCTGCTGACCGGCACCAAGCTCGTCGGGGCGGTCGATCCCGGCGGTGAGCGGTACCTCGAACTCGAGTTCCTCGCCGCGGCGGCCGACCCCCCGCTGATCCTCGCGGTCGAGCTCTTCGGGACGGGGAACCTGCTCGTCGCCCGGGACGGTCGGATCCTCGCCGTCCAGCACACCAAGACCTGGGCGCACCGCGCGGTCCGGGTCGGTGCGGAGTATGAGCGGCCGCCGGCGCGTGTGGACCCTTGGAAGAGTGCCCCCTCGGAGATCCAGGCGGCCCTCGCCGGTTCCCGGACCGACCGAGCAACGACGCTCGCCGCGCGGCTCGCGATGGGCGGGGCGGTCGCCGAGGAGATCCTGGCAAGAGCGGGATTGGCCGGTCACGTGAGCGCGCCGACCGAGGCGGAACGCGCAGCGCCGGCGATCCGTTCGGCGATCGACCGTATCCTCGCCGAGATCGGGGACCGGCCCAAGGGTACCTCTACCTGCGCGGGGAGGTCGCCATCGATGCCGAGCCGTTCCCATCGGAACGGCTCCGGGCCGACTCTTCGGTCACCGAGGAGATCCTCCCGACGTTCTCTCAAGCCGCCGTGCGGTTCTTCCCGTTCACCGGTCCCGAAGTGCCCTCAGCCTCGGTGAGCCAGTCCTCGAAAGCAATCGCCGAGCTCGAACGGCAGCGGGCTCAGCAGGTCGCCGCGATCGAAGAGCTGGCTCGGGAGGCCGCGCGACTCAACGAGGAGGCCGAGACCCTCCTTCACCGCTACCCCGAAGCCGAAGAGGCCTTGCGGATCGCCCTCGAGGCCTCCCCCGAGGAGCGCTCGAAGCTCGAGATCCGTGTGGCGGACCGGACGATCCCAGTACTCCCCGGTCGATCGATCCGGGAATCGGCCCGAGCGCTCTACGAGGAAGCCAAACGCGCGCGCTCGCGTCTCGAGGGCGCTCGGTCGGCCCTCTCCGACACGGACCAGAAGTTGCTCGACCGCCGCCCGACCCCGGCGGCCGATCGTCCGGTAGCGGCCGCCCCGCCGGCGGCGCGCAAGACGCATTGGTTCGAGCGTTACCGCTGGTTCCTCACCTCCGAGGGGATCCTGGTCATCGGCGGCCGGGACGCCCCGACGAACGACCTCATCGTTCGACGGTACCTGAACCCTTCCGACCGGTACGTCCACGCGGACATCCATGGCGCGCCGAGCGTCATCGTGAAGCATCCGCCTCCGGGACAACCCGACCCGACCGAGGTCACGATGGAGGAGGCTGGGCAGTGGGGGGTCGCCTTCTCGAAGGCTTGGCGGGCGGGCCTCGCGAGCGCCTCCGCGTTCTGGGTCGAGTCGGACCAGGTCTCGAAGGCCGGGGCGAGCGGCGAGTTCGTCCCACGGGGGGCCTGGGTCATCCACGGGACGAAGCACCCCATGAAGGACCTCGCGACCGAGGTCGCCATCGGGACGATCGCCTACGAAGGCGCCGAGCTTTGGACCGTGGCGCCGCCCCGATCGTTCACGAGCGGTGGTCAGGCGCGGTTCGTCCTCACGCCGGGGCCCGAGCGGGAGCGGGCCGATCGAGAAATCGAGCTCTCCCGCGAGCTCGCGCTGCCGCGATCCCGGCTCCAGGCGCTCCTGCCCGCCGGAGGGATCACGTTCCGGCGAGCGTAGATCCGGTCGACCTCGGACGCCGAGAACGTATCCCCGGGGACCTTCCAGGTCTGCCCGCGGGCTCGCAAGCCGACGATCCGCAACACCCGACCTTCGACGCGGACCTCGCCGCCGACCGAGAACGACTCCGTCGGAGGATAGGTCATCGCGACCGAACGGGTGTGCCGCCCTTCGATCATCGAGATCCGGACGATCTCCCCCCGGTAGGGCGACAGCCAGACGGTTCCGATCTCGGAGACGTCGGCCGAGCGAACCCTCGATCCGTCCGGGCGGTCGATCCGCAGGACCCGGAGCGCCGGTTCGGAACTTCCCGGCACGAGCTCGTCGACCTCGAGGCGGGTTCCCCGGGGGAACTGTCGTGCTTCGGAACGGGATTGCCGGCCCTCCGAGATCACCGAGGGGACTTGCACCGAGGCCTCCGGCGCGGTCTGGAAATCATGGGTCCACCGGCACTCGCGGCACCGAGCGACCCCTCGGAGGATGCCTTTCGATCGGTCGCTGCCCCGCGTGTCGAGACGCAGGATCCGGTGCTCCGTTTCCCGCCCACAGTTCTCGCACTCGAGGAGGGCGAAGTGGACCCCGACGGCCGCCGGGGTTGGGGAGGCCACGGGCTCCGGCATCGCCGATCTCAGACGGCGACCCTCTATCAAGCTGCGCCCGCACGGAATCCGAAGGAGGACTCGGATGGGTCGAAGGAAGAGCCCGTCCTCCCGCTTTCGGGAGCGACCTCCTCCCGAGTCACCAATCTGTAAGTACGGGGTCCTCGTACCGTAAGACGAACATGAGGCTATTCGGATCTCGGAAGCCGGCGCCCGAGCCGGAGCCACAAGCGCCCCCAGCCGAGGAAGACATGGGCGAGGGTGACCGGAGGTTCGACAAGCACATTGAGGTCTATCCGGCAACGGTCCGACTGCTTTGGCACTTCTACGATTCTTCGGATTTGGGCAAGGAGGAGGGTGCCCCGAAGGAGTTTCCTGGACCGATCGACGAGCCGACCGCCGACGGCGTCCAGGAGCTCGAGAAGCAGGGTCTGATCGAGGTCATCCCGTCGTTCGGCGACTTCGGAGTTACCGCGAAAATGACGAAGCTCGGCCTGCAGCTGATGTCGACCCAGTCCGAACCGGGACGCATACGGACGGTGCGGATCGTCGACCCTTCGACGATGTCCGCGATGGTGTTCGAAGAAGTCTCGATGGGCGACTAGGTCCAATCCTAGCTATTGGATTGGCGGGGTTACGACCCGAGCTCTGCCGAGCGCAGGTCTCGGCCCGACGAGGACCATCGAAATCGCCGCGAGGAATGGCAGCACGAGGATCCCCTGGGGTGACCACGAGGAGCGCCGGGCAGTTCCACCAGGCCGGCGAGAGCGGGTCCGTTTGCACGATCACGCGAACGTCCGATGGGCCGGTCGGACCGAGTTGGAGCAGGAGGCCCTCGAGGAGAGCGGCGATAGCCTAGAAGACCCCGAGACCGACGCTGAGCCATCGTCCGGTCCGGTTCCGAATGAGGGCCCGGGTTCTTCTCATCGTGAACAGCGAAACGAGCGGGGAGGTTGCGCCGGGAGCCGTCCAAGGCCTCCTGTCGAGGAGAGTGGGGGCGGGCCGGGGGTTGTGGAGCGTCGGATCCGGTCGCGGGCGGAACGACCGTTCATGGCTTCGGGACTAGGGACCCCGGCGGCCCACCCACAGGGCGACGAGAGCCCCCACTACGAGGATGACAATGATTCCGATCTCCGTCCCGGGCTCGGGTAGGCGGTACTGGGCGTCGCCGGAGCCGATGGGACCCCCCGAACCCGTCGGGGGCGAGCCCGAGCTGGGGGACGGTTCCCCCGAGACGGAGATCGACGAGTTCGCGTACCGCGTGACGCCGCCGACGGTCGCCCGGACGTGGAGGATCCCCGACATGGGGGCGACGCAGGCGGAATAGGAGACGGTCGCCCCGCTCGTCGCACCGAGGGTCCCCAGCTCCACGTTGGACAGCCACCACTTGAAGCTCGCGTTTCCCGACAAGGGGTTCCCGCAGGAATCCGCGGGGGTGGCCGTGAAGGTCCGGACCTCGAGCGGAAGCACCGACGTCTTCGCCGGGGTTACCGATAGGGTGGCGAGCCCGGACGCCGAGCAGCTCTGCGTGGCAACGGATCCGAGGCTATGGTCGAGGGTCGTCACGCCGGAGACGTTCGATCCCGCCATGGAATGTACCGGGAAGGCGAGCCCGGAACCCGTCAGGACGGTCAACAGCGCGAGGAGGCCCACGGCGGCTCTCAACGGGCCCGCTGGGTCTCGATTGGTCCCCATCCGATTCACACTACGGTGATCGTTCCTTCCATGTATCCGTGGACTCCCATCGGGGGAGTGTTGTACGGGTCGGCCCCGGTCCCGCACGGAACGACACAGAACCAGACGAACTCGCCCGTCCCCAGGACGTCGATCGTGAACCGGGTCGTCTGGCCTCCCGGAGTGTAGATCGCGAGGTTCAGGTCCGGGACGTTGAACGAATGCGCGACGTTGTCCGAGGGGACGATGTGGATCGGGGTGCCGTTGACGTACTCCACGTCGCCCACGGTCCCCGACACCGGGCACGGACAGCCGGTCCAATTCACCGGGGAATCGTTGTCGACGAGGGTGAAGACCACTACCCCCGTGTGGATCGTGAAATTTGCCGGGGAGTACTGGGGCCAACCGTTCGACGCGATATTGATCGAGAGGTTCACAAACGTTGTCGGACCGCTGATCCCGGGGGCCGATGCAGCGGGCTGGACCGGGAACGCGACGATGAGCCCGAGCCCCACGGCGAGCGAGACCAGCGTTCCCGCGACGAAGTAGCTGAACAGCATCCGGGAGGAAACCGTGCCCGTCCAAGCGATCGGTACCCGTGGGCCGGTGATGGCCGGGCGTGTGAGCCGGTAGCGCGTCCACGCCGAGTGGATCCATTCATCGAGCGACAGCGAGCGGCCCGCGCCGCCGACCAGGAGCAACCCCGAGATCAGGATGAAGAGCGGGTGCTCACCGACGTCCGTCCCGCCCGGGAAGACGAAGATCGTGCCGATCTGGATCGCGAATAGGACGGCCGAGAAGCAGCTCCCGACAAAACAGGCGATCCGGGTCGTGAGTCCGAGGGTGAATGCGAAGGCGAGGTATCCGGTGGCCAGGGCGACCACCCACGAGAAGAAGAGCGGGTGGGTCGCGACATAGTCGGGGAACCCCGGCCCTCCAAAGCTCACCGGGGCAAAGGACCGGGCGATCCCTGAGAAGTAGCCCCAGTAATCGTTCGCGGGGTACAGGATGAAGAACAGGTTCGCGAACCAGACGAGCCCGAGACCGATCCGAAGGAACTCAATCGTACGGTTCGGGAGCTTCTTCCCTTCGTGCGAGGAGGACTGCCCCCTCGACGGAAAGGATTCCCCGGTGGGCTCGGAAGTCGCCTCGGGCCTCGGGGCGGTTTCCATCGGAGCCCCGCTTCCCCCTTTCGCCATCCGCCCACCAGTCCACCCCCCGGAACAGGCCGGCACTCATGTACGCTTGGTTCGTTCTCGGCCGCGCTGACGGCCCACCCGTTCGTGGCTTCGCGCGGCGGTCACCGAGCTCCGCACCCATACCAGGGATCCTCGAAGAATCGAATGGTCGCGTCGTATTCAATGCCCCTAACGAGAGGCAGAGATTCCAATTCTCAAACCCGAGCCATCAGGTTCGAAGATGGCCGTCCTCGAGGGGCCCCGCTCTGCAGAGTTCAAAACGCGAAAAAGAGGCCCTTGAAGATTCCCGGAAAGAGGCCGAGGAAGAGGCTGGAAAGGGTTCCGCCTACCCCACCCTTAGTTCCTGGGAGACGTTCGCGAAGCGAACGGCGAAAGAGGAAGGCTCGGCCGGATGGGGCTGCCCGAATTTGAATCGGGGTCCCGGGCTCCCAAAGCCCGAAGGATGGACCACTAGAGCCGGACGGCGCGCACGCCGCCCAGTGTCTACCCCACAGCCCCGCCCGCCACGGGCCGCTAGACCACGTCCACCCGCTTGAGGCTTCGCCCGATCCGGCACTCGGCGGGGGAGGCCTCGGCGTGCTGGACGCGGAAGCGCTGCTTCGCGGGGAGCGATGGTCCGGCGCAGACGTCCCAGTTCGGGCAGTCGAGCCGGGTGCACGAGAAGCGGGAGACGTCGACCGAGCTCCCGACGATCGCGCTACGGGCTTCGACGACCAACGATCGCGGGATCGCCTCCACTTCAACGACGTTCGCCGCGACCTCTTGGAGCGCGCACGGATGCGCGATGGGACGGACCTTGGCGATGCGGTAGCGCCGCCCGGCGTCGAGGGTCAGGCAGGCGTGTCGGTACGGGCAGGTCCGACATACCGGCGCGGCCCCGTGGTAGACGAACTCGAATCCGACCTTCGCTTGCTCCTTGGAGATCAGGGTGATATCGGTCATGAAGATCATCCGATGACGCCCGTGACGGAGGCGAGCCGTTCGGCCGCCTCGCGCGTGAGACCGTTGTCGCCGAGGATAGTGTAGCGCTCGGGCCGGATCCGGTGGGCTTGGACGAGCGCCTCGATGATCTCCTCCGAGGAGACCCCGAGCTCCCGGGCGGTGACCGGGGCGCCGATCGTGTGGAGGGCCGTGCGGAGCCGCTTCCAGTCGCCCCCGTGCAGGTACATCATCATAATCGCGCCCACCCCGCACTGCTCGCCATGGAGGCTCGGGCGCGCCGCCTGACGATCGAGGGCGTGGCTGAAGAGGTGTTCGCTCCCCGAACACGGGCGCGAGGAGCCGGCGACGCTCATCGCGATCCCCGCGACGATCATCGGCCGGATCGCGATCCAGACCGACTCCTCGAGGTTCGGCTTGATGAGCCCCGCGTGGTCGGTGATCTCCTGGGCGGCGTATTCGGCGAGCGTGGCGGCCGTGCTCGAGTACTCCTCGTTCCGCAGGCGGGTCGCGAGCTTCCAGTCGAGGACCGCGGTCACGTTCGAGATGACGTCCGCGCAGCCGCTCGCGAGCAATCGGAACGGCGCCTGGACGATCAGGGAGGTGTCCGCGAGGACCCCCATCGGGACGACGGCCGAGATGCTCGCGACCGTCTGGGGGTCGTGGAGGGAGGCCCGAGGGCTTGAGATCCCGTCGTGGGCCGCCGAGGTGGGAACACTCACCCAGGGAACATTGAGGTCCCGGGCCGCGACCTTCGTGACGTCGATCTTGCTCCCCCCGCCCACGGCGACGAGGAAGCGCGCCCGCGCGGCCTTGGCGTCGGAGGCGATCCGGTGGACCTCCTCCATCGTCGCCTCGTGGGCGATGAGGGTCTCGATCTCGAACCCGGACTCTTGGAGAGCGTCCTTGGCCGCAATCCCTGCGAGCTCGGAGGTCTTCGGGCCGGTGACGATCGCCCCCCGGTCGGGGAAGTCGAACTGGCGGCAGGATCGGCCGAGTTCGGCGAGCACCCCGTGCCCGGCAAGGACCGTCCTCGGGAAGACCATCGAGCGGGACTTCCCGAACGGGGTCCCCACACCGGGCGCCACCTCCCGGTTCACCGCGCTATTTCCCCCCGGAGCCCCGAACGGACCGGCGTGCGGTATAAAGGGTCGCGCGGGGCGGACGGGGCGGCCCTAGCGCCCGGGGACGTCCCCCCAGAGCACCTTGTGCTCCTGGAGCATGACGCGCACGTCCAAGCGGTCCTTTAGCGTCCAGGTCGCGAGGCGGCCCGCATCGGTCCCCCAGACCGGCTGGAAGACGACCTGGGGAAGGGTACGTCGCCGGACCACTCGCCGGGCATAGAGGTAGTCCGGGCGGTCGCCGATGACGAACTTGACGACGTCGGTCCGGCGGAGGAGCTCGAGGTTCTCCCAGCGGTTGTGATCCTCCATCTTGGAGCCGGGACACTTCACGTCCAGGCTCACGACGACCCTCGGGATGCCGAGGATCGGGCGGATATCGAGCGAGCCCCCGGTCTCGACGACGGTCGTGATCCCCCGCTTCGAGAGGGCCCGGAGGAGCTCGGGGGCCTCGCGCTGCAAGAGCGGTTCGCCCCCGGTCAGGCAGGCGTACCGGGTCCGGTGCCCGGCGACCTCTTTCAGGATGCTAGCGATCGTGCGCTCTTTGCCGGGTCCGAACGAATACTTCGTGTCGCACCAGACGCACCGCAGGTTGCACCGGGCGGTCCGGATGAACGAGGTCCGCACGCCCGTGAACGGGCCCTCGCCCTGGACGGAGTGGAAGACCTCGATGATCCGCACGACGGCTCTTCATACGGGCTCGTTCTTAGGGGATTCGGCGTGATCGACGGACCGTCCCCGGCTGCCCCCCCATCGGTCGGCCGACCCGCAGGGCCGGAACGTGCCATCGCAGGCGACCCTGGTTCGGTCGGTGCGATGGCGCCTCGGCCGAGCGAGTCCTCGGACACCGGGCGCGCTGAACCATTTTCGATCGGGCCGGTCCGGGAGATCGAGGAGGTCGATCGTCTGGTCCTCGGCGACCTCTCAGACTGGTTCAACCCGTTCCTCCCCCATTTCCTCCGAGAGACGCTGAGGGCCCGCGGGGAGGTCCTGGTCGCCCGATCCGGCCGCGAGACCCTCGGGGTCCTCCTCGTGGACCCGATCGAGCGCATCGGCTCCCTCTTTGCCCGGCACCCGGGGGCCGCGGCCGCGCTATATCGGGAACACCGCCCGCTTCCGATCTTCTCGGAGTACCTCTTCGAAGCCCCGAGAGAGCCGTACGAGATCTTCGCCGGGTCACCAGGGGACGAAATCGACTCGACCCCCTTCGCCCACCCGGTCCGGGCGGCGACGGAGGCCGATGGCTCGGGGCTCCTCCACCTCATGTCGGAGATCTACGACCCGACGAACCCGGCATGGATGGATCCGTCCCCCGATGGCGTCGAGCGATGCTTCGTGGCCGAGGCTCAAGGCCGGCTCGTGGGGGCCGCCTGGATCGCTGTTGCCGGCCCGGTCGGGCGCCTCCACTCGCTCTCGGTGGCGCCGCGGTTCCGCAGCTTGGGGATCGGGACCGTCCTCTGGAACGCCCGGATGCTCTATGCCCTCCGCAGGGGGGTAAAGACCGTCCTCGCCGAGATTGCTCCGGGGAACGCCCCCTCCCGGGCGATCGCGCTCCGGGGCGGTATGCGGCCGGTCGGTGTCACGTATCTCTACGAGCGTCCGTGAGCGGGAGTTCCCGGCCTACGACCGGGGCGCCCCACAGTTCGGGCACCGGGCGACCGTCGAATCGATGAGCGCCCCACAGAACTTGCAGTTGACCTTCACGGTGTCCCGCATGACGATCTGTTGGACCATCGGTTGGTCGGGGGCGCTCAGGTTGACCGGTGGTGGGGCCATCGATGGGGGCGGCTGGTAGGAGACGGCGCCCGTCGCGGAATGGGTCGGTAGTCGGGGGTGCCGACGGGATCGGGCCGCCGCGACCGCGATGATGATCACGATCACCGCCACGATCACGACCAGGGCGAGGACGAGGCCGTAGGGGAAGGGCGAGGAAGCGGACGGACTCGCTGGAGCGCTCGCCGGGGTCAGCGGATAGCTCGTCGAAGTGACGTAGAGGGTGTCAGTAGAGGTGAACCCGCTCCCGTCGGGGTTCGTGTCGTGCTCCGTGATCACGTACCCGATGATGTAGCCGGTGTTGGGGTCGAAGAACGACCGCCAATCGTACGTCGCCGTGTACAATCCGTAGACGTCGTTCCGCTGGTAGGAGCCGGTCCCGTCCGTGGCGACCGTCGCCACCCACCGGCCCCCGCCGCTCGCGAGGTCGTAGCTCTGGTTCTCCGAGAGGACGGTCATCGCCGTCCCGAGAGAATAGAACTTTCCTCCGACGGGGAGGGTATTGTTCATCGAGAACCAGACGGACGGGTTCGAGTACCCCGTCTCGTTGTCGGTCCCGTGGACGTAGTGGTAGGTGAGGGTGGAGAACGAGTAGGCGCCCGACGAGCTCCACGTCTGGCTCGCCCCGGCGTTGTTGCTCCAGTGGACCGTGTACGACCAGGTCGCGTTCGCCGTCCCGTTCGGGGCGACGGAGCCGACCGACTCGCTCCCCGTGGTCGTGGAGAGCTCCGTGTAACCGGTATAGTTCCCGGTGCCGTTGTTCAAGGTGATCGTCTCATCGTAGCTGAACGTGTCCCCGGCCTTCGGAACGTAATGCGCAGGCGTGGCGGCCGCTGGGACCGGAACTGCGAGGAGCATGAGCACGGCGAGGAGGGCGAACGCGCCCACCCCGCGGTAGCCGGGACTCACCCGACGAACCCCCCGCCGACGTGCGCGTGACCGGGGTGAGCCCCGGCGATGCCGCCAAAGGTCGAGTAGTATCCGGCCCGGAAGACGACGATCGGCACGAAGAAGAACCCGGGACCACCGGGGTACGGCATGGGCGCCGGGGCGGCCGTCGCGGTCGTGTCGAGCCCGGTCACGGTCGCGCTCCGCACGCCATGGATCATCCGGACGGCGAGACAGAGGAGTCGGACGGGGCGGCCGGCATCGCCCGTCGGCCGATGATCTCGTACGCCTCTTCGAGGAGGCTCAGCGCCTCGTTCGCCTCGAGGACCGGGATCGAAGCGATGATCGCCGCGGCGACGAGCGGGTATTGGAGGTAGGCGGAGAGTCCCCTCGAGAGGATCGCGAGCTTCGGGGTCATCCCATCGACGGGGACCTCGGAGAGGGCGAGGTACGCCGACGCGAGCGCCACGTCCTCGGAGGGTTGGAATCCCCAGCCGCGGAACGTCGCGGAGTACCGAGGCGAACTTGGCCGTCAACTGGTCCGCCGGGACGTTCACGATCGCGAGGAGCGCGGCGGATTCGTAGGAGTTCGTCACGGTGAGGAAGTGCCGCAAGTTGTCCGTGGCGAATGTTCCATCGGCCCTGCGGCCGAGTAAGAGGATCGCCGCCACGCCTAGGGAGGCGTCGTGGGGGACCCCGAGGCTACGGACCTGGCCCTCGAGCTGGGAGAGGAGGGGGAGGGACTGGTTGACGGCCTGAGGGCGCGTGGCCAGGATCTCGGCTGCCATCAAGCGGTTCTCGGTGTTCCCCGACAACCGTCCGATCGGGCCGTACGCCTCGAGGAAGGCCCGCTCTCCCGAAACGAGATCGGACCCACCCTTGGCCAGTCCGACCGCGATCGTCCACACGTTCGAGCGTTCGACGCCGGCCAGGGGGCCCGTGAGGGTGGCGAACGCTTGACCGGCCCGGTCGGCGATGTCGTTGAGGTCGCGCGTGACCTGCTGGCGAACCGCCCAGTAGCTCGAGAAATCGACGTCGGAGAACCGGTAGAGGGCGAGACCGAGCCTTCGGGTCTCGAGCGAGCCGAACGGGGTGAGCGCGATGTAGCCGCCGGCGCCGGGGACGAGGGTGTCGAGGAGCGACTTCTTCGCGATCAGGTCCACGACGACCTTGGATCGCGCCGCCGCGTCGGCGTCGGCGTTCCGGAACGCTTGCTGGGCCCGGGCGGTCTCCTCGAGGAGGGCGGCCCGCTTCGTCTCGCCCTCGAGGTGGAAAAGGATCGAGTGGGTCCGGCGCTCGTCCCCGGAGAGCGTCGACTCGGACTGCGCGCGGGCCGCCTGCGACTGGGCGAGGGCCGCCTCGTCCGTGGAAAGGGCTTGGAGATCCTGTGTGGCCCTGGCGTATTCCCCCGCGTTGAGGAAGGCGACGAGGCCCGCCTGCTGGAGCGATTGAAGATCCGCCGATGCCAACGCTCCGGTAACGTTGCGGTCCCGGACGCTCGAGAGGAACCCGTAGACGTCCTTGCAATTCGTCACGGGCTGAAGTCGACTCCGGGGAATCGCACATCGAGCGACGGCTCATGAAGCTTGTTGAGGAAGAGGAGGTCGAGCCGATCCCCCCGATCCTCCAGGCGGAGGAGCGGGTCCTCCTGGACCGCTTCCCGGAGGATCCCCTCGAAGTGGCGCTTGCGGGTCCCGCGCGCCCCGAAGCGGCGGCTCCGCTCGCCCTCGATCTGCTCGTAGGCGAAGACGAGCTCGTAGAGCGTCCGGTAGATCTGGTCCTCGATCCGCTCCTGGACCTGGGCCCGGTCGACCGTGACCGGCTCGATCCCTTCGAGGTCGACGAAGTAGACCGAGCCGTCCGGCGCGAGGACCGCGTCCTTGTCGAGCCAGACGTCGTGAAAGTCGAGGCCCCGGTACTGGTCGGGTTTCGGACCCGTCTCGAGGGTGCGCGCAAAGAGCGAAAGCATCGGGAGGGCCGTCCTCAAGAAGGTGATCTCGAAGGCGATCGCTCTGGCGTCCGAATCGATCCCGAAGAGGTCGAAGAGATAGGCCACGTTCCCGCCGACCGTGGTGCGGGCATGGAAGTAGATCCGGACGTTCGACGGGACGAGGCGAGCTTCTTGAACGATCCGACCGGGGTAGCGGCGGTACCAGAAGATGTGGCGGAGCCGTTCGACCAGCGCATCCGGGAGGAGGCTGATCTCGATGACTGGAGCGATGCGCATTCCGCCCAGATCGGTGAGCTCCGCCCTTTCGGAGATGTCGAGCGCGGTGCGCGCATGCTCGATCCCCTGGCCGCCGTACCGGCGAGCCCCGGAGCCAGAGCTCGCCCGTGATCAGGCGCCCGGGACCGGTCGATCGGGCGCGTTGGAGGCGCGCCCGGACGTCCGGGTCCGCGACGATCTCAAGGGCCATCTCTACGTCGAGAGGGCGGGAGGAGTACGGGTCGACGGTCGAGCCGATCCCTTTGATCGAAAGGTGGAACGGACGGCCATCGAGGGAGATCACGGGGTCGGCGGTCACCGCTCCCCGGTTGTCGTCCTCGAGGAACTCGCGGGTCTCTAGGGCCTCCCCATCCATCAGGGGGGCCTCGGACTCCGGCAGGTAGAACCGTCCGAGGCGCGGAACGCCGAGCGCGGCGAGCTGGGGGTTCGGGATCGACTCGCAAGGAAAGCCGAGGAGACGGACCGGCGTCCCGAGAAGTCGCATCGTTCCGAGGGCGCCCTCAACTCTACCGCGAGCATTTAGATAGCGTCGCCCGTTCGAGCCGCGGATGGAGAAGAGCCGGGAGGCCCACTGGCAGGCGGCGTGGGCCGGAGCCGCCCTCGCCCGCGGCGACCCGGACCCATCGAAGGCGAAGTTCTATGCCATCGTGGCGTACCCGGGGTCGAGCGGCTTCCTGCACGTCGGCCACCTCCGCGGTCTCGCCTACGCCGACTTCTTGCACCGGTTCTACCGGATGAGCGGACGAGCCGTCTTCTTCCCGACCGGGACGCACGTCTCCGGCCTCCCCGCCGTGACGTTCGCCCAGAAGGTCCAGCGGCGCGATCCCCTGACGCTCCGCCAGCTCGAGGATCAGGGCATTCCCGAATCGGAATGGCCTCGGTTGGAGGAACCCGAATTTGCCGGTCGATTCCTCGGCCGGAGCTACCTCGACGTGTTCCGACAGTTCGGCCTCTTGATCGACGAGCGCGCCTACGTGACCACGATCGATGAGGACTACCGGGCGTTCATCCGGTGGCAATTCCATCGCTTGGAAGCCGCCGGCGCCCTCGGCCAGGCTCCCCACTACGCCTCCGTCTGCCCGGTTTGTGGCCCCGTCTCGGTCGATCCGTCGGAGACCGACCTCGCGAAAGGAGGAACGGCCGAGTGGGTGATCTACCGTAGCGTCCCGTTCCGGTTGGACGACGGTCGGTTCCTGCTCGCCGCCACATTGCGCCCCGAGACGCTCTACGGGGCGACGAACGTCTGGATCCACCCGACGGCGCCCCTCGCCACATGGCACCACGGCGACGAGCGCTATGTGGTCTCGGCCGAAGGCGGTCGTCGGCTGGTCGAGCAGATCGGGGGTCACCTCGGCGCGGGTGTTCGCCCCGAGTCGCTCGCCGGTGTTTCGGCCGAGCTGCCGATCACCCGCCGTCGCGTGCCCGTGATCTCGAGCCCGATCGTCGACCCGGCCATCGGGACCGGGATCGTGATGTCCGTGCCCGCCCACGCCCCGGCGGATTGGCTCGCCCTCGCGGAACTTCCCCCGCACGAACGATCGCGGGTCGCGGAAGTCCCGCAGATCGTGACCCTCCCGGATTCGGGCCTCACCCCCTCGGAGCGGGAGCTCGATGGGGGGGGTGGGCGCGCCGGCCGAGCGGGCCGTGCGGGCGACGGGGGCCAAGGGCCTCGCGGATGCGGAAGCGCTCCAGAGCGCCACCGAGCGTCTCTACCGGCTTGAGCTGATCCGGGGCCGTATGGCCCCGGGTCTACTCGATGAGGTCCCGGTGCCCGAGGCTCGCACGAGGGTCTCGAACGAACTGGCGGCGACCGGGCGATCCCCCGAGGTCCGCGAGTTCTCGGAGCCCGTGGTCTGCCGGAACGGACACGAAGTGATCATCCAAAGGGTCCCCGACCAGTGGTTCATCCGCTATAGCGACCCGGCCTGGAAGCTCAAGGACCTGGATCTGCTCGAGCGCCTCAGCGTCCGTCCCGACGAGTACCCGACGAGAACTGCCCGCCATCTTCGACTGGCTCGGGGACCGTCCCTGCACCCGCCGGGGTCGATGGCTCGGCACGCCGTTCCCCAAGGACGAGAGCTGGGTGATCGAACCGATCGCGGACTCGACCCTCTACCCCGCGTACTTCCCGATCCGGACCCTCGTCGCCGACGGGGAGATCCCGGAGAGCGCCCTCACCGACGCGTTCTTCGATTTCGTCATTCTCGGGGAAGGATCGGGCGAGCCGAGCCTGCCGAAGGCGACGCTCGACCGGGCGCGGGCGCTCTTCCAGTATTGGTACCCCCTCGATCTCAACATCGCGGGCAAGGAGCACAAGCGGGTCCATTTCCCGGTCTTCCTCGCGACCCACGCCCTCCTGCTCCCGCCGACGCTGCAGCCGCTCGGGCTCCTGATGCACGGCTGGCTCACCGCCCAGGGCGGCGCCAAGATCTCGAAGAAGGAGGTCTCCTCGAAGGGGGGCGCGATCCCCCCGCTCCGGGACGCGTTCGAGAAGTGGGGGGCCGACGCGCTCCGGCTCTTCTACGCGACCTCGGCCTCCCCGAGTCAGGACGTCGATTGGGACCCGGCGCTCGCCGATGCGGCGACCGAGCGGCTCGAGGATCTCGCGCGACTCGCGCGGGCCGGCCTCTCCGAGGGGGGCGGAGGTCCACCCGAGCTCGAGCGATGGCTCGAGAGCCGGGCGCACGACATCCTCGCGCGCGTGGCGCCCGCCTTCGAAGAGGGTCGGATGCGGGACGCCGCTGAGGCGCTGTACGCTGAGCTTCCGGGCGCGATCCGCCGCTATCTCGTCCGAGGTGGAGAGCACGGTCCAACCCTCGCCCGGGTCACTCAGGCCTGGATCGCCGCCATCGGACCGATCACCCCTCACCTCGCCGAGGAGCTCGGAGACGGCCAATTCACGGGCCTCGTAGCGGTCACCCCTTTCCCTCGGCCCGAGGAATTCCCGCGGTCGGCCACCGCCCTCGCCGCCGAGGAGGTCATCGATCGGCTCGAAGAGGACCTGCGGAGCGTCCTCAAGCCGGCGATCGCGAAGGGCAACCCGCCGGGCGAGGCGGTCCTCTTCGTAGCGGCGCCCTGGAAGCGCACCGTCGAGGCCTGGATCCGAGAGGGCGCCGTCTCTCCCCCGGGGGCGCCCAACCTCCGCGAGCTGATGGAGCGTGCCCAGAAGCACCCGGAGCTTGCGGCGTACCTCGGCGAGATCGCGAAGTACGCCGGGCGGGTCGCGCCCACGATCCGCTCGGAGCCCGCCCCGCCTCCCGACGGGACCGACGACCTCGCCATCCTCCACTCCGCCCAGGGCTACCTCCTCCGGCGCTTCCGGCTCCGCTCCATCGAGATCGTCCGGGAAGAGGAGGGGGGCCCCCTTGACCCGAAGGGTCGCCGAGATCGGGCTCGGCCGGGTCGCCCCGCATTCTACCTCTTCGGGGAGGGGGCAACCGAGCGGCCGCCGTCCACTTCGCCGAGTCGTTCACCGGAGGGACCGGCGTGACGGAGTTCCGGCGGTCCGAGTTCCACAGCCACACCGTCCTCACCGATGGCGAGTGTGTGGGGATCGAGATGATCCGGCAAGCGGTCGTCCTGGGGCTCAAGGCGATCACGATCACCGATCACGTCAGCATGGGCAACCTCGAATGGATCGTCGAGGCGGAGATCGCGGAGTGCGAGCTCGCCCGGGACTGGGAGATCGTCGCGATCCCCGGCGTCGAGATCACCCACGTTCCCCCATCCAAGATCGACGAGGCCGTGAGTCGCGCCCGCCGGGCCGGTGCCCGGATCGTGGTCGTGCACGGCGAGACGCTCAACGAACCGGTCCTCGAAGGGACGAACCACGCGGCCGTCTCGAATCCCGAGGTCGACATCCTGGCCCACCCCGGGCTCCTTGCTCCGGAAGACGCGGACCTCGCGAAGAAGAACGACGTCTTCGTCGAGCTCTCGGGGCGACGCACCCACATGATGGCGAACGGCCACGTGGCGCGGGTCGGCGATGCGGCGGGCGCGACGCTCATCGTCGACTCCGACGCCCACACCACGAAGGAGCTCCTGACCCAGGCCCAGGCGGTCGCGGTGGCTCGCGGTGCCGGTCTTGGCCCGATCGGCGTCGAGGGCGCGGCGGGCCGGGCCCAAGAGACCTTGCTCAAGCGGGTCGGTTTTGCGCCGTAGACCGGCGACTTTTCCGCCCTCGCCCCTTCGCGGGGCCGGGCTTCGTCCGCGGGAAATTCAGGTGCATCCGCGACGGGGTCGGGTGGGCGCTCACCGCCCGGTACTTCGCCGTCCGCTTCGACGAATAGCTGCGGGCCACGGGGCCGGAGATCTCGAAGTAGATCAACTGGCCGACGGGCATCCCGGGGTAGATGCGAACGGGGAGCTTCACGGACATCTCGAGGGTCCAGTAGTTGCAGAACCCTTCGTCACCCTTCCCGGCGGTCGAATGAATATCGATTCCCAGTCGGCCGACGCTCGACTTCCCCTCGAGGAACGGGACGTAGCCGTGGGTCTCGGTGTACTCCTCGGTGACCCCGAGGTAGAGCTGACCGGGGATCAAGACGAAGCCCCCCGGGGGGATCCGGAACTCGTGGACCAGGTTCGGTCGGCCGGCGTCGAGCGCCCCCTCCTGGTAGGTCGCGAGGTAGGGTCCCAGGTGGACATCGTAGGAGTTCGAACCCAGGCAGTCCGGCCGGAACGGCCGGATGACGATGCGGCCCCGCTTCACCTCCTCGAGGATCCGGGTGTCGCTCAGGATCATGGATCGGCTCGAGGGAGCGGGGTCGCCTTATAAAGTGGGCGCGGCAAAGACTCCGCGCGGAACGTGCGGGTCAGCGCCGGGCGCAGACGAGATGAACTCTCCTCCGCTCGACCCGGCATGAACGCCCTCAACCCCCCCGTGACCGACACCCTCGATGTCGGCGGCGAACGCTCCACGGTATGGCGGCTCGACCGGATCCCGGGCGTCGACCCCGACGTACTCCGGCGCCGTCCGAAGACGATCCGGATCTTCCTCGAGAACCTCCTTCGAAATCTCGACCGCGGGCACACCACGATCGACGCGATCCAGGCGCTCGCCCGGGGCGAGGTTGTCGAGGATCTGCCGTTCTTCCCGACCCGGGCGCTCCTACAGGATTTCACCGGGGTCCCGGTCGTCGTCGACCTTTCCGCGATGCGCGATGCGGCTTCGGCCCGCGGGATCGACCCGTCCCGGGTGAACGCCACGATCCCGGTCGACCTCGTGATCGACCATTCGGTCCAAGTCGATAGCTTCGGTGAGCGCCGCTCCCTCCTCATCAACCTCGAGCGCGAGTTCGAGCGCAATGGGGAGCGATATGACTTCCTTAGGTGGGCCCAGAAGGGATTCCGGCAGTTCCGGGTCGTCCCGCCCGGGAATGGGATCGTTCACCAGGTCAACCTCGAGTACCTCGCCCAGGTCGTCGACCGCCGCGAGCGGAATGGCCGCGTCGAGGCGTTCCCGGACACCCTCGTCGGCACCGACTCCCACACTCCGATGGTCAACGGAGTCGGCGTCCTCGGATGGGGCGTCGGAGGGATCGAGGCCGAGGCCGCGATGCTCGGCGAGCCGTACTTCCTCGCCCGGATCGAACTCGTGGGGGTGCGGCTTTCGGGCCGGCTTCCCGAGGGAGCGACGGCCACGGACCTCGTCCTCACAGTGACCCGCGCCCTTCGGGCGAAGGGGGTCGTCGACAAGTTCGTCGAGTTCTTCGGTCCGGGCCTCGAGCACCTCTCGGTCCCGGATCGGGCGACGATCTCCAACATGAGCCCCGAGTTCGGGGCGACCGCGTCGCTCTTCCCGATCGACGCGGCGACGCTGAGCTACCTGAGGTCGACCGGGCGGCCCCCCGAGCTGATCGCCCGGGTGGAAGCGTACGCCCGGCTGCAGGGGCTCTGGCACTACCCGAGCGACCCCGATCCGGAGTTCCCCGACGTCCTGCCAATCGACCTCGGGACGATCGTCCCAACGGTCTCGGGGCCCGGCAACCCCGAAGAGAGCATGCCCATCACCGCGCTCCCCGAATCGTTCCACAAGACCGCCGGGGCCTACCGAAGGGAGCACCCGCGGCGGCCCGCGGTCGCCGGAGGCCTCGATTTGCCGGACGGCGCCGTGGTCATCGCCGCGATCACGAGCTGCACGAACACCTCGAACCCCTCGGTGATGGTCGGAGCGGGGCTGATCGCCAAGCGGGCCCAGGCGCTCGGCCTGAAGGTCCCGAAGTACGTGAAGACCTCCCTCGCTCCGGGCTCGAAGGTCGTCACGGAGTACCTCGAACGGGCCGGCCTCATGCGCCCGCTCGAGGAGCTCGGCTTCGACCTCGTCGGGTACGGCTGCACGACCTGCATCGGGAACTCGGGGCCGCTCCCGCCGCCGGTCGCGCAGGCCGTCGAGGCGTCGGACGGCTACGTCGCTGCCGTCCTCTCGGGGAACCGCAACTTCGAGGCCCGGATCCATAACCAGGTCCGGGCCAACTATCTCGCTTCGCCGATGCTGGTCGTCGCCTACGCCCTCGCGGGCCGGGTCGACGTGGACCTTTCGAAGGAGCCACTCGGCCAGGGCTCTGACGGCCGACCGATCTACCTCAAGGACCTCTGGCCAACGGCCCCCGAGATCCGGGCCCTCGTCGAATCCTCGCTCGACCCGTCGATCTTCCGGGAGAAGTACCGGAAGATCACTGAAGGCGACCCGCATTGGGAGCATCTTCCCTCAGCCGGCGACGGCGGGAGCTACCGGTGGAACCCGGCCTCGACGTACCTCCGGTTGCCGCCGTACTTCGCGCTCCCGGCGCCGCCCCCGCCCCGCCCGGACGGCACGCTCCTCGCGGGTGCCCGGGTCCTCGCGCTCCTCGGCGATCGGGTCTCCACCGATCACATCTCCCCCGCCGGGGAGATCCCCTCAGAGAGCCCCGCGGGCCGATACCTTAGGGAGCACGGCGTGCCCCCCGCCGAGTTCAACACGTACGGCACCCGCCGGGGAAACCACGAGGTGATGGTCCGGGGGACGTTCGCGAACGTGCGCCTTAAGAACCGGCTCGCCGGCGGGAAGGAAGGCGGGTTCACCCGTCACCAGCCGTCCGGGACCCTCCTCACGATCTTCGAGGCGTCGGAGCGGTACCGGTCGGAGAAGGTCCCGCTGATCGTGCTCGCGGGGGCCTCCTACGGCCAGGGCAGTTCGCGGGACTGGGCGGCGAAGGGCCCCCTCCTCCTCGGGGTCCGGGCCGTGATCGCGAAGGGGTTCGAGCGGATCCACCGAGGCAACCTCGTGGGCATGGGGGTCCTTCCCCTCCAATTCCGGGCCGGAGAAGGGGCGAGCGAACTCGGGCTCGATGGGAGCGAACGGTTCCATCTGTCCATCCCTGCGGGTACGGAACTCCGCCCGCGCGGCGAGGTCCGGGTCCGGGCCGAGGGCGCGACCGGTGCGGTCAAGGAATTCACCACCGAGTGCCGGATCGGGTCGGCCATCGAGGTCGATTACTACCGGGCGGGCGGGCTCCTCCCGTACGCCCTCGGGCGGGTCGCCGGCGCATCTCACCCCCCGAACGCCGGGGGCTGAGGCGGCCCGGCCGGCGAGGGCCGCGGGTCACCCCACCCGGTCGAGCGCCCGGGTCGCGGCCGGCCGATGGGTGGGTGCGGGCCCCTCGACGCCGTTCCGTGGTTCTCGCGCGCCCGGTCCTTCGAGCAGGATGGAAGCATACCCGACGACGCGGGACATCCGCTCCGCCTCCCCGGAATGCCCCCAGGCGAGGAGCCGAGCGGAGAGCGTTTCTTCCTTGAGAACCTGGAGGAGAACGGTCGTCGGCGCGATCCCGCACATCGAGATCCCCTCCCGCTCGACGGTCTCGTAGAGCGCTTGCGGATCCCTCCGAAGGATCGCGCCGATCGCGAGATGGTCGAGCCGCCGGGCCGTCTCGGCGGGGACGTAGTGCGAGAAATCGGTGGAGGCGATGAGAAGGACCTCCCGATGCGCGATCGCCGATCGCACCACCGCCGCGACTCGATAGAGCGTCTCGAACGGGGCGTGGCGGACCATCAAGGGAACGATCCTCGGGTTCGGTTCCACGTACTGCAGGAACGGCAGCTCGACCTCGATCGAATGCTCCGGCCCGTGAGCCCGCTCGTCAACGACGATCGGTGATTGGGCCAGGTCGCGGACGAGCTCCGGGTCGACGTCGACGCGTCCGAGAGGGGTCGCCCAAGGGCGATTGGAAAGGGCGAACGGCGCCCCCGCGCCCTGGTGGTCGACCCCGAGGATCAGCACGACGGGCGCTGGCCGCTGCTTCGCGAGCTCGAAGAACGCTCGCGCGGCGATCGGGCCGGAGTATCGGTAGCCCGCGTGCGGGACGATCGCCGCGCGGATCGAGCGATCGATCGAGCGGTGGTGTGGGGGAAGCTCGCCCGGGCCCCGCGGATCGAGGAAGCAAGCCTCCACCTGGCGAGCGAGCTTGGCGCCCTCCTCCTCGTAGAACTGGCCCGCGACCGCGGGGGGGCGTTCATCCAGCCCTCGAGCGGTCATGCGGGAGTGAGAAGGCCCACGAGATCGCGGGCGTCCCCGTCGTCGAGCCGGGTCCTTGGTCGCTGGACGAATGGGTTCTCCTCGCCGTATCGGGGAATGATGTGCACATGAAGGTGGAAGACGATCTGCCCAGCGAGCGAGCCCTGGTTCACGGCGAGATTGTAATGCCGGGTGAGCCGGTCGACCTTCCGGCAGACATTGGTCACGGCGCCCAGGAAATCGGCATACTCCTCGGGGGGGAGCTCCGTGAACCGGTCGACGTGCCGCTTGGGAACGACGAGGAGATGGCCCCGGGTGTACGGGAAGAGGTCGAGGAAGGCGACCGCTTCCGCGTCCTCGTAGACCCAGTACGCCGGCGAGCGCTTGCGCGCGATGTCGCAGAACAGGCAGCCCGCCGCATCGCCGGCGACCCGGCTCGACCTCTCTTCCAACCCCGTCTCCGCTAGGGTCGGAATCCGCTCCCTCTTATCATCCAACCGATGCTGGTCCGCCCGTGCGAACGGCTCGACGGAACTCAAGCGCGCTAGGGGCGATCCTCCTTGCCCTGTTCGTCGCTGGGCCCACCGGCCTGCCCCTCGGCCACGTGGGGCCCGGCGCACAATCCCGCGACGGGCCGAATTGGGCCCCCGGCCTTCTCACCGCCTCGGACAGCGCCGAGCTCGCTCGGCTCGCTTCGGGGATTCCCGTCCGGCTCACGGTCACACTCACCCCGAGCGACGCCCTGGGGCTCGCCGGATTCGACGCCTCGGTGGGCGACCCGGCCTCCCCACAGTTCCACCACTTCCTCACGGAATCCGCGTTCGAGGCGCGTTTCGAACCATCCCCGGCGAACCTGACCTCCGTGGAGGGATACTTCCGGGAGTACGGGGGCACGGGCTTCTCGGCGACCCGGGACCGGTCCGGGGTCACCTTCTCGATTGGCCTCGGGGGCGCTGAGCGTGCGCTCGGCAGCACGCTGGGGATGCTCGTGGAAGGGTCGAGGAGCGTCCGGGTGCTCGAATCGATCCCGTCACTGCCGCCGATCATCTCCCGTGAGATCGAGGGCATCGGGGGCCTCACAGGGCCGGTCGGGATCGGAGGGACCAGCCCGCCGGGGGAGGAAGGCCTCATTCAGGGGTCGGGCACGCTCCCGGCCCGACCCGACTTCCTGAACGGGACCGGCCCGATTTCCGGCACCCAATGGTTCGTGGGCTCGGACTACATCGGCCTCTACAACGAGACGCCGCTGATGCCCGGCGCACCGGATTCCGTCGTGAACGCCTCCTTCGCACGTTCCGAGGCCGTGGCGACGCTCCTCATGAGCGGATACAACCGCACGAGCGGGCTCAACCTCCCCCCCTGGAACCCGGTCGCCGTCCAGGCGTACGTGAACGCCACGTACCCCTCCGGATGGCCGAGCCCCGAGTTCGTCGGAGTTCCGGTCCCGATCTCCGGGATCGACCCGCCGGCGCCGGGATCGCTGGGGAGCCTCGGGGACGATACGAACGACGCCGTCGAGAACTCCCTCGACCTCGAGATGGCCGGGAGCGTCGCCCCGGGGGCCGAGGTCGCCAACTTCTACTTCCCGGCGAGCCTCGAGTACGCCACACCGAGCGCCGTGACCGACGGGCAGATCGCTGACGACTTCGCGACCGACCTTTCGAGCGCGCTCTCCTACGATTATGGCAACCGGACGCTCGCTTCGGTGAGCGCCTCCTTCGGGATCGCGGACCTGAACGACTCCCTCTGGAACGCGGAGCTCGCCCACGCGGCGGCCATCGGCGTGACCGTCTTGGCCGCGAGCGGGGACTCCGGGAACGCCCCGGCCTCCCAGACCAACGCCTTCCTCGGCTCGGAGCCCGGGTGGCCCGCGAGCGCGGCGTTCAACAGCTCCGGCACGATCGCCGTCGGAGGGGCGACGCTCGGGAGCGGCGGGTCGTCGACCGGGACGTTCGATGGGACGCACGCCCCGACCCTCGCCTACGACGCGGACTCTGGGCCGATCTATGCCCAGACCGCCTGGTACGATACGATCGGCGGCGCGGGGAACCTCACCGGCTCCGAAGGAGGCGGGGCGACGCTCTATCGAGAGCCGTCCTGGCAGTTCGACTCGGCGGCCCAGCCCGCGATCGCCAACGCCGAAGGGATCCAGAAGGCTTTGAGCCTCGGCCGCTCGGAGCCCGACCTCGGGCTCTCGGCGAACTCGACGATCGCGTTCACGGGGATCAGCTCGAGCGGGAACGTGGAGTACGCGATCCTGCAGGGGACGAGCATCGCCTCGCCGCTGCTGGCGGGCCTCGTCGCCGAGATGAGCGAGGTCGCTGGCCACCGCTTCGGCTACCTCGACCCTTCGATCTACCGGATCGCCGGCTACTTCGCGGCGCATCCGGGCCCGGCCGATCCGTTCCTCGACGTCACGAAAGGGTCGAACTACCTCTTCTCCGCGGAGATCGGCTGGGACGCGCTCACCGGCTGGGGCGGGCTCGATCCGAGCCGGTTCCTTTCGGCGTACTCGAACCCTGCGATCGTGGGCTACCAATACCACGGCCCGACGCCGGGCCTGCCCACCCTCACCGCGCCGATCTCGACGCTCGGCGTCGGGCTGATCATCGCGGTCCTGCTCCTGATCGTCGGGATCGTCCTGCTGGCCGTCGTCACCCAACAGCGCTCGGGCCGCGCTCGGATCCGCCTCGCCCCCTCGGGGTTCCCGAACCCCGCGGAGGTCGCGCCGATCCCGGAGGGGGCCCCCACGTTCGACTGCCCGTACTGCGGTTCGCCGAGGCCGGCCGAGCCGGTCCGGTGCCCGACGTGCGGGAGACTGTAGGGCGACGGGTCAGGGCGGGGCGGGTTCGAGCGTCGGTGGCGGGGGGGCGTCCCCCAACACCGGGGCCGCCTCGGGCGCGTCGCCTCCCGACGGCGAAGGAGTGGGGCTCGGTGTCGACGGGCTCGGGACCCCGAGCCGATGCTCGAGGAACCGTCGGATCTCCTCCGGCTTCGTCGAGGCGATCCCGAACTGCTCGGCGAACTGGCGGGTCGTGGTGAGTTCGAGGGTAGAGCCCTTGGGTTCCGCCCGGACGAGGCCTGAGTCCCTTAGGCGTTGGACCTCCTCGTAGGTCGACTCGCCGAGCATCCGGACGAGCCGGCTCTGGACGATCGGTTGGTGGTAGGCGATCAGGGTGAGCGCCTTGATCGTCTTCGGGGCCATGTCGATCGGCGTCACGGAGTGGGCGGTCGGCACGAAGCTCTCGCGGAGCTGGAGGGCGTACCGGTCGCCGACCCGCTTAACCTCGAGGGCCGTCTGGCGCTGCTCGTAGGTGCGGGCGAGAGTGCGGACCGCGCGCTGGACGGCGCGGTGGTCGGCGGCGCCGAGCGTCTCGCCGAGCTCCCGGACCGAGAGCGGCTTGCCCGCAGCGAAGAGCAAAGCCTCGACCCGCAGCACGAGCTGGTCGACCCGGCTCGGCATCTCAGTCCTCCGGGAGCTTCGGCGGCCGGGCCTCGAGCGATCTGACGAGGAAGAGCGGGCTCTCGCCGAGCCGCTCCTGGCGGAGCTCGATCGCGCGCTCGCGGGCGAGGAAGAGCGTCGCGAGGAAGAGGGAGACCAAGCGGTCGCGGCCTTGCTCGGGCCGCCACAGGTCGAGCATCGGGAACGGTTCCCCGATGGGATGGGCGAGCGCCGTCGCCCACGCGTCGGCGAGGTCCCGCTCGGGGATGTCGCCGTGGACGAGGACCTCGGGGGGGGCCCGCTGCTCCTCCCGGAGCCGCTCCCGCAGCTCCTGGACCTTGAGCGCCCGACGGGCCTCGACCTCGGCGTCGGTGAACGCCTGGACCAGTTCGATCAGGCTCACCGGACGGGTCTCGGGGTGGCGGACCATCGGGGTCAGGCTCGCCCCGGGCGGCCCGTCAAGGATCGCCGTGGTGACGTCGACCTCCTCGGGGGTCGAGAGGTCGGAGAGGTAGGTGTCGTCCACCGGGTCGGCGGCCGCCGCGTCCTCGGCCGGGGGTTCCCGGGCGCGCAGGAGCTGCTGGGACTGCAGGTAGAGGATCGACCAGGCCATGTAGAGGAGCCGCCCCGCCACCGCGAAATTGACGCCGCCCTCCGACCGGACCCGCTCGATGTAGACCTCGGTGAACCGGACGAGGTCGATCTCCCACGGATCGAACTCCTCCTCCATGACGAGCTCGAAGAGGAGGGCCGTCGCCTTCTGGAACGGATCGGGGATCACGACGTGGACCCCCTCCTTGAGTTTCTGGACGAGGGCGAGGTAGCGCTCGAGGATCGCCGGACGTCCGGCGGTCTCGCCGATCAGCGACTTGTGGAAGACGAGGTAGTCGACGACGCGCTCGGCGGCCTCTCGGGAGACCGCCGGGGTCTCCGCGGCGAGGGCGTCCGCCTGGAACTCCGAGATCGTCATGCGGCCCCCGGAGCAACGGCGACGGCCTCGGGCGGCCGGGGCTCCGCGCCACGGTCGCGCTCGTCGACATCGACGATCTCGTCGAGCTTCAGGCCCACCACGCGCGAGCAGCCGTCGCCGTGCATGGTGACCCCGAAGAGGTGGTGGGCGAACTTGAGGGTCACCTTCCTTAGCGAGATCACGACGAACTGGGCGCGCTCGGCGTTGCGGCGCAGCATCCTTCCGACGTTCTCGGCGTTGACCCCATCGAGGGACATGTCGACCTCATCGAAGACGTAGAGCGGGCTCGGATCGTAGCGCTGGAGCGCGAAGATGAACGCGAGGCTCGCGAGCGACTTCTCCCCACCGCTGAGCTGCTCGAGCCGCTGGACGTTCTTGCCGATCGGTCGGGCCTTGATGAGGAGCCCGCCGGCGAGCGGGTCCGTGGGGTTCTCGAGGGCGATCTCGCCCTCGCCCCCGCCGGAGAGGTCCGCGTAGATCTCCCGGAACCCTTCGTTGACCTGGGTGGTGACGGTCGAGAGCTTCTCCCGCTTCTTCGTCTCGATCTCCCCGACGAGGTCGGTGAGCTCGGACTTCTCCTTGCCGAGACGACTGACCTCGGTCTCGAAATCGGCGAGGCGGGTCTTCTCGGCCTCGTACTCCTCGAGCGCGAGAAGGTTGACCGAGCCCATCCCGTCGAGCTGGGCCTGGAACGTCTGGATCGACCGCTTGAGCTCCTCGACCGGGACCGGGGCTCGTCCTCGCTCGCTTCGGGCAGGTCCTTGAGGGCGGCCTCTACCTCAGCGAGGTGGCTGCGGGCGGTCTCAAGCCGGACCGTCTCGGAATGCTCGAGGTCGACCTTCGACCGGAGCGCCTCCTGGCTCGTCCCCAGTAGGGCCGCCACCTTCAGCCGCCGCTCGTCGAGCTGTCGGCGTTCCTCGGTAAGTCCCTGGACGCGCGCGGACTGCTTCGCCTCGACGGATCGCAGCGCCTCGAGGGACTCTTTCGCCGCGTCGCGGTTCTTGCGGATGGTCCCGAGCTGCTTGTTCTTCTCCTGGAGCGTGGTCTTGAGGGCCGCGACCTCGGCCTTCCGGCTCTCGAGGGCCTTGGTGGCCGCGGTCATCGACGCGCGGATCGCCTCGAGCTCACCGGCGACCTTGAGGCGTTCCTCGTTGGCCGACTGATTCGAATCGTGGAGCGCCTGGAGGCGCTTCGAGACCGAAGCCGGCAGCTGGCCGAGGTAATCCTGCTGGAGCCTCTCCCGGGTCGCCTTCAGGTCCGCGAGCGTGGTAGAGAGGGTGGAAGACTCCGACTCGAACTTCGCGAGCGCTTTCTCGGCGGCCACGCGGCGCTCCCCGGCCTCTTTCCATCGGGCCGCGCACTCCTTGAGGCGCTCCCGCGCGCTCTCGACGTCCTTCGAGAGGAGGTCTCGGGTCTGGGCCCGCGCATCGGCCTGGCCGGAGCGTTTCGCAAGCTCCTCAGAAAGGGCGCGGGCCTTCTCGCCGAGCCGGTCGAGCTCGGCCTTCGCCGCGGACTCGGCGGCGGTCTTCTCCCGAAGCTCCTCGCCGAGGCGCTTCAGCTCGACCGCGCTGTCGGCTCCGGGACCCTTGTTGGGGTCGAGCGACCCACCGGTGATCGCCCCGGTCGCCTCGATGAGGTCGCCTTGGAGCGTGACGAGCCGGACCCCGCCCATCTGGGTGCGGGCCCGCCCGAGGTCCTCCATGACGACGGTCTCGCCGAAGACGTACCAGAGTGCCGGCCTCAGCTCCTCGTCGAAATGGACAAGGTCGATCGCGAAGCCGAGACTCCCCGACGATTGAGCCGCGACGAGGGATTTCCCCTTCGGGCGGCCGGGCAGGATCTTGTTGAGCGGCAGGAAGGTGGCCCTACCCCGTTTCTCGTTGCGGAGGAGCTTGATGCACTCCTCGGCGACCTGGTCGGTCTCCACGACGAGGGCCTGGAAACGGCTCCCCGCCGCGACGGAGAGGGCGGTCGTGTGAGGGGCGTCGAAGGTGATCAGTTCCTGGACGGTGCCCCGGATCCCGGCGACCTTGCCGAGGTTGCGCTGGGAGAGGAGGAAATCGATGGCCGCGAGGGTCCCCTGTCCCCCGCCCTTCTCCGCCCGGACCTTGAGCCGGGCGTCGAGGGCCATGTACCGGCGGTTGAGCTCGAGGACCTCCCGGCTCGAGCCGGTCCTCCTCGGCCCGCACCGAGTTCTCCTTCGCCTTGACCTGGAAGAGTTCCTTCTGGAGGTCGCCGCTCGATCGCGCCCCGGCGCCGTCCGCGCCCGACGACTCCCGGACCCGCAGTTCGGCGTCCTTGAGCTCGATCTCCCGGGCGCTGCGATCGTCCTCCACCACGGCGAGGTCGCGCTCGGCGGTCTGGAGAGCGGCCTTGGCGCTCTCCCGGGTCGCGACGAGCCCCTCCCACCGCTTCTGGGCGGTCTCGAGCTCGCGCTCCGTCTGGAGGACCTCCTTGCGGATGCCGGCGAGCTTCCCCTGAGAAGGATCGGTCTTGGAGGTCGCCTCGGTGAGTTCGGCCGCGAGGGACGAGGCGCGTCCCTCGGCCTCCTTGGCCCGCTGGGCGAGCGTGCGCTCTTTGGTGGTGAGCTCGGTCGTTTCCTTCTGCTCCCGGGCGAGTTGTTCGGCGAGTTCCTCGGCCCGCGTCGTGAGCGCTGCGATCTCTTCCTCGGAGCTGCGGACGTTCTCGTCGAGCCGGGCGAACGCCATCCGGCGCTCATCGAGATCGGCCTTGAACTTCGCCGCCTCGGCGCCGCCCTGCCGGGCGATCTCCTGCTCGATCTTGTCGATCGAGGCCGCGAGGCCGCCGCGTTCGTCCTCGAGCTTCTGGGTCTGGGATCGGAGCGCCTCGAGGTCGGCCTGGAGCTTCTTCAACTGGGCCTCGCAGCTCGCGACCTCCTGACGGGCGAGTTGGTGACCGGCCCGGGCGAGCCGCGCCTCGGTGTTCCGCTTCTGCTCCTGGAGCTGCTTATACTGGATCGCCTGGAGCCGTTGGGACTCGAGCGCACCGAGGTGGCTCTTGATCTCGCCGAGGAGCGTGTTGATCCGGGAAAGGTTCGTTTCGAGGTCCGTCCTCTTCGCGTCGGCCTTGCCGAGCTCCTCGTCGGTACTGGGAGATCCCCGCGAGGCGCTCGACGAGGCCGCGCCGGGGTACCGGTCCCATGCTGACGATGCGGTTGACATCCCCCTGCTGGACGAGGTTGTAGCCGTCGCCGGAGAGACGCGCGTGGGAAAGCAGCGAGTCGATCTCGGTCTGGGTCGACCGGCGGCCGTTGACGTAGAAGTAGGAGTAGTAGCCGTCGGGGTCGTTCGAGGTCAGCTTGACGTAGCGGGTGATCTCGACCTCCTCGGTCTCGACCGGGAGGAGCCGGTCGCGGTTCTCGAAGACGAGGGAGACCTCACATTCGGTCGCGGGCTTCTTCGAGGAGCCGCCGTTGAAGAAGAGGTGGGTCAACCGCTCGGCCCGCAAGGCCTTCGAGCTCGTCGGCCCTAGGACGAACAGGACGGCATCCGAGATGTTCGACTTGCCCATGCCGTTCGGACCCGCGATCCCGGTGAATCCGGGCTGGAAGGGGATCTCGGTCGCCCCGGCGAACGACTTGAAGTTGCGGACCTTTACGCGCTTTAGGTACACGGCTTCCTCCCGATCTCCCCGAGTGCTTCCGCCAACGGCCGCCCGTTTGTCGGACAGTTGTCGGCGCTTAAGCGGGACCTCCTGAAGCCATATTTAATCCTGTTCGCGGAGGGGAGAGCGCTCCGGAAACTGGGCCTGGGACCCCAAACCGGACCACGGTCACATCGATCGGCCGATCTCGAACCCGCCCCCTCGCACGGAACGGCTCGGGCACCGTCCAGATTCCGCTGTCCGAGCAATCGGAATGCTGCGGGGGCCCCTTCGTCGTCTCGAAGGCGAGGGGTTTTGCCGAGGGGCTGGGCGTTCCGTTCGAGCGGGATGGTGGACGTCCCGAAGCCGGGGGAGGCGCCTTTCCCGAATCGTGTCGAGGAGGCCCTACGGGTGGCTCCGATCGGCGTAGGTAGCCTAGTATGGATGGTCGAAACCGGGCCCCACGCCAGGGCCATCCTTCTCCCGAGTTCCCGGCCCCTTGCGGAGTGGCTCGAGCAGATCCTGCTCCCGACCTATCCGATGGGCCGGTGGTCCCCGATCACGACGGATTGGACCCCTTCCCCCACACGCCGAACCGCGATCGGGGTCCCGCATGGGCTCGGTCCTTTCCCCACCGCCTCGGAAGAACGGGCGCCGTGGGTGGAGCCGATCCTCTCGATCGCCCCGACCCTTCCGTCTGGGGTTCGATTGACGTTCGAATTTGCGCCCCTTGGTACCCCAACGGCGTCCCGGAACGCTTTCCCGGTTGGCCCCTTGGTCCCTCAGCCCGCTGGGTTCCGGGCTCCATTGCCCACCTCGCCCGTCCGGACGATCGACGACCTTGCCGTGGAGCGGCGGCTCACGGGCCAATGGCGGTTCCGGGGGTTGCTCGAGCAGATCGACCTCGAACGAGTCCCAACGGAGGCGCTCGCGAGGTTGGGCGCCCTGGCGGAGTCCGCTTCGAGGCGCGAGGGCGGGTCCGGTCTACGGTTCCCAGGCTCGAGGTGGTGGCCCCCGTGGACCCCTCGGACACTCTGGCTCTCTACGGGCGAGGTCGCCATGCTGTTCCCACGTCCGACCAGCCGATTCCTCCCGGTCGACCCGCATCGAAGGCCCGCATCCACCCCGCTGGTCGTCGGGATCGGGATTTCCGGGCGGCCGGTCCCGCTTTGGATCGAACCTCACCAGGGGCGGCACCTGGTCATCCTCGGTGAGTCGGGGATGGGGAAGAGCACCTTGCTCGTTCGCCTGGCCGGTCAGATCACGGGCCGTGCGGGGGTCGTCCTGTTCGATCCGCTGGGCGACACAGCGAGGCGATTCATCGATGCCCTTCCCGAGAGCGCTCGGGCGCGACTCATCTGGGTGTCCCCCCACAACTCCCCAACCCCGATCAATGCGCTCAGCACGGTCTCGGCGACCTACGGTCCGGGCCCTGCCCGACAGGAGCGGACCTTCGACGATCTCGTTGCCGCCCTCCGCCGGGTCCGGGAATCCCGGTTCCGGGAGACCTCCTTCTGGGGTCCACGGATCGAGGAGACCCTCCGACGTGCCCTCGCAGCCGCCGCCGCGATCCCGCGGGGGACGTTGGTCGAAGCGGAGCAGCTCCTCTCCCGGGGAAGTCGGATCGCCCGAGGGATCCCACCCGAGGCCCAGCCGCTCGTGGAGCAGCTCCGGGAGCGGGTCCTCGAGCGCCCCGAGGAGGTCGATGGGGCCCGTCGGTTGCTCGCGGAGATCACGGATAGCCGGATCCTGCGCGAGATGTTGTGCGATCCGGGGGCGACCGCCTCGGTGTCGGACTGGGTGCGGCCCGGGCGCATCGCGGTCGTGTCAGGGGACGCGGGCGAGATCGGGGAAACGGCCGGTCGGTACCTGCTCTCCGTCCTCCTCGCCCTCGTATGGTCGGAGCTGCCGTCGCGGGCGCAACCGTCGAAGACGGTCCTCGCCCTCGATGAGGCCCAGTGGTACGCCCACGAGGCCGTGGCCGAGGCCCTCCGCCTCGGTCGGCGCTGGAACGTCCACGTCTGGCTCGCGACCCAAGCGATGCGATCGCTTTCCGAATCGGTCGCCGAGGCCGCACGCACCAACGCGGCGGACTTCGTCCTGTTCCGGGGCTCACCGGACGATGCCCGGGAGTTCCACCGCTGGCTCCCGATCGTTCGGGAATCCGACCTGCTTTCCCTCGGCGAAGGCCAGGCCCTCGTGCTCTCCGGAAAGGGTGAGGAGGTCCAGTGGGCGACCGTGCCGCGAGGCGGCAGTCCATCCCGGTCGGGTACGGCCTGCCCTGAACCCGGACCGGACTCCTTCGATCGGGACGAGGGGGGTCCCCCGGCCCCCCCGCCGAAGCGTCCGCCGGACCCGCCATCCGACTCGGCAATCTCCCCACCCGATCCGGAGATCGAAGAGACCCGATTGCTGCTGATCCTCGCAGCCGGGGTCGAGGAGGGATCGCCCGGCCGACGAGGTCTGGGTCGAACTCCGCCCGCTCCGCGAGGCGCTCGACCCGGGAGGGCAGCTGCTCCGGGGCTTGGGGGGGCGCCTCACTCGGGCCGGGATCATCACCACTACGAAGTGGGGTCCCAACGGCCGTTCCTGGCGACTCGACAGGGCGGGCCTAGAGACCTTCACGGTCCGAAAGGCATCGCCCGAGGCCCGGGCCGAGGCCACCCGCCGGTGGCGCGAAATCCGTGCCAAAGGGACCGATTCGGGCTGACGCCAACCCTTTTGGCATGGCCGTCGCTCTTTTCATGGGATGGGTGCGGCCGAGGCTCAGCCGGAGGACCGCTCCCGCCCTCCAAGGGACCGCTGCGTAACGGGGATCGAAGGGCTCGACAACATCCTTCATGGGGGACTCCCCAAAGGGAGCATGGTGCTCCTCGCAGGCTCCGTGGGCACGGGGAAGACGACCCTGAGCCTCGAGTTCCTCGTCCGGGGTGCGGAGGCCGGTGAGCGCTCGCTCTTCCTCTCGGTCACCGAGTCGTCGGTCAAGCTTGCCGAGAACCTCTCCGCTTTCGAGTTCTTCCGCAAAGAGCTCCTCGATGACGGCTCGCTCGTGATCGTGGACCTGCCGGACCTCTACAGTCGACTTGGTCTCGACCACGAGGAGCTCACCCCGGAGGAGATCGGGCTCCTGACCCGCTCGATCCTCAGCCTGGTCTCGGAGACCAAGGCCCAGCGACTCGTCCTCGACTCGCTCACCTCGGTCGGGTACAGGATCCGGGTCGAGGAGCGGATCCGGGACTTCATGCTCACCCTCGGCCAGGGATTGAACCGGCTCGGCTGCACCACTCTGCTCGTCTCGGAGGTCGCCGCCTCGGAGGGCCGCTATTCCGCCCACGGGGTGGAGGAAGCGATCGTCGACGGGGTCATCCTGCTTGGGAACGCCTCGCGGCGGGGCGACATCCTCCGGGTCCTCCAGGTCGTCAAGATGCGCGGGACCTCCCACTCTCGGGCCCAGTACGTGATGGAGCTCACGCCGATCGGGCTGCTCTTGGCCCCCCATCTCAAGGGGAACCGGCCGGAATCCGGGTGAGGTTCGTGCCCGAAGGTTCGGAGATCGGGGAGCGGGTGCGTTCGCTCTCCCCCGCAACGGCCGTCGCCCTCCGCATGAACCCCCGGGAGTACGCGGACGACTACTTCGCCGTGCTTCAGGCCGCGCTCAAGGAGCGTGGCGAGGAGGCCGACACGCACACGATCTACGTCTCCGTGACGAACCCGTGCGGCCTCGTCTGGTCGATCGCCCAGGCCCTCGATGTCCCCGCGGATCGCATCTCCTTCGTCGACGCGATCAGCCATACGATGATGAACTATCGCGAGCCGCTCCCGAATGCGACCTACGTCGAGAGCCCGCGGATGCTCGAGACGATCATGCTGCGGGTCGAGTACCTCCTGCGCCGGCACCCGGTGGCGCGGCCGATGCTCGTGGTCGACTCCGTCAACTCCCTCGCCATCCACAACCCGCCCGCGCTCCTCACCGAGTTCTTCCACATCCTCGTGAACAATCTCAAGAGTCGGCAGGTCCTCACGCTCCTGTTGATCGTCTCCGAGGACGCGGTCAGCGAGCTCGATCAACTGGTCAGCCTCGTTGTGGATGAGACGATCGACGTCGTCCGGCCGCGGGGCTAGCGCGGATGGCGGAGGGTGCGCCGGGCCCGATCTTCGGGCTCCCCGATCTCGACCATGACCTCGCGCCGGGGCTCCCGGCCGGCTGGCTCGGCCTCCTCAACGCCCCCACCGACGCCGAGGCCTCCCTCCTTGCGAAGCAGTTCGCGGCCCACGCCTCGGCCGAAGCCCCGGCCGTCTTCTACACTACCTACGAGCGCACCGAGGAGATCCAGTCAACGTTCCGCGGCCTCGGCTGGGACCCAACGGCGATGCGGATCGTCAACCTCGCCGAGGAGTACTTCGTCAATGTCCTCTCCCCGCGCCTCGAGGTCTCCCGCATCCGGGAACGCGGCGTCCAGCTCGCGGACCTCGCGGGCGGTCGATCGATCGACGTCGCCCGGCCGCCGTACAACCTGACGAACCGGATCCTCTCGGACCTCGGCGGCCTCGAGAAGCCGTTCCGGCTCGTCATCGATTCGCTCGACTTCCTCCTCGAGGTCCTCGACCTCCCCGAGGTCCTCACGATCGCCCGCCAGACCCGCCATCGGGCCCAGGCGCGCGGGGCCCAGGCGCTCCTCGTCGTCCACAGCGAGATCCACGAGCGGCGGGCATCGGGCCTCCTCGAGGAGATGGCCGACCTCGTCCTCGAGCTCGACTCCCAGCCGGACGGCGCCCGCTTCGAGCACCGCCTCTCGGTCCGCAAGGTCCGTAACCACCCCGAGCTCAAGCGCACGGCGCTCCTCCGGGTGACCAAGAACGGGTTCGCCCTCGGCGACGGCGCACGGCCCTGAATCCGGCGCCACCAGCTTGCCCGACGGGCGGGAGCGCTTATCTGCCGGACGCCGGTCCTCCCGAGGGACCGGCCGATGGACGACGTGCACATCCAGGTGCTCGACAAGGTGACCCTCAAGAACCCGGTCCTCGTGGAGGGGCTCCCGGGCGTCGGGAACGTCGGAAAGCTGGCGGCCGACTACCTCAAGGAGAAGCTTGGGGCGAAGCCGCTCGCCAAGTTCTACTCGAAGTTCTTCCCGCCCCAGGTCTACGTGAGCGAAGAGGGGCTGATCCGTCTCGTCTCGAACGACCTCTCCTACCGGAAGGCGGTCGTCGAGGGCGGGCGGGACCTCCTCATCCTCGGAGGGGACTACCAGGGCATCAGCCCCGAGGGCCAGTACCAGCTCACCGAGCAGGTCCTCAAGTTCTGCCGGGATCTCGGCACCCGCGAAGTGTTCACGCTCGCCGGCTTCGCCCAGGGCCACGTGGTCGAGAACCACCGCGTCCTCGGCGCTGCGACCTCTCCCGAGCGGGTCGAGGCGATGAAGCGGTTCGGCGTCGTCTTCTCCCGCAACGACCCCGGCGGGGGCCTCATCGGCGCGAGCGGCCTCTTCCTGGGGCTCGGCCAGCTCTTCGGGATGGAGGGGGTCTGCCTGATGGGCGAGACGAGCGGGTACTTCGTCGACCCGCGGAGCGCCGAGGCGGTCCTCAAGATCCTCACGAAGGTCCTCGGCGTCGAGCTCGACTTCTCCGACCTCGAAGGAAAGGCGAAGGAGATCGACCGGATCGCCCAGCGGATCCACGACGCGGCCGAGCCGAAGACGGCGTCCGAGTCCCCGAGCGCACCCCGCGAGGACCTCGGCTACATCGGCTGAAGGCGGACGGACGTGGCGGAGGGGCCGGGCGGACTCCCCGACTCTTCCAAACGCGACCCGGCCGAGCCGATCACCGAGAGCGAGGGCGTCCGGGAACGGGAGGTCGCTCGGCGCCTCGCCGAGGCCGCGGGCCCCGAAGGGGTCCTCTCGTTCGATCGGTTCGTTGAGGTCGCGCTCTACGGGAGCGGGGTCGGTTTCTACACCTCCCCCGAGGCCGCGATCGGCCCGGCGGCGTCGTTCTACACCGCCGCCCACGTCACCGACCTCTTCGGGAAGACCCTCGCCGACCGGATCTGGACCGAGTATGGTCGGCTCGGCCGCCCCGCGACGTTCACGATCGTGGAGGTCGGCTGCGCCGACGGGACCTTGAGCGCCCAGATCGTCCGGTCCCTCGCGGGGCGGCTCAACGGCCACGACGAGATCCGCTACGTCCTCGTCGAGCGCTCGGCGGCTTTGCGGGCCGGCGCTGTGGAACGCGTCACCCCGCTGGCCGACGGATCGCCGATCGAGCTTCGGGTCGCCGACGCGCTCTCCTCGGACGGCCCGTTCGTCGGGGTCGTCGTGGCGAACGAGCTCCTCGACGCGCTTCCATTCCGCCGGCTGATCCGGCGCCGCGCGGCTTGGAAGGAGCTCGGGGTCCGGGTCCGGCCGGATGGGCTTGAATGGTGGGAGTCCTCGGAGGCAGCCGGACCACCGGCCGGGGAGCTCCCCGACCCCGGAGAGGAGGGGACGATCGCGGAGCTGTCGGTCACCTCGGACGGTTTCGTTCGGGAGATCGCGGATCACCTCGTCGACGGGGCCGCGATCCTCCTCGACTACGGCGGCGAGGAGGGCCCGCTCCTGCGGGACCATCCGAGGGGGACGCTCGCGGCCGTCCGGCACCACCGGCCGATGCCCGACCCTCTCGCCCACCCGGGGCTCGTAGACTTGAGCGCGTTCGTCAACTTCACCCGGATCCGGCGAGCGGCCACGGCCGCTGGGCTCGTGGAGCGCGCCTTCCGAACGCAGGCCGAGGCGCTCGCGGCGTGGGGCCTTGAGGTTCGCACCCAGGAAGCGATCGAGGCCGCCGAAGGCGATGAGGAGGCCGTCCGGATCCGGCTTTCGGTGAAGAACCTCCTCTTCGGCTTCTCGAACTTCTGGGCCCTCGAGCTCGCGCCGCGAGGGGGTTCCACCCCGGAGCCGCCCGGGGCCAAAGCCCCGGCCTCGCCGTCCTAGACCGGGGGACGGACCTCGGCCCGGACCGCCTCAGCGATCTTCCCGTCGATGAGGATACGTGCGATCTCCGCGGGGACGCTCAACAGATCCTCTCGGCGAAGCTCGATCGTCTCCCGCCCGATCTCGAGCGGGCGGCTGTCCTTGAGGATCCGAACGAGCATCGGGGCCGGTCCGGTCGTCGCGGTCCGAACTTCGGAGTGGGGACGAGCTTCGTGGGCCGGGGGAGCGGGGGGATGGCTCGGGGCGATCGGCGGGGCCGCGTCGCCGGAAAGGTACGGCGCCACCGAGGCCCGGTGGCTCCTCAGGACCCCGCACACCGAGTCGAAGAGCGAGCGTTCTTCCGGGAGTGAGTTGGGGAGCTCGCGCCCGCCGCCGACGCTCGCCTGGAAGGCGAGGGAGAGGATCTTCGTCATCCGGGCCTCGGTGATGTCCCGCGAGACCTGGCTCGCCCGCTGGTAGGTCTGTCGGGAGAGCTCGCCCTTGCGACTGGATGGGTTCTCCCGAAGCTCGCTCTCGAAGGTCCGTCGGACCTCGGCGAGGTAGTTCGACGTCGTGCCGTAGAAATCGTGAGGGAGCTTCGCGAGGCCGCGGGCCGCCCCTTCGGAGCGCCGCAGCTCGAGGAGAAGGGTGTACTGGTCGGGCACAGCGCCATGCAGGGCGAAGCGAAGCCTATAGTTGTTGCCATGTGTCGGGAACCTGCCGGCCGCCCGATCCTTCCGCGGCCCGAGACGTATCGTGCCGGACGGATCGATCGAGCCGTCGCTCGAGGAGTTTCTCGCGCTCTGGTCGATCCTGAAGTCGGAGACCGAACGCTCGGAGACCGTCGTGCTCGTGGAGGGCGAGCGGGACCGCCGATCGCTGCGATCGCTCGGGCTCTCGGGGCGGATCGTTCTCGTCCACCGAGGGGTTCGACTGAGCGCGATCGCCCACGACCTCGACCGGGGGGCTCGAAGGGCGATCGTGCTGACCGATTGGGATGCGGCAGGCGGTCTCCTTGCGCGCCGCCTCCGTGAGCTCCTGGAGGCCGGCCCCGTGGAGGTCGACCTCGAATACCGACGAAGGCTCGCGCGGGTCGTCCGAGGCGAGGTGGTCCATGTCGAGGGCCTCTTTCGATGGGCCCGTCGCCTCGCCGAGCGCTCGGGCGCTCCGCTCGACCACTACCTGTCGGCCCTCGAGCCGACCGAACGCCCGGCTACGGGATGACCTTCGACTGGGTCCGTCGGATCGGACGGCGGTTCCGGGTCCGCGACGGACGCATCCGTTCGGCGCCCTTCCCCTTCCACCGGAGCCCCCGACCATCGGTCCCGGCCCGGGTCAATCCCCGGTAGACGCGCCCCTTCTGGGTCGGCGCGGTGATCCAAGAGATCTTGGGATCCGAGACGATCTCGGGGTGGACCGGGTCGACGAGGACGACCTCGAAGAACTTCTCCTTCCCGTCCTCGCCCACCCAGTAGGAGTTGAGGACCTCGAGGTTCGGGTAGTGCTTCTGGGCCCGCTCCTCAGCAATCCGCTGGAGGCTCTTGGCGAGCGTCATCCGGAGGATACCCTTGCGCTTCGGGCGCCGCCCGGCGATGATCGCACGCTTGCGCTGGCCGCCCCGGCGCACCCGGACGCGGGCGACGAGGTAGCCGTTCTTCGCCCGCCAGCCGATCGCGCGGGCGCGGTCGAGACGCGTAGGGTGCTCGAGGCGGACGACCGTGTGGTCGCGCCGCCACATGAGGAGGCGCTCGTGCCGGAGGGCCTGGCCCTCCTCTCCGAGCGTGGCCCGGAACGAATCCGACATGTATCGATAGGCAGACTGGGTCATCGGCGCGGGCGGGCCACCCGGGCCCTCATTATAAAGATGGCGCGGCGAGCGCGCAGGATTCCGTCAGAACCGGTCCGGTTACTTCGCCGGCTCCCACGGGAGGCGCACGTCCGGCGCCCGGGTGACCTTCGCCGTCGCGTGGCTCTCCGTGAGCACCGTCCGTTCGAGGTGGGCCGCGATCTCGCGTGCGAGCCGATCGGTCCGTCCGCGCTCGGCCTCGGGAACGCCTGTCGGGGCGAGCCAGGCGAGCGCGGCCCCGCCACTCGTCGGCACGAGCCGGAAGGCGAGCTCGGAGGCGCCGGGAGGGATCGCGGGGTTCATTTTCACGAGGCGGGCCGAGAGCCGGGTCTCCGCGGGCTCGGCCGACTCGGTCCGCTCGACGGCGTACCCGATCCCGGTCAGGGTACTCCTCAAGGACTCCCGCAAAGCGTTCCCGGCCGATCCCGCGCACCCTCAACCACTCCGATTCACCGTCCATGACCCCTCCGAATCGCCCGTCTCGAGCTCTTCAGGAGACCGAGCATCATCCGGTACTCGGACTCGCCGGGCGTGGCGCGACCGAGCACCCGCCGGAACAAGAGGACCATCCCCGCCCGTTTATGGGCCGGGTACCCGGTCTGCTCGAGGAGCTCGGCGAGTTGGACGAGGAAGATCTCCTTCCCACGGCCGTCGAGGGGGATGACCTCGGGGGCCGGGGTCGACTCGGGGTCCTCCGTCCCCCGGGCCCGGTGGAGCGCGTAGAGCACGATCGCGACGGCGTGGGAGAGGTTGAGGGTCGGGAACTCTCTTCGGGCCGGGACGTGGACCAAGAGGTCGCAGCGGGCGAGCTCGGTGCGGGAGAGGCCGTTATCCTCCGGACCGAAGACGAGGGCTACCTTTCCGATGACCGGCCGAAGAGCCTCACCGAGGCGCTCGGGGGGGACGGAACGCCGTAGGTAGGCCGTCGAGCGCCCGGTGACAAGATCGGTGGTCCCGACCACGAGATCGGCGCCCGAGACCGCTTCCTTGAAGCCCGGCACGACCCGGGCCGACTCGAGGAGACCGATGCCCGCCATCGCCCGTCGACGGGCGGTCGGGCCGAGCTCCGCGCGCGGGGCGACGAGGGTGAGCCGGGCGACGCCGAAATTCTTCGCGGCCCGGGCGACAGCGCCGACGTTCCCGTCCTCCTTCGGGCGGACGAGGACGACGTCGAGCTCGGCGCTCACGCGGTGCTCCCCTCGGAGAAGAGCCGCTCGACCATCGCGTCGGGGTCGAACGGCGCGAGGTCGTCGTATCCCTGGCCGGTGCCGACGAGGACGATCGGCTTGCCCGTCACAAAGGTCAGCGAGAGCGACGCGCCGCCTTTCGTGTCGGCGTCGAGTTTCGTGAGGACGATCCCGTCGATCCCCAGGGCGCTCTGGAAAAGCTTCGCCTGCTCGACGACGTCGTTCCCGCTCAGGGCGTCGCCGACGAAGAGCGTGAGGGCGGGCTGGGCGACCCGGCGGATCTTCTTCGCCTCCTCGATCAGGTTCTCATTGGTGTGTTGGCGACCCGCCGTGTCGATGAGCACGACGTCGACCGACTTCGCCTTCGCGTGCTCGATCGCGTCGAAGGCGACGGCCGCCGGGTCGCTCCCTTCCTGCTGTCGTATGACCCGGATCCCGAGCCTCTCGCCGTGGACGAGGAGCTGCTCGATCGCGCCGGCCCGGAAGGTATCCCCGGCGGCGATCGCGACCCCGAGGCCCGCCTTGCGGAGCCGGCCCGCGACCTTGGCGACCGTGGTGGTCTTGCCGGTCCCGTTGACGCCGACGAACAGGATGACGTAGGGTCGGCCGGGGTGCGCTCGGATCCGCTCGACGAGGTCGAAGGGGGGCTTGGCGAGCACCGTTCGCACCGAGGTTTCGAGGCTCTCTCGGACGGCGGACTCGAGGTCGGCGCCCCAACGGAGCTTGCGTCCTTGGAGCTCTTTACGCACGTCCCGACGGATCTTCTCGACCACCGGGAGCGCCACGTCGGACTGCAGGAGCACGATCTCGAGGTCGTCGAGGACATCGTCGACCCGGGCCGTGTCGACCGTCCGGGCGAAGACCCCCTCGGAGAACGGGGTTTCCTCGCCCGAACCGCGGGGCGCCTCCTTCCGAGCGGCCGCCGGGGACGTCGGGGAAGGTTCGGGAGATTCCTCGGGGCGAGCGCGGCGGAGCCGCGCCTTAATTGCCGCCCACATCGTCGGTCCGAGCGGCGCCGCGGGTCATGGCATCGAGTCGTTGGGAGAGCGCGTCGATCCGGGCTTCGAGCTCGCCCATCTGGCCCTCGAGCTCCTGGCGGGCCACGTCGATCTTCCCGATACGGTCGGCGAGGAGCTCGCTCGCCTGCGGCCTCGGCATCTCGGTGACGACGCCCGATCCGACGCCGATCAGGACCTTCGCCCCTCGGTCGACCGTCCCGCGCAGGTAGGCCTCCCCACCGACCGGGATCAGGAACTCTCCCGAATCCGCGGTTCCCTCGATCCCTTCGAGGGTCTCGCGGGCGCGGCGGTGGTCCCCGGCGGAGGCCGAGAGGTACTGGTGCTGCTGGAGGAGCGTGTTGAGCTGGTTCCGATACGCCTCGAGGCGCATCAGGTCCTCCTGGACCTGCTCCTCAGTGACCGGCGGGCCGCTCACTCCGCGGCCTCGGAGACCGACTCGACCCGGATCAAGGAGCGACGGACGTGGTGGCATCCCCCGATCTCCGAGAGGACCCACTCCTTCGCCTGCGCGGCGCTCGGCGCCTCGCAGGACTTGGTGAACGTTTGCCAAGTCGCCCGGCGGGCGAGGAAAGAGCCGTGCACGGACCACCTTTTCATGGAGTCTCCCATGGGCTTCTCGGGGCCCACTCGGGTGGGCTTGATAAGCGCTTCCAGCCGCTCGAGATCAGCCGGAGCCGTCCGTCGGGGCCGGCTTCTCGGCGACCTTCGCGTCGCGGGCACGCTCGAACCTTCGACGCTCGAGCCACCACGCGGTCCGGCGCTCATTGAGGTGGGCGTCGGCGCTCGTTTCGGAGAGCTCGGGCGGCGGCTCGGTCGGGGCCGCGGTCCTCGGCCCGGTATCGACGAGGCCGTCGAGCGGCCGTTGGGTCCCGACGCCCTCTACGGCGAGGCGAGCTCGACGACGCGGTGCCATCGACCCTCCACCTCCTCGTCGGAGAGGCCCACCGTCGGAGAGAAGACGACCCGGTCCATCCACGTCGCTCGAGCGTCGGGATAGTCGTCGACCGAGAGCGGTAGGACGACGCCGTCGGCCCCCCACGACTCCACGGTCCGGCGGAGCGACCCGGCGACCTCCTCGGTGGGGACCGGGGGGGGATCGTACCCCGGGGATCGAACCGTCGCAGGATCTCGTCGACATACGAGCGCCCGCCCTCAGTGCTCACGAGCGCACACCGGCAGCCCCGTTTCATCATCATCCACGCGCCGAGCGCGCCCCGGGTCCCATCCACGAGGGCCACTACTCGGCCGGCGACCCCGAGCGGCAGGCCGCCCGGACCCGTGGCGCGGTCGAAGTAGAGGTACGCGCGCGGGCCCCGGACCTCGACGAATATCTCGACCTCGGGGTGGGTAAGGTCGACCTTGAGGTTCCGGGTAGGCCAGCGTTCGAGAATCCGGCCACCGATGTCTCTCGCGAGCTCCTGGCTCGTGTACGGATGCTGCCCGGTCCGCCGGGCGCGGACCGCAAAACGTGCGCCTTCCTTGAGATGCGATTCGGCGAGGGTCAGCACGGCGCCTTCGAGCGCGGCGCGCTCGCTCGAGGCCTCGTGGACCTCGCTCACCGAGGTGATGCCGAAGACCCTGCGGAGGTGACGGATCGCCGCGGCCGGATCCGCCGCCTCCACATAGAGATGGCCGTGGTCCGACCGGATCCGGCACTCGAGCCCGTCCGAGGCGAACTGGTCGAGGATGTTGCGAGAGAGCGCCCGCTCGAACTCCCTCCGCACCGGGGGTGACTTGAGCGCGAGCTCGCCGTAGCGCACGAGGATGAGCCCGCTCACGAGGAACTCTTATGACGAGCCGGTCGCTTTAGGATTGCTTCGAACGATGACGACGACGGCCGGCATTGCTCCGCCGGCCTCCGGCGACCCGTGGAGCCCGGTCATCGACCCCCTCGTCCCGATCATCGAGAAACGGCTGCGGGAGCTCGGCGCGGTCATCGACCCGGGTTGGGTCGGATCGCAGCTCGATCTCAACGAGGCCCCCGAGTGGGACCTCGCGATCCCCCTTCACCGACCGGCAAACTCGGCCCACCGTCCCCCGCCGGATTTTGCGGGGGACGCGGCCCGAGATCTTCCGCTCCCTACCGGAGTGGCCCGGGCCTCGGCGGTCGGGGCGTACCTCAATTTCTCCGTCGACCCCGCCTGGCTCGCCGAGGGGACGATCGGGGAAGTCGTCGCTCGGGGATCGGCGTTCGGTACCCGGGCAACGGCGGGTCCGCCGGCGTGCGTCGAGCACACGAGCGCGAACCCCACAGGACCGCTCCATGTCGGGCGGATCCGCAACAGCATCATTGGCGACACCCTCGCCCGCGTGCTCCGCGCCTCGGGCCAGCCCGTCACGACCCAGGTACGACGTCGACGACGTCGGTCGACAGGCGGCGATGGTCACCTGGATCTGGTCGCGGCCGCCGGCCGAATGGCCCTCGGAAATCCTCGACGCCCTCGCGGGCACCCCCCTCGACGATCCGAACGAGCGGCCCGACCTCCACTACGGGCGCCCGTACCCGCTCGTGAGCGCCTACCTCAAGACGCATCCGGACGCCGCCCAGGAGGTCGCGGCGATCACCGAGACCCTTGAGGCGGGGCGGGCGCCGCCGCGCCATCACGAGATCGTGGAGGCGACCCTCAAAGGGATGCTCGCCTCCCTCGAACGGATTGGGGTGACCTTCGACGAGCTCGTCTGGGAGTCGGGGTTCCTCGCCGACGGGAGCGTTCCCAAGGTCGTCGAGCGGCTGACGAACGCTCCCCACGCCATCCGCGAGGAGAACGGCGCGCTCGCCATCGAGGCCTCCGGATACGGGCTTCCGAAGGAGTCGGCCAAGATCATCGTTGCCCGCGGGAACGGCACGAGCCTCTACGTGACGCGGGACATCGCCTACCATCTTTCGAAGTTCGCCCGGTTCCCCAGGGTGATCGACGTCCTCGGCCAGGACCATCTTCTCCACGCGCGGACGCTCGAGGCGCTCCTCAACGAGATGGGGGAGGCGCGGCGCCCCGAGTTCGTCCTCTACCAGTACCTGACCGCGCCCACCGGGCGAGCGATGTCGACCCGCAAGGGGACGGCCGTCTACCTCGACACGCTCCTCGACGAGGCCATTGAGCTTGCCCGCCAGGAGGTCCGCAGCCGCTGGCCCGAGAGCCCCGATGCCGAGGTCGAACGGATCGCGGCGGCCGTGGCCTCGGGGGCGGTCCGATACCACATCTTGAGGATCGCACCGGACAAGGCCGTGGCCTTCCGATGGGAGGACGCCCTCTCCTTCGAGGGCCGCTCGGGCCCGTTCGTCCAGTACGCCTACGTCCGCGCGACGAGTCTCCTCAAGAAGGCGGAAGGGGAATCGCCTCCGTTCAGGCTCCGGGGCGCGGACCTGGGCGCCCCAGAGGAGCGTGACCTGATCCGGACGATCTCACGATGGCCGAGGACCGTGGCGTACGCCGCGCGCAGCGCCCATGTTCACGCGGTTGCGACCTATGCGCACGATCTCGCCGAGGCCTTCAATCGGTTCTACCAGGCCGTTCCAGTTCTCAAGGCGGGGGCCGAGCGTTCGAGCCGACTCGCGCTGGTCGAAGCCTCTCGGACGACACTCGGGGTCGTGCTCGATCTCCTGGGTGTGCCCTCGATCGACCGGATGTAGAGGGGGACGGGTGGCGCGGGCGGTCCTCGAGACGTGAGCCGTAAATAGTCGAATACTCCCTGCCCGCTCAAGCTTCGGTCCACGAATGACAGCGCTTCAAGATTTCAAGTCCTTCATCACGAAGGGGGACGTCATCCAGATCGCGGTCGGCATCGTCATCGGACTGGCGTTCACCGCGGTCGTCACGGCGCTCGTCGCTGACCTTATCACGCCGCTCATCGGCGTGGCCGGCCACTACAATTTCGCTGCGATCCAGCTGACCGTCCGAGGGAGCACGTTCATGTTCGGGGCGTTTCTCAACTCATTGATCAGCTTCCTCTTGATCGCCCTCACCGTCTTCTTCCTCATCGTGCGCCCGGTCGCCGCGATGGACGCTCGGGCGAAGGCGAAACGAGGGATCCCGTCGCCGACTACGCGAGAGTGCCCGGAGTGCCTCTCGCAGATCCCGCTGAAGGCGAAGCGGTGCTCGGTACCTGTACGTCGCCGGTCACGCCGATCGAATAGGGCGCTTTCGCGCGGCTCTTCCACGGGCCACCGTTTGCCGCCCTGGGTCGACGACGCCCGCCCGCTCGAATCCGATCCGGCGGAGGCGACAGGCATCGCATCGACCGCACGGACGGGCCCCGCCTTCGTAACAACTCCAGGTGAGCCCCCACGGAACGGCCAGGCGTTCTCCGAGGCGGACGATCTCTGCCTTTGAGAGCTGGAGCAACGGGGCTTCGATCCGGGTAGGCCGGCCCTCGACCCCCTCTCGCGTGGCGAGACGGGCGAGCCGTTGGAACGCCCGGAGGTACTCCGGTCGACAATCCGGGTAGCCCGAATAGTCGATCGCGTTGACGCCGAGGTAGATGGTCCTCGCTCCCCGGCTTTCGGCGTAGCCGAGGGCGATCGCCAGCAAGATGGTGTTGCGGGCGGGCACGTAGGTGGTGGGGATCTCGGAGGAGGTGCGCCGGCTCCGGGTCGGGATCGGCCGTTGGGTCCCGGTGAGGGACGATTCCAAGAGCGGCCCGAGCGGGAGATCGAGGATCTCGTGCCGGGCCACCCGGAAGTGGCGGGCAAGCGCCCGCGCGGCCTTTAGCTCCCGAGCGTGCCGCTGCCCGTAGTGGACCGAGAGGGCGAACACGGGGCCGCCGCGGGCGGCGATCGCGAGGCAGGTCGCGGAGTCCATCCCCCCCGAGAGGAGGACCACGGAGGAGGGGCGCGGCGGGGACCGGGCGCTCACGAGACCCCTGCGGCCATCAGGAGACCGAGCGCGATGAGCACGCTCCCGGCCATCGAGACCAAGTTCGTCCCCCCTTGGTCAGGTACCCGCGGTTCTCGAGGATCTCCCCCAACAAGCTATCGAGCTGACAGCCCAGGAACCCCGCGGCAGCCGCAACGAGGATCATGATGTCCGCCGGACCCGCGGCCATCCCGAACGCGACGAACAGCGAGACGGAGAAGAGGCCGGTCGTGATCGCGCCGGCGAGGGCCCACGCCTCGCCGAGCGCCGAGACGCCGCCGTTGGTCCCGGCTTCGACCGGGCGTCCGTTGAGGATCGAACGGGCTCCTCCCGCGAGCACGCCGAACTCGCTCGCGAAGGTGTCCGCTGCGCCGAAGGCGAGGGCGCTCGTGAACAATATGGCCACGGCCGCCGGAGAGAGCCAACCCGGTTCCAACCCGCCGATGAGGACGAGGGCGGTCGGGACGAGGATGTGCGCGACGACGTTCGGGACCCCTCGCTCCCCTTTTTGTCCCTCCTGGACGTGCTCCGCCTCCTTCTCCTCGATCCGGTACCGGGTTGCGAAGACGCTCGCGACGACGAACAGGACCAGGAGGGCCAAGAACGGGAACCCGCCGAGAACGACGATGACCGCGCCGAAGGCGAAGGCGACCGCCCCGCCCGGGGCGGTGAGCGCTCCGGCCCGGACGGCCACCAAGGAGAGCAGCGCGTCCGCCGCGACGCCGGCGGCCGCCTCTAACAACGGGAGGACCAAAACCGGACCCCGCGGCCGAGCGAGGTCGGGGCTTGAAAGGCTGTCGGTTCGTCAGCCGCGGTGGAGAATGCGCGTCGCGGCGGCGTAAAACGAGGGGGCCACCAGATCGGCGGGATGAGCGCCCCCCTGGAACTCGGCGAGCACCTCGGTCCGGTGACCCCGGGACGGCACGAGGACCGTGAGGAGGCCGAGGCGCTCTCCCGCCTCGACATCGAGGACCCGGTCCCCGATGATCGCGCTCGGGCCCCAGGCGATACCGAAGTCGCGGGCGGCGTCCCGGAACAGTTTGGTCCCCGGCTTTCGGCACTCGCACTTTGTCTCGGGGGCGTGCGGGCAGTAGTAGAACCGGTCGATCGACACCCCACCCCTGCTGAGGATCTCGTTCGCTCGGGCGTGAATCCGCGCAACGTCCGCCTCGGTGTAGAGCCCCCGCTCGATCCCCGATTGGTTCGTCACGCAGAGGACGAGGTAGCCGTGGGCCTTGAGGAGGCGGATCCCTTCGATGACGCCCCGATAGACCTCGAGGCGCTCGGCCTCTCGAAGGTACTTCAGGTCCGGATTGATCGTCCCGTCCCGGTCGACGAAGATGGCCCGTCGGGACCCCTCCAGAGCCGTCGGTATCCTCGAGGTCGACGGAGTTTCCGACATCCAAACCCCGGCTTCCTACCTCGGCGGCGGTTAAGGGTTCGCCCGGTGCCCGGCTGTGGGACACATTAGCTCTTGAGCCCCGAACTTACGACCGCCGGCGCGCCGTTCGGTCGCTGACCGGGGCACTCGGCTTGCGAATGATCACGTAGACGGCCCGACCGAGGTATTGCTTGGGGCAGTCGACCTTTGCCCCGGTGCCGAAGGGGGTGACCCTCTTCTCGAAGAACCCCTCGACCCCGTCCACGACCACCCGGCTGGCCTCGGTCACAGGGACGGTTCTTCGCGCCATGCGGTAGTGATATATCTCGGAGATATATTACCATCGCCATGCTCACCCGCGAGCAGGTCCAGCAGCGTCTCGCGGACCTCGAGCGTCTCGTCCAGGAGGAGTACAAGCCTCGGCACCCGCCGAAGAAACGGGACTGGCGGACCTACGAGGAACAGTGGGCTCACCGGATCCGCTCGGTGATGCGGGATCTCGGCCCTCTCATCCGCGAGGCTTGCTCGGTCGAACGGGTCGAAGGGCCCGGACCCAAGCCGATCCTCACCCTCGAGCAGAAGGTGACGCTGCTGCTGTTGAAGGTCCTCTACGAGCAGAGCAACCGACGGATGGCCGGGATGTTGGTGACCTTCTCCCTCCTCTCGGGGCTCGATGTGAGCTACAAGACGGTCGAACGCCTCTACTCCGACCCGGCCGTCGCCGTGGCATTGGAGAACCTCCACACGTTGATGCTGCGCCGTCGGGGAGTGCGACGGGTGGAGGCGACCGGGGATGGGACGGGGTTTGCGCTGAGCATCACCCAGCATTACGCCACGACCGTCACGAAGGAGGGGGATCGGGCGAAGGAGAACCCGCCTCCGCCCCCGTCGCTATCGGGGGCGGATCCCGCCACCTCCTCGACGAAGAAATTGCCCGGGTTCGTCTACTCATTCCGCCTCCTGGACCTGAGAACCTGGCTGTACGTGGCGTTCGGCACCAGTCAACGGAGCGAGCGGGCCGCCTACGAGGCGGCGATGGCGTGGCTGACGGCGCAGGGCGTACAGGATCGACTCGATTCGTCTCGACCGACTCTACAGCGGTGTCACCGAGGCGAATCGATTCCGAGGAGCTCGATTCTACTTCCTACCGAGGAAGAACGTGAAGATCCACATACAGCGCGAATGGTTGACTTCCCTGCGGGAGTTCGTGGAGCACCCGATCTCCTACCTCGAGGAATACTATCGAAGGGAAAACTCTGAGGCCGGGTTCAGCGCAGACAAGAGGATGCTCGGGTGGCGGATCGCCCAGCGTCGGGGAGATCGGATCGAGACGGCAGATCGGTGCCACTCGACATGGCACAACCTGCTCAACCTCTACGGGGCGGACCGAACGTCAATCCCGGGACCCCACGCGTGAAATATGTCCCACAGCCCCCGGTGCCCGGGTTCGTTAAGCTCCGCTCTGCGTTCCGCGCCCCAGGGCCGGTCCTCGATGGTGGAGTTGGATCGCGAAGGAGCGTTCCGATCGTTGAGCCAGCGGTTCGATGTTGCCCTTGCCCGGGTCATCGGAGACGCGGATTCGGTCACGGTCCTTTTCAGCGGCGGAGTCGACTCGGCCGTGGTCGCTCATGGGGTTCGGGAGCTCGCTACGGTCCATCTGGTCACGATCGGGTGGGAGGGAAGCCGCGACCCCCCGAACGCTTTCGATGCGGCTCGGGTCCTGGGCCTTCCCCATCAGCTCGTCACGCTTTCGGCGCGGGACCTTCGCGAGGTTCGGGATTCCGTCCCCCTCCATTGGGACGACCTTCGGGAACCGTCGCGCAGCATCCAGCTCTCGCTCGCTCTTGCGGTTCGTGCGGCTCCGGATCGTCGTGTCTTGGTGGGCCAGGGAGCCGACGAACTCTTCGGGGGATACGCGCATTTCCGAAGTCTGAGCGAAGCCGAGCGTTCCGAGCGAAGGATACGCGACTGGGCACTGTTGCAGGAGATCGATTGGCCCCGGAGCCGTGCGATCTCGGAGGCGCTCCGGAAGGTGATTGGGTCGCCTTTCCTCGATGAATCGTTCGCCGCGTTCGCGCTCGGCTTACCGATACCCCCCGTGGCCGAAGGCGGCCTCACCAAGCCGCTCCTTCGAGAATGGGCGATCGTCCGGGGGGTGCCCGAGGCGATCGCGCAGCGGCCCAAGATCGCGCTGCAGTACGGGAGCGGGGTCGCAAAAGCCCTCGAACGAGAGTTTGGAGCCGCGTCGGTTCAACAGACGGATCGCGGCTAATTCGGCACTACCCGAGTTCCGGCACGACCGTCTAACGCCCGGCCGATCGAGGTAGCGTCGGTGATGATCGCCGGTCGGCCCGTGTGCTCCACGAACTCTCTAGCGGCCTCCGCCTTCGGCGCCATCGTCCCTTCCCCGAACTCCCCTCGTTCCGCGGCCTCTGCGAGTTCGCCGGCCGCGATCTTTCGGAGCCAATGCGGGTGCCCGGTCCCGAAGCCGAGCGCGATGCCGGGGACGTCCGTGGCGATCAGCAGCACGTCGGCCTCGAGCTGGCGGGCGACGATCCCGGCAGCGAGGTCTTTGTCGATCACGGCTTCGACGCCTACGAAGCGCTGTCGCCCGCGCGCGATCACCGGGACCCCGCCGCCGCCGGTCACCACCGGGACCGCGGTGCGGCCGAACCCGCGATCGAGCCAGCGCTTGAGGACCGGTCCCTCGAGCCAACGCACCGGTCGGGGGGACGGGAGCAGCCGCCGGAAACCTCCGCGCGCCCGGTCGTTCGCCATCGTCCATCCGACGGACCTTTTGAGACGACGGGCCTCGGCGGCCGAGTAGTATCGGCCCACGGGTTTCGTCGGGCGGCGGAACGCCGGGTCGCGCGGGTCGACGACCATACGGCTCAGGATCGGAAGCACGGTCCGCGGCACCCCGCGCCGAGCCATCGCTGGGCTGAGCTCCTGTTGGATGAGGTAGCCGATCTGTCCCTCGCTCTCGGCGCCGAGTACGTCGATCGGGAGGAGCGGCACCTCGCCCTTCGCGAGTTCATCCTGACGGAGGAGCCGGCCCACCTGGGGACCGTTCCCGTGGGTGAGGATCAGATCGTGGCCGCGCGCGGCGATGCGGGCGAGCGCTGGCGCGGTCCGGCGCATCTGCTCGACCGCCTCGCTCCAGCGGCCGTCGCCGCCGGGCTTGGCCAGCGCGTTCCCCCCGAGGGCCACGAGGATCCTCATGGAAGCCAGCCGCCTCGGCCATGCATCATCCTCGGCGCCGAGCGCACGCGGGCCTGGGGCCGCACGCTCGTCGGCGAGCGGCCCATCGCATATATACCGGCCGTCAACTCCCCGAGCGTGGCCGAGCTCGACCCCGGGCCCGTGTGCGCCCTCGAGTTCCGATACGGCCGAGACGAGGTCCGCGCCCTCTTTACTCGGGAAGCCCGCCTTCAACGGGCCCTTCAGATCGAGGCGGCGCTCGCGGAATCCGAGGCCGAAGCGGGCACTATCCCACGCGAAGCCGCCACCGCCATCGCCGCGGCCGCGTCGGGCGGGACGGTCACGGTGAGCCGGGTCGATGAGCTTGAGCGCGAGCTCAAGCACGATGTGATGGCGATCACCCGGGCCCTCGCGGAGAAGTCCGGGGTGGGGTCGGGATGGGTCCATTTCGGCGCCACCTCGAACGACATCACGGACACCGCGCTCGCGCTCGAGCTCAAGGAGTCGGCCGCGATCCTGCGCGACGACCTTACGGGCCTATCGACGGCCCTTTTGACCCTCGCACGGAAGCACCGAGCGACACCGGAGATCGGCCGGACCCACGGGCAGTCTGCGGTCCCGCTCAGCTTCGGCTACAAGATGGCCGTGGCCGCGGCCGAGGTCGCCCGCCACCGCCGGCGCCTCGATCAACTGCTCCCCCGGCTCGCCGTCGGGAAGATGTCGGGGGCGGTCGGCACGGGGGCGGGGTTCGGTACGAACGCCGAGAAGATCGAGTCCGGTGTGATGCGAAGGCTCGGCATCACCGCGGACGAGGCGCCGACCCAGATCGTCGGGCGGGACCGGATCGCGGAGTTCACGAACCTGCTCGCCCTGATCGCCGGGACCGGCGAGCGCCTTTCGACCGAGGTCCGCAATCTGCAGCGCACCGAGATCGGCGAGGTCGCCGAATGGTTCGACGAATCTCACCAGGTAGGGTCCTCGACGATGGCGCAGAAGCGCAACCCGATGCTCTCGGAGAACGTCACCTCGCTCGCCCGGGTGGTCCGCTCCCTCGCGCTCCCCCCGCTCGAGAATATGGCCCTCTGGCACGAACGGGACCTCACCAACTCCGCCTCCGAACGGATCGTGATCCCCCACGCGGTGATCCTTACCGACGACATCCTCCGGAAGCTCACCGACGTCTTCACCCGCCTCGTCGTCGACCCGGCCCGAATGGCCCGGAACCTGAGCGAGTACGGGGGCGCGGCGATGACGGAGAGCCTGATGCTCGCCCTGACGCAGCGCGGCCTCGCTCGGTCCCAGGCCCATGAACTCCTCCGAACGCTGACGAAGGACCTCGGCCCCGGCGAGTCCTTGGCGAGCCGGGCGAAGGGGAGTCCGGAGGTAGGGAAGCGGATCCCCTCGGAGGAACTCGATGCCCTCCTCGACCCGGCCGGCTACGTGGCGTCCGCGGCCGAGAAGACGGATCGGATCGTCCGGGCGCTCGAAGGCGAGCTCCGGTCGTGACCGACCCCGAGGCCTCCTGGAAGGCGGAGCTGTGGGTCCGCCGCCCGGACCCGGCTTCGGCGAACCGCCTCGAACGCGCCCTTCGGCCCGAGGCGTCGAGGGAGGTCCCCCGATCCTCGGCGACGATCGACCGACCAGATCCCCGGTCGGTCCGGCTCGAGGTGGTCGCGGCCGACACGGGTGCCCTCCGGGCCGCGGTGAACGCCTACCTCGGTTGGGTGCGCCTCGCTCTGGAAGCTGAGCGCGTCGCCGGCAGCGCACGCGAACCCCGCCCGGGTCCTCCGGCGTGAACTCCCGCCCGAAGTCCTTATCTCAGGACCCCTGCCTCCCGAGCTCGTGGCGCTACCGGCAAAGCTTCAGAATGACCTCAAGCAGTTCCAACGGCTTCAGCAGGAGCTAGCGCAGTACACCCAGCAGCGGCTCCAGATGGACCTCAAGCTGAGGGAAACGGTCCACACAATCGATGCCTTGGGGAAGATCCCCGAGGACTCCACCGTCTACCGGCCGATCGGGGGGCTCCTCGTCCGGGCGAAGGACCGCAAGGAGGTCATCGACCTTTTGGGGGAGGAGAAGGAGACGCTCGAGGTTCGGGTCAAGGCCCTCGAGCGGCAAGAGAACCACCTCAAGGAGCGATACACCCAGATGCAGCAGGAGCTCAGCGAGGCCCTTCAGGCCGCCGGCGTTACCCCCGACTCCCGTGCGCCGAGCTCTTAGTTCGAATCAAGCGAAGCGCTCATTCGTGAGCCGCAAACCGGTCCGCTTCGGTGAACCGGGTGATCTTCCCCCGCCCATTACCGAGCATCCACTGGAGCAACCTTGACCGACGCTCTCGGATGAGCCGACGGTGCGTCTCATCGGCGCGGCGAGTATGGATGCCCTCCCGCAAGTGCTCGAGTTCGGACGGCGCTTCCCGGGAAAACCGGCCCGTGGTTTCCGTTACGGCCCTGCCTCTCTGGAGGCGTGCATTCATGAAAGGGCTTGTCCGGCAATGACCGGCGGAGCGCGTTGCCCCGCGGCGGTCGGCAGCCAAGCGCGAGGATCCTCCGGGTGTTGATTCCGAGGGGTTCTGGATATTCGACGGGTCCAGCCCAGCGGCCCAATCCCGTCGAGGACGTAGATCCGATCAGGCCGATCGCTCGACGAGCCGCTCTCCGATCTCGGAAAGTAGCGCTTTGCCGGAGGTGGAGAACCGCCGGTCCGAACGAACTCTCCGGTACGCCCGTTCCGCTAGGGCGCGGATCTTCCGCTCCGTGTAAGATAGGCTTCCGGAGCGTCTGATGACCCCGCGAGCCGACTCGATATCGTCGGCCGACGCTTCGGGATTCCCGAGGGCCTTCGAGAGCACCGTCCGCCCGGCGGCGTCGGTCGATTTCCAGGCCTGGACGACCAAGAGCGTCCGCTTGCCCTCGATGAGATCGTTCGCACTCTTCCCGGAAGCCGAGGCGTCGAAGCCGGTCCCGAGGACATCGTCGCGGAGCTGGAAGGCGACCCCGACATCATCGCCGAACCGTCCGAGGGCCTCGAGGAGGCCCGGCGGACCGCCGCCCAGCGTCGCGCCGATCTTGAGCGGGGAGGAGACGGTGTAGACGGCCGACTTCAGCCGGTGGACGAGCATCACGTCCGACTCTCGGACTTCGTGGACCGGTCGGGCCCCGTTCAGGATGTCGAGCAGCTGTCCGAACGCGGTCTGCCGGGTCATCGCTTCGTACTCCTCGATGGCCTTCAACCGGCGAGCCAGGGGAACGGGACAATCCAGGAGGCCTCGCACCGTGAACGGCTCCTCGAGGTCCCCGAGGGTGATCCCGAGCCCGACCCCGAGCCATTCCGGTTCCCCCAGGCTCCCGGCTTCGCGGTGAAGCCGTTCGAGGGCCCGGTGGAGGGCGGGTCCGCCCCGGCGTTCCTCCGAATGGTCGATGATGTCGTCGTGGATCAGCATCCAGCTCTGGAAGTGCTCCATCGCTGCCGCGGCGCCGAGCGCGGGCGCTGGGTCCCGCCCCGTGGCCAGGTGGAAACCCGCGAGGACCATGAGGGCCCGGAACCGCTTACCCCCCCGGAGCGCGAACTCCTCCAGGTGGTCGACATACGGGCGCATCGGCGGAGGGACGACGCGCCGTTCGGTCCGGTACCGACCGGAGGAGGATCCGCTCGACATCAGGGATCTTGCGGGAAAGGTCGGCGAGGTCCACGGCTTCGACCGTTGCGTCGAGGGGCCGACGTATTTAAGGCCCGTTCTCATCAAACCCCTCGTGCCCGGGGCGGAGTTCACGAACCTCGCGAGCCAGCTGATGGAGGCGATGGGCCAGGCTTTGGCCTCGGTCCGGCAGGTACCGGAGGGCGTCCTCGTCCAGACCACCGACGGGTTCCTTTTCGCCCTGCTCGAGGACCCCACGCACGTCTCGCTGGGGTTCATCCAACGTCTCGGTCTCGAACTGGGGGGCGAGGGGCGCCGGCTCCTGGTCCTGACCCGGGGCCGGCTGCCGCTCGCACTCACTGCCGAAGTGACCCGCCGCGGGGGAGCCGTCGTCGACTCTGGGCGCTTCGTCGAGCTCGTCCGGGGCCTTGGGCTCGGGCCGTTGATCGGCGAGGAGCCCCGCGGCAGCGGGTCCCCGACCTCGAACCGACTCCTCCCGAGCGCGCGCCGAGCTCGACGAGATCATGGAGCGGGCGCGTTCGTGGAGCGCTTGGGGGGTTCCGGCGCTCGCCTTGCGGTTCTATCGACAGGCCTCCGCGATGAAGCCCGAGTTCCTTCCCGCCAAGAACGGGATCGCGGAGGCGCTCGTTGAGATGGGCCTGACGAAGGAGGCCGCCCGCGGGTTCGAGGAGGTCCTCACGATCGATCCGGGGAACCTCGAGGCCCGCCTCGGTGAGGCCTCGATCCTCGGACGGGAGGGCCGTACCGCCGAGGAGATTGCCGCGTACCGGACGCTCTTGTCCGAGGAACCCGGGCGCCTCGCCGTGCGGGCGCGGCTCGTCGCTGCCCTGATCGCCGAAATGGCCTGGCCGGCGGCGCGGGAGGAGATCGAGCAGATGCTCGAGAAGACTCCTGACGATCCCACCTTCCGATACATCCACTCGGTGGCGCTCGAACACACCCACGAGGCGAAGGCCGCCATCGTCGAACGGGAACGGGCGATCGCGCTCGGCCTCTCCTACGATCGGGAGAAGGCCCTCGCCGCCCAGCTCGGCCTCCCCCAGCCCGCGCTCCGACCGGATCTGGTCCCTCCCCCTTCCCCCACTCCCGCCGAGCCGGTCGCCGAGGAACCGCCGTTGAGTTCTGTGCTTCCCCTGCGCGGGGCGTCCGTACCTACGGCACGCCCGACCCCCGCCGCTCGCGAGATTGCCCCGCCGAAGGCGCGGCCCGCCCGAGTCCGGGTTCGGAAGACCCCCGCCAAACGCTCGCCGGAGACCGGCGAGACCCCGGGGAAGCCCGCCTCCCCCGCTCCCGCCCGAGCTACCCGAAAACCCAAGAAGGGTCGCGCGCGCTAGCGGCGGGGCTCGCCCCAATCCCCCTCTCACCATGCGGATCGTTTCCGTCCTGCCGAGCGCCACCGAGATCGTCTGCGAACTCGGCGAGAGGGGCTCGCTCGTCGGCCGGAGCTCCGAGTGCGACTACCCGGAATCCATTCGCGACGTCCCGGTGGTGATGCACCCGAAGGTCGACGACTTCGATCGGCCTTCCTCAGAGATCGATTCGCGGGTCCGGGACGCCCGCTCCCGCTCCGAGAGCCTTTACGTCCTCGACCTCGAACGACTGCGGTCCGCGCGGCCGGAGCTGTTGATCACCCAGGACCTTTGCTCGGTCTGCTCGGTCACGGAGGCGGAAGCGGTCGAGGCATGCGCGCTCGCCGGGGTCACTCCGCGGGTCCTCTCGCTCTCGCCTCGAAGCCTAGACGAAGTCTGGGCGAGTTTCGAGAGCGTCGGCGAGGCGATCGGCCGGCGTTCCGAGGGCGGTCGATTGGCCTCCGACGCACGAACAAGTGCGGTGCCTCCCGCCGCCGATACCTCAGAACGCTCTCGCGTCGCGGTCGTGGAGTGGCTGGACCCGCCGATCCTCGCCGGCCTGTGGGTCGCCGAGATGGTCGAGGCCGCCGGGGGCAGCACGATCGGCCCGGGGAAGGGCGCCGTCGGCGTTCGGACCACCTGGGCCGACATCTCACGGAGTCGCCCCGACCTCGTGCTCCTGAGCCCTTGCAGCTTCCGGGTGGAGCGAACCCGCCAGGAGGCCAAGATCGCCCGCGGGATCGAGTCATTGGGTCGACCTCCCCCTCGACTCGGCACTTGGCTCGCGGACGAGGCGTTCTTCAGCCGGCCGGGCCCCCGCCTTCGCAACGGCATCGAGCTCCTCCGAGGACTGCTCGCGGGCCGCTCGCCCGAGCGGACCCTCCCCTACGAGCGTTGGGAGGCGCCGGCGCTCGCTCCATGAGCTGGACGCCCACCGGTGGGTATACCATCGGGTACCGGCCCACCCCGAGCCGGCGGCTCACGACCTCGACGACGGAGCTCCTCCACCTCGTGGTGGCCACCCTGGTCCTCTCGATCGACTTTGCCCTCCTCCGATCGACGTTCGTCCGGGTCGGGTTGTTCGCCGTACCCGACCCTTCGGCGGTCCCCCAGTTCCTTCCGTTCGGCCTCGCGGCCGCCCTGACGGGATTCGTCGTTCACGAGATGGCGCACAAGGTCGTCGCCCAACGCCACGGCTTCTGGGCCGAGTTCCGGATGTCCCCGCTCGGCCTCCTCCTGAGCCTCTTCATGGCCGCGATCATCGGGTTCGTCTTCGCCGCCCCCGGGGCGACGATGATCGGAGGGATGGGGGACGAACGCGAGTGGGGCCGTACGAGCCTCGCGGGCCCCGCGGTGAACCTGGTCGAGGCGACCGGATTCCTCTTCGCGGCCTATCTGCTCGCCGCCGACCCGGCGAACCTCGTCTGGGTCGAAAGCTTCCTCGTGCTGGCGTTCCTGAACGCGTGGTGGGGGACGTTCAATCTCCTCCCGATCGGCCCGCTCGACGGTCGGAAGATCTGGCGGTGGAGCCGGTCGATCTGGGTCGGATCGTTCGCGATCTCGGCCGCCATCGCGGCTCTTGCGTTCTCCGTCGCGATCATCGGGATCCCGCTGGGGTGAGGGTGTGGCCGACACGCAGATCGTCGATCTCGGATCCGGACGATTCCAGATCGACCTCGGATTCCGGCATACGGAAGGGCTCGTCGCGAGCTACCTCCTGCCGTCAGAGGACGGATGGAACGTGGTCGAGACCGGGCCGACCACCTGCCGCGACCAGCTCCTCCGCGGGCTCGAGCTCGCCGGCATTGACAGGACCGAGGTTCGACGCGTCCTGGTCACGCACATCCACCTCGACCATGCCGGGGGACTCGGCGCGCTCGCGGAATCCCTTCCGAAGGCAAGCCTTTACGTGCACGAGGCCGGAGTGGCCCACCTCGTAGATCCGACCCGGTTGATCGCGAGCGCCCGGCGGGCCTGGGGACCCGCGGCGGACGCTTGGTGGGGCCCGATCGCCGCGGTCCCCGCGGAGCGGGTCGTAGCCCTGCGAGGCGGTGAGAGCCTTCCGCTCAAGGGTGGACGGCTTGAGGTGGTGGCGACACCCGGACACGCCCGCCATCACATCGCGTTCTTCGACGAGGTGACCGGGGCGCTCATGACCGGCGACGCGGCGGGGGTCCGATTGATCGGCGGCTGGCGCCCCCGGCCCGCGGTGCCCCCGCCCGACCTCGATCTCGTCAAGCTCTTCGAGAGCATCGACCGGATGCAGAACCTACGGCCCCGCCGGATCCTCTTCACGCACTTCGGTGAAAGTCCGGACGGTCTGGCCGACCTCGAGACCTACCGGATGGCCGTGACCCAGTGGAGAGACACCGCGCTCGAGGCGGCCCGGACCGACCCCTCGATCCCGGCCGTCGCCCGAGCCCTTCGGACGTTCGAAGAGCAGGCCGCAGCCATCGTCGGGCGCAAGGATTCCCAAGGCGAGCGGGGGGAGCTCATCTCGGGCTACGACCTCGCGGCCCAAGGGCTCGTGCGATACTTCCGGACCCACGGGCTCTTACCGGAGTGATCCGTGGCCGCGCGACTCTCGGTCCCCCGTCGGGGGGCCGCCGTGGCGACGCTCGTCTCGGCCCGCGTGGTCTATGCCTACAACTGGTACAACGTCGGCGCGGTCCTCCCGTTGATCGGGGCCTCCCTGCACGCCTCCACGGCCGAGCTCGGCGTGGTCCTCGGGGTCTTCCTCATCGGGGTCTCCCTCTTCCAGCTGCCCGCCGGTCTCGCGAGCGCTCGCTACGGACCCCGGCGGGTCTCGCTCGCTGGGATCGGTCTGTTCGGTTTCGCCGGGATCGCATCGGCGTTCGCCCCGAACTGGCCGACGCTCGCGCTTCTTCGGTTCATCGGAGGGATCGGGGCCGCGTTCTTCTTCGCGCCGGCGCTCAGCCTCGTCGCCGTGTACTTCACCGGCGCTCAACGGGGGCCGGTGATCGGCCTCTACAACGGCGGGTTTTCCATAGGAGGAGCCCTCGGCCTGCTGGGCGGGGCGTACTTCGGCATCGCTCAAGGATGGCCCGCCGCCCTCGGATACGGTGGCGTGGCCCTGGTCGCCGCCACGGCGATCGCCTGGTTGGTCGTCCCGGCCCAGCCCGACGGGCCGCCTCGCGACCCCGGGAGCTCGCTCCGCCAGATGGGCTGGGCGGTCGTGCGGTCCCGGTCGATCTGGGCGCTCTCGCTCGCCATCACCGGATTCTGGGCCGCGGTCTTCATCATCGCCCAGTACTTCGTCGATTTCGCCCACACCGTCCACCCGTCGTGGGGGCTCGGCCCCGCGGCCCTCCTGGCCGCCGCGGTCGTCCTCGTGGCCTTCCCCGGCGGGCCGATCGGCGGTTGGCTCGCCGAGCGGGGCCGGGACCGTCGACTCCTCATCGGCCTCGCCGGCCTCATCACGAGCCTGCTCGTCTTCCTAATCCCGTTCGCGTCGTGGCTCGAACTTTGGCCCATCCTGCTCGCCGCCGGGTTCTTCGACGGAATGACCTTCGCGATCCTCTACCTGATCCCGACCTACCTCCCGGAGACCCAGGGCGAGGGGCTCGCTCTCGGCGTCGGGGTCGTGAACTCGATCCAGGTCCTGGTCGGCAGTATCATCGCCGTCGTCTTCGGGGTCATCGCTGGGTCGTTCGGCTACACGGATGCGTGGATCTTCGCCGGCGTGGTGAGCGTCGGGCTGCTTCCCCTACTCCTCTTCGTCACGCCGAATCGGGCGAATTCCCTTTCGACGGCGGTCGCCGCCCCGCCGTCGCCCATCGACACCGCAGCTCGCGATGCCATCCGCTGACGCGGGTTCTCGTATCCGGGACGCACCAGATTAGTAGCCGGACTCTGTAGCACCCCTTCGCAGCCCCGTGGTGTAGTGGCCAAGCATGCTGGCCTTTGGAGCCGGCGACAACGGTTCGAATCCGTTCGGGGCTACATCCGATCGCAGGGATCGGCCCATGCAGCTATGCGTATTCGAATGTATACACGACCAGCGCTTAAGCAGGAAAGCCACCCTGGGTGGACCCGATGAACGCCCCCCACCGCCCCCTGAGTTCCTCGGTCGGCCCACGTCTTCCGCCGCTTGGATTGCTGGCCCTCACCATCATCGGAGCGATGGTGTTGAGCGGGATCGCCCTTCTGGGGAGCACCCCGTTCTCGGGACCGTCGGGATTGCCTCACGGGACTGGGGCTCGCGCGATGGGACCCACGGCCGCATTGATCAGCTATTCGCTTACCTTCAGCGAATCGGGTCTCCCCTCGGGAACCTCCTGGGAGGTCAACATCGACAACGGGAGCGGGAGCACGATGCATTGGAGCAGCACCAGCACGGTCGGTTTCGCCGTGTCGGGCGGAGTTTACCAATTTACAACCGTGGCCAACGCGAGCTACGTATCGACCCCGGGAGTCGCCTATGTCAACGGGACGGCCGTGACCGTCTACCTCGTCTTCGGCACGCCCAACCTCGTGACGTTCACCGAGCGGGGTCTCCCAACGGGCGGGACCTGGGACATCAACACCTCCGCCTCGAACGGGGTCTGGGAGAACATCACTGCGGGGACGAACTGGTCGATGGACCTTCCGGATGGGAAGTACTACTACTCGATCGGCGTGGGCGCGCCGTACGTCGCCACCCCATCCTCGGGCAGCTACAACGTCAACGGGAGCAACGTCACGATCGGCATTGGATTTGTATCCCATCCGACCACCTACCAGGTAAGCTTCCTGCAGGTACCTCGCTGCCGGCGGGAACCAACTGGTCGGTCGACCTAGCCAGCGTTTGGAATTACTCCTCGATGGCGAACAATACCGCGATCAACTTCTACGTGCCGAACGGAACGTACCCCTTCCAGATCCCCTCGACCGGGAACTACACCCCGAACGTCGGGACGGGATACATGACCGTGAGCGGGGCGAGCACCCCGGACGTGGTGACGTTCTGCCAGGGCGCTTGCGGGAAGAACTATACGGTCTCGTTCAGCGAGTCGGGACTCGCGAATGGGACCGCCTGGTCGGTGTATCTGAACGGCGTGACCCTCCGGTCGACGACGTCCACGATCCAGTTCATCGAGCCGAACGGAACGTACGCGTTCTACGTCACTCCGATCACCGGTTACAACCTCACCCCGTCCTCCGGGTCGGTCACCGTGAACGGTAGCGCGACCGTGCTGGCGGTCACCTTCACCGGGGGCTCTTCGACCTACGCCGTCGACTTCACGGAGTCGACCTTGCCGAACGGCACCAGCTGGTCGGTGGACCTCGGGGGAGCCAGCCGTTCGAGCGCCACCGCGACCGTCGCCTTCGCCGAGCCGAACGGGTCGTACAGCTGGTCGATCGGCTCCGTGGGCCACTATGTGCCGGCCTCTTCCAACGGGACCGCGGTCGTCGCGGGCGGCTCGGTGACGGTCCATGTCGGGTTCTGCCACTGGACCTGTGCGTCAAACTACTCCATCGTGTTCAACGAAAGCGGCCTCGCCAACGGGACCACATGGGTGGTCACCATCGGCACCGTGAGCGCGAGCTCGAATTCGAGCATCGTCACGCTGACCGAGGCGAATGGGACCTCCGCTTGGACGGCCACGACGACGGTTAACGGCACCAACTACTCGGTGCAGGGAAACGTGACCGTGAAGGGTCAGAATGTGACCGTCTCCGTCGGCTTCCAGGTCCCGGCGGCCCCGATGCGGCTCACCTTCCGGGCCATGGGGATCGCTCAGGGGGTCAACTGGTCGGTCACGCTCACATCGACGAACCCGGGCGAGCGGATCGCCTTCCTCGTGAGCCTCACCCGTTGGTCCGACGGCGCCACCACCGTCACATTCGAAGCTACGCCCGGGGTGTACCACTACACCGCCTCGATTCCCGGCCACGGTCCATCTGCAGGGTCCGTGACGATGGCCGATACCGTGCAGACGGTCGACGTGACCCCGGGACCTCTCCAGTCGAACGGATCGGGTCCCTTCGCGTTCGGGGTCCCGGGGGAGTTCCTCGCGATCGGCGGCCTGTTCGTGGCGGTCGGCGCCGCCGGAATCGGATTCACGGCCTACCGATGGCGGAGCCAGCAACGCCTCCGAGGACGTCGGCTGGTCGAGCGGTTGGGCGAGGTCCGGTGGGCGGCCGACCGCGAGGGCGAGCCGACGCTCCCCGACGACCGGTAGCATGGTCCCGTTCGTTCCTCTACCCGACGGCGCCGGGCCGACCGGGAACCGGAAGCGGGAACTCCCCCTCGGCCCAATGGTCTAGAGGACAGTGGGGGAAAGCTCAGATGGTCGGTGGGCGCTCGCCCGCTCGGCCTCTGCTGCCGGCCGGGTCTCGGTCACGCCAACGTCGCCGGTCGCCACTCCGGAGACCGACCGAACGATGATCGAGTTCGAGCCCACCCCGACGGAGCTCAGGATCTCGGCCCGCCTGCTCCTGCACATCTCGCGCCAGCCCAGGTTCGAAGCCGGAGAGACGGTCCCCGACTCGCTAACTCAGGCGGGCATGGCCGGCGCGCTGAGGACGAGCCAAGCGGCGGTCTCGAATGCCCTCAACCGCCTCGTGGACGGAGGCGCCCTTGAGGTCGTGCGGGGCCATGTCCGCCACAAGCTCCAGCGGCTCAAGGTCTACCGGTTGACGAACCACGGGGAGGAGCTCGTAAGGCAGATCCGAGCCAGCATGTCCGGGTGAGCGGCGGTGCCCACCCGCGCTACGTCCTGGCCACCGTGAAACCGGCAGCCGTCACTCCGGTCGGCCGCGCCGAGTCACGGCTCGAACGATAGAGGGCCGTTGATCGCGTCTACCGGAACATCTCCCAGAACAGGGTGCGGATGAGGTAACCGAGCGCGAGGTTCGCGAGAAAGGGCTCGAGGTCCGCTGGATACTCCTCCATGATGCAGCTCCTGAACCCGAGCTTCCCCGTCGCGACGATCGTGCGGTCGAGGAAGATCCCGAACTTGCCGGTCAGCTTCTCGTGGATCTCGTAGGTCCGGTCCCCATACGAGAAGGTGAGCGGACCGAAAGCCGATGAGCGCGTTCGCCATTTGGTCTCCCCCATCTGGATGAGAATCTCGTCCTTTTTCGCGTGGTAAGAGACGGTCGAATGGATCTGCCCCCCATCGGCGGCGCGGAACGCCTCGTAGACGGTGGAAAAGAGCGAGGAGAGCTCGACGGGCGATCGGCGCGCTGAACGACGGAACTGGACGGGCGACCCAGGTCTCCCCACCGACGTCAATCTCGATGACGTTCTTGAGCACCCTGGCGGTCGCCCGAATCATCATCCCCCCACGGGGACCCTGAGGCCAAAGTCTTACTGCCTATCCGGAAACCTGTCATTACGGCCGATTTCGTGGATTTCACGTCGTCCCCTTTCATCGGCTCGCCCACGGGACCCGGGAGAACTCCCCCCGGATGCCATCGCGCCGCCTCCAGAAGCTCGTTGCGTGTGATCGGGGGGACAGTGGTTCCCCCTAGGAAGCGGCAGCCGCGGGCCGGGCGGCTTCGGGGTTGGTCGGAGCTTTTCGGATAGCCTCTTAGCAGCCCCCCCGATGGAGTCGACCGTGCCCGCCCACCGGTGGATTCCCCCTTTGGAGGACCGAGAGATCGGCCTCGGGTTCTATGCCTCGGACACTCCACCGCAGATTGGTAGGATCAAAGCCGACGCCTCCGACTTTGAGGTCCAGGAGATCTCGTCCTACCCCTACCCATCGGCGACGGGGGAGTTCACGGTGCTCCGGGTCCGCTCGAGGGATTGGGAGCAGCACGAGCTCGCCCAGCGGCTCGCCATCCGGCTCGGACTCGCCCCCCACGCGCTCTCCTGGGCCGGGACGAAGGACCGCCGGGCGGTCTCGGAGCGGCTGTTCTCCTACCGGGGAGGGCCTCCGTCGGGACCCATCGACCTGCCCGGCGCCTCCGTCTTGGAAGCGTACCGGGCTCGGGACGGGGTCGTTCTCGGGCATCATTACGGCAACACCTTCGCCATCCGGATCTCCGGCCTCTCCAATCCAGGTCCCGAGATCGTGGACCGGTTCCGAGCCACCGTCCAGCAGTTGGTAGCGTCCGGTGGGTTCCCGAACTTCTTCGGTCCCCAAAGGTTCGGGGAGGTTCGGCCCGTCACCCACCGGGTCGGGCGAGACCTTGTGAAGGGCGATCCGGCCGCCGCGGTCGAGACGTACCTCTCCTTCCTCCCCGAGGGGGGCGACTCGATGGGCGAGGAAGCGCGGCGGGAGTACGCCCTCGACCATGATGCGGTTCGGGCGCTCCGGGACTTTCCGCCCTCGTTCCAGTTCGAGCGGCGGCTCCTCGACCACCTGGCGCGCGGCCACTCCCCCGAACGGGCGCTCGGGGCGCTTTCGAGGGAGCTCCGACGCCTGTTCATCCACGCGTACCAGGCGCTGCTGTTCAATCGGTGGCTCGTCGCCCGGAACTCCGAGGGCTGGTCGCTTTCCGAGCCGCGTTCGGGCGATCATCTCCTGCGGATGGGACCCGACGGCACCGTCCGGACCACGGACCCGATCCCGGTCGGATCGGACAACCTGACCGAATGCCGTGACCTCGTGGCCCGGGGCCGGGCCGCGGTTGCCGGACCCCTCGTCGGGTTCGAGACCCCGAACGAGGGCGGTGAGGTCGGTCACCTGATCGATCGGATCCTCGAAGAGGAGGGGGTCCGTTCGTCCGATTTCGCGCTACCCAAGACGCCCGAGATGGCGAGCGCGGGATCGTGGCGACCGGCGATCGTGCCGATGCCCCCGATCGCCTTCCGGGTCGACCCGGATCCGAGCGCGGCCGCGGGCCCCGGGCCGGCCGTATGGGTCCGGTTCTCCCTGCCAAAGGGGGCGTACGCCACGGTCCTCCTTCGCGAGCTCCTGAAGTCGGGCGCGCAGCCCCCGGCTGTCGTTTCGAAGCAACCATTCTAATACCCGATTCGGGGCATTCCACGGCAGGAACCTCCGACATGGCCACCGATGCTCCTCAGCCATGGATCGCCCCCCTCGATACCGTGGTCCCATCCCGACCTTTCAGCCCCGCCCAGGCGGTCGGGGAGCGGATCCCGACAGGGGTATCGGATTTCGATTACCTCACGGGGGGCCTCCCGACGGGCTCGGTCGTCCTGTTGATTGGCGACGCCGGGGCCGGCCACCAGGAGTTCGCCCTGACGTCGGCCGTCCACATGATGCTCAAGCACGACGATCCCGAGGCCCACAACCTCCTCTTCGGAAGTGCTCGGGGCCCGTTCGTCTTCCCCGGGGAGATCGTCTACGTGAGCGCCACCCGCTCCCGCGAGCAGGTTCTCCGGGAGGTGGCCGGGACGTTCGAGCCTTCCTATCACGAGGTCCTCGAGCGCCACCTCAAGTTCCACGACCTCTCGCGTTCGTACTTCTCCGACTCCGTTGTTCCGTCGGATTGGACGTCGGCCACGAGCGCGCTCTTGGCCTCCGCCCCGGCCGCGACCCGCTCCGACCCGCTCGCGGCGATCGCCGACGCGGTGGAGGCGGACGGTCCGGCCAATCTCATCCTCGTTGATTCGCTCACCGACCTCCTCGTCCGCAAGGGGATCGAGGTGGAGGCGCTCCTGGCCCTCGTCAAGGGCCTTCGACGCCGGGCCAAGGTGTGGGGCGGGGTCGTCTACCTCTTGCTCTCGCGGGGGGTGGCGACCGAGGCCGTCGAAAAAGCCCTCTACGACTCCGTCGACGGGGTCCTCTCGTTCAGCTGGACGGGCGGCCCGCATAGCTCGCACCGGAACCGGACGATGCTGATCGAGAAGTTCATGTCGGTCCTTTCGAGGATCCCGGCGGATCTCCAGGGACGGTTCGTCATCCGGGTGAGCGCCCTCAACGGTCTGGTGACCACGCAGTATGAGCGAATCTAGTCCCGCGAAGGTGCCGACCGGCATCCACGGCCTCGACGAGATGCTCGGGGGAGGGTTTCCCGCCGGGCACGTTGTGCTCGTGACCGGGCTCCCGGGGACGGGAAAGACCTGCTTCGGCCTCCAGTTCCTCGCCGCGGGGTTCTCGAAGGGCGAACCTGGCCTCTTCCTCTCCCTCGAGGAGGACGCCCCCCAGCTCGCCGAGAGCGCCCGGCAGTTCGGCTGGCCCGTGGATGAGGCGCTCAAGTCGGGATCGCTCAAGATCCTGCGACTCGATCCGAAGGAGACCAAGCAGAGCCTCCAGAGGATCCAGGGATCGTTCGCGAAGGAGCTCACTCAATTCGGGGCGAAGCGGATCGTCATCGACTCGGTCTCGCTCCTCAACATGCTGAGCGACGACGAGAGCTCGCGCCGCCAGATCCTCTTCGGGCTCGCCGGGGCGTGCCGGGCCGCCGGCGCGACGACCCTCCTGACGGCCGAGGCGGACCCGACCCACCCGGCGGTCACCCGGGACGGCCTCTCCGAGTACGTCGCCGATGGGGTCATCCTGCTCGGGTACAGCACCGCCGAGGATGGCCACCGGGTCGGCCTCTCGATGCGGATCCTCAAGATGCGCCGCACGGCCCACGCCCGGACCGTCCAGCCGGTACCTGGATCGGGAACGGCGGGATCGCGGTCGACGCGAAGGCGATCGACTTCGGCGGCGGGGTCTAGCACAGCGCCGGATCGCGGGGCGTTCCGCCCCCCACAGAAAGGCCCAAGTTCCACGTCCCGGTGACCCGGGTCGGGGGGCCAATGCGCTGGGTCTTCTACGTCGACCTCGACGCCTACTACGTCTCGTGCGAGCGTCGGGACCGCCCGGAGCTCGAGGGCCGACCGGTCATCGTCGGGCCGGACCCCCACCAAGGGCCAAGCCGGGGGGTCGTCCTCTCCGCGAGCTACGAGGCGCGCTCGAACGGGGTCCACAGCGCGATGCCGGTGGCCCGGGCGGCCCAGCTGTGCCCGGAGGCGATCTGGGTCGCTCCGGATTTTGCGAAGTACGGCCGGGTGGCCGAGGAGGTCCGAGCCTTCCTCGGCGAGCGGTTCGATCGGGTGACCGCCCTGAGCATCGACGAGGCCGCGATGAGCGCGGAGGTCGAGAGCGAGCCGGCGGCGCGCTCCCGGGCCGAAGGGCTGCAGGCCGAGATCATGCGAACCCTGCACCTCCCTTGCTCGATTGGGGTCGCCGGCTCGCGAACGGTCGCGAAGATCGCCACCGACGAGGCGAAGCCCGGAGGGATCCGGGTCGTGCCCCCCGAAGCGACCTCGGAGTTCCTCGCCCCCCTTTCCGTTCGGGCGATCCCGGGCGTCGGGCCGAAGACCGAGGAGATGCTCGCCGCCGTGGGCGTCGTCCGTATCGGGGAGCTCCGTTCCCTGCCGCCCGCGGTGCGGCAGAAGCTCGGGCGGTTCGGCGAGGAGCTCTACCGCCTCGCCCGAGGCGAGATCGCGCTCGAGCCCGAGGAATCGGATTCCGGTCCCCACTCACGATCGACGGAGCTCACGTTCGACCACGATACCGAGGCCCTCGATGAGCTCGAGCCAGTGCTTACGAGGCTCTCCGAGGAGCTCGCTCGCTCGCTCGAGCGCGAGCGCCTCCGATACCGGACCGCGACGGTGGCGGTCCGGTGGGAGGACTTCCAGCGGATCCAGCGCGGCCGGACGATGCCGAGCGTCCAGGAGGGGCCCGAGGCGCTCACGCGGGGGGCCCAGCGCCTCTTCCGAGCGCTCTGGAAGACCGAGCGGCAAGGCCGCCGGCGGAAGGTTCGGACCCTCTCGGTCGGGGTCGAGAAGCTCTCGGAAGCCATCGACCGGCAGGTCCGCCTCGACCAGTATGGGGCCGTCAATCCCCCGGTCCGTTAAGTAAATCGGACCGCCTGTCCGGGCGGGGCTCGGGTGGTCTCGTTCGACACGATCGGCGGCTCCACGGTGCTGCTCGACCTCGCGCTCCTCCTCATCGTCTCATTCGCCGCTGGCGGCGTAGGCTCCGTCATGGGGGTCGGGGGCGGGCTCTTCCTCGTCCCCGCCTTGATCCTCCTCTTCGGCGTCGACGTCCACGTGGCGATCGCGGCGAGCCTCGTCAGTGTCGTCGCCACGGCCACGGGCGCGGCCCCCGCGCGGCTCGGGAAGGGAATGGTCAACCTACGGCTGGGGATGTTCCTCGAGACCGCCACCGTCGTCGGGGGACTGGCCGGGGCGGTGATCTCGGTCACGCTGCTCGCCACCCACGGCAACATCCTCGTCCTGACGCTGATCCCCGTGATCCTGATCGCGGCCTTCCTGATGGCGATGGGCCGCCCCCGGGCTGCGAACGCCCAACGAGCCCCGGATCCCGTCGCGGAAAGCCTCGGCCTCGGCGGGATGTACGTGGACCCGGCGACCGGGGAGCGCGAAGAGTATCGGGTCCACGGGATCGGATACGGGCTCGGGTTCGCCTCGCTCGCCGGGATCGCCTCGGGGCTGCTCGGGATCGGCGGGGGGATCTTCAAGGTCCCCGCGATGAATGCCTTCATGAACGTCCCGTTCCGGGTCGCGAGCGCGACCTCAACGATGATGATCGGGGTCACGGCCTCGGCCGGGGCGCTCGTCTACCTCTTTGCGGGAGACGTCGCGCTCACCCTCGTCGCTCCGGTGGCCCTCGCCGTGCTCTCGGGGAGTTACCTCTCCACCCGCCTCGCGAGCTCCTGGGACCGGCGTCGGCTCCGCTACCTCTTCGTCGGGGTCCTGCTGCTGGCGGCGGTCCTGCTCTTGCTCCGCGGGATCGGGGTGATCGGATGAGCGCGCCGCCCGATCCCGAGCTCTCGACCGAGGTCCGTTCGACGCTCATCGTGGGGATCGTCACCGCGGCCATCCTCCTCCTGATCGGCTTCGCGCTTGACGTCTTCCGGGGGACCACCGACCTTCTGGCGATGCCCGGTCGGTTCGCCTACGGGGGGCTGCTCGGAGACCTCGCCGAAGGCGACGGGAGCGCGTTCATCGTCCTCGGCGTGCTCGTCCTCGTGTTCACGCCGATCGCCCGGGTCGTGGTCTCCTTCGCCCACTTCGCGGCGACCCGGGACCGGGCGTTCACTGCGATCACCGCCTTCGTACTCGCTGTCCTCGCCCTGAGCGTGGTGATCGGGGTGAGCCCATGACCGCTCCCAGCGAAAGCGGTCCGACCGACCGCGCCAACGCGGAGGCGAGATTCCTCGCTGAGCCCCGAGAACCGTTGGGCGTCCCGATCCCGTCCTATGGTGGACGATCGCTACCGAACGTATCCACGAGCATCGCCCAGGCGCTCGGGTTTCCGGTCACCGAGGGCGTAGAGATCGCTCCGCCGCTCGACCCGTCGATCGACCCGTTCCGTGGAGCCTCGGGCGAAGGCCCGATCGTACTGTTCCTGGTCGACGGCCTCGGATGGTCGGATTTTGTGCGATGGGCGCGAGAACGCCGGTCAGAACGCGGCGCCCCCTGGCTCACGGCGGCCTCCCCGGTCACCACCGTGTTCCCTTCGACCACGACCGCCGCGCTCGTCAGCCTGTCGACGGCGACGCCGCCCGGTCGCCACGGCTTCCTCGGGTACCGGCAGTACCTCCCCCGGTACGGCCTCGTCGCGGACATGTTGAAATTCAGCCCGACCGGCTTCGAGGAACGGGACCTGCTCGTCGGTCCGGACTGGCGGCCCGAGCATCTGGCGGGCGCCCCGACGCTCTTCCGACGGGGGATGCCCGGGAGCGTGCTGACCCGGGACCGGTTCCAGGGCACCGGGTTCACGCGCCTCCTCTACGATGGGGCGGCGTTCACGGGATACGCCACCGCGACCGACCTCGTCCACGAGCTCGGTCGCCTCCTCTCGGACCGGCGTCCGCGTCTGATCTCTGTCTACTGGGACGAGCTCGACACGATCCAGCACCTCAAGGGACCGGTCCCCGAGCTGATCGACCTCGAGATCGAGCGGACCGTCCAGCTGATCGAGCATGTCGCGTCGCACCTGCCCCTGCCCTTGGCTCGGTCGACGAAAATCCTGCTCACGGGGGACCACGGTCAGGTTCCGGCCGAACTGGAGGCGCGGATCCCGATCGATGCCCGGCCCGAGATCGCCGCCGAGCTCGCGCGACCGCTCGCCGGAGACCGGAGGGCGGGCTTCCTGTGCGCCCGCCCCGGCCGGGTCACGGCGTTGCGGGCCGCGCTCGAGCGCACGCTCCCCACGGGCTCGAAGATCATCGGAATGCCCGAGGCGGTGGAGGCCGGTCTCTTCGGCCCCCCGCCCCATCATCCCGAGATCGCCGAGCGGCTCGGGGACCTCCTCGCGCTCGTCCCGAGCCCGGCGTCGCTGTCCTATCGACTCCCCGGGATGGCCAGCCCGAAGCGTTTCCTCTTCGGGGCCCACGGCGGCCTCGAGGCGGCCGAGCTCGTGGTACCCCTAGTCTCCGGTTCCCTCGACGGGTTCGCGCCCTCGACCGATCGCCCGGTCGCGAAACGGTAAAGAGCGCCCTCCCCACATTTCGAACGTGCCCGAGCTCCGTCAGCCCATCGTCTCGCTCCTCGGCCACGTCGACCACGGGAAGACCACCCTCCTCGACCGGATCTCCGGGTCGATACGGGCCCAGCGGGAAGCCGGAGGGATCACTCAGCACATCGGCGCGCTCGAGGTCCCCAAGGAGAGCGTCCGGTCGCTCTGCGAAGGGATCCTCGACACCACCCGGTTCGAGGTTCCCGGCCTCCTCTTCATCGACACCCCGGGCCACCGGTCGTTCGAGACGATGCGGCGGCGGGGCGGCGCCCTTGCCGACCTCGCGATCCTCGTCGTGGACGCCCGAGAGGGCGCGATGCCGCAGACCCGGGAGTCGATCCAGATCCTCCGCCACGAGAAGACCCCGTTCGCCGTGGCCCTCACCAAGATCGACCTCATCGCCGGATGGCGCAAGCCCACCGCCCCGATCAGCCTCGCCAAGCAGATCGCCCGGTGCGGCCCCGAGTTCGAACGGACGCTCGACGCCCGGCTCTACGAGTTCGCGGAGGAGATGGACCGGCTCAACTTCTCCGTCGAGCGTTACGACCGGGTCAGCGACTTCACGCGGAACATCGGCGTCGCCCCCGTCTCGGCCCGCAGCGGCGTCGGGATCGCCGAGCTCATCGCCCTGCTCGTCGGCCTCTCCCAGCGGTTCCTGAAGTCGGAGCTCGCCCTCTCCGATCTCGCCGGGGAGGGGACGATCCTCGAACGGAGCGACCAGCGGGGGATCGGGCCCGTGGGGAGCGTCATCGTCTACCAAGGTCGGGTCTCGGTCGGCGACGAGATCGTCGCCACCGGCCGGGCGTCCCCGTTCTCGACGAAGGTCCGAGGGATCTACCCGGCCGGCCCCGGTGACCCGCGGCAAGGCCGGCAAGCGGATCGTCCTCGACTCGCTCGAGAGCGTCGAGGCCGCCGCCGGCGTGTACCTCTCGGCCCCGGGGATCGAGGACGCCCTTCCGGGCGGCCTCCTCAAGGTCGTCCGGAACGAGGAGGAACGGCAGGCCGCCGAAAGCGCCCTCACCCAGGAGAGTCATCCGGTCGCCGATCTCGCGGAATCGGGCGTCGCCCTCGCCGCCGACACGCTCGGCGGACTCGAGGCGCTCGCGTTCGAGTGTCGGCAGGCTTCGGTCCCGATCCACGAGGCCGAGGTCGGGTCGGTCGGACGGCAGACGGTGCTGAAGGTCGCGGCGGTCAAGGACCCGACCCACCGGGCGGTCCTCGCCTTCAACGTGCCCATCCTCCCCGATGCGGCCCCCGAGGGAAACGACGGCCCGGTCCGGATCTTCCGGGGCGAGGTCATGTACCGGGTCCTTGAGGAGTACATCGCGTGGCGGGAAGAGCGCACCGCCGCCCTCCGGATCGAGCGCCGGCTCCAGCTCATCCATCCGGCGAAGTTCGAGATCCTGCGCGGCTTCGTCTTCCGGAGCTCCCACCCCGCGATCGTCGGGATCAAGGTCCTCGCGGGTACGCTCCGCCCGGGGGTCCGGCTGATGCGGTCCGATGGGACGAGCATCGGGATCCTGAAGTCGCTCCAGAAGGACCAGGCCTCCGTTGCCGAGGCGGGCGAGTCGGAGGAGCTCGCGGCGTCGATCGACGGGGCCGTCGTCGGTCGCAACGTCCGCGAGGGCGACGCCCTCTACGTGGAGCTCCCCGAGTCGGCCGCCCGGGCCCTGCGGAACCTGCCGCTCACGGACCCCGAGCGGGCGGTCCTCGAGGAGGTGACCCGCCTGCGTCGTCAGGGGAGCCCGTTCTGGGGTCAGTGAGCCCTTCGGTCGGGCTCGGCTCGGGCCAGTTCCCGGGGGGTCTCCTCGGCGGTCGCTGGTAGACCCCTCCCCTCAGGAAGACGCCGAGGAAGAACGCGATGACTCCGACGGCCCCGACGGAAACGAGGGCTCCGATCGTCGCCAGGGTCGCCCACACCGGGGGCGCGGAGGAGACCGCGAACGTCGAGATCGAACTCGCCTGGAGGCTCCCGGGGATCCCCCCGACGACGCTCCAGACCAGGAGGTAGGGGAACTGGAGGTCCCCATGGGCCCCCCAGCGCCCGGTCACGTTCGAGGGCCATTCGGCGATCTGCGGCCCGTAGCGGCAGTCCGGTCCGGCCGACGAGCAGGTGTACGCCGCGTAGAGGGTGACCTCGAACCGGACGGAGGATTGCCAAGAGACGGTGAACGACCCCGAACTTGTGTTCATTCCGACGAGGAGCGCCTCCCGCGTCTGGGAGGGCCCGGAGAGGGTCGGGGGGACGTCCGTGGTGGTGGTGCGGGTCGACCCGCTGGTGGTCGGCCACAGATAGAGGGAGGTCGCGCTCGCCGCCGCTACTGCGAGGAACGCCACCCCCACGACCACGAGACCGGGCCGCACGCTCGCCCGGACGCCGGCAGCCCGATTATAGCTATCCGAGCAACGTCGGCGGATCCCCCACGGTCTCCGGAAGGACCCCCCGGACCTTCGGAAAGTCGGCAGTATGAAGGGCGTAAGGCTAAATCGGCCGGGACCATGCTTGATATACCGTGTCAGAGGCGGAGCGGGCCTCGGCAGGCCGGGTGGTGGGTCAGGAAGGCGACCCGGCCCTTTGTCCCAACTGCGGCGGCCATCGCATCGTCGATCCGATCCGGTTCGAGGAGACCTGCATGGAGTGCGGCCTCGTCTTCGATGGCTCCCAGTTCGTGACGACCCCACCCGCCCCGTCCGCGGGCGGCGCGGAGACCGGCAGCGGCCGGGGCATCGGGCCGTATGCCACGCCGATCCAGCGACGCCGATCCCTCGGCTCGACCCTTACCGGATCGCGCGACGGCCAGGGCCGTCCCCTCGACTGGCACACTCGTTACACTTTCCAGCACCTGAAGCGGGTGATGCACCGCCAGACGGCCCGGTCCGTCGAAGGCGTGCTCGACCGCTCCCAGGCGCGCTCGGAGATCGAGCTCATCGGGCAGCGGATGGAGCTCCCCGCCGTCGTCATCGAAGAGGCGGAGCGGATCTACCGGGAGTGCAAGGCGTTCGGGGTCTTCCGAGGGCGCAACCTCCCATCGAGCGTGGGGGCGACGCTCTACGCGGCCTGCCGGCGGTTCTCGATCCCGAAGACCTTGAGCGAGATCGCGAAGGGCTCGGGCGCCAACCGGTCGGAGGTCGGCCGGGTTTTCAAGCTCCTTCGGCGGAGCGGCCGCGTCGGGGTCCCGGCCGTTGGGGCCCGGTCGTTCCTCGCCCGCTACGCCGAGGAACTCGCACTCTCCCAGACGGTCCGGTCGTCGGTCGAGGATATGCTCGAGGAGGTCGACCAGACCCCCGAGGTCTCGGGGATCTCGGCCCACGGACTCGTCGCCGCGCTGATCTACCTCGCTTCCGAGCGCTCCGGCGAGCGCCGCTCCCGGGCCCAGGTCGCCCGGGTCAGCGCGGTGACCGAGGTGACGCTCCGTTCCACCAGCCGGCTCCTGGAGCACATGATGCAGCGGCCGGCACCGACCGACCCCCCGTGAGTCGGTCTACTTCAAGAGGAAGTAGCCGGCGGCCTTTTCCCGAACCTTGCGGCGCGCGAACCCCTTCGTCTGAAGCTCCTGGAGGGCGTTCATCACCATCGTCTTGGGGAGCTTCGCGCTCTGGGTGATCCGCTCGGCGGTCCCCAACTTCTCCTCGTTGAGGTAGCCGAGCTCTTTCATGGCCTTGTAGACCTTCACGGCATTTCCAGAGACCTCATCTTCGATCACGCGCGGAGCCTTCCGTTCGGTCGGACCGGGATGGTCTATTAAACGGTGGGGTCGGCGACCGATGCACTGGCGACCCGGTCCGGGCAGCGGTGCCCCTAAACCGTGGGGAGCGTTCCGGTCGCTGTGACCGCCGGACGCGGCCTGGATGTCCTCTGGGATCCGGCGTTCCTGCGGTACGACTTCGGTCCGAACCATCCGTTCCAAGAGCGGAACCGCGGCCTCGCCGTCGACCTCATGCGGAGAAGCGGGGTCGCGGAAGCTCCGATCCCGGTCCGGTGGATCACTGAGATACCTCCCGCGTCGAGAACGGAACTCGCCCGATTCCACCACGAGGAGTATCTCGACCTCGTGGAAGAGCGCTCGAGGGAGTCTCACCCACCACCGCTCGACGAAGGGGACACCCCCGCCTTCCCCGGCTGCTTCGAGGCCGCCTCCCGTCTCGTCGCGGGCGCGCACCGGGCCGTCCAGGGGATCGTGGAGGGCGGGGCAATCCGCCAGTTCCATCCGGCGGGCGGACTGCACCACGCTCACCCCGACCGGGCGAGCGGGTTCTGCATCTTCAACGACCTCGCGGTCGCGATCGCCTCGTTCGTCGGACCCGGCACGCCGTTCTCGAAGGTCGCCTACATCGACATCGACGCCCACCACGGCGACGGCGTGATGTACGGATTCTACGAGAGCGGCCGGGTCCTCGACATCGACTTCCACCAGGACGGCCGGACCCTGTTCCCCGGCACCGGCCGTATCGAGGAGACCGGGACCGGCGACGGCGCAGGGCTCAAGGTGAATCTCCCGCTCCCGCCCGGGTCGGGCGACGAGGTGCTCATCCCAACCTTCCGGGCGGTGGTGCCGACGATGATCCGTCGATTCCGGCCGGAGCTGATCGTGCTGCAGCACGGGGTCGATGGACATGCGGGGGACCGGCTCGCCGGACTCCAATATGGCCCCCAGGGTTATGCGACCGTTCTCCGCGAACTCATCCCCCTCGCCGAGGAGGTCTGCCAAGGGCGGATCCTGGTGACCGGGGGAGGCGGGTACACCCCGGCCCACGTCTCCCGAGTCCTCGCTCGCGCCGGCCGGATCCTCAGCGGACTCGACGACGCTTCGGGCGCCCTCCCTCCCGAGTGGAGGCAGGAATTCGCTCGGACCACGGGCGAACCGCCCCCGCCAGATTGGACCGATCCCGGCCCCGGACGAAATCGGGAACCTCGGATTCCTCGGTGGCGGGCTTCCTCTTGGAGGAACTGTCCGGGCGACTCGGGATCCAGTTCCCGATGGTCGGATAGTTCGGCGCGTCACCAGGTTGGTCGGCGGTCGCGGCCGGCCGGCGGCGGAGGCCTTCGACCCCGGCCCATCGGCGGTCGCCGATCGCCCCGCCCGCGGCGCGGCGGTCCGCCCGGTCCGCGGCCGCGGGGCGGACCTCGTCGGCCGTCGCGCGGACCATGGAACGACTCCCGGTGTTCCGGAGCGGACTTCTGATACGGGAAACCCGGAATGGTCGCCCGGCGGATCGTGATCCCGAGGAGCTGCTCGATGCGGAGGAAATCCTCCTCTTCCTCCTTCGCGACCAGCGTGAAGGCGTCGCCCACGCGTTGGGCCCGTGCGGTCCGGCCCACCCGGTGGATGTAGATCTCGGGCTCGTGCGGCACGTCGTAGTTCACGACGTGGCTGACCCCCTCGACGTCGATGCCGCGGGCCGCGATATCCGTGGCGACGAGGATCCGGTGCCGGCCTTCCCGGAATCCCTCGAGGGCCCGGACCCGTTGGCCCTGGCTGCGGTCCCCGTGGATCACCGACGCGGGGACCCCGGAGTGCTCGAGCTGGCGGGCGACTCGGTCCGCCCGGTGCTTGGTCCGCACGAAGACGAGGACGCTCGCCATCATTTCGTCGTGGAGGAGCTCGACGAGGAGCTCGGTCTTCAGGTGGGCAGGGACCGGGAGCGCGAGGTGGCTCACCCCGACGGCCGCCGCGGTCGTCGGCCCGACCTGGATGGTCTTCGGGTCAATGAGGAAGTCTCGGGCGAGGCGGACGACCTCTGGGGGCATCGTCGCCGAGAAGAGCATGGTCTGGCGTTTCCGCGGGAGCTCCGCGAGGATCCTTCGGACGTCGGGCAGGAAGCCCATGTCGAGCATCCGGTCCCCCTCGTCGAGGACCACGATTCGGACATCCTGGAAATGAACGTACCCTCGCGACATGTGGTCGAGGAGGCGACCGGGGGTCGCGACGATGATCTCGGCCCCGCCCCGGAGCGCCCGCTCCTGGTCCCCCATTCCCACGCCTCCGTAGACGGCGGCGCCGCGCAGCCGGGTGTGGCGCCCGAGCTTGGTCAGGAACTCCTCGGCCTGGATCGCGAGCTCCCGGGTCGGAGTAAGTACCGAGGGCCAGGATCCGGCCCGTCGGCTGGTCGAGAAGCCGCTCGAGGATCGGCAAGAGGAAGGCGGCGGTCTTGCCGGTCCCGGTCTGCGCGGTCCCGATCAGGTCCCGGCCGAGGACCGCCTCCGGGATCGTGTGGCGCTGGATCGGGGTAGGGGATCGGTAGCCGAGCTCATGGACCCCTTGGCGGATCTTCGGATGGAGCGGAAGGTCCTCGAAGCTCCCTTCATCGGCCGGCGCCGGGGCGTTCGTAGGTTCGGTGTCGTTCATCAGAGAGCGGGTAGGTTTAGGGGTCCCGGGCTACGGGACCCATCTGGGCCGAGCATAAGAGAACCCGCCCCACCCGGAAAGCAGGACCCCTACGGGTCAGAGGACCCATCCGAGGGTCGGTCGATCGAGGAATTCCCCGTCGGTCGCTCGCACACCGTCCCGTGCGAGTTCGGGCCCCAGCGCGTGGCCACCACCGGTGCGCAGTCGGTCGATGAGCTCCCCTCGAGCGAGGACGAGCGCCCCGAATCGTCCTAGGTCCTCCCGGACGGCGTCCGAAAGGGACGGTCCACCATCGGCGCGAATCCGTTCCGCGGCCGCCCAATAGGTGAAGTCCCGATCGAGCAGGAGTTCGAGGTACCGCAGGAGTACCCGCTCACCGGGGAAGGTCAGCTTGGGGGGCTCCGAGGGCGCCGGCCAGACCCCAAGGGAACGGGAGCGGGTCCCGGTTTCCTCGACGGTCCGGACCTCCCAACCGGCCGCATGCTCCGCCACGGCCACGAGCCCCGCTCCGGGGTCGAACCACAACGGGAGGGACTCGATCCCGTCCTCCCCCGAAGGGGGCGCCGGCGGCGGGTAGGAGGCCCGGACCCCAGCGAGCAGGTCAGAACGGAGTTCGACCCGGATCTCCGAAGGCTCGGCCCAACCCTCCTGGCGGGTGAGACGGTTCCTGAGGGCGTTCCATCGACGCGAGCTCTCGGACAGACGGCGGGCCGCAGGGGCCCGAGCGTACTCGCGCTCGACCGCGGCGAGCTCATCCTCCAGCCCGGCTGGCGGTGGGGCGGACTTTCCGGTCGCCGCCGCTCCGTCTTCACCGAAGAAGGAGACCCCGGGGCACGACAGAACGACCGTCGCCTGAGGGCGGAGGCCGAGATGGACCGAGAGCGGGAACTCTTGGCAGCAGAACGGGCGCACCGGATAGGCCCGGCACCGGCACTCGGAGAGGAGCTCGCACGCGCCGCCATCGCCCTGGGCGGCGACGAACCGCCAGGAGCCGTCTCCCTCGAGCAGCTCAAGGTTCGGGTCGAGCTGGATCAGTCGTTCGGCTTCCGGGGGGTCGACGGCGGGGGTCGTGTAGCAGCAGAGCCCGCAGCCCGGGCGGCATCGGAAGCTGATGCCCTCGAGAAGGCTCGTGTCGATCCGTGGAGGGCCGGACATCCCGTCCGCAAGCCGTCCTGAGGATTCAAGCTCGCGGGGGTCGCCCCCTCGCGAGTCCCGGAGCGGGTCCGTCCCTTGTTGGAGCTCGATACCAACCGCCTCGCCGCTCCACCGGAGCGGACCGAGGCTCATGGGGGAGGGTGGTCGTTCCCCGTTCGACGGAGCTCCCTCGCGACCGACTCTCCGAGGGCGCTCAGTCGGTAGACGTTCATCCGGCGGGATTCCTTCGTCACGTGCCGGCGGTCGACTTCGATCACGCCGGCCGCCTTGAGCCGAGCGAGAACTTTGGTGAGCGTCCCTTGCCGGAGGGCGAGGGTGTCCACCATTCCTCGCTGGGTGAACCCGATCGTCGCGACCTCGTGGGGTTCCAGCCGGCCGAGGCCGTACAAGTGAAGGATCACCCGGCCCGCCACCGTAGCGTCGCCGGAGACGCGGGAGGTCGTCGGTCCAGCAGGCGCCGTCCGTTCTCCAGCGACTGACGGCTCCACGGAAGCCGGCCCGGTCGCGCTCGGGACCTCGGGGGGAGGCAGGTCCGCCGTGGCCGACCCGGCGAAGAACCGGCAGTAGAGGAAGTGGGCGACCCAACCGGTGACCGCCCCGGCGGCCCCGCCCAGCGCGATATCGATCCAGCTCAAGGGGTCTCCCGGACCCGGGATTGCCCTATTACATGAGGGATACGACGAGGCCTCGCCGACCCCCGCGGGCGAAGAGGCGAGGGGAGTCTCACGGCCGTTCGCGTGGACCGAGACTCGGCCCAGACTCGGTCAGCTCCCGGACCCAGCGTTCGCCGTCCTCACGTTCCGACCGGCGGCGCAGGAGCAGCCCGACCCCGATCCCGCCGAGCATGAGGGCACTGACGATAGCCCCCGCCACCTCGAGGAGAAGCCCCGGGGTCGAGGAGGAAGCGGTCGGCGGAGTCCCGAGGCGGGCGAAGCGAACCGTTGGGCTAACGCCCAGAAGCTTCCCGGCAACCGTGAACGTCGGTGAGGAGATGTTCGCCGAGTAACCGCCGGCGTGAACCGTCAGCGCGTAGGTCCCGTTCGGCAAGTCGAAGACGAGGGCGCTCCCGGTCGTCGTGTACGTCGCGTTGTAGCCGGTCGAGCTGTTCGAAGCGGTGACGCTCCAGGTGGTGCCGTTCGGAAGGCCGTACTCGATCACGACGACCGGGAACGTTTGCGGGCTGAACGGCACGTTCACGGTCACGTTCGCCGCCGGTACGGTCACGAACCCGGAACCCGAGGTCGTGAATCCCGGAACCGGCAGGATCAGGTAGCCGTAGGTCCCGTTCGGCTCCTTCAACGTCACGTTCGGGGTCAGGGAGCTCTCGAGCGAGCTCCCGATGAGGGCGGCCCAGCCGGTGCCGCTTGGAAGGCCGCTCTCGTGGAACGTGATGGTGTAGAGGTCCGTGGAGGTGAATGTGAGGCGGATCGTCGGGGGGCTTGCGCCGTTCACCGTCACGGTACCGTTCGATGGCGCGACCACGTAGCCAAGCGGTGTCCCCATCACGTATCGATAGCTTCCGTTGGCTTCCGCAAAGCCGATCGAGCTCCCGGTCGACGATTCCACGGTACCGTTGAGCTCGACCGACCAAGGGGTCCCCGCGCCCAACCCCGTCTCATTGAACGACACATCGTAGAACCCAGGGGCGAGGCGGAACGGGACGGGTACGGTCAATGGCAGGCCGCGTACGGCGAATGTTCCGGATGGGGTCACCGGCGCGTACCCGCTGGCCCCTCCTGCCGTATAGGAGTAGCTCCCGTTGAGCTCGGGAAGCACGATCGTCGGGCTCGACGAGCGGGAACCGACGCTCGCCAAGGCGATACTCCAGCTCGCCCCGTGGGGGAGTCCGTTCTCCGAAAACGTCACGGGAAAGAATCCGGGGCCGAGACTGAAGTCCACATGGACCCCGACCGATCCCCCGCGCACGGTAACGTTGCCCGAAGCGGGTGTGGGGAGGTACTCGGGGAGACTATAGGCGGTCAAGGTGGCGACGGCGTAGGCATACGTCGCGTTCGGCTCGGTAAAGGTGACGCTCGTGCCCGTCGAGCCAAGGTCGGTGTAGGGCGTGACCGAGCCGGGGAGGCTCACATTCCAGAGCGTTCCGTTCGGGAGGCCGGTCTCGGTGAAGGTGATCGAGTAGGTGACGATCTGGGACCATTGGACGTCGATCGTCAACGGGGCCCCGGCCACCGAGAACGTCCCATTGGACGGCACCGCGGACCAACCAAAGGCCCGCTGGATCTGGTAGTGGTAGCTCCCGTTCGACTCGTTGAACTGGATCGTCGTTAAGGTCGTGGAGTAGGCCGCCGAGCCGACGCTTACCGCCCAGCCCGTGCCATTGGGGAGGCCCTGCTCCTTGAAATCCACCGGGTAGCTCCCGACATGGGACCAGGAAACGGAGAGGTTGACCGGGCCCCCGCTCACGGTGAGACTCCCCTGCGTCGTCGACGCGGTCCACCCGGTCATCCCCGGGATCGAGTAGGAGTACGTCCCGTTCGGCTCGTGGAACACGATCGTGGTCCCGGTCGAGGCGACGGAGGACCCGGCCAGGGTCACGCTCCAGTCGGTCCCGGACGGAAGACCGCCCTCGAAGAACGTCACCGGGTAGGTCGAGGTCTGGCTCCAGGAGAGGGTAAGGTTCACGGAGCGGCCGGCGACGGTCAGGTTTCCTGCGGAGGTTGAGGCGACCCACCCGTTGAGGTGGCCCACGGTGTAGGCGTACGACCCATTCTTTTCCGAGAATCGGATCGAGGGGCCGGTCGCGCTCTCCGTCGTCCCCGATATCGTCACGGACCAAGTAGTCCCGGCGGGGAGGCCCGTCTCGGTGAACGTGACGACGTAGACCCCGTGGCTGCTGAACGCGATGCTCACGGACGTGTTGTTGCCTTTCGGAGAGAAATCGTAGCCGCTTGGGGGGCTCGGGAGGTAGCCGGCCGGGGCGCCGACCGTGTACGTGTAGTTGTAGCCGGGGGCGAACGAGAACCCCCGATAGACCCCGAAGCGGACGGTCGGGGAGGTCGAGGTCTGGGTCGCGTTCTGCCGAGCGTAGCTATACAGCGTGACGTTCCACTTCGCCCCGGTGGCGAGCCCGGATTCAGAGAAATCGGCGACGGCGGCGGCGTAGTCCTGGGCTAGCGAGGTGCTAAAGACGGTGCAGGTGAACGTCGCGTTGAGCGAGTTCGTGAAGCAGACGTCGCCGTTCGTCGGGTCATAGACCACCCCGCTCGGATCGACCAGGAGGTAGTCGATGACCGACTCGGTCGAGGTATTGACGACGATCGCGAAGTTGTAGCCTCCGGCGACCCAGATGAGGCCGTTCCGGCTGTCGTAGGCGATCCCCTGAAGTCCGTCGGTGTCGACGACCGGGATCGTGGCCTTTACGGAAAGCGTCGAGGCGTTCAGGACGCTGATATTGCTCGACTCCTCGTTCGTCACGTAGATCGAGTCGGTCGCGTTGTCGACCGCTACCCCATCGGGGTTGCTCCCTACCGGGATCGTCGCGAGGACCTGGTTGTTCGACGTGCCGATCGCGCTGACCGTGTTCGATCCGGAATCCGCTACGAAGACCCGGTCCGTGGCGTTGTCCCACGCCACGCCGACCGGATTCGATCCGACGGTGACGTTCGTCAGGACCGAGTCCGACGCGACCGAGATCACGCTCACCGTACCCGACTGGTTGTTCGCGACATAGAGCGTCCGGTTGGACGCGTCGTACGCGATTCCCTGGGGATCCTTCTGGACCGTGATGTTGCCGAGGACCTTCGCGGAGGTTCCCGAGAGGATGGAGACGTTGCCTGAACCGGAGTTGGTCACGAAGACCTGCTTCGTGTTCGGGTCGACAGCGACCCCGAATGGATCGCTCCCAACGGGAATGGTGGCACTCACCGTGTAATTCCCCGCCTGGACCACGTCCACGCTTGACGTTCCCGAGGCGATGTAGAATGAGGTATCCCAGGGCGCGTAGGCGAACCACGCTGCGCCTGAGACGTAGGGATTGGCCGAGCCCGCCGGGGCGGGCAGTTCGACATCCTTGAACCGGTGGGCGAGCAGGGCGGCCGTGGCCGGCGTAGGTGTCATGGGCAAATTCCGGACAGCAGCCGTGGGCGGGGCGCCGTGCTCGGCGGGTGTGGCGGGAATCGCGAGGGACCCTTGCGATTCGGCCCACGCTCCGACGGCGCGCGGGGAAGGAGATCCCGGAACCGACCCGGGAGTCCAGCTCACGAAGGGGGGAAGGAGGACGAGGACCAGCACCACGACCAATCCGATCTTCATCCGGCGACGCCAAGCCGCATCAGGTCCCACTCCCTCCGTATCCACCATCCCCATGGTACGAAGGGCTCGGGTTCCCGCTACCCCGCCCGCCAGTGGTCCCCTTGATTGGCTCCCCATCTCGCACGAGTTCCGGCCTCGAGCCTCAAATAGGCTCGCGTGTGATACGCCCGGAATACTCCGACCGGGTGGAATACTCCCCGCACCGTCGGGTCGGGGGCCCCATCGTCCCTCGCGCTTCCCATGCTCGAGCGACCCCGGAAATCGGGCGCTCGGTAGAAGAGGGCCGAACCCGGGAATGCGGTCCCATCGGGGTTCTGTGGCCAGCCCGAGGAGGCATTCTCTGTCGAGTCCCGCAACCCTGCCCGGATTTCGTCCCGAACGAATTTAACCGACCGATGCTGAGGGTCGTCCGTGTCCGCGGTGGAATTGCCGAGCGCGGGCGGGTCGCTCTTCGACCGGTTCGTCTTCGCGAGGCAGCGGCTCTATCGTCATCGCTACGAGGACGCCCTGGTCGGGCTCACGCTCGCCGCGGGGTTCGCCGCGTTGACCGGCTTCGCGGCCCAGGTCGCCATCCGGACCCCGTTCAGCCCGGTCCCGATCACTCTCCAGGTCCTCGCGGCGCTCGTGAGCGGTTCCGTCCTCGGATACCGATGGGGAACGATCTCCCAATCGCTCTACGTAGTCCTCGGGGCCTTCCTCGTTCCCTGGTACGCGCCTGCCGCCGGCCACGCGGCGTTCACGACCGGCGGATGGGGGGCGGGCTCCCTCGGGGGCCTCGCTCAGCCTCACCGGGGGTCTCGGCGGGTACATCATCGCCTTCCCCATCGCCGCGTTCCTCGTCGGGTACCTTTCGGATCGGTACCTGCAGGCGCGCAGTCCCCTCCCCCAGATTGCCGTCATGGAGATCGGCGTGGGGGTGATCTACGCGCTCGGCGCCGTCGGGCTCTGGATCGCCTACCGATGGCCCTTCGAAACGGTCCTGGCGGAGGGAGTCCTCCTGTTCATCCCCGTCGACCTTGCGAAGGCCGTGGTCGCGGGTTTCATCGGTACCTCCCTCGCCCCGAAGAACGCGTTCGGGCCGGAGCGGGGGCGGCCGAGCGGCTACCGAAGGTGGTGGCCGTTCGGTAGTTAGTCGTCTATTGCCCCCGGAACGGACGCGCCCTGACCACTCGAACGCCTCCCATAAGTAGCCCCTCCTCGAACGCTCCGCTGTGAGCCCGACTCCCTCGACTCCCGGCTCCCATCGGAAAACGTCGACCGGTCGCGGAGTCGACCGGTCCCCATTGAGAGATTCGTCCGCGAACCGGGCTCCAGTGGGCGATCACGACCATCCCGCCCCGCCACCCTCCGGATCGATCCGGCGGGCCGTTGAGGCTCTGAGGGCGGCTCGCTTCCCGGCCCGGGCCGTGCTCGCCGGCGGGGTGTGGGTCCTCGCCACATGTCCACTGCTCGCGGCCATTGGCGCCTCCGTTCCCGGGACCAACTTGCCGGACTGGCCCCTCGAATTGGGGGCGGGATTGGGTCTCGTCCTTTCGGGCCTCCTCGCGGAGCTAAAGATCATCGATCGACCGTGGACGGGGTCCCGCCCCGCAGACGGGTCCCGCCCCTCAGTGAATCGATTTCGCTCCGCCGGAAGCCAGTTCCGCCGGGTTGGTGGTAGGAGCCGGACGATCACGGCCTCCCGGAATTCTTCGGGAATCCCCGCGGTGGCTCCACCCGCCAGCCGACTCGGGGCCTCCGACCAGGATCCGGGCGGGAGCCCGATCGTCGGAGTTGCGCCCCGCCCGGTTCCCCAGTTCCAGGCCGTCGCCCGCATGCTTGAGGACATCGACCGATTGGAGAGCGATCTCTCAGGAACGGCCCCGGCGCGTCGACGAGCGGCCGTAGTCCCCTAGAACCGTCCATGGGCCGGTGCGCCGGGTGCGACCTGAGGTTCGATGACCCATCGGAATCTCACTCGGCCTGCGCGGACTGTCACGGCTTGCTCTGCCGAGAGTGCGGGGCCGATGCCCTCCTCGACGGGCATGACGGGCGGTGCCCGACCTGCTGGACCTTGTATGAGGCCTTCGTCAAGAAGTCCGGTGGCGGACGATGGGGCCGCTCGCTCCCGTCGTCAGCCCGAGGGTCCTAAGCGGCCCTTCGGGCTATCGCTCAGCTCGACGCCGTCGCCGACACCGCACTCGTCGCGAGGAACTCCGTCGGGAGCTGCGGGTTCGGGCCTTCGAAGACGACCATCCACGTGCCGGCCCCCAGGGAGACGTCGAATGCTCCGTTGTGGATGACCGCCGAGCTCCACTGCGCGCCGGAGGTCCGACCGGTCGATTGGAAGACCCCGTAGATCACCTGGTCCATGACGTAGACCACGATCCCGTCCTGGGATTGGAGAGTCCCCGAGAGCGTCGCGCTCTTGCTCAGCTTCAAGGTGCCGACGTAGTAATCGCCCGCCGGGATCTTGACGCCGGTTCCCTTCGCCACGAGTACCGTCGGCTTCGCCCCGGAGCCCACGAGCGTCGCGTACCCCACGGCGCCTCCTACGATCAGGAGCGTGAGCGCGATCACGACCCAGATCTTCCAGCCGCCCGGCGTCTTCGTAGACTTCGGGGGGGGCGTGGGATCGAAACCGGTGCCGGCCCGAGTTGGGGCGGGGACGGAAGCCTCCATCGACGGGTCGACGAGGTCGGATCCGGGCTCCAGCGCACCGCCTTGGGCCATGGGGCCGCCCAAGAGGGAAGCCTATATTCATCTTTCCGAGAGCAGCCGTCGGCGGCCGACCACGTCAGCGCGGGAGCTTCGGGAGCGTGTCGAACGCGACCGGCACACGCTGCGGCCCGGGACGCTTGTGACCTCGACGACTCCCCTGAGGCAACAGGAAGAGGTGGAAGGGGATCGGCACGAGCAAGGCCGCGCCGATGGCGACCGTGACGGCGGCGATCGCGTAGGCGAAATGGACGCCGTAGGTCACGAACATCCATCCGCCGAGGAGCGTCCCGAGGAGGCCGCCGGCGCCGCCGACGGCATTGTAGAGGCCGAGCGCCCGGCCGCGGCTCGTGCGACCGACGAGCCGAACGAGGAAGATCGTGCTCGCCGTGCTCAGGAACGCCCAGGAGACCCCCATGAGCGCGTTGAGGAGGCTCACCCAGCCGAGCAGGAGCGGCGAGCCGAGCCCGAAGAGGACGTAGGCCGGGCCCCAGAGGAAGAGCAAGATGAGGAGGATCCGGGATCCGAGCGACTCGAGAAAGACCTTCTTCGGTGAGTGGATCTCGACCGCGAGCCCGGAATGGTAAAAGAGCGCCGTCGACGCGGCGCTCGCCGCGAGGTAGGCGACGAAAACGCCGGCGTCGGAGAACTGGGCCGTCTGCCACAGGAAGACGGGGAAGGGCCCGTAGAACATGTCGAAACCGACGCACATGACGCCAAGCGCCCCGAGGAAGAGGATCTCGCGCCTCGGGAGCGCGTCGCGTCCGCCCCGGGTCAGGTCGATGATGTTCAGCATCCGACTGCGGAAATGTCGGACCCGCTCGATCACCCCACGATGGAGGTTGACGAGGTCGCTCAGGCTTCGGCGCTCGAGCCGCGCGCTCGGCTCCTCGATCCATACCCAGGCGATGGCCGCCGCGAGGAGGGAGAGGACGCCGGAGAGCACGAGCAGGCCGCGCATCGTCTGGACGACCGGCTGGTGGAAGCCGACCACGAACAGCCAGAGGATCCCGATGGCCAGACCGACGGTGCTGCCGACCCCGGAGATGAGCCCGAAGAGGCCGATGTCCTGCGGCCACCAGCGCTTCTGGCGGGTCTCGAGGAGGAGCATCGTGCCGATGGGCGCGCTCGCGGCCGAGGCGAGGCCCTCGACGACGTTGAGCCAGAAGTAGCTCACGAGCGTCGACGCGATCGCGATGAAGACGATCGAGATCCCGGTGGCGAGGAACGAACCGACGAGGAAGAACTTCCGGTGGGCGACCCGGTCGGAAAGATTCCCCCAGAGGATCGTGAACGGGACCTGGCTCATCGCGCTCGCTGCCACGATGATCGTGACGACGAACGCCGAGGCGCCGAACTCTTGGAGGGCGAGGAGCGGTATGAGCGGGGTCGCGATTCCGTCCGAGATCGCGAGGGGCAAGTAAGCGAAGAACCAGAGATCGCTCGTCGAAGCGCGGATCGCGACCGGGGCCTTGATGTCCATGCGCGCTGCCCCCGGTATCGCGGGTGGTTCTCACGCGGGCGGTTGCCGATAAACTCTCGGTTGGACCGAAGGCGCCGGACGACGGCGATGGTTACGTCGGGGCCGGGGTGACACCGACCGCCTTGAAAAGGTCGAGGAGCTCATCGTCCGTGACCCATTCGACCTTGAGGTACTCCCGGATCACGTCATCGGGGACGCCGAGGCGTCGGGCTTCGTCGACCGCGAATCGGTACGCCTCGATCTCCGTCGGTCGGTGGACATAGCTCTCGGAGCGGTCGAAGAGCTCCATCCCAGCTTGGCGCTGCCGGACATGGCAGAGCTCGTGGAAGATGTCGAGGAAGAGGATGAGCTCGGAGCTCTCCTGGAGGTGCGAAGAGCCGACGACGATGCAGTCGGACCCCGGAGAGAGCCGGGGTTTCCAGCGCCGTCGCAATCCCTTCGGGATCGAGTGGGGCGCCACGTACATCCAAACGTCCTCGGGGACGACCTCGATGCACGTATCCTCGAAGAGCGTCTTCCGGGCCGTTGCATCCGGTTCGAGACGGTGCGACGCGTCGAGCTTCTCGAGGCCCGGGAACGCCGCCAGGATCGGGTGACGGCCATCGGGAAGCGTGCGCACCACTCGGAAACCCCCCGGGGGCGCCCCGGAGGGTTGGGCGCTCGGCCGGTCCGGCATCGAACTTGGAGAAGGGTCATCCCATAAAAGTCGCACGGGAGTCGAGGGTCGGGGAGGCTTACATACTTGGGAGATGCGACCTCCGGTATGGTCCACCTCCCCGCGACGCTCACCGAAGTCCCGGGGGTTTCCGTTGGGCAGGCCGGGGCCGAGGGCCATGCGACCGGAGTGAGCGCCATCCTTTTCGACCGTCCGTCCCCGACGGTCGTGGATGTCCGGGGCGGGGCCTCGGGGACGTACGACACGGCCTCGCTCTCGCTCGACGCCACCTTCGGACTCCGGCTCGGGATCTTCTTCTCCGGCGGGAGCCTCTATGGCCTCGACGCGGCCGTGGGCGTCCGGCGGGCGCTCCTCGAGCGCGGTTCCGGGGTGAGCGTCTTCGGGAACCCGACGAAGGTCGTTCCGATCTCCGGCGCGATCCTCTTCGACCTGCCGACCGACGGCCGACCGTTGCCGGATTACCAGAAGCTCGGTTATCGAGCGGCCCGCAGTGCGGATCGCGCCCCGGTCTCGATGGGATCGGTCGGCGCCGGGGCTGGGGCGACGGTCGGTAAGTACCTCGGCCGGGAGCGAGGGGCGAAGGGAGGCATCGGTTCTGCGGCCGCCCGGCTCACCGGACTTGGACGGATCGGGGTCTTCGCCGCGGTCAACGCCGTCGGTGCGATCCGCGATCCGACGACCGGACGATTCGTCGAGGGTCCTCGAGGCAAGGACGGCGAAGTCGTCCCACTGGGCGATCGCGCTCGGAACGGCCCACGGACCGCCCGCTCGCGAGGAACGACCCTAGTGGCGGTCGTCACGGACGTCGCGGTCCCGCGGCCGGCGCTCCAGCGGATCGCGGTCTTCGCTCACGACGGGATGGCCCGCGCCATCGAACCGACCCACACGGCCACCGACGGGGACGTCGTGTTCGTCACGACGACCCAGTCACCGGCGCGATCGCCTCCGGAGGAGCGCTACCCCGGCGCGACCGCGGACCGTCTCGGCGTAGCGGCGCAATGGCTCGTCGCGGGAGCGATCCTGCGGGCGGTCAGGTTTCCATGGGAGGGGGCGAGGTGATCGGCTTCCGCAAAGCGGTCCCCCGGAGGCCCCGGATCAGGTCGGTCTTTGTCACGATCCCCCGGAGCTCCCCGCGGTGGGCCACAAGCACCGCCGGATAGCGGGCGAACAGACCGGCGAGCAGGTCGGCCGGAAACGTAGTGTCGACCTGGGGGTAGGCGTCCTCTTGCACCTCACGCACCTTCGTCCGCCGTCCGTCAGGGCGGGCGAGGGCCCGGAGGATGGTCGCTTCGGAGATCGATCCGGTCACGCGTCCGTTCTCGATCACGGGGACCTGGGAGAACGCCCCACGTTCCATCGCCTGAGCGGCGGAGGCCAGGGTTCCGGATCCTTCCGCGAAGACGAGGTTCGGGTTCATCAGGTCCCCCGTGCGCAGCCTTGGGGCCTCGACTCCTTCCCGGTCCTCGAGATAGGCCAGGATTCGCTGGACCAGCTCGTAGGACGGGCGGATCTGGCCGCGTTCGATGCGGGAGAGCGTGGAATCGCTGCGACCCACCGCCCGGGCGATCTCATTGAGTGGGATCCCGAGCGAGGTACGCCGTTTGCGGATCTCCGAAAGGCTGTCCACGGGACTCGGACTCCTCGCGGCCTAATCTGAGTTGCGTCGCGAGCAACTGGGGCCAGTCCCTGTCTGTGAGGCGAAGGTAGCGGCCCGGACCCTACCCATCGCTGCTGCGGCCTTCCAGGTCCCCCCCCGAAACCTACAAGGCGCGGGGCCCCCCTTTACTCTCGGGAACGATGACGGCGCCTCCCCGAAGGATCTCCTGGATCATTCCCCCGCCGGAGACCTGTTGCCTCTGCAAGGAGCCGCTCACCCGGCCCGAGGAGACGAGCTCCTGGAACGGGAACCCCGCGCACCGGGATTGCGTGCGCATCCACCTCCTCCAGCGGGACCCCGCGTTCCGGGAGGGCGAGCCCGGAGACAACCCCACCGAAGAGTCGCCCGAACCTTCCGAGGGCGGTCTCACCCGGGACGACGACGAATCCGATTTCGGATAAGCTCGCTCGGCCGTCGAGCCGGCGCGTCGATCCGCCCGATTCGGAGGAACCGCTATAAGCCGATTCACCGTCCTCGCGCCTGCACGGAGTTCCTCACATGCCCGAAGTCGTCATCACATGCGACTGGACGATGATGAGCAACCACCACGGGAAGGAGTTCCTGGGGTTCGGAACGACCACGCCTGCCTACGTGTTCCCCGAACGGGTCTACCAGAAGCTCTTCTTCCCGACGATGCCGACCGACGAGAACGGCTACCCGCGCGAGGCCCCCTACGGGATGCGGAAGATCGAAGCCTCCCTGATTGACGCTGGCGTGGACGCCCGCATCGTCCACCCGAGCTTCCTCGACCGCTACATGCCCGGGCAGGCGAAGGTCCTGCTGGTATCGGGGCACGACTACTTCGGGCTCAATCCGCCGTCCTCGACGTTCGGCGGGGTGATGCACAAGGAGCCGCTCAACTCCGTCAATTTCAAGCGGATGCTCCTGCAGCCCCACGTCCTCGAGGCGCGCAAGCAGGGGATGAAGCTCATCGCGGGCGGTCCGTGCGCTTGGCAGCTCGCCCCCGCCACCCGCCAGAAGCTCCCTTGGGTCGGCGAGTTCGTCGAATCGATCGGCGGGGTCGATAGCGTCGTCGAGGGCGAGTCCGACCAATTCGTACGCGAGATCGTTCGAAAGGCGCTCAACGACGAGTTCCTCCCACCGCACGTCGTCCTGACGCCCAAGGAGGCGCCCAAGGTCGAGCAGATCTCCTCGATCAAGTACCCAAGCGTTAACGGCCTCATCGAGATCGGGCGAGGTTGCTGCCGCGGCTGCTCGTTCTGCTCGGTGACGACCCGGCCGACCCGATGGTATCCCCTCGAGAAGGTCGAGGAGGAGCTCAAGATCAACAAGGCGATCGGGATCAAGAAGGGGCTCCTCCACTCCGACGACGTCTACTTCTACGGCAGCCCGAACGTGATGCCCCGCGAGGAGAAGCTGATCCCGCTCCTCCAGCTCGCCAAGCGCTACTACGACCAGGTCGGCTGGAGCCACGTCGCCATCGCCTCGCTCATGACGAAGCCGAAGCTCCTCGGCAAGTGCGCCGAGGTTCTCATCGACGAGAAGCAGTCCTGGTGGGGCGTCGAGGTCGGCGTGGAGACCGGGAGCCCCCGGATGATCACGGCGGCGATGCCCGGCAAGGTCGCGCCGTTCAAGGCCTCGCAGTGGCCCGAGCTCGTCGTCCAGGCCGCCGGTCTGATGAACGACAACAAGGTCTTCCCGGCCTGCACCTTCATCGTCGGCCTCCCGCAGGAGACCGAGGACGACGTCCTGAAGACGATCGAGCTCATCGACGACCTTTGGGACTTCAAGGCCATCCTGGTGCCGATGTTCTTCGTGCCCCTCGGGCACCTGAAGAACAACGACTGGTTCCGGCGCGACCGCCTCTCGGACGTCCAGCAGGAGCTGTTCAAGCGGGCGCTGAGCCACGGGCTCCGCCAGTCGAAGGGCCTCCTCAGGGACTTCTTCGACTGGGAGACGGGGCACCCGACCGCTTACCGCGCGACGTTCCGGGGGTTCATCACGTTCCTCGACGTGATCGTGAAGACCCATGGCCTCTGGAGCCCGCCCCGCAAGGCCCCGGCGGGCCGGCTCGAAAGTCCGCTCGCCCACCCCGAGCGGATCCCGGTCCCGACGATCCCGATGCGGGAGTAGTCGACCAGGGCGCTACTCGGCGTCGTCGGGCGCGGCCGACGCCTCACGGGGGATTTCGGTTTCCCGGTGCACCGCCCTGGGGCGGTACGTTGGGAGGGTGGGGGAGGCGCCACCGGCTCCCACCACGTTCATGGGAACCTCCTCGCCGTTCCCATCGTACGCCCGCCACTGGCCGGGGCCGAACGGATAGCCGAGGATGAAGTGCCGACGACCCCAATGCCGGAACAGCCGGGTATCGGCGTCGGACGGGTGGAGCGCGCCCGACGGGTGGGAGTGCACCGTCCCCGCCGTCCCGAGGTCGACCGGCATCATGTAGAGCTGGAAGTTCGCGTGCCGGTGGCCCGCGGTCGTCCCGGGCAGGAGCAGCAGCTCGGAGATCGTCCCCGGGACGTCGGCGCGCAAGATCCCACCGAACTCGTTCGGGTAGGCCGACGCGGCGCACGCGAGGGCCGAATCGAGGCAGCGCCGAGTGATCGCGGTCGGGGTGACCCCGATGCGCGCCCCGGGGGTCCCTTTACGTCGGGGACGGAAGATCGGCATCCGGTCCCTCCCCGCCGGGCGTCGGCCGGTTCCAGGGGAGGATCTGCTTCCCCTGGAGCCGCCGGAAGAAGCTCCCCCCGAGCCGGATGAACGATCCTCGCCTCGGGGACCGGTAGACGGTCACGACCTCCCCACCGGGGACGCGAAGCTCGGTCTGGCCATCGACGACGGCGATCGCGTCCTGCCCCGATTCGACCAGACGGATCCCGACGACCCGAAGCGGATCAATCAGGACGGCCCGTTGCGGGGACTGGAACGGGGCGAGCGACACCACGAGGATCCCCTCGATCGACGGATCGATGATCGGCCCGAGGTTCGAAAGGGCATAGGACGTCGAGCCGGTCGCGGTCGCCACGATGATCCCGTCGGCGCGCAGCCGTCCGACGGGACGACGGTCGACGAGGATGTCGAACAGTCGCATCTTGGCGACCTGGCTCGTGTGCACGACGATCTCGTTGGTGGCGTCCGGGAGCGCGGTTTCGCCGACCGACGAAGCAAGCTTCATCCGGTCCTCGATGTGGTAAGCTCCCCGCAGGAGCCGCTCGATCGCGCCGTCGAACGCCTGGGGGTTCTCGCCGTCGATCTCGGCGAGGAAGCCGACCGTCCCGGCGTTGATCGGGAGGATCGGCACGGTCGTGCGCTGGAGGGCGTAGAGGATCGTGCCATCCCCTCCGAGCACGACGAGGGCGTCGGCCTCGAGACGGTCGAGCGGGGCGCTCTCTCGCGTAACCGCGAGCGACTCCCGGGTCTCGGTCGTCAGGACGATCTCGGCGCGATCGCCGACCTGGCCGATCAGCCGGCGGGCGAGCTCGAGGGCGAGCGGCTTGTTCGGGTTGGCGACGATCCCGATCTTCACGGGTGATCCTCCCGGGAGGCAGCGAACTTGGCGTCACCCCAGGCGAAGACGCTCGTCCGTTCGTCGAGGAGCAAGGGCATACGGGCGATCGAGCCGCCCGCAGCGTCGGTCACCCCGCCCCCGGCCTCGACGAGGATCCGGTATCCGGCGGCGATGTCCGTGACCCGGAGGTTGCTCATGGGCGGATCGTTCTCGAACACGTAGGCGTCGGCCGCGCCCTCGGCCACGAGCGCGAGCTCGGTACGAGGCGCACCCCAGGGAACGGACCCGCCGCCCGCGATGGGCCCAGGCCAGGGTCCGGTCGGTCGCGTGGCGTCCGAGGTTGAGGAGGAAGAGCTCGGTGCGGGCGTCCCAAGCGCGCGGGCGGACCCGATGCCCGTCTCGGAACGCGCCACCCCCCTTCACCGCCCAGTACGTCGCCCCCCGGTAGAGGTCGTGGACCACGGCAAGCTCGACGTCCTCAAGGCAGTTGGTCCCGAGCGCGAGGGAGACCGTCGCAAAGGGGAGGCCGCGAAGTGCGTTGTGGCTCCCGTCGACCGGATCGAGGACGAGCGTCCGTTGACCGCCGCGCCGGACGAGCCCGGCTTCCTCGCTGAGCACATCCCAGTCGACCTCCTCGGCCTCGAGCGAGGAGAACACCTGGGCCTCGGCCGCCCGGTCGATCTCCTCCGTGGGGCTCCCGAACGCGCCCATCCCGACGATCGCCCCCTGACTTGGGGAACGGCGGGCCCGGTTCACTGCCCGATGGACCGCGTAGGCGATCCGGATCAGCGTCTCCAGGTCGCGACGGGTCGTCTCGCCCACGCCCGACGGAGCCGAGAGCGGCCTCATACGCGTATCGCTCCCGTCGGTCGTCCTCGGGGGTCCGAGGCGTTAAATCGCGCGCCCGGCTCGCGCGCGGGATGGAACTTCAGTTTCTCGGAGGCGCCTCCGAGATCGGATCTCTCGGACTCGTCGTCCGGGACCAGGGCCGCACCCTCCTCTTCGATTACGGCATCACGCCGAGCGATCCGCCGTCGTATCCCCGTCCCCTCCCGTCGTCGGTCGATGCCGCCTTCATCTCCCACGCGCACCTCGACCACACCGGGATGAGCCCGCTTGTGAGTCGCCTCCCCCGGACCCACATCGTCGCGACGCCCGTGACGTGCGCAGTGACCGACCTGCTCGCTCGGGACAACCTCAAGATCGCCCGGCTCGAGGGGTATCTCGCCCCCTACACCTCGGAGGACATCCAGACCCTCCGAGGGCGGTTCAGCGAGATGGACCCGAACGGCAGCGTTCGGCACCGCGGGATCGAGGTCGATCTTGCCCCCGCGGGTCACATCCCGGGGGCGGCGATGTTCCGCTACCGCGGCGCGAAAGACCTCGTCTTTTCCGGGGACGTTCTGCTCCAAGCGACCCATCTGGTCCCACCCGCCCGTCCCCCGGAGGGGGACGTGCTCGTGATGGAGTCGACGTACGCCGGCCGCGAGCACCTCGACCGGAAGGTGACGGAGCGGACCTTTAGGGACAAGGTCGCGGAGACCGTGGAGCGCGGGGGCCAGGCCATCGTCCCCGCCTTCGCGGTCGGTCGGGCCCAGGAGGTGCTGCTCGCCCTCCACGATACGGGCCACGACATCTGGCTCGACGGGATGGCCAAGAAGGTCAACTCGATCTACCTCAACAATCCGCGTTTCCTCGTCGACGCCCGCAAGTTCCGACGGGCGGTCGAATCGGTCCACACCGTCGCGAGCTCCGAGGAGCGTCGTCACGCGGCCCGCGAGGGCGAGGTGATCATCACGACCGGCGGGATGCTCGACGGCGGCCCGGTCCTCACCTACATCGCGGAGCACTACAAGGACAAGCGAAGCTCGATTTTGCTCACCGGTTTCCAGGTCGACGGCTCGAACGGCCGCCAGCTCCTCGACCAGGGGACGATCACGGTCGACGGCGTCACGATTCGGCCCGAGTGCGAGGTCCAGAAGTTCGACTTCTCCGCCCACGCCGGGCACTCGGACCTCCTCAAGATCGTCCGGATGACGAAGGCGAAGACCCTCGTGCTCATGCACGGCGACCAGCGGGAGACCCTCGCGGAGGCGCTCAAGGGCGAGCTCGATGTCATCCTGCCCGAGAACGGCCACCGCTTCGAGGTCTGAAGATCGCGAGGGGCGCCGTGGCCGCCCCCCCCGGGTTCGATGACGGGGACGGATCGCGTTTAGCTCCCCAAACCCGGTTCGAGGTTAGGCTCCTCGACAATCGGTGGAAGGGCCCGCTGCGGCCGAGCGCGCCGTATCGCCTCAGCGATTCTCGCCTGCAGCTCCTCGATCCCTTCCCCGGTGGTGGACGAGACTGCGAGCCGCCCCCCGGGACGCTTCCGGATATCCGCTTTCGTCTCGACCTCGAGGATGGTCAGCTTCGGGAACTCCGATCGCCAGCGTGCCAGGAGACGCTCCTGCTCCTCCATCGAGAACCCGCAGGACTCGGAGGGGTCGAGGACGAAGAGGACGACCGTCGCCGCGTGGGCGACCGCCGTCTCCGCCTCCCCTTCCGCCGGGTTTCCCGCGCGCGGTCGGTTCAGGACGCCCGGGGTATCAACCACCTGAAGGCGGTCGAAGCCAAGGTCGGCGTGTCCGATCTCGAGCGCCACCGTCGTGAACGGGTACGGCGCGATCTTCGGTCGGGCCGGCGAGAGGCGCGCCACGAGGGAGGATTTTCCCACGTTCGGGAATCCGGCGATCGCGAGGACCGGCTCTTCCGGTTCGATCCGCGGCCGGGAGCGCCGGTATCGGGCGACATCGGCAAGTAGGATCAGATCGGGGTCGACCTCCCGGACGTGGCTCGCAAGACGCCCGTAGAATCGCCGTACCGATACGGCGAAGGCGTCCCGGTCCGATGCCTTTCGGAGGGCCCGCTGCTCGTCGGCCGTCAGACCCCGGATCCGCTGGATCGCCCGTTGGATCCGACGGGCGGCCCGGTCGTAGTTCCCGCGGCCGAACCGTCGGTCGATCATGGCGTGGTCAAACTCGGTGAGCTCGGGCTTATTCGTGTTGTTGACGGAGAGCCGAAGGTGGCGGACGACCACGGCCGAGGATCGGACGATCTTCAGGAGGGCGCGCCGTCGCGATCGGTCGAGCGGGGTGTCCCCGTGCGGGGTCGCTTTGTAAGCCGTATGGAAGGCGGTGTCGAGAATCGCGGAAGAAGGCGGCATATCGGGTCGAGCGCCCCCAGCCGCCCCCCGATCTTCCCGACCCTTCCGTATCGGCATCGTCGGCGGGGAACCCGGGGGTGCGAGAAAAGGGTGCCGAGACGTTCCAGCGCTCGGACGGGCCGCACGCGGACTTCACCAAGAGCGAACGCTTTATGCCGTCCGAGGCTCGCGCGGCACTCGGGGTCGCATCGTGCCTCGCTGGATTCCCGACACACCCGAGGATGAGGCCGAGCTGCTGAAGGCGGCCGGCTTTGGCTCGTACGAGGAGCTCTTCGCCGACGTCCCACGGCGCGTGCGGATGGGCAAGCTTGGGATCAGCGCCGGCCTTGAGGAGGCCGAGGTCGTCGGGGCGGTCGACAAGATCCTCGACCGGAACAAGCCCTATTCGAAGTTCGCCACGTTCCTCGGCGGGCGGATGCCGATCCGCTACATTCCCGCCGCCGTCGACGCCATCGTCTCTCGGAGCGAGTTCTACACCTCCTACACCCCGTACCAGCCGGAAGCGAGCCAGGGGATGCTCCAGACGCTCTTCGAGTTCCAGAGCCTCGTGGTCGAACTCACCGGCATGGACGTCGCCAACGCCTCGCTCTACGACGGAGCCACCGCGGCCGGGGAAGCACTCCTCTTCTGCCGCCGCCTGCACGATGGCCAGCGATTCCTGATCCCCGCGAGCCTCCCCTGGGAGGAGAAGAGCGTCCTTTCGAACTACGCCACCGGCCACCCGATCCGGATCGAGGAGATCCCCTACGAGGAGCGTTCCGGAAGGCTCGACCTCGAGTGGGTCCGGTCGGCGGTCGCCTCGAAGGACGTCTTCGGGGCGCTCGTCGACGTTCCCAATGGCTTCGGCCACGTCGACGAGGGCCTGCTCGACCTCAAGGGGATCCTCGGCGAGATCCCGCTCGCCGTCTCCGCCGATCCGCTCGCGCTCTCGGTCCTCTCGCCCCCGGGGGAGTGGGGCGCCGACGTCGTCGTTGGCGAGGGCCAAGGGTTCGGCCAGCCTCCGTCGTTCGGGGGTCCGCTTCTCGGACTTTTCGCTTGCCGGCGGGAGCACGTCCGCTTCGCCCCGGGCCGGATCGTCGGGGGGACGCGGGACGCCGATGGCCGCCGGGCCTTCACGCTCACCCTGCAGACCCGCGAGCAGCATATCCGGCGCTCGAGGGCGACCTCGAACATCTGCACCAATCAGTCGCTGCTCGCCCTCGCCTTCGTCGTCTACGCCTCTGCGATCGGCCCCAAGGGGCTCGCTGAGCTCCAGGGTCGCCTCGCGGAGAAGGCCCGGACCCTGGCCTCCGCCCTCTCCGCCATCGAGGGCCTCTCGGCCCCTCGGTTCGACGCGCCGTACCTCTCCGAGTTCACCGTGGGCGTCACCCACGGTTCGGCGTTGGATTTCCTCGATCGCCTTCGCACCCGCAAGGTCCTCGGTGGCCATCCCCTCGCCGACCCACGCCCCGGTCAAGGGGCCAATTGGGAGTCCTTCTTCCTCACCGCCGCGACCGAGCTCACCACCGATAAGGACATCCAGAAGTTCGCCCGGGCGGCCCGGGCGGCGGTCGGCCCAGCGGGGGCCCGATGACGTTCCGGCAAGCCCGCTACGACGAGCCGCTCCTGTGGGATATCCGCAAGACCCGGCCCGAGGGCGGGACCCCCGTATCTTCGATCGCCGGCCTTCCCGAGCGGTTCCGTCGGAAGCAGCTCGTGGCGTGGCCCGAGCTCTCCGAGCTCGAGTTGCTCCGGCACTACACGCGACTCTCGCAGATGAATTTCGGGATCAACACATCGAGCTACCCGCTCGGATCCTGCACGATGAAGTACAACCCCGCGGTCTCCGAGCAGATCGCCCGTCGCCGGACGGCCGCCGAGCTCCACCCGTACCAGCCCGAGGGGACCGTCCAGGGCGCCTTGGAGGTGATCTGGCGTCTCGAGCGGGGACTCCAGAAGGTGACGGGCCTCTCGGAGGTCTCCCTGCAACCGGCCGCCGGCGCCCACGGGGAGCACTCGGCCCTTCTGATGGTCCGGGCGTACTTCCGGGACCGCGGCGAGCTCGAACGCCGGACCGAGGTCCTCCTGCCGGACACCGCCCATGGGACGAACCCCGCCTCGGCCGCGATGGCCGGGTTCACGACCCGGGAGATCCCATCGAAGGACGGCTGCGTCGACCTCGAGGCGCTCAAGGCAGCCGCCTCGGACCGGACCGCCGCCTTCATGCTGACGAACCCGAACACGGCGGGCCTCTTCGAGAGCCAGATCGACGAGATCGCCACCGCCATCCACTCGGCGGGGGGCCTTCTCTATTACGACGGAGCGAACCTCAACGCGATCCTAGGCGTCACGAACCCCGGCCGGATGGGTTTCGACGTGGCCCATCTGAACCTCCACAAGACCTTCGCGACCCCCCACGGCGGGGGCGGGCCGGGCGCGGGCGTCCTGGCGGCCGGTGAGCGGCTCGCTCCGTACCTTCCCGTGCCGCGGGTCGTCAAGGTCGGGCGGAAGTTCCGGCTCGATTATGACCGGCCGAAATCGATCGGCAAGATCAAGACGGCCTACGGGAACTTCGGCCTCGACCTGAGGGCGTACGCCTACCTCCTCTACCATGGAGAGGAAGGGCTGAAGCACATCTCTCGACGCGCCGTCCTTAACTCGAACTACCTCGCTCGGGCCCTCGCCTCGACGCTCCCCCGACCGTTCCGATCGCTCGTGAAGCATGAGTTCCTCCTCTCGGGGACCCCGCTGAAGGCCCGCGGCGTTCGGACCCTCGATCTCGCGAAGCGCCTGCTCGACGAGGGGATCCACGCCCCGACGATCTACTTCCCCTCCCTCGTGGACGAGGCCCTCATGATCGAGATGCCCGAGACGGAGAGCCGCCACGACCTCGACCGGTTCGTCGAAGCGTTCCAGCGCGCCGCGACGGACACTCCGGAGAACCTCCACGCGGCCCCCCAACACACTTCGGTCCGGCGCGTCGACGAGGTCCTCGCCGCGCGGGAGCTCAAGCTCTCCTGGAGAGATCTTCGGGAGACCCCGGCCGCCGGCTCCGAGCCGCAGCGTCCTTCGGGCGCGCCGACACTGCCGGGTCCGTCGAACGCCCCGACCTCGACCTCCTCGGTCCCTGCCGGTTGAGCCATGGCGGCGGCCCCCGACCCTCCGGCTGCCGCGCCCGCCTTGCCCGACGGAGGCTTCTGTATCTGGCTCACCGGCCTGCCGAGCGCCGGCAAGACCACCATCGCCCGCGAGCTCGTCCCGCGCCTGAGGGCCGCGGGCCGGCACACCGAGCTCCTCGACGGCGACGAGGTCCGCCGGGGCCTCTCGGCCGATCTTGGGTTCGACCGGGTCTCCCGGGAGACTCATGCGGCCCGGGTGACGTTCGTGGCGAAAGTGCTCGCCCGCAATGACGTCGTCCCGATCGTCGCCCTGATTTCCCCGTACCGCTCGTCGAGGGCCAGGGCCCGGGCGGAGATCGGGCGGTTCGTTGAGGTCTATGTCGATACCCCGCTCGCCCTCTGCGAGGAGCGCGACGTCAAGGGCCTCTACAAGAAGGCCCGCAGCGGAGCGATCACCGGCATGACCGGGATCGATGATCCGTACGAACCTCCCGAGGCTCCGGAGATCACCGTCCACACCACCGGCCGCACCCCGGGCGAGGAGGCCGACCACGTGATCGCCGAACTTAGGCGGCTCGGTCGCTTGCCCACGTTGGCGGCCCCGCCCGCGAAGCGAAGCTGAGCTTCCCCCCGCTCCTCAACTCTCGAGGATCACGTTGGGCTCGCGCAGCACCGCGGCGACCTCGGGCCGTAGGAGCTCCTGCGGCAGCTCGCCGCCCTCGGAGAGCGCCTTGCGGATCCGAGTCTGGCTCGTGTCGATGTGGTCGGTCGCGGGGTGGGCGCACGTCTTCTTCGTCGCCATCCAGCCGCAACTCCGGCAGAAGAACGTCTCCTCGTAGCGAAGGGGCTGGATCCCGATCGGGAATTCGTCGAAGATCCGATGGGCGGCGTACGGGTCGTAATAGTTGCCGACGCCCGCCTGGTCCCGGCCGACGATGTAGTGCGAGCAGCCGAAGTTCTTCCGGACGATGGCGAGGAAGAGGGCGGCCTTCGGGCCGGCGTAGCGCATGGTGATGGAGAGCGCGGAGAGGAGGACGCGGTCGGGCGGGTGATAGTGTTGGACGAGCGCCTCGTAGGCCCGGAGGATGACGTCCGGGCGATAGTCGCCCCGCTTCAGGCGCCCGACCACGGGGTGGATCAGCAACGCGTCGACGTCCTCACGCTCGAGCGTCAAGCGCTGGAGGTATTCGTGCGCGGTGTGCGGAGGGTTGCGGCACTGGTAGGCGGAGACGTTCTTCCACCCCCGACGGGCGAACTCCGCACGGACCTCGGCGGGGGAGCGCTCGAGGGGGCCGGTCGGAAGGTCCAGTCGCCGCAGGAGATCGATGGGCCCACCGAGCGCGGTCTCTCCCGCGGCCTGCAGGTCGGCGACGTTGGGATGGGCCACGTCGGTCGTTCCATAGATGGAGCGGGCGATCTCGGTCCGGTCGATCGGGAACTTCTCCTCGAGGTGGAGGAACGCGAAGGGGCTCCCTTGGGGGTCGAGCAGCGCGATCTCGTCGCCTACTCGCGCGGACCGGACCACTTCGAGGTTTTCCGCGCCGGTAGGAGCGAGGAGGATCGGGATCGACCAGGGTAGGTCGTTAGGGAGTCGGGTCCTTCGAACGACGCCGTCCAAAGTCGAGCGGTCCATGAAGCCCTCGAGCGGGCTATAGGCTCCGAGCCCGATCTTCTCGGCATCGTAGATCGAGTCGATGTGGGGTTGCAGGGTGAGCATCCCTTTCGCCTCGGAGATTCTCCGGTCGCGCTCGGCCACCGGCAGCAACCGGTCGATGAGACGCCCGCCGTGGGGCGGTGGGATCACTTCGGCCCCCGGGAACTCGCCGGAGGGACTCGTCCCAATGGGGGGAAGGGCGTTCCGGCAGAGCGGAAAGACGGCATTCGGTCGGTCGTACCCCGGGGCGGGTTAATGAAATCGCCGGGCCGTTTCAGGTGGCACGTCCCTGCGGCGGGCCGGTCGTCGCGAGCTCGCGGGAGATCGGGCAGGCCGAATCGGCGAGACCGTGTCCCCGGGGATCCCGCGCGTTCCCGTTGGATTCGAGTCGACCCTCGAACCATTCGACCACCGGGCCGAGGCTCGTCGGTACTCGCTACACGGGATGTTCCGGGACCGGCAGTAGGTGAGAAGTCGGTGCCGGGCGAAGACCACATCGGCGACCTCGGCGGCGTACCGGTCCGTGCTGCCATCCCCGATGAAGACGGCCGTACGCTGCGGGCCCGAGAGGACCGCCTGCGCCTTGCAGATGCCGCAAAGCCGGCAGGTGGCGTGCCCGAACGGGTGGGCGACCCCAAGGCGTCCGCCAGAATCCCGGACCAAGGTATCGGAACGGAACGGCCATCGGATCCCCGCCCGCTCGAGGATGGGGCGAATGTAAAAGTCGACCCCACCCGAGATCACGGTGGTCGGCACCTGGTGGCGCTCGAGTAGCGCGACGAGCTCTCGGGCGCCTTCCCGAAGCGGCGCGTGCTCGCACGCGTACTCGACCATCTCGTCGAGGCGGTCGGCAGGTAGGATCGCGACCTCGCGCTCCCAGGCCTCGCGGAGCGTGATCTTCCCCTCGTGGAGGAGTAGGTCGACCTCCTTCGCGACCGCGCTCCCATCCTTCCCGAACTTCTCGACGAGCACGATGGCGACGTTGGGCGTCACCAGGGTCCCATCGAAATCGATCCAGACATCGAGCGGAGAACGCTTCGGATCTCCCGCCGATCCGCCAGGTCCGGGGGCCGATGCCCGAGCGGGCGAAGGTCCCGACGGAGTCCATGGCCCCATCGTCAGGCCCCCGCGATCCGGCGTCCGACCAAGAAGTTCACGGTCCTTGAAAGGTCGGGGGACGCGACATACAGGAGCTCCGATCCGACGAGGCCCGGACGGGAAAGGCCGCGGAGGCGGATTTCGGTCGCGAGCTCCCCCATCGCCTCGCTTCTCCGCAAGTTCCCTCCCGCCATCCGGGCGAAGTGATCGAGGCTGCGGAACTTCGCATCCAGGCGGTCGTGCCACCAGGGATTCCCTTCCTTCGAGGCCATCGCCATCATATGGGCGGTCGCCGCCGCGAACCCGCCCATGGTGCGAGCGTACTTCGCGAGATACGCCGGGTAGGAGGCGTTGGTCGCCCTCGACATGTTCTCGGCGTGCACCCGAAGACGCGTCAGCGGTCGGTACTCGATCTCGAGTTCGAGCCCCGACAGGAGTCCGCAGGTGAGCATGAACGTGTCCACCGAGGAAGGGAGCGTCTCGAGCGCTCGGGCGAATCGTCGGAGCGTGGCGGTCCGGATCGTAATGGTGCTGTCGCTTCCCGGGTTCGCCCGAACGAAAGCGTCGAGCTCGGAAGGCGTCGACGACGGGCCCACGCGAAAGCGGGCCCCGGGCTCGGCCTCGAACCGCGCGATCGCCGTGAAACGATCCCGAGCGGCGTCGATCGGCCGATTCTGCTCGTCGACCACCGTGTAGCTCGTGGCGTGGAATCCGAGCGCCGGCTCCTCGTCGAAACGCTTCGCCACCTGGGCGAGTCGGTCGGTCTCCCAGAGGTCGTCGTCGTTCAGCAGCGCCACGAGCTCACCATGCGTCCGCTCGAGTGCGGCACGCAGGTGGATCCCGAGCGGGGCCTCGGTCCGGTAGATCCCAATGAGACCGTGCTCTCGGATTCGTCGGTCGGCCTCCGGATCCTCGAAGTTCTTCACGACGATGATCTCGTACTCCTCCCGCGGGACATTCTGGGCGAGGACCGAGTCGATCGCTTGCGGGAGGAAGGTACGGCGATCGTAGGCGGTGATGATGACGGAGAACCTCGGACCATCCGGTTCCCGCGGAGCCGGTTCCCGCGGGACGATTGCTGGCGCATCCGCGAGGCTGGGGCTCGGCGCCGGCCGAGGTAGGTCGGGGATCGAAGCGGGCCGACCGCTCGACGCGCGCACGGGTTCAGACGAGGGTCCGGAACATCTGGTAGAGCTCCTTCGGGACCGAGGAGAAGAGGTCGCTCGCGACTACGCCGGGGTTGTTGCGGAGGTCGCGCTTTACGACCCATCCCACCCAGGCCGGGAATCCGAAGACCCCCCGCACGGCCATCCGCTGGCTCTGCCGACGCAGGTCCCCCCCAGTGAGGACCATCCCGAGCGCTCGGTCAAGTTCCTCCCGGGACGGCCGGGCCCCCAGGAACTGGATCAAACCCCCCACCACCCGGGCCGGGTCGGCGAGGAGTTCGCGGTACTCGATCTCGAGCACCGGAAAGCTCGCGAGGTGCTCCTTCCAGTAAGCGAGCCGACGCTCGTAGAGGTCGAAGAGGTCGGCGATTTCGAGGTCCTGGGCCGTCGAGCGCTTCCGCAGCGAGGCAAGCACCTCCTCGCGGGGCCGCCGGACGATGACGAAGTAGGGAGAGACGAGGTACGGAAGGAAAACGTCGAGGCTCAGGACCGTCCATGGGTCCTTCCAGCCCCACATCTCCGCCTCGTACCGGCGAACGAGCGCCTCGGCCTCTGAGGCGAAATCGGGCGAACGCGCCCCGACGTCCTCCCACTTCGGGGGACCCCGGATGCCGGTCGCGTCGCCGCCGAGGATCCGGTAGTCGAGGGCGACGAAGTCCGGATTCTCGAAGTGGCCCGTGGGGTTCGACCAGTGCTTGCCGACCCACGCCTCGCCCGCCGCGCCCGTCCCCATGTTTACGCCGAGCGCATGGAGGATGCCGGCCACGACCGAGGTGCCGGAGCGATGCATGCCGAGCACCACCACCGTCTTCTTGACCTCGGACAAGGCGAGCTCCCGGACCCACCGGAAGAGCCGGCCATCGACCTATAGCCGTTTGGGGCCGCCCGCAGGTCGCGAGGCGACCGATAGGGCGACCGGTGGACGACCTCCCGAACGCGATCCGAGGGGCGTAGGAGTTGGGGAGCGTCGCCGGTCTTCGGGACGTGACCGTCGGAGCGTGAAAGGCGTTCGGAAAGCTTGAAGATGAATACCCGATAGCCCCGTTGTGAAGGCCCGCGTCCAGAAGATCTTCGAGCGCCTGCGAACCCCGGCGGATGCCGTCGTGCTCTTGAACGGCACGGACCCGCACATCGATCAGAGCTTCTTCTACCTCTTCGACGTGCCGAGCGGTCTCTTCGAGGGTTCGGTCGTGGTGGCGTTCCCGGACGGCGAAACGACCGTGCTCAGCTCGCCGCTCGAAGAGGAGAGCGCCCGACAGGCTGCCAAGAAGGACCCCTCGATCACCATCGAGGTCCCCGCCAACCGGACGGAGCGCGACCAGATCCTCTCCCGGCTCCTCCCGGCCGGCTCGGCCATCGCCCTGAACTACCGGGAGCTCACCCACGACGGATTCCTATCCCTCGAGCGCGCCCTCCCGAACGCCCGGTGGGCCGACGCCGGCGACGCGATCCGAACGACCCGCATGGTCAAGGATGCCTCTGAGGTCGCCCGCCTTCGCAAGGCCGCCGAGATCGCCTCCCAGGTGGCGGTCGAGATCCCTTCCCTCCTGAAGACCGGGATTACCGAGCTCGAACTGGCGGCCGAGATGGAGTACCGGATGTCCCGTCTTGGGGCGTCCGGCCGGAGCTTCGCCACGATCACGGCGTTCGGAGCGATGGGGGCCGAACCTCACTACGCGCCCCGGGACCGACGGTTGGAGCCAGGTTCGAGCATGGTCTGCGACTTCGGCGCCCTCTATCAGCGCTACGCGAGCGACATCACGCGGTCGTTCCGGTTCGGGCCGACCGACCCCGAACTCAAGAAGGTCCACGAGAAGGTCCTCGAGGCCCAGAACGCCGCCCTCGCGATCATCCGGCCCGGCCTGCCCGCGAAGGAGGCCCACCTCGCGGCCCAGCGGGTGATCGATGCGTCCCCCTGGAAGGGTCGGTTCATCCATGGTCTCGGCCACTCGATCGGCCTCGCCGTCCACGACGGGTTCGGGATGAACCAGCTCGTCGAGGAGCCCCTCGAGCAAGGGATGGCGATCACGGTGGAACCGGGCATCTACCTGCCCGGCAAGGGTGGGGTCCGGATCGAGGACGACATCGTGGTGACCCGGGATGGCTACGAGTTCCTCACGACGGCCCCCCGGGAGTACCTCGAGGTCCGGGCGTGAGGTTCGGGGTCCTCACCGGCGGAGGGGATTGCCCCGGCCTGAACGCGGCGATCCGGGCGGTGGTCTTCAGGGCCCATCGCGGCGGTCACGAGACGCTCGGGTTCCTCGACGGCTGGAAGGGCGTCCGGGACGGCGCGACCCGACCGCTGCGGCCCGAGGACGTGGCCGACATCATCCTCCGGGGAGGGACGATCCTCGGAACCTCCCGAACGAACCCGTTCAAGTCCCCCTCCGACACCGGGAAGGTGACCGATTCCCTGAAGCGCCATGGGATCGACGCCCTCGTCGCCATCGGCGGCGACGACACGCTCTCCGCGGCGCAGTCGCTCCATCGCCTTGGGGGGAAGGTCGTCGGGGTCCCGAAGACGATGGACAACGACGTGGGCGCGACGGATTGGACGTTCGGATTCGATTCCGCCGCGTCGGTCTCGATGGACGCTCTTGCCCGCCTGCGCGACACGGCGGCGAGCCACCACCGGGCCATCGTTCTCGAGGTGATGGGACGCAACGCCGGCTGGGTGGCGCTCGCCACGGGCCTTGCCGGGGCGGCGGACGCGACGCTGATCCCCGAGGAGGCCTTTGACGAGGAGCAATTGATGGGCCGGGTCCGTCGCGCGGTCGCCCTGCGCGGGTTCGCCCTCGTCGTGGCCTCCGAGGGGGTCGACCTCGGGCCCCGGAAAGGCGTAGCGGGGGGCCAGGACGAGTTCCAGCACGAGCTCCTCAAGGAACGGCGCGTCGGGGAGGAGATCGCGCGCCGCATCGAGGCCGCGACCGGGGTCGAGACCCGCAGTGCCGTCATCGGCCACATTCAGCGGGGCGGTCCGCCCACCCTTTTCGATCGGATCCTCGCGACCCGGCTCGGTGCGAAGGCGGTCGACCTCGCCGTCGACGGGAGATTCGGCCAGGTCGCGGTTCTCCGGGGAGCCGAGGTCCTGGGTGTCCCGTTCGAGGAGGCCCTCAAGTCCCCGAAGATCGTTCCCGGCGACTGGCAGGCGCTTCTGCACACCTTCGAACCCTAGGAGCCGGCCGATGACCGTCCGCGCCCTCTGGTACGATCGCTCGGGTCTCCACCTCATCGACCAGCGCCGGCTCCCCGGCCGGACGGTCATCCGGACGTACCGCAGGGTCGAAGGGATCGCCGACGCCATCCGCACGATGGTCGTCCGAGGGGCGCCCTCGATCGGCGCGACCGCGGCGTACGGGATGGCGATCGCCGCCCGCCAGCGGGGCTGGAATCCGGCTCGCGCCGCCAAATTCCTGGGGGCGACCCGCCCGACGGCGAACGATCTCTTCGTGGGGATCGAACATGTCCGACGGGCTTGGGCGAACGGCGACGACCCGCTCGAGGCCGCCCATGCTTACCGAGCTCGGATCGTCGCGGAGTGCCGGGCGATCGGGGAGGCGGGCGCCCCGCTGTTTCGGAACCGGACGAAAGTTCTCACGCATTGCAACGCGGGCGCCCTCGCCACCGTGGAGTGGGGGACGGCCCTCGCCCCGCTGCGGGTCGCGCGGGACCGAGGAGCGAAGATCTTCGTATGGGTCGACGAGACCCGGCCCCTCCTCCAGGGATCGCGCCTCACCGCCTGGGAGCTCGCCCAGGAGCGGATCCCGCACGCGGTCATCGTCGACAACGCGGCGGGCTACTTCATGCGGCGCGGGGACGTCGACGCGGTCATCGTCGGGGCCGATCGAATCGCGCGCAACGGCGACTTCGCGAACAAGGTCGGGACGTACGAGAAGGCCGTGCTCGCCCACGAGAATGGGATCCCTTTCTACGTGGCCGCCCCTTACAGCACGTTCGACCTTTCGATGAAGGACGGGGCGGGCATCCCGGTGGAGGAGCGCGGGGCCGAGGAGGTCCGGTCGATCGGGTCCCGACGGATCGCCCCCGAGCGGAGCCCGGTCCGCAACCCGGCCTTCGACGTGACCCCGAGCCGGTATGTGAGCGGATACGTGACCCCGAGCGGTGTGCTCCGAGCGAGCGGGATTGCGAAGCTCAAACCCACGGCGCCGAAACCGAGGCGCCGAGCCTGATCGAGTCGGCCCGTCAGGGCGGAACGATCGGGCGGGAGAGGGAGTGCGCGGCGCCCGTCAGGATGCTCCCCAAGATCCCGCCGGTGTCCACGCCCAAGTGGACCATCAGCAAGATCCCCAAATAGACCAGCACGACCGTCGTGAACCACGCGAGTGTCGCTCCCATCTTCCGACCTCCGGGGTTGCCTTGATGGCGGCCTTCCCCTAGATAAATGGAAAAGTTCCACTGGAAGCGTCGCTCACGCAGGGGCCCGGCTCGGGACCCTGGAGCCGTCCCGGCGGAGCTCGAGAGGTCGCAAGATTGAAATGAGGGTGCTCCTACCGCGGTCCGGGTGCCCTGGTAGTCTAGTGGTCTAGGATCTAGGTCTGTCGAGCCTGGGACTCGGGTTCGAACGCCGCCGGAGCCCTCTCCGGCGCCGGAAATCCCGACCAGGGCGCTCCTCGACGATCCACTAGCGACAAGGCCGACCCTCGGGACAAGGTAGGATTAAACCACCCTCGAGGCGTCGGTAGAGCAACGTGCCGGATTCGAAGGAACCGCCGCCCCGCTACCTCTCGCAGGCGGTCGCCGGGGCGTTCCGGGACGCGACCGAGAAGACCCTGCTCACAAAAGTGCGGGCGGGCCGGATCCCCCGCCACATCGCGATCATCATGGACGGGAACCGACGGTTCGCCTCCGGGCACGGGTTGCTCGTCGAGGAGGGCCACCTCAAAGGGAAGGACAAGCTCGAGGAGCTCCTTGACTGGTGCCTCGAGATCGGAATCAAGGTCCTGACCGTCTACGCGCTCTCCACCGAGAACTTTGGCCGCACCCCGGAGGAGCTCGCCACGCTGATGAACCTGTTCCGGGAAAGCTTCGAGAAGATCGCGACCGACGAGCGGGTCCACCGACACCACATCCGGGTGAAGGCGATCGGGAACCTCTCCCTGCTGCCCCCCGAGGTTCAGCAGGCGATCCAACGGGCCGAGGCCGCCACCCAGTCCTACGACGGGTACCTCTACAACATCGCGATCGCCTACGGCGGCCGGGAGGAGATCGTCGAGGCGATCCGGGCCATCGCCCGGGACGTCGCCGCCGGGAAGATCGCCCCGGAATCGATCGACTCCGAGACGGTCTCGGCTCGTCTCTACACTTCGGACATGCCGGACCCCGACCTTATCTTCCGGACGAGCGGCGAGGAGAGGATCTCAAACTTCCTCCTCTGGCAATCGGCGTACGCCGAGCTTTACTTTGCCGACGTCATGTGGCCGGGGCTCACCAAGATCGATTTTCTCCGGGCGATCCGGTCGTTCCAGACGCGTCAGCGCCGGTTCGGTGCTTGAGGCGCGGGACCCAGGACGGAAGATCCTCGAGTTCGATAGATTTGGACGAGCCTCCCTTCACCCCGATACGAGACGGGGGGACTCACGGCGGATTCCGCCTGCTTTGGGGTCCGCCTCGAATCCGTCGCTTCCACAGGACGACCGGGACCATCGCGGCCGCGGCGATGAGCGCACCGAGACCGGCGAGCACGGATACCCCTCGATCGGCGGCAGTCCGAGCACCGTCGGCTGGACCACTGCCTGGAACCGGATCACTTCCGAAATGGGCGCGCCATCGACGGCGACCGACCCGGTGGGGGGGTCGGCATCGAAACCGGGAATGGGGGTGACCGAAAAATTGACGGTCCCGTTCTCCGCGGCGATGGTGAGTTGATCGATGTCCGCGGACGCCTGACCCCCGTCGATTCGAAGGGTCCATGGTGTCCCGGTGGGAAGGCCGACCTCACGGAAGGTGAGCGGGTACTTCGGAATGGCGCCGGGTCCGCACCCGGACCCCGGTGCGACATCGACCGTCTGATTGACGGGACCTAAGGGGACATCCACGATCCCCGCGGACGGAGCCAGACCCTCATAGCAGCCCGCGGGCCACGTGACCAGGTAGGAGTACCTGCATCTCCCCCGGCACCAGGAACCCGATGGTCGCTCCGGTCGAGCTGTTGCGCACCCCATCCATGGTGACCGCCCAATTCGGTGGTCCCCCCGTGCCTTCCTTCACAAAGAGCACCTCGTAGAGCCTGACCGTGAACACCACCGATACGTTCTCTCCCGCACCATCCACGGACACGCTGAGATTGGTCGGGTGGGCCACATAGCCGGGCCCGGCCTCCGTCGTGAAGGTGTAGCTTCCGTTCGGCTCCGAGACGGTCAACGTGGACGAAGTGGAGTTGGGGGGACCGGGCCCCGCCCCCTCGAGCCACCAGTACGAACCGCCTGGCAGTCCCGATTCCTTGACCAAGACCGGATAGATGGGCACGAACTGGATCACCTCCTCGACCTCGGCCGTTACGATTGACACCTTGCCCGAGCCGGGATTCGCCAAGAATCCCGGTACCGGAGCGATTTCGAAAGGATAGGTCCCTGTGGCCTCGGTGAAGTTGTGGGTGGGTGACGTGGTGCGCACGAGGGTGCCAGCGAGATCGATGGACCAATTCTGCCCCGTCGGCAACCCGCGGGCCGCGAAGACCACCGGAAAGCGGGATAGTCCGTCCACCACGATCGAAAGCGTCCCTGAAGAGAAATCCGACACGTAGAGCGATCCGTAGACCGGGTCGTAGACGATGCCCGAAGGTCCTTCGCCGACCGCGGTGCGGTTCGGCCCCGGTGCGACGGGGTTGATGCCGTCGAGCTCGACGAGAGAATTCTGGGATTCGCACACCACGTACGCGTCGCCGTTCCCCCCGTCGGTGGCGATGGCGCCCACCCCCGGTATGCCGTAGGCCCCCCACAACGCCCCCGTCGAGGGATTGAAGGCCGAGACCACCGAGGAAACCTGGTCGGAGACATACAGGAGGCTATCGCTCCCACCATAGGCGAGCTGGGCGGGACCTTCGCCGGCGGCGAACCCTCCGACGACGGCGGTGCCGGAGAACACCGTCACGTTGTCCGAGAGGTAGTTCGCAACGAAGACCTCGCCGAGGTCGGGATCGAACGCCACCGACCGGGGTTCGGACCCGACCGGGACCGTGGCGATCACGCTGTCGTTGGATCCATCGACGATTGACACGTCGTTTGACTCGTCGTTCACCACGTAGAGGAAGCCGTTGGAGGGGTCGAAAGCGATTCCGATCGGTCCGAGTCCCACGGAGATCGAATCGATGGCCACATTCTCGGTACCATCGAGGACGCTGACGTTTCCTGATCCGGTGCACGCGACGTAGACGTCGCCGTTCGCCGGGTCGTAAACGATGCCCGAGGGCTCGGTGCCCACCGCAAACGTCGCGAGGATCCTCCCGGTCGCAGGGTCGACGGCGAGCACCATGGCGAAATTGTAGACCGTCACGTACGCCTCTCCGTTCCCCCAGTCGAACGCGGTGGCATACGGTTCGAGGTAGAGCGCGACGCGCTGCGTGATGTTCCCGGTGCTTACGTTGACCACCTCGAGCACGTTCGACGACGGGAGCAGACCGAAGAGCTGGTTCGTCGCGGGGTCCCGAACAAGGGCAAGTGGGCCGTACTCGGAGACTCAGGTTCTTGACCGTCAGATGCGAAGCCTCGTCGACGACGGCGATACGGCTTGAGTTTTCGCTCGCCACGTACACCTCGCCGGTCGAATTGTCGACGGCCAGCGCGATCGGATAGGTCGGGATCTGGATCTGGCCAAGGGGCCGGCTCGTCGAGCCGTTGACGACGGTGAGCTGCTTGACGTTCGCATTCGCTACGAAAAGCAAGTCCGTGCGGTCGTCGAAGGCCAAAGCGGATGGTGAGGGGCCGACTTGCGTCCAACCCTCGATCGTGTCGGCGGACGCGTTGAGGATCAGGGCCGACCCATTGGTTCGGTCGGCGAAGTAGAGGATATTGTGGCCGGGATCCACGGCGGCGGCCGACCAAACGGTGCTGCCGTTCCCGGGGAACGCTGAGGCAATCGAGCCCACGATCATGCCGGAGGTGCCGTTCAAGACCGTCACAACATTGGTGCCGCCACCGGTGTCCGATGCATACACGTACCCGTTATCGGGATCATAGGCAATGGCCGTCGGATCGGAGACCTGGACGGATCGAAGGACCGAGCCCGTCGACGCATCGACCGTGATGACTTGCCCGGGGCCGGCGACAAAGGCTCTGCCGGAAGCCGGGTCGACGGCGACCGCCAGGGGGGATACGCCGAGCGCGGTGGTCCCCTCCTCCATCAGGCTGGTCCGGTTCACGATCGTGAGGCTGTTCGAGCCGAAGTCCCCGATGTAGATCTGACCGAGGGCGTCATCGAGCGCGAGGGAGGTCGGGTTTGAGGGGTTAACGGCTTGGAAGTTTCCGGGTTGCACCGTACCGTTCGTGAGCACGATGGTCGAGCGGACGTAACTGGGCGGACCCGAGGAGGGGGTGAGGGCCGGGTGCGCGTCGTTGGTTCCCCACGCGCTCGCCGCCGCGTCTAGGCTCCGATCGGGCAAGGCGCCCTTTGGAGGGCTGCCCGCCCCTCCGAATGCGGCCTCGTGCAGCGTCGGGGTCGCAGTAGCGGTGAGCATCAGCACGAGAGCAAGGACCCAAAGGCCGCCTTGGACCAGCTTTGACATCGAATCCCGCCTCGGGCGAGGACCCCCGCTGCCCTAGATTCGGAGAAGCAGCGGTTGGGCTTATCGTTTGGTCAGGTCTCACGAGCCCCTCCCGGGAGTTCCAGTCCCCGGGTCCTCAAGCTGGAACTAATTGTTGGACTCCAGATCCAGTTCGCGACCCCGTGGTTTTTAAATACAAGGGCTTGTCTACCAGTGTCGACGGACGAGAGGAATCTCGGACGAGGTAAACAACCATGATGTCTGGTCAGACGCCGATTCTGGTGCTGCGCGAGGGAACGAAGCGGGAGAAGGGACGGGGGGCGCTCTCGAACAACATCGCCGCCGCGAAAGCGATCGCGGATGCGGTGCGCTCCACGCTCGGCCCGCGGGGTCTCGACAAGATGCTCGTCGACTCCATGGGCGACGTCGTCGTGACGAACGACGGGGTCACGATCCTGAAGGAGATGGACGTCGAGCATCCGGCCGCCAAGATGCTCGTCGAGGTCGCCAAGACGCAGGACCAGGAAGCCGGGGATGGGACCACCACCGCGGTGATCCTCGCCGGGGAGCTCCTCAAGCGCGCCGAGTCGCTGATCGAGCAGAACATCCACCCGACCATCATCTCGCAGGGCTACCGGATGGCCTCGAAGAAGGCCCTCGAGGTGCTGAACTCGATCTCCACGCCCCTAAGGTCCGACGATTCCGCGATCCTCCAACGGATCGCGATCACCTCGATGGCTTCGAAGTCGGTATCGTATAACCGGGACGCGCTCGGCGAGATCGCTGTGAAGGCGGTCCTGGCCGTCGCGGAGAAGAACGACGCGTCGACCTACGTTGACCTCGACAACATCCAGATCGTCAAGAAGCAGGGCGGCGCGATGACCGACACCCAGCTCATAGAGGGCGTCATCGTCGACAAGGAGAAGGTTCACTCGGGGATGCCGACGCGCGTCTCGGAGCCGAAGATCGCCCTCCTCGACGCCGCGCTCGAGATCAAGAAGACCGAGATCGACGCCAAGATCGAGATCAACGACCCGTCCCAGCTGAACGCCTTCCTCCAGGAGGAGGAGAGCATGCTCCGGCGCATGGTCGACCAGGTCAAGAAAAGCGGAGCGACGGCGGTCTTCTGCCAGAAGGGGATCGACGACCTCGCCCAGCACTTCCTCGCGAAGGAAGGGATCTACGCGGTCCGCCGCGTGAAGAAGTCCGACATGGAGAAGCTCGCGAAGGCGACCGGGGCGAGCATCGTCTCCAAGGTCAGCGAGCTCACCCCCGAGGACATCGGGACCGCCGGGCTCGTTGAGGAGCGGAAGATCGGCGAGGATTCGCTGACGTTCGTCACGGGAGCGAAGAAGGCGAAGGCCGTCTCGATCCTCATCCGTGGCGGCACGGAGCACGTGCTCGATGAGATCGAGCGCTCGCTCGATGACGCGCTTAACGTGGTCGCCGTGGCGGTCGAGGACGGACGGTACGTCATCGGCGGCGGCGCGGCCGCTTCGGAGATCGCGATGGCACTGCGCGACGAGGCCTCCAAGGTCGGGGGCCGCGAGCAGCTCGCGTTCGAGAGCTTCGCGGAGGCCCTTGAGACGATCCCCCGTACGCTCGCGGAGAACGCTGGGCTCGACCCGATCGACATCCTGATCGAGCTCAGGAAGTCCCACAAGGGCGGCCGGAAGAACGCCGGCGTCAACGTGCGCGATGGGAAGGTCGACGACATGGCGGCGCTCAACGTCCTTGAGCCGATCCGAGTGGGCCGTCAGGCGATCGAGTCGGCCACCGACGCCGCGGTCATGATCCTGAGGATCGACGACGTGATCGCCTCGAAGTCGAGCCCCCCACCCTCCGGCGGCGGACCCGGCGGCGGGATGGGTGGCATGGGTGGAATGGGCGGCATGGGCGGCGGCGACTTCGGCGAGGACTAGACCCCTCGGGCGTCCCCCGACATCAACCTCTTCAAGGCCCCGGATCCGAGGATCCGGGGTCCCCGTTCGACGCTGATCCTCTAGGAGCGCTTCACGTCCGGGGTCGCCTCTTGGGCCGTAGATCCGCGGGCGCTAGCCGACTTCGGTGCGAGCTTTGCGGCCACGCCCTGGATCGCCCGGGCGCGGTGGGAGGTCCGGCCCTTCTCCGCTTGTCCCATCTCCCCGTAGGTCTGCGGGCTCCCGATGGGGATGAAGATCGGGTCGTACCCGAATCCCCCTCGACCCCGGCGCGTCCTCGCGACGCTGCCGGGGACGGCGCCCTCGACCAGGAACGATCTCCCCCGGACCCGCACCCCCGCGACCGTCCGGAAGACCGCGCCCCTCGGTCGCCCCTTGAGCAGCCGGAGGATCCCCTCGAGGCCGATGGTCTCGTAGATGTAGCGGGAGTAGACCCCCGGGAAGCCCTTTAGGCCGTCGAGGAAGATTCCCGAATCCTCCACCAGCACCGGGTCCCACGACCTCGGGACGGCGTCGAGCTTCGAGCGCACGACCTCGGCGAGGGTGTTGGCCTGCGGTTCCGGGAGCCTCCGGCGTCGCCATCGGAGTTCGATGTCAAAGGGTCGGAGGATCCGTTCGATTTCGCGGACCTTGTGCCGGTTCGACGTCACGAAGGTGACGCGCATGCCCTACCAGGCGTACTCGTTGTAAGCGACGATCTCGTCGGGGCTCTTCCGCCCCTCGCCCGCAGGGGCCGGCAGCTTGGTGCCCCCGTTCCCCTCGACCGGGAAGCCGATCGGGATGATCGCGATCGGGTGGACCCCTTCGGGGACCTTGAGGACGGCGCGGACCTTCTCTTCGTGGAAGTCGACGATCCAGGCGCTCCCGAGTCCTTCCGCCGTCGCTGCGAGCTGGAGATGCCCGACCGAAACCGCGACATCGAGGGGGTAGGCCGAGATGTATCCTCCGACGGTGACCGGGATATCCTCCTCCACCGAGAAGGCGACGATGACCACGGGGGCTTCGGCGACGGGTTTCCCCTTCACGCACGCCTGGGCGAGGAGCCGCTTTCGCTCGTCATCCTGGACGACGACGAACCGCCACGGCTGCAGATTCCCCTGCGAGGGGGCCAAGCGAGCGGCCGAGAGGAGCGTCCGGAGCTTCTCGGGGGGAACGGGCCGCGGCTGGAACTGCCGGCACGGCCGAAAGGAGCGAATCGCCTCAAAGACGTCCATTGAAAAGACCGGCGAAAAACTCGGTGTGGCAGCGGGGAGGGTTCTACTCTCCCAACGACGAGCGACGCATTCAGAATAACGAGTGTGCCCCGCGTTAAAAGGGTTTCGAAACGCTACGCTCCCACCGATAACGGCCCGGCGCGATCGCGCCTCCCGGCCCGCCGACGGGTGCTCGCTATCGTCAAGTACGCTCCCCGGTCCATTTGATGGGGTCACCTCGCTCGTGTCATCGCTCGAGGAGCAGATCACGGCGATCGAGGAGGAGATCCGTTCGACCCAGTACAATAAGGCGACCCAGCACCACATCGGCCGCCTCAAGGCGAAGCTCGCGGTCCTCCGGATCGAGCGGGAGACTCGGGCCAAGGGAAAGGGCGGGGGGGTCGGCTATGCGGTCCGGAAATCCGGACACGCCACCATCGGGCTCGTCGGGTTCCCTTCGGTCGGAAAGTCGACGCTCCTGACGGCGCTCACCGGCGCGGCGAGCGAGGCCGCGGCTTACGACTTCACCACGGTGTCGATCATCCCCGGGATGCTCCGATGGGGAGGCGCGTCGATCCAGATCCTCGATATGCCCGGGCTCGTCCCCGGCGCCGCGAAGGGACGTGGCCGGGGGCGTGAGGTCCTCTCCGTGGTCCGGTCGGTCGACCTCATCCTTTTCATGATCGACCCCGAGCACACCGACTTTTGGGCGCTCCGCAATGAGCTTGAAGGCTCCGGGGTGCGAATCAACACCCGGCCGCCGAAGATCGTCATCACCCGAGCGGACCGGGGCGGCCTCGTCATCACGAGCACCGTGAAGCTCACCCACCTCGCGGGCGGGCTCGCGGGCCCGATCGCGCGGGAGTTCGGCTTCCACAACGGCCAGATCGTCTTCCGGGAGGACGCGACCGCCGACCAGCTCATCGATGCCCTCGCCGGGAACCGCGTCTACCTGCTGGCGATCCTCGCCGTGAACAAGGCGGAGCGCCTGACCCCCGCCCAGAAGGCCGCCCTCGCGGCGAAGCTCAAGCCGTTCGAGGTGTTGTTCGTATCGGCCAAAGAGCGGCAGGGACTCTCGGAGCTCGTCGAGGGGATCGGCCGGGCGCTCGCGTTCATCCGGATCTACATGAAGCCGCCCGGAAAACCGGCGGACTGGGAGGAGCCCGTGATCCTCCGGCGCGGCCAACGGGTCGCCGAGCTCCTGAACCGCCTCCCGGAGGAGCTCGACCACTCTTTCAAGGCCGCCCAGATCTGGGGGCCGAGCGCGCGCTTCCCGGGTCAGACCGTCGGCCGGGAGCACGTCCTCGAGGACGAGGACGTCGTCACGGTCGTCGTCCAGCGCGGCTCTCGGGGCGCCTGACCGGGCGGGAAGGCTCTGGCCCAGCCTCCCGGACCATCCGGCGGGTCGGCCGAGCCGCGATCAGGTAGTGCTTCCGGTGGAACGGATCGAGGGGGACGGTCTCCTCGACCGCGAAGCCGTGCTCGATCGTCTGGACCGCCCGGTCGAGGTGGGCCCGGGGCCGCCTCCCGGCCCATCGAGGCGGTCTTGAGCGCGAGGAGGAGAACCCCGGTCGTCTTGAGGAACCGTCGGGCGACGTCGAGGGCGATCTCGACCTGGTCAGGCTGGGCGATGTCGACGTAGAGTCCATCGACCGGAGGGACGAGCGACTCGGTACCGAGGGCCAATCCCGAGCGTCGGAGAGGATCGGGGCGAGGTTCGGGTACCCTTCCGAGAGCCGGAGCAGCCGACTGAACGGCCTCAGGCTCTTCTCGACGGCGTAAACGACCCCGTCCACATCGACGAGGTCGGCGATGTGGGAAGCGGTCGTGCCGGAGGCCGCACCGAGGTAGAGCCAGCGCTCCTCGGGCTGAGGCAGCGGCTCGGTCCACCCTTTCGAGAGGGCGGCCGAGAGCTTGCTGCGATTTGGGTCCCAGCGCCGCAGGGTCCCAGACGGCACCTCGACCGTCCGTTCCCCGTAGACGGAGGGGGGGGTTCCGAGCGCCTGCGTCCAGTAGCTCGGAGGATCATCGCCGGATCGTCGCCAGAGCCTCGCGGACCGGGCCAGCGGCGTGAACTCGGTCTTCGGCCTCATGGGGGGTACCGGGCGCGCAATGCCGCGAGCCGCTGGGAACGCCGGGGGAGCAGCTGGGTGGCGATCGGGTTTCGGGTCGTGGCGTCCGCCCGGGCCGCGATCGCCGCGAGCGCCGCCAGGCTTCGGGCATAGGCGCCCCGCGCCTGCGGGGGGACCTCCGGACCGAGCACGCTGCGGGCGAGGACCCCGTACTTCGGGCCCCGGGTCCCGCCCGCACGCCTTCGCGCCCCGAGCAGCTGGAGCCGGGAGGCCGAGACTCGGCCGAGGGCGGCGAGGCCCCCGGCCGACGCGACGAGACGCGCCGCGGTCCGGGGACCGACGATCGCCGAAAGGTTCGGCACGGTCCCCTCGGCGGCCCGTTCGAGCTTAGCGACCAAGGCGTCGTGGTGGCGCTCGAGCGCGGATCGGAGACCCTTCCACTCCGAGGCGTACTCGGCGAGGGGTCCGGTCTCCGGGGCGATCCAGTGATCTGAGGCGCCCTGCTCCCGCGCCAAGACCCGCTCGAGCCGCTCTTCCTCCCGGGCGAGCGCGATCAGGCTCTCCTCGGGCGAGGCGAGGGCCCGAGCGAACCGCTTACGGGCCCACCGGAGCCACTCGTCGCGCTCGGTCCGGAACGAAGGCCACGGGAGGACCTCCCGGGCCCGGCGGATCTCCGCGAGGGGGGCGGCCTCCAAGGGGAAGCCCGCCTCGCGCATCTCCTCGATCCAATTGGCCACGCCGACCCGTAGCGTCCCCACCGGACTCCCCGCCGAACGGAGAACCTCCCGGATCGATTCGAGTTCCTGGGGGGTCGGACCGCCGGCGTAGGAGTTTTCCGCAGAGGTCGGCCGTGCGAGTCCCGAGTCGGGGTCCACGAGATAGAGCCGGCCGCCGCCTCGAACGAGGACGGCCATCGCCACGCGCTAGTACTCCTCGAGGAGCTTTTGGAACCGGCGGCGCTCCGCCGGCACCTCGACCGGATACCGCCCGGTGATGCAGCCCAGGCAGAGGCTCTCCTGGGGGAGCCCGAGCGCCTCGACGAGGCCCGCGATCGACAGATAGTGGACCGTGTCGGCCCCGACCACCTGCGCGACCTCGCTCTCCGTCCGGCCGTTGGCGACGAGCTCCTTGCGCTCCTTCATGTCCACGCCGAAATAGCACGGGGCGATGATCGGCGGGCAGCCGATCCGTACGTCGACCCGGGTCGCCCCGGCGGTCCGGACCATCTGGACAATCTCCTTGAGCGTCGTCCCGCGCACGATCGAGTCGTCGAGGAGGACGATCCGCTTCCCCTCGAGGAGGCCCGGGACGGGGTGGAGCTTCACCCGGACCTCGTCCTCGCGGCGCTTCTGGTCCGGAAGGATGAAAGTCCGCTCGACGAACCGGTTCTTGATCAGCCCCTCGGCGTAGGGGATCCCCGACGCCTCCGAGTAGCCGAGCGCCTGCGGTCGGGAAGAGTCCGGAACCGGGATCACGAGGTCGGACTGTGCCGGCGCCTCCTTTGCGAGGCCGCGACCGATCCGATGGCGGACGTCGTAGACCATCCGGCCCTCGGCGATCGAGTCCGGTCGGGAGAAGTAGACCCACTCGAACATGCAGTGCGCCCGCTCGCCGATCCCGGCCATCCGGGAGCTGTGGATCGTCTGCCCCCGCTCGATGACGATCACTTCGCCCGGAAGGACGTCGCGGACGAGGCGACCACCCATGAGGTCGATCGCCACCGATTCGCTCGCCACCGCGTAGCCGCCGTCGACGGTGCCGAGGACGAGGGGTCGGATCCCGAGCGGATCCCGGAACGCCACGAGACGGCTCCCGGCGAGCATCGTCACCGCGTAGCCGCCGATCAGCTCGGCGCAGGCTCGCCGGACCGACGCCTCGAGGTCCCGGGAACGGCTGTACTCGAGCGCGATCATCTGGGCCATCGTCTCGGAGTCCGCGCTACCGAGGAACTCGACGCCCTGGAGTTGGAGCCGCCTTCGGACCCGCTCGTAGTTCACGATATCGCCGTTGTGGGCGAGCGCCCCGTCCTCGTCCCGGAGCTTGAAGACGATCGGCTGGGCATTCTCGACCCCTGACCCTCCGGTCGTCGAGTAACGCGTGTGGCCGATCCCGACGGTCCCCCGGAGGGAGTCGACCACCTCCTGGGTGAAGATGTCGTGGACGAGGCCCATCCCCCGGCGGTGGTGGAGGGCCCCATGGGAGCTCGTCGCGATCCCGGCGGACTCCTGGCCGCGGTGCTGGAGGGCCCGAAGGCCCCGGTACAGGTACGGGGTCGCCCCCTTCCCCTGGAGGGAGACCCCGACGACCCCGCACGCTTCTTTCGCAGGCATCTAGACCGAGGGAGTCGGAGCCTCCTCCCCCGGTGCCCACCCGGACGCCCGTCTTAAACGATGCTGTCCGAGTTACCCGAAGAGGGCGGAGAGCCCCTCGGCCGCCTCCTCCTCGGAGACGCCCTTCTCTTCCTTCTTCTCTTCTTCCTTCTTCTCGCCCTTCCCTTCCTTCTTCTCGGACGGGGCGGGCGCGCTCGCGGGGGCGCTGAACGTCTCGGCCTTGGCGAGGACGTCCGCGATGTTGACCCCTTCGAGCGAGGCGAGGAGCGCCTTGACGCGGGCCGCATCGGGGGCGACCCCGGCGGCGGTCAGGACGCTTGAGAGTCCCTTCTCATCGATCGGCTTTCCGGCGGCGTTGAGCAAAAGCGCGCTGTAGACGTACTCCATTGTTGTTCCCTCCGTTGGTGTGGTGGTGGACCTTAGGCACCTGTGACGTTCTGAAGGGCGGCGGCCGCTCGGAGGCCGCGCGCCAGCAAGGCGGGCAGGGTCGCTTTCGTCGGATAGCCGGCCTCGACCGCGAGCGCGATCGCGCGCCGGTGGGCTCGGGTAAGCAGCAGGGGGATGGTGGCCGGCGTCGTGTAGCCGATCTCCATCGCGAGCGCGAGGGCCCGCTGGTGGGCGCGGGCGAAGTCGCCCCGACGGGCGTCGAGATCGACCGAGAGGACGGAGGGGGCATAGAACGTCTCACCGTCGAGGAGGGCGCGGAGGTCGAGCCCGACCTCGAGCGGGAAGATCTCGAGGCGCGTGAGCATCCCGGCGACCTCGCGGGAGATCGGCGCGCCGGCCTTGACGATCGTGATGTCCTTCTTCAGGACGACCTTACCCTTCTCGATCGCGGCGGGGAAGCCGGCGTGCTGAAGCTCACCGACGATGGGGCCCGGCTTGAAGCTCGTCGTCTGGGCGGGGACCTCGATGTCCTTCGGCGCGATCTCGCCCCCGCGCGCCGGGGTCGGCGACCGGGTCCGGGCGAACTCCCCGGCGAGGGTGAACGGGTTCCCCTCGGCGACCAGCACGGCGGTCTGGTCGGTCACGTGGTCGAGCAGCGGGCGGAGGGCGGGGCGTTCCTTCACCGCCGCCTCGAGGGCGTGGCGGAGCCGGGAGTTCGACGCGACCGTGATCGGATGGCCCCGTTGGCGGAGCTCCCGTCGCATCTTCTGGAGCGCCGCGGCGGGGACCCCGCGGAACCCGACGAGCGCCGTCATCGGGGCCGCTACGAGCGTGCCCTTCGAGCTGGGCGACGGCTTCGATCTTCTCGGGGGAGACCGACTCGCGACCGGGCATGCGAACCTCACCAGAGCCGGACGGCCGGCCCCATGGTCGTCTTCACGTAGACGGAGTCGATGTTGTTGCGTCCGCGCTCGAGCTTGGCGAGCACGCGCGCGAGGACCGCGTCGACGTTCTGCGCGAGCTCCTGGGGCGGCATCGTCCGAACGCCGACCGGGGCATGGAACGTCCGGTTCCCCTTCGAGCGGATCCGGATCGATCGCTTGAGCGCTTGGATCAGGTTCGTCGGGTCGCTCCCCGGCGGCACCGGCCGCGGCATCTTGCCCCGCGGGCCAAGGACGACCCCGAGCCGCTTTCCGATGGTGGGCATCAGGGGCGCCTCGGCGAGGAAGAAGTCGACCTCCTCGACGAGCTTCTTGGCGGCGCGCTTGTCCTTGAGGAGATCATCGAGCTGGGCCGGCACAAAGACCTGATCGGCGACCCCCCGGACCTTCTGGCACATCTCGGGCGTTCCGAAGAGGGCGATCTTGACGTTGCGGCCCCGCCCGTTCGGAAGGGGGACGTCGTCCTCGATCCGGTTCTTCGGCACCGAGAGGTCGAGCTCCTTGAGATTGATCGAGACCTCCACGGTCTCGGGGAACTTCCGTTCCGGCGCGCCCTTCAGGGCCTCGTTCACGACGTCGATTGGTGTGCGGTCGGCCATGGTCGAATGCTCGTGGGGGCCGCGAACTGGCCCTGCTATTAAAAGATTAGCGACCGGGACCGGCGGGGGCCCGTGGGCCGGGTCCCGAGCGCGCGCCCGACGAAGAAGGGCGCCCGGTGCCCCCATACGGCCGCAACAAGAGGTAAATAGCTAACGAGGCTCGCCGAAAGGCGATGCATTATCCAAAAGTGGTCTCCACCTACTGCCCGAAATGTCGGGTCCACACGGCCCACGACGTCGAGAAGGGCAAGAAGCGCACGGCCTCCGAGCTCAAGTGGGGTCAGCGGCGCTTCCGCCGGGCGACCTCGGGGTACGGCGGTTTCCCGAGGCCGAAGCCCGAGGGACGCGCGAAGGCCGTCCGGCGGGTCTACTTGAAGTTCCGATGCAAGAAGTGCAAGTACACGGTCCAGCCCGCGAGCTGGCGCGCGGGCCAGCTCGAACTCGTGGAGCACCGGTAGGATCCATGGTCCGCGCTCCTTCTCCGTTCTGGGTCGTCAAGTGTCCGGACTGCTCTGGAGAGCAGATGATCTTCAGTCGTCCGTCGACCGGGGTCAACTGCTCCGTTTGTGGGGCCACCCTCGCCACGCCCACCGGGGGCCAGGCGAAGATTCGCGGCGAGCTCGTGAAGACGGTTGCGTGAGCGAGAAGTCGGCGCCCTCCGTCCCGATGCGCAGCGAACTCCCCGAAGAGGGGGAGCTCGTCATCGGCACTGTCACCTCGATCCGGAACTTCGGCGCCTTTGTCACGCTCGACGAATTCGGGGGGCGCGAGGCGTTCATCCACCTCTCCGAGGTCGCTACGGGGTGGGTCAAGTACATCCGCGACCACATCCGCGAGGGCCAGAAGATCGTCGCCCGCGTCCTTCGCATCGACCCCGTGAAGGGCCAGGTCGACCTCTCCCTGAAGCGGATCAATGACCACCAACGCCGCGAGAAGGTCCAGGGGTGGAAGAACGAGCAGCGGGCGAACCGGCTCGTCGCCGTGGTCGCCGAGCAACTGAAGTCCGATCTCGAGGCCGCCTACGCTCTCTTCGGCGACTCCCTAGTCGAACGGTACGGGAGCCTCTTCGCGGCGTTCGAGGTCGCATCGGGCGACCCGAAGCGGTTTGCCAAGGAAAACGGCAAGGCCGCCTGGGTCAACGCGTTCCTCAAGGTCTCCGAGGAGAACCTGGTACCGCCGAAGGTCGCGGTCCGGGGCGTCCTCGAGCTCACCGACCCTTCGCCGGATGGGGTCGGGCACATTCGCGAGGCCCTGGTGGCGGCGGAGCGGACCGACCCGGCCGCCGTTAAGGTCCATTACGTCGGCGCTCCGCGCTACCGCGTCCAGGTCTCCGGGACCCAGTACAAGCAGGCCGAGGAGACCCTCAAGCGGGCCACCGAGGTGGCGCTCGGCGCCATCCGCCAGTCCGGTGGCCAGGGGAACTTCACTCGCACATGACCGAGTCCATCCTTCGCGTCTGTCCCGCCTGCCATCAGTACACCCTGAAGCCCTCTTGCCCGGCGTGCAGCGCTACGAGCCGGTCCCCCCATCCCGCCCGGTTCTCCCCGCAGGACCGATGGGGGAAGTACCGCCGCGCCTTGCTCGCGGAGGCCGGCCGGCCGCCGGCGGGGAGTCCGTAAGTGGGTTTCTCAGTGGCCTCCTCCATGCATCGCATCAAGGTCGTCAACGACGTGAGCGAGCTCGTCCCGATCCTCCGAGCGGTCGACTCCCCGGTGAAGCTCAAGCTCGTCCAACGGCTCGGCGAGACCTGGCTCACCGAGGTGGACGTCGAGAAGGAGTTCGGGAAGGAGGGGATCAAGGCCCTCCAGTTCTTCGAGAAGCTCAAGCTCATCGACACCCGCTGGGTGGCGCGAGAGGGCCGCCGCCAGCCGGACAAGAGCTACCACTTCTACTACTCGACGATCAACATCAGCACCTCAGCGCCGCTCGCCGAGGTCTCCGAGATCCTCTCGATCGCGAGCATGTCGGACAAGGAGTACGCCAAACTCGAGAAGCGGATCTTCGACGCGGTCGGGGACACCGGCCGGTTCTTCTCCGACGTCGCCGAGGAGCTCGGGATGTCGCCGACCCGGCTCAAGGGGCTCGTCCGACGGTCCGACAAGCTCGAGTACCGCGGCCACCGGATCGAGCGGTTCCATGCCCAGGCGACCGGCGAGCTAGTCGGCCGATCGTCGAGGTGCTCCGCGTCGGCCACCGCGCCGGACGCGACCCGCGCCTATCGACCCATCTCGCGCTCGCCGCCCGGGCGTTCGGCGCCCGGCGGATGTTCCTCCACCCGCCGGACCCCCGACTCGCCGGCACGATCCGCGCGGTCGCCGAGCGTTGGGGCGGAAAGTTCACCGTCGAGGGTTCGGAGGACTGGAAGCGGACGCTCCGCTCCTTCGACGGCACGACCATCCATCTGACGATGTACGGCCGGCCGCTCGAGCGCGTCGCCGAGAAGCTCCGCCGGCGCCCGAAGCTTCTGGTGGTCGTCGGGGGGGCGAAGGTCCCCTCCGACCTCTACGGCCTCGCCGACGAGAACGTCGCCGTCGGGAACCAGCCCCACAGCGAAGTCGCCGCCCTCGCGGTGTTCCTCGCCCGGGTCCTAGGACCGCCCCCCGCGGAGGCCTGGGTCGGGGCGCGCCAGCGGATCCTCTCTTCCGCCCGCGGTAAACGCGTCCGGATGGTCGAATGACCGACGGAGGGGGGATTTCCCCGGCGCAGCTCCCCGTGGCCGTCCGGGCTCCAGGGAAGTGCATCCTCTTCGGCGAGCACGCCGTGGTGCACGGCGGCCCCGAACTCGTTGCGGCGATCGACCTCTTCGTCCAGGTCGGCGCCCGCCGGGCCGACGTCTGGTCGCTCAACGGGAGCGCCGAGGCGCTCGCGTCGAACCCCTACCTCACTGAGGCCCTCGATCGGCTCTGGGCGGGCGGCTCGCCGCTCGCGCTCACGGTCACCTCACGCATCCCGCGCGCCGCCGGACTCGGCTCGTCCGCCGCGTTCTCGAGCGCCCTCGCCGCCCTCTTCGGCGCCCTCCAGGGGGGCCTGCCCCGTTCGCTCCTGGCCGAACGGGCGTTCGAGGTCGAACGGTCGGCCCAAGGGGTCGGAAGCCCCGGGGACACGTCGGCCGCGGTCGCGGGCGGCTACGTCACGCTCAACGCCGACGATGGACCGGGATTGTGGAGCGTCACGGACGGCGAGCGGAGCTGGACCGTGCGGCGCGTCGCCGACCCCGGTTGGCTCTGGGTGGTCGCCTACACCGGGATCCCCCGGAACACCGGGGAGACGGTTCGTGCCGTAGGCCGGCGGCTCAGCGAGCCGGATGGGCCGGGGCTGCTCGAGGGATTCCGCGCGCTCGCTTTGGCCGGGATCGATGCCGTCGGGAAGGAGGATGGCGAGACCGTCGGTCGTCTCCTCAACGAGAACCACCAATTACTCCGGGAGGTCGGGGTCTCCCACCCGAGGATCGAGGCCCTGCTTGAGGCGGCCGCGCCCGCGGCCCTCGGGGGGAAGCTCACCGGGGCGGGCGCCGGGGGGTCGATCGTCGTGCTCCCGAAGCCGGGACGTCAAGCCGAGGTGGTCCGCCGAATCGCCCGCGCCGGCGGGGTGCCGTTCGCGGTCCGGGTCGAACCGACCGGCGCCCGGATCGTCGAGGCCGCTCCCGGTGGAGCGGAGCCTGCCGGATCACTTCCGGGCCACGATCCGTAGCACCGTTCCATCGGTGAGCGGGTGTTCGGCCGCCATCGCCCGGTGGGTCCGCCCGTCGATGGCTCGAATGAAGTTCTCGCCGAGATCGGTGTGAACTCGGTAGGCGACCGCGTGCGCGGTCGTCCCCGCGGGCACGAGGAAAACGTCGGGGAGTCGCCGGCCCCGTGAGTCGACCCACCGGGCCTCGTCCTCGACCGGGAAGACGGCGATCTGGCGCAGCTCGCCGAAGACGAGCCGTTCGAGGGCGGCCTGGACGCCGGTCGATCCCCAGCGCTGCATCACCGCCCGGATCTCGGCCAGGGCCCGATCCTGTCGATCGGAAAGCTGGGCCGTGGGGGCGACCTCGAACGTCGGGTCCCCCGGGCGGTATTTCACCAGTTGGCCGCGGGAGGCCCGACGGAGCGTCAGCTCCGCTTCGGCGCAGGCCGGGACCACCGGCAACGGGGCGACGTTCTCGGTCAGGGCGGCGGCGGCCTCGGGGCTCGACCGGTCGCACTTGTTCGCGGCGATCACGCGCGGCTTCGAGGCTCGAAGGAGGGCCTCGGCGAGACGCGCTCGGTCCGCCGAGCTCCAAGTGGACGGGCGAGCGCGATCGACGGGGACCGCTCGGAGCGCGGAGCTCACCTCGGCCGGGGTGATGGAGAGCCCGGTGAGCCGGGATTGGAGGAAATCCTCGAGTTTGGCGCCCTCGAGCTCGACGGAGCGGATGTGGCGGGCGAAATCCCGGGAGAGGATCTCGCCGATCCAGGCCACGAGCTCTCGCTCGAGCCAGCGGACCTCTTCAGCGGGGTCGACCGTCCCCGCCGCGACGATCTCGCCTTCGGAGCTCGTCGCGCCCGAGATGTCGACGACGTGAAGGAAGCCGGCCGAGGCCCGGAGATCATCGAGGAACTGGTGGCCCAGTCCCTTTCCCTCGTGCGCGCCCGGGACGAGGCCCGGGACGTCGACGAGGTTGACCGGCACCCATCGGGTCCCGTCGACGCACCGGGCATTGCCCGGATCGCAGGGCGCTCCTTTCTCGGCGTGCGGGCACGGTACCCGGACCGCGCCGACCCCCCGGTTCGGCGTTGTCGTGGTGAAAGGGTATGGCGCCATTGGCACGTCGAGGAGCGTCAGGGCGTTGAACGTGGTCGACTTGCCGACGTTCGGCTTCCCAATGACGCCGATCTCCATGGAGGTCCTGACCGCGCCCGATCGCTAGGTCGAGTAGTTCGGCGGGAGCTCCACGACCTTTTGGATGCGGTTTACGTGGAGCGCGAGGGCGAACAAGAGGTCGCTCAGCCGATTCGACCACTGCAGAAGCTCGGGACGCAGCGGGGATTCGCGGTTCAGCCTCCAGAGGCTGCGCTCGGCCCGCCGAGCGAGCGTCCGGGCGACGTGGAGTTGCGCACCCGCCCGCGAACCGCGAGGGAGTACGAAGGAGTGCAAGGGCTCGAGCCGCGCCGAGTACCGGTCGATGTCGAGCTCCAGACGTCGGACGTGGCGCTCCTCGATGCGGTGCTTCGGCGGTCCGCTGCTCGGCGGCACGGCGAGCTCGCTCTGGGCGATGTAGATCTCGTGCTGGAGTCGGACGAGGAGGGCCCGCAGGGCGGTGGCCGGCGGAGGCAGGAACGCTTCCGCGAGCCCGAGCGATGCCCCCAGCTCGTCGTAGGTCCCGAACGCGGTGATCCGCGCGGAGTCCTTCAGTACGCGGGCGCCACCAGCGAGGCCGGTCTCTCCACGGTCACCGGTGCGTGTGTATAGCCGCGTACCGCTCGTGCCTCCGGTCTTCCCGGCAACTGGTCCAACGGTGAAGCCAGCCCGTGGACGGGACAAAACGAGATGTGAAGCACCTCATTATGCTTGGCGTCCTGTCGGCACAGTCGGCAGATGAATCCGCACCGTTCGCTCCACGCGATCCCCAACGTCTCCATTCAACCACACCTTTTCTTGTGAGGGCTAGCGCTCGAGGAGTCCCCGCCCCTCGCGGTCGGCCGTCCTCCGAGCCTTCCGGCGTTCTGCTCCGTCCCGGGCCGCCTGGCGAAGGCCCTGGATCCGTTCGGTGTGGGTCTTCGCGAACTCCTGCAGCCCGAGCGTTAGCACCGCTGTCAACGCTCCGGCCTCGTCGCTAGCCCAACCGTCCTCGACCAACACCCGCAGCTGCTCCCGAAGGCTCGGGGGCAGTTCGTCTCGACCGCTCACCGGCGCCGCGCCTCCGCGGACGAGCGCTCGGATGGTTTCGGATCGGTTCGGGGAACCGATCGCTACGCTGTGCTGATCGAGCTGCTCGAGTTCCTCAGACGTCAGTCGGACCCCGAGGAATCGGTCGACGGGTCTTGTTCCCCGAGCAGTTCGCACGGCGTTTAACAGAATTCAACGAATATTTAGATATTGTGTTATTACGTAAAACACTCGGGGGCAGGGCGTCCCCCAACAGCGACTGCGCCGTCTCACTGCTCGCTGCGCTTCCGATCATGAGTTCACGGAGAGCCGAGGCTCTCGTGATCCCGGCACTGCCCCTCGGCCGACTCCTGTTTAAGCGTACTCGAAGGCGCCGCAACACGAACGATCCACCGCTTCAGGACGGGTGAACTCCGGTTTCAGCCGAGGGCCGCGTAGGCGAGCGCCGTTGCACCCAGGAAGAAGTGCGACCTCGCCTTCGCATCTGGGCAGTGGCGGAGAGTCATATGGGAGACCTCAGTGTCGGACACAAAGGACTGGGTATGGATTCAGAAGTAGAGACCTTTCGAGCATGGTTCGCCTACCTTGCCGATACGCGTCGCGGTTACCTCGAGACGCTGGCGAAGCTCCCACCGGCAGAACTGACGCGCGACCGAGGGGCCTCGCACCCCACCCTTCTCGATATTTTCGCGCACTCTCAAGGCGCCCTCTACTTTTGGATGAAGAGCTGCGCGAGGTTCCCGTTCCCGACGCAGCAGGGCGACTCCGAGGCTCCGCTTTCCGTCGATGTCTTGAGGAAGGACGAGACCTACGTCCAGACCCAAATCCAGCGGGTCATGGCCGAACTGACCGAAGCTGACCTCTCACGAACGATCGTACGGCAAAAGGGGGGGCGGCAAGACCACGACTGCCAGATCCCGGTGCGCGAGGTGCTTTGGCATCTGGTCGAGGAGGAGCTTCAGCATCGCGGAGAGCTCAATGCACTCCTCTGGCAAATCGACGTCGAGCCGCCGGTCGTAAGTTGGATCAAGTGGGACCACGCGGCGGGCCGCATCAAGGACCTGCCCTCATAGCCAGGAGAGAGTTTTCCGATGGACTGCGCGGTGTTGCCATCGCAGTGCGAATGGTGGGGAGCGAGCGCCGCTGAACGCTTCCCGTTCCTGGGTCGGGCGGATCATGTTCACTGGGCGTGGACGCGCTTTGCCGCCCGAACCAAGACATTCGGAGGCCGGACAACTCTGCCCTCGCAAGACGGTCGCCCGGGCGGCAAGGTGACGTTGCGCGAGCTCGGCGCGCCGTCGGGGCCGACCGCACTTCAAGGACGAAACTCCGCACGCCTCCCATCGAAAGGACCGTTCGCCAGAGCGGGGACCGATGACGGTCGGACCCATGCGTGGTCTGGGCCGCTCGGTATCGGTCCCATCCTCTCGGTGGCCGGAAAGTAACCTCGTCGTCGGGCCGACGCCGACCTCGATGTTTGGGTAAATCCTTCGGTCCTCCGTCGGCTTCGAGTCCCCCGACAAGGTCTAATGGAGGGAGGGGAACGTCGACTTGTGATCGACCCGCCCTCTGACCCGCAGAACGCCGGGAATGGACCCGCGACCCCATGATGCAAGAGATCAGGATCCGGGAGTTGAGCCGACCCGCCGTCCGGGAATGGACCCCGCCGATCGGCGCCATGGGGGGTCCGCCGGCCCACGAGCTCTACCGGGACCTCGTCCTATACGCGGACTTCCGGCTCCTGCGAGATGAGCATGGGTCGCCAAGCGTCGTCATGCGAGATGGCGAACGCCGCCGGACCTTCCGGGTCCCGAGCGATGATCTTCGAGAGGCGATCGATCGGTTCCGAATGCGCCGCAGTCTCCGGGCGGTCCCGGAGGGGGAGCTGGCCGAGTTGACCCGCATCATTCAGGCCCGCGCCACGGACCCGGACGCGAAGATCCCGCTCGTCAGCGCCGAGCCCTCCGCAGCTCCGCCCCGGATCGAGCCATTGCCATCGGACGCAGCCGCGACCCCGCTCGAGGGCCCAGCCGTAACGATGAACCGGGATGAAGAGCTCGAATCGATCCTCGGGGAGATCGATGAGGTCCGGCGGGCCGCGTCGATGCGGCCGGCCACTTCGAAGGCCCCCTCGGCGTGGACCGAGGTGGTCAGCAGTGGGCTACCGGCTCTCCCCGCTCGGACGCCGCTCCGAAGCTCCATCTCGGGCGGACAACGGATGGCCGCCGCGCCCGGCCTCCCCCGGTACCTCGATGTGCTCCGGCACCTGATCCGCAACGGGGGTTGGGTCGGCACGACCTCGGAGCTCTCGGGCCTCACCGGCGAGGAGCCCCGGCAGGTCGTTGCCTCGCTCTTGGGCTTGCGCTCAGAGCTCGCGAAGAACAACATCGTCGTCGCCTCGGTGGAGACCAAGGACGGTTGGCGGTGGCTCGCGGTGGATCGCGACCGGCTTGATTCGACCTCGGGCGGGGCCCCCCCTCCACCGTCGGTCACCGGGCTCCCAACGGGCGAATAACCCTCCCTGATGGAAGTTGGTGCTCCCGGCGGGAATTTCCCCGTCGGGCCGCGCGCCGGACGGTTTTGAACCCGCGTCAGAGGCTCGAGAGGCCTCTATCCTTGACCACTAGACTACGGGAGCGCCGGCCGCGGCCATCCAACTTGGTGTTCAAAGGCTTATGCCCCCGCCGACTCCAGCGTTCGGATCAGCGCCCTCGTTGGGAGAGCGCCGCGGCCCGGTCGGTCGGATTCCGGGAGCTTTCGCGCCCTGGACCTCGGCCCACCAAAGAGAAATAGGCCGACCTAGGTACGAACGCAGGTGACTCCCCCGGTCAAGGCCCGAAGCGGGCATATCATCTTGGACACTCGCGGCCGTTACGAGGACCTTCTCAAGGTCTATTCCGAGATCCACCGCCGCGTTGTCGAAGCGAACCGCCCGTTCGCCAAGGAGGCCGAACCGATGGTCCCCGAGGTCCTGCTCGAGGAGAACCTCCGCGACCTGAGGGCGAACCGGAAGCCGTGCGGGTACAACCGGGCGGACGCCTTCGGGATGCGGCTCGTCTTCCCGTTGTGCGACATGAGGCATCCCGAGTTCTATTTCTCGAAGCCGGCTCGTTGCCAAGAGGTCGTCCAGTTGACCGAGGAGGTCTCGACCCTCCTGCGGCGCCGGGGGGTGCGGCACTCGGTGGAGTACCGACCGCCTCCCTCTCGGGACTCCCCGGGGGGTCCCCCCGATCCCTCCGGGATCCCCCGGAGCGGCCCCGGCGGCGAGCACCGCGTATTAGTCTCAGGCCCCGCCGGTGTCCCCCGGCGGTCGCTTGAACGGCCAGAAGGCCGTCGGGGGTTCCGAGGCCCGGAGGAGGCCCTCGACCAGCTTCAGGGCCGCCCGTGCCTTGGCGATCGCGCCGGCGTAGTCGTCCGCGGCTTCCCGGATCGAGGCCTCGTAGAGGCGTCGCGCCTCGCCCGCCTCGAGCCGGGACGTCTGGGCCCTTCGGAGCGCCGCCTCAATCAGGTAGTGGAGGTTCTTGAGCTGCCCGTGGAGGGCCTTCCGCTGGTTCAGGTCCTCCTCCACGGCGAGGACGGTCCGACCGGCTTCGACGAGCCGGCCCGCTTCAATCAGCGTTCCGACCGATTCCACTCGCCCGTCGAGGTCGCCGATCCGGATCCTCAGCCCGTCCCGGGCATAGTAGAGCTCGGTTTCGACCTGCTTCAACCGTTGGGTGATCCCGTCCCGGATCAGTCCCTCGAGCGCCGTCGTTCCTTCGCGGACCTGGCGTTCGACGGCCCCGAGTTGGCCTTGGTCGAGCGCGATCTGGGCCTCACTGAACCGCTCCATGGCCGGGGTCGTGTCGAGGCCGAGCCGTTCGCCCACCCAGAGGCGTTCCTTGAGCTCGGCCACCTTCTGCACGAGCGTTGCCCGCACCGATTCCCGATCCCGAGTCTCCTCGGCGTCGAGCTGGGCGAGGGCGTCGCCGTACGCCCGGCGGGATCGGGCCTCCTCCACTACGGCGGCCCAAAGGGTCCGGCGCTTGGCCTCCTCGGCTTCGGGGGCTGGGAGCGCGGCTTGGGCCCGAACGATCGCCGCACCTCGAGCCGCGATGATCTGGTCGAGCGCCTCGAACGCCTTCTCCCTCGCGTTCGAGAGCCGTTCTCCCGCCTTCCCCCACTCTTTGGCCTGAAGGAGGGTCTCGGCCTCTTGGAGGGAGACGGTTACGCCCTCGGCGTCCGGGAGCCCTTGTGAACGGGCCGTCGTCAGGAGGCCCCGGACCTCCGCGATCGCTCCGGAGTACCGGCGCTCGATCGCCCAGGAGGCGAGATCGAGGGCCTCGCGGGCCCGCGCAACGGCGGTGGGGTAGTCGCCCGCGTCGAAGGCGCCCCGCGCCCGGTCCAGGGCCGCGGAGACCTCTTCGGCCTCCGCTCCGATCGCCTTCGCCTGGGCGACGGGCCCGGACGCGAGCTCGAGCGATTCCCGGGCCTTCCGATGGAGCTCCCGGGCTTGGGCGAGGACATCGGTCGCCCCGATGGCCAGTTCCAGGACGCGGGCGAACTCGCTCTTCTCGAGCGCGGCGCGAACTTCGGCCGCGAGCGTGGTCGCCGGGGGGAAGTGGATCCCTTCGGAATCGAACCGGGAGAGTTTCGCGTCGATCGCCTCGAGCGCTCCGTACGCGAGCCGGGATTGCAGTCCCGATCGCTCGACCTCGCCCTCGCTCTGGGCGGCGAGCTGGAGCGCCTCCATCGGTCGCCCGGCCTGAAGGGTCTCCCGGGCCCGGGCGAGCAGGTTCTCGGCGGCGGCCGTCGGCACCCCGTCCTGCCGGGCCCGAACGACGAGGCCCTGGAGGCCCGCGATCGTGCGCGTGATGTGCTGGGTGCTCGCCCGGAGGATCTCCTGTTCGAGCGACCCGGCGGTGTCCACCGCCCGGGCGAACTGGCGATCCTTGATGTTGCGCTCGAGCGCCTCGACCCGCGCGCGCATCGCCGGCGTCGCGAGTCCCAGGAGCTCCGCCTGCCCGAAGGCATCCTGGACGCGCTTCACGCCCCGCTCGGCGTGCTCGATGAGGCCGCGCGTCTGGGAGAGCTGGGCTCGGGCGTTCTCGATCCGGTCCGCCACCCCGAGCGGCACGGGGAAGGCGACCCGTCGGCGGGCTTCCGCGAGGATGCCCGCGAGCGGGCCCAGGTCGACCCCCGAGCGACGGGCCATCTCGAAGTCGTCCTCCACGGACTTGAGATTCTCTTCGAGCACCGGCCTCAGGGTCCGGATGAGCCCCTGATGGGCGTCGAGCGCGAGCGCGAGGACCTCGGGGGACGGGGCTGGTCCGGCCTCGCCCCGGGCCTCGCGGATCTTTACCTCGAGGTCATCCACGGGTATCCCGAGCCGCCCCGCGTCGGCGACCATCTGGTCGCACTCCGAGAGCGTCCGTTGGGTCTCCGCGGCCTGCGCCGCCCGATCGAGCCGCTCCTGGAGCCGATCGAGCTGTGCGCCCATGCCGTCGAAATCGGCGGCCCGCAACGCGCGCCCCGCCTCCTCGACGCCTTGCTGGAACCCGGCCGTGTCGCTCCCGGCCTGCTCGATCTTGAGCAGCCGTTCCTTGGCTTGCGCGAGCCGGGAGGAGAGTTCGCGCGCGGAATCGAGGGTCCGTCCCGCCTCGGCGTGGACGGCGCCCCCGGTCCGGTAGGCCTCGACGAGGCGCCCCTCCACGAGATCCTGGTGACCAGCCTCGAAGCGCTTCGCGAGCCCGTTCTTGGAGATCCCGAGCTTCTCGAGCTCAACGAGGTCGAGCTTCGCGAACGAGAGCGCTTGCTCCGCGCGCGAGCGCTGCACGTCCACGGTCGACTCGAGGAACTCCCGGGCGGAACGGGCACAACGGACGAAATCCCCCATGTCGAAGATCTGCTGGATCTCGTCGGTCTGCTGGAGGAACTCTGAACCGGCTCCGCCCATCTCCTCGAGCACGCGCTCGCGCTCCTCGAGCTCTTCGAGTAGGAAGGACGATTCGGCCGCGAACGCCGCGGAGAACTCCCGTTCCGCTTGCCGGAGGCTCTCCAACGACTGGCTGGCGTCCTCCTTGACGCGGAGCGCGACGTCGGCGTCGGCGAGCGACCGCAGGGTGGCGGTCGAGAGGTCGCGGTCTCGGACCTCTTCGAACCCGCGCCGCATCTCATCGACCCGGCGGGCGAGGTAGGGGCCCATCGCGGTCCGGAGGCGGACGTCGGCTTCGGCGAGGATCTCCCCGGCCTCCGGGAGGGCGCCGACGTCGAGGCTTCGCCGGGCCTTTTCGAGCTCTTCGGGGAGTTCGGTGGGGGAGAATCCCCGCTGGCGGGCGACGTCGGACGCTCCCGACAGGCGTTGGAGCTCGGCTCCGAAGTACCGGGCCGTCTCCCGACCCAGCGATCGGACGGTCTCACGCAACATGGCGCGGCCTTGGTCGACCTCGAAATGGTCGAGCGCGCGGCCGACGTCGCTGAGCGCGGATCGGAACGGGGCCACCACCACTTTGAGCGCCTCAAGACGGTCGATCAGTCGTCCGAGCGCCTCGGACTCCTCGCGGGCCGAGTCGAGGTCGGAGGTGAGCTGGCTGACCCGGTCGATCGCCTCGACGCTGGCCGCGAGCGCCTCGCTGTAGATCTTCAACCGGAGGGCCTCGCGCGCCCGGTTCATCGAGCTGAACACTTCGCTCGGGTCCCGCCCAAGCTCCCGGGCCTCCACGAGCTTGGGTCGGACTTCGTCGAGCAGTCCCGCGACGACCGCGACGATCGGGTCCTCCGCGGTCGTCCGGGCCTCTTGGAGGAGCGCCGGGAGCTCGAGGGGCCCGGCAGGGTCGACCTGCGCCCGGATCCGCTCGATGGCCGCCGTGGCCTCGGTCGTGTCGGCCCCGTGCTCGGGCAGCGACGCGAGCGTCGTGACGAGGTAGTTCAGCACCTGGGTCACGCGGCCCCGCAGCTCTCCGAGCATCTGGGCCGCGCACCGTTCGATCTCGGGAACGGTCTCGCCCCACTGGGTCGGCGAGGAGTGGGCGTCGCGCCCCATCGCTTCCTCCAGCGCCACCATCGGGACGCCGAGGTCCCGGCCGAGGCCAATGAGCGCCTCGGCTTCGGAACGGCTGCCGTCCCGGTGGGCGGCGGCCGTGGGGATGAGCTGCGGGATCGCGGCCTGCAGACGCTCGATCCAATCGGAGGACGGTGGAGCGTCGACGCCGGGCAGGATCTCCCGGGCCTTTCGGTCGATCTCGCCGAGTTCCTCCTCCGGCACGCCGACCCACCGGGCGACCGAGAGGACGTGCTGGCGCGCCGTCTCGGCAAGCTCGCCCTGCGCCTGCCGGATCAAAGTGAGAAGGCGGCCTACCGTCGCGATCTCGCTCGGGAGGTCGGTAAGGAACGTGAGCTCGCGGACTTGCGGGATGAGGGTCTCAAGTTCCGGTGGGATGGCCCCGCCGGCTCCCCTCAACGCCTCCGCACGCGCCAGAAGCTCCTCCCGTCGCACGACCAAGGCGGCCGGCGCCGCCCCGTCGACGTACTGGGTCAGAGCGAGGGCTCCCGCCTCCGCGGCGTCCCAGTCGGACTTCCGTTGATCCTCTCGGATCCGTTCCTGCCGAGCGGTCGTCTCGGGGAGCTCAACACCGACCTCGGCGAGGAGGCGGAGCCGAGCCTCCGCAATCTCGCCGGCGGCGTCCGCGGCCTCGCGGCGTTTGCGGAGCGCCTCGGCCTTCTCTTGGAGGAGCCGGGTGAGACGGCTCGAGGGCATCGATCCCAAGCCCCCGGACCCGGTCATCGCTTGCTTACCCCGACCCTCCGACCGGAACTATCCGCGCCTTCGGCCAATGATCGTCGGTCCATTTCAAGCCCGCGCCGCCTTAATCCCCTTTTGGTCGCGCCGGGGTGTTGCGTGCTCGGGCCCCGCCGAAAGGGTCACCGCCCGAGTTGAACGGTCGAGGGCATCTCGTGGGGGCCGGGCGGGCCCCCGAATTAGTCCCCTTCGCCTAGGGTTTGGTGATCTGGCGCTTGCCCATCGCATCGAGGTACTGGATCTCGGTCCCGGGCGTCAGTTGGCCCTTAAGGTCCGCGGCCAGGGGCAAAGAGAACGTCTCGTAGGTTTCGAGGTCCATCAGTTGGACCTCGGTATCAGTCAGCGAAAGGACCTGGGCCTGGCGCTTCCCGATCATCGGGACCTGGACCTTGTGCTTGACCGGGTAAACGACGCTCCGCTTGGAGCCGTCGAAGATCCCCACGGCATCGATCCGTGCCTTCGCCTCGCCGTGCTTCCCCGGTTTCGAGGTTTGGATGCTGATGATCCGGCACGGCTCGTCGTCGATGAGCATGTACCGGCCTTCCTTGAGCTCGCGGACTTCCGCCTGGGTCCACGCCATCGACGTCCTCTCGGGTCCGGGGACGCGGCACGCTTGATAAGGGTTGCCGATGCCGGGAGGTTGGGACAAAACCTCCCGGGGTGAGGTGTCGTTCAGCTGGCGAAAGCATCGACTGATGTGAACGCAGGCTCCTGTTCCAGCCACCGAAGGTAGCACAACCGACGGAGGTTTCGGACGACCGCTCGAAGCATCGCCTCCGTTTCCCGACGGACGACCAGCCGCTTGCGGATCCTCCCCGGGTTTCGCGCCGACATCGACCACCAGGTCGCCTCGACCCGGGGTCGCTGGAAATACTTCGACAGCCACGCCTGTGGGTCATCGATCAGACCGTACAGGGATTGCGGCCACGCGGGTTCCCCGAGCGCCTTGAGGCTCACGTTCCTACGCGGGAGGATCCAACTCCGCACTCCCCACCCATCCAGCATCCCCACCACCCAGCGCGCCGAGTAGCCTCCGTCCCCCACGAACTCCTTCCACTCGGGGTGCAGTTCGTGGGTCTGCCGCGCAAGCTCTCGGAACTGCCCCAGCTCGCCGATACGATGGTCCGCCCAAGAGGACCATCCGGCGATGAGCCCGTAACGCAGTCCCACCGTGGCCACGTTGTAGACCCAGTCGCGACGGCCTTGCGCCACGGGAAGAAGATCCCCCGATCCCCGTTCTCCCTCCTTCTGACGCTCCCGTGCGCTCCGATAGTGCTGGCCGACGGCGGTGCCGAACCCGCTCCCGTCCGCGGCGAACGACGGTTCCCGCCCGGCTACCGGTCGATTGGTGATCGCCAGGAGGGCGTACAGCGCCTTCTCCATCCGGGGATCCCCGAAGCTCCGCTCGACGGTCTTGTAGCCGAAACGACGAGAGAGTCCGACCGTGGACCGAAGCACCGCCATCTCTCCTTCGGTCGGTCGGTTCGGCAGACCGAGGTAGCTCTGGACGAGAAGGGCCTTGACACGGTCGGGCAGCGGCACCGGGGGACGTCCCCCCCGGGGCCGCGGGTCGTTTCGGCCCTCGGGATGTTCGAGGGTGTAGAGATCGACCACGTTTCGGATGAGCTCGAGCATCTCGGGGAACTCCCGAGTCTGGGCGAGCGTGTACAGCCGCCAGGGAACCGGGGCTCGTCGGCGACGGACGTAGGGAAAGGTCCGTTCTCGGACCTGGGCCACGACCCCCCGAACGCGGCGAGAGCCCGCGCGACCGAAGCCTCCCATGTGGGACGCGAGGCGGAGGCCGGCTATATAGCTGGCGTTCTAACAGACGCCACTCTGACGGCTTCGTTATATTTCTCGAGGGGCCTCAGAGGTCGGGATGCTCGGAGGCACGGAGGGTATGCCGGCGGCGTTGATCGTCTACCGACTGGGAGGGCTAGCGCCGTCCCGGTTGCCGCGCTTCACCGAGAAAGTGCTGGGATTGGACCGAAAGGTGGGAGATCGAACCTATCGACGACGAGGATTGCTGGACGAGATCCCGCACTGGAAGGTGACCCGGGGCGTGGTGGTCGTGGGACGAAAGGACCGACCCCGGGTGGTGCGTGAGATCCGGCAATGGACCTCGGACATCGACTGGTGGAACGTCATGCTCACTCCGGGTCAGGCGCGACAAGTCCGGACGACCGGTGCACACTAGGTTTTGTCCCAACCCCCGATGCCGGGGCTTCCGCCGTCGGCGACAAAGTTTATCGAGCGGCCCCTCCATCGATTCGTTCGGAGGCGCGCGTCGGGTTGGCGACCGGCACGGCTCCGCGAATGGTGGGACTTTCGGCCCGATACGATCCGGCGGCGGTCGAAGCTTCGAGCCGGGCGCTTTGGAAGGCGCGCGACTTGCCCGGGATGCTGGGAACACTCGGCCCCTCGGGCGGACCGGTGACCCGCCAGCTCATGTGGCGCCCGGGCGCGGGGGACTCGCCGCTCGACTGGCTCGCGCGCATCATGAGCGCCGACGTGGCCGCCCGATTCCTGGCGGCCTACGGCCGACGCGTGATCGGAAGGGTCCCGCTCCGTGAAGAGGCGACCACCACCGACGCGGCCGAGGAGCGCGGGCAGTTGGAGGCCGTCGCGGCCTGGACCGCCGGGGGGACCCCGGTCGGTTTCGGGACACCGGAGAGCGCGACTCGAAGACAGCACATGATCGAGGCGCTCGCGCGTTCGGGCCTCCTCGACGCTCGGGAGTTCCCGTTCCGCTCCTGCCCGGTCTGTGAGTCGCCCCGGACCCCGGCGACGATCGTCTACCAATCCGAGCGGGGACCCGCCTACCTCGTCCGATTCCTCATCCGCGATGCCATGCCCTCAACGAGCCTTCTTGTTTGGACCGATAACCCCTGGAAGCTCCTCGGGACGACCGCCGTGCTCGTCAGCCCCGACTTCACCTACGTGACCGCGGTGTACCGGCGACGAGGCGTGGTCGAGCGGGTCATCCTCTCGAAGAACGCCCTCCCGCGGTTGAAGGCGTGGCTCCCCGGCTGCGAGCTCGAGGTCCTCGAGGAACGCCCCGGGGGAGAGCTCTCCGGGACGGCGTTCGTTCACCCGCTGGTCACGGAGTGCCCGCCGCTCGCTCGGCTGGAGCCGCCATCCGGAACGGTCCTCGCCTCCTCCGATGTGGGCGACTCGGGAACCGGGATCGTAGGACTCGTGCCGCGACACGGGGCCGCGGATTCGCAAGCGGCCGCGACCCTCCGGGTCGAGGGGCCGATCGTCGTGACGCCTCGTGGGACGATCCCGTCGGAACCCCGTCACAAATACTCCGGACTTCCGATCGACACCGCCGAGGCGTTCGTCCTTCGGGACCTCCACGAATCCGGGCTGATCTTCGCCGAGCTCACGGTCCAGCGGGGCGTCCCGCACTGCGGGATCTGCGGGTCCGGCCTGATCTGGCTGCCGGGCCGAGCTTGGTGCCTCGAGCTGGCCAGGTTGCCCGCGCCGGTCGAGCGAGAGTTCAGCCGTCTCCTGCCCACGGACTCGCTGCCCCCAGCGCGCGACGTTGTCCCGTGGCCCTTGAGCGCGATCACGGAGACCGGGGATCTCAAAGCTCCGGTGCTCCTCGAGTGCTCCGGCTGCAATCGCTTGCACGTTACCGGCTACACCGGACCGTGTGAGTGCGGCCGTTCGAATCCGCAGCCGGTACGACGGGAGCTCCTGCCCGCCTTTTCCGAATCGCTGAGCCTGTGGGCCGAGGTCGGAGCCGGAGAGGCGATCGAGCTCTTCGTCCCGGACCGGCGCCGGGTCCCGGCGCTCCTCCATCATCTCGTGGCTCGTGAGGCCTCGGGGGTCCGGGCGGGCGACCTCCGCCTGATCCGCCTGCCGACGATGGTCTACGATAGCGACGCCGAGCTTCTGGGGGAAGGGGGATGCGCCGACGCCCTCCGGGCCGCCCTGGTCCGCGCGACCGCCGCGGGGCGCCGTCCGTCGCACTTCTCGGATCGGTACCGGCACGAGGCCCGACGCCTCCGCAAGGTCTGGCAGCTCGCCCGAGTGGTCCTCGACACGATGCGGTCGGACGGCGTGCACGTCGACATCGAATTCCCCGTCACTCATCTCGACGAGCTTCCGGAGGAGGACCGCGCGTTCCTCTCCCGGTTCGAGCGGGTCCGCAATGAGGTCCGCGCCCACTATGAGGCGCTCGAACTCGGCGCGGCCCTCGAGCGCCTCGCCCGTTTCATGGAGCAGGACGTCGGCACGGGCTACCTGCCCCTCGCCCGGGCGCGCCTGAATCCGACCTCGGCGGCCGCGAGCCGCGCCTCGACCTGTCAGGTCCTCGCCCGCGTGGTCTACCTTTGGATCGAGCTCTTCGCCCCGATCGCCCCGTTCACGGCCGAAGCCATCGCCCAGGCGTTCCGGCCGGATTCGCCCTCCCTCTTCGAGCGGGCGATGACCCCCGTCGAGGACGCCCTCGTCGACTCGGCCCGGGAGCAGGAGTTCGATCGATGGGTCGAGTTCGCGGAGGCGCTCCGATCGGCACGTCGCCAGGTCGGACTCCCGGCCGACGCGATCCTCCCGCGGGTGGTGCTCCTCGTGGCCGAGGAGCCCCTCGCGAACGAACTGCAGCGCGTCGCCCCGGTCCTAGCCCGGGTTGGCCGGACCGGCCAGATCGAGATCGACTCGCCGAACCGGGCCTGGGCCGGTCGGCGGATCGAGGCCCGACCCATCCCCGCCGAGATCCAGAGGGTCTACGGGGGCCGGACCGGGCGCATCCTCCACCTCCTCGAGCGGCTCCCCGGCCGCAAGGCGATGGAGGAGATGCGCGCCGGAACGCTCAACGTCGTCCTCGACGGCGAGACCGTGAAGATCCTCCCCGGGATGCTCGAGTTCCTGGAGTCGTTGCCGGAGTGCGTCGTGCCGGTGCCCTGGCGGGACGGTGAGATCCTCCTGATCGATCCGACCGAGAGCCAGACGGGGAGCCTCCCTTCGCTCTCGCTCGACGGCCTCGGCCTGGTTCGGCACGTGTCCCGGCGCCTTCGCAAGGCCGCGCTATCGACCCCCCCCGAACGGATCCTAGCGGCCGCCTCGGGGGCGCTCGCGGGCGAGCTCCAGCATCACGCCGTGGCGATCGCCGCCCACCTCGGGAGCGCCCGCTTCGAGCTCGTCGGCGATGAGGTCCGATTCCCGCTCTCGGAAAGGACCACCGGAAGGACGCGTCGGGGCGACCGCTGGGCGATCTGGATCCCGGGGGTCCCAGTGACCCCGCCTCGAGCGAAGCGACCCCGGGCCCGTCCGAGGGGGGCCCGGATCCGACAGCCCGTGACGACCGAGCTCGACATCGATCCGGTGGCCGACGCGGCCGACCGCGCCCGGAGCGACGCGATCGTCGAACTCAGCGGTCAACTCTCCGAAGACCTCGGCCGACCTTTGCTGGGGCCTACTAAGGTGGCCGCCGCCTGGGAAGCGGGGTTCCAGACCATCGAGAGCTTCCGGGGAGCCCCATTCGACCGCTTGGCCGCGGTCCCCGGGTTCGGCCCGTATGTGGCTGGCGAGATCGTCCGAAGATACGGGGGCTCCGCCCCGACCCGCGTACCCCGCCTCGCCCCGCTCCGGCCGCTTCGCCGACGGATCGCACCGGCTCCGCCCCGCGAAGCGCCGGCCGCTCGTCCGCCGCTCCCCGAACCGAGCACGGCCCCGGCGCCTGTTCGCGTGGTGCCCGAACCTATCCCGAGCCCACCAAGCCTTCCGGCGGACGAGTTCGTTCGGCCCTCGGAAGCCCCCAACCGGGCGCCCCGCGCCCCTTCGAGGGCTCAACCTCCGAAGCTCGAGGTCCTCACGGGACCCCAGCGCCCCGTCGGGGCCCCGGTCCTTACTCCGTTGGGTCCGTTCGCCGGCCCGTCCGCAAATCCCGTCACTTCACTCCCGGCGCCTATTCCGGCGTCGATCCCGCCCGTAACCTTCCCGATCGTCCCGTCGGAAGGGCCGGCCCCACCGCCCCCTCGGCGCACCGAGCCGCTCGTGCCGAGCCCGTTCGAACCCCGGCCCGTCCCGATCGCCCCGCCTCCCCCGCCCGCTCCCAAGGGGGTCGAGATCTGGAAGGGACCCGACGCGGAATCGGCGTGGTCGAGCTTCCTCGAGACGACCGCCAACGGCGATCGGGGGGTCTGCATCACGCGGGAACCGCCCGGCGCCCGTCGGGCCTCTTTGGGGCAGCGGGTGGTCCAGGTGGTCTGGCTCTCGAACATCCCGCTCGGGCCGGCGAACCCCACCGCGCGGCCGGGCGACCTCGATGGGCTCGAGTTCGGGATCGAGACCGAGCTCAAGAGCCGGGACGCGAAGGCGATCTTTCTCGAGAGCCTCGAGTACCTGGTCACGATCCATGGGATCGCCCGCATCACGGCCTTCTTGACGAAGCTCGACGCGGCCTCCCGGGAGCTCGGGGCGCGCATCCTCGTGCCCCTGCGCTCGGGCCTGATGGATCCGAATGACCTCCAATCGATCGCCGGGAACTTCCGAGGCCGACCGGACGCCCCGGTGAGCGACACGCCTTCCTGATCGCCGTTCATCGACGGGCCCGGACGCTCGAGCCGGGGGCCAGGGTTATCCGAACCGCTTGCGTCGTAGCGGGGTGGCCCACGACCGGTACCTGATCGTCCTCTCGGAGACCGACCCGGTCGCCTCTGGGGTGGCCGCTCGGCTCCCCCAAGGCCACCCTACCGGGCTCCACGTGGACGGGGCCTCGATCCACCGGCTCCCTGGAGGGGTCCTTACCCTGCGTCGGCCCGGGTGGCCGGTCCACGATGAATTCCTCGACCAGCGCCTGCCGAGCCGAGGGGTGGCATCTCCCCTCCCCATGGTCTTCCCCTCGCAGCACCGCAGCGAGCGGGGGGTTCGCTGCTTCACCGTTCACCCGCTAGGCAACTTCGGGCCGGCGGAGATCGGGGGATCCCCGGAACGGTTGAACCCCTCCGCACCCCGGTGGATGGCGGGCGCCCTTCGACAATTGCACGAGGTGGGGGCTCCCATCGATCTCGGGGCCACCTTTGAGGCGACCCACCACGGCCCCGCGCTCGACACGCCGTCCATGTTCGTCGAGATCGGCTTCGGGGACGACCCAGGTCCCCCTGAGGACGCGGTGCGGGCGCTCGCCAGCGTCCTGCCGGACCTCGAGGAGGACCCCCTCGATCGCATCGCCGTCGGGATCGGAGGCGGACACTACGCCCCGCACTTCACCGACCTCGCGCGCAAGCGACACTGGGCATTCGGCCATCTGGTCCCAAAGCACGTCCTCGCCCTCGGTCGGACGGACCTGCTGGAGGCGGCGTGGAAGGCCACCCCCGGGGCGGAAGGCTACCTCTTCCACCGGGCCTCCGACTCGGAGACCGGACCCGGACGAGCGCTCACGCCGCGGTTGCGGGACAACGAGACCCCGGTCCGGGCCGAGCGGGACCCTACTTCGACTGCGAGCGGGCCCGGCCCGGGCGCTGGAACATGATCGCGCCACTCCGGTAGATCGCTTTCCCGAGCCGCACATTGGAGACCGAGGCGACGTGCGGGGCGCGCTCCGCGAGCATCATGCTCTCCACGATCTGGCGGAAAAGCGCGCTCTGATTGATCTCGGGATGCCGCTCGAGAAACGCGTTCTCCTCGGGGGTGATCGTGATGTTCTTGCGGAGCATTGCGCCAGAATCGCTCGTCAACCTGCGGCCGCCGCGCATCATGGTACTGACGGTCGGGTGTGGTATATATCCGTATGGATTAGTTCCGAGCCCGGGCCGGGCGGCGAGGCCCGGCGACGACGGTACAAGCCCCGATCCGGTCCATCGCGATCTCCGCGCTCCGCCGTACTTCGGACGGCCGCAATGCCCGTAACCGGGCGGGCCAAGTGCGCAGGTGGTCCGGCGCCAACCCGTTGTAGGTGAGGTCGACCGCGAGGTCGTGGGCGCCGGCGGTCGTTTCGAGGCCCAGAGGAAGTTCGCCGATCGCGCTCTCCCGGATCTGCTCGAGCTCCTTCGCCGGCACCAGCTCCGAGCGGATCCGCTCGATCTCCGCGGCCAGGGTCGTCAGGACCTTCGAGCTGCGTTCGGGCCCGGTACCGGCCCGGGCGATCCAGTAACCCCCCCAGCGCATCGCCTCGAGCTCGCTCGAAGCATGGTAGGCGAGTCCCTCGGACTCCCGGACCCGTTGGAAGAGCCGGCTCAGGAGCGGACGGTCCCCGAGGATCTCGTTGGCGAGAAACGCTCCCGGGTAATCCTCGGAGGAGCGGGCGATCGACGGGCCCCCGACGAGGATCTCGACCTGGGAGCGCCCCGGCATCTCGATGGATCGGGTCGGGGAGGTCGGTGGGCGGGCGACCGGCATCGCCGGGGCCGGGGGTGCCGTTTCCCGTCCAAAGTCGTGGAACCGTCGGTTGACCAGCGAGACGACCGAGGCCAGGGACTGGGGCGCCGTGACCACGACGAGCGAGCCGGCGGCCGTGAAGTGGTCCCGATGGAAGCGGGTGACGTCCCCGCGCCGAAGGCGGGCCACCGAACGCCGCGTCCCGACGCCGGTCTCCCGGTAAGGGTGCCCGGATGGAAAGATGGACCGAAACAGCTCCCGTTCGGCCCGGCTATCGGGCTGCGCGAGCTCCCGGAGCTGCCGCTCGACGAGCTGGCGGCGCACCCGATCTAGGTCGTTCGCGGCGAAGCGCGGTCGATGGACCGCATCGGCGAGGATCGACAGGAGCGGAGCGAACGCCTCCTGAGGTCCCCACACCGTCATCTCGGCCGACTCCGGATGGCATCGCGTCTCGAGCGTCGCGCCCATGCGGTCGAGGTCCCGGGCGAGGGTCACTCGGTCGCGAGTCCCCGCGCCGCTCGTCACGAGCAGGTTCGTGAGAAGGGCGATCCCACCGCGATCCGCCGGATCGTAGGAGTAACCGGCCGGCGCGAGGTAGGTCGCGGAAAAGCTCGGCGAGGCGGCAGGCGGCGACTGCCGGGCGATGACGAGCCCATCGGAGCGCGTCGTCCGGGGGACCAAGAGAGGATCCCGTTCAGCCCGCACGCGATCCCTCCGGCCTCGGTTCGTACGCGACCACCGCCCGCCGCTCGGGCCGGAACAGCTTCCCGGCATATTCGCGGACCGCTCTCGCCGGCACTTTCAGGACGGCGTCGAGCAGGCGAGATTCGAAGCGGTCGTCGCCGAGCATGGCGAAGTATCCGAGCCGGAACCCGGTCCCGGAAGCGCCCTCGTAGGAGAGCTCGGCCCCCCGCCGGATCTTCCTGCGGGTCTCGTCGAGCTCGGAGGCGGTCGGGCCGGTCTTCGCGAGCCGATCGGTCTCCCGGTGGATCGCCCGCTCGAGGTCCTCCAGGCGGACCCCGGGAGCGGCCTGGGCGCTGATCAGGAACAGTCCCGGGTACGCCCGGGGGCGGTACCTGGGTGCCGGCACGGACGGCGAGACCCGGGTCGACGAGCGCCCGGTAGATCCGGGCCGACGGGTGCTCGTGCGAGGATCCCCAGCCTCGGCTGACGCTGAAGAGCCGGGTCTCCCCGCCGAGGATCACGTCCGCGATGATGGCGGCGGGGGCCTCCGGAGAATCGACCGCGGGCGCGCGGTAGCCGATCTCGAGGTAGGGCGTCGTGCCCGGGCCCGTGAGGGTCGCCCGGCGTTCGGACCGAGGTTCGGGTTCCAGCACCGGGACGCCGGTCGCCTCGCCGGTCGCGGGCAGTCGCCCGAAGCGGGTCCGGATCGTGCGACGGGTGGCGCGAGGATCGAATCCGCCGGCGACGACGAGGACCGCGTTCCGGGTCCCATAGAATCGCCGGTAGTATTCCTTGAGGTCTGCCGGGGTGAGCGCATCGAGGTCCTCCGGAAACCCGAGCGGATCCCACCGGTACGGGTGCCTCCGGAAGGCGAGCTCCCCGAGCTCCTCGGCGACTCGGAACTCCGGCCAGTTCTCGTTGCCCTCGCGCTCCGAGCGGATGACCGTCCGTTCGCGCTCGATCTCCGGGGGGTCGAGTAGGGCTCGGGTCATCCGGTCCGCCTCAATATCGAGGGGGACGTCCAATTGCTCCTTCGGGACGGTCGAGAAGTACGCCGTGAAATCGTAGTCGGTAAATGCGTTGAGGCTCCCGCCGACCTCGACCACTGCTCGGTCGATCTCGCCCTTCGCGTACTTCGGCGATCCCTGGAAAAGCATGTGTTCGACCCAGTGGGAGGCGCCGGTGATCCCCGGCCGTTCGTTCTTCGAGCCCACGCGGTACCAGACCCAGACGCTCGCCGTCGGGCTGCCGTCGATCGGGGCAAGCAACACGGAGAGTCCGTTCCCCAAACGGAACCGCTCGACCCGCGGGCCCCGGCCCACTCTCGCCCCCCGCATCCAGTCCCTCGGGGAACGGGGGGATTAGACCGTTGCGTGGTCGATACCGGTCGTTCCATCGAAGGGAATCATTATCCAACGCCCCCCGCCATGGACGGACCGTGGGACCGTACCCTGAAACTGGTCCGCGCCGGGAACGTCGTCGTCTCCTTCGCCGGGACGATCGTAGGCGGACTCTCGGCCCGGGGGCCGGGCTCTCGTGGACCGCCTTCGAGCTCCTCGTCCTCGTCCTCGCCGCCCTGTCGACCGCGTCTGTGACCGCCGCGGGGAACGTCCTCAACGACCTTGGCGACCAAGCGTCGGACCGGATGAACCACCCCGACCGACCGCTCGTCACGGGCGCGATCTCGACACCGGCCGCTCGCACGCTTACCGGGGGGCTCTTCGTGGCCTCGGTGGCGCTCGTCGTTCCGGTGTTCGGAGCCGCCCCGTGGCTCATACCGGTGCTCGTTTCGGCCCTGATCGTCGTTTTCGCCTACGAGCGATCCTTGAAGTCCCGCGGGCTCCCCGGGAACGCCGCGGTCGCCTACCTGACCGCCGCGGTCTTCCTCTATGGGGGGGCCGCCGCGGGAAACGTGCTGGTCGTGCTCCCGTTCGCCGCGATGGCCTTCGGGGCGACGCTGAGCCGCGAGATCATCAAGGACATGGAGGACGCCGGCGGAGACGTCGACCGAAGGACGCTCCCGAGGACCCGGGGACCGTCGGTCGCAACGATCGCCGCCCGGGCCGCCGTCGTGGTCGCCATTCTCCTAAGCCCGGTCCCGTTGCTCTCCTTCCTGAGCCTTCGGTCCGCCAGCGGGATTATGTACCTCGCCCTGGTCCTCGCCGCGGATGCCCTGTTCGTCGTTTCGGTCGCGTCCTTGCCACGGCAGCTGCACCGGGAGCAGACGGTGAGCAAGGCAGCCATGACCGTGGCCCTCTTCGCCTTCCTGGCGGCCGCGTTCCGGTGAGGGGGTCGGAGGGGTGGGGCGAGTCTGGGAGTACCTGACCGAGCGGATGGGGCACGGCCCCTTGCACTTCACGCTCATCGATCCGGACAAGTCTCCCGGGGGCCGGGCCGGAGCGATCGCGCGCGGGGCGGCCGAGCTCGGCTCCGACGCGATCCTCCTCGGAGGCTCCACCGGCATCTCGACCGGGAAGATGGGCGAGGCGGCCCGCGCGATCAAGGCGGCCACGAAGCTACCAGTGATCATCTTCCCGGAGGGCCCGGTCTCGTTGACGGGCGAAGCGGACGCGCTGCTCTTCATGAGCCTCCTCAATTCCCGCAACCTCGACCTCGTCATCCGGATCCAGGCCGCGAGCGCACCCCAGGTGCGTCAACTCGGCCTCGAGCCGATCTCGCTCGGTTACATCGTCGTCGCCCCGGGGATGCGGGTCGGGGAGGTCGGCCAGGTCGACGCCGTGCCGCGGGAGCGTCCGGAAGCGGCGGTCGGGTACGCCCTGGCGGCCGAGATGCTCGGCATGCAGATGATCTACCTGGAGGCCGGCTCGGGAGCGCCCAGCCCCGTCCCCGGCGAGATGGTCCGGGCCGTGCGCAGGGCCCTGCGGATCCCCTTGATCGTCGGCGGAGGGATTCGTACGGGCCCGGAGGCGCGGGCGCTCTTGGAGGCCGGCGCCCAGGTCCTCGTCACGGGCACGATCACCGAAGAGGAGGGCCTCGGCGAGGGATTCCGGGCGATCCTGGCCGAGATCCGAAAGGCGCGTGACCGACGATAACCTGCCGTCGCCCACCGCGGGCCTCGGACCCCGCTCCCGCAACCGGAGGCTCCTCTTCCGGGCGCCGAACGAGAGTCAGTCGCTCGTGATCCTCGCGGGCGAGAGCTTGGTCCTCGCAACGGCGTTCGGGTGGCCGTCGGGGACCGGGGTCCCGTTCCTGACCGGGTGGATCGCCCTCTTCCTCCTTCCGATGTTCGTCGCCGCCGGCCTCACCGGTCCGATCGCGAGCGCGCTCGGGGGGCGGCTCTCGCTGCGCCGCAGCCTCCTTCTCGCCGTGACCGCCGGCGCCCTTCCGATCCCGATCGCGCTCGTCTGGCGAGGCGTCGAGGCGTTCGACCCTTCGGTCCTACCTCCGCTGGCGGCCGTCTTGCTGTTCCTCGAGGGGCCGGTCCTCTGGTTCCGGGAGATGTCGCTCTTCGGCGTGTCGAACCCGTCTCATCTCCGCTCCCTCCCGGCCGCGGCGTTCGCACCGGTGTTCGCGTGGGTGCTCGTCTTCCTCTTCTACACCCCGACCGCCGCGCTCGTGGTCGAGGGGGTCCTCTTCCTATTGATCGGCTTCCTCGCCTGCGCCCTCCTGCTCCGGGCGGCGGACCGTCCGCTCCGCAGGGAGTTCGGGGTCTCTGGGGTCTCGCTGATCCGCCCGATGCTCGACCACATCAACGGGCGCGATCCGGCGGCGACGGAGGCCATCGAACGGTTCTTCGCGAAGTTCTCGGCGCCGGCGGACCTCGACCTCGTCCTCGTGACGTTCGGTCGCGGGCCGACCACCAAGGCCACGATCGCGCTGCCGACGGTCCATCCCGGGCCGTTCGGAGCCCTGGGCGCGAGCGATCTCCCCCGGCGGCTCGCGGAGCGGCTCGGGCCGTCGGCCGGGGTCGTCCTCGTTCCCCACACCCCCTGCAACCACGACCAGGACCTCCCGACATCGCGGGAGTTCGAGCGTTTGGCGTCCGAGGCCCGGGCCCTCTGGACCGAGGTGACGGCTAAAGAGTACCACCCGGGTCCGACCGAAGCGAGCGCCCTGATCGCCCCGGATGCCGCGAGCTTCGCCCGGGTCCAGCTCCTCGGCTCGACCGCGATCGCTGTGGTCACCCAGGCGCCCGCACCGACCGACGACATCGCCCTCTCTGTGGTCGCCCCGGTCGTCCGGAAGATCGAGGCAGCAGGTGGTCCGCGACTGGCGCTCATCGATGGGCACAACTCCTACGTCGAGGACCAGGGAGACATCTCCTTCGGGACCCCGACGGCCGCGAAGCTCGCGACGGACCTCGTGCGGGCGCTGGAGCGGGCCCGCTCGACGGCCCGACCGGGCCCGGTCCGGGCCGGGGTGGCGGTCCGGGAAGGATACTCCCTCGGGGGCGACGGGATCGGGCCGCATGGGATCCGGGTCCTCGCGATCGAGGCAGCGGGTACGAAGACGGCCTACGTCCTGATCGACGGGAACAACCTCATGGCAGGTCTGCGCGGCGCGATCCTCGAGGCGCTCCAGCCGCTCGTCGACGCCGCGGAGGTGATGACGACGGACAACCACATCGTCCACGAGGTCGATGGCGGGACGAACCCGGTCGGCGAACGGTACCCCTCGGACCGACTCGTCGCGGACGTCCGGGCCACCACCGAGGCGGCGGTCGCCGACCTCGGGGAGGTCGAGGTCCGGTCCGGATGGCGATCCCTCCCTTCCATGCCGGTCCTTCAGCCCGGCTGGACCGCTCGGCTTTTGACCTCCCTCGGGGACACGCTGTCGATGTTCACGAACGCCCTCCTGATGACGTTCCTGCTCGTGCTGACGAGCTCCCTCGTCGTCCTGCTCGCCTTCCGGTAGGGGCGAAACCTTGGAACCGGCCACGCCGCGAGCCCCCGCAGCCGGAGCGGCCGAGGCGATTGGCGAGCGCGCCGGGCTCGAGCTCCTCCAGTCGCTCGTGGCGATCGCGCCCACGAACCTCGAGGACCCGATCGCGGGCCGGTTCGAGAAGCCGAACTACGCCCGGGCGATCGACGAGATCGCCCGCTGGGCCCGACGCTTCGGTCTGGCGACCCGGCGCTTCGATCCGACGATCGATCTCCCGCCGGACCCCATCTACCGAGGGATCCCACGTCCGAACCTGATCGTGGACCTCGAGCGCGACGTATCGGACCGCCTCCTCGTCCTCGCCCACTACGATGTCGTCCCCGTCCCCGTCGAGCAACGGGTCCACTGGAAGACCCCGCCCCACGCCCTCACCCGCCGAACGGATGGTCGTCTCTACGCTCGGGGGGCGAACGACGATCTCGGGAGCGGGGTCGTCGCCTCCCTTCTCGCCCTGAAGCGGCTCGCGGCGTCGGAGGACGCACCGAGATCGGTCCGGCTCCTCGTCTGCTGCGATGAAGAGACCGGCGGGCTCGGCGGGATCGAAGCGATCAAGGCCCACGATGAGCAGCTGCCCGAGGGGCACGCCGACCGCTTCCTCGTCGGCTCGGTCGCGCTGATCCCGGACGGGAGCCCCCACGCCACCGCCGCCTCCTCCGGCCTCGTGTTCGTCGACGGGACCTTCGATGGGCCCGCGACAACTCGGGAGGTCGTCGCGTTCGGGCAGGAGCTGATCCGCCTCGACCAATCCGCCCGGGAGCACCGGTCCGTCTACGCCTCTCCGGATTGGCCGGACCACGGCGCCCCCGCCGAGGTGCTCACCGGTCGCGCGACCCTCACTCGGTTCGATGTCGCCGATGGACAGGCGCAGGGTGGCGCGTTCAGCCTCGTCGCGGCTCATGCCGAGAACGATGCCCCGAACCAGATCGCGGCGGCCGTGACCTTGGGCTTGCGGGGACCGGATGGGCGATGGCCCGCCCTCGTCGACGAGTTGCGCCGGGACCTACCGGCGCCCTTCCGCCTGGATGCTCCGGCCCCCTCGACCGCGCTCGCCCTCGCTTCCGGTGTGCAGACGGTGCAGATCGTCGGCGTGAGCGCCCACGGGGGCTACCCCCACCGCGGAGCGAACCCGGTCCCCGCGGCCCTCTCGCTGATCGAGCGGGCGATCGCACGAGGTTCGGTCGACGGCGAGGCCCGAGGACGGGGGTCGTTCGCCCTCGACCTCCGGCTCATCCCCGAGATGCCGCTTTCCGAGGGGCGCTCGGCCGCCCTCGAGGAGCTCCGCCGTTGGTCCCGCGAGCACCTTCCCAAGGCCCGGGTCGAGGCCCCCCTCGAACGCGCTCGCGGCGGTTACTTCATCGCGCCCGACCACCCGGCGGTCCGGAAATTGGAGCGGATCCTCCGGGAGCTCTCGGCGGAACCCGGGATCTTCGGGGAGTACCGGCGGGACCGATGCGAGCAGCCTCGCCGGGATCCGGACGCCGGCGGGGGAGCCCTTGCCGGCGCTGGTGTTCGGAAGCATGGACCGCACCTCGCACATCCATGAGGCCGAAGAGAGCGTCGACCCCTCGATGATCGGCCGGATCTCGACGGCGATCGAACGGTACGCCCGAGCGCCGTGAACCGGATCGGCCCGTGGTCAGTGAACAGCTCCTCATCCCGGCGCGCGTCCTCTGGTTGCTCACCCCGACGTTCGCGGCCAATGCCCTGGCCACGATCCCCAAGGGCCGGGGACCACCGATGGACCTTGGCCGGAGTTGGCCGGTCGACGGGCGCCGTCTCCTGGGAAGCTCGAAGACGTGGTCCGGATTCCTCTTCGGCACCTTCGCCGCGTTCCCGATCGGACTCCTGCAGGCCTACCTGATCCTGATCGCCCCGCCGAACCTCGCCATCGTCTCGCAGTTCGCGCCGAGCGTGGCCCTGGCGATCCCCGTGGTCCTGCTCCTGACCGCCGGCGCCCTCACGGGGGACGCGCTCGGGTCGTTCATCAAGCGACGGCTGAATCGGCCGAGCGGGTCGAGAACGTTCCTGCTCGACCAGCTACCGTTCGTCCTCTTGCCGGTGGGAGTCGGCTTCCTCGTCGATCCATCGCTCTTCGTGCCCGTCTTCGGCAACCTCGAGGGGTTCGCGTGGCTCCTCGTCTTCACCCTCGGGATGCACGCCCTTTTCAATTACATCGGATACTGGGTCGGCTGGAAGAAGGTCCCATGGTAGCGAGCGGCGGTCCGGACGGCGACCGGCACGCCCGACTCGTTCGGATGCTCCGGGAATCGGGCGCGGTCCGATTCGGCCGCTTCGAGCTCGCTTCCGGCCGCGTTTCCGACGTGTACGTCGACATCAAGGAGATGTGGACGAACCCCGAGCGGCTCGAGCTCATCGGCACTGCGCTCGCCGCGCGGGTCGGGGACGCCGAGTGCCTCGGAGGGATGGAGCTCGGGGCCGTCCCGTTGCTCGCCGCGGCGAGCCTCTTCTCGCACCGACCGTTCGTCGTCGTTCGGAAGGCCGCGAAAGCCCATGGTACGGGACGGCGGATCGAGGGGGAGGTCCCTCAAGGGGCGCGATTCGTCGTGATCGAGGACGTCACGACGAGCGGCGGCTCGGTCCTCGAGACCGTGCGGTTGCTTCGGGAGGCCGGGGCGGTCGTTGACCGGGTGGTGGTGGTCGTCGATCGCAACGAGGGTGCCCGGGCGCGTCTCGAGGAGGCCGGCGTACGCCTCGAGGCGCTCGCGACCCTCGACGAGATCCGGGGTCCGAAGGCGTGAGCGGGGTCGTCGCGCCGGACGCCACGGCGGTCGTGGCCGACCCCGCCGAGGGGAGCGCCGTCCACGCGCGCGGGTTCTTCGGGACCGTCGACGGGACGCGGCTGACCCTCGACCGCTACGAAACGGTCTACCTGGGCGAGACCCGCCGGATCGAGCTCGTCGACACCCGCGATCGCTCGGTCGCGTGGGAGCGGCTCTTCCGGTCGGCCGTCCGCGCGGACCCCGAGTTCGGACTCCGATACGTCGTGTACCGCGACCTTCGACAGCGCGGGTATGTGGTCCGGACGAGCCCACCCCCGGTCGCGTTCTCGGTCCTCCCCCGGGGGGGATCCTCCACAAGACCCCGTCGAAGTACCTGGGTCCAGGTCGAGTCGGAGCGGCTCCCGTTCGATCTCGCCCGGACCGTCGAGCTCGCGGATCGGGCCCAGTCGGTCAAGAAGTCGCTCCTGATCGCGCTCGTCGATGAGGAGTCCGACCTCACGTACTATCGCGTCCGACGGCCGTCCCCCACCGGAAGTCACCCAACGACCCCGCTGCCCAGCCCCTGCCTGGGGTGGCTCGTCGGCGACCGCGTGGTGGTCTTCGAGCCGGCGGCGGTCGAAGCGCTCGGGCGGGAGCAATCGTACGGGAGCCGGATCGGCGACCGGCTCGAGGTCAGCCTTCTCGAAGCCGACTATCTGCGGTCGACCGGACAGCTCGAGATCCGGGACGCTCGAAGCGCCCGGAAGGTCCCGGAGGCACGATTCCTGGCTCGCGCCCGCCGGGTCGAGGAGGGTTTCGACGAGCGTCGCACGGCGTACCGGGACCTCCGCGACCGCCGCCTGGTCGTGAAAACCGGGTTCAAGTACGGCGCCGATTTCCGCGCGTACCCGAGGAACCCGGACCGGGTTCACGCACGCTTCCTCGTTCGCGCCTCCCGATCGGACCGCGAAGCCCCATGGCCGGAGATCGCCGGAGGTGTCCGCGTCGCCCAGGGCGTACGTAAGGAGTTCCTCATCGCGTCGGTCGGTCCCTCGCCGCCGGTCCGGTTCCTCGCCCTCGAACGCATCCGGCCTTAATCCACGGCTGGCGGGGTCCGGCGACCCTGGCCGCTGGATCGTGAGATCCGTCGGGCCTAGGGGAGGGATGGCTCCACCCGTCGGACCGCCTCGAGCAACGCGGCGATCCGCTTCGGGTCCTTGACCCCCGGCGCCGACTCGATCCCGGCCGAGACGTCGATCCCCCATGGGTGGACCGTGAGGAGCGCCTCCTCGACGTTCTCCGGATCGAGGCCGCCCGCCAAGACGAGCTTTCGGCCCGGGTGGGCGTCGACGAGGCCCCGGCAGAGCTCCCAATTCGGCCGGACCGGACTCCCGAGGGGGAGTGGGTTTCCGGGTCCATCGAGATGCAGGATCGGATGCTCCTCGGGCGGGGGGACCTTGGGGAGGCTCCCGTCCCCGAGGTCCACCGGCACCGGGATCGACGGGACGATGTGGTGCGTCTCGAGGAACTCAAGCCCCGGAGGCACGCGGCCGAACACTTGGATCCGATCGACGCCGATCTCATCGAACAGCCGGTGGATGAGTTCGGGGGCCGGATCCCCGCAAACGGCCCAGATCTCCGCCTCGGAGGGTACCTTCTCCGAGAGCCGGGCGGCGGCCTCGATGGTAAGCGAGCTCGGGGAACCCGGACTCTCCACGACGAGGCCGGCGGCCCCTCCCGCCGGGACGAGCTCGAGGAGGGCCGGGTCGGTGAGCCCGTTCAGCTTGACGAAGGTCTTCATCGCTTTCGGGACCCCCAATCCCCTCGGGCGAGCGCATACTCGGCATTGAGGACCGATCCTCCGGCTCCACCCCGCACGGCGTTGTGGGCGAGGGCGAAGAAGCGGAGGAACGGCGGTTCCCACCGGACGCGGCCGACCACCGCGGTCATCCCGCGACATCGACCTTGGCCGGCCCAGCGGTCGAGGAGCGGCTGCGGCCGGTCCGTTTCGGCTCGCAGCTCAATGGGGGGGTGGGGAGCGGTCGGCAGGTCGAGTCCGCGGAGCGGATCGAACGACCGCCAGGCCCGTTCAAGTTCGGCGAGCTTGGGCGTGGCGCCCGCTTCCACGGTGACGGCTTCGAGGTGGCCCTCCCGAACGCCGACCCGGACGCATTGGGCGAGGAAAGGAACGGCAAGGGGTTGCACGCTACGGCCCGCCCGGCGACCGAGGAGCCAGGCCGCCTCGGCTGCGAGCTTCTCCTCCTCCTCCGGGATGAACGGGACCACGTTGTCAACGATCGAGAGCGAGGGGACGCCCGGGTAACCCGCCCCGGAGAGGGACTGGTAGGTCGCGACGTGGACTCGCTTCGGCCGTAGCATCGGGAGCACCGGGGCGAGGGCTAGGACGAGCCCGGTGGCCGAGCAGTTCGGGTTCGTCACGATCGGGGCCGGCGAGCGGCGAGAGTGGGGCAGGAGATCGAGGTGATCGCCGTTCACTTCAGGGACGATCGTCGGATGACCGGCGGTCAAGCGGTGGTCGGCGGCGTTCGAGAACACCGGCACTCCACGCCGGGCGAGCTCCGCCTCGATCGCGCCGGCCGTCCCCGTCGGCATCGCCCCGAAGGCGACGTCGATCTGACCGGCGATTGCCCGAGGCGAAGCCTGCACGATACGCTCGGGGGCGAGCTCGGGCGGACACTCCTCCGTCAGGCGCCAGACCTCGGAGAGGCGGCGGCCCTCCGAGCGACCGCCCCCTACGAGGACCGGGGGGCCGAACCGGGGGTGGTCGGCGAGCAACCGGACGAACTCCTGGCCGATGTAGCCTCCCGCGCCGAGGACCGCGGTCCGCCAAAGCGCGCTCAGGGTCGGTCCCCTACGCGCATCGAGAGGTCCGCAAGGACGATGGCGGTCCCGGCTTCGACGACCGGCACGGCCCTCGGCACGATGCAGGGGTCGTGGCGTCCCTTCACGACGAGGGTCGCGCTCGTCCGGCTTATGAGGTCAACGGTCTCCTGCGGCCGAGCGATCGACGCGGTCGGCTTGACGGCGACCCGGAAGGTGAGCGGCGATCCGGTCGTCAACCCTCCGAGGATCCCGCCCGCGTGGTTCGGTACGCGTGGCGACTTGTCCATTCGACCCCCAATAGAACGGGTCGTTGTGCTCGCTCCCGCGCATCCGGGCGGCCTCGAAGCCCGACCCGAACTCGATCGCTTTGATGGCCGGGATCGAGAACATCATGTGAGCGATCTCGCTCTCCACCGAATCGAAGAACGGTTCGCCGAGCCCGACCGGGAGGCCGCTCGCGACCCCGGCGATCGTCCCTCCGAGGCTGTCCCCTTCGCGCCGGCCCCGGCGATGCGAGTGGCCATCTCGACACCCCGCGCGGGGTCGATCGCCCCCGGCTCGTTGCTGTCCCGAGCCGTGTGGAGCCGGCGGAGGGGAAGGGTGATCGGGGTTGTGTCCTCGACATCACCGATCGAACGCGTGCATGCGAAGACCTCGATCCCTCGAGGCTCGAGGAGCGACTTCGCGATCGCCCCCGCGATCACCATCCCGACGGTCATCCGTCCGGAGAAAATTCCCCCCCAGCGAGGTCGGCCTGGTCCCCGTATCGGATGATCGCCGGATAGTCGGCATGGCCGGGTCGAGGTGTTCTTCGGAGCTCCTTGTAGGCGCCCGGTTGCACGTCGTCGTTGTTCACATGGGCCCGAATCGGCCCCCCCGAGGCGATCCCGTCTCGCACGCCCTCGTCGAGAACGAGCTGGTCCGTCTCCTGTCTCCGCGTCGCCAATCGTCGCCCATAAGGCCGACGACGATCGAGATCGGACTGGATACGGGCCGGGTCGACCGTTGCCCCCTTCGGCACCCCTTCGACGATCACCCCCACCTCCGGGCCGTGGCTCGCTCCGAAGAGCGTCACTCGGAACCGTTCGCCGAACCGCATCATGAGCCCCTCCCGGAAATCCTCGCTCCGAGGGCTTCCAGATCCACCCAGAAGCCGGGATAGGACTTGTCGACCGCTCGCGCATCGGAGATGCTCGCCGGCCCGGTCCGCAGTGCCGAGACCGCGGCACTCATGACGACCCGATGGTCGTCCGACCGCGGGAAGCGGGTGGCTTCGGGGAGTCGACCTGGCTCGATGAGCAGGGTGCTTCGGGAAAGGCGGGCCCGGCCCCCGAGGGCGAGTACGAGACGCCGGGTGGCCAGGCGACGGTCGGACTCCTTGAAAATCGCGTGTCGCGCACCGCGCAGCCGGCTGCGGCCTTCGGCGAGGGCGCCGAGGGTCCCGACGAGTGGCATCAGATCCGGGGCATCCGAGAGCTCCACGTCGATCCCTCGGAGGTGGGACCCGTTGACGCGGATGCCCGAATGCCTTTGGACGACGCTCGCGCCCATTCGCTCGAGGATCTCGAGGATCCGAAGGTCGGCCTGAGGGCGCTCCCGGGGGATCCCCCGGACGCAGACGGAGCCCCGAGTGGCCGCCGCGGCCGCCCAAAGATATGCGGCCGAGGAAGCATCGCCGGGGATCCGGACCCGACCGCCCCGGTAACGCTGGGGTCCCTCGATCGAGTACCGCCGGCGGTTCCGAAGCCAGGAGACCCCCCGGCGATCCAGCACGTCGAGCGTGGCGTCGACGTAGGGTGCCGAGACAGATTCGCCCACCTGCCGGAGGCGAGAACGGCCTTCAATCGCGGGCAGCGTCAAAAGTAGCGCCGAAAGGTACTGGGAGCTCTCCGAGGCGTCGAGGCTCCCGGAGGGTGCCTCCATCGGGCCCTCGACCGTCGTCGGAATCGACCGGCCTCCCGTCGGGCGCCGGATGGTCGCGCCCGCCGATTCGAGAAAGCTCCAAAGCGGCTCCATGGGCCGTCGAGCGAGTCTGCGGGGACCCGGCAAGGATGTATCGGGCTCCGCGGGTGGCGGCGACGGCCGCGAGGAAGCGGAGGGTCGTGCCCGATCTCCCGCAATCGATCGTGACCGGGCGAAGGCCCGCTTCGCTCCGGTGCCCGGGGGGCTCGACCCGCCACTCATTCCGGCGCACTCGGATGCGGGCGCCCATCCGACGGAGCCCGTCCCGCGTCGCCCGGGTGTCTTCCGAAACGAGCGGCCGTAGGATCACGGATGGTCCTTCCGCGAGGAAGGACACCACGAGTTCCCGGTGGGTGTAGCTCTTCGACGGGGGCGCTACCACGGTCCCGCGGACGGTCGCCGGCATCACACGGACCATGCTCATGCGATTGCCTCCGATGGCGGTAGCGATCCCGGGGCGACGAATTCGACGGTTCGAACCTCCCCCCCACCCACCGGCATCGCCCGGCTCACCTTCGGGCCATCGCGGGCACGGGCGATCGCCGCGAGCGTCGGGCCCATTCCGCTGACTCCCGATGCGAGCGCGCCCTGGCGGCGGAGTTCGCGTCGGAGCGGGCGGTAATCGTACCCGAGGAGCTGCTCCACGAGCTCGGTGTTCCGCTCCATCGCGACGAGGTATCCGCCCAACTTCGCGGCCTCCACGCCCGCCCGCGCCTCGGCGGATCTCCCTCGGAAGCGATCGAGCCAATCCGGCGACGGCGGGTGCGGGGTGCGAGGAATCCAGAGGACGGCGCGCCAGTCGGAGTCCGGCGCATCATGCCGGAGGATGCGCGTGCGCTCCGTTTCAGCGACCACGAAACCCCCGGAAGCCGAAGCGATCGCGTCGTCGAATGCCCCGGTCGCGCTCACGCCGACGGCCCGACCGAGCTCGGAGGAGAAGCGGGCAGCATCTTGCGGTTCGACGCTCTTCCGCACCGCCGACGCGACGGCCCGGTAGATCGCGACGCCAAGGGCGGAGGAGCTCTTGAGGCCGCGGCCGACCGGGATCGAGGAGTCGATCCCGATCGTAACGTCGAACGTCTCCTCCGGCTCGAGCCGCCGGAGCGATTCGAGGAGACCTCGACGGAGGAGGGGCGTGTCAGACCCGACGGGTATGTCGAGCGCTCCGACCGGCCCGGCCGCCGGTGTGAGCTCGACGCGAGCGCGGACGCTCAGCGAGATCGCAGCCGCCGCCCCGGTTCCGGTCAGGAGCGCGTTCACGAAGCTGATCGCCGCCCACGCCGATCCCTGCCCGTTCAAGCGGACCCTCCGACTGCCTCTTCGATGAGCTCCTCCGGGATCTCGTGCCCGTGCCAGATGGCGTAGGTCTCCGCCGCCTGGTACGCCAGGAGACGCCGACCGTCCTCGGTACTCGGCTCCCCGATCGTGAGCCAATCTCGCGATCCAGGGGTCGTCGGCCCCGTAGACGAAGTCGAGGACGAGCGCCCCACGGCGGACCCACGGCGCGACGTCCAGCGACGGTGGTCCGGACGACTGGAGCCCCATCGATGTGGCATTCACGATGACGTCCACGGCACCGCCTCCGCTCTCGAACGTCGGGGTCGCCCCGAACTCGCGGGCCAGGTTCGTGACGGATGTCGCGCTCCTCCCGAAGAGATGGGTCTTAGCGCCCACCGATCGGCCCGCCGCGAGGGCGGCCCTCGCCGCGCCTCCGGTGCCCAGGACGAGAAGATCGTCACCCGGCCAAGCGCCGCTGCGCTGGAGCTCCGCGATCCGCTGAAGGAGGGCGGCGAGATCCGTGTTCGCGGCCTCGATCGTCCCTCCCGAGGAGACGGTCAGGACGTTCGCGCACCCGCAGACGTCCGCTCCGGGCCCGTTCTCATCGGCGAGCTCGAACGCCGCCCGCTTCCACGGTTGGGTGACGTTGAACCCCCGGAATCCCCAGCGAGCCAGTTCCTCGACCGAACGGCCCAGCTCGAGCGAGTCCCGGACGTCGAGCCGGATGTAGAGGCCGGGGTCGCCCATCGTCCGCGTCCAGGCGCCAAACATTCGGGGGGAACGCGAACGCGCGGTCGAGGCCCCGAGCAAGGCGAAGAGCGGCCCCGGGGTTTCGTCGGCCAGGTACCGAGCTAACCGGTCGACCGGGATCTGAGAAGCTTCGACCGGGACGCCCCCCTCCTCCTCCGGGAGCGCTCCGTAGACCGCGGAAAGGCCGAGCCGGCGGGCGAGCGCGCGGAGGAGGTTCCCCGAACCCCCCGTCGTGTGGAGGACGAAACCCCCAGACCCGGCCATCGGGCCGACCGCGTTGAGAAGGTCGAGCGCTTCCGTTAGGTTCGACGGCACGACCACCTTCACGAACCTCGGGGCCCCGGTGGCGTCGAGCAACCTCGAGACGACGACCTCGACCGCCGTTCCCTCCGGGAGGTGGGTGGACCGGATCAAACCCACCTTCGAGGCCGGAGTGCCCGGGCCGTCGACCTCGGCCTCTCGGTCCACCGCCCAGAACGGGAACGACTCGAGCATGGTCAGGAGCTGCGAGCGAAAGACGGGATCGCCCTTCCCGTCGCCTCCCTCCCGACGGGACCGGTAGGTCGCGATCAGCGGGAGTGGACTCGGGAAGAGATTCCCGACCTCCGTGGCCTCGAGGCCGGCCCAACGGTCGAGACGGACCTCGGCGAGATCCGCTCCGGCTTCGGTCGCCACGGCCGCTTCCGCCCGACAGGCGGCCGCGGTCCGCCCCGGGAGCGTGGCGAGGATCAGTGGCCGCGGCAGCGTCACCGCTCCTCGATCTTCTCCCGGACCGCATCGCCCAGGTGGCGCGCCGGCGGGAGGTCGACGATCCGCATCCGTTCGCCGGTCCTAAGGTCGGTCACGGGGATCCGGCTCCGCATCGCCGAAAGCCGGACCGTCTCGGCTTCTTGGACGAAGATCGTGGCCCCACGACCGGCCCGACGAACCCGGACCATGGTCATCGGCCGTCGCTCGACCTTGAGCCGTCCGATCCCGACAGCCCGTCCTTGCTCGCCGGGCTTGACGACGAGGACCCGATCCCCGGCGACGAGCTCCGAGAGGTAGCGGGTCGTTCCATCGGCCATCAGGACGTAGAGGTGCGGGGAGCCGGCGTTGACACGAAAGGGGCGGGGGCGGGAGAACGCGGAACCTTCGGCTTCGCTCGCGACATGGAGGAGTAAGGCGGCGGAACTCCCGAGCAGCATCCCCTCCTCAGGGTCCAGAAGGGTCGTGGTGTCTACGATGACCCGCTCCGAGACGCCGACGGGTCGAACGTCCAGGACCTCGGCCGACCCCCAGTGGAGGTGCGGCAACCTCTCCCGCCCGGTTTGGGTTATGAGCCGATCCACCCCGGACGGGTCACGGACTTCGACGACCACCCGATCGGCCCCTACCTCGAGCGCTCCGAGCGCGGTTCCGACCTCGTCCGCCCGATCGGTCACGACCCAGATCGACGTCCCCGGGGAGCTCCTTGAGAGGGCGCTCTCGAGCGGGAGGATACGGGCTCCGGTCCATCGGATGGCCACGGCGCCGTCGCGTTCAGCGATCATCAGGGTCTTGGCCAGGCCGGACGCGTTGCCGACCGAACGGAACGGGATCGGCGACGGCCCAGCGGAACGCCCCGGCGTCGAAGTGAACGAACGGCCATCGAACCGGTACCACTCCTCACCGGGTCGCCGGCGCAGGCCGTTCAGGGAAGGTGCCGAAAATCGCCGGAAACCAGCAGCGCGGGCCCTCTCGAGCGTCGCCGCGCGGATGCCCCGTTCTCGAGCGACCAGGGAGACCACGAGACGGTCGCGGTTCATGGGGCGCGCCCCGGAGATCCGTCGTGAAGGACCTCCGCGATGCGACGGGCGAGCGGAGCGATCGGTCGACGCTGGAAGAGGTTGCGACCGATGCAGATCCCCCGCCCGCCCGTGCGAGCGACCTCCGCGACCCTCTCGAGGAGCGCTTCCGTCGTGCCGGCTTTCTCCCCTCCGCCCAACAGGACGGGCACCGGGGTCGTCCGGACCAGTTGGGCGAGCTCCGCCTCGGTGCCGGGATAGCTCGTCTTAACAATGTCTGCGCCGAGATCGGCCGTGGCCCGGCAAGCGTGCCGAATCTCTTCGGCGGTGCCCCCGCCGGAGCGCTTCACGTACGTCATGCACAGGAGGGGCAGACCCAGGCTACGGCACTGGTCGACCGCGACCCCGAGGTCGCGGAGCATCGCGCCCTCCTCGGGAATCCCGAAGTTGACCTGGATCGAGACCAAGTCGGCCCCCAGAGCGACCGCCTCGGTCGCGGTCCCGACGAGGACCTTGTGGTCCGGGGCCGTGCCGAGGCTCGTCGAGGCCGAGAGGTGGACTCCGAGCAGTGTCCGCGGGCGGAGCACCGGGGCGACCTCCCGGATGGCCCCTTTCGGAACGATGAGCAGGTCGACACCCGCCTCTTGAAGTTCGTCCGCCACCGGTCCCGTGGCTTCGAGCCCGGCGATCGGGCCCATCGACACGGAGTGGTCGAGCGGGACCGCGAAGAGCCTCGGGCGGTCCGGGGGAAAGATCCGGCGAAGCCGGATCGACGCGCCGATCATCGAGCCCTAAGCCGGTAGACCAAGGGAGCGCGAGCCGGGGGTCCCGGGGCAAATCACGCGCCGTTCCCCGAGGCGAGGACCCCGTCGACGAGGAGCCCGTGGAGCGAAAAGCCCCGCAGCATCGCATCCCACATCTGCTGGCGGATCGCCGGCGAGTTTGCGAACGCGGCGACCATCTCACCGACGAAGCGGGTGTGCTCCTCGTCGGCCGTCACGTGCAGCGAGTAGTACGCGAGGTGCGCGTCATCGACTCCGTAATGCTTCCGGAAGGCCGGGAGCAAGCGCTGGCAGAGCTCGACGTTCGGCGGCTCGCTCGATCCCGCGGCCGAGATGTAGAACGGCATCTCTCGGTTGATGTAGAGGAAGTCGTCGATCGCCACGAGAGTGCTCGGGAGCAGCGGGGCGCCGATGATGCGGTCGCGTGGGAGCCCGAGCCCTTCGCAGAACCTGAGCCAGAGCTCCGGATGCCCGGGCTCCTTGCCCTTCGGATCCCCCGCCTCCTCGACGAGCTGGTCGAGGATCATGATGCGGAACCGATCGTTCGCGGACTCCCAGGAGGTCCGGGCGAACCGCTCGGCCATCGCGATCGGCACGCAGGCGAGCCAAGGGTAGAACTGGGTGGCCCACCGGAACACGGTTTCCCGCGGAACCTTGCCGGCCTCAAGGTCCCGGAAGAAGGCGTGGGTCCGGAAAGGGTGGCGCTCCATCTTGAACTTCGTGAGCTCGCGCCGGAACGCGTCTCCCTCGAAACGGTCCCAAGGGGCCTCGGTCATGGGCGTTCGAGCGGAGGGGGGCTATTTGGATGGCGGGGTTCCACCCTGAACCCCGTCCGTTATCGGTCGCGCGCCCCGGTTCGGCGCGATGGACCGGGGGGCGATCGGCGATTGGATCGTTCCCGAGTTCGGCCCCCTCTCTGGGATCCGGGTCCTCGACTCCGGACGTTTCGTCGCCGGGCCCTGGGCCGGGACGTACCTGAGCCAATTCGGGGCCGAGGTGATCCATGTCGAAGGCCCGCCGTTCGAACCCCCGTTCTCGGACCCGACCCGCACGCTCGCCCCGCTCATCCCTTCGGGCCGGGCCCGACCCGAAGCGGTCTCGGAGTCGTGGGTCCAGTATTCTCGGAACAAGCTCTCGCTCGCCCTCGATCTCAAGAGCCCAGACGGCCGCGAGGTGTTCCTCGACCTCGCCCGACGCTCCCAGATTTGGATCGAGTCGTCGCGCCCCGGCACCTACGACCGCATCGGACTCTCGGATGCCGAAGTGCGGGCCGCCAATCCGGCCCTCACGATCGTCCACGTCTCCGGGTTCGGCCGATCCGGCGATCCGGAACGGGTCCGGGCGCCGTCGTTCGACCTGACGGGCCAGGCCTATAGCGGCTATCTCTCGCTTCAGGGGGAGCCGGACCCCGCTCCGCCGACGCGGGCCGGCACGGCGCTCAATGACACCGTGACGGGGCTCGCCGCGGCCGCGGCCGCGTTGATGGGGTACGTTGGCGCCGAACGGACTGGGGTCGGGCAGTCGGTGGACGTCGCCCAGTACGAAGTCTTCTTCACGCTCCTGGAGAACCTCGCATTGGACTACTTCGCCCGCGGGGTCGTGCGGGGCCGCCACGGTCGGGCGCACCCGCGGCTCTTCCCCTACGATCTCTACGCCTGCCGAGACGGTTGGGTCGTCCTCGCGGCCCCGACCCCGGAAGCGTGGCGCAAGGTCCGCTCCCTCGTCGGGATCTCCGATGCCGGATCGGAGCGGACCGAGTGGCCGGCCGCCCACCGGGACGAGGTCAACAGGGCCATCACCGCCCATTTCTCGGGGCGGACGGCCGCTGAGCTCGAAGCCGAGGGGAGGACGCTCGATCTCGCGATCTCGAAGGTCTACGATATCGCCGACCTCGCCCGCGACCCGCACTACCGAGCGCGTGAGATGTTTCTCGAATGGGAAGACCCCGTAGCGGGCCGAGTGCAGGGCGCGGGGATCGCCCCGAAGTTCGACCAGACCCCCGGTCGGGTGTGGCGCGGGGCCCCGTGGCTCGGGCAGGACAATCGCGCCATCCTGCGCGAGGTCCTCGGGTACCCGGAGGCTCGGATCCTCGCGTTGGAAGAGAAGGGTGTGATCGGTGCTTGTGAACCGAGCCCACCCGCCGATCGCCCCGCGCCCGTCGTTCGTCCTGCGGGGGGCGTTTGAGCCGCTCGGCCCCGCCGTTGGTACGCCCGAAAATCGTCGACGAGATCGCGGCGGCGACCACCGCGCTCGGTCTCGCGAAGCGCGCGCGGGAGCTCGACCAGAACCCCGAGTTCCCCCGAAGGGAGTTCCGGGCGCTCGGAGAGCGACGGCTCCTGGGGCTCCGCACCCCGGTCGATCTCGGAGGAAGGGGCCTATCGATGCCGGAGGTCGGGGCGGCCCTCTTCGAGCTCGCCTACCAAACCGGAACCACGTTCGCGAAGCTCCTGCTGCAGCCCGAATTCTCCGGTATCCTCGGGGAACACGGCAGCTCGTCCCTCGTCGAAGAGTACTTCCGGCCCCTCGTTCGGGGGGAACGGCTGATCGGCAACCAGGTCACCGAGCCCGGCGCGGGGGCGGACGCGGGAGCGATCGCCCTTAAGGCTGAGCGGACGCCGACGGGCTACCGCCTCACGGGCACGAAAAGTCAGGCCGCCTTCGCGGTGGATGCGGAGGCCGCGATCGTCTACGCGCGCACGGGGCCGCCCGGGCGGGGTGGCGCCGGGGTCTCGGCCTTCCTCGTCCCGCAGGATGCCGAGGGCGTCACCCGATCCCGGTACGCCACCGATCTCGGGGAGCGCTGGATGCGGCGAGGGTCGATCCAGTACCGAGGGCGTCGACGTCCCCGAGTCTTCCCGCATCGGGGCCGAGGGGCAGGCGTTCGAATCCCTGCGGTCCGAGCTGACCCGGGAGCGGTTGCTCCTCTCGGCGATCTACCTCGGGGTCGGGCGGGCCTCGTTCGATGACGTGGTCCAGCACGCGGGGGAGCGGTCGACGTTCGGACGGCCCTTGTCGGCCCACGAGGCCGTGAGCTTCACGCTCGTTGAGGATTGGGGCCGTCTCGATGCCACGTGGCTCTACGTCGCCCGGGCGCTCGACCGGATGGAACGCGGTGAACCGGTGGACGCCGAAGCCGCCCTCTCGAAATGGATGGCCACCGAGACCGCCCTCACGGCGATCGACCACGCGATCCAGTTCTTCGGGGGGCGAGGATACTCGGGCGAACTCCCGCACGAGCAGCGCTGGCGCGACGTCCGAAGCGGTTCGATTGCCCACGGGCCTTCGGAGATCATGCACCTGGTGGCGGCGCGAACGCTCTGGCCCCGCCGACCCGGGGCGTCGTGAGCTGGGGAACCCCTTCAGGCGAGAGGCTTGGCGTCTCGGACCTCGTGGTAGAACTCCGAGACCTGGTGCGCGATCCGTCCCCAGGAATGCGACTCCTCAGCCGTGGCGCGCGCCCGGAGCGACATCGAGCGCCATCGGGCCGCGTCCGAAACGAGGTCGGTGATGTGCCGGGCCGTTAGAGCCACCCGTTCATCGAACGGCAGGGTGTGGTCGACGAGGTAGCCCTCCTGGCCGGGCGTGACGATATCCTTCAGGAGATCGGATCCGACCACCGGCAGGCCACAGGCGAGCGCCTGGACGGTCGCCACGCTGGCGAGCTCCATGTCCGAGGGGTGAACATAGACGAGCGCCCGGCCGAGCTCGCCGGGCAGCTCCTCCCGTCCGATCTCACCGGCGAACCGGACCTCAGGGTTGATCGACCGGACCTGGTCCCGGGTGGGCTCGTCGGCGATCCGCCCAATGATCGTCGCCGGGAGATGGGTGACGCGCGCCGCCGCCGCGAAGATGTCCCACCGTTTATGCGGGGCAACGACTCCGAGGCCCACGAGCCCGGCCCTCGGGGAGCCTTCGGCGGGAGGCCGGAACCGCTCCGTGTCGACGCCGAAGGGGATCACCTTGACCGGACCTCTCGCGCGCGCCCCGCGAAGTCGGGTGAAGATCGGGGCCACCGTCGGGCTGAGCGCGATCACCCCGACCGCGCGCCGAACGGCAGCGCGGTCCCGGGCGCGCCAGACCCGGTCGAGGCCCCTCGCGGGGGTCAGCCAGTACCCGGGAGTGGGAGGTGAGGACGAAGTCGAGACCCGCGATCGCGAGCGCCTCGGCCGAGATCGGGGATTGGGCGTGCAAGATATCGAACCTCTGCCGCCGGAGCTCCGACGGGAGATCCATCGCCGAAAGGACCTCCCGGGCGCGCCGGGACCGGACCTTGGGCTGACGGTTCAGGATCGTGACCCGGTGACCGAGGTCCGTAAGCTCCCGGGCGAGGTTCGCGATGTAATCCTCGATCGCCCCGTAGCCGCGGGGAGGGATCTCGATTGCCCCGGTCCCGATGAGCGCGACCCTCAGGCCGGCCCGCTCCTTGGGCGACGTGTCACGCTCGGTGGCCATCGGGCCCGCCCGGCTCCGACCACCGATGCCGGGCCTACGGTTTGGACGGAGGCGCGGCCGCCGGGGGAGGTTGGCGGCGCCGCAGGAGGAGCATCACGACCGCGATGATGACGACGAGGATCACGACAAGGACGATCCCGACCCCCGTAAGCAGCGGGAGCCCGAGGAAGGTGCTCGAGGTGCTCGTCTTGACGGTGAGCTGGGTCGAACCCTGGGCGGAGACCCCCGCTTGGTCGATGGCGATCACCTGGACGTTGTAGACCCCGGTGGCCGTCGGAGAGCAGCGGATCTCCGAGTGGTTCGAGCTCACGCAGCCGACCGGGAGCCCGGTGAACCGGAACGTGTAAAGCCCCACCCCGTTCGAGGTCTGGGCGACGAACAGCACGGAGGTCCCCGGCGCGACCGAGTTCGGGTTGACCGAGAGGGTGACCGCCGGCACCTTGGCGATCGTCAGCGTGAGGTTCGCCGACGCCGACTTTCCCTGCGAATCGGTGACGGTGACCGCGACCGTCGGTTGGCCGACGACGCTGGGCGTGCAGCTGAGCGAGGCGGTGTTCGCGGAGTTGCAACCGGCCGGAAGCCCCGTGTAGGCGTAGGTGTAGAGGCCGCTCCCGTTCGCGGCGGTCACGGTGATCGTTACGCCGTGCCCGACATCGGTGGCATACGGGGTCGAGGAGAAGGCGAGGACGTTCGGATCCGGGACGACGTTGACATGGATCGGTCCTGAGACCACGGTGAGGCCCGCGGCGTCGGTGATGCGCTCGACGATGGTGAAGTTCCCGGCCGTCGTCGGCGTGCAGGTCGCGAGCTTCGTGTTCGCGGCCGTGCAGCCCGTCGGAAGCCCCGTGAAGGCGAAGGCGTACGGGAGCGTCCCGTACGACGCGTTCGAGTAGAGGCTCAGCTTCGCCCCGGCGTCCACGTAGAGGGGGGAAGCGCCGCCCGAAGCGAACTGCGGGTCCCGGTTCACCACGAGGCTCAGGTTGCCCGTGATGGTATTGTTGAACGCGTCTGTCGCTTGGGCCTCGATGATGTAGCTTCCCGGAGCGACGGGGGCGCAGGAGATCGTCGAGGAATCATTCGTGGGGCATCCGATCGGGAGGTTCGACCAAGCGAACGAGTACGGCGGGGTCCCTTCGATGACGTTCGCGTTCAGGACCGCGTTCTGCCCGAGGTCGATCGCTCCAGGCGCCGCGAAGAAGCGCTCGATGGTCGGCGTCGAGTTCACGGTGAGGTTCACGGTGTCGGTTCCGTGGAAACCGGCGGCGTCGTGGACCGAGAGGGTGACCGGGAAGCTCCCGGTCTGATTCGGAGCGCAACCCAGGATCGGGGTGTCCATCGATACGCATCCGGGCGGCAGGGCGGTCCAGTTGTAGACCATCGGGGGGGTGCCGCCGCTCACGTTCCCGGTGATCGTCGTCGTGTTGCCGATATCGACGATCCCCGGCGAGAAGGAGATGCCGTTCACCGTGGGGTCCTCGCGGACCTGCAGGCTGATGTTCGTGGAGATGTTGTCGCCGCCGTTGTCGTAGGCGGTCGCGAGCACGTCGAAGTTGCCGTACCCGATCGGGGTACAGTTGAGGAGGGTAGTGTTGTCCGTCGAGCATCCGGACGGGAGGTTCGAGTACCTGGTAGGAGAGGTTCTTCAGCGGGCTCACGACCGTGATCTGGATGTGGGCCGTCTGGCCCGCGTCCAAGGCGGCGGGGGTCACGTTCCCCCACGCCACGCCGTCCGCGCCGAACGCCCAGGTGTCCTGGAGGTAGAGGGAGTTCGTGTAGCCGCCGAGCATGAGGAGGTATCCGCCGTTGGGGTAGTATGCCATCTGACCGTACCCTTGACCCGGGGGCGAGGCGAGCGGACTCAGCTTGGTCCAGACGCCCGCTTGGAACTGCCAGGTGTCGTCGTACGGGGTCCCCGAGTCGGACGTTAGGCTCCCCCCGAAGAGGACCACGGCGTCGCGCTGGGGATCGTAGGCCATCTGGAAGTAGGTCCGCGCCGCCGGGGTCGGGCTGAGCGTCGACCCGCTCCAGACGAGGTTCGAGTAGGTCCAGGTCTCGGCGTTGCCCGACCCGGAGGAGGTCGTGCCGCCGAACAGCAGGAGCTCTTGGTCGTAGGCATCCCAGACCATCGTGGCGCGGACGGTCCCCGGGGGCGTACCCGTCACCCTCGAAGTGAGATCGGTCCAGGTGTCGTTTGCGAACGCCCAAGTGTCGTGGTAGTACACGCTCTGGGCGGAGTTGCTCCCCCCGGTTAGGACGAGGTAGCCGTCCTTGGCATCGTAGGCGAGGTTCGCACGGTACCGGGACGCCGGGCCCGAAGCCGAGAGTTGGGTCCACGTGCCGTTCGAGTACGACCAGGTGTCGTTGGGGCAGGTTCCGGCGTCGTAGCCGCTGAAGAGGATGACCGCGTGTTCCGCGGGATCATAGGCGAGCTGGGCGATGTACCGGGGCGACGGCCCCGAGATCCCGAGGTTGGTCCAAGTGCCGTTCTGGTAGGTCCAGGTGTCGCTCAGGTAGCTCCCGGACTTGGACATGCCTCCGAACAGGAGCACGTACCCGTCGGCCGCGTCATAGACCATCGAATAGAGGTAGCCGGGCCCCGGCTCTTGGGACGTCCCCCCCACCACCGCTCCCGTGAGGTTGATCCAGGTGCCGTTCGCGCTGATCAGAGGGCGGGGCTGGGCCGAGGGAGCGAGCTGGCAGGCCGCCGTCGTCCCGGAGGGGGTGCAGGAACCGATCGTGCCGCGCGCCGGCCCCGCCCCGTTCGAGAGCGATTGGATCGCGTTCGAGAGTGGGCTGACCCCACTTGAGTGCCCGGCGCCGGGCGAGGCAAGGGGCGCGCCATGGGCAAGAGTCCCGTTGGAAGTAGGCAGGCTGGGTACCACCAATCACAGCGATCCCGAGCACGGCCAAGAGCAGCAGGTTTCGGGCGCACCGTTCGCTTCGAGTTGACGGCATTCGGGTACCCAGGGAGGTGGCCATGACGAGCGGGAAGTGGAACCACTCCTTAAACCTTCATAAACCCGTTCCGGGCGGTTTCCCGGCCGGAAGGGGCGAAAGCTGCCCGCAGCGTCCTACGTGGAAACCGTAGGGCCACCCCCGTCCGGCACCGACCCGGACGGGACGGAACCGCGCTCGGATGAACGCTTATTTGGCTTCCCCGAATGCGCGTCGCGCTCGACACCGACCGAAGGGCCGGCGAGGGCCATCCACCGATGCCGACCAAGGTCCGATCGAAGCGGGTTGCCGCGAAGCCGCTCCCGGACGATCCGGCCCCCGAGAACGAAGGTCCTCTCACGATCGGGGTCGACATGGGCGGTACGAAGATCGCCCTCGCCGTCGTCTCAGAATCCGGCACGATCCTCACCTCCCACCGGCACGCGACCGAGACCTCGGACTCGGCCGACCAGATCGTGAAGATGATCGCCGACTGCGTCCAGACCTGCCTCGGCGACTCCGCGCGTCGGGCGCGGGCGCTCGGAGCCGGAATCGCCGGGCAGCTCCGCGAACGGGACGGCATGCTCGTCTCGGCCCCGAATCTCCCTTGGCGTAACGTGCCGTTGGGCCCCAAGCTCGCCCAGGCCACTGGACTTCCCTCCGTCCTCATGAACGACGTCCGCGCCGCGACCCTCGGGGAGTGGAAGTTCGGAGCCGGACGTGGGGAGCGGGACCTCGTCTGCGTCTTCGTCGGCACCGGCGTCGGCGGCGGGATCGTCGCGGACGGCCGGCTGCGCTACGGCATCTCGGGGACCGCCGGGGAGATCGGTCACCTGACGATCGTCTCCGATGGCCGGAGCTGCCACTGTCCGAATTCGGGCTGCCTCGAAGCGTATGTCGGCGGCTGGGCGATCGCGGAGCGAGCCCGGGAGCTTGCAAAGGCCCGACCGACGGATTCGGGGCGGCTCCGGGAGCTCGCTGGAGGGATAGAGAAGATCACGGCCCAGACCGTCACGCTCGCCTACCGAGGCGGCGACCCGCTCGCCCGGGAGCTCCTCGAGTCGACGGTCGAGTACCTCGCGGCCGGGCTCGTGAGCATCGTGAACGCCGTCAACCCCCGGTTGCTGATCCTCGGCGGAGGCGTGATCGAAGGGTTGCCGAGCTTGGTGCCGGCCACCGAGGCGCTCGTCCGGCAGCGGGCACTGGCCGCGGCGGTGGCCCCCCTCCAGGTCATCCGCGCCGGGCTTGGGCAGGACGCCGGCGTCGTCGGGGCGGCGGCCCGGGCGCAGACGCTTCTGAAAGGAGAGGCCGCCACGTGAGCGCCCTCGACGAGCTTTCGGTCAACACGCTCCGATTCCTCTCGGTCGACATGGTCGAGAAGGCCAACTCGGGCCATCCCGGCCTTCCGCTCGGCGCGGCCCCGATGGCCTACGTGCTCTGGACCCGCTACCTTAGGCACAACCCCTCGAACCCGTCATGGTGGGACCGGGATCGTTTCGTCCTCTCGGCCGGTCACGGCTCCGCGTTGCTCTACGCCCTGCTCCACGTGACGGGCTACGACCTGCCGCTTCAGGAGCTCGAGCGGTTCCGCCAGCTCGGCAGCCGGACCCCGGGCCACCCGGAGTACGGGCACACTCCGGGCGTCGAGGCGACGACCGGACCTCTCGGCCAGGGGTTCGCCACCGGGATCGGCTTCGCGCTCGCGAACCGCTACCTGTCGAGCCGGTACAACCGCCCCGGCCACCCTCTCTTCGACCACTGGACCTACGCCCTCTGCTCCGACGGCGACCTCATGGAAGGGATCGCCTCCGAGGCGGCCTCCTTCGCCGGCAGCATGAAGGTGAGCCGGCTCGTCTATCTCTATGATGACAACCACATCTCGCTCGAAGGGCCGACGAGCCTCTCATTCACGGAAGACGTCGGACGGAGGTTCGGAGCCTATGGCTGGTCGGTGGCCCATGTCGAGGACGGGAACGACCTCGAGGCGATCGACACGGCGCTCCGGCGCGCCCGGGCCGAGCCGGACGTCCCGCATCTGATCCGGATCCGGACCCACATCGGCTACGGGAGCCCGAAGCAAGACACCAAGGAGGCCCACGGCGAGCCGCTCGGTCCGGCGGCGACCCGTTCGACGAAGCAGAAGCTCGGCTGGCCGCTGGAACCGCCCTTCCTCATCCCCGCGGAGGTCGCGGCCCACTTCCGGCGGGCGGTCGAGCAGGGGACACGCTGGGAAACGGAATGGTCCGACCGGTTCCGCCGGTACCGCGAGGCGTTCCCGGAGCCCGCGCGCGAGCTCGACCGGATGATGAGGGGGGAGATCCCGGCACCGTTCGACATGCCGCTCCCGGCCTTCGGCCCCGAGCTCAAGTCGATGGCGACCCGGGATGCCTCGACCCAAACCCTCCAACAGGTCTCCCGGCAGCTCCCCGAGGTCATCGGGGGTTCGGCGGATCTTGCTCCGTCGACGCGAACCCTCGTCGAATCGGGCGGCGACTTCTCCTTCCACGGGGAGTGCGGCCGCAACCTCCACTACGGCGTGCGGGAGAACGCGATGACGGCGATGGTGAGCGGGATGGCGCTCCACGGAGGGATCCTTCCGTACGGGGCGACGTTCCTGATCTTCTCGGATTACGCCCGCCCGGCGCTCCGGCTCTCGGCGTTGATGGGCGTCCACGCGATCACGATCTTCACGCACGACAGTATCGGGCTCGGCGAGGACGGGCCGACCCATGAGCCCGTCGAGCAGCTGCCCTCGCTCCGGGCGATACCGGGGTATACGGTCTTTCGCCCCGCGGATGCGAATGAGGTCGTCGAGGCGTGGCGGGTCGCCCTGGCCCGGGACGGTCCGGTCGCCCTAGTGCTGACCCGCCAGAAGGTGCCGATCCTCGACCCCGCGAAGTACCCGGTCGTCGGCGGAGCGCGGCGCGGCGCCTACGTGCTCGCCGAGGCCGGAGGTGGTCGGCCCTCCCTCGTGCTCATCGGGACCGGCTCCGAGGTCCAGCTTTGTCTCGGGGCGCAGCCGCTGCTCGAGGCGAACCAGGTCCCGACCCGTGTGGTCTCGATGCCGTCCTGGGAGCTCTTCGAGGAGCAGGCCGTCGAGTACCGCGAGAGCGTGCTCCCGCCGGGCGTCCCCCGCGTCGCCGTCGAGGCGGCGAGCCCGTTCGGCTGGGAGCGGTACGTCGGCTCCGGGGGGACCGTCGTGGCGGTCCGTAAGTTCGGGGCGTCGGGCCCGGGGCCGGCCGTCCTCGCAAGCTATGGATTCACCGTCGAGGCCGTGGTCCGCGCGGCGCTCGAACGCGTTCGCGTGCCCCCCACCCCTCCACCGGGGGCGGCATGAGCGCCCCGGCCGGCCGGACTCCGGCGTCCGACCCTCGGCTCGATCTCGAGGCGTTCGAAAGGGCCGTTACCCATCGGCTCGAGGCCTGGGAAGCCTCCGAATTCGGCCGCAAGTTCTGGCGAAAGGACCCGACGCTCTGGCCGGCCGCCCCACCCGATGTCGTCCTTTCCCGGATGGGCTGGATCGAGCTTCCCGAGACGATGACCGAGCGCGTCCCCGACCTCACAGAATTCTCCGACGAGGTCCGAGAGGATGGTTTCGAGCGGGTGGTCCTCCTCGGCATGGGCGGTTCGAGCCTCGCTCCCGAGGTCTTCGGGAAGACGTTCGGCCCCTCGAAAGGGCACCCGAACCTCCACGTGCTCGACAGCACCCACCCGGAAGCGGTCCGCCGGGCGACGGCCGACGTCGACATTCGGCAGGTCTTCTTCGTCGTTTCGAGCAAGTCGGGGACCACGCTCGAACCGAATTCGTTCTTCGCCTACTTCTGGAAGGAGGCCTCGAACGCCTCGGAGGACCCGGGCCAGCAGTTCTGCGCGGTGACGGACTCAGGGACCCCCCTCGAGACGCTAGCCGAGGAGAGGGGCTTCCGTCAGTGCTTCACGGCGACCTCGGATGTCGGCGGACGGTACAGCGCGCTCACCGAGTTCGGCCTCGTCCCCGCCGCCCTCCTCGGCGTCCCGATCGCCCGCCTGCTCGACCACGCCCGCAAGATGTCGAAGAGCTGCGGGCCATCGGTGGAGGTTGGGAAGAACCCCGGCCTGCGCCTGGGCGCCGAGCTCGGGGAGCTCGCCCGGCTCGGACACGACAAGGTCGTCTTCGTCACGTCGCCTACGCTCGCGGCCTTCCCCTCTTGGGCCGAGCAGCTCATCGCGGAGAGCACCGGCAAGATCGGCAAGGGGATCGTCCCGGTCGCCGGCGAGGTCGAACCCCTCGAATCGTTCGACGCGCGCGACCGCTTGCTCGTCTATCTGACGGTCCGGGGGGAGGAGGAGGAGGGGATCGACTCCGGTCTCGCCCGCCTTGAGGCCGCGGGCACCCCGGCGCTCGTCAGCGAGCTTGGCGATCGGCACGATCTCGGGGGGGAGTTCTTCCGATGGGAGATCGCCATCGCGGCCGCCGGGACGATCCTCGAGATCGACCCCTACGACCAGCCGGACGTGGAGCGGGCGAAGGAGCTCGCCCGCGAGGCGATGGCGGCGGCTCCCGAGCCGCGCTCCGCTTCGTCGACGGTCCCCCGCACATCCTGGGGGGAGGAGGCCGCGGTCCGCACGGCCCTCGGGTCCTGGCAGTCCAAGGCTCGTTCGGATGATTACGTGGCGATCCAGGCTTACCTCGCCCCGTCCGCGCTCATGGACGAAGCGCTCCGGGCGCTTCGAGGGTCGTTGAGGACCCGGCTCAAGCTGAGCACGACCCTCGGCTACGGCCCGAGGTTCCTCCACTCGACGGGACAGCTCCACAAGGGCGGCCCGAACTCCGGCCTCTTCCTCCAACTCGTCGACACCCCCTCCGAGGACCTCGAGGTCCCGCCGGGGAAGGTCACGTTCGCCCGGATCCTGCGCGCGCAGGCGGATGGCGACGCCCTTGCGCTCGCCCAGAAGGGCCGCCGGGTCCTCTCCATCGACCTCGGGCGCGACCCGATGAGCGCCCTCGCGGGGCTATCCAAGCTCGTTCCAGGATGAAATCGGAGGTCAGCAGGATCATGCAACTCGGAATGGTCGGATTGGGCCGGATGGGCGGGAACATGACGACGCGGCTCGTCCGCGGTGGCCATCAGGTCGTCGGGCAGGCCCGCCGGCAGGAGCTCATCGATGCCGTCGTCGCGCAAGGCGCCCGGGGCGCCTCGACGCTCGCCGACCTCGTGAAGGCCCTCGCCCCTCCGCGCGTGGTCTGGGTCATGCTGCCGGCGGGAGATCCGACGGAATCCGCGCTTCGGGAGCTCGGGACGCTCCTCGCCCCTGGGGACATCATCGTCGATGGGGGGAATTCCTACTACAAGGAGACGATCCGGCACTCGGCCGAGGCCGCCTCGAGGGGCCTTCACTTCGTGGACGTCGGTACCAGCGGCGGGATCTGGGGAGTGACCGAAGGGTACTCGATGATGGTGGGGGGGACCCGGCGGACGTGGAGCGCCTCCGGCCCGCCCTCGAGACGCTCGCCCCGGCCCCGGATGCCGGTTGGGGCCGTGTGGGCGGCCACGGTGCGGGCCACTTCGTCAAGATGGTCCACAACGGGATCGAGTACGGCATGATGGAGGCGTTCGCGGAGGGGTTCGCCATCCTCGACGCGAAGAAGGAGTACGGGATCGACCTCGCCGAGGTCGCCCGGATCTGGCAGCGGGGAAGCGTGATCCGGTCCTGGCTCCTCGACCTGTGCGCCGACGCCCTCAAGGACCGTACGAAGCTCGATCACATCGCGCCGGTCGTGTCCGACTCGGGCGAAGGGCGATGGACCGTGCTCGAGTCGCTCGACCTCAACGTGTCCGCCCCGATCATCATGCTCGCGCTGGAACGCCGCATCCGCTCCCGGGAATCCGATCCGCTCGTCGAAAAGCTCCTCGCGGCGATGCGCCAGGAGTTCGGCGGCCACGCGATCCGAACGGAGTGAGCCGATGGGCGACCGGACGGCCCCTGCCGACCACTTCATCGTCCTTGGGGCGACCGGCGACCTCATGGAACGGAAGCTCTTCCCGGCGCTCTACTCGATCGCCCACGCGCCCGGGGCCGCCGCCCAACCCCTGCGGATCCTTGGGTGCTCGCGACGCGCTTGGACGGACGAGCAGTTCCGGTCGTACACGGTCGACGCCTTGGTCGCGGCGAAGTCGGCCTCTCGAGCCGCCGCCCGCGCCTGGGCCGACCGCTCCGTCGGCTTCCACTCGATCGCCTCCGACGCGCCGGAGAACTTCAAGGGCCTGCGCGCCCGCGTCGAGGCCGATGAGCGCGCCCTCGGGCTCTCGGGGAACCGCGTCCTCTACCTCGCCCTGCCGGCCGAGGCGTTCCCCCCGACGATCCGGGGCTTGGGGGCCGGGAAGCTCCACGAGGGGCCGGGCTGGACCCGGTTCGTCATCGAGAAGCCGTTCGGGCGGGACCTCGCCTCGGCCGAGGCGCTGAATCGCCTCATCCACCGATGGTTCGACGAGCGCTCGGTCTACCGGATCGACCACTACCTCGGGAAGGAGACCGTGCAGAACCTGCTCGTCTTCCGGTTCGCGAACATGCTCTTCGAGTCGGTCTGGAACCGGGATCGGGTCGAGCACGTGGAGATCACCGTCGCCGAGGAGCTCGGGCTCGAGAACCGGGCGGCGTACTACGACCGGACCGGGGCGCTCCGTGACATGGTCCAGAGCCACCTCGCCCAGCTCCTCACCCTCGCCGCGATGGAGGTCCCGACGAGCCTCGAGGCGGACCAGGTCCGCAACGAGAAGGTGAAGGTCCTCAGGTCCTTGAAGCCGATACGGCCGGAGGATGCCGTCTTCGGCCAGTACCGAGAAGGGAACCTCGGCGGGTACGCCCGTGGTCGATTACCGCGAGGAGCCAGGGGTCCGACCGCGCTCGACGACCGAGACGTTCGTGGCCGTTCGGCTGAGGGTCGATAGCTGGCGCTGGCATGGCATCCCGTTCTACCTCAGGACGGGGAAGCGCCTCGCCACGAAGCTGACGCGGATTGTCGTCCGGTTCCGGGAGCCACCGGTCTGGTTCTTCGGCCGTCACGGTCCGGCGAACGTCACCGCGAACACCTTGAGCATCACGATCCAGCCCGACGAGGGGTTCGAGCTCGGGTTCGAGATCAAGCGCCCCGGGCACGAGATCCGGCTCGAGTCGCACCGAGCTCCACTTCCGCTACTCCGAGGCGTTCGGCCCGCTCACGGACGGCTACCAGACGCTCATCCTCGATATCCTCCGGGGCGACCAGACGCTCTTCGTCCGGGCCGACGAGGTCGAGGAGTCCTGGCGGGTCTTCGCGCCGCTGATGCGGCACCCTCCCCGCATCCGCAAGTATGCCGCCGGCGAGCTGGGGACCGAAGGCCGCCGACGAGCTCCTCCGGTCGGAGGGCCACGCGTGGTCGCCCCCGTAGCCCCTTTGGTCCACCCGTTCGACGATCTCGCGGCGGCCTCCCGAGCGCTCGCCGAGCGAGTCACGGCCCTGGCCCAGCGGGGCCTCTCCGACCGTGGCCGGTTCGCGATCGGGCTCTCGGGCGGATCGACCCCGGAGCCGCTCTTCCGGCTCCTGGCGACCGAATATCGTCGCTCCGTCGATTGGGCCAAGGTCGACTATTTCTGGGCCGATGAGCGAGCGGTTGCCCCGACCGATCCGCAGAGCAACTTCGCGCTCGCGTCGAGGAGCTGGCTCAGCGGGGTCGGGATACCCACGGAGCGCATCCATCGGATCCGCGGCGAAGGCCGACCGCTCGACGCGGTGGCGCGTGAGTACGAGGCGGAGCTTCTCCGCTACGCGAGCGGGAACGGCGGACGGGGGGCCCCGATCCTCGACCTCGCCCTGCTCGGGATCGGTCCCGACGGCCACACGGCCTCCCTTTTTCCCGGTTCACCGTTCCTCGAAGGGAGCTTCCCGCTCGTCGGGGTGGTCGACCGTGCGAGCCAGCCGCCGTTCGTCCCGCGGATCACGGTGACGGCGGCGACGCTGAATCGCTCGCGTTTCACCGCGTTCCTCGTCGGTGGTTCAGAAAAGCACGCCGCGCTCGAACGAATCCTACACGAGCGAGGACCGAGCCCGCTGCTCCCGGCGGCCAAGATCCGAGGACTCGAGGCCACGGAATGGTTCGTCGACCGAGCGGCCTTGGGTTGATGGATGGATGAAGGCCCTTGCGCTGGGCCTTGAAATAGCCGGTCCGACCTGACCAATAGCCGAAAGGAGTCGAGGCCGGCGATGATGGGGTATCCGAATCCCTCAGGTTCGATGCCGTACCCCTCGCCGTGGTACCCTCCTTTGCCTCCACCCCGCCCGGTCGCTGCCACCGTCCTTTCAATCATCGGTGGGGCGTTCATCACCCTCGGGGGCTGCGTGGAGCTCCTGATCGGGGTCGTGGTCGGCGCCGTGGGCCCCCCCGTCTTCGGGTTCCTGCTCCTCGCTGGATTCCTCGCGATCGGATTGGGGGTCGCGGTCATGGTCGCTGGCTCCCTACTTCCTTCCCACGTCCATGCCCACGTCCCGATCGGGATCACGATCGTTATCCTCTCTCTCGTCAGCATCGTGGGGTTCGGGGGCTTTCTCCTCGGCCTCATCCTTGGGGTCATCGGCGGCGGGCTTGCGATCGCGTTCTCCCCCTACCCGTCGTACCCGTCGTATCCGTCGTACCCGTACTACGGCGGTCCCTCGTTCTACCCGGTCCCGCTCGTCATCTCGCCCGTCCCGTACGGACCCGGCGCCCAGGTACTACGGAGGAGCGCCCGCGTTCCCGGCGCCCTTGGGATCGGCCAATGCCCCGGCCTCGCCGGCCCCCAGTGCCAATCGTAACTGCGTGACGTGCGGGAAGGCGCTCGACTCGGAAGCGCAGTTCTGCTCCCGGTGCGGTCAACCGGTCGCCGCCCAGAAGTCCTAGGACGCCGTCCGGCGAGGAGACCGCCCTTGGTCCCGGGCCTCGGCGAGCTCCAAACGAACTCAGGACCAACGAGCGGGCGGCTCACTTGGAACATTGGGGCGGTCCCTCTGCATCGCGGCGCCCCCTCGTGAGGCGGCGCCCGGATGGAATCGCACTTCCCCGATTCGTTAAGTACTCTGAATAATTCGAATGTCCTAATCATGAGGAGCACCCTCCTCGTCCGAGGTGACGGCCGGACGAAGCCCGAGGCGCTTCGTCGCGGCGCTCCAGGCGCGCTCGAGGATCTGATCGGGGAAACGATGCTCTACCTCCACATGGCCGGCCGTCGACACGGGCTCACGCTCGTCCAGTTGGTGGCCCTACGGCTCGTCGACCGTGAAGGGCCGATGTCGCCGTCGGTGCTCGCCGATCACCTTGGGATCAGCCGCCCGGCCGCCACGTCGAGCATCGACGTTCTGGAGGCCGGCGGCTGGATCGTCCGGTCCCGACCGGCGGGGGACCGACGAACGCTGCAAACCGCGCTCACCTCGAGAGGACACGGCGTGCTTGAGGAGGTCGCCCGCGAGCGTCGCAGCTTCCTCGAAGAGGGCCTATCCGTGCTTGATCGGCGCGACCGCGCCGAGCTCCTTCGGCTCACGAGCCGCGTGGTGGATGGGCTGCGGGCCATGCATCCGGTAGAGGCCCCCGCCCACCGGAGGCCGGAATGACGGGGGGTGCGACGGTCGCGACCAACCCGGCGCCGAAGACCCTCCAGAATTTCGACCGGGCCTACGCGAACCGGGTCATGCTCCTTCTGATGGGGATCGTCATGATCGTCCTCTACATCGAGGGGATGCTGACCCCCTCGCTCCCGACGATCCAGTCGGATTTCCACGTCGACGCGGCCCAGGTGAGCCTGATCATCTCGGCGTACGCCATCTCGGGGGTGGCTCTTTCTCCGGTCGTCGGGAAGCTGGGCGACATCTACGGCAAGCGGCGCGTCCTTACCTGGACGATGCTCGCTTACGCCGCGGCGGTCTCGGTGACCGGCTTTTCGCCCACCTTCGGGTTCATGGTCGCCGCGCGCACCGTCCAGGGGATCGGTCTCACGATCCTGCCCCTCGGCATGTCGCTGATGCGGGAGGAGTTCCCCCGAGAGCTCGTGCCCCGGGCCCAGGGGCTCCTGAGCGCGATGTTCGGCGTCGGGTTCGCCGTTAGCCTGCCGCTCGGTTCGTTCGTCTCCCAGAACTACGGGTGGCGGGACACGTACCACTCCGCGATCCCCTTCGTTCTGGCTCTCACGATCCTCGTCATCCTCCTGGTGCGCGAATCCGACTACCGGCGCCCCGGAACCCAGGTGGATTACGGGGGGGCCGTCCTGCTGGGAGCTTCCCTGGCAGCGCTGGTGACCGCCCTCGCCCAGGGGCAGGTCTGGGGCTGGTCCTCGTCGCTCACGCTCGGATTCGCCGGTGCGGGGCTCGTCCTCCTCGCGCCGTTCCTCGCGTTCGAGTACTGGTGGAAGCGTCTCGGGCGCGAGCCGATCCTCGACTACAAACTGCTTTCCGAGCGTAACGTCGCTGTGACCAACGCGGTCCTCACGGTGGCGGGCCTTGGGATGTACCTCGCCCTGTTCTCCTTGATCTACCAGTTCGAGTATCCGATCGCCTCGGGCGGATACAACGGGGCGTTCCCGACGATCAACATCCTGAACGCCGGCCTCGACATCATCCCACTCGCCGTGGGGATGATCATCTTCGCCGCGGCGGCGAGCTTCAGTGTCTCCCGCACGGGGGTCAAACCCCTCGCCCTCGCCGGCTCCGGCCTGACGGCGGTCGGATTCTACCTCGTCTCCACCGCCTCCTCCCTACCGACGGCTCTCCTGTTCGAGCTCGTCATCGGCGCCGGGATCGCCCTCCTGAACGCCTCGGTGATCAATCTGCTCGTCCTCACCGTCGACCCCAGGGATATGGGCCAGGCGACCGCCATGAACAACGTCTTCCGGAACCTGGGCGGGAGCGTGGGGGCACCGATCGCGGGCTCGATCCTCGCCACCTACACGCTCCAGAGCGGCCGCTTCGGAGGCCTGGGGCTACCGGATCACCACGCCTTCCAGCTGGCGTTCTGGATCGCCGCGGCCGTCACCCTCGTCGGAGGGGTCGCCGTCATCCTGGCCCAGGAGGTCCTGGGACCGTCCCGGCACGCCAAGTTCGCCCACCTCCCCACCCTGCCCAAGCGTAGGGCGGCCGGCTCATCGGGGGCTCCCGCCGCCCATAGACCCACGCAACCTCCCCTCCCCGCCGGTGAGGCGGCGGCCGTCCCTGCTGGGGAGGCCTGACCGCCGAGTGCTCCGACCCTAGGCGATCCCGGCGTCCGGACGCTGGCGACCGCTCAGCGGGCTCTGGCCCGGAAAGGTGATCGAGTACGCACCGGGCGGGCATGGTAGGGCGCCTGCCCGATCTAAGTCTGCCCGGTTCCACCTCACCTCGGTAGGAATCTGGCGCCGGTAACCCGCCAACCGAAGGGGCGCCGATCTTCGTCGTAGGTCTCGATGTACTGCTTCTGGTCCCCGATCGGTTCGTGCTCGTTATGGAAAGCCCCCCAGCGAATCCGCCCCAGGGGGCGGGAGTTGAACCCTCGCTTCCCAGGGTTCAGCCAGGCGCTTCGAACTCCTCCAACCCCCCAAGCTCCCCATCACGGCATCGCGCACATGATGTATGTAGTAGGGAATGATAGTGGTCCTCCGGCAAGATTGGTGCATTCACCAGAGGCGCCTTCCTGCCTCGAGCTACGAAGGGGATGAGCGGCGTGCGGAGGCTGGCGGCGGCGGTCGGGTTCTGCTTGGCGATGGTTCTTACCGCCACCCTGGTGGGCCCGGGACCGGTCTGGTCCTCCGCACCCTCTGGGGGACCGAACGCCTCGCTCCGACCTATGGCCACGACGACGGTGCCGCCGGGGATGGCGCTTTCGACGGTCTGTTGGAGCCCGTATGACAAGGAGTATGTCGCGTTCGGCGGCTACAATTCGAGCTCGTCGAGTCCCTCCGGCAGCCAGCCGTTCTACCGCAATTGGTCGTACGCCTATCAGGCCGGGAACTGGACCAACCTCACCTTGTCCTCGGGGGTCAAGATGCCGAACGGGGGGCCGAGCGACGCCTGCTTCTACTATCCGCCATCGCACTCCATCATCCTTCTGGTCGAGCCGTTCTACACGATCGCCGGATTGAGCCAGACCCAGTCGAACATCCTTTACACCTACTCCTTCCAAGGGGGGAATTGGTCGAACATCTCCGCCACTGCGGGCGCGGCGCCTCCACCCGAAGGCGACTGTTGGGGGGGACTGCCGGAAATCGGGGCGGCGACCTGGGACCCGGTCGAGGGGTACGGATTCTACTACGCCGCTTGCCCCAGCCCGAAGGGGATCACATCGTACGTGCCCCAGGATTGGGCGTTCTCTGGCGGGGTCTGGAGCGATATCACCAGCTCCGTGAAGGGCCAGAACCCGAAGGAGATCGCGGCGCTCACCTGGGATAACCAGACCCAGAAGATCGTGCTCGTCTCGGGCTGGAACACTTCCGCCAGTACCGAAGGCGCTGAAGGATTATTGGACGTACTCTAACGAGACGTGGACCCGAGGGAACTTCACCAACATGCCGGACTCCGGCTTCTCGTTCTCGCCCTACCTGGGGTACGATCCGACCGACAACTACCTGATCGTGGCGGGGGGGATCGGCGGAGCCAGTGCCCAGGAGGGGGCCGGGTCCAACAACTACGAGAACGTCTACGCGCTCAACGGGACGGTTTGGACCAACATCACGGGGAGCTCCGGCGCCCCTTCCTCCCGGGCCTGGACCTCGAGCGGCACGTCGAACAACACCGCCGATCTCATGTTCGGTGACTGCCCGTTGGCCTTGACGAACTGCGAACCTTACCTGAGCCGGGGGACGGAAGAGTCCCAGTTCTTCTCGGGGGGCTCTTGGACTACGTCGCCGTCGGGTCACTGCGCCGGCAACGATTGCACCGGCCTACCCCCCGCCCCCAAGGGGCTGAGCGTCCCGACGCAGGACTTCACGAGCGTGACGCTGCGCTGGGCGAATCCGGGGTACTGGTTGTCGAACTACACGACATACTATGCCCCAGCGCCGAACTGCAGCGGGTCGATGTCGGCCGTCGGGACGGGCGGCCCCGACACGACGCTGAAGATCACGGGCCTGCTGCCCCGCACCCAGTACTCCTTCGACGTCACAGCGTGGAACGGTACCGGCCAGAGCGCGACGTCCGCGTGTCTGGTTCGCACGACCGGCCTGCTGCCGGCGGCACCGACCAATCTCTCGGTGGCCCGAACTGACCTCACCTCGGTCACCCTCAACTGGACGAACCCCGGCGGCGGGGGGCTCGTGAACGATACGGTCTATTGGGCGAACGGGACAGCGTGCAACGGCACGATGTCGGCAGATTCCCTAGGGGCAGTCGGCGCTTCGTACATGGTCTCGGGCCTCACGGTGGGGACGACGTACGCGTTCACGGTGACCGCGTGGAACGATTCCGGACAATCCCCCGCCTCAGCCTGTCTCAATCAGACCACCGCCGAGGTCCCCGGGGCGCCGACGGGCCTGCATCCTACCTCCTTCACGAAGACCTCGATCACCCTGGCGTGGACGAACCCGCCGGGAGGTGGGCTCGTCAACAACACGGTCTACTATGCGGTCGGCGACTCCTGTTCCGGCGCGATGACGGCCTACGGGACCTCGGGGGCGGTGAACACCGTTAAGGTCCCGGGCCTTCGGACAGGCACGGAGTACGCGCTGGAGGTCACGGCGTGGAACGTGACCCAATCGCCCGCCAGCACCTGTGTGGTCCAGACGACGGCGCAGGTCCCCTCGGCCCCGACGAACCTTGCCGTCAGCGCCTTCACGACGGTCTCTGTCGCGATCTTCTGGACCGCCTCGGGGACGGGACTGCGTAATCTCACCGTTTACGAGACCACCGGCGACGCGTGCACCGGGCCGATGCGGCCCAGCTCTGTCGCGCCCGGGACCGTGACCGACTACCAATACAACGCGACCGGGCTCACCACGGGCGTCGAATACGCCTTCGATGTCACGGCGTGGAACGCGACGGGGCAATCGGCCCCTTCGAACTGCGTCGTGCAGACGACCGCCGAGGTCCCCGCCGCGCCGACCAAGCTCGCCGTCACCTCGATCACGGGAACGTCGGTCTCCGTCTCCTGGACGAACCCCGGCGGTGGCGGACTGGTCTCGAACACTCTCTACATTACCGTCGGGATGAGCTGCTCGGGGACGATGACCGCGAACCCGCTCGCCGGGGCCCATCAAGCCGCGACCCTCACCAAGCTCGATCCCGGCGTGGAATACGCGCTCGCGGTCAGTGCCTGGAACGCCACGGGGCAGTCGCCGAAGTCGAGTTGCGCGACCGCGACGACCACGCCGGCCCCCGCGGGATCCTCCGGATCCACGATCGCTCCCCTCGAGCTCGAGCTCGGCGGAGTCGCGGTGGCCGTCATCGCGATCGCCCTCGCCGTGGTGCTCGTCGGGCGACGCCGGAAGAGGGGTCCGGAGGGCCCCCGCACCGAGCCCTCCGAGGGGTACGGTCCGGACCCTTATGCGGTGGCCGAGTCGCCGCCGGTCGAGCGTACCAGTATGGTGCGTTAGCCCGATCGACGCTTGGCGGGGTCCACTCCACCCTGACATTCACTTGGCAGGGGGTGGCCCGCCATTCGGAGAGCTTGTTGCGCTCATCCCGATCGTCGGCGTCCTCAGGGGGGTCGACCCCTCCCGTTCCCGAGCTTGACGTAGGACAGGAAGCTCGCGGGTCCTTGCCCTGGGTCCCACCGGAGAGGGCTCGGGCTGGTCGCACCGGAACCGGTCGCGGGCATGGGATTCCTCGAGGCGAGGACTGGGCCGCTTACTCCGTCGGCGGGAGCTCGGACGGAAGAGCCTCGCCCGCTCCAGCCGGTGCTAGGGTCTCCTCGTCCGCCCCGGACTCAGCCGGCGCCTCGATCGGGGGAGCGTCGGCTGGGGGGAGGTCTGTACGTCCCGGGGTCCGACTCGGCTACCGGTTCCGCCTCGGGTTCGGTGGGGGGCGACCGTCGCCGTCGAGTGAACCAGATCCCGGCTAGAAGGCCGACCAGGGCCACCGCCGCGATTCCCCCAAGCACGCCGTACCCCTCCGACGCAGGCAAGCCGAGGAAGCGCGGGCCGTTGGAGCCCGAGCCGGGCGGGAACGCGAACGCCGGGCCGGTGCTGGGAATCCCCGCCGACTCTTCGAACGTCGCCGAAAGGCCGTTCTCGCCCGCGGCGGATGCGGTCAAGCTGTAGGTCCCGTTGGGAAGCTCGATGTGGATCGTCGAGGCACCATCGGACCACACGGTCAAGGTCCGGCCGCCGTGGAAGGGGGCGCCCGTGGCGGCGGTCAACGTGAGCGACCAATTCGTCCCACCCGGGAGCCCGGCCTCGGTGAACGTCACGGGGTACGTGACGAGGGTGAACGCCACTGGCACGACGAGGGAGCTCCCGGTCTGGTCGACCGACCCCGTCCAACCGGTCGAATAGCCTGGTATCGGCAGGATCGTGTACGAGTAGGAGCCTATCGGTTCCTCGAACTGGATCGTGGCCGCAGTGGAATTGAGGGTCGTGGCGCCGATCCGCACCGACCACTCGGTCCCCGCCTGGAGTCCGGTCTCGCGGAAAGTGATCGGATAGACCGGCAGGAACACCACGGCCACGGACGCGTTCTGTCCGTCGACCCGGACGAGTCCGCTCGCGATCGCCTCGTACCCCGAGATCCCTCCGATCACGTACGAATACGAACCGTTCGTGAGCTCGAACGTTGCTATGGTCCCGGAGGCCGGGTGGGTCGTTCCGTTCAACGTGACCGTCCAGGCCGTGCCCTTCGGGAGGCCGGTCTCGGTGAACGCCACGCCGTAGAGTCTCTCGAAGGCGATCGTCACCACGACCGCCGACCCCGAGACCGCGACCTGACCGGCGCGATTGTACACGTACCCCGCCACCGGATTCACGGAGTAGGTGTAGCTTCCGTTCGGCTCCGCGAAGCCGATCGCACTCGTGAAGGAGGCGTTCGAGGCCCCGGCGAGGTCGATCGACCAGGCGGTCCCGCCCGGTAGTCCACTCGACCGGAAGCTCACCTCGAAAAGCATCCGGAAGGTGACGGGGACGAGCGTGGCTTGGCCCGGGACGGTGACGTTGCCGCTCGGCGGGCCCAAGTAACCGGCGACGGGGTTGATGACATAGTCGTAGGAGCCGTTCGTCTCCACGAAGCCGATACTCGATCCCGTCGAGCCCCGCTGGGTCGAGGCGAGATCGACCGACCACGCCTTACCAGCGGCGAGACCCGTCTCCTCGAACGTGAGGGCGAAGGTCTCGCGGAAGACCGCGGTCTCGACCTGGTTCATTCCCGCGACGACGACTCCACCCGGCGCGGGGGCGAGGAAGCCGGGGACCGAGGGGATGGTGTAGTTGTACGTGCCGTTGGCCTCGGAGAACGCGATGGCGCTCGAGATCGTGGTGAGCGGGGTGTCGTTGAGGATAACCGTCCACGAGGTCAGCGCGGGTAGGCCCGTCTCTCGGAAGGTGATCCCGAATAGCTCTACGAACGTCACCGACCGGGTCGTCCCACTGCCGTCCAACGTGAGATTGTTCGGGGCCGGCCCGAGGTACCCCGAAACCGGCGCGAAGGCATACGAGAACGTCCCGTTCGGTTCGTCGACTACGATCGTCGCGGAGGCCCCCGAGCGGTTGGTGCCCGAGACGTTGACCGACCAGGTGGTCCCCCCGACGAGGCCGGACTCGGCGAAGGTGATCGGATACCGGACCTGGGTGAAGTTGACCGGGATTGTGGCATTGGCCCCCGACACGTCCGCCTGGCCCGTCCAGTTCGCCGTATAGCCGGCCACGCCTCCGATCGAGTAGGCATAGGTCCCGTTCGGCAGAACGAAGGAGAGGTTGGCCGAAGTCGAAGCTAGCGATTGGCCCGACACGGCCACCGTCCAGTTCGTTCCGCTCGGCAGTCCGGACTCTCGGAAGGTTAGGGTGAAGGTCGACTCGAACGACACGTTCACCGTGGCCCCGGCGCCCTTGATCGTCTCGTTCCCGTAGGGGGTCGACGCGACGGATCGACCGCGCGCAGTGACGTGGTAGGCGAACGTCCCGTTGGCCTCGGAGAATCGGACCTGCGTGCTGGTCGTGGAGCGCGTCGTGTTCCCGAGGGCGACCGTCCAGTTGGTCCCCGTCGCAAGACCCTTCTCGGCGAAGGTGACATTGTAGCGCACCTCGGTGAACGCTACACTGACCGAGACGTTGGAACCCCGGACGACGGCGCCTCCGGTCCAGTTGGTCGTATAGCCCGCCACGGGGCTGATCGAGTACACGAGACTCTGGTTCCGCTCGAGGAAGGAGACCGTGGATCCGGTGGAGGTGCGAGTCGTCCCCCCGACCGTGGCTCCCCACTTGGTCGAGCTCGGAAGGCCGGATTCGGTGAAGGTGAGCCCGTAGGTCGAATTGACGGTGAGGACGGCGCTCCGGTTCGCGATCTCGCCTACGCCGTCGGTGACGGCGACCGTCACGTTGTAGGATCCGGCCTTGGTCGGGGTGCCGGAGATCGAGGAGGCGTTCGAGGCAGAGCAACCGGGGGGCAGGCGGCTCCACACGAACTCGAGCACCGGCGTGCCTCCGGTGACGTTCGCGCTGACGGTCTCTGGGACGCCGACACCTGCGATCGCCGGAGCGAAGTCGACCGCATTCACCGAGAGTGAGCCGGAGAGATTCAACGTGGCGTACGAGGTGTCCGAGGATCCCACGTTCGCCTTCGCGGTCGCCGAGAAATTGTAGAGGCCCGCGACCGTCGGTCGACAGGTGAACGAGGAGGCGTTGCTCGTGGAGCATCCCGTGGGAGTCCCCGAGTAGGAGTAGGAGAGCCCGGAGGAGGCGGGCGTGGCGATCGTGGAGAAGGTGACGTTGTGGCCTACATCGGTCGCAGAGGGACTTACCCTCGCGAACGCCGTGACGTTCGGCCCCAGGGTCCAGGTGTCATTGAACAGGAAGCCGAGCCCGTTGTTGTTGTAGCCTCCGAACAGGAGTAGGTAGCCTCCGTCTGGGTCGTAAGCAAGGAACTCGTAGCCCCGATGTCCCGGGCCTCCGATGAGCTGGGGGGTGAGATTGGTCCAGGATCCATTCTTGAATAGCCAGGTGTCGTTCATCGCAACCCCGGCGCCCGAGACCGGGCTCCCGCCGTAGAGGATGGCACCGCCAAAAGCCCAGTCGGTGCTCATCTGGTAGTACAACCGGGCGTTCGGGGAGGTGGTGGGCGTTATGTTCGTCCAGACGAGGTTCTGGTAGACCCAAGTGTCTTGCACCGTTGAGATCGTCGAAGAGAACGATCCCCCAAACACGACGAGTTCTTGGCCCGTCGGATCGTAGGCCATCGAGAAGCGAGCCCTCCCCGGCGGCGACCCACTCACGCTCGAGGTCAAGTTGGTCCAACGGTTACCGACGAATTTCCAGGTGTCGCCGAAGAAGAACGCCCCGGTGGGATCGGTCCCGCCGAACAGCACGAGGTAGCCGTCGTGGTAGTCGTAGGCGAGTCCCCCCCGGAACCTCGGAGAGGGCGCCGTTGAAAGGCTCGAAGTGATGTTCGTCCACGCTCCCTTCGAGAAGGTCCAGGTGTCTCCGTGGCCGGGGGGGAGGGGACTGGTGACGCCGGTAGAGGCCTCGCCGCCGAATAGGACGACCTCGCGATCCGCGGGGTCGTAGGCCATCATGAGCAACTCGCGGGCGTTCGGGGAGCTCTTCAGGTGGGAGGTGAGGTTCGTCCATACGCCGTCCTGGTACGTCCAGGTGTCCCCGAGAGCGAACCCTCCGCCTAGACTCCCGAGGTTGGAGCCGTAGATCCCACCAAAGAGCACCACGTAACCGTCGGCCGCATCGTAGGTCATCGTCGAGTATCCCCGCCCCGAGGGAGCGCCGGAGACCGATTGGGTCACATTGATCCAACTGCCGATTGTGCTGACGAAGGGTCGGGGTGAAAGGGTCGAGGCCGCGGAGCAGGTGATCGAAGCGCCCATAGACGGAGCACAGGTTGGGGGGGCCGGCCCTCCCCGGACCCCCGCCTCTCGTCACTGATGCGGCCGCCGCTGCGAGCGCTGCCGCTCCGGCCGCCGCCTGAGGGCCCTCATCGGGGGTCCGGGCACCGTCGGTGCCGTTCGATGATATTCTACCGGAGGCGTCGGTTAACGATGGCCACGCGACCAGAAGGACGGCCGCAAGGACGAGGCCCAATTCGAAGGCTCGACGCGCGCCGAGCAGGCGTCTGTGGTCGGCGGTCCCCCGCGCCACGAGGTCCCGCCAACCCCCGGAGAGGCATAACGACTCCTCGTAAAGGTGAACCCGGTCCCCTCGGCCTCGGCCCGCTCTGGGCCCCTTCGACCGGTCGGTCCGCTCACACGACCCAGGCCGTGTAGTAGAAGTAGACGAGGTAGACGCCGACGATGACGAGCACGACCGCGCTCACCTTCTTGATGAGCGGGGTGTAGGCCTTCAGCTGGTTGACGAAGCGCTTTCCGGCGACCGCGATCAGGACCGTCACTCCGATCATCAGTCCGGCCGCGGTCAGCGTGAAGATGAGGATGTTGACGATGCCGCCGATCAGCCCGAGCGCAAGGCCGGCGATGATGGCCGAGAAGATCACCGGCGCCACGCAGCCGGCCGCCGCGGCGGCGTACCCCATCCCGTAACTGAAGAGTTTCAGGTTGAGCTTCTCACCGGCGGCGCCGACGACGGGGGCCGCCTCGGCTGCCGAGGGGTCCTGTCCGCGGATCCGGCGCCAGAGGGATTGGATCGGCGTGACGATCCTCCAGGTACCTGGAGGTTCGTCAGGAGGAGGGCGCCCAGCACGATCAGGATCGCCCCGACGACGACGAGGAAGTACGGGATGTACCCGCTCACGAGGTGGGCGGCATAGATGAGGGCGATGCCGATCACGAGGAAGACGAGGATCATCCCCAACGCCGTGACCGAACCTGCGACCGCGGCCCGTCGGACTGCCCCCTGGTAGCTCCCGCCCGTCGCCGGGGTCTGGGGGTTCTGGTCCGTGTTCAGCCCGAGGAAGAGGGTCATGTAGCCCGGGAACATCGGGAAGGCGCACGGCGAGAAGAACGTCGAGACGCCCGCAACCGCCCCGAGCGCGAAGACGCTCACCGTGACGAGCGAGATCGCTTGGGCCTTCCCCGAGATCGCCTCGGAGATCGTGCCTTGGAGCCTGTTGTCGTTCTGGACCCCGGTCACGTCGTAGACGAGATTCCCCTTCTTGTCGACGACAAAGACGGCGGGGATGTCGACCACCCCGTAGCTATGGGAGACGGTGAGCCCGCTCGTGTCCTGGGCCATCGTCCAGGTGATGTTGTTCTTCGCCTGGTAGCTCTTCAGCGCGGGGATGGTGTCGCTGTACGACGGCTCGATGAAGATCGAGATCACTTGGACATCCGTGTGGCCCGTCGCATTGTAATCGGAATACAGGGAGTGGAGCGACTGCTCGACGACCGCGCATTCAGCGCACGTGATGGAGGTGAACTCGACCACCACGACCGAAGTGTTGCGATAGCTCGAGAGCGTGAAATCTCCCCCGTGAATGGTGCTTAGGGTGAAGTTGGGGGCGGCTTCGGCCGAGGGACTCTTGGCCGTGAAGAGGTACGCCGCGACTCCAGCCCCAACCACCAGGATGACGACCAGCACGGCCACGACGTGGATCGTCCGACGATGCATTCTGCCTACCCCCTCCCTATGAGATCTCGATGGGCCCCGAGGCGGCCCCGGGAGCGCCGAGTTCGGCCCCGTCGATGCCCGGAGGGCGGTCGGGGATCATCCGGATTTCGGGGGTGCGTTCGTCGTCTCAGGGGTCCCGACGGCCCCCGAGCCCCCGCCTCCGTCGCCGGTCTTCCGACGCGCTCGGGCGATCCCCACACCGATCCCCGCCAGGATGGCGATCGCCGCGGCTATGATCGCGACGCCTAGTGGAGTCTCAAGGAATCCGAGGCCGCCGGAGGAACTGCTGGGCTGCGGCGTCGAACCGTTGTACATCGCGACGTTCTCGACCGCGTTGCCGCCTCGCACGTTCACGGAGACGGTCGAGGTTCGGAATCCGGCGGCGGCCACCGACATCGAGTAGGTCCCGTTCGGGATCTGCTCAAACGAGTACGTCCCGGTGGCGCCCGTCGTCACCGGCGTCGCGTTCGTGCCGGCGAGAGTCACCGTCGCCCCGCCGAGCGCTTGGCCCGTCGAACCGTCCGTGATCGTCCCGGCGACGTTGTAGACCTGGTTCTCGACCTCCATCGCGAACATCCACTCATTGGAGGGCGGGGCCGTTTGGACCGCAGTGAGATTCGTGAACGGGTTCGACAGGGTCGGCTGATAGGGATACGTCAAGTTGAGGAGATTCCCGCTGTTGGAGTATTGGACGGTGAGGTTGTATCCTGCCTTCACGCCAACCTTCATGCCGGTGTAGGCGGTCATGGGGGACGTAGTCCCCGCCCAGACGTTCGTGGTCCCCTGTTCGGTCATGGTCACCGGTGGGGTGTAACAAACACCGCTCGTCAGTTGGCAGAAGCTGAAGTACATCCGGTTGATCTGCGACGAGTCGGCGACTTTGGCATGGACCGTGAACGTGCCCTGCGCGGTGATGTAGGTGCTCTGGTAGATGTCGAGGACGTTCGACGGGCTCGTGTTCACGGGCGTGGGCAAGCGCGCGAGCGCCGGCGCGGCCGTCGCTAGCGCCAACAGGAGCACCGCCCCGAGGACCCCGAACAGCCCGAGGACTCTGTCGCGGGCCCCCCAACTAAGCGGACGGGCCCGCCGGGAGGCCGGGAGCTCGGGTCCGCGAGTCCATAGCGCTCCGGAGCTCCTACGGCTAGCTCCCCGTGCCAGGCTTCTTGGGGCTGCCCGAGGATCCCGGGGGCGAGTTCGCCCGGCGGCGGCCGGAGGCCCTGGACCAGCTCACGGCCAAGACGAGTCCCATTGCGATGACCGCAGCGACAATGACGAGCTCGATCATCTCGGAGGACGGGATCCCGCCGATGCCCGCGGGGGAGGTTCCGCTCCCACCGGGGATGGCCAAAAGGGCCACCGTCACGGTGGTCGTGTTACCGGCGGTGAGCACCACGGTGCTCGAGTTCGCCTTGAAGCCGGACGCGGTCACGGTCAGCGTATACGTGCCGGGGAGGAGGCTATCGGAGAACGCCCCGTTGACGACCGATACCGCCGATCCGTCGACCGTGACCGCCGCATCCGACGGACTCACCGAGCCCGCCAGGTTCGCCATCCGCTCCACGAACGGCAGGGTGATGGTCTGGAGGACCCCGACCATGGTGAGGGTCCCTACCCCCCCCGCCGCCACGTAGGCAAAGGAGCCCGCGCCGAACGTGTATTGGTACGTCCCATCAGGGACGAAGACGTTCGCCACCGTGGCTCCGACCGAGCTGAAGTTCCCGGAAGTGCCGATCGACCACCACCACGTGACCGTGGCGGGAAGTCCCTGGGCAGAGAGGGCGACCGGGGTCGCCGAGATCGCGGTGGTGTTGGCAGAGTAGCCGGCCAGATTGTAAGCTGCGACCTGGAACCAGTATTGCTGGCCGGCCGTGAGGCCCGTGGCCACCATCTGGGTCGAGCCGGTGTGGCCCACCAACGAGAAGCCCCCGGTCTCGGTGGTGGATCGGAAGACGGCGTAGTTGACGCCTCCGGCACCGGACAAGGGCAGGCTCCAGTCCAACGTCACCTGACCGTCGCCCGGGGTCATCGAGAGGGCGGTGGGCCGACTGGGGGGCGCCAGCGGATTCACGGTAAGGTATGCCCCACCCGTGGTGAGTATCCCGGAGGCGTTGACCTTCGCCGTGATCGTGACGATCTCGGTCGAGCTCACGATCGGAGCCGTGAAGGTCGAGGAGAACGAGCCGTTCGCCGCGGTGGTCCCCGAGGCGGGGGCGAACGATCCACCGGCGTTCGAGCTGAGTGTGACCGCGGCGCCGGCCACGGGACCGCCCGAAGTGGAGTTCGACACATCCACGGTGATCTGGGTCGAGGACCCGGCCTGCAGCGTGGTCTTCTCCGCCCCGACCAGGGTCGTGAGCCCTCCGACGGGGGCCATGTTGGCGTTCTCCACGACCTTCGTCGTGTTGTCCTGGATGAACGAGACGACGCTCAGATTGTTCGCGTTCCAGCTCGCGTTGAGCGGTCCGGTGGCGGTGAAGGCGGTGGACGTCCCCGCGGTCAGACTCACGGGGTGGTTCTCGAGTGTCGAGCGGACCACGTAGGCGAGGTCGTGCGGGCCGTTCCCGTTCGAGACGTTGCGTTGGTCGATGAACTCGACGAGGTAGGTGACGGCGTTGTAGCTCCCGGTGAGGCCCGAAGTGACGTTCGCGTGGTCGACCACTTCGGTGCCGGAGATCCAGGCGGCTTGCTGGATCGCCACGTTACCGGGCACCGCCGTGGCATTGCCGATGTTATCCGCGTACGCGGCTTGCATCTGGGTTACGGAGTTCGTAGCCCCGCAGGAGTCGTGCTGGCCGTCAAAGAAGACGTCCGGGTAGCCGCAAATGTTGTAGAAGGTCGCCCGATCGGCGGTGGTCCCATCGGTCGGCTGATAGGTCTCGTAGCAGGGACCCGAACCGGTCGGGTAGTAGCAGGAGTGGAGTTCGGCGATCGTGAGGACGTTGTGACTCGCGTTGGCGTCGATGTTGAAAAGGGCCGCGGATTCCGCGGGGCAGTGGGGGCACCAGACGGCCGTGAAGGTCTCGATGAGGACGGTTCTCGGGAAGGTCAGGAGGGGAGTGGCGCCCGCCGCCGGAACCGCGCTCGTCCCGGTGACGAAGGACGCGACCGGGGCCTTCTGCGAAACGGTCGGCGCGGCGCCGCCCTGCGGTCCGCCCACCCAAGCGGCCGAAAACGCGCCAAAGATCACCACGGCCAAGATCGCCCAGCCGATTCCCTTGAATGCGCTCATTGTTCCGACTCCTTCCTCACCGTCAATTCCGTTCCGACTGCCGTCCCGACGACCCTCGCCCTACCGGCATCTCGATCGGCCGATCGAGTCGCCGGGCAGTGTGGAGTCTCGGAACCATGAGAAGACCCTGCGGGAGGACAACCTATACCCGGCAACCAAGCTTCCGGAGGAGTTGCCTGTAGGCATCCGTGGGCCCTGACGGGCCAAAGAGCAGGTTATACTTAAAGGCCGACGGGTTCTTAGGTCAGCCCAAAGGCACCCAAGAAGCGGTCCAGAAAGCCCCTTGGGTCGCATTCCGACCTTGAACTCGAGTACGGCTCGGGCCGATACTCCTTGATTGAGCGCAGGGTGGGCGGACTTCCCACCACCGATCCCCACGAGGGATTGGGCCTCGACGCCGCCGCGAATCAACCCCCGGCTCCCCTTCAGGCTCACGCGCACCTCTATAACCCCGAACTCTCGATAATCGGGAGCGACGGTGGTCCAATTGGCGCAAGGGAACCCGATGCGGGAGGCCCTCTACGGGCGGCTACAATCGATCGATTCCGAGCTTTCGGAGGCCTCGAGGGTGGTCAACGACGCCGAGAGTTCCGTCACCACGTTCGATACGACCATCGGCGGGCTGGCAAGCCGCCTCGCCGACGTCCGCGGTAAGGGGTACTCGGCCCTCAGCCATCTTGACAAGACCACCGACATGCTGTCGAAGAAATGGACCGAGGTCGGTCCGTCCGTCAAACAATCGGTCTCCTCCACCCTGCAACCCATCGGCTCGCAGATCCGCTCCTTCCAATCGGAAGCTCAGACGATGCGCGGGGAGATCGACCGCGGGAACTACGGGGCCGCGGAATCGATGGCCGGCCGGCTCTCCTCCGAGGCCGGTTCGGTCCGGCTACGGGCGTCCGAGGAGGCGAGCCGGGCGACCGGCCCGTTCAAGGAGCTCTCGACCGGACTGAACGCCGTGGACCGGGACCTGAAGATCGCCGAGACCACGGTGGGCCTGTTCGGCCAGGCCGCCTTCCCGCTCCAGCAGGGGGAGTCCGAGGTGTTCGCCGTCGAGGGGAAGCTCATGGAGGGCGAGAAGGCCCACGGCACGCTGTACTTCACGAACCACCGCTTCCTCTTCGAGGGCCAGAAGGAGGTCGTCCTCGAGAAGAAGCTCTTCATCGTCACCAAGAAGAAGGTCGAGCGGGTCGTGATGATCGAGCGGCCCGTGGGGGCCGTGCAGGAGATCTCCAAGGGACGCGTCGGGTTGCTCGCCGGGACCGGCGTCTTCGTCCAGTTCCGCCCGGAGGTCGGGATCCCGGTCACCCCGATCGACGTGAAATCGTGGGAAGCCGATGTCATCACGCGGTTCTTCAAGTATATCACCGGCGGCGAGGCCGACCGGGACATCGCTTCGATCCGAGGGACCCCTCCGCCCTCCTCGGTCTCGATCAAGATGCTCCGCTGCTCGGCGTGCGGAGCGCCCCATACGGGCGAGGTCTACCAGGGCCAGAACTCGATCAAGTGCGAATACTGCGGCAGCATGGTCGTCATCTCGTAAGACCGCCTGGCTCACGTTCGGGCCGAGCGGCCGCCGACGGGTCCGGCCCGAGCGTTTGGCTGCGACGGGCTCTTCGGATTTGGCGGGCGATTGGGTCGCGCTATAGAAGAGCGGCTCGTCCCGGCATTACGATTGCCCCTAGTCGTGGCGAGATCGAGGCACGGGAATGGGTAATGCGTCTCGCAGGTCCGATCCTCGGCAGCCCCGTCACTTCTTCGGGCTCGGGGCCCACGCCCTCATCGCCTCGACCGACGGCACGAAATAGTACGCGCCGGTCAACGGCCGAGTGTACCTCGTCAGCGCGTCGCGGATCCCGTCCTCCACTCCGGCCATGCTTTCGAGCATCTTTGCGAGCGGGCGCTGAGCGGCACAGAACCCGATGAACATCGTCCCGTGGTCCGTAACGGTGCCGTACGGCAGGTTCCTCCGGAAGATCTTCCCGAACTCATCCTGGTCGGTCCGTCGCACATGGGAGTCGATGGGCTTTGGATCCAACTCGGCGCTGTCCGCCTTCGTTCGCCCGATCGCCCGTTCCTGCGAGACCGTCGGGAGCGCCTCCCAGAGGGCGGAAAGGTGCTGCCACTTCTGAAGCAGGAGCACGCTCCCCCCGGCGCCGGGGCGGCCCGGCGGGATCACGGCGACGGTGGAGGCCTCGAAGAGGCTCGGGTTCTCGGAGCCATCGATGAAGCCCGTCAAGTCCCGGTCCTGGCGATAGGGCCACCCGACGGTTTCGAGAGCGACGGTGGCGACGGCCTCGAGGTCGCGGAGCATGCTTCGAGCCTCGTCGAACACCACGTCGAGCGAAACGCCGGAGATCCAGAGGACCGCGTCGTGCTGCGTCGCGGGCATCACGAAGCCATCTGGACCCCGAATCTCGCGGTTGAATCCGCTGACCCGCGCCGGGATCCCGTCCGGTCGGAGGCGTCGCCAGAGCTCGGGTCGAAACCCCGCGACGAGGTTGACGCCGGCCATCGTCGTCCGGGGCTCCCGGAGGCCGGCCACCGCGCGAGCGAGAGACCGACCTCCCACCCCCCGGCCCAAATCGAGTTCCAGGCAGATCTGGGACCCGGCGCCCATGGCGAGGATGCCCGGTTGTGGAGAAGGCGACGTGGCCGTCCCCACCAGCTTCGGAAGCATGGTCCTTTCGCTCCGGGACGAGCCTCTTCCGCGAGCGACCAACCCCCGAACGCGGCGCCCATCCCCGACGGCCATAGAACCGGGGACGGAGTGAGTCTCCGGCAATCCGCCCAGCTTGTGCAATGGGTACCCCGACCTGCTTTGAGGCGAAGAGCGGTCGAGGTCCGCATCGAAACCCTCCGATAGGCTCGGTCCGCCGAAAGCGCCGCTCCGCCCGGAAGAACGGGTCGGGGTCGGGGGGTCGGGTAGATGACGCCCTCTCGAAGCCGGAACGCATTTAGGTCTCGTCGACCCTCTTTCGACCGACGGACCGGCCAAGTCGGGGGGGAAGAAGGGGGCCATGTTCACCGACGTCTCGATGCCTCCGAATCCTCCCCCTCCACCGCCGCCCAGTTATCCCCCTCCTTGGACCGGAAAGGACGACTCGTGGATCATCCCGGTGGTCGTGGTCTGCGCCATTCTGGCCGCGCTCGCCCCCTTCATCTTCATCGTCTCGCTCTCGATCTACGACTGCTCCGCGGGCATCTACTGTGGCCCGGGCGAGGCCGGGAACACTCCGCTCGGCGCGGTCGTGTCGATCGACTACCAGGGCGTCCACTGCACGAACTCGAGCTCGACCGAACTGTGCGTCTACGCCTTCGGGGTGGACAACGCTAGTTCCGGGGTCACCGCGAGCGACCTGCGGCTCATGATCGAGGATTCCCAAGGTCAGTATGCCTCCGCGTCGGCGAATTCCACCGTCCTTCAGTCGAATCTGACCGGTTGCTCCCTTGCTCTCTGGTCCTTTTCGACCTCGCAGTGGAGCAATCCTACCCAAGACGCCTGCCCCGGCTCCGGAGCCTCGAGGCTCCTTGTCTCCGGAGAGACCTTCGTCCTCCACCCCGTCGCCTCGGGTCCGTCGCTCTCCGATAAGGGCCTCGTTCTCATCATCGAAGGCGTGGCCGGAGCTCTTTCCGGCACCATCACGGTCCCGATTCCCTGAGCACGTCCGCGCCGCGGCTCGAAATCGCGGTCCATTGGGCTGGGTCGACCGTGCTCGGGTCGAGGATGCTCGGTCTAGAGATCGCCCCTAACGGATTCCCTCGGCCGAACGGGTCCTCGACGGACCCGGCAGCCCGGCGACGTCCGGAACTGTCCCATCGGGGATCATCGGGAGGGACCGGAGCCGGACCTTGGTCGCGTCGAAAATGGCGTTCGCGAGAGCCGGCGCCACGGCGATCATCGGAGTTTCGCCGCCTCCCGCCGGCAGAAGGTCCTTGCGGTCCAAAAGCTCCACGTCGAGCCGCGGGAGATCCGACATGCGCGGGACCCGGTACTCGGAGAGGCCCGGGGTCAGGATCCCCTTGGCCCCGAACCGGACCCGTTCGAAAAGGGCGCCTCCGAGGGCCATGACGAGGGCCCCCTCGACCTGGCTCTTCAGGTTCTCCGGGTGGACGACCGCCCCGGCCTCGAAAACAGCGATCAATCGCTCGACGGACAGGTGCCGGGCCCGGTCGACGTCCACCTCGGCGATCGTGGCTATCCGACTTCCCTTCTCGAGTCCTACGGCGACGCCAAACCCGTGCCCCGGCGTCCGAGGGCGCTCCGGCCATTGGGCGATGTCGACCGCCCGATCCAGGACCGCCTCCAGACGCTCGTCTGATAGGTGCGCTTTCCGGAAGGCGACTGGGTCGGTGCCGGCCGCCACCGCGAGCTCATCGATCGCCGATTCCCGGGCGAAATTGTTCGCCACCGCCGCGAGGGACCGGTAAGGCCCTTGCGGGAAAGGCGAGTCGGAGAGGACGTTGTCGACCCGCAGATTCGGGATCTTGTACGGCGGGAGCAGGGCGGCCGACCCGGCGTTCACGTTCCGGAACGTCCAGGCGGATAGGCGGCCGTCGGGGCTTAAAGCGGCCCGTACGTCGATGAACGCCATCGGTCTCAGGTAGGCGTCGCGGAACTCCTCTTCCCGAGAGAACGCCACACGGACGGGCCGTCCCACCGCTCGGGCGAGGCGGGCCGCCCCGATGGCGACCGCGCCGCCGTGTTTCCCGCCGAAGCCGGAACCGGTCGGCGGGACGATGATCCGGACCGACTCGACCGGCGTGCCCAACGCGCGCGCCACGTTCTCTCGGGCCCGGAAGGGGGTCTGGGTTCCCAACCAAATCGTGACGCGCGCTCCTTCCCACTCCGCGAGGGCGCAGCGCGTCTCCAACGGAACGTGCGCGAGGTAGGCGGTCCGATACGTCGCCGAGAACGGGTTGGGCGCCCGGGCGAGCGCGGCCTCGGGATCGCCCTCAACGCGCTCGTCCGTATCCCACGCATCCCCTCCGCTCTGCGGATGGGCTCGAAGGTAGCCTTCGATGTCGCGTTCGGAGGGAGGCGGAGACCCATCCCAGTGAAGCTCGATACGGGCAAGGGCGGACCGAGCCTCGATCGGATCGTCCGCAACGACGCCGATGAGCTCTCCTTTCTCCACGACGACTCGGGCGCCACCGTCCGAACTGACCCCAACGTCCGTGGCGGCGAGTCGGGCGCCGGGCCACGGGGGCCAAACGAGGGCCCCGAAGCCCATCCCGGGCCGCACCAGATCGGAGGTGTACCGGCGTCGCCCTGTCACGACGTCGAGACCGTCGGGATCGAGGGCGGGTTGACCCGCCGCCTTCCACTCTCCCGGAGCCATCGTCCGGGTGCTCTCCGGAACGACCTCGACCCGGTCCCGGTCGCTGACGAGCTGGCCGTAGCAAGCGGACTTCGTCGATCCCGAGAGTCGGACCACGCCTTCGACCGCTTCGCATCGTTCCTTCGGAACGTCCCATCGTTGGGCCGCGATCGCAACGATCGCCTCCCGGGCCCCGGCCGCCGCGCGGGCGAGCGCCGGCCCCGCGTCGGGCATCGAACGGCTTCCGAACGTCCCCATGTCCCAGGGGCAGAGGTCGGTATCCGCCATCACCATCGAGACGCGATCTGGGGGCAACGCGAGCTCCTCGGCGACCAGAAGACGTAGAGCCGCACGGGTTCCCTGGCCCACCTCCGCCTTCCCCGTGAAGGCGCGGACGGATCCGTCGGCCCCCACGTGGACCCATGCCCCGCCGGTCGGCGGGCGCCAGTCCCCGGACCTTGACGGTGCGCGCCCCGGAAGGACGGCGACGAGTCCGGACCCGAGGATCTTCCCGGTACTCGCGTTCTTCGACAGGGGTGAGGTCCCAGGGTCGCCGGGGACGCGACAGGTCGCTCACGGTCCCCTCTTCTGCTTCGGGTCCGGTCCGCGAGCTCGATCGACCGCGCGTAGGATCCTCGAGTAGCCCCCGCACCGGCAGATGTTCCCTTCAAGGGCCGCACGGACCGCCGAATCTGAAGGGTTTGGATCCTCGGCGAGCAGCGCGGTCACCCGGAGAATGAATCCGGGGGTGCAGTAGCCGCACTGGAACGCGCCGGCCTCGAGGAAGGCCCGCTGGACCTCGGTCAGTTCGCCCGAAGGGGCGAGGCCCTCGATCGTGACGACCTCATGGCCCACCGCGTCTTGGAGAGGAAGTTGGCAAGACCGCACGGGCTGGCCATCGAGCAGCACGGTGCACGCCCCACATTCCCCCTCGCCGCAGCCGAGTTTCGCCCCGGTCAAGCCGAGGTTGTTCCTAAGGGCGAAAAGGAGCGTACGCCCGGGGTTCGATCGCAACTCCCGGGGAGAGCCGTTCACCGTGAGTCGAAGGTCACGGGGCGAATCGTGGCCCCCTTTCCGTGGCGGACCCCGTCCGGCCGATTCGTCCATCTTTCGCTCTCCTCGAGTGGTGCGGGAGGCCGCACTTCCGGTTCGAGAGCCTCGAGCAGGGATACGTTTCACGCCCTGACTTGGGGCCGTCTTAGGAACCGCTCGTCCGTCTCGTGAGCCGAATGGTCCCTTCGGCCCCGATGAAGATGGTTCCCTGGGTCGCCCCTCCGCCTGGATCGACCGATGCTCCCAGCCTTACCGGTGCGGTTCATTCTGCGCGCGAGTGGGAACCTACTTCGTCCGGGAGGCTGCATTGTTCTGGGGGAGGAATCGATGGTGATGGGAGGCCCCCCACCTGTTGCCCCGCCATGGCCCCCCCCGTATTCCGTCCATCCCCCAAAGCCCGATTCGTCGTACGTGGTCGCCGCGCTCGCGGTGGCCATCGCGATCGTGTTCGTGGGTTCTTCGTGGTTCTACCTTGTTTATTCCCCGGAGACGGGAACCCCAAATTGTTGCCCCCAACCGCTCTTCGCGATCAGTAGCGCCACCGAAGAACCGTCGTTCAACCAAACCGGTACGATGTACACCCCTTACGGTTTCTCGATCCAATCGGCCTCGTCGGGTCTGACCGCGATCGACTTCACTTTCGAACTCCTAAGCGCTAACGGTACCGCGAGGCCGTTCGCGTACGTGGGATTGATTGACGTTTCGAATTGCTGGATCGGGACTTACACCGCAAGTTGGGAGTCCGGCGTTCCATCCGCCTCGCCTCCCGGAGCTCAACCGTGCGGAAGCACTGGACCTACACTGGCAGATCAGATCTTGTCGGGGGATCAAATTCTCCTCGTAACTGCCATATCGATCTCCGGGCAGGGATACACTCTAGTCCTCCTCAACCAAGGCGGGTTCCAGGGTTCGGTCAGCGCAGCCATCCCGTAGGATCGTGGGTGTCGTCCGAAGGGCCGACGTTGCCGGCGGACCGGCGGGATTTAATGGAAGGGGATGGGCATATTCGACCTCGATTCGGTCGGGCCCTTGATCGATTGGTTGAGCCCCGCGGTCATCTTCCCCGAGGACCACGCGGCGATCGGGGCCTTGGCGGTGGCCACGGCCTACGCGTTCGCGCCGGGCCGGCTCGGAGACCCCGATCGCCGACATCTCGCCATCCCCCGGATCGCCGTGATCGGATTCGTGTTCATCGTTTTCCTGAAGGAGTTGCTGTGGGACCCGGTCAACGAGGTCGGTCAAGCGTTCCTTTGGTCCGGGGCCACCGACTTCGCGTGGTACCTCGTCGGTGTCGGGACGATGCTGGTTGCGCTGTGGGCCCGGTTCCGTCGCCTCTGAGCGCGCGGCCGCCACGCCTGGGGGGAGTTCAGAGGAGCTCCCGACGATGCGTGGCCGCGTGATCGGGGGTTGCCGTCACCATCCGAGCCGGCCCTTCCCAGCGATCAGCCGTTCGCGTCAGGTGGCCAACCCCCGGGCGGGTCGCCGGCGGAGCACGGGAGGCCGTCCGGCCTCAACCGAACGATTAAGGCGGGGAGGCGACCCATTCGTATTACGAAGAGAGCTCGGTCCCATTCATGGTCGAGGAACCCGACGCCGAATCCGTCCACAAGGAGCGCGAGCGTCGTAGGGCCGAGGAACGGGTCCGGATCGACCGCGACCGGCGAGAACGGGAGCTCGAGCTCGCGCGCCTCCGGCGGAGCGAGCTCCTCGAAACTTCCGGGGAGCAGGGGGACGCTCGCACGGGAGCGGCGGCCGCCGGAATTGACGTAAAGGGGCCGGCCTCGAGGAGAGCAGACCCGGGCGGCTCTCCCGGATCGGCGCCGGTACCTTCGCGGGCCGCGAGCGCCCAAGGCCTCGGAACCGAACCGACGTCCCGGCGGTCCGATCCGAGTGGCCCCGTCCGCGGCGCGACGGGTCAGCCGATCCTCTCCGAATCCCTTCGGCGGTTCATGGCCGTCGACCCCGTGGGCCGGTTCGACATCCAGCTACTGAACACGCTCCCGTTCTTCCCGCTCGTCGAGGACGCGCAGAGGGAGCCTCGACGTCTCGAGTCGCTCAAGGAGCGGTCGGCCGCCCTCATGGCGCGGGTCAAGTCGGAGGTCGACGACCCGTTGAACGCCGGGGCCTTCCTGAGGGAACAGGTCCTTCTCTGGTATCGGCGGAGTCCGACGGACCCCGAATGGTCCGCCCGGATGCCGGAACGCTGGGCGGGTCTCTTCGCCGATTCGCGGGTGACCGGGGGAAGGCTGCAGGCGTGGCTCAACTCCCGGCTCCTGGCCGTCTACCATGGTGCGGTTCGAGCGGGGCGTTTGAGCTCGCGCATCCGCCTCGGGATCCGGCCCTCTCGGGCGCTCGAAGGCGCCACGGGCCGCACGGCCCACCAACAGATCCAGGGGGAGGCGGCCCAAGCGATCCTCGACGACCTCGCCTCGCGCCCCCGGGAGGGTGAGGGGCCCTTCCCCCTCGTCCGGTTGAGCGAGCTCGCCGTCCGACGCCAGGTCCAGACGGTCAACGACGCCCTTTCGCTCCTCTTCAACTCCCGGGAGTCAGGGCCGTTCATCGTCCTGCACCCGAACCGTTACCCCGACTGTGACGAGGTCCAGATCCGTCCCCCGACCCCCGCCGCCTCCGGGGCCGCGCTCGCCTTCGTCCTCGTATCGAGCAAGGTGGCCCGTCGTTCCGGCGGACGGGGTTCTTCGACGGCCGGGTCCCGAGGGGCTCCGGGGCCCCGACGGAGGACGATGGGGATGGGTCCGGGCCGGAGACGAACGACGGGATCACGATCTGGGAGGACCCCTCGGCGACGTCGGCCTCATGGCGTCAGCTCGTCAGTTCCTACCGCCAGGAGCGGAAGCGGCTCGAGGCCCCTCCGAGGGATTACCGGATCCGCCCGGCGTACGCCGCGCTCCGGGACATCCTGGTCGACGATGCGGAGTTTCGCGTCGCCTTCCTCGCGACCCACTGGCGGGGCCGACCCGCGGGGCTTCCGTTGCTCGTGGGGCTCCTCCTGAAAGGTTCTCTTTCCCCGCAGATCGCGACCGATCATGAGTACCTGGAGGCCGAGCTCGGGGTCCTCACGTGCGATGATCCCGAATGGCAGCCCGAGGGGGGCGTCTGGACCTTCCGGGGATGGACCGTGACCCGTCGGGACTCCCCCACCGAGGGACGACGGTACTTGGCGAGCCGGAACCCCGAAACCCCCGCTTGATGCGGGGCGCTCAGGCGAGAACTTCCTGCGGCAATCGGTGGGCGATCTCGCTCATCCTCAAGAGGAGGGACCGGAACTCCTCGTAGGGGTACTCCGGCTCCCAGCCGCCCAGCGGGGGACGAGGGCGGCGAACGATGCGGGTCTCGCCCGCGCGCTCCTCGGTGTGGAGCCCGCTGAAATACCAAAGGGGGACGTCGTGGGCCACGGACCCGGCCCCCTTGCGAACGAGCACCTTCGTGGTTTCGGGCAGGTACGTGGCGAGCAGGAGCGTCCCGACATCGGCCCGCCCTTGGTCGGTCCACTCCCTCGGAGCGCCCGGCGGAGCCTCCAAGACGCGGAGCGCGCCCGGAGCGACACGGTCGAACTTGGTGACGATGAAGAGGGGGTACATCCGACGGGCCCTTCGTTCGGGTTCCGCCGCCAGGAACTTCCCGAGCAGCGTGAAGGTGCTCGCGAGGACCCGGTCGTAGCGGGCCATGGCCAGGCCCGCGATGTCATCGGGGTCGGAGGAGAGGCCGGTGGCATCGATGAGCGGGAGCACGATCTGGCTTCTCAGGAGGCGCCGGGTCCCGGCTTCGAGCACGGCGTCGAGGTGATCGAGCTCGGCCACTTCGCCCGCGGGGAGGCCGCCGATCTGGAACTGGACCGTGTCGAAGCTCCCGTCCTCTGACGGCTCCCGCGGGCCCAACCCCATCAGGCCCCGCCTCCGGAACCCGAAGACGAACGAGAGCGGATGCTGCTCCCAGTCCGCCTCCGCCTCGGGGAACCGCCCGTCCCCCAACGAGGCATAGATCGACCCGATCCGCCGGATCGACTCCCGGTCGGCGCTGAACCGGAACTCGTCCTCCTCCTCGATTCCGAGGCGCACCTGGGCGGTGTAGAGGAGCCCCACGAACGTCGTGAGCCCGGCCCCTCGGTCGCCCAGGACCAGGGCCGAGCTCATCGAGCGCCGCTGCTCGCGGCGCCCCGGGGCTTCAGGGACCCCGACGGGGCTCGGTCCCGGTCACTCCGCGAACGCCTCGGCCACCCTCGCATAGATCGGCTGCCGACCGCGGACCGGTCCGAGCGCGGGATGGTCGATGCTCGCGTCGAGGAGGGTCCAGGTGCCGTCGGCGCGCACGCCGCGCGTGGAGATCGCGAGCCGGAAATGGTTCATCGCGCTCAGCGTAGGCGCGTCGCTTATCGCCGTGAACAACGGGATCTCTCCGCCTCCGATGATCAGCTCGAACAGCTTGTAGAGCAGCTGGTTACGGTACTCGTGCGTGCTGTCGCGGCAGAGGATCAGGGTCCGAGAGTCCGGCTCGTGGAGGAGCCGGCTCATCAGCGTCTCGACCGCGGCCTTCGTGATCAGCCGTCGGATCCCGACCCCCCGGGGGGTGGCCGCCTCCTCGGGCGAGCGGAACCGGAGCGGGAGCGAATCGACCTTCCCCGTCGCTTTGGGGTAGCGCTTGTCGAACTCCGCCATCGCGGCCTCCGCCATGGCGAGCGTGAGCCGGCCCGAACGCAGCGCCGCACCGGGGAGCACCGCCGTGTGGTTCGCAATGGTCGGGCGGTTGTACTCGTCGGCGACCCCGCGGCCGAGAACGGAGAGGAGCACCTCGTCGTTCGCCGGGGCGGGATGGATCATGCGCGCGTCGATCACGGCCATCCCCCCCGCCGTCTTCTCCACCCGCACAGGCGTGAAGTGGCTCCCCAGGTAGCGGGCGTAGAGCGGTCCGTTCAAGAGGTGGGACTCCGCCTTCGTCCCGTACCCCTTCTCGGGGCTCGCGCCGTAGATCCAGTGCTCGAGCTGTACGGTCTCCTCCGTGTCCATGCTGCCCTCCCCTTCCTGTTCTTCGAGCGACCTGGCCCCGCGACTCCGCTCCTAGGGGCTCGCTGTGGCCGCGGCTGGAGCGACCTGGAGCGTCGCCTGCTCGACGATCTCGTCCGGGACCTTGTTGGCGACATCGCGGAAGTGCTCGATGAACGCCACGTAGTCATCGTAGGAGAAGTCCGGCTCCGCGCCGCCCTCGGCCGAGAAGCCCTTGCGCACGATGCGGGGAGCGCCCACCGGCTGCATGCCCGCCTCGGCGGTCTCGGTCTTCACCCAGCTGAAGAAGTAGGCGGCTTGGTCGAAGTTGACCCCCGCCACCTTGCCTCCCCGGATCTGGGAGAGGGTCTGGGGCATGAAGACGCGCAGCAGCGCCTCGGCGTACTCCTTGCGCTTGCGCTTCTGGTCGCCCGCCGGCACGCCGCGGTGGAGCCCCAGCTTCACGAGGACCTCGTCCCGCACGGCGTCGAACTTCGAGAGGACGAGCGCCGGGTAGATCACCGGGCTGCCGGTATTGATGCCCTGCGCCTTCATCCGGGTGAACTCCTGGCGCTTGTAGGTCTGCAGCGAGACGAGCAGCGAGGCGACCTCGCTATCGTACTTGAGCATCTGTCGGAAGACCGGCGAATCGATCTCGGTCGTCATCTTGCTGCAGTCGACGAGGATGACCACGATGTGGCTCTTCAGGAGCTGCTGGATGATCGGGCTCGCGGCGACCCCCGACTCGATGAACTCCTGGACGTCCTCGCCCGAGACATCGTAGGCGGCGAACGCGAGCTTCGCGAACGGATTCACCCAGTTCTTCTCCTTGAGGACCGTGGGGAGCCGCCCCGAGATCTTCTTCCTGTACCCGAAGACGAAACCGATCTCCGTCATCTCGTCCTTCAGGGTCGCGCCCGGGAACCGGGCGTCCTTCATCCCCTCGTAGACCTGGCTCATCAGCCGCAGGGACTGGAGCGGGGCGTGGAACCGGAAGGAATCCAGCACCCGCGTTCCGTACTTCACCTGCGCTGCGTAGAGCAGTCCCAGGAAGGTCGTCTTTCCGCATGCCCGATCGCCCAAAATTGCCGCTGGACACATGTTTCTCTACCCCTTACTTCTTGGATCCCAGGAGAGCCCGCCAACGCCCGCCCCGGCCGCCGGTGGCCCCGGGGGTCGGGGCCGTCGGTTGGAGGGCGGGGAGCGAGCTCCCCGAAGGATCGTGAGGTGGAGGGACCGATAGCGGAGTGAACCCCACCCGGAGGGGGGGCGGTCGGGGCGCCTCGGCCGCCATACGGCGTTCGAACCGGCCGACGCTCGCTTCGATGGAGGCGAACGGGTTGGATGGGTCGGAGGCCTCCGAGAAGAACTCGAGCGAGGGGATGTAGGATGGGGCGACCCCCTCGGAACCCCCCCGGGATTCCGGGAGCCGGCGCAACTCCTTGATGGCGAGGGTACGGATGACGAGGCCGTCGACGACGAGGTCTCGCGCCACCGACGCCTGGATCTCGGCCGCGAGCCGCTCCCAGTCCTCCGGGGCCTTCTCGGCCCCGAGCCGGATCAGGACGGGTGGCGTCGCGCCTTCGACCGCGCGGCCGACGACCCTTCGGATCTCTTCGAGGCTCTTTCCGAGAAGGTTCTCGGCCGCCGCCCGAAGCATCCCCGGCTCGGCCGGGATCTTCACTTGGACCGAGAGGGTCGCTTCCCAACCGGACCCGAGGACATTGGCGCCCGCCGGCTGGACCCGAACGGTGGCGTCCACGTCGATCGGTTCCAAGGAGAGGAAGCCCGCGCCCTTTCGCCAAGGTGGGACATAGGCCCCCCCTCCGACGAGGATCCTCGGGGGCCGAAGTTCGACCCTCCCCGCGTTGTCCGAGTTCTGCTGCCCGAGCACGGAGGAACGGCCGCCATACAGGACGAGCGCCCGATTCGGGGGGACGGGAACGTAGTACCGAGTGAAGAGGCGCCAGGCGCCGAAGGTAATCGCCGAGGCGAGGCCACCAGAGATCGCGATAGGAACTAAGAGGTCGCCGAACGTCAAGCTCGCACGCCCCGGTAGCCGGGCGTCGGGGCTCGCCGTAGCTCTCTACGGCGGGCCGATCGCCAGACGGCATCCCGGGTAGGGCGAGTCGAGTCGGCAAAATCGGCGGCGGCGAATCGGGAGGTGTTGGGTTCGGACGGGAGCGCCAAACCCAAGGTGATCGGAAAAGACTGGGTCCCTGAAAAGGAGGGCGCGTCGCGCTTCGAGAACGTCACCGATGGCGCGGGGGTGGACCGCACGACCTCCGTGCGAATGTATCCCACGTTTGGGGATATATACGTACTGGTGGCGCATGGCATTGTCCGACGAGTCTCCGACGAAAAGCGCGAGCCCGGAGGTCGACCCAGCCAACCTCCCGTGGAGGTGTTTGGCCGCTGATGACTTTGCGGTCGGCGCTTCCCCAGTAACGGGGCTCTCAGCGTCTCTCGAGCCGCCCTCTTCACTTGAGCCGGCGGCTTGCTAGAGGTGTCGATCCTTCGGACAGGACGAAGCCTCGGAGTCGATGGAGGACGGAGTCCGCCAGAAAACGGATCTCCCCAGTCCCGGCCGGGCTTCTGGCCTTCTGGCTGTCGTCCGGGAGGTTGGCCTCCCAACTTTGGCCCCCTCGGTGCGGGAATCTCCCTACCGGCGCCGGAAGTGGCGACCATCTCGGTTGGTTCAAGGGTCGCCGCCGACGTAGAATTGCTACTGCTAATCCGCGGGATCGTGAGCCCTCCTTTCGGTCTCTGGTTCTTCTACTCGCGCCGATGCTAGCCCTTGCCTCCCTGAACGTCCATCGAAAGGCGGGTGGATCGCGGCACCGTCGACGGGCCGCTGTGAGAGCACTATCCGTCCCTCTTGCAAACCACCCAATATCAGACGAGCGCTCGCAAGGTCACGTTGGTTGAGAAATCCCAAAGCACCCGACCCGTCCCATCCGGAGAAGTCCAAGCCGCGTTCGTAGGGCAATTCGACACGCAGGGCCCACCTGTTCCAAGCTCGATCTGGGCGGCCGAAATTCCAAACCCATGATCGAAGGAACCCCTGAGGAAGGCTCCCCCGGGGGTGTACTCGAACCATAGGCTGAATCGATCCGTGTGAAGGATTGAACCCATCGTGTAGACTGCCGGATCCTGCGGGGAGGCTTGCCTGGAAATCTGAACGGTCTGAACAACCCAGTGATTGGGAGCCGTCCAAAGAGAGTAAACGACGAGGATGGCAGCGACGGCGACTCCTACAGCGACGGCGAGCACGGAGCGTCGCGTCGCGCGCCTCATCTGCTGTCCCCCTTCTCTCCTCATTTCGAGGGATGCGGCGAGTCCGTATGCCTCTTCTCATCCGCCCAAGCATCTAGTGCGCCTCCGAATTCCGGTCATCTCCGGGCGGCGATTGCGGGAGCGACTTGGAAGTCGCATTTGCGGAGAGCCGAGGGAGGTCACCGGGGGCGGGTCGACCTGCGAGTTCGCTGACTCATGCTCCAGAAGTCTAAGGGCTTAGACCACACTTGGGGTGCTAATGTCGTCACGGGCCCAGTCGGGTCTAAGATGATAAGCTATTAGAACCCAGCCTCCCATAGCCTCTTCCATGGCCCCAGATCGCACCCCACGCCTCGCGCCCTTCCTGGCGGAAGGCGAGGACCGCCGCCGCTGGCATCGAAACGTCGCCCAGGGTAGTCGAGCCACTGCGGACGTCTACGCCCGGAGGCTCGCAGCCTTCTGTCGGGCGATGAAGACCAGCCCTGAGGCTTTGGCGAAGATGGGCGACAAGGCGCTCCGCGACGTCGTCCTCGACTTCGTCGAGGCCGAGTCGAAGGCGAAGCATACCGGCTCCTACATCCACAGCACCGTCAAGGCCGTCAATTCTTGGCGAAAGCACGCAGGCCGCCCTTCGGTGCGCGGGGTCAACGTACGCGGACGTGACTCCACCCCGACGCTCGTGGATGAGGTCGCCCCTACGCCGGAGCAGGTCCGGGCGGTCCTCGCGCGCGCCCCCGTGAGAAACCGCGTCATCTGCGCGCTGATGGCCTACAGCGGGGTCCGACCGGAGGTCGTCGGGGACTACCTCGGCGAAGATGGGTTGACGCTCGGGGACCTCCCGGAGCTCGAGCTTACCGGAGATCGACCCCGATTCAAAAAGACCCCCGCACTGGTCATCGTACGGGAAGGGATCTCGAAGGCACGCCACACCTACGTGACCTTCGCTCCGTCCGTGACGTGCCGAGCCATCGAGGATTATCTTCGATACCGATTGGCTCGAGGCGAGAAGCTGACTCGCGCGACCGATCTGGTGAGCCCGGGACGAGGAGCGAACCGCTTCCTCCGCGCGATCAATGTAGGCGACGGAGTCCGCGCCGCGTTCCGAGCCCTCGGGATGCAGGACCGTCCCTACGTGCTCCGGGTCTATTTCGAGACTCGCCTGGGCGTCGCCGAGGGCCAAGGGAAGGTCGTCCATCGGTTCGTCGTCCACTGGGGCGGGCACAAGGGTGACATCACTGCCCGATACTCGCTCAACAAGAACCGGCTTCCCGGGGACCTCATCGAGGAGATGCGGGAGGCGTTCCGACGGTGCGAGCCCACCCTGACCGGAGACGCACCATCCGAGGGCGATGTGCGACGCGAGGTCTCCCGATCGCTCCTCGGGGCGCTTGGCTATTCCGACAAGGAGCTCGAGGCGGTCGACCTCACGAACCTCGCACAGGTCCGGGAGCTCACCCTGAAGCGGGTTTCGCCCCCGGCCAAGAAACAGGCTCTCGTGACCGTGGAGGAGCTGCCTGGTTACCTCGACGCGGGCTGGACCTTCGTGGGAAACGTCGGACAAGATCGGGTCCTCCTCAGTCCCCCCGCAGGAGCAGGAGGACCCACGAGTCCGCCTTCGCCGCCAGGACCGCCATCGGGAGACGATCCGGCTCCCCCTCGATGAGCAGGCGGACCGGATCGGTCTCTGGAAGGCCCCGCGCCACCTTCTTCAGGGGACGCAGATCGACGAACGCCTGGGACGGGTCTTCCGGGGAGGCATACGCCTCGCCCACTGGGACTGCGGGATCACGGTCCGGACTCGGAGTGTTATCCGCAGCCCCGGTCCCACCGGGCTCCGCGGGCAAGTCGAGCCGTGCCGGAGGGGCGAACTGCCGCGATCATCTCGAAACCCCGCCGGGGGCTTCCTCCTCACCGTAGACGCCGGACAGTTGGAGTGGGAACGCGGCCCGCAGCGCCCGCTCCTCCGCCGCCTTCCGGAGCATCGTGATCGGCATCTCCGTCCAGGGCCTCGTCGGCTGGCCATCCCGGCGCCTCCGGACGGCCTCAACAAACCGAACCTCCTCGACCAGCGGGCGGCTCCAGTCCTTCCGATAGACCCTGCAGAGGGCCCTGACTGGATTCTCTGTCCCGTCGGGCCCTTTGACCAGCTCAACCTCGATTTCCCGCCCGTCATACTTTCCGCTCCGTTCGGCGAGCGCGCGCATCCCATCGATTCCGACGAAGGCGTGGATCTTGTCCGCGGGCTCGAACCGTAGGAACTTCACTTGGCCGAGCCAGGGATCCAGCCCGATCCGTTGAGCGACTTCGAGCCCGAACGCGATCTCCCTGGCCGTCGCATCAGAGGGAAATCGTCCCGCCGAACGAAGGATCGCTACTTGGCGCTCCGTAGGGTCCTCACTGGAGCGGGAGTCGATCTTGGGAACCTGGCGCAGTCGGCGACCCCGTCGAATTCGAGGGCAGAGTCCCCTCTCGGATCGATCGGGAGAGATCGGCAGGGGCCATGCCTCCTCCCGCGCGCGATTGAAGCAATCGGGCTCCATCCTTCTTGCTCTGAAGCCACTCCGCCGATCGTGAACGTAGACCAGTTCGGTCAACGACTCGGGTACCAGGTTGCCGCACCCGGCGCATGGGTACTGCCCGTGGCCACGGTAGACCGACCAACCAGGCTCCATTTCAGGCGGGTCGCTTCGAGGGTCCTCCCCTGAGCTCAAGGCGGGTCCCTCCTGCATGCGCCGAACGGTATGCCCTCGGCGTGTCGAACGCGGAAGCACTCCCCCGACTCCGTCGGCTCGTGGCAGATGACGAAGGAAACGAAGGGGGTCAGCAGGAGTCGATGGACCGATTCGGGGTGACCGCAGGACGGGCAGGAGTCGACCTCACCGTAGGAATCCTCAGCAGCCCACGGAGGCGAGTCGAGATCAGCGACCTGGGTCAAGGCCGCGGCGCTCACCGGGTTGCCTCCCGCGGAAGAGCAGCTGGCTTCTGGGCGTTCTTTCGTTCCGCAAGGATCCTTCGGACGAGCCGATCGAAGGACTCGAGCCCGACGAGGTTTCCCTCGGAGTCCACCAGGGGACGGCGGAGAGACGCCAGGAGGGTCCAGGTCTCAGGTTGCAGACGGACGAGCCCTCGCGGGGGTCCCGGCCGAATCCGCCCGACCATCCGGTGGTCTATCGAGGATGCCGTCTCTCCGAACCCCTTCGCGCGCATTCGTAACGAAAGATACGAATGCGCACAATCTATAAGTGCTTTCCTGCTTTTACGTTACATCTGTGACGCCGACCCCCCTACCGAAGCCGAGGAAGAAGGTCCTCCCGAAGGTCTCCGTCGCCGGCCGGATCGAGCGGGGTTACTACGACGACCTCGTGCGGGTCATCGACGGCGACGACCACTTCAACCGGATCGGCGACTTCGTCCGGGAGGCGGTGCTCGAGAAGATTGACCGATGGAAGAAGGAGCACCCGCTCGGATCGTCCGCGGTCCGATCGCGCTGACTCTCAACACATCGGGATCGCAGGTCTATCGCGGGGCGATTGCGAGTTCCGGAACGGACCACTTCCGGAACCGGCAAGTCTCCGGTAATCACGACTCAAGGAGTCTCTTCGAGGTTTCAAACCGGTTCGAGTCGAGAGGGTGAAATATTGGAGTGGCCAAGGCCAGCGTCCTCGTCCCGGGAGGTTGCCCTGCCGATTCGAGATCGGCTCGGTAACGTCGGCGATGACGACCGCGAGAGTCAAGGACTGCGGAGGAGCTCCCCCAGTGGAGGAGTACCCATCAAGGGTCCGACGTCAGTCCCGAACTCGAGCGTTTCACGCGATAGATGGCTATTGATTCTGAGGCCCGACCGAGGCGGCTGCGGTCCTGGCCGCCCCCTACCCTTAGAGCAAATGTCTGGTTGGAACGCAGAAATACTCGGAACCCTACCTCCGTTCAAACCGGGGTCCGGTTGAGGGAGCTACTGGGTTGGATCGAGTCAGGGGGAGCCGCTCGTGCCGGTAGGACGATCCAAGACGGCTGCGCACAAGAAGGAGATTCGGGCCTATGATCATCCGGAGGCAACGAGGATGAACAACCCTCCCGTCGGGCTCGTGACCCCGGAGACCGATCCACCCGAAACGTCGAAGACGTACACCTATGACCCGCACCTGGACCCCCAGCTGGAATGGGCAGGCAAAGCGGAACGTCAGTCGTTCGATCTGACCAGCGTTTCCCTTCACGTCCACGAACGGATTGACCCAAGGACGATTATCGAAGCCGTGCGAACCAGGAACGGCCGAACGGTCCAGCTCTCCCTGTTCGAGAGCCTCATGGAGAATCCTCCCCTCCGCCAGGCCATCGAATTCTACAAACACGAGAAAGGGTGGTCTAATCGGTTGGTCGCGGGAGACTCGCTCCTGGTGATGAACTCGCTCCTCCAGAAGGAAGGAATGGCGGGCCAAGTTCAGATGGTCTACATTGACCCGCCATATGGGATCAAGTACGGGTCCAATTTCCAGCCGTTTGTTAGGAGCCGCCCAGTAAAGGACGGTAGCGATGAGGATCTCACACAAGAGCCGGAAACAGTAAAGGCATTCCGCGACACATGGGAGCTCGGAATACATTCCTACCTGACCTACCTTCGGGACCGGATCACCCTATCCCGTCAATTATTGACGGAATCGGGGAGCATCTTTGTCCAGATCAGCGAGGACAATCTCCACCACATCCGGGAGCTGCTGGACGAGGTCTTTGGACCAAAGAACTTCGTCGCCCAGTTCTGTTATCGAACGAGTGCACCCCTTGGGTCAAAACGCGTGCCGACGATTGCCGACTACGTTATTTGGTACGCAAAGGACATCGACCGAGTGAAGTTTCGCCGACTGTTCGAACCCAAGGACCCAAGTGACTTCGATCTTCTCGAAGATTCCGATGGGAAGACGCGTCGACTCACGGATCCCGAGCGGGCTGGCATCATCCCGCTGCCGAAGGGGTCGAGGCCATTCCAGAGTATCACGCTGGTCGCAGCCGGGCCGAATCCGAGCACCGTCTTTCCTGTGAAGTACGAGGGCAAGAACTTCAACCCGACAGGTGGCCGTGGGTGGAAGACCACGAAGACTGGGATGGATCGCCTCAGTGACGCGGGCCGGTTCTATTCATCGTCGGAGGTGCTTCGCTATCGGTTCTACCTCGCAGACTTCCCATTCAAGGAGCTCACTAACGTCTGGCTGAATCTCGGGGGGGCCGCCGACAAGATTTACGTTGTGCAAACGAATTCCAAGGTCATCCAGCGATGTGTCCTGATGGCCACAGACCCAGGCGACCTTGTTCTCGATCCTACATGCGGCAGCGGCACGACCGCGAGCACGTGCGAGCAGTGGGGACGTAGGTGGATCACCTGCGACACGTCCCGAGTGGCGATCGCGCTAGCGCGTCAGCGTTTGATGACCTCGTCGTTTGACTACTACACGCTCCGCCACCCAGAAGAAGGAATCTCGAGCGGACTCCGGTACAAAGTAATTCCCCATATCACGCTGAAGTCCGTGGCCAGCGACGAAAGTCCAGAATTGGAAATCCTTTATGACCAGCCCGAAATCGACTCGACTCGAATCCGCGTTGCGGGCCCGTTCACAGTCGAAGCTGTGCCCGCCCCGACAGGTACTCTCTCCCACTTTCGGCGACGCGCCAACTAGCAAGTCAGACCTAGGCTTGGCGCGGGGAGGGCCCACTCGTACCCAGGCCGACTGGCGCGCTGAGCTCCTGAAGACCGGCATCCGCGGAAAGGGCGGTCAGAAAATGGACTTCTCCCGCGTCGAGGTCTTGGGCGGCACTCGCTGGCTCCATGCGGATGCCGAAACGAAGGACGCGGCACCTCAGCGCGTCGTGGTATCCTTTGGCTCCGACTACGCCCCATTGGAACAGCGCCAAGTTGAACTCGCTTGGAACGAGGCTCGCACCTTGGACCCAAGACCTGCAATTCTAGTCTTCGCCGCCTTCCAGTTCGATCCCGAGGCGGCCAAGGATATCGACGGGCTGACCAAGGAAAAGGCGGGCATGACTTTCCTTAAGGTGCAGATGAACACCGACCTGTTCACCGAGGACCTCAAGAAGAAACGCTCGAGTAACGAAAGCTTCTGGCTGATCGGACAGCCGGATGTGGAGCTCCGCCCCGCGCAAGGCCCCAAGCAGGTGGGGAAGATTGAGGTCGAAGTTCACGGCTTCGACTACTACAATACTAAGACGGGCGCGATCGAGTCAGGCGGGTCGGACAGGATCGCCATGTGGATGTTGGACACCGATTACGATGGTCGGAGTCTCTTCCCACGGCAGGTTTTCTTCCCGATGAGCGGCGAAGTCGGGGGCTGGGCCGACTTGCGCGGGCGCTCAAGGCGGAGGTGGACGAGAATCTCATGGCCGCCTACCAAGGGACGAAATCGCTGCCCTTCGCACCCGGGCAAGCACAAGCGGATTGCCGTCCTGATTGTGGACGACCGAGGTATCGAGAGCCTAAAGCTCCTGGACGTGGCCTGATGGCCGAGGGCTCCGAGAAGATTTCCCAACTGGTCATCAACTCACCGTCGAGGAACCCAAGCATCACTGGAGCTACGAGCGCGAAACCCGTCTCTTCAGGCTCAAAGACGGCCGACGGGCGGCCGGATTCCTACGCGCCTCGGAAGTCTCGCAATCCTTCGACGACCCGGGTGAGTTCATCGAACTACCGCTCGTCAACAGGATTCGGCCACGGGTTCGAGCATGGCGGGAAGCGGGTTTTCCCGGAGTCACGGGGATCACGAAGAGACTGCTTGGGCACTGGAGGGACCCGGAACAGCGCGAGAGTCGCCGATTCTTCTTCTGCCAGCTCGAGGCTATCGAGACCCTGATTTGGCTCACCGAATCGGCAGAAGCCGAGCGCCAAGGAATCGAGATCCCGAGCGATGGGGGAGAGTTCCAGCGGGTGTGCTGCAAGATGGCCACCGGGAGCGGTAAGACCATCGTGATGGCCATGCTGATCGCGTGGCAGGTCCTCAACAAGGCGACCTATCCTCAGGACCAAAGATTCTCGAAGAACGTCCTTGTGGTCGCTCCCGGGCTGACGGTCAAGAGCCGCCTTTCAGTTCTCAACCTTGGGCCGGGCAGCTTCTATGATGAGTTCGACGTCGTTCCGCCGGGTCTCGCCGAGAGGTTTCGGCAAGGAAGAATTGTCATCCATAACTGGCATGTGCTCCAGTCTCTCGATCCCTCCGACGGCCCACGGGTTGTCAAGAAAGGTCCCGAGAGCGCTGAGGCGTTCTGTCGACGGGTTCTAGGCGACCTCTCGACCGCCAGTGGTATCCTCGTAATCAACGACGAGGCCCACCACGCATGGCGGGTCCCGCCCAAGGCGGGCCCGAAGGGCGAGACGCGAGAGGAAGCTGCCGCCATCGATGAAGCAACTGAATGGATCGGCGGTCTCGATCGAATCCATAGCGCCAAGAGCATCGCGCGCTGCTTCGACTTCACCGCGACTCCGTTCGCTCCGACGGGTCGGCGCAGCGGAGAGGAGACGCTCTTTGAATGGATCGTAAGCGACTTTGGGCTCAATGACGCGATCGAATCCGGGCTCGTGAAGACCCCTCGAGTTGTGATACGGGACGACAAGCTCCCATCCGTCAGGACCTACAAGTCAAAGCTCTACCACATCTATCCTGAGGTGCGCGACGACCTAAATCGGAGGGCCGAAGCGCACGAACCTCTGCCCGATCTGGTCCTCAACGCCTACTACCTCCTCGGCGCGGACTGGCTCCAAGCGTACCACGAGTGGGTTAAGCGCGACTCTCCGACACCGCCCGTGATGATCACGGTTGCAAACAGGACCGAGACGGCAGCTCGAATCCGATACTCCTTTGAGAAGGGGAAGATTCGAGTTGACGAACTTTCCGACCCCACGCACATCCTACACATCGACTCGAGGGTGCTTGCTCAGATCGAGACGCTGGACGAAGAACCCACGACGCCCCTCGGCGAGGCTCCAGAGGACGACTCGGCGGGAGAGGAAGGCGATGAGGGACCCGGCGAGACCCTCCCGAAGTTGACGAAGAGCGAGCAAGCGGTCCGTCTTAGGCGTCAGGTAGACACCGTCGGCCAACAGGGGAAACCCGGCGAACAGGTTCGCAACGTCATATCGGTGGGCATGTTGTCCGAGGGATGGGACGCCAAGACGGTCACCCATATCATGGGTCTACGCGCGTTCACGAGCCAACTCCTCTGCGAACAGGTTGTCGGCCGAGGGCTGCGGCGCACGTCTTACGACGTGAACTCTGAGACCGGGCTTCTAGAGCCTGAGTACGTGAACATTTTTGGAGTGCCTTTCACCTTTCTCCCACACGAACAGGCGGACGGACCTCCGCCCCCGCCTCAGCCCCCGAAAACACTCATCGGGCCCGACCCCTCGAAGAAGCAGTACCAGCTGGCGTGGCCGAATGTCGTCCGCATCGATCACACCTACAAGCCTGTACTCAAGCTCGAGGCCTCTCGGCTTCCCCCGCTTCAATTGGATGTCACCGAAGCTCGGGAACTCGCCGAGCTGGCTCCCATCATTGACGGCAAGCCCGATTTCAGGAAAATCTCCGAAATTGATCTCGCGAAACTGGCAGAGCGACTGCGAATGCAGCGGATCGTGTTCGAGGCCGCGCGCGATGTCTTCGATCTAATGAAGCCAACCTGGAAGGGAAACAGGGACTACCTCCTGGCCCAACTCATCGCGCTCATCGAGAGGTTTCTCGCCAGCGATCGCATTCTCATCAATCCTCGCGGCTACGCTGATGACCCAACGCGACGACGCCTTGTGCTCACCCTCAACATGAGCCGTGTCGTCCAGCACATGTGGGAAGCCATTCGCTTCGAGAACACCGAAACTCTCGAACCAGTATTCGACGAATTGGCTCCCATTCGAAGCACCGGGGACATGCGGCCCTGGTACACCGGACGACCCTGTGAGCACACGAGCAGATCCCACATCAATCAGTGCGTCTACGACAGTACGCTGGGAGAGCTCGGAAGCCTCCGAGCTTGATAGAAGTAATCTTGTCGACTCATGGGTGAAAAACGACCACCTGGGGTACGAGATACTCTACACGCACAACGGCGTCGTCAAGAAGTACCGGCCCGACTTTCTCGTCAGGCTGAAGGGCGGGCGTATGCTTGTCCTCGAAGTGAAGGGCCAGGACGCGGACGAGCACCGCACGAAGCGAGAGTTCCTTGCTGAGTGGATTCGGGCCGTCAACAGTCACGGTGGGTTCGGTCGATGGTCGGCGGACGTTTCCTTCGATCCGAGCGACCTGCGGGCGATTCTGACCCGCCACGCGAGGACAGACCCGGGACCTTCGGAGGGGCCCGCGCAGAAAAGCCGGGATTTGGCGGGCAGGTCTCGTTCGGCGTGACCGGAAAGCTGAAAGGCACTGCTTCGCTGAAAAATTGGAAGAAGGGGCAAACTTGAGGGGTAACTGGCGGGTTGGTCAGCTCCCGGCTGGTCGGAAACCTTGGGTGGGGCTTGGTGCTGATTCCGGGCGTGACTCTGCATCCAGTCGCGGTCGGTGGCTCAACTGGCCTGCGTGACCGCGAGGGGGAAGAGTAACCCGGCGCCGGCCCAGAGGGTCACCGGGCGCCTCTATAAGCTGAATCCTTCGGCGGAATAACTCCTTGGCGCGCTTGGGCGTAAGTGCTCGAGGTGTTCCGAGAGCGATGTGCGACTCCTGGATGTTAATCACATCGTTCGGATCGGAGGACCCGCGACCCGCCGCGTTTGGTGGAAGGCGGGTACCTGGCGAAACGTCAAGCGTGGATTGGAGCCTCTCGGGAACCTCCAAATTCTCTGCGTCCGCTGCCATCGACGCAAGACCTAGGAAGAGCGAGGGCAAATGCAACAAGCCAAGCAGGCGGCGCGTGAGAAGGGTACCTCGCAGCGTCGGACTTGATCAGTAAAGAGAGAGTTTGCGGATACGACGGACTCCGAGAGGAGACGAGGTTCTCACCCGTCTCGGAGGGCTCTCCGCCAGAGTTCTGAATGTCTACTGACGGAGCGACCGGTTCCAGGTTCCTGTGCCTACTTTGGACTCTAGCGTGATCACCTCGAGGAACTCGCCCCCCGAATCGAAGGCGGGGGGACGCCAATCGCCTCCCTGAAGTCCCGATTCTTCCTCTCGCCGGTCTCACGGAGCGCCGTCTCGGCGAGGTTCTTGATGTCCTCGGGAACGTCTTTCCTCGACTTCATCGACTCGTAGAACATCAGAGCCATCTCTCTCGCGCCGTCCCAGGTACTCTCTGTCGAAACGATTCATGCTGAATCACCTTCACCCCGCGGGAGAGACGCTACGTGAGGCGCCCGTAAGAACGGTTCGGGGGGTTCGCGAAACACCTCCACGAGCACCCATTCCCTGCACCACGGTACCACCTTCATCCTGGGCCCGGCTCCATCCAAGCCGGCGAAGGGACACGTGCGTTACGTTCGTACACGAATCTGGCATATACTCCCACGAGGATGATCATCCTCGGGTGAGGCGGGCGGAAACGCCTCACCCGCGACTCCGCCCGACCTCGCCCCCACACCATGAGGGGACAGGGAGAAACCAGGAGCGAGACCGAGAGTCGAACGATGGGACACCGGGGCGGCCGGCCGCCCGGGCGCGCCGATGCCGGTTGGTGGGTCGCGCCACTCGCACTCACCCTTGTTGCGGCGATGGTCGTGACCTCGGCCGCCTTCCTCGCGGACCCGCCGAGAGTCTCGCACGAGGAGTGGACGGCGATCAACCTCAGCTTCGGCAGCAATCCCCTCAGCCAGCAGCTGGAGATCCAGTTCGCCCGCGTCAGCTACATCGACCAGCCCACCCAGTTCAACACTTCCGGTTTCGGTGGCGCCAGCCTAGCGAGCAACGGCTCGTTCGTCACCAACTCTTCGGGCTACGGCATCCTTCAGTTCAACAGTACCACCGGGAACAACGGCATCGCTGTCTATCCACTCGGCGCCTTCCTCGGCGCGAACGTCTCCTATGCGTTCGTCAATCAGCGCGTGGCGCTGAACGGCACCGGCACGACCTGGACGCTCGAGCTTTCCGAGGACAAGACCAACACAGCGCCGCCCGGCTCTGGGAACGTCTCGAACTCGGCGGCCGGGTCCGGCCAGAATGCCCTCTGGCTCCAGGCCACCTACTCGTCGGGAAACTACTCCTTCTCCGTCAACGACTGGGAGGAGAAGCCCGGTGGCTTCCAGACCCTCACCACGGTGAGTTTCCCATCGAACGACGAGCTCCCTCCGCTCCAGTTCTTCGAGGTCTACGTCTACGCACAAAAGCTCCAGACGATCGTCAGCCTCGTCAACACCACCAACGCCCAGGTCATCGGCTCCGAAACGATCCACCCCGTCCTCGACGGGAACCTCTCGAAGATCGGCTACCTCAGCGACGTGCTCTCCATGGCGTCCGGCACCGACGCTGCGATGATCCTCGACACGACCTACTTCGTCGACCACAACGCCTTCGTCGGTGCTCCTGGAGCTCAGGGAGCCACCTCGGTACGCCCCCTCGTCGCGGGGACCTTCACCTCCGTCCGGGCGGCTCCGTTCGACCCGGCGGTCGCGACCAACGCCAACTACACCCACGGCGCCGACGGCCTGAACTCCTACTCGAACGTCAACGCCAGTCTCAGCGCCTTCTCCTCGGTCCTGAACTCGAGCAACCCCGCCAGCGAAACCTCCTCGGCTCTCGATACCGGCCTGCTGCTGAACGGAACGACCTCCTCGACGGTCGCATTCGCGAACCAGTCCCTCACGACGCTCCGCGCCGTATCGGAGAACTCCGGCGTGCAAGCGACGTCGACGCTCTATCTGACGACCTGGTCGCCCCAGACGATCCAGAGCCAGATCCACTCCTTCCTCACGAGCTACATCAGCGCACGCACCGGCGTGGCGGCCGCCGACGTCGAGGTCCAGGGCTACCTCATCTCGAACGTCACCGTCCAGACGACCTTCTCGAGCCAGGCGGCGACGACGATCCACGACTACCTCGCGAGCGCCATCCCCGGGCTGCTCGCGGCCCACAACCTCGCTCTCGTCAACCAGACGACCGGGGCCATCGACGCCGGCGCGGACATCGGCGAGTTCATGGACCTCGCCACGGGAGCCGTGTACGCGGGCCGGACGGGCGCCACCGGCGGCGTCTTCGATCCGGTCACCCACCACTGGTACTCGAGCGCTGAGGCCGCCGGTTTTCCCTCTGGGAGCGGTGTCTCGCTCTCGGGTGCGATCTACGTCCCGGGTCAGGCCGACTTCCTGGGCTGGACCGCTACAGGAACCCCCGAATTCGGCCCCGGGGGCTGCTTCATCGTCTGCCTGCCGAGCGTCGGCAGCAGCCTCTCCGGCGCTGCCTCCGCCGTGTCGAACTTCTTCGGTGGAGCGGCGAGCTCTGTCTCCAACGCCGTCGGGACGGTCTCCAGCACGGTCACCAACGACGTCATCAAGCCCGTCGCGGGCTCGACGAGCTCCCTCGGGAGCGACTTCAGCGGCTTCGCGAACGACGTCTCGAAGGCCGCCAGCAACGTCATGCCGTTCTTCGGCGGCACGCTTCAGAACGTCGGCTCGTCCGTCACGGGAACCATCACCCACGGTCTGAGCTCCATCTCGGGGAGCATCGCCAGTGCCGCCTCGGGGGCTGCGGGAGCCATCCTGAGCGGCGTCAACTCCGTCGGGAACACGATCTGGCATCTCGGAGGTGCGGCCGGCTCCGCTATCGCCAGCGGCGCGAATGCTGTCGTCAACACTCTCGGCAAGGCGGTGAACACCGCCGGGGCGGTCCTCTCGCCGTTCTTCAGTTCGGTCGCCAACCTCCCTGGAACGATCTACAACGCCGCCGCGACGGCGGGGAAGGGTCTCTGGAGCCTCGGGAGCGGCATCGCGAGCGCCGGGATGAGCGCCCTCGATTCCGTCGGCCACACCATCGAGCAGGGCCTCGGCGGGGCGTGGAGCTCCATCACGAACGCCTTCGGCTCCCTAGGCTCGGACATCGTCAACGGACTGAGCGGGCTCTTCAGTGCGCTGAATCCGTTCAACTGGCTCTCGGGCCTCGGCGGGAGCATCTCCCAGCTGCTCACGGTGATCATCATCGTGGTGGTCGTGATCGTCGCCGTCCTCGCCATCGTCCTCGTCCTTCGGCACCGTCGGGGTCGGAGCAGCGGGCGGCAGGTCGGTCGCAGCCGCAGTGACCGGGGCCGGGCGTCGCGGGCGTAGGTCGCCGGGACGACCGTGGACGCGCATGAGGTGGGACCGTGAAAAGCGAGGGGTCCGGCAAACACGCCCGGGGCGGCACCGGAGCGATCTGGGCCACCCTGACCGCGATCCTTGTTGTCGAGGCGATCCTGGACGTCCTCCTGCTGCCGGCCGACGAGATCCTCATTCCGGCGGAAGCGGTCGGCGACGTTCTCTACCTTGCGGTCGTACTGGCCGGGACCTTTGCGTCCGATCGCGGGACCGGGCGGCAGATCCGCTCCCCGCGTGGCGCGGTCGGGCTTCGACGGAGCGGGCGGGGGATCGGCGGCAGCGGCATCGCGGTCGTCGGCTTCTGGGCGTTCTTCCTCGCCATCCTGGGCTTCCAGTTGTGGTTCGCCATCCACCACCCGGTCCTGACGATCCTGCTGTTCGTCTTTGAACTCGGGTTCGACCTGATCCTCCTCGTCGTAGGCATCGTGCTGACGGCCGGCTACTTCCTTGCGCCCCGGGCCGACTCGGGCCGGCAGGTGGGCCCGTGAGGGCGCTCTCGATCCTCGGGGCGTCGCTTGTCGCCGTCCTCATCGCGACGCAGAGCGGGGTAGCGTTTCCAGCGGCGTCAGGCTCGCCACTGGAGGGTCCGGTTCCTACCGTCGTTCATCCCCTGGCCGGTCCGAGTTGGAGCGTCACGAGTGTCTGCGGCGGCACGACGCATGCGGGGCGCGTGGAGCCCGGCCCCACTTGCTCGCCGAACCCGCCTGACGTCATTCCGGCGTCGATTAACCAGGGGTCGATCTACGCGACGAGCGCGCAGACCGGCCAGGTCCTCTTCTGGGACTCGGGGTGGGAGAACCACCCGGGCGCCGCCTACCAGCAAACGTGGGAGTTTGACAACGGCACGTGGACCAACGACACGACGGCCACCGGGTCCTCCCACCCCAACCCCGAGCCGAACGCCGAGGTCGGCTGCATGACGTGGGACCCGCTGGGCGACTACTTCCTCGCCCTTTCCGGAATGACCGCCTTGGGGGCCACGGGCGGCGTGACGTGGGCCTTCTCGAACCACCAGTGGACGAACCTGAGCACGGACATCCCGGACTTCGGAGGTACGTGCGCGATGGCGTGGGACTACGCCGACAACGAGGCGGTGGCTTACTTCATCAACGCGGCCTTCGACGCGGCCTACACGTACGTCTGGACCGGCGAGGGCTGGAACGACATCACCAATTCGAGCGGCACGCCGGCTCTCGGCTGCGTGGCCGGGAACGGCATGGCGTGGGACGCCTACGACCGGGAGGTCGTCTCCTTCGGCGGACAACGGGCCTGCAGCACCAGCAGGAACGTGAACTGGACGTGGGCGTTCTCGGGAGGAGTCTGGACGAACCTCACGTCGGAGCTCGTGCCGGAACCGCCGGCCGGCCAGTTCAACGAGATCGCCGGGGTCTCGGGGGGCGTCTTCCTGATGACGGAGGGCTCCACCTTCAACGTCGCTCCGGAGTTCTGGTTCTTCGGCGCAGGGAACTGGACGCAGGAGACCGTCGCTCCCGACCCGACTCATGGCAGTGCCTGCCAACGTAAGGGCGGCGTCATGGGCGCGGTGAACGGGACCACCGCATTCCTGTTCGGCGGGCAACCTATCGCGACCTCGGGCTCCTCGCCCTGCCACTGGAACGGCGGCGGCTACTTCAACGACAGCTGGAAGTTCACGGGGACGCCGGCGCTGGGCAGCTCGGGAGCGGGCAACACGACGTCACCGCCGGGCAACGGCACCGCAAGCCATCCGAGCAGCGGGCCCGGAGGTGGTCTCTCCTGCGGCAGCGTCATTCTCACTTGGAGCAACGGGCCGGCGCCGTCCGGGACGACTCTCGTCAACGTCACGCTGTTCCTCTACCGTGGGACCTCCAACGACTCGACCCCGGTCCAGATCGTTAGCACGAACGGACCGGTGTCGAGCCTCCAAGTCAACGGTCTCACCTGCGGCTCCGGCTACATCTGGCAGGTCCGGGACTGGTACAGCAGTGGTCTACCCGGTCCCCTGAGCGGGGCGTTCGGCTTCAGCACCGAAGGGACCGTCACCTCGCCTCCCGCCACCTGCCTGTCGTGCGGGACCACCCTCCCGTGGTGGCCCTGGTTGGTCCTCGCGCTCGTGATCGTCGCCGCGGTAGGACTCGTCTACGCGTGGACCCGGGGCTCCCCGCGCCGCGGCGGCTCAAGGAGGATCGGATGAGTCTCTTCGGGAAGAAGCGGGATCCCGACTCCATCGTCCTCGGCCGCGCCCACGAGGTGCCGGCGGAGATCCACTACTCTTCCGGCAGCGACCGGTGGTGGTATCACGGGCCACTCTGGGTCCAGGAGACTCGGCCCGTCGGCGAGGGAAGCCTGAACCCGGTCCTTGCCGACCCGCGGAACGCGCCCGTCATCGGGCAACTTCGTCGGAAGGTTCCCGCCGAGTCGGTCGCTCGAAACCTGTCTATCCCCGTGTCCGAGGTCCGACGCGTCGAGGAGTCGCTCCGGCACGCGGGCGAGCCCCACCTTCTGCGCCTCTACGGTCTGGCGAACGCTCCGAAGGAAGCCGAACGCCTCCTCGTCACCATCGACCAGGACCTCATTCACGAGGCCCCGATGATCCCGTACACTCGGACCGAGAAGGGTGCCCGCCGCCTCCAGTGGGCGACGATGACGGCGATGGGGATCGTCGACGCGATCTTCCTCTTCGCCATGCTGACGTTCCTCAACGCCGGGCCGTCGATTGCCGTCGGCACCGCGGCGGCCCAGCAGCAACTCCAGTCGCTCTCCCTCGCCTTCGGCGAGCTCGTCGCGCTGCCGTCGGCGATCCTCGTCACCTACGTCCTGATGGCCCGACGGACGCTCGTCCTCGACCTCGAGATCCAGCCTCTGGTCGAGGGACTCCAGGACTCCCACACGGAGGCGGTTTACCTCGTCAACAGCGAGAAGTCCCCCGCTTCCGCGTACCTCGCCCGCCTACTGCGTCTCGACGGCTCCTCGCTACGCGGTTTGACGGAGCAGATCGCGAGGTTCGAGTCCGACGCCATCGCGAACCTGCAGGAGCAGGCCCGCTCGCTGCGAACCGAGCTCGACTCGGCGAAGGTCCTCGGCGCCGAGGCGTGGAGCCAGTCGGCGGATCTCCGGACCCTGGGACAGGACCGTCCAGCCTCCATCCACCGGGACCCGGCGAGTCTCTGGATTCTGCTCGCAGTTGTCGCCGTCGTGGTCGGTGTCGCGGTTTGGGCGGCGATGACGGCAGGAGGCTGACGATGATGGGCCTTCCACTGCGCGTACTGGTCGTCCTGGTGACCTTGGGCGGTGCCTGGCTGGCCCCCCCGGGTCCGGCCGTGGCGACGCCCCAGGACTTCCCGGCCGTACAGTACTTCCGCCTCGCTCCCGGCACTCCGACGGAGTCGGGGACGACCTTCGACGTACCGGTCTTCGTCCTCGGTGAGCCGGCGGGCGCTGGCGCGAACGGGTCCGAAACGAAGCAGGCCTGGCAGGATCTCCAGGTCGAGTATCTCGGGCCGATCCCGGGGCCATTCGAGAACTGGTCGGTTCCTTCCTGGGGAGCGGGCCGGTTCGACCTGCAACTGGTGTTGACGAATACCGAGGTCGGCGCCATCGAGGACGGTCAGGCGATCCTCGCGCTGAACTCCTCGATTGTCGTCGATGGCTCGGTCCTCGGCGCCTCGGGTCAGGTCGACGGCCCGATCCTGAGTTCCTCCGTCGTCGCCGGGACCTGGTGGAGCACCATCTTCGGGATCCCCACGCCGCCCCCCGACCCGTCCCTCTCCTCGGTGCAGGGGATCCTCGACGACCTCGCCTGGTTCGGCAGTTCCACGGCGGGGCGGGCAGCCTATGCCGCCACCACCATCGTTGCGGTCCTGCTCTATCTTTGGGAGGGACACAAGCTTGCGCGGGCGAAGTTGCTCGGCCGACCCTCGCGTTCCGGGCGGAGGGCGCTCTGATGGCGGCCGGCACCGACCTTCTGCTGCTCGTCGCGTTCGTAGCTGCGGTAGGACTCCTCTTCGCGGTCGCCGCGGCACTGAGGAGCTGGGCCTTCGAGCTGAGTCCGCGCGAGTGGGGCTACACGGTCATTCTGACCTTCAGCCTCGGCGTCCTCACCGCCGCCTACCTCGACGGCGACGGGACTCTCGAGCTGGTCGGGATGGTCCCGATCTTCCTCGCCGTCGTCTGGTGGGTCGCGAGGCTGTGGCGGCGTCAGAGGCTCCGCTCGATGCGAGCTTCGGAGGCCTGAGATGGTCCGGGACGAGGCCTCGGGCTGGTCCCCTCCCGCGTCGCTGATCGACTCCGGCGAACGCAAGCGGCTCGCCTTCTGGCGACAGCACGCCATGGCTCTCCAGTCCGACCTCCTGGAGATCACCGGCTGGCTCGGGTTCGACCCGGAGCGCGAGGTTCTTACGCGGACCCCGAGGGGCGCTCGAGTCGTCCCTGCGGAATCGAGACCCGCGAACGTCCTCTTCCTCGTTCCGCCGGAGGGCACTCGGGCCTACCAGAACTGGGAGTGGTGCCTCGGCTACCTGAGGCTCGAGCAGAGCCGCCGCTGGCTCGTCCGGCAGCAGGTCATCGAGGCGGAGGCGGAGCTGGAGTCCGCCGAGGCGGAACTCCGGGAGGTGCGCGACCGGCACGAGCGGCTGGACGCCCGGCTCCGTACCCTTGCCGAGCGATGCCGTCGGGAGGTCAAGGACGGCCCGGCTCCCTTGTCGTCAGGTTCCCCGTTGGAACTCGTCCAGGGACTGGCCGAAGCCCGGGTGAATCTGGAGGCTTGTCGGGTCGCGGAACGACGTCGAGACCGCCTGGAACTCCGCCGCAAGGGCTTGCGCGACCATCTGGTACCCCGAGTCTACCCGGGCCTCTGGGCCCGCATCAACGCCTTCCTCGACCTCCAAGCGCTCTCCGTGGCGAGCGTGGCGGGCGAGGAGTTCCGGAAGGTTCCCCGGCCGCTGACCGGCCATGCCGCCCGCCTCGAGAGCGAGCTGGAGGCCGATTGATGGGCGACGGACCACCCGAAGCGAAAGTCGGGCTCCCGGACGACTCCGCCGCCTACTCCCACCTACCGGCGGGCCAGCGGCTGTATCACTTGCTCCTCGAGATGACGGCCGAGCAGATCCTGCGAGCCCAGCTGGCCCTCGACCCGGGCGACACCGAGGAGTATCCGGTGCTGGCCGAGCTTTGGACCGACGTCGACGAGCTCGCGGACTCGATGCTGGACGAGGACCCCGAAGATCCGGTCGCCACGGATTACCGCGCCCGTTGGAAAGCGCTGGACGATACCCACGGTGACCCCTCCTCGCGTAGCTGGGAGCTCACCCCCGCGGAGAGCCGCGTGCGGGCCCGCACGATCAAGCGGTTCATGCTGCGCGCCGGGCCCCTCTCGCTCCGCCGGCGGGAGGGGGAATCGTCCCGGGACTACTGGTCGGACGACGCGCGGGAGTTCCGGTGACGGAGTCTCCGGCCGGCCCCGGAGTGGCTGAAGCTCTGGCGCAGGCGATCTCGGCCGACCGGCAGACCGGTCCCGAGGCCGCGCGTGCGCTCGCCGAGAAGTATCTCCTGTGGCGGGCCACCCTGCCCGATCGGAAAGTCCAATCCTGGGAGGACCGAAAGGCCCGCCGGTACATTGAGGGCGCGTGGCTCTGGGAAGGGCGCCCGTCCGTCGTCTTCGCGGGCCAGGGCCGGGGCAAGTCCAACTTCGCCGCCTGGGTAATCGAAAAGGTCCTCGAAACGCGACCGGAATGGGACGTCTACACGAACCTCCCGTTTACCTGGGACCCCGACGGAGGCGGCCCGCCGGAGTCGGAGCCTTGGGGCCGGATCCATCCGGTCCGTTCCTTGAGCGAGGTGCTCCGCGGGGCGGTCCAATCCGTTCGAATCGGACGGAAACCCGCCCTGGTCATCGACGAGATGGACCAGGCGGTCACCTCCCACGACTGGATGAGCGGGGACGGCCGGAGTTGGCAACGCCTCCTGAACATCGAGCGACACCTCCGACTCCGGGGCCCGCTCCTCGTCTACCACGCCTACCGGCACGTCCCGGTGGTCCTCCGCGAGGGCACGATGCTCAAGTCGATGCTCCAGGTCATCATCAAGGACGGACACCGGTGGATTGTCCGCCGGGAGGAGGAAGGGTTTCTCCAGATTCCGCCGACGGTCCTCCCCTACCTCGCCTACGGCCTACGCGGGTTCGACGTCGACCTTGACGTGCAGGATCTCGAGCGACACCTCAGCGGGAGTTCCGAGGCCATTGGCCAGCAACTGATTGCCTACCTGGACCAGAAGGAGTCGGTGGGAGCCGTCCCGGAACTACCCCGGAGCGATCACTCTCGGTCGGCGGTCTGCGAGGTGTGCGGCGTCCGGTTCACCCGGCGGGACAACCTGAAGCGTCACCGGAGGAGCGTCCATGGATGACGGCGGGGGCGGAGAGGGAGGAGGCGGAGGAGGAGGCGCCCCGCCCCTCTATATCTATCACGTACGCGCGCGCAACAGAAGAAAGGATCCATCCAGGTTTCCCGGAACGGGCCTACCTTCCGGAGGCGAGACCCGATGAACCTCGCCTCCGCCACCGAGGCGTTCCTCGTCTCCTTCGTGCTCGTGGCCCCGTTCGTGGCGTTTCTCCGTCCCCGCGTGCTGAGCCTCACGGCGGGAGCCACTCTCGTAGCCCTCGGCGCGCTCGTGGTCGAGTTCCTCGCCCAGGACGCCCTAAGCCCGCTCTATGCCTCGGCCGTGATCCTAGTCCTCGTGGCCCCACCGGTCGAGGAACTCCTGAAGTTCTTCGTCTCCGGGGCCACGGGGGCGAACTTCGCCTCGGCTTCGGGCGCCGGGATCGGGTTCGCTGCCACCGAGAACGCCCTCTACTTCGTCGCGGCGTGGGGGGAGCCGACCGCTCTCCTCGTAGGGTTCATCGCACTCCGGGCGGTGACCGACCCCCTCCTTCACGCCACGGCCTCGACCCTGACCACCGTCACTTGGCACGGCCGGGCCTGGGGACTTCCTGCGGGTATTGCCCTTCACATGGCATGGAACACCGCAGCGTTGATCGAGATGCTGATCGACCCGGCGGTCGGTCTCGCATTGATCGCCGTCGCGACGGTTTCGGTGGCGGGAATCCTCGTCAGCCTGCGGCGCAGCCGATTGGTCCAGGACACGCTCGACGACCGTTGGCGGATGGACCTGTGGACGGGGGCGCTGCGAGCGGCGGGGGCGGCATGATGGTCCGGAGGTAACTCGATGGAGAAGAAGTGGTCGAGGCACGTGGGGCACCTTGAGGAAGGCGGGCTCCACGGCTGGTGTGCGAGTTGCCCTCCCGACGTGCGGCACCAAGCGATCGAGCGGACCGTCCGTGCCGATAGTTACGCGACGGCTGTCCGCCGCCTGAACTTCCTCGCGAACGTCGCCAACCGACGAGACAACGGAAGCCTGCACCGGGTCGCCCGGGAGGACGTCGAGTGGACCGAGCGGCAGGAGAAGGACACCCGGGAGGGCGAGGACGACACCCGGGGCAGACAGGGGGAGTACCACCGGGTCCGTGGGTACCGAAGGGAGGCCGGCGAGCGGGTCCGACCCCATCTCGCTCGTAACCCCCGGAGGTAGAGCGGTGGCCGAACGTCGAACCGTGGACGGTGAGGCCGTCCACCGGCTTCGGGAGCTCGAGAGCCGGATCGGCGCACAGGAGAGATCCCTGCGGCAGTTCGGCGCCCCGCTCTGGGAAACGAACAACATCCGCGATGGCCGGGATGCGATCCAGCGCGCGATCGCCTCGCTGGAGGCCCGGGACTACGGGCGCTACAAGATGAACTCTCGGGAGGCCTACGAGCACCTACTTCTCGTTCGAGCCGGGACACGGCAAATCGACCGGGACCGGCAAGAGGTCGTCGAGATTGAGGCGCACTGGGAACTTGAGCACGAGGCGGGGGTGCCGGAAGACGACGACTCTGTCCGTCGTAGGGACCGGGTCCATCGGGTTCGGGCGTACCGGAAACAGGAGGGGGAGCCGGTGCAAGCACACTTGGCCCGAAATCCCCGGTCCGGTCGCAGAGCCAGAACGTCGAAGCGATGAACGGGTATCCCGGCCGTGAACGAACTCCCTCCCTCGAAACCGACCGCCATCCATCGACACGCGCCGTGGGGGCGTGTCCCAAAGGCTGACTTCGTGAACGCGCGATCGGAAACTCCGGAGAGCCTATGCCGAATCGTGGCCAGCGGGGGGCCATCGAAGTCGTCCAATCGCCCTCAACTTGTTGATGCCCAGTGCGCCCCGCTCATTCCTGGCCTTGGAACCCGGGGCGGAGAGAGCATCCAGGACGGCACCCCGATCCGCCTCGTATATCTCAATAGTCTCAAGGTTCGCGTCCAAGAGGACCATAAGGATCGCATCCCAGTCCTTACGAACGTCGATTCGGCCTAGTCGCTGACCCGGTTTGCTGTGAGCCTGGAGACAGCGGCCCTTGATTTGCAGTCTGCGGGACCCGGCATTCGTTCGTTCTACAGCATCGTACCCTTCATGCCGCGCGGTTGTCAGCTCGAGGCCTAGGAGTCTGGCAGCTTCATATTCTGCAACCTCTCCGGTGACCCCCAGCGGTTTTCCCGTCAGTGCCCGGGTCCTCTTGAGCCAGCTTCTTCACCTGTTGAAGAATCTCCAAGACTCGGGGACTCGTGTCCATTTTCTAGGGTTCCAAGTCGAACGACCGATAAGTGAGTTGCTTCGGAGGCCGAGCCCTGCTCGAATCAAAAATCCGCAACCTGGGACCGAAATCTCTTGAGGGGGGAGCCCGCGGCGGAGTACTCACGGCCTTCGGGAATTGGAACCCTCGACCGACGAGCGCAGCTGAACCAATCTCGTCGCGACCGTTGCGAACAAGTCGAGCGCCAGTTGGAGGTCTTCCTTCGACGGCACATGTCCGGCGTGAACCGAGCGGCTCAACAGACGGTGGAGTCGCCGGGCGATCCCTCGTTCTTCGTCGGACTGCATCAATCGGTCAATGCCAGATTTCCAATCCTTATCGCCAGTCAGTTCGGTGACCAAGACCTCGAAGGCGATGCGGAGGGAGGCCGCCCCTTGACGGTACGCATCGGACCCGCCTTCCTTCAGGCGGGTGATCGCCCCATCGATCGGCTCGGCAACTTTCGGAATACTTCGAATTGAGCTCAGCCTGGCCGCGTAATACTCAGCGTCTTGCGGAGCTTGCAGACGCTGGAGGAGGTCAGCGAGCTCGGGGGCAGTTCGTGCCGTTCGATCTCTCGCTCGACTGAACTGATGTCGTTCGTAGAGTCGGGGAACCTCCTGGTTAGGGACCAGCGGCATGTACGAGACCTCGTCGAGGGCGCGAATGAGGGCGCGGATTCGACTCCCGGGGGCGCCACGATCCAATGCTGACCCGAAGCGACGGAGCAGCTTTGCGGAGTTCGGGGACGCCCGCAGCGATTCGTCCGCTATGGAATGCGAGCTCGCCATGGCCCGCGCTTCACCCACGAGCGCGTCGACTCGGCGATTTGCCTCATCCCTCACCGCTATCTTCGCGGATTGCCCCCACGCGGCCAGGACCTTGCGGCTTGTTCCCTGCCACCCCCACGGCACGAGCTCACGGATTCCGGCGTTGAGCAGAAGTTGGCCACCGGGGCCGGACTGTCCGGTCGCCCTGGCCGTATGCGTTCCGAGGAGCTGGGCCGCTTGCGCTCGAATGGCGGCGATCTGCGCCGAAGCGCCGGATCCCCCATGTTTTAGTTGCCGCCCCCCTGAACGACACGATCGCGCTACCCAATAAGCCCAGGTCAGCTCGACCTTGGGACGGGGCCTGACTGAATAGGGCCCTGGACGACTAGGCCTACACCGGAGCCCGGACCCGAGACCCTTCTTTCGAGAACGGTGTCAGGACATCGTTGGGAAGTGAACCGGGTAGCGGACACGGGGGTGCTTGGCCCCCGGTCGGTGTCCGTGCGAAGCGGGACGTCAACCTGGACGCGTTGAAGGGGAACGCGACGGAGGTCGCCGCACGGCTAGTGGTTAGCCGAAGGACGGTCTTCAATTGGCGGGAGCGCTCTCGTGCAAGGTCGCGGCATGGTCGAGCCGAAATACTACCTTGAGACGGACGGCTCGATGCGTCCCGGTGAGCGCCATAAGTCTGGCGACCGCCCTTCAGTCGGCGGGGCGGGGATAGTCCTCTGGGATCCGGGTCTCCGAATGGTCCTCGCCGAGTCCGTATGTCTCGGGGCGGTCAGCTGCGGTCCCGAGGCTGAGCTGCGTGCTGTGCTCGTCGGCCTCCGACGAGCCAAGGAGCTGAAGATCGAGCGGCTTCGAGTTCGTTTAGACTGCCTTTCCGTCGTTCGTCATCTCTCCGGGGAGGAAGAGTTGGGAACATACTGGGCCGCACGGTTCAAAGAGGAGACCCGCGAATTACTCGAGCTCATTTGCGTTGATCGAGGCGCGTTGGACTCCTTCCTCTCACGCCCTCGAGCGGCAGGCCGGCGTTCCCACCGCGGACAACCTGGCGAGACGGGCGGTAGGGCTAGGCCCAAGGAAAGCGCCACGAAGAGGACGAGGCGGCTCGGGGTGAGCCCGGAGGACCATACACAACCGACGACAGTGTCAGCGCGCATCTGGCGGGGAGTCTGGGATTGGTCCTAGCCAAGTTCGTTTTGGAGAGAGTCTTCGAAGGAGCAACGAAGACTGACCGAATTGAGCCCTTGCGATCCGGGCGCTGACGGCCCCAAGGGGGTTGGAAGCGGGGAAACCCTGCCCGGTCCGCCACTCGGAGACTTGCCCGAGGCTCTAGGCGGAAGCCCGTCTTCGCCGGTCGAGCGGGAGAGACAGGTAGAGCGACCCTGCGCCCCCTCAAGGACACCCTCAAAAGGTTGTAGGTCATTCCCGCCCGAACTCGGCCGAAGCTGGCGGATCCTGAAGCTCCGGGCTGAGTCTGGGATTCAACACTAACGATGCCGCTTGACAGCGTCCGCTGCCTAAAGTGCGACAAGACTTGGACCCGGAACAGTGACGCCGCAAGCGAACCCTGCCCGGGCTGCGGAGATTCCGAATGGGCGAAGGAGTACGACCTCGAAAAAAACCTCGGGGCGCGTAATGACTACTACATCTCAGGCGAGCGGATCAACGACAACGGGCTCCTGATGACGCTCGAGCTCCGAGGGTCTTGGAATCGAGATGCCACCGCGCAGGCCCCCCTCTGCCATCGGCTGAAATCGGTACTATCGGCACGCGAAAGGGGATCTAGGCGTCAAGGATGGGCGGGAGCTCATGGTCTCATTCGATAGGCTCCCGGGGGATTCTGCCGCGCGATGGGGCATGAGAGTGCGGCGACAGGAGCCTTGGGAAGCGCGGAGGCTCATCACGGACCGGTGCCGACGACACCAGTGGGCTATCGGCGTCCATCTGGGAGGAACGTCGCCCAACGGGTTTGCCGATCGCGAGCACTGCAGTTGTCCGTCCGAACCGGCGTGCGAAGTCTGCGTCGTGGCGGCCAAGTTCGCTGAGGACCGTCGACGGCAGGGGAGCGATGGAACTCGCTACTGGACTGACCTACAGCACGCCGTGATGCGCGACCTGGGGAAGATGGCGTAGGGGGGATGTTTGGACCAGTGCCGGAGGACAAGAGCGACTTCTGCATGGTGGCGAAGGCGCCCGTAGAGGGCGCCCCGCCAGTTGGGCTGCGGGTGTCGAAGATCGTTCGCGGGAAGGATGAGTCCCTCTACACCTTCCTCCTTCCGGGTTTAGTCCCGGACCCACTCAAGCTTTCGGTCCATCCGTGGGGCGAGATCCAACTCAAGTCGAAGGCCGCGGGGCTGATCGACTAGGTTGGACAAGGCGAGGCTAATCGAAGGTCTGAAGTCGGGGGAACTGGACGCGGCGGCCGCGAAGCTCCTCACCCCAAGAATTGGGCGCGAATGTGCGGAGGGGTTCATCATGCGCCCAGACATGTTTCAGCCGTCCACCGTCGTCCAGGGTCAGCCTCTACGCGATCAGAACGTCTCAATCGAGGAGCTCCCTCGAGAGTATGACAAAAGTCCAACTGGACGATACCTCGCAACTCTCGCAGGCCATCACCATGCTACGGGAAGACGGGCTGCTGCCGACGAACGCGATCCTTCAGCTCCGTGACCGAGTCGTCTGAGAAACCAATCGTGTTCCTGAGCGTCGGCCCCCCGCACCCTGACGGCCCGCCGGTTAGCCTCCCCGAGGGCTTCCCTCTGCGGAAGACGCTACAGGCTCTCGTGGAATCCCTCCGGAAATACGGGGGACTCGTGTTCACGATGCCTGACGAGTCGGACTTGAAACGGATGGCGGAAGCGCTCGGCCTCGGTGACTTGCTCGGCGGGATCCAACGATTCGCGGGGGCACTTGACCACCCCGACTCCGAAGCGAAGATCATGTCGGCCTTCGAGGAGATCCTCCCCGGTCTCGCGGGCCGAATCCGGACGATCGCACGCGCCAAGCCGGTCCGACCTCTCCGGGCGAAGCGAGCTCCTCGGGTGCGTAGGGCTGCTCCACCTGGCGGCTGGGTTCGCCGTCGCCCCCGTCGGCGCGGGCACACTGCCCCCCTCTCCCGCACCGGTTGAGGTCCAAGTCGGCGGACTTCGGCCGCGAGATTGAGGGCGTCGCGCTTCTTATCCACGATTCGAATCCGGGCGCATGGCCTACCAGGGTCTCGAGGAGCAAGGACCGGCGATCTTGCGGATCAGGGCTTTGCTCGAGAGGCGAATTGGACTCCCGGGGGTAGTGTTGACCATGGACGCTCGGAGGGACTACTCCACCCCGCCTCGAGGCCCTGAGACCGCGTTCGTCGAGTTCGACGGGCCGCGAGGCCATCAAACCGTGATCGCTCAGAGACTACTTTTCGCTGCCCGATGCGAGGACCCATCGAAGTGGGTCCGAATCGACAAGGGCTTCGAGCTGGAGGGTTTCGAGCCATACGGCCCCCGTGCCGACCACGGGGAGCAGGTCTACCAATCCAAACTGTGGGCAACCCTGATTGTGGAAGAGCACCCTGGGGCGACCATGGCGATCGACAGAACCGGCAAGGCGATGGTCGGTCAGATCAGGTGATCCCGGTCAAGTCCGGGGATGTCCTTGTCCCGCAGCTGCTACAGAAGGCCGCGCCAGCGGTGGATGGCTCCCGGGAATTCGAGCACAGCCGGCCTACTACGCCCGGAGGAGGTCCCGCGAAATTCGATGGAGGAGGCGACCCGCCCGGAGCCGGCGATTGAGTGGCCTGACCGGTCACAGGACCTTGAGCGAACGTTCCCACCGGTGCGATCGCGAACGCTTCGGATGCGAGTTTGTAGGATCGCCTCCCGGCTTCTGAGCAACATCACTAGCGCGGCGACCCCCAAAGAAAAGACGGTGTCGCTGTTGAATCCGGCTTGGACGTACTGACCTTCGAGAAGAAACACGGTGATCTGGGTGAAGGCAAAGACCAGCGCCCCACCCTCCGCAAACGGCCAAGCGACCTTCGTCTCCCAAGAGCCGAGTGGGTCCGGAGTACCGGAGTGGCGAAGGACCCAAAAGGGCCAGAGGGACCCCGAGATGATGGCCGCGTACGACAGTGAGATTCTCCAAGGATCACCTATCCAGCCGTAGATTTTCGAGAAGTCGAGACTCCACGGTAGGAGGCTGGAGACTGGGGCGGTGGGCCCCCAAATTATCAGAATCGCGAGGGCGATCCCCACTAGCGAAATCGCCTGAGAGATGGTGGATCCGGGGGAGTACCACCTCGTCGTCTCGGGCGGGTTAGGACGCGTTGAAGGCGTTGGCACGCTCTTGGTCCTCCTGCTGGGCTTTGGCGCCCAGCCCCCCGCCGATCATTCCGCCGAGAATCATCCCGAGAGGTCCACCGACGATTCCGATGAGCCCTCCGATGACGGCGCCCGGAACGGCCGCGTTTCCGGCGCTCGCTTGGACCTCGTTGGGGTAGGACCAATCGGTGTCCTGATCGAACGGGCAGACGAGTTCCAAGTGGTCAGGGAGGTCGGCCCTGACTCTTGCCGGGTACGCGAATACGAACCGGTGGTTGTTTTGGTGACAAAGGACGAAGAGTGCATCAGCGAGTCGGCACTAGTTCCCTGAGGGACCTGGTGATCCGACTCACGTTTTCCCCATTCTTCCCCCAATCAAAGAGGGCAGCAGCACTTTCCGAGCGCACGACGACGCGCGATACGGCGGGTCCTTGAGGCTCGACCCGTACGGTGACCGTCTCGCCAAAAGACCTGAGGGAGGGTGTGATCGTGGCGACAAGCAAGTTCCCATCTTGCTCTACATTTCGGAGCCCGATCCCGCTCTGACGAAGGGCGTTGGAAGCGGCTAGCTGCGCCTGTACGGCTCCCACCTCGACGACGACCGCCTCCTCATGCATCGGCATCGAGTTGGGCACGGCCTTCGGTCGATATATTCTGGCGCTCCCGCCCGGGGGGAGGGTGGAACCCGGTGGTGTGCCAAACATTGTTGGCGTGAGGGCACTATGCCCTTATGATCCCCCTCGGGAAGGACCCTCCATCAACGAACGGCGACACACCACCTCGGAACCTTGCGGACTTCTCTCTGCAGGAACCCTTGGGGATTGGTGCGGCATCAAAGTCAGGACTTCGTGCAAGTCTCGAAGGGTCGCACACCGTCAGCGAACGGGCCCCAGGCCCGGGCACCAAACCCGCAGTTGCGAACCGGCCGACATTCCGGCGGAGCAGGCTCCGCGTAGTCGGCTACGGGCGATCCGGCCCGAACCGGGCCTATCTGGTATCCATGGCTCGGGAGGCCCCCGAGCACGTCCAAGGCTCGAAAGCCGGGCCGGATCGGCCCATGGGACCGCTCACCGGCCCTGAGGGAGTCCGAGGCCGCCGGACGGCCGGATCCGGCGCCGGCATGGTGTTAAGCGCGAGTGAGGTTCCCGGGCCGAGACGACAGGATTTGCCGGCGAAACGCGCCAAATCGAGGAGGACCGCGAAGGCAACGGCGGCCCCCCGGCTCGCATACAAGACGAAGCTCGGCCGGGCCTACTATTCCACTCTCGAGGGTTTCCTAGACTCGCGCGTCGCGAGCTCCTACGCGGGCCGGATCGATCTCATCCTCACCTCCCCTCCGTTCCCGCTCAACCGCAAGAAGGCGTACGGGAACTTCCAGGGGGATCGTTACCTCGAATGGCTCAAGGAACTCGCGCCCCGGCTCGTCGATATCCTGAAACCGAACGGCTCGCTCGTCATCGAGCTCGGAAACGCCTGGGAGCCGGGGGAGCCGGTCATGTCCACCCTCACGACTCGCGCCCTCCTCGCGTTCTTGGAGGCGGGCGAGCTCAAGCTTTGCGAGGAGTTCATCGGGTACAACAAGGCCCGGTTACCTTCGCCCGCCCAATGGGTAACCGTGGAGCGAATCCGGGTCAAGGACGCGTATACGCATATCTGGTGGATGTCCCCCGTCGCCCGTCCACCGGCAAGCAATCGCCGCGTACTTCGACCCTATAGTCCGGCCATGCGCGAGTTGCTCCGGCACAGGAAAGTACAACTCGGGGCCACGGCCCGGGGAGGCCGTCATCGGCAAAACCTCGTTCAACCATCGGCACAGGGGCTCGATCCCTCCGAACGTCCTCGAGTTTGCGAATACCTCGGCGACCGACGCGTACCTCGTCTATTGTAAGAAGAAGCACATCGAGCCTCACCCGGCGAGGATGAACGCCGAGATCGCCCGGTTCTTCATCCAATTCCTGACCCAGCCGGGAGGACTTGTCTTCGATCCGTTCGCGGGGAGCAATACGACGGGGGCAACCGCGCAAACCCTGAAGAGGCGGTGGGTTTCTCTCGAGCGCGATGCTGGATACCTACGGGGCTCGCGCGGTCGGTTCCTTTAGCACTCCCCGGGGGCCGTCAGCGTGACGACGAGTCACGAGCTCCTTCATGCCCTCCTCGCGGGGAACAGTCTCGACTCGGCAAAGACCGCGGTAGCGTCCTTCGAGTCCGCGATGGGGTCCCGGGTCACTTGGGAGCCACTCGGCCGGGCTAACAACGTCGGGACCATCGAGATCGCCACGGATCCCGGACGCTCCGTCGTCGAGCGACTTACGAATGGGATCGACGCGGTCCTCGAGGCCGAATTCGAACACCACCACGGAGTCCCGGTCTGCCGGACTCCTCGGGACGCCGCCTCCGCGTGGCTCGGCGTTCCCGCGAGCGGATTGAGCTCCCTATCGATTGTTCAACGCCGCCAGCTCGCGAACCGTGTTGTATGCTCGATATTCACGGGAGAGGGGCCCGACTCCCGGATCGTCGAGGTACGGGACTTCGGCATCGGACTGCCGCCCGTCGCGATGCCCGATACGATCCTAAGCCTCAACGAGAGCAACAAGCTTCAGAAGCACTACCTCGCGGGCCTCTACGGACAGGGCGGATCGAGCACGTTCGCCGTGGCCAAGCTCAGCATGATCGCGAGCCGCTATGCGGACCGGCCGACGGTCGGGTTTACGGTGGTCCGATACCAAGACCTCCCTCCCGAGCAGTACCCGAACGGGGCGGTACGTTTACATGAAGCTCGATGGCGCGATCCCGGAGGCACCGCCTCCACCGGACGGGTTTCCCACCGGGACGATGGTCCGCCACCTCGGTTACGACCTCTCGCGCTACCCGAACCCCATCGGCGAGAAGAGTGTCTACGGACTGTTGAACCGGGTCTTGTTCGATCCGATCCTTCCGGTCTTCCTCGATAACGGGGCGCTCAAGACCCGTCAGCGCCGGGTCATCAAGGGTACCAGGAACGCGCTCAACGGCGCGATCGACGAAGTCGATGAGGAAGCGAGCGGACCGCCGCTCAGCCACCACATGCCCCTCTCGTCGATCAGTTTAGGGGACTGGGGAATCGTCGGTCTCGAGTATTGGGTCCTAGACTCGGTGAAGGGCGGTCCCCAGCCGACCCGCGCGTTCGTCCACCCCCGGAGGCCGATCGTCCTTACGATGAATGGCCAGAACCACGACGAGCGGCCTCAATCTCTTGTGACCCAGGAGGCCGAGTTGCCGTACCTCGGCCAACGCCTCATCTGCCACGTAAACTGCGACGGTTTGACCGCCGCCGGAAAGCGAGCGCTGTTCGTCTCGACCCGGGAGGGTGCCCGGCACGGCCTGTTGAGCGAGCTCATCGACGCCGAGGTCGTTCGCGCTCTCAAGTCGGACGACGAACTAACCCGCCTAAACTCCGAGGCGGCGGAGAAGAACTACCAAGAGCAGGACGAGGAAGCCGTCCAGCAGATGCGACGGGAGGTCGCCAAGATCCTCCGAGTCCAAGGGTTGAGGCTCGAAGGCGTCGGACCCCTCGGAAGCTCAACGGCGGAGGGGGAGTCGAAGAAGGCGCACCCTCACCGGGGGCCGAGGAAGAAGCCCGAACCGCTCGAGATCCACGAACCGCCTACGTACGTGCGGATCCTTTGGGAGCAGGACGAACCGATCACATTCCACCCCGGACAGCGACGGTACTTGCGGATCGAGACCGATGCGAACAGCAACTACCACGACTCCTCCGACCCTCATCGTTCCCGGTTCAACGTGATCGTCCTCCCGGAGTCGGGGCTCGTCGAGCCGGGGGTCCACCGCCCTCCAAGGAGGACGGATGCGGATCGTCGTCGAAGCCGGCGCGGGGGCTACGATCGGGACCGCGGGGAAGATCCGCGTGGAGCTCATGCGTCCCGGCCTGCCTACGCTCGCGGACGAACGGACGACCTCGATCATTCCCGAGCCCGCGGTCGAGCCGGAGGATCGGAAGAGCGCCCTCCCACCGTTCAAGGTCATCGGGATTGACCAAGCCGATCCTCGGTGGGACGACCCCCTGGCGTGGCCTCACGAACCGGCGTCGATCGCGTCGAGCGCCCAGATGGAGAAGGGAATCCTTTTCGTGTACTACTCGACCGAGTTCCCCAAGTTCGCGGGTCCTCTCCTCGCCTTCGAGAAAAACGACGTGAACCTGGCGCGGTCATTCAAGACTCGATACGAGACCTGGCTGGCGGTTCACTCACTCCTCCTCTACCAAGACCAGCAGGCGGCGAAGGGGACCCCGCCGGCCGAGGGGACGCTTCCCGAAGAGGACCCTGAGGTCGAGGTTGAGCGAGAGCGGCAAGAGCGGGTCCGGATCGCGACCCTCTCCTCTTTGTTCGCGGCCCGGGAAGTCAAGCTCGGGGGCGAGCCCGAGGAGCCCGCCAGGGATTCGTAGGCCGCGGGTCGCACCTCCATGCGCGAGGAAAGGCGGACCAATAGGGAGCTACCGATCATCTACTCGGTCATCGAGTGGCTCGACGCAAGCGAGTGGCCGCTCGTGTTCCCCGAGGTATCCGTTCCGCGGGGTCTGATTCGAGGGAGAGTTGATGTCGCCGCGGCATCGAAGGGCTTTCGGAAGTCAGTCGCCGTTGAGGTCAAGGCCGTCTATCGACCGGGCGATCCGGAGGGCCAGTTGTTCGACGCGAGGCGAGCGGCGGAGTACGTCTACCTCGCCGCCCCCCCTGAGGTTCTCGGAAAAACAAACGTCCCGGCATCCGTCGGGCTCCTCGAGGCCTATCCCGAAGGGATCCGGGCGAGACTCGTCGTGGCGAGAGAGGCAAAGCGCGGGAGGCCAGAGCCCGCCTGCCGGAGAGAGTTCCTTCACGCGCTTATCCGATCCGCGATGAGGAGGGGAAGGCTCGACTCCTCTTGGACCGAAGGCAAGGTGTGCCCCGCCTGTTCGAGCGGCAAGTGCCCGTTCTGGGCAGTTCCGTTGGATGCCGATATCGAGGTCGTCGATCTCCCGTAAGCCGAGGAGTAGCGGCGGGTTCCCTCTCCAACGCCGACGAGCCGGAAGAGCCTCGATCCGTCGCGATTGACCGATGCTACTCGACCCCAACCTACGCGTTGGGCGCAGCATCGGGGAAATCGAAGCCGGGGACAAAGGCAGGGGTTCAGTCTCACCCGGACTCGAAGTGTCGAAGAGCCGTTGGGGCGGGGGATCAATGAATTGACGTTCACGGCGAACCAACCCGCGTGGCCCCGGTTCAGGCGTGCCATGCGGCGGGGTGCGGGGTCCATGCATGATGGATCGCTGGGCAGGTGGCCGGGGGTAGTCCCCCTCTCGGAGTTATAGACGAACGTATCGTGGCGCCCCTCCTTGAGCGCTGATGTGAACTATTTCGCATACGGGTCGAACATGGACCTCTCGCGGCTCCGGGAAAGAGGAGTCCACCCTCGAGAGAGAAGGGCCGCGGTGCTCCGGGGTTATCGTCTCAGGTTCGACAAGCGATCCGCTGCTAACCCCGGCGAAGGAAAGGCCAACCTCATGGCGCAGACCGATGAGTCGGTGGAGGGCATCCTCTCGACGGTCACGGAGGAGGAGATGGGGAAGCTGGACCGATGCGAAGGCGTCCCAGCCCACTATCTCAGGGCTCGCGTAATGGCGAAGCTGAAGGATGGTACGGAGGTCGACGCGGTCACGTATCTGGCGAATCCATCGATGGTCTTCGATGGTTTGAAACCGACCAGGGAGTATCTTTCGTACCTGCTCGCCGGGAGAGGCTTCCTTTCGAGAGATTACCTTCGGTGGCTGGAAGGAACCGAGACCTTCGACTGAACCGAAGCTTGGAGCCTCCACGAAAGCAGTAGCCGTTCCCCTCGGCGCCTCACCCCTGACCGCTGGGGTGGGTAGGGGACCGTTATCCCAACACAAGGGCCGGGCTTGCTTCGTGGGGTCGACTGCACATTCGTTGAATCGGCGGTTCTATAGAGCAGGGTGCCGTCGCATGACCGGATGACGAGCCTGAAGGATGAGGTTTCGGACGCCCTAAAGAAGCAGGGTTCACCGGCCGGGGCCCTTCCGTTGTGGGAGGAGATTCACGCGGGCTACGAGCGTGGCGGCTCAGACGCAGTCTGGAACCTCCTCGAGGGCAAGGTGAAGGCGATTCGGAGGTCCGCCAAGGCGGAGGCTTCGGAGATGAAGGCCGCCGCGGGATCGGTCAAAGCAAGGGCCCGTGCGAAGAGGAAGCGGTGAAGGGCGAGGATGGAAAGGTCCACCTGAAAGCCCTTGACGTCGAGGGATTCAGGGGAGCCAACAAGAAGGTTCACCTCGACTTCAGCCCCCGAGCGACGGTGCTCTCAGCGTGGAATGGGAGGGGAAAGAGCACGCTGCTGGGCGCCGTAGAGTGGGGTCTCTTTGGAGAGCTTAAATTCCAACCCCCGGAAAACCGGACCCGTGACGAGCTAGTCAGCCTCTTCCATCCTGGAGGCCGCGCATCCGTCCAGTTGACCCTGTCCAGGGACAGCGAAGACATCCGTGTGAGTAGAACCCGGGTGGTCGGCAAAATGGGTTCCAGTCTTGAGGTTCGAAATGGTTCTGGCAAGACTCTCGAGGACGACGAAGCGGCAGAGTTCATCTTCCGGCTCACGGGGCTCGGGTTCGACGATTTCTATCGGGCCGCATTCCTCCATCAAGATAGCATCCGCGGACTCTTGACCGAGGAGCAAAAGGACCGAGACGAGGCCTTGGATCGGCTCCTCGGAGTCGAAACGATTCGGAATCTCTTGACATCGATTCCTCTAAGGCCTGTCTCCACAGCCCTTGACGAGATAGAAAACCAAGAAGGGAGGCTGATGGAACGGCTCGCCGGCGCCGGGGGTGTCGCCGAAGGAACTCGATCGCGTGCCCGCGAGGAGGCCCTCGGGGCAGGGTATGCCGAAGAAGAGCTCACCATCAAGAAAGGGTTCGACGAATCTCAGGCCCTTCTCGCGGACCTGCGCCGTGTCTGCATCAAGTATGACGCCGAGGCGCCTGGTGAAGCTACGGTTGAGAATCTGGAGGACCTCGAACGCGTATCGCGGCGGATCAAGGCCACAACCCGTGCGATCCGCTTGACGGTCGGGAAGGAGTCCCCCTTGGACGTGGCAGTGGGCCGTCTCGGGATGCTGAAGAAATGGAGGGTAGAGATTGAGACGGCCCAAATCGATCTTCAGGCTTCACAAACTGCGGTGGAGGAGCACGGCAAGGAACACGGCAGGCCTGAGCAGTGGGCCGGGACGCGGTCCTCACTTCTCCAGGCGATCGAGCGAAGCGAGGGGGCGCTCCATGTCCTCGACTTTCACGGAAAGGTGGTGGCCGACGCTATAGCCTACTTGGAGGCGGTACCGGCCTCCCGTGAGTGTCCCGTCTGCGGCGACCCGAAGGAGGCAGCCAAGCTCGCTTCACTTCTTCGGACGAAGATATCCAAGGGCCAGGCCACCGAGGTTCGACGCCTTCGCGAGGAGGTGGCGGAGGCCAAGCTAAAGATCGAGGGCCTAGCAGAGCTCGAGACGCGAAGGAGTCGACTCGTGGCCGAATCCGAACGATGCGCCACGTCGCTCAAGGAGACGCTCGACACGACGTGGCAAGATCTTGGCAAGAAGGGGGAAACTGGGGACCCAGTCGCCACGATCAAGAAGGAGGAGGGGGCCCTCGACGGTAAGCTCCAAGGACTCCGAAACCTGAACCTCGAACGAGAAGGGGATCTCCAGAAGCTTGATGATGGCGCCGACCGCCTTCGAGCGTTGCAGCGCTTCGTCAAGGCGGACTCCGATTTCCAGCGAGTGCGCGAGAAGGCGGAGGGGGGAGATGATGGGGGAGCCAAAGCTTTCGACGAGGACAAGAGGCAGTTGGTTGCTCTGAGGACGGAGCTTGAATCAATCATCCAAGCGCTCAACGGCCTGTCCACGGGAAGGGCACAGGAGTCACTCGCGCGCTGCGGCGAGGACATTTCGCGGCTGTACGGTTCGCTCTGCAATCACCCTTACTTCGACGGGCTGAAGATCGAGGTGAGTCAGAAGGCAGTGCAAGGAGTTCAGAGAAACACATATCGAATCGTCGCCTATTCTTCGAAGGACGGTCAACGGACCGCGGCGAGCTCCCGACTCTCGACGGCACAGATGAATTGCGTGGCACTAAGCGCGTATCTTTCTCTGGCCAAGGTCCTGACTCACAATCTCGGCTTCATCTTACTGGACGATCCAAGCCAGAACCTCGACGCTGAGCACAAGAGCGCATTGGCTGGTGTCATCAAGGGGCTCTTCCCTTCGCTCCAAGTAGTCGTGGGAACCCATGACGCAGAGTTCGATGGATTCTTGCGTTCAAGTTTGGGCCGGGAAGAGGTTTCGTGGTACGACCTCAAATGGAACCCCCGCGACGGGACCTCGGTCATACCCAACAATGCCGATCATCGATGATGGTCCCCCAGACTCGCTAAGGGTCCTGACAATGGTCCAGGAGCTTGAGGGGTCGTTCGGCGCTCAGCAATTCGGCCAAATCATGCAGACACTCCTCGCTATTTCATTCCGAAGCGCCGGATTTGAGGTCGTCAAGAACGCAGTCGGGGTCCCTGACCTGCAGGCCTTTCATCCAGGCGAACCTAACGGGTACGCGATCGAGGCGAAGACCGGGAAGATGTCCGTCCGTCTATCGAAGAGGGACCTCGATGGAGTCAGGTCGACCGGACGCATCCCGGTTGTCGCTGCCTTCTTCGTTTCCGATCCGAAGCCGCGTTGGTGGCTTGTCGACGCAAATGCACTGCGCGCGGCCACGTACCGAAGGCACGAGATCGAGTCCAAACCCATAGTAGACGTGGGTTTTGATCTTACCGACCGGTTTTCCCGAATTCTCGCTACAAACATTCAGATCGCGATGGAGGGGCCAGGACCCCTGTCACGTTTACTCGTAGGCTGATCCGCAGCCTCTCCCTACGACCCCCGACGCCTCTGGGAAGTCGCGCTGGATGCGGAGTGGAACGAACCCGCCGGACTTTCATCCGGCGGTCGATGCCGGGCCCGATCCCTGACTGTTTCGGGTGGCATCCAGTTTGGGCGGGGCCGTGACGAAAGCCAGCCTTTGGAGCGCACCGCCGCAAGCCAGAGCTCACGCGCCGACAATAGAATCGGCGTGACCACTGGAAGGGTCATAGGACGAGAAGGAACGTCGAACATCCTAAGGGCCTTGATGTGTATCGAGGTTGCGTGGCGGGCGCGGCCGTGAGTCTGGCGAACCTTCGCATGATTGGCGCCGGGGGTCTCCCGCTGAACGTAAGGCATCCATCGGAGCGACGCGTCCGCAGCAGCGTATGGAGCATTCTTGAGGGGACTCCCCTGTGCGCCCTGGCGACTGTCGACTCGCGGAAGTGCGCTCACAGCAGCCATGTCTACTTCGCCTATTCAACTGAGCCTCGAGATTTACTTCCTGTCGGACCCGAACTCGCGTCATTGTCGCCACTTGAGAAGCAATCCCTTGATTGCGGTCTCGGTGTATGATTCCCGCCAGCGCTGGGGTGGACCGGATCGGGGCCTTGCGTTACACGGTGTTTGCCGCGAGGCTCGAGGGAAGTCGCGCGGGAGGGCCGAGGAGATCTACGGAGATCGTTTCCCGGCATATCGAAGTTGGCGGCGGAAAGTTCGACCGGGCGACGAGGCGACAAAGTGGAGATTCTTCCGGTTTGTCCCTGGTCGGATCAAGGTCTTTGACGAACCCCGACTCGGAACCGGCGTTTTCGTTACCGCCTCTGTTCGGGCTGAAGACGAACGCACGAAGTGAGCAGTTCTTGACCGGCCGGGGGGCCGCCGCTTTGAGGGGGCGGGTGGTGGGAGGGCCGAAGCTCTACCCGCTTCTCGCCTCGCCCGAGTCGCGGGAATCCTCCTTACCACGACCCATCGACGCATCGCGATCTTGCGCGCCTTCCGGAACCCCATCTCCTCGAACATACCGAGAGTCCCGCTGCACAGGAAGGAGGAGGAGGTCTTTTCGTCCGTGTAGTCCTCGGGGTAGGCCTCAACTGTTCCGCCGCCGAGTTGAGCAATGGAGCGAACCGCCTCACGAAGGGCGAAGGTGGCGATGCCTTCCCCCCGGCGCTCTCGGTCGATAAAGAAGCACGTGATGCGCCAGTCGGGAAGTCTACCCAGTCCCATCTCGTAGGACTTCTTGCTCCGGATGTTGGGGAGTTCCTTGGTGGGGCCGAACTGGCACCACCCGACTGCGTTTGGGCCGTCGAAGACGAGCGCAGCGTGGGCCCGGCCTTCTCGCACTCGCGCCTCCTTCATCGCTCGGTACGTGGCTGCCCCGCGCTTCCCTTCCCCTGGCTCGAGATGAAACGAGATGCACCAGCAGCCGCCGAAGATTCCACCGTGTTTCTCGACAAGGCGAGCGAACGCGGGCCAGGTCTGGGAGGAGAGCGGTCTCGAGGTGAGCGGCATTGGTGCGTCCCGAGGGTTGAGACCCGCGACACTCCTGGGGGAGTGATATCCTCGAGCGTGCGCCCTTCCCCACCTGAGCATCACGCTCGCGGGCTTGCGGCGGAGTGGTGTTCGCCGAGGACTACTGCTCCTCGCCCGTTCAAGGAGGAAGGACCGGCCCGTGTTCCGAGCAACTCACTTCTTCGCGTCTGTCTTCTCGAGGAAGTCGAGCACACGCTGCGTCAACTGGGTCGCCGCGTTTGGATCGTAGTCAGCGAGGCTGCTGTCCGCGAACAGATGGCGCTCACCGGGATAGAGGAAGAGCTCGCCTTCCTTGAAGGTTCCGACCAGTTTTCGCGCCGCGTCGAGGTCCCCTTCCTGCACCCACTTGTCCCCTTCCATCATATGGATCTGCAGCGGGACGCTCTCCGGCCATGGACCCCCGAACTCTTCGGCGGGGAAGGCCGCGGAGAAGAGGAGAGCACCCTTAGCGCCGGGACGTGTCTGGGCGAGCGACTGCGCAGGCATCACGCCGAGAGAGAAGCCGGCGTAGACCAAAGGAGTCGGGAGGCCTTCGGCCGCCTCCTTCCCCCGCTCGGCAAGCTTGCCGAAACCGACCTTCTTCGCGTACGCGACACCCTCGTCGATCGAGGCGAACGTATGTCCGTCATACAGGTCCGGAGTGTGCACCGTGTGCCCGGCGCGGCGAAGCTGGTCCGCGAATGCGAGGAAACCGGGGGTCTGGCCCTGGGCGTGGTGGAAGAGCAGGACTTCTGCCATCCCGACCCGTCAGCAGGTGCCCGTATTTGAGCGGCCGACAGACTCGTCTCCTCCGCCCGCTGCCTGAATTGACGCCCGCAGGGAACAGGGGGAAGCGGTTCCTTCACACGTCGATTCGGCCGTCGGCGGAGTCGGAGAGCAACGGGAGGAAGAGTCGACCCTATCGGTGATGAAACACATGGAATCGTCCTACTCGTGGAGGGCCTCGGCGGCAAGCTTGTCACCCATGGCGAGGACGACTCACGGGTGGAGATGAACGTCGGTGAGGCGCCCTCTCCCGGGCTGTGAAGTCGCTATCGCGTTGGGGGTCTCATCGACGCAGACAATGACGGGGGCCTTGCGGCCTGCACGTCGGTGGAGAAATCAGGAGTTTCAACGTGCTCGAACGCCCGATGACGGTGGATCGCCCCGCTGGGGTGCGTCGAAAGTGCTGACTTCCATCCCAGCCGAAACCTCCCGAGAGCTTCCTAAAGTGAGAAGGCTGGCGGGCCAAGACAGTCCCCGGACGAAAGCAATCGTTTCGGCGGGGACGACACCCGGCGCTCGGACTATGGTCGACCACGGGTGAGGCTCATGTCACACCAAGCGTCTCCAGCCGTTGGAGGAATCGGGCGAAGGTTCTGAGGGACTCTAGGTCCTCCCCCGGAATCGAGTCCGTATCGAAATGCATCACATCGTTGCGAATCTTTCGAATGTTGTCCAAGGACTTGATGAATGTCTTCCGGTCCACCTTCAGGTCGGCGCCACCCCATCGGGCGGGCTCCTCGAGCAGTCGGATGTACTCCCCGAACGTAAGATCGTCCACCGACTCGATTTTACGCTCTTGGTCGTCGGGGTCTCGCACGCTCTCGAGATCGGCCAACTCGAAGCGTTCAGCGATAATGTTGCGGATTCGGTTCTCAATCTCACCGAGGAGGAGGAAGGGCTCGGCGAGCACCCGAAACTGGAGACTGAGGTCGCTGGAGGTAACGATCCCGGCGATTCGGCCGTCGGGTCCCCTGACTAAGTCCGTACCCTGACTCGATCAGGGTCGGAATCGCATCGAAAATTGAAGCGTCCGACGGGATTTCCGCAGCTCGGTCCATTACCTGTCGCGCCGTGTTTGCCCCGAGCCCAAGGGCGAGTCTCGACCCGATAGACTGCCAGGTAACGATCCCCTTGACGTCCCGTTCATTTGGCATCACGGGGACCTGGGAGTAGTCCTTCGTCAGCATGATCGTGATTGCCTCAACGAGTGATGAATCAGGGGCCACGCAGTCAGGCGGGTGGTTCGCTGCCTCCAGCTTGCTGATCCGATGACTCGGATCGCCGGGCCGTGACTCCTGTGAAGTGGCTTCTACCTCGCTCGGAGAGGAGATTCCTGCCTCTCCCACTGCTATAGGCCCGGCCTCCGCGGGCGGCCCGTCCTCCTCCGGCGACTCTGGCTCCGTAGCGTCCGACTGGCCCATGAGCAACTCGGTTGTTCCAGGTTCCGGCGGCGGCACCGTCGCCAAGCCGACCGGGGGGCTCGCAGGCGCGGCTGCGGCGTGGGACTCCCCTCCGAAGTCTGAAACCGGCCCGCCCTCCTCCTCAGTTGCCGGTTTTGGCAGCTCTTCCGCGAGACCGAAGGTGATTGGGCCATCGATCCAGGTAAACTCAAAGTCCGGGGTCGTGCGAGAGGCCGGCCCGCTTGAGTGAATTCCTGATGCTTCGGACGATGTAGTAGCCGCGCCGCTGGGCACCGAACCAGCCCAAGAAGGCCCGAACGGATAATTTCGGGGAGGGTCCTCCTGCACGAAGTGTGTTGGCTACGGCCCCCGAGTCGGATGTCCGGGTTGTTTGTCTCGCTCATGCCTTTCCTGGCCCGGGGTTGCCCATCGCCAAGTACTAACCGAACAAGGCACCGGGGAGATGGATTTGTGGGTCCGGCTCCAAGTAGAGTTCAACCCGACTGGAAACCTGACCTAATTCGAGTGGGAGCGGACCGAGGTGTGGGCGGAAAAGGAGCTACTTCGCGGGCCTTAGCCCCTCGGAGGGTTTCAGGTCGAAGCTAATGGAGTAAGTATAGAGGTGAACATTGGGGAGCGCCCGCAGCGAGTACTCGAGGCCCTTATCCTGACCCGCGGCGATAATCACGCCGTGGACTTGCTCGTCTGCCGCGGCCCTGTTCGCTTTGACCCACTCGACGTACCTTAGGATTTGACCCACGGCGTCGTCTCGGGCGATGTCTCGCTTGAGTTCGAAGACCACCCAGGTCTTGCTCTCTCGGTCATGTGTGAGAAGGTCGATTCTGCCGACAGGTGTGGTGTATTGTCTCCCAACCCCTTCTTCGTCTTGGAAGAGCGCCAGGTTGCGCCCTAACTTCTCCCGGCCGATCTTCCCCAGATTCGACTCGATGAACTCCTCCAAGCGACTTTCGAGGCCGGGTGTGAGGACATAGGTGGACTGGCCAGGATCGATTGGTGATTGGATCATCGGGACATCCACGGCTCGGACCCGGGTTCTGGTTGGGGCCGCGAGACCGCCCGAAGCGCGTCCCTTCCTTCGTCCTCGGGCGCGCCGACAAAGTGAAGGAACTGGTCCGTATCCGGGTAGTTGGGTGAACTGATCAGGCCGCGGAGTTGCGTCACGGTCTCGAGAATCATGGCGTAACGTTCCCCGGATGACTGGTTTCTGGAGAACGCCGGCATTCGGTCAAGGGCCGCCAGACCGCTCTCTGTCTTCCCATTCCAAAGGCAATACTTGTCCGGGTGAGCGATCATAAGATACTCAGTGGCGAGACCCTTCCCCATCCCCTCGATGTGCTCGTTCCCATCGGAGCCGGTCCAAGCGCGCTGCTACTGGGACTGATTCGTCGAGGAGCCCCGTGACGGCTTTGCGAAAGCTGGCAGGGTCCCTTACGATCCTATCCCGATAGATGGCGTTCAGCGACTGAGCCGCGTTTTCGAAGTGGTCGAGGTAGCCGTTCCGGAGATCGGCATCGCTCCCGTTGGCCTGTACGTCGGCAAGCCACTTCTGGAATCGAGCCAGACGCGAGACTCGATCTTCATGCCACTCCTTGTATTTTGGAGTGGAGGACGTAATTCGATATGCCTCACGGATCTGTTCATCGGTTAGCATGGCCAGCTGACCCACTCGACCTCTAAAGACGTGTCGCTTCTTTCAGGTATCTGGGGGTGGGCGCCCCAATCGAAATCGTTACCGTGCCGCAATAGCGAGCGCCACGGCACCCCCGGCGCCCACGCTCGGCCGGACATGTTTCGGATGACGGGTTTGCGTAGCGGCCCGCTCGTGACCAAAAGTGGCAGATCGCGGCTGGAGGTCCCTCGCGGACCTCCTCGATTGGATCGGCAAGAGGGCCGGATTCGGTCCCGCCACCGAAGTGGAACGGGCCAAGACCGAGTTTGGGGCCCGGAACGTGTTCTGTGCCCGCCCGACCTACGAAAGACTCGTCCTGGGGGCTCTGGTGAGTTCCCACCAGCGGGTCGGTGCACCGAGCATCGGGGCTAGAACCTACTAAGTCCAACCTCGCCTGTCAGATGGTGTCTGGAGGGTACGAACCACGACCGGGACGGAGTCCGAGCCCTGGCGGGGGCGCCTCGAGGCCTTCGTAGTCCTAGCGGTGGCCGTGCTGACCGCGGCCCTTCTCCAGCTCGTCGTGTTTCTCCCGCCTGGGTCAGTCTCATGGCATTGGACGATTGGAGTAATCGCTGCCGGGTTCAGTGCCGTCGCGTTCATCTTTCTCGGCGGATGGGACTGGACGTCCGACCACTACACCGAGTGGTCGATTCGTCGTCACATCCGTAAGCACCCAGGGCTCGTGGGTGAGCTGCTCTCGCTACTCGAGCAGCATGGCCAAGTCTTCGGATCCGGCAACTGGTTCCTGAACTCCGGCAACTCAATCATCTCGAACTGGATGCAGATTAATGGACAGAACCCCTCGCCGTTCAACCAGCAGCAGCGGGACTCTGCGGCCCAGGCTCATGCGTCGCTGACCGCCTGGTCGAACTCCTCGGCCTACTGGTCCTACGTCAAGGCGACACTCGAGTGGAGGATCCGGCACCGCGGCTCCGTCGACTCGTATGAGTTCTACTGGGCCGCGAAGATGGTGGGTGTCGAGATCGCCCGAGGGGTCAACGCGGCCTCGACCTTCGTTCAGTTCATCCGATCAGCGGGAGTGGACCGTTTACCGAACTACAACGCGGACCGATGGGACGACTTTCGGAACCGCGCGGACTCACTGATCCGACTCGCCCACGAAATCGACCGCAAGGCGAAGTTGCTTCTGGAATTCGACGTGGGGCTTACATTCGCGTTCGTGCCTCAGTTCTACCCCCGCCCCGGTGAGCCAGCCCCGACGCCGCAGGCGCCACTCGCCCCAGTCGCACCACCATCCGAGCCTCAACTGGGGGGCAACCCACCGCCGACGCCAACGGCCCGGAGGGCACCTCCTGCATCGCCCCCCGATCAGGGACCCGCGGTATGACGAAGTCGCCCGCCCCCGAGACGGCAACGCCGCCTCAGTCGGACGTCGAGGCCTGGATCGGGCGAACCGGCTATCCCCTCGAGCTTCGTGCAGCCAAGATCCTGAGCGACGCGGGCTTCGATGAGGTCGATGTCTGCCAGTACTTCGACGACCCGAGACATAAGAACCAGCCGAGCGAAGTCGACGTAGTCGCCTCCGTGGTCGTCCCGGTGGAGGTCCCACCGCAAGGGGTCAGGGCAATGCCGCCCGGGGCCGCTGCTCCGGGCGTCGACCCTTCTCCCTCTGCAGCGATCCCGCCCTCGCGGCTGGAGTTTCGGGTCACCATAGTCGCGGAGTGCAAGTACGCCAGGGCGAGGCCGTGGGTGGTGCTGTGCGCCGAAAGAAAGACTAGCGCTGAGTCGCTCCTGAAAGCTTGGCCGAGCAACGCTGACGGTTGGAAAGCGATTAGCTCCCTCGCGGGACTCCGGGAGAACCCGGTGTGGACCGTGCGGCTCTTCCCCCTCCAAGTGGGCCACCGTATCGCTGAGTGACCAGGGCGACGACCAGGGCGCCGTACGCGACGCAGTGGTCGACAATCGACGACCGGAGAGGGGAAACGCCCCGTACTACGCCGTCTCCAACGCGATCACTGCCGCCGAGGCGAGGGCGAAGGCCGCTCGCACTGGTGACCGAACCGTTCCACGACCGGAGATTGTCGTGCCCGTGGTAGTCGTCGATGGCGACCTCTACGAAGGTACTCGCTGACGAAGGGGAACAAGCTGCGGCTCAGGCAGGTCAAGCGGAGCACCCTGATCTGGTCGAAGTGGGGAGGGACTCGCCCCGATACAATAGTCCCGATCCTGACGGTCCAGGCCGTCAAGTCGGCCACGAAGGACATTGTTCAACCACTTAGGATTCTTATCGAGCAGAACGCCCCGGCCGTACTCGCGTCGGGTACTGACCTGATGACGAGCCCGCGGTCCTCGTCGTCGCTCGGCCCCCGGGCTCAGGCAAGTCGGTTCTCTCCGAGGCACTCGTCCGGGAGCTGGGCGATGGTTGGGTGGTGAAGCACCACGACGACTTGATTCATCGGCCGGATCCCGACCTGGAGGGCGTAGCGTGGTACAAGGCACGGCCGAAGTACGCGAAGCCGGCCGGCGCCCTCGTCGCTGACCACCTCGAGGGCGGCGGGGTCGGCTTCGTGTTCGACGGGGTGCTCGCGGACCAAAGCGAAGTCGACCGCCTGGTCGGAGCGTCTGCGGTGGATCCCAAGTCCGGGGGAGTCCTCGTCGTCTCCCTTAGGTGCCGCGCTGAGGTCGCTTACGAGAGGATTAAGGCGCGCGACCCGGACTTCGTGAGAAGGGAGCGATGTCCATCGGTTGAACACTACCGTCGCGGGTTCTACGATCCGTACAGCCCAAGGGGAATCCGGGCCGACCTGGTGATTGACACCGAGACCGACGACCAGCAGGCGGCTCTGAGAAAGGTGCTGCAGAGGGTTCGTCCGGCGGGAGCGCCTACGCATCACGAGGCATCAGGGTTGTCCCACAACGCCTCGGTGTAGTCTGTCAGGGTTTCGAGCCCATCGGGGCTCGCCCGAGTAGGAACTCCTCAAGGACGAACGTACTTCGGTGGCCGACTGACAGATGCCCTGTCGAGGGCGATGGGGCAGGGCGGATCGGTGCCGCCCATCCCCGCATCCGATTCGTGCGCTCGCCACCCTTATCCCCCGGGGGAAGTTACTGACGTAACCCGGCCTGTCGGATTCGGCGGAGGGAGGTGTAGACCCTGGAATCGCGGTTAGAGGCTCTGCCGATACTTCCGATTCCGACCTTATGCTCCCAATCCATTCGCTCGGCGCGCCCCGGGATATCGTCGCGAGGATAGAATCCGCAGAGGATCAGCGAGCCTTCCTCCTTGGGGAGGCTCAGCCTGCCTTGGGTGATGCTCGACATTTCGCGGGCCGCTGCCCTTTGCAATCGCGGGCTGACAGCGGAGAGCTTCTTTCCTGGCGGAAGGGTCGTCACAACCTCGACAATCCAAGACTCGCTGCTTGCGAGGTTTCACTTCGATCGCGAATTGGACGTGGTTCGCAGGTTTCAGCCTGCGTGGCACGTTCCGTGCGATCGCCCCGTCTACCACGAGGACAGTGGAGCGGGCCGACGGGGGCTGATCGATGACCTGGTGAGGTCGACCCTAGCCTTCAAAGACGCGATCGACGGAACCGGGATCGGCCTAATCCCCTTGGTAAAGGGTCTCGAGCCCACCGAGTGGCTTCGGTGTTATCGACCTCTGGCTGACGCGGGAATCACTCATTACGCGTGTTACGTCAAGCAGTTTTTCGGAGGCGGGCAAGGGCGGCGTGTCGTCCAGATGATCAATCATGTGAGGGGCGTGGTTTCCACTTGCGGAATGCCTTACCTGATGCTGATTGGCTTTCAATCGCTTAACCGCCTGCCGGAGCTCCCTCCAGAGGTGAAGGCATTGGCCGGGCAGAAGTGGAGGGGTCAGAGCCGGTTGGGCGAAGTTCCTTTGACCAAGGCCCGGGAGCGCTACTCGAGCTGGATCGCCGAAGGAAAACGGGTCGGGCGTACGAGGCAGGAAGTTCTTCCTCAGGCCCAGATCGTTGAGCCCCGGGGAGGGTGGTTAGTCTTGGGGTCTGGCGGCGGGCGGGGGGAGCTATCCCGACACTTTGATGGCGGAACAGTCAGCTCTCCCGGATTCAAGTCGCCGCATTTTCTCCCTCCGTCGGCAGAGGAGACGACCCGAGCTATCGACTTCGTCATCGAGGACCGTCAGCGCGCTATCGATCCGCCAACGACTCAGCGACAAGCCCTTGGCGAACTCAAGAACGCCGTCCAGAGTCGGCTCTCGGAGGGGCTCCAAGTCGAGCGGGTCAATGTTGTGGGTTCGTTTGCCAAGGGGACACAGATCCGGAAGGAGGGCGGCAACGACATCGACCTTGAGGTTGTCCTGAATCGCCGCGCCCACGGCGATTGGCTCACCCAGGCAAACGGCCCAACGAACTGCTTGACGAAAGTCAAGTCGCTGCTCGAGAGCGATCCGCGGTTCAGTTCGGTCGAAATCCGTGTCGACCAAAATGTCGTTAGCGCGATGCTCGATGACGCGCGAGTAGACATCGCGCCTGCCTTCGTTCACGAGGAAGGTGGAGTTGTTATCCCGGATACCTCTGGTGGGCAAAGGTGGGCTCGGACCAACCCGCGGCTTTCCAAGCGGCTCCTGGACCTCAAGGACTCCCGGCACGGCGGCCAGCTCATACCACTGATCCGGCTCGCGAAGGACTGGAACGAGAGGAACGGCGGCCGCCTAAAGTCCTACACCATCGAAGCCATGGGCATGAGATATTTCGACGAGAAGCCCGAAGGTGGCGAGAATTCCCCATAGGGCGAACACCCACGAGTTCTTCGCTAGGATGCAATGGTACCTCCAAAAGGGGGCAGTGGTCGATCCCGTCTTCGGTAAGCCGGCAGACTCCTATCTGACCCCAGAAGTTCGCACTGTACCTAATCTCGAAAGCAATCCGGATCCAGACTAAGCTAGACCGGGCTGAACGACTCGCGAACTCGGCCAAACCGGAAAGGGCGGCCGAGCTCTATGAGGAAGCCCTTGGTGGGTGAACCCCCGGGTCTGACTCCGTCGATCGGCTCGCTCAGAGACGGCATCGTTGACCAAGCCAAGCGGGTTCGGGAGGATTGCGACTACTCATCGCAGAGGCATTTCAACACCGGGGCATTCTTCAAGCTCCTTCACTACGCCTTCGGAGTCGGCGTTGCCGTTCTCGGCTCGCTTGGAGGAGCCGCCCTTCTCGCGCCTCAATCGGTTTCCCTCCTTGTTGGCGGCGTATCGTCAATCGGGGCGGCCGCCCTGGTGGGGGTATCAACTGCGCTTAGCCCAGGGGAGAGCGCCTCAAGTCACTACCGGGCAGGCAACGAGGACCCTTGGCGTCCGCAAGGATGCGACCGCCTTTCTGGATCTCGACGTTCGAAAGGCGGGCACGTCGGACGAGGCTCTTGAGGGGTGTGTCAGAGTCCTCAAGGACCGGGCAATTTCTCTCGACCGTGCGTACAGCGACCTCTACACCCCGCAATGGGCCTATCGCAAGGCGAAGGACGATATTCGCCGCGGCCAGACTCGACACCTCGTTGACCGCAGACGCTGAACGGCCAACTCGGCCCTTCATACATCCCCGGACTTGGTTTGCCGGCCTCGTGCAGGAAAACCACGAGAATGACCGGCCTCCGGTGGACCGTCCCGTCACCGCTCACGACGTTCGAGCTTCAAGTCAGC